>JBJZOS010000010.1:0-77972 GCA_046269235.1 Chryseobacterium sp. TY3
TTACTAGAGAACCCAGACCCGATTGAACAGACTGTTTAAGCTCTTTTTGTATGCTGCTGGGAAAGACTTGGTACAAAAAAGCAAGTAGTGAAAGCGCGAAAAGGCTACTAGAAAATAATATTTAAAGTCATTTGTTAATTGTTTGGTTTTCATTAACTTTAATGATAATCTTTTGTTTAAAATGAAATCTCGCAATTTTAATGAATTTCCTCGCTATGGTAGCCTTAATAATAATAAAGTTATTTGGTTAGGCTATAGTGTTACGGATGTTGTGAGTGATGCTCTGAAAGATAAGATTGAATATAGTATTGACCTTGAGTCTAATATGTTCTACGTTGAAGATAGCAATTATTCACGTTTTTTGCTCGGTTTCAAGTCGAGATATAATGGCAAGAAGTTGGTTGAATCTTTAAGTTATAATAACAGAGTTGAGTTGTGTCGCTTACAAGATGAGCTTGCCTTAAAGGCCTTTTCGGAAAGTACTATTCGTACCTATACTGGAGAGTTTTCTCAACTTTTGAAGCTAATTGGTGATTACCAGGTTCAAGATCTTAGCGAGGAAAAGTTACGTAGCTATTTTTTGTATTGTCATAAAGTTTTGGGATTATCCGAAAACCAGATACATAGTCGGATGAATGCAGTTAAGTTCTATTTTGAGAAAGTACTAGGTAGAAATAAATTTTTCGTTGATATTCCTAGGCCAAAGAAAGCCTCTATCTTGCCTAAAGCCTTGAATGAGAAAGATATTAATAAACTGTTCCAAGTGACGACAAATATTAAACATCTTTTAGTTTTAAAACTATGTTATGGGATGGGGCTTCGGGTTAGTGAAATCATTAATCTTAAAGTGCAAGATATTGATGGTGTCAAGTTTAAAGTCTTTATAGAACGAAGCAAAGGTAAGAAGGATCGGTATGTTAATTTGCCAGAATCTATTCTTAATGAGCTACGTGAGTATTACAAGGCGTTTCGTCCCAAATACTATCTTTTTGAAGGTGAGAATGGCGGTCAGTATTCGAAGCGTAGTGCCCAAGCGGTTTTTAAGCAAGCCATGACAAAAGCAAAAATCAACAAGCAAGTTGGGATCCATAGCTTAAGACATAGCTACGCCACGCATTTGTTAGAGTACGGAACGGATATTTCTTTAATCCAAAAATTACTTGGACATAACAGTATTAAAACAACTTTAATCTACACCGCAGTTACGGATAAGAATATTTCTAATGTTGTTTCGCCTTTAGATCGACTGAACAAAAAACTTTAAGATTCTAACATCTCCTGTAGCTCTAGCCAACGCATTTCCGAAGTCTCTAGGTTTTCTGAAATTATTTCTAAATCTTTAGAAAGTCTCGCAATTTTGTCATAATCGGTTTCGTTGTTTAATGCTTCTAAAATGGCGTCACGCTTCTTTTCTAATTCCGGCATCTCTTTTTCCAGAAGTTCTAGCTCACGTTGCTCTTTGAAGGATAATTTCTTTTTAGAAACTTTTGGTTGTGATGGTGTAGAAGTTGGTTCTACACTGACTTTAGGTTTGGTTTCATCTAATTTTTTAGTTTCCGAATCTTGTATTTTTTTCCACTCACGATATTCTGTGAAGTTCCCGACAAAGTTCTTGATTTTACCTTGTCCTTCAAATGCTAAAACATGATCAACGATTCTGTCCATGAAGTAACGATCGTGGGAAACGATAATTAAACAACCTTGGAATTGCAATAAGAAGTTTTCTAAAACCGTTAATGTAGGCAAATCCAAATCGTTGGTAGGCTCATCAAAAATCAAGAAGTTTGGATTTTGATAAAGGACATACATAAGATGTAGACGACGTTTTTCGCCACCAGAAAGTTTTGATATTGGCGAATATTGCGTCTGATCATCAAATAGAAACAGTCTCAAAAACTGAGATGCAGAAAGACTTCTACCATTGGCTAAAGGATAATATTCTGCTTTTTCTTTTATAAAATCTATAACACGTTCATCTTCTTTAAAGGCTAAACCTTTTTGCGAAAAGTAACCGAAACTTATCGTTTCACCAGTCTCAATTGTACCGCTATCAGGCTTTTCTAGGTTTTGAATAATATTTAATAATGTCGATTTTCCGGCACCGTTTTTACCAACAATTCCAACTTTTTCACTTCTTTGAAATTGATAATTAAAATCTTTTAAAAGCACATTATCGCCGTAAGCCTTGTCAATATGTTTTAGTTCTAAAATCTTTTTTCCGAGTCTTTGCATTTCAAAATCCAATTCTAGGCTTTGTTTTCTAGTGTCGGTTTTAGCAATTTTTTCGGTGTCGTAGAAAGCATCGATTCTACTTTTAGATTTTGTAGTTCTAGCTTTTGGTTGACGACGCATCCACTCCAGTTCCTTTCTGTAAAGGTTGTTGGCTTTGTCGATGGTCGCGTCCAAGTTTTCTTCACGGATCATTTTGTTCTCCAGGTATGTGGCGTAACCACCTTTATGAATGTACAACTGTGCATCTTCCATTTCCCAAATCGTGTCACAAACCGAATCTAAAAAGTAGCGGTCATGCGTTACAAGCAGTAAGGTGATTTTTTGTTTAGACAGATAATTCTCCAGCCATTCGACCATTTCTACATCGAGGTGGTTGGTTGGCTCATCCATAATTAAAAGAACGTGACGATGTTCCGCCCTTGTCTCGGTTAATAACTTTGCAAGTGCAACACGTTTCACCTGTCCGCCAGATAATTTTCCCATTTGGACAGAAAGATCCGTAATCTGAAGCTGGGATAAGATTTGTTTCATATCATTTTCTAGATCCCAAGCTTTGTGAACTTCCATTTCAAGAAGTGCTTTTTCAATGAAATCGTGGTCGGTAGACGTTAAAGACAAATGATAATTTTTTAGCGCAACAATAGGTGCAGAATCCAAAGTCATCATAAATTCTTCAACCGTGAGATTAGGATCAAAGCTGATCTCTTGGTCAAAAAGTACAACCTGGATGTCTTTATTGATAAGGACAGAACCTTGGTCGGCGATTTCTTTTCCCATTAATATTTTGAGAAGTGTCGATTTTCCGCTACCATTTTTGGCAACAATCGCAATTTTTTCGCCTTCGTTGATGTTAAAACTAATATCTTCAAATAAAACTTTCAAACCATAAGATTTCGAAAGATGTTCTGCCGTCACGTAATTCATAGCCCAAAAATACGAATAAGAATTGTTTTAATTGGGCTTTATAAAGTCTTTAGTCTTAATAAAAGCGATGTTGGGTTCTTATTTCTTTCACTAAATGTTTAAATATCTTTAAAATTGTTAAAAAATGTTAGAATTGACAGATTAATTTCTAGCCATATTTTAAAAGTGTTATCTTAGAAAGAAAATTAAACCTATGAGAAAAGCCATCTGTTTCGGAGAAGTATTGTGGGATATTTTCCCGACTGGGAAAGTAATTGGTGGGGCTCCTTTGCAAGTTGCTGCTAGATTAACTAGCCTTGGGGTACCATCGCGTATCGTTTCGAAGATCGGTAATGATGCCGAAGGTCGTACACTTTTACAAAATATTCAAAATCTTAATCTTACTGGTGTCTACATCAAGATTGATCAAAACTTCCCGACTGGTCAAGCAATTGTTCATTTTGATGATAATGGCGACGCTTTGTACGATGTTAAATCGCCTGCAGCGTGGGATGATATCGATTTGACAGAAGAGATTATTAATGCGGTTTCTTCTGCTGATATTTTCGTCTATGGAAGTTTAGCGGCGCGCAGCGAAGTTTCTAAAAATAGCATGTACAAACTTCTTGATATTGCAAAATATAAAGTTTTTGATGTTAATCTTCGGAAGCCTTTTTGCGATATGGACGAGATTGTAAAATTGATGCGTAAAGCTGATCTTATTAAATTAAATGAAGCGGAGTTACGCTATCTCGCTAAACATCTTGGGGCAGATAATGAATCTTTGGAACTTAATATTTTATTCTTGTCAGAGTATACTGAGACGGCACAGATTTGTGTAACTCGTGGCACAAAAGGAGCGATACTATTGACGGGCGAACAACTTTATTCTCATCCAGGTTTTGAAGTTGATATTGTAGATACGATAAGTTCTGGTGACAATTTTTTAGCAGCGCTACTTTCAAAAATTATGGACTGCGAAACCGAAAAAGATTACAATGAGGCCTTAATTTTTGCGAATGCTCTTGGAGCCGTTGCAGCCACTAAAAAAGGGACAACTTCCAAAATCAGTACGGAAGAAATTCTACAATTAATCCAAGGTCAGCTGTCGTAGCGACCAATAGCTGTCATTATAAACATTGAGGTCAACTTTAACATTGATGCCATAGGCGATTCCGTTTTCTGTGAATTGCCAGAATTTCCAGTTGTCTTCGGGAGAAGGCGCTGGGACGTCATTGTAGTTAGCTAACCAAAATGTGTAGTCATCAAATTCGTCGGTTAATACATCTTTCTTGTAATGATAATAGGTGTAGATGATTGGTTTTGCCCCATAAGCGTCTTCTAAAATTTTCAAAAAAAGTTTTAAATCTTTTATAAGTTGCTCTCTCGATTTGTGACGAGGCATTTTCTCGATGTCCAAAACTGGAGGCAAATCACCCGACTCTAATTTAGCAACCGAAATAAAAGAGTTGGCTTGTAATATAGGATCTTCATCTGGCCGATAAAAATGGTAAGCACCACGGAGGAGTTCATGTTTTTTGGCTTGTTCCCAAAAATGTTCAAAATTTTTGTCAGACTTTTTGTTGCCCATCGTGGCACGAAGTAGTACAAATTTTAAAGGAATAGTTTTATTACCAATACTCAAACTATCCCATTTTATGTCTTTTTTATTTTGATAATGCGAAATGTCAAAGCCAAAAGTCTGTGTAGCATAGTCACCAATTATTCTGTTGATGCGCGCTTCTTCTTCTTTCGAGTTTTTTAGTTTTTTGTGATGAAACTTGTTAAAATAAATGGAATAATAAAAGTGAATTTTCTCTTTTAAATAATAACCTGTTCCTAAAAGTCCAAGTATCGCAAAAGTCAAGGTCCACCACATGATTTTCTTTTTCAGTTGGCGGCGTTCTAATTGTTTTTTTCGTGATTTTCTTTGGCTAGTAATCGCTTTTTTCATCGGCACAAAACTACGAAAGAATTCTTGATTGACATTTTGAATTAAGAAATATCGGTGATAGAAATTTTTTGTCCATTAAATGAAATTACCTCGTCTTTTTTATGATTGTGAAGGGCCAAGGCTATTGGACTTTTGTCAGAAATAACATAAAGTTTCTCGTTCTCAAAATTTATTTCGCCTAAAGAAACTGCGATGAAAAATTTTGATAAAGAAGTCTCCACATAGCTGCCAAGACTGACTACTTTTTTATCAGTAATGTTTAAGTTTTTCATTAAATTATGTTGGCTTTTGAGCTCGTTTAATTGAAGTTGAAGATTATTAATCTGTTGTTGCAGCATCTCTCGGCTCGTCTCATATTTGTCGCCCATACTACTTTTGGTATCGTTGTTAGATGCCCGAGTGTCCTCAATAAGTTGTTCGAGTTTTAGAATTTTTTGGATCAAAATTTCCAATAAATGTTGACGAAGTTCGGGCTTATTAATGGACATTTTTTTTAAATTTGAAAGATTATTGACCGACAAAACTACTTAATGATTCTATGAATTCCTATTTTTCTAAACTTAAAATTGTTCTTTTCCTACTTATTAGTTGTAGTTTTTTTAGTCAAAAACTTCCTAATTCCAGCGACATAATTTCCGGATATTATAAAGCCTTGGGCGGCCTAGCAAAGCTAGAGCAAGTTAAATATCTGAAAATGCAAACCACATTAACGCTTGATTCTAAAAGTTATGTTGGCACCGAAGTTTGGATTGCTCCCAATATTTTTAAGAAAACGCAGAAATTAGGACATGAGGAAGTGATCCAGTTATTTGATGGGAAATTTGGTTATGTAAGTCAAGGTGATCATCGTGAAGCCATGCCGGAGCCTGTTGTACAAAAATTGCAAAACAGAAAATTAATAGCAGCGCTAGAGTTTGATGCTAATGATTTTAATAAAGTTGTGGAAGCAACGGCTGGACAACAGCAATTTTACGTGCTAATAAAATCGGATTCTAAAATCTATTTTGATAAACAAACAAGTCTTCTTTCAAAAATTGAAACGTCGCAAGGCAATCAAAATTTCTCAGATTATAAAAGCTTTGATGGGATTTTGTTTCCGACAAAAATCATTACAACGGGACAAGATAAAACTTCTGAACTAACTTATCAAAATATTCTCGTGAATCGAGAAGTGACTTACGATGATTTGCAATAATTATTCTAAATCCTCAAACGGAATTTTCAACTGAATAGAAATTTGCTTTTTTTCCTCGGTATTTAGATTAGAAAGCGACAATCCCAAAAGTCGTACAGCACGGTCAAAAGGTCGTTGTTTCCACAAATTTTTTGCGGTATGATAATAATCGTCTTTGGATTGGTAATACTCCGTTTTCGTAAAACTTCGTGTATAAAGTGAAAAGTCTTTGTATTTTATTTTTAAAGTTAGTGACTTGCCGAGAATTTGATGTTTAGAAAGTCGGTTTTGTAAGTCTTCGCTCAGACTTTTTAATTTGTCATCAATCTGCTGCTCGTCGGACAAATCATCAAAAAATGTTCGTTCTACAGCCACGCTTTTTTGGATTCGATTGGGCTTTACTTCGCTTCGATGGATGCCTCGCACGAGATTGTAATAATATTGTCCCGATTTTCCGAAAAGTCTGGTCAACTCTTCCAATGTTTTTTTCTTGATGTCTGCACCTTTATAAATTGACAAACTGTACATTTTGTTAGCTGTAACTTTTCCTACACCATAAAATTTTTCTATGGGAAGTTCTTCCAAAAACTTTTCGACATGCTGTGGATGAATGGTTTTTTGACCGTTCGGTTTGTTAATGTCTGACGCTACTTTAGCTAAAAATTTGTTCACGGAAATTCCTGCGGATGCAGTTAATCCTGTGTCTTCAAAAATACGTCGTCTTATCTCTTTAGCAATTTGATTAGCAGATTCTATATTTTTTTTGTTTTCGGTGACGTCGAGATATGCTTCGTCCAAAGATAAAGGTTCGACAAGGTCGGTATATTCGTAGAAAATGCTTCTAATCTTTTTTGAAACTTCTTTGTATCGTGGAAATCGTGGTGGTACAAAAATAAGATTGGGACACTTCTCTTTGGCTGTTTTGCTTGGCATCGCAGATCGAACGCCAAATTTCCGAGCTTCGTAACTTGCGGCAGCTACTACACCACGATGTCCACCACCAACAGCAATTGGTTTGCCCTTCAAGTCTGGATTATCGAGTTGCTCCACAGACGCATAAAAAGCGTCCATGTCAACATGGATAATTTTTCTTTGGCTTGAGGTCATGTCGCAAATTTAGAAAATAAAAAAAACTCAAATTTTAGTTTGAGTTTAAAAGTTTATCAATTGTTGATTGGATTTCTGGATCTTCGGGCGAGATGGCATAATATTTTGCAATCTTGGACGTCTGATCAATCACCATAAATCTCGGAATCCAATTAAGCTCAATATAGTCGTTGAATGCATTTTTCCAACCAGATGAGAACCAAAAGTTTTCTTTTTCTTTCATGTTGAATCTTTCTATGCTTCGGTCAAAAGCTTCTCTATTGCGCTCTAACGAAAAATATAAAAACTGGACGTTTGGATTTTTCTCTGCTAAGTCATTTGATTTGGGAATGGCTAAAAGACAATCTTTACACCAACTTGCCCAAAAGTCGATGACGATAACTTTCCCTTTGTGTTGATCTAGAATGTCTTTAACAGAAATGGAATTTCCGTTTTCGTCTTGCATTTTTTCTGCTAAAGCTTTTTTGCTAAAACTTGTTTTGTTAACGGCTGGGATTTTTTGAGCGTATCCCAAAACGAGAATAAATAGACTTAAGATGCTAAAAATCTTCTTCATAGTTCTAATTGTTGTGTTACAAAAATAAAGAATTATTGGATGGCTATTTCTTATTAAATGATAATTAAATTCTATCATCCAAATTGGTAAGAACGTGGGCTCAGCGCCCCGACGTAGGAGGAGCTCTTTGTGTAATTGAGGCGCGGCGACAACGCCGCCGCGCCTCAATTACACAAAAGCGGGAACCGTAGGCGGAAATGGCGCCCAAAAAAAATGCACCCAAAAAATGTGAGTGCATCTATATTATGATTTAAAAACTTTTAGTTGTAGTTTTTAACCACACCTTTTACGATTTTGATAACGTCTGGCATGGCTTTGTTAGCCGCATTAAGCACTTCTTCATGCGATACTGCGAAAGCGATTTCGGGACCGCCCAAATCTGTAATAATCGAAACGCAGAATACGTCCATCCCCATGTGTTTTGCAACAATAACCTCCGGCACCGTGCTCATACCTACGGCATCACCACCGATGAAACGTACTAATCCGTACTCGGACGGCGTTTCGAACGTTGGACCTTGTAATCCTACATAAACACCTTCGTGCACTTTGATGTTATTTTCGTTAGCTACGTTGTTAGCGGTTTGTAACATTTTTTTGTTGTAAGCTTCGCTCATATCCACAAATCTAGGGCCTAGCTCGTCGATGTTTTTACCTCGTAATGGATGTTCTGGCATCATGTTGATGTGATCTTTTACGAGCATTATGTCACCAACTTGGAAGTTAGGATTAACGCCACCAGAAGCGTTTGATAATAAGAGATTTTGGATTCCTAATAAATGGAAAACTTTGAAAGGAAAGGTCACAGTCTCCATCGGATAACCTTCGTAATAATGGAAACGACCACTCATCATCAAGACTTTTTTGCCTTCGAGCATTCCGTAGATTAACTTGCCACCGTGGCCAACAACAGTTACTTGCGGGAAGTTAGGAATGTCCGAATATTCGATTGTGTGGATCGGTTGTACTTCGTCTTGAAGTCTACCAAGGCCAGATCCTAATACGATTGCAAAGTCTGGTGTGTCTTGGATAATATTTTTGATGAACGCTGCAGTTTCTTTAATTTTTTCTAACATAATCGTTGATTATTTGATTAAACGCTTCTTGATTGTCTATTTCTACATTAATTGGCCAATAAAAGATTTTGTCACGTAAGTAATCAAACGTTTTGAGTCTTACATAATCTTTTTCTGTGGTTAAAATCATCTTGTATTCGCCAAGTTTTTTATATTCTGCCACAATTTTTTTGATGTCATCATCGGAGAAATTGTGATGGTCTTTGTATTTAAGATGTTTTACTTTTTTAGAATATTTGCCGACTTCTTTTACAATTTGTTTGGGGTTGGCGATACCAGTTATCAAAAGTACATCGTAATAATCCAGATTTTTCACCGGCATATATTTATCAATGCTCATGACATTTTCGTCATATTCTATAGAGGAGAAAAATACTTTCTGATAATGTTGTGGTTTTATTCTTGAAATGTAATATTGTTTTTTTTCCTCCGTTAAATCATCTGGGCATTTGGTAACCATAATAATGTCGGCACGTTTTGCACCACGGCGACTTTCTCGCAAATCACCAGCTGGCAAAATGAAATCCTTAAAATACGGATCATTATAGACTGTCAACAAAATATTAAGTCCTGGTTTTATCGCACGATGCTGAAAGCTATCATCCAAAACTAAAACATTAAGATCCATGTCTTCGATCAATTTTTTTGCACCGAAAACACGGTCTTCGCAAACGCCGATAACGAAACGATTTTTAAAACGTTCGAACAATTGCATGGGCTCGTCACCAACAGTTTTGTAGTTACTTTCGTAGTTAACCACATTGTAACCTTTTGTCATCCTACCATAGCCACGCGAAAGTACACCCGTGCGATAATATTTGGACAGATAAGCTGCCAAATACATCACCATTGGCGATTTTCCACTTCCGCCAACAGAAAGATTACCTACACCAATGATAGGAGTTTTGAATCGTTTCGAAGAAAATAACCCCCAATCAAACATTCGGTTCCTAATCGAAGTTCCGAGATGATAACCAAGGGAAAAAGGGTAGAGATACCATCTTTTCATAGTCGACAAAAATACAATAATCGATTGGTTTTATCAATAGGAAAATGTCGTTTAGACGATAATATTTGTCATTTTAATATAAAATTAAATTAAACTATGGTAATTTAATTGCTGGTTAACATTCTTGTTAAATGTTTAAGTAGCAAATCATTCGATATAAAGGTTTATTAAGTTTAATAATTAAAATAATCTTTAGAAGCCTTTTCAACTAACATCATTATATTTGCATTATAATAAGAAAAGCAGATATGGTATTATCAATGACGGGATTTGGTCGTGCAGAAGGTGTTTTCGAAGGAAAAAAGCTGACCATCGACATCAAGTCGCTCAACAGCAAGACATTCGACCTTAATATTAAAGTGCCGATTCGTTATAAAGAAAAAGAGTTTGATATTAGAAAATTGCTGAATGATAAATTACTTCGCGGAAAAGTTGATTGCTACATCAATTGCGAAAATCTCGAAGACAGCAACGATGTTAATATTAATAAAGAGATTGTAAAATCGTATATGACGCAACTTGGCGAGATTTCGCCTGGTGCTAATGCTATAGATTATTTGCAAATGGCGGTTAGAATGCCAGAAGCTATTAGTAACAAAACTGTTGATCTTAGTGATGAAGAATGGAATTTCTTATTAAAAATCGTTAATGAGGCGATTTCTAAGTTTTTGGAATTTCGAACAACAGAAGGTTCAATTCTTCAAGATGAATTAGGAAAAAATGTAAAAAGTATAGAGTCGAAATTATCACAAGTTCCGCAATATGAAGAAGAGAGAATCTATGCAGTTAGAGAACGTTATCAAAATACTTTAAAGGAATTTGAAAATGTTGACGAAACGCGTTTTTATCAAGAGATGGCTTATTACACAGAGAAGTTAGACATCTCTGAAGAAAAGGTGAGATTATCGCAACATCTTAAATATTATTTGGATGTTATGAAGAATGAAGATTTTAATGGTAAAAAATTAGGATTTATATCTCAGGAAATGGGACGCGAGATCAATACGTTAGGATCGAAAGCCAATCACGCAGCCATCCAAAAATTGGTTGTCGAAATGAAAGACGACCTCGAAAAAATTAAAGAACAAACCCTTAATGTTTTGTAAATTATAAGTTATAAATTTTGAGTGATTTTTAAATCAACTCCTAATTTGTGATTCATAATTCATAATTATAAAAATGAATAAAGTAGTTATATTTTCGGCACCATCAGGAAGTGGAAAAACCACTTTGGTAAAGCATTGTTTAGCGCATTTTCCAGATTTGCAATTCTCAATTTCGTGCACAACAAGAGCACCTCGTGGTGACGAAAAACATGGTGTTGATTATCACTTTTTAAGCCCAGATGAGTTTCGTCAAAAGATTTCCGAAAATGCTTTTGTAGAGTTTGAAGAAGTTTACACAGACAAGTTTTACGGGACTTTGCAAGAAGAAGTGGAGCGCATTTGGAAGAACGGAAAAGTTGTTATTTTTGATGTTGATGTTAAAGGCGGTGTTAACTTAAAAAAGATTTTTGGAGAACAGGCATTGTCAATTTTCATTGCACCACCAAGTATCGAGGAGCTGGAACGTCGATTAACAACACGAGGAACGGATGCGCTAGAAGTTATCAAAACTCGTGTAGCAAAGGCTGAAGAAGAGTTAACTTATCAGAGTAAGTTTGATAAAGTTGTCATTAATGATAATCTAGAAGCTGCAACGCAAGAGATGGAAAGTATTTTGCATGACTTTATTAACGCTTAATTAATCACACAAAAAGATATGGAAAACACGTTAGAAAAAGCGAAATCCAGTATGCCTATTAAAGGTTTTTTGGATATTAAAGATATTGCAATTCCACAGGGGCAAGATCTTGTGGATGCTATTTTAAAACTAAAAGAAGAAAAAAACGCTGTCATTTTAGCCCATTATTATCAACCTGCTGAGATTCAGGATATCGCAGATTTTTTAGGTGATTCTTTGCAGTTGGCGCGTCAGGCAAAAGATACGGATGCTGATATGATTGTTTTCTGCGGGGTACATTTCATGGCGGAAGCAGCAAAAATTCTTAATCCTACCAAAAAAGTTGTTTTGCCAGATACTTTGGCAGGATGCTCTTTGGCAGACGGTTGTAGCGGCGAAGGCCTGCGTGCAATGCGCGAGCAACATGCTGGGGCTTTGGTGGCCACCTACATCAATTGTAATGCAGAAACTAAGGCTGAGAGTGACATTATCGTAACAAGTTCTAATGCAGAAACCATTATCAATGCGTTACCAAAAGACCAACCGATTATTTTCGCACCAGACAAAAATCTTGGACGTTATCTTGCGCAGAAGACTGGTCGCGATATGATACTGTGGGACGGAAGTTGTATCGTTCACGAAGCATTTTCGATGGAGCGAATTGCAAAACAGTTGGCAGATAATCCAGATGCCAAACTAATCGCGCATCCCGAAAGTGAAGAAGCTGTGCTAAAATTGGCACATTTCATTGGTTCTACCTCGGCTTTGCTTAACTATGTTGAAAAAGATGATTGTCAAAAATTCATCATTGCGACCGAGGAAGGCATTCTTCACGAGATGAAAAAACGTGCGCCGCATAAAGACTTGATTCCAGCTTTGGTGTTTGACGAATCCTGTAATTGCAGCGAGTGTTTTTACATGAAGCGCAACACGATGGAAAAGCTTTATTTATGCATGAAGTACGAACTTCCAGAAATTTTAATTGAAGAAGAATTACGTCTGAAAGCGCTAAAGCCAATCGAGGCGATGCTAGAACTTTCAAAAACGATAAAATAAATTTGGGCAATCCCGCGCCAAGGCTTTATCTACGCTAGCGGTCGGGCTGTACGCTGTATCTTGGAGCGCTTCGCTCGGTCGTCTCCGCTACGCTCCGACGCCTCGCTCCGCTCCCAAGGATGCCGCTGCCATCCCTATTGCGTCCCAAAGTAGTAAAATGTACAAGTTTTGTTGAGAAATCGACAAAACTTGTTTAGTTTTACAATAATTAAGATTTAAGAATTATTATAATCTAAAAAAAAAAAATCAACAATCAAAGCCTAGAAGAACCTATGCATTCAAAAATTATTCTTGAGAACATAAAGATATACGCATTTCACGGCGTTTTACCAGAAGAGACAATTTTGGGGACCTATTATATTATCAATGCCGAACTTCATGCCGATTTAGAAAAAGCATCGCAATCCGATGATTTGTCAGACACCATCAACTATGCAGAAGTTAATGATATTATTCACCGCGAGATGAGTATTCCGTCAAAATTATTAGAACATGTTATTGGCAGAATTATTTCAAAATTGGAGTCTTCGTTTCCTCAACTCAGTTTTATTAAAGTGAAACTAACCAAAACCCGTCCACCAATGCGTGGCGAAATGCAAGGTGTCAGCATCGAAATTGAAAAGAAGATTTCTTAACATTTTTTTTAATGGAACAAACTTTGTTGCTAACATGTTGCACTAAAAATATTGAGTTATGAAACCACAATACATCACAGTTGGTATCGCTGCTTTAGGCTTGATTATCGCAACGATCTTCTTCGGCAACGCCATCAAAAATAGGAATAAAGCAGACAATACGATTTCGGTTACTGGTTTGGGTTCTAAAAAATTTACTTCAGATTTAATTACTTGGTCAGGAAGTTTTTCAAAAAATAATTTTGACTTAAAATCGGCATATGACGAGTTGGCGGTTGATAAAAATGTGATTGCTCAATATCTAAAATCAAAAGGTATTAAGGATAACGAAATGGTTTTTTCTGCGGTTGATATTCAAAAGAATTATAGAAGTTATAACGACTCCAATGGTAATTATGTTCAAGGAGAATTTTCCGGATACAATCTTACACAAAGCGTTAGCATCGAATCCAAAGAAGTTGGAAAAATTGAAAATATCTCTAGAAACATCACCGAAATTATCAATCGTGGCATTGAATTCACTTCTTCAACACCTCAATATTTTTATACCAAATTGGCTGAAGTTAAGCAGCAGATGATTGCAGATGCAACCAAAGATGCTAAAGAACGTGCCGAAAAAATTGCTTACAACGCGGGAAGCTCACTCGGAAGTTTGAAAAAAGCAACGATGGGCGTTATCCAAATTACGGCACCTAATTCTAACGAGGATTATTCTTATGGCGGTACATTTAACACGTCTTCAAAAGAAAAAGAAGCGACAATCACCATTAAACTGGAATATCAGGTTAATTAGGAATTAGGAATTAGGAATTAGGAGTTAGAAATTAGGAATTAGGAATTAGGAATTAGGAAGTGCTTTTTCTAAAAACTAAAAGCCAGCAACTATATTTTCGTCTTGCTGTCCATGACAATCGTAACAGGTCCATCATTGATGAGAGCAACCTTCATGTCGGCGCCGAAAATACCACTTTCGACCTTTAAGCCAGATTTTTTTAATTCATCTTTAAAATACTCGAATAATGGTATGGCTTTGTCAGGTTTTGCAGCTTTTATGAAAGACGGACGATTTCCTTTTTTATAATCAGCAATTAATGTGAATTGGCTGATGCAAAGGATTTCACCTTGGATGTCTTTTATCGATAGATTCAATTTGCCGTCCTCATCTCCAAAAATTCTTAAATCCAAAATCTTTTTGACAAGCCAATCTGCGTCTTCACTTTGGTCATTTTCATCAATCCCGCAAAGAAGCATCAATCCCGCTCCGATTTTGCCAACAATTTTTTCGTCGACTTTTACAGAAGACTCAGACACACGCTGGATAACAATTTTCATAGTTTAAGTTTAATAGTAGATAGAAATAACGCCTGTGGATGGTTCGTACTGGAAAGGATAAGTTTTTGGAGGAAGACCTTTGGATTTGTCGTTAATAGGTGTCCCGTTCAACATCCATTCAGCGCCATCTTTGTCGCAAACGATAGTTGTGTTATCTTTAACTCGTAATACTGTTGAGTCGCCATCTGGACAAATATGAGGTGCGTTTCTGTCATAGACTTTGTAACCATTAGCGGTATTTGCAATGATAAGGCCTCGCGTCCCAGCGCCCACTTCGTTAACATAAACCCATCCACCTTGTATTGTAACTGGATAGTATAAAGGAAGGTTAGTGTTAATGCTTACATTAATCTGCGATTGCGGAAAACAAGAAACCGTTTCGGCTCTGTCACTACAAGAGTTGATAATGAATAAATTACTGAAAACCAGAAAAATAATTATCCCAAAATATCTTAAATTCATTTTCATCTCAAAATTAATTTATATATTTGTCAAAACGATTCAACACAACAAAAATTATATCCGGCAAAGGTCGGATAATTTTTTTATATTAACGTTAAAAAATTATTGACATGAGTTATGTTACTAAAGAAGGTTTAGATAAAATGAAAGCAGAGCTTGAGCAATTGGAAACTATTGAAAGACCAAAAGTTACCCAACAGATTGCAGAAGCAAGAGATAAAGGTGACCTTTCTGAAAATGCAGAATATGACGCAGCTAAAGAAGCGCAAGGACTTTTAGAAATGCGTATTTCTAAACTTAAAGATATTATTTCGGTTTCTAAGATTATCGATGAAAGCCAGCTAGATACGTCAAAAGTTTCAATTTTGACAACAGTTAGACTTAAAAATCATGCTACTAAAGCGGAACAAAAATTTACTTTAGTTCCAGATAATGAAAGCGACCTGAAAACAGGGAAAATTTCTGTTAATACACCAATCGCGAAAGGTCTTT
This sequence comes from Chryseobacterium sp. TY3, assembly GCA_046269235.1. Classification (GTDB taxonomy): domain Bacteria; phylum Bacteroidota; class Bacteroidia; order Flavobacteriales; family Weeksellaceae; genus Soonwooa. The sequence goes on from JBJZOS010000010.1 coordinate 15,711, forward strand.
TAGGAAAAGCTGTTGGCGATGTCGCTGAGATTACACTTCCTAACGGGAATAAGTTGACTTTTGATATTTTAGAAATAAGTTTGTAATTTTTATTAAACGGTTTGATATTTGTAGAAGGCAAATACTTTTAAAATTATGAGTTCAATTTTCACAAAAATCATTAACGGAGAAATCCCAAGTTACAAAGTAGCAGAGGACGACAATTTTATCGCTTTTTTGGATGCAATGCCTTTAGTAAAAGGACATACATTGGTTGTTCCAAAAAAAGAAGTGGATTTAATCTTTGACTTAGATTCAGAAGAATTCAAAAATCTTTGGGCTTTTGCACAGCAAGTTGCTAAAAAAATTGAAAAAGCAATTCCTTGCAAAAGAGTAGGCGTTGCGGTTATTGGACTGGAAGTTCCGCATGCGCACATTCATCTTGTGCCACTCAACGCTATGCAAGACCTTAACTTCGGAAATGAGCGACTTAAGCTTTCTGCCGAAGAATATCAAACGATAAAAGACGCGATTAAAAACGCATAAATCAATTTTAAAAGAAGCGCAAATGCTTCTTTTTTTTCATTAATTATTAAAAAGAAAAGTACACAATTTTATATGAATCCTAATCAATGTTCTTTCTGTGGAAGAAAACGAAATGAAGTACAAACACTGATTTCTGGACAAAATGGTTTTATCTGCGAAAACTGTATCGAGCAGGCGCATAACATTATTAAAGATAGTGTAAAGCAAATGGGCGATGCGGGTTTTACAATGGAAGAACTTGCAAAACCAAAACAGATAAAAGAATTCTTAGACGAATATATTATTGGGCAAGATCAGGCGAAAAAGCAATTGTCTATTGCCGTTTACAACCACTACAAAAGACTTCTTCATAAGCAAGACGAAAATCGTGAAGTAGAGATTGAAAAATCAAATATCCTAATGGTTGGTGAGACTGGAACAGGGAAGACGCTTTTGGCTAAAACGATTGCAAAGCAGCTTAATGTTCCTTTTTGTATCGTAGATGCAACGATTTTGACAGAAGCAGGTTATGTAGGTGAAGATGTGGAAAGTATCTTGTCTAGACTTCTTATGGTTGCAGAATATGATGTTGAAAAAGCAGAACGCGGTATTGTCTTTATCGATGAAATTGATAAGATTGCGCGTAAGTCTGATAATCCTAGTATTACAAGAGATGTTTCTGGTGAAGGTGTGCAGCAAGGTTTATTAAAACTATTGGAAGGAAGTATTGTTAATGTTCCGCCACAAGGAGGAAGAAAGCATCCTGATCAAAAATACATTCAAGTTAATACGCAGAATATCCTTTTCATTGCAGGTGGAGCTTTTGATGGTATTAAAGAAATTATCGAAAGACGACTTAATAAACAAGCTATTGGTTTTAGTTCAGAAAAACTTAACAAAGTTGAGGAAGACGATTATATTTTAAGTCAAATTAATGCAATCGATTTAAAGTCCTTTGGTCTTATCCCAGAGTTGTTGGGACGTTTCCCGATTATTACGTATTTGGATAGCTTGACTAAGGAGACTTTGGTTAGAATTATGAAAGAGCCAAAAAACTCTATTATTAATCAATTTGTAGAATTATTTAAGATGGATAATGTGAAGTTGTCTTTTACAGATTCGGCCATTGAGAAAATTGTTGAAGCTACGGTTGAGAAAGGATTGGGAGCTCGAGGTCTAAGAGGGACTACAGAGAAAGTTTTAGAAGATTATATGTACGATATTGATGCTCAAAATGAGATTGTCGTGGAGGAAGATGATATAAAATTATAATCTATTAAATCTATTGATTTGTAGGTAGATAATTTTGAGAAGTAGAAAAAAAAACATAATTTTGCAAGTGATAAAAACACATAACACAATTTTGTAGATCATGAGAAAAACTTTATTAACTATAGGCGCTTTAGTATCTATAGGGCAGATGCAAGCTCAAGATAACTTCACATATATTGGAGATAAAGCTTATTTTAAAGTAAGTGAAGGTGCATTAGTGTATAGCAAAGATCTTAGTATGCGTACGGTTGGCTCTGGTGTTCTCGATATTTCTGGCGATGTTATGATTGATGGAGGAGTCAATAATACTTTCGAGACAGTCGATACCAACGGAAGTGCCAAGAGTAATGGAGGGAATATAATTCTGAGAATGAATAATGCTTCCAACGATACTTATGGGCAGTTGTATATAGAAGGTTTTAGCCAAAATAAAATAACAGGTATAGTAGATAAAGAGTATCGTGAGAGAAAACATGGTACTTATCAACAATTATCATTGCCATTTTATGGGAAAATTTTATCGACATTAAATACTGAATTTGGAAAAACTTTTTCTGATGTAAGATGGTCAAAAAATGAAATCCTAAAATGGAATAACCCAAAACCAAGATTCGATATTTTTTCAGTAAATCAACAAACTTCAACTGGATTAGAATATATTGCATTAGGCTCAGGAAATTTTGACGCATCGAGTAATCCAACTGTAGGAATTCAGAATCCAAATGCTGCGAGTAACCCAACAGTGCCTAGCTATACAAATGGCGTCTATATTGTAAGAGGTAAACCTATCGCCGATACAGAAACTAAGACTGCAAGGCTGTATGGCGCAGGACTTGGTATTAATTATGGAACCAGCGGACAGGTTAGAAATATACATGGAGAAACTTATAATTCTTATCTTCAGGATAATTTTGATGCCTCTGTAACCAATCCATGGTCGAATGCCAACTTCGGTAAAAATCTTTATCAATATGGAAACCCATATTTAACCAACCTAGATCTAAGTCAAATAGGAATTGTAGAATCGGCTACTACAGGAGATGGTAATGCTATTCCAAACATACAAGGTATTAGATTCGATCCAGGAGAAGTTACTTCAGATAGCGATGGTGCAACTTATTCTACTAACGCAAGATATATTACCTATGCTGGAGGGGTTCCTGTAGCGGATGTTAATAATGCTATTATTAAACCAATGCAAACCTTTGTAGTAAAGTTGGCAAATAGTGTGGATAATGCGTCTTATAATTTGAATTTTAAAACCCTAAGACGTTTTAAATACACAGCCCGCGCAGCAAATGTCAATTATGACGTTACCGCAAATAGAGGAGCTTCCGCAACGACTGTTAAGCAACTTGGTGTTATTGCTTTAGATGCTAACGGGAAAGAATTGTCAAGAACCTATTACGTTGTCTATGCAGATGCTAAGACAGGTATGTTGGATTTAAACCAAGTGAGTTCTCAGGTAACGGCAGGACCTATAGATATTATTGGTACCTATGAGGAAAAGCCAGACGGAGGTATGGATACTAATTTGTCCGACAAATATTGGCTGTATGTTAACGAAGCTAACGAAACTAACTTTGCTGGAAAGCCAGTTGTAATGGAGCTGTATAGCAATGATATTAAATCATTAAAATTCGAAATTCTAGAAGATGCCGAAATGATCGATGATAACCAAAGTTTATTATCATCAGGTAAAGCTTTTTATATCCGGAAAAGTGATTCTTCGGAATTGGTAACTATTTCTCAAGGTAAAATATTAGACATAACAGGAGATAAGTTTAATCTTTATTATGATAAACCTAATGATGCTACTTTAGGAAATTATGAGACTAAAATGTCTAGATGTAAGATTGCATACAATCCAAGTATTGATGAATACGTTTTGCTTTTTGATCCAAAATGGAATGAAGCAGACGTTAAGGTGTATGACATAAGTGGCAAATTGATAGTATCAAAAAATAGAGTTTCAACGAAAAAAGATTTGATATTAGATATCCAGAAGTTAAACGGAACCTATGTTGTAACTGCAACATCTGAAAAAGGTGAAGTATTTAATGGTAAAATTATAAGGTAAAACATAAACACATATGAAAAATTATTTTTTTAAATATCTTGCTTTGGTGCTTTTTTGTGCAAATCAATTCGTTTTAGCGCAAATGGCGCCGCCTGTGCCAGAAGCCCGACCAGGTGCAGGAGGAGGTGGTGGAGCCGGAGGCGTTGGTCCTGGAGGCAAGCCCAAAAACCCAATTGACATGTACGAATATATTCTAATTATAGCAGCGGTTTTACTAGTATTTTACTTTTATAAACGTAGCAAAAAATTAAAATTGTCTTAATATTATAAAAACTCACTTTATCTACAGTGAGTTTTTTATATTTGTAATATGAGAAACATCGTATTGGCTCTTTGTTTATTAGGAGCATCTAGCATTTCGGCACAATTCAAAGTTAATGCGAATTTGCCTTCTGATTTTCAAGTCGATGACGCTTATCTATTTGCGTATGACGGATCCAAAGATATTTTATTAGGAAAAGGAACTAAAAAAGGCAATAGCCTTAGTATTTCGGTTCCCAAAAGTTATAAAGGCTTGTTGCGTTTAGTACTTTTCCCTTCTAATAATAGTATCCAAATGGCATCGGAAAATCAAGATATTAACTTTACTGTTGATAAAGTCGAAAATAAAGCCATAAAGCAAGTGACTTTTTTAGATGCTGCTAATAAGTATTTTGAAATCTCGCAGAATAACCAGAAGAAAAAAGAGCTCATCTATCCAGCACTTTTACAGATTAAAGATTATTATAAGCCGACAGATGTCTTTTATGCGGCATTAGAAAAAGAGATCGCAACATTGTCATCTTCGCCAGAAACTGGTGGTAATTTCCCATTTATTGATTATTACAATGAGACAGCGTCTAAGTATGTTAATAATCCAGATTATAAGAACATACCATTGCAAGGATACAGCGACTTTATTGTAAAATCAGGTAGCTTTTTAGAAACTTCATCTTTATTAAAACCTATTTTGATTTCGTACCTTAACACTGCAGGTAAAGATAATCTGAATGCTGACATCGATAAGCTATTAAAAAACGTTGATATTGAAACACCTAGAGGACAAACTGTTTTGTCCGAGTTGATCGATATTTTTGATACGTATGGCATGGCTGACTTGAAGGATAAATATCTTAAAGAAGCTAAAGAATTAAAATGTACGATTAATGATCGTTTGGCGAGTACGATCAAAGGTCAAGAAGAGCTGCAAATTGGTGCTAAGCTGCCAGATTCGAAGCTTTATAATACCTACAATACCAAAGCTAAATCTATTGCTGATGTTAAAGCTGATCATAAAGTAATCATCGTTTGGTCATCAACTTGTTCGCATTGCACAGCGGAGCTCCCTAAAATTATTGAAAAATATCAAGCTTTAAAATCTAAAAAAATTGAAGTTATAGGTTTGTCAATTGATGCCGATCTCAAGTCATATTCAGATTTGGCGTCGAAATTCCCATGGATAAGTGCAGCGGACGGTAAAGGTTGGTACAGTGATTATGCAAAAAATTACAATGTTCATGCAACGCCAACTTACTTTATATTAGATAGTTCTAATAAAATTGTGGCTAAACCAGATCAACTTTCGCAAGTTTTTGAATATTTTAATCTAAAATAATTTTGTGTGAGTGCAAATTTTTTCTATATTTGCACCACAAAATCGGCGAGGTAGCTCAGATGGTTAGAGCGCAGGATTCATAACCCTGAGGTCACGGGTTCAATTCCCGTCCTCGCTACAAAGACACTCTTTTTAGAGTGTCTTTTTTTTATTTCAAAAATTAACAGTTTATTTTAAAAAAAGCATAAAAAAAACATCCTAAAATTTAATTTTGGATGCCTTAACTCTTTTCTTGTAATTCTTATACCTCTTCGTCTGACTCCAAAGTGTAAGATTTGGATTTGTAATCCTTTTCGTGTTTTTCAGAAATAACGTCTTCACCTTTTTGCTCGATGATAAAATCAGTTGATTCATTAAACATGTCTAAGAAGTTCTTGAAATCTTCTTTGTAAAGGTAGATTTTGTGCTTTTCAAAAGTTGCCTCTCCGTTTTCCCCGAAATTTTTTTTACTCTCAGTAATCGTAAGATAATAATCTCCAGCTTTTGTCTCGCGCACATCAAAGAAATAGGTTCTTCTACCTGCCTTCAATACCTTTGTGAAAATTTCATTTTCGTGGCGTTCCTTGTATTCACTCATTTGTACGATATTTTTGAAATCTGTGTAAACAAATATAATAGAATTCTGCTTAATTCAAAATGTTTTTTGAATTATTTATAAATAAAGATGAAATTTCATAAAAATAAACTCTTTTTTTTTGATAAATTAAGAGTATTTCTATGGTAAATAAAGAATTTTATCTGCACGTTTTGCACTTGATTCTCTGTGCGTTATAATGATAGAAGTTGCGGATTGGAGATCGTTTTCAATGTTTTGTAAAATATTTTCCTCCGTCTCTGTGTCTAAAGCGGATAAGCTATCATCGAATACTAAAATTTGCGGTTCTTTTATTAAGGCTCTAGCAATACAAATTCTCTGTTTTTGCCCACCAGAAAGCATCACACCGCGTTCTCCAACGATTGTTTCGTACTGATTTTTAAACTCAACAATATTCTTATGGACATCTGCCTTTTTTGCATATTTAATAATCAATTCTTCGCCCGGATTATCGATTGCGAAGCCAATATTGTATGCAATGGTGTCAGAAAATAAATAACTCTCTTGCGGAATGTAACCTACTTTTTGTCGGTAAAGTTCAAGATTGTGGTCTTTAAGATTTTTGCCATCAATTAAAATTTCCCCAGAATCAGGATCAATCAGTCGACCAAGAAGAAGAGCGATCGTAGACTTTCCGCTCCCCGTTTTTCCCATTATTGCCAAAGTTTCGCCAGCCTTAACTTTAAAACTTAAATTATCCAAAGCTTTGATGCCAGTATTGGGGTATGTATAACTAACGTTTCTGAATTCGATATCGCCATTTATAGAATAATTATCGTGGTTGGTATTGACGATGTCGGATTTCATGTCTAGAAACTCATTAACACGCTGCATCGACGCTTCTGCACGTTGATTGACAGATGTTACCCAGCCAACCATCGAAAACGGCCAAATAAGGATGTTAATATATAAAAAGAAATCTGCAATTGTACCAACGCTCATCTCGCCGGCGATGTATTTTTGACCACCAATAAAGATAATAGCGACATTGAGAAGTCCAATAACGAAAAGAATAATGGTGAAAAAATAGGCTTCGGTTTTAGCTAAATCCAATGCTTTGTCTTGATAGTCTTTAACTTTAATACCGTAATTTTTTTCAATATATTTTTCTTTGCTAAAATATTTAACTACACGAATTCCCGAAAAGCTGTCTTGTACAAAAGTTGAAATGGCAGATTGACTTTTCTGCATGGTTTTCGATTTTTGATTGATAATGTTGCTGACTTTGTAAATTACAAAGGATAAAATCGGTAAGGGTATTAAAGTCCAAAATGTCATCTCTACATCGGTCATTAACATATAAGTACTTGTGATAATGAGTAGAATCGCAAGGTTAACAACATACATGACGCCAGGGCCAAGATACATTCTTATGGCCACAACATCTTCGCTCAGGCGGTTCATGAGATCGCCGATAGTGGTTTTTTTGTAATCTGTCAAAGATAAATCCTCGTAATGACGGAAGATTTTATTTTTTAATTCATATTCGATTCGACGAGACGCAACGATAATCGTTTGACGCATCATAAAAGTGAAAAAACCTGATAATAAGGAGCAAACCAACAATATCCCAGAATTCATAAAAATAATTCGGAAATAACTCCAATTGGCTTTTACATTGTCGATAAGGCTTACTTCATTAGAAAGCTTAAGCTTGTCGTAATTGCCTTCGATAATGTTAATCGTTTGACCAACAAATTGTACTTTATAGATTGTAAAAAAGTTACTAAGTATGATAAATAAAAATCCCCAAAAAAGAAGGACTCTATGCTTCCAGAAATAAGGATTTAGGGTTTTTAATGCTTTCATTATTTAAAAGTGTTTAGGCATTAAAACTGACTAAACTTGGTCGTAAATTTACGAAAATATTTTTCAAGATTTTGGGCAAATTCATTATCGAAAAAGCTCTTGTTGGTATGATATTTTCTGCTGTCTTTTGCAATAAACAATATACGATATAATGGATACTCCGAAACCAAAATACGACCTTGTACTAATAGGCGGTGGTATTATGAGTGCAACATTGGGGACAATCGTTCACCAGTTGGAACCTAATCTTAAAGTAGCAATTTTTGAACGATTAGATGACGTCGCTAAAGAAAGTTCTGACGCTTGGAATAACGCTGGTACAGGACATTCTGCCTTTTGTGAGCTTAACTATACGCCAGAGAGAAAAGATGGTAGTATTGACATCAAAAAAGCAGAAAAAATTGCTGAACAGTTTGAAATCTCCAAACAATTTTGGTCTTACCTAATCGATAAAGGGCTTATTTCTAATCCTAAAGATTTTATCAATTCGTGTCCACACATGAGTTTCGTTTTTGGCGAGCATGATGTGGATTATCTGCGTCGTCGTCACGAAGCAATGACGCAATCTCACCTTTTTGAAGGGATGGAATTCTCTGAAAAACATAGCCAACTTCAAGAATGGGTACCGTTGATTATGAGAAAAAGAAGTGCACAAGATAAGTTAGCCGCGACTAAAATGGATTTGGGAACGGATGTTAATTTTGGTTCTTTAACAAAAAAATTATTTAATCATCTCCAAGAAGACAGTAGCGTTGAGGTTTTCACTTATCATGAAGTTAAAGATATTAATCTTCAAGATGATGGCGAATGGCGTATAAAAATAAAAGATAGAAAAAATCTTCACACGCAGGAAGTTGATGCAAGATTTGTCTTTATCGGGGCAGGAGGTTATGCGTTGCCGCTTTTGGAAAGTTCTGATATCGAAGAGAGTCAAGGCTATGGAGGCTTCCCAGTTAGTGGGCAATGGTTAATGACCAAAAACCCAGAATTGATTGCACAACACAAAGTTAAAGCTTATACGCAAGCAACAGTTGATGCGCCACCAATGTCGGTTCCACACTTGGATTTAAGAATTATCGATGGTCAAGAAGCCCTATTGTTTGGACCTTTTGCAGGTTTTTCAACTAAGTTTTTAAAGGAAGGGAGTTACCTAGATTTACCAGAAAGTGTCAATTTCAAAAACATACGATCCTTGTTTGGCGCTTGGTGGCATAATTTGCCTTTGACAAGATATCTTATTCAACAAGTTGCAATGACTAAGTCTCAACGTTTGGCGCATTTAAGAGATTTTATCAAAGATGCAAAAGAAGAAGATTGGGAATTGAAAGTTGCGGGACAACGTGTTCAGGTTATTAAAAAAGATTCAAAATATGGTGGTAAATTAGAATTTGGTACCGAGGTTGTGGTTAACAAGAATGGGACAATCGCCTCATTACTTGGTGCGTCGCCAGGTGCAAGTACCTCTGTCTACGCGATGTTGAACGTTTTGGAGCGTTGCTTTCCTGACAGGATGACTGATGGTGGAAAATGGATTGCTAAGATTAAAGAAATGATCCCGAGCTATGGCATTTCTTTGGCGACAGATAAAGATTTGACAGAAAAAGTTCGTAATTTTAGCAAAGCTAAGCTTGAACTTGATTATTAAATGAACACCACTAAAACCAAACCTTTTATCGATGCATCGCTAAAAGAAGCGAACAAAGAATTGCACATGATGGACAAGATTGTGATTGTGCATTGTCGCTTTCAATCGGCTGGTTTTTTTGAGGAAAAAATAAGAATTTGGCAGTCAACTTATTTGTATGACGATACAAATTGTAATCTCTTGAGTGAATTAATTCATTGTGAAAATATAAGTTATTACCCGCAGTGGACAGATGTGCCGCCGGGTAAAACTTTTTTATTTACTTTATATTTTTCGGGTTTGCCATCGGATTGTAAGAGTTTTACGCTGGCAGAAATTATTCCTGAAGCTAATGGATTTTTTGTACCAAATATCAAACGCAACAAAAGCGATGTCTATAATATAATTATTGATTGATGAAATATCTTTTACTGCTTTTAACGCTTTTAGGATTTTTAAATATAAATGGACAATCTACAAAAGATTGGAAACAGAGCGTTTTGGACTTTCAAAAAGAATTAAATAGAGAATATAAAACCGAGGGCGAATCGCCGTTGAGAGGTGATCATTTTACAAAGTTTACAGAGCATCCTTTTTTCGCAGTTAGTAAAAAATACAGAATTGTTGCGAGACTCAAGAAATCAAACTCGGACCAAAAGTTAATAATGCCAACATCTTCTGGGAAATCAAAATCTTTTACAGAATATGGAAAAGCTTATTTTAAACTTAATGGAAAAGATTTGGTTGTAACATTATTTACGAATGATGCTTTACAAACTAATCCCGCATATGTTAATCATGTATTTCTACCTTTTGGAGATTTAACTAATAGCAAGCAAACTTATGGTGGTGGACGTTACATAGATTTAGAAAAAACGGATAAGGACAGGATTGTTATTGACTTTAACAAAGCCTATCAGCCTTACTGTGCCTATAATGCATTTGATTATAGTTGTCCTTTAATTCCGACTGAAAATAGTTTGGATGTTGCCATTAAAGCTGGTGTAAAGTATAATGATGTGTATCATCACTAGAAAATATCCTGAATAATTTCTAAAGATCTAGGTGTTTTAAAATCGACAAAATGGAAATGATAATACACCAAAAGACTGTCTAAGAATTTTTGCCTTTGTTCTCGATTTAGTATTAAATCATACGGATTCTCTTTATTGAGGTAGGCTTTCCAAATCATAGAATTTTCTTTGTCAAAAAGATAATGAACTTCCGAAGTCCCAAAATTTCCAGTCTCGGGATTAAGATAGGTGGCTTGCGATTCTAAAGGTGCCCAACCTTGGATTTTAATTATTTTAAACATCAAAACCAAATGCGCCTGCATGTTGGATGATTCGACTTCCTGCAGAAATTCAGCGATGACAGCATAAAGCTTTGGATGCGCCTCGTGTTCGTATTTAAGAATTTGATTTAATAGATCTGCCACAAAGAAGATCACAGCATTAGCTTTTATATCTTGGTATAAATCCTTTTTCTGAACCGATTCTATGTTTGAAGCCATTAGCAATTCGGTGTTAAATTTTCCTTTGTTGGTGGAGAGCTGTAACTCATTTAACGGAAAAAGATAGGCTTTTTTCTTGTTTTTAACAGAGTATATTCCTCTGATATAAAAGCTGAGATAAGCGCTTTCTTCCGTATAACAATGGAGGATAGCATCATTGTCGCCATATCTGATGTATGACAGAAGAAAGCCTTTATAAGAATTCATTTAATTAACGACCGCTATTTTTGCAGTTTTGGTATCGGTGCCGTCAGCATTTGTCATCAAAACAAAGTAAATACCGGAAGCAACGCGAGAGCCTTTTTGATTGTTAAGATTCCATTCGTAATAACCGCCTCTTGCCACAGCGCTATGTACGACATTACCTGCTGCATCAGTAATTCTGATATTTGTTTTTTCAGCTAAACCTTTTAAATATACATTTCCTTTGTATTGTGCATAAACAATTGGATTTGGATAAACTAAGACATTACCAAAATTCTCGTTAACATCAGCAACGTCGCCTTGATAGGCCATTATACCATCAGAAGTTGCGAAGTATACTTTACCAGTTTTATTATCAATTTGGATGTCAGTAACAGTGTCATTGGGTAAAGGTGAGTTGGCTTTCGTAAAGTGTTGATAAGTTTGCTCTCCATTTGGACTGATGAAAAATACACCTCCGCCAGCGACGGAAACCCACTTTTGATTTCCTGAATCGACTGTAATCTGTAATATTTCAGCATCTCTAAATAACTCTTCACCAATACCATTTTGTTCAATAATGATTGGCTCTGTGCGAGGTTTATCTTCATTAAAAGCTGCTTTAGGGTTTGAAAGAATTCTTAACCCAGACTGCCCACCAATCCACAGATTATCGCTTTTATCCACGGCAACACTTATTGCATCGCTAGAAGGTAGGTTATTGTCTTTTGTTATATACTTTAACGGATTAGATGCAGAAGTGGGGTTATTTCCGTAGTCATACATTATTAATCCACTTGTCGTAGCTCTTGGTCCTGGTATATAGAGTATTTTATCTTTAATAAGAGGTTTCTGTGCTCGATTTGCATTAATGAGAGGCACTGTAATAAAGTCGTCCGAAGATCTATTGTATACATAATATCCGACAGAAGCTGTTGGATTGTCCATAATACTGACGCTCACAAAAATATTATTGTTTTCATCTGTTGCGAATCCAGTTGGACGATTAAATAAATTACCACCTTCATTTGCTTTATAGATTTTTACAAATTGATCATTTTTCATTTTGTAAATTCCTTTTTGCCCATTAAACACTGAATAATTTGTGAAAAAAACGACTGTAGGATCAGCAGGATCAGGGATCACATCAAATACATTGAATTGAATCGGGTTACTTTTAAAAAAGTCTGGATACGTCCACTTTTGACCGTCAAAATAATAGTAACCTAACATATTATAAGTAGGTAAGTCATACGCGATTCGATTTCCCGAAGACACCCATATTTTATTATCTAAAAGACTTAGTTTATAAGAAAAATTATTGTACGGCCCATCAGGTTTGAAGCTTGATTTGCTTTCATTTAGTAAACCATTAAGTTTTGTTCCCGAAAAAATTTGATTATTAAATATATATCCAGAATTTACTTCTTCGGAAAAATCTACGGTCTTTTCTAAAGTACCAGTTTTTGTAAAGCTGTATAGTTTTGTATTATCAGCAACAATAATGTTCTGGTCTGTTATGACAACATCTTTTACATTACTAAAACTTGGTTCTAAAGCTGAAGTTGATATGATATTATTACCAAATCTTACTTGGTTTGCAGTGGAATACGCGACAAGATCTTTTGATGCTATATTTGTAAAGCTACCGGTAGATCGAGTCCATGTATTATAAACAGGGAATGTCGTGTCTATCGCATGTGTTAGAAGTCCATTTTGAGTTGCAACAACGACTTCATCATTAAAGATACCCGCCTCTAAAGCCGCATTATACGCACCTCCCGTACTGAAAAATGCAGTATCTCCAAATTCTCTTTTATCCAAGTTAAAAATCGAAACACCATAACCGACAGAAACAACCGCTCTATTACCAGAAATTGATATATGGTTAATTTTTTTATCACCGAGATAACCATTAGCGATAGGAATATCCATAATCAAAAAAATGCCATCTGGTGTAATAACATCCATAGCCCCAGATTTGTAACCAACAAGTCCGATTTTGGTCTCAGGGTTGTAATCGAAGGCTGTAATTTTTACTTCGTGAAGTCCATTGGCCTTAGATAGTTTGCTGACTTCCCCAGAAGTTGGGTTGTAGTAGAAAATTCCGTTCTCTGTGGCCGCTATTAGTTTTTGACCATCATCTCTAATGGCTAATATATTATTATATGAAAACAAATCACTCCATTTAGAAGTGTTCTGAGCATTAGATACTGCAATAGACAGCATGGATGTTAATAATAAAGCTTTTCTCATATTACGCAATTATGCTTTCATCTATAACTTGATTTATCCAAGAAATATTTTTTACGCTTTTATCTTTATTAAAATAAAAATCTATTCGACCTAACAAAAGCCCAGCCCAACCCACCTGGTTAATCAACACTTTTTTTCCTTCACTATTATTCATAACCTGTGGCTCAGGAAGAAAAGTATGTGTGTGACCTCCCAAAATGAGATCGATACCAGAGGTCTTTTTTGCTAAGATCAAGTCGGACATTCTTTCGGGTTCTTTTTCGTAATCGTAGCCAAGATGTGAAAGGCAAATCACCAAGTCACATTTTTTTTCATTTCTTAAAAACTGGCTGTATTGCTGAGCAATTTCGATAGGATTAATATATTCTGTTTCTTGATAATTAGCTTTTCCAACTAAACCTTTTAGCTCAACACCGACTCCGAAAATTCCGACTTTTATACCTTTTTTATCAAATATTTTATAGGATTCTGTTTTGCCGTCTAAAATAGTATTTTTAAAGTTATAATTTGAGCAAATAAATGGAAATTTTGCATTTGGTAACACTTTAAGAAAGCCTTCTAGCCCATTATCAAAATCGTGGTTCCCCATTGTTGCTGCATCGTACTTCATCATACTCATCAGTTTAAACTCCAACTCGCCGCCGAAAAAGTTGAAATATGGCGTGCCTTGGAAGATGTCACCCGAGTCTAATAGTAGAACGTTGTTTTCTTGATTTCTAATCTGTTGTACCAGACTCGCTCGTCTTGCAAAACCACCTTGATTCGGATTTTTAGAATAAGAAGCATCGAAAGGCTCAATACGACTGTGTTGGTCGTTGGTATGTAGGATTGTTAATTTGATATCTTGCGATAGATTGGGTTTGGTAAACGTATTTGCTAAAACTAAATTAGGCGTTAAACTAAGTCCTAAACTACCAGCACCAATATATTTTAAAAATTCTTTTCTTTTCATAACATCATTATTTTAGCTCAAGACGTAGATCTGTAGGGACTTTAACTTCTTTATTTTCTTTAAATTTATCGATGAAAAGCTCACGCAATTTGATGCCCGTACCTATCATTTCTCCTTTCCCGAAAAAGTACATTCTGTCGCCGCCCATCGCAAGATAATCGGAAGTTGCGATATAATAAGTTTTGTCTTTTTCAATTTTTTGCCCAGAAATAAGTCCCATTTTTAGGTTATTTCCTTCTGTAATAATCGTGATATGAGAAACAGGATTATTCGTTTTTTCCTTAAGATAATAATCAAATAGTCCTTGTAGATCGCTTCCTTTTAATTTAACAATAACAACTTCATTTTCAAAAGGCATTACTTCAAAAATTTGTTTTATCGTAATATCACCTGCAGGAATTATTGTTCGGATGCCACCAATATTGATAACAGCGCCATCAATGTTTGGGATGTTGTTTGCTTTTGCCCAAGCCAGTGCACCGTCGTATGTGTAATCTGTAAGAAGATTTCCCAAATTGCTGTTGTCACCAGTTTTATTAAGTTCCACAGAAGTATGAGAAATTTTGATGTTCATCTGTTTCTCAAGTTCATTTTTGTAGGGCGCAATGACTTCATTGAAATTTGCATCATCATTAATATTACTATCGATAGCAATGTTTTGGTGCGCTTGGATATTACTAATCTTTTGGCGCGATGTACAGGCCGTTAGCAAAGCTAGTGTCGCTCCTAAAACATATATCTGAAACCTCTTCATATATCTTTTAACTTTTAAAAAGCAAAGCTAAGCATTTTTTGCGAGGCGTATTGTTTCGAAAATATTAGGTTATCCCTAACAAATTTTGAATTTTTTGAGATTAAATTTAATTAAAGAATCAAACAAAAACTTTAACTTTACAATTAATTCTAATTTAAGATATGAGCAATTTAAAAGGTGTAGGTGTTGCATTGGTAACGCCATTTAATGAAGATTTATCGGTAGATTTCGATTCTCTAACCAAGTTGGTGGATTACAACATCGATAACGGAACTAACTATCTTGTGGTTCTTGGCACAACGGCTGAGGCTGCAACACTTTCTAATGACGAGAAGCAACAAATTGTTGAACATATCATAAAGGTGAATAACAAACGTGTGCCGCTAGTTCTTGGGATTGGAGGTAATAACACGATGGAAGTTGTTAAACAAATCGAGGAGACAGATTTGTCAGATTTTGAGGCGGTACTTTCTGTTTCTCCATATTATAACAAACCAAATCAGGAAGGACTTTACCAACATTATAAAGCGATTGCTTCAACTGGTGAAAATATTATCATCTACAATGTTCCGTCAAGAACAGGACAAAATATCGAAGCTGATACAACTTTAAGATTAGCAAAAGAATTTCCGAATTTAATGATGATTAAAGAAGCAGCACCAAATATTCTTCAGTATTTTGATATTCTGAGAAAGAAGCCTGCCAATTTTAATTTGGTTTCGGGGGATGACGAATATACGCTTCCTGTGACTTTAGCTGGTGGTAATGGCGTGATTTCGGTAATTGGACAAGCCTATCCAAAGGAGTTTTCAACGATGTTACAATTGGCTTTTGATGGGAAAGTAAAAGAAGCCTACGAAATCCATAACAAGTTGGTGGATATTACAAGACTTATTTTTGCAGAAGGAAATCCTTGTGGTATTAAAACAATTCTTGCTGAAATGGGAATTATTAAAAATATATTGAGACTGCCTTTAACTAAAGCTTCGGAAGCTTTGCAAGACAAGATCAAAGCCGAAATGAAAAATATATAATTAAGTGGGCTTCGGCCCATTTTTTATTTTAAATATGCTTATAACTAGACCCGCAACGCAGTTCGATATCGAGTTGATACAGAAGCTCGCCAGGATTTCTTGGGAAGATACCTACGCAAATATTTTATCAAAAGAGCAGTTAGAATATATGCTCAATATGATGTATTCTGAACATGCAATTTTAGAACATTTTCAAAATCCAAATTATCATTATTTTTTAATTTTTGATGATGAAACGCCCTTGGGATTCGTTGGCTTCGAACATCATTTAGAACCTAACACAACCAAGTTGCACCGCATCTATCTTGTGCCGGAAGCTAAGGGAAAAGGCGCAGGAAAAGCTGGTTTAGAATTGGTGAAAACCCACGCAAAAGCAGCTAGCGATTCCCGAATTATTTTGACGGTTAATATGCATAACGCCTCTCAAGATTTTTACAAATACATGGGTTTTACAGTATATGAGCAAGGTTCATTCTGTATCGGAGAAGGTTACACGATGGACGATTATTTAATGGAACTTTATTTATGAGTTTGATTTCTGTTCAAAAAAATAAATATTAAAACGCAAACCAAAAGCAACCACGTATAATAAGAATGACTGATGAGTTGGAGATAATCGATTTTGTCTTTTCCAAAACTCATCAAGATTAATACTTGCGCACCGTACGGAATAATACCTTGGATAATGCAAGAAAAAATGTCTAGTACAGAAGCCATTTTTCGAGGTTCAAACTCATAATGCTCGGAAATTGGTTTTGCAACTTTTCCCGTTATCAAAATCGCAATCGTATTATTTGCAATACATGCGTCAACAAGGCTTACCAAAACGCCCATTCCCAACATTGCAGAAAATCTCGATTTTATCGTTTTTAAGATTTTATTTAAAAGAAATCGTATACCACCCGCATATTCGATAATTCCTGCAAGACCTCCTGTCAGTAGAGATAACAAGAAGATCTCGGTCATCGACGTAAAACCATTGTAACTTTCCTTTGCAAAACTTAACAAGTCCATACTGTTATTTGATAATCCAATAATCCCTGACATGATAACACCAATTAACAAAACAAAAAAAACATCAACGCCAGCGAAGGCCAATCCTATAACCAAAATATAAGGGATCAAAAGATAAAAACTGCTGCCATGTGGTGCTAAATTTTGGACATCAGTCGCTTCCGAATTGTTAAAAAGTAGAATAAAAATCGTTATTAAAAATGCAGGCGCTGCAATCCAAAGATTAGTTCGGAATTTATCGGACATTTTACTTCCCAAAGATTGTGAAGCTGCAATCGTAGTATCAGAAATCACCGAAAGATTATCACCTGACATCGCACCTGTCAATAGCGACGCTGCGATCAGGTTAACATCTGCACCACTTTTTGTCGCCAATTCGATCGCAATAGGACCAAGTGCTACAATGCTACCAACCGAAGTACCAGACGCCAATGATAAAAACGAAGCCAATATAAAAATACCAAGTGCTATATAGTTAACAGGAATATACTCTAAACCTAAATTTACGATGGCATCAACACTTCCCAATGCTTTGGATACTGTGGAAAAAGCACCAGCCAAAAGATAAATAACGCACATTGTCAAGACATTTTTGTCACCCAAACCTTTCAGGAATTCGTCCATTTTTATTTTAAATGGAAGTTTTATGATTAGGAAAGCAGTTATAATTCCCAATGTCATGGCAATAGGAGAGGGTAAGGCATAAAAGTCGTTAAGATAAATTCCGGCTCCTAAAAAACTCAGGACAAATACTAAAAAAGGGATTAAGCTGATAAAGCTTTCGCGAGATTTATGTTCTGTTGTCATACATCGTTATTTGGCGAAGTCAGCAGAAGATAGTTCAACATTTTTTCCAAAAATTGGCTTATCGTTTTAGCACCTTGCTTGCTTTGCAGGTTGCTACCTCTGCTGAGGTTCGGGATAAAAGTGCAACAAAAATAGGTGTAAAAACTTAAAATACCAAATAGCTACGAAATCTTAGACCATTTGTTTTTGCCTTTATATTGTCGTACATAGAAGCTTTTCATGCTTTGATGATTGGGATGGACAAGAAGGGCATCTTTTTCTAAAAGTTGCTCTACAGCGAGTTTCGCAAGTTTTATAATTTGAGAATCCGTCATCAAGTTTAATTTTTTAAAGTCAACAACGCCACTTTGTTGTGTTCCCAAAATATCGCCTGGGCCACGAAGTTCCATGTCAACTTCAGAGATTTTGAAACCGTCATTGGTTTCGCACATCGTTTTGATGCGTTTGCGACTTTCCGCAGAAAGTTTGTCAGATGTCATCAAGATACAATAACTCTGTTCGGCACCACGACCAACGCGGCCACGAAGCTGGTGAAGTTGAGAAAGTCCAAATCTTTCAGCACTTTCTATAACCATAACTGACGCATTTGGGACATTAACGCCTACTTCGATAACAGTTGTTGCAACCATAATTTGTGCATTTCCCGAAGTAAAATATTGCATCGCTTGGTCTTTTTCGTCGGGTTTCATTCGTCCGTGAAGCATCGCAATATTGTAACTTTTGAAATGATTAAGTATGTGGTCAAAACCATCTTGTAAGTTTTTGTAGTCCAAAGTTTCGGATTCTTCGATTAATGGATAAACGAAATAAACTTGGCGACCTTTCTTTAATTCTTCGTGACAGAAATTATAAACATAAGCGCGGTCTTTCTCGCGACGATGCGCGGTAACGATTGGTTTTCGGCCAACTGGCATTTCGTCGATAACTGACACATCGAGGTCAGAATAAAAACTCATGGCCAAGGTTCGTGGTATTGGCGTTGCGGTCATCACCAAAATATGCGGTGGGATTTTATTCTTTGCCCAAAGCTTAGCACGCTGTGCCACGCCAAAGCGATGTTGCTCATCGATTATCACCAATCCTAAATTTTTGAATTGTACGATGTCTTCCAATACGGCGTGCGTCCCAATCAAAATGGAAAGTTCGCCAGATAATAATTCTTTGTGAATAATTTTTCGTTCGGAAGTTTTGGTAGATCCTGTCAGTAATTTGACGCTAACATTGGTATCTTTTAATAAATCTTGAATAGAATTAAAATGTTGTTGCGCCAAAATTTCCGTTGGTGCCATCATACAACTTTGGAAGTTATTATCCATGGCAATTAACATGGTCAAAAGCGCAACCATCGTTTTGCCCGATCCAACATCGCCTTGCAACAAGCGATTCATTTGCGTGGACCGCTTCATGTCGGTTCGGATTTCTTTCAGAACGCGTTTTTGCGCGCCCGTCAAATCAAATGGTAAATTGTTATTGTAGAAATTATTAAAATAATCGCCAACAATAGGGAAAGGATTTCCGATAGATTTGGTGTGTTGATGTAGTTTTTTTAAACCAAAACCTAACTGAAAAAAGAAAGCTTCCTCGAATTTTATTCTACGGTCAGCTTCTTGTGCCAACTGTGGATTTTGCGGAAAATGTATATTGTAAAACGCATCTAATCTTCCCAAAAGTTTTAAGGCTTTTATTAAATTTTGAGGGAGATTTTCATCGATTAATTGTGGAAGATTTTTAAGAATTTCATATATAACATTCTGAAACAGCTTATTATTAATGCCTCTTTTGGTGAGCTTTTCGCTGCTTGGATAGACCGGAAGTAATGTGCCCGAGATGGCTTTTGCTTCGTCTGTTTCTATTTCGGGATGTGGCATGGAAAAGCTATTGTTAAAAGCTTGTATTTTTCCAAAGATGAATAAGTCTTTATTGACTGGGATGCTTTCTTTCATCCATTTGCTGTATCGGAACCATACTAGATCTATTGTTCCTGTTTGGTCACGGAATTTTGCGCTTAGTCGTTTTCCTTTTGGTGAAACGACTTCTTGGATGTCTGTGATTTTTCCTCTTAACTGAATATCAAGTTCTAAACTTGGAGTAAGTTCTGAAACGCTATAGATTTTTGATTTGTCGATATAACGAATAGGGTAGAAGTTGATGAAATCTTCCAAATTCTGAATGCCCAAAACATTTTTGATAAGTTTGGCGCGTTCTGGTCCGATACCTTTTATAAATTCTATGGGCGTGTCTAGATGCAATGTTTTAACGAAAAATCAAGTGGCAATTTAAGCTTTTTTGAAGGGATTAAAAAATGAAATTGGATGACAAATTTTCTACACTAGCCCCGATGGAAGCGGCATCCTTTGTGGGGTGGCGCGAGGCGGCGGAGCGCTAGCGGAGCCGTCCGAGCGCCACATCGCAAAGATATAGCGGACAGCGGGTGTCAATTTTTTAATTATCACCAATTTTTCTTGCTCCTAAAAAAAAGAAAAACTTCAGAAATACTGAAGTTTTAATCTTTTATTTTTGATTTGAATTTTCGTTGATAATCATCCCACTGTTGTCGAGTTGTGATGTTTTTGTAGTCCTGCGTACTAATCATCGAAAAGTAAGGTTCGACATCTTTTGCGGAAAGTGCACCCATAAGACTCGTAATTGGGGCGGCATGTTCATCCAAAAATACAATCGTTGGCACCGTCGAGATGTTCATATACTTTGCGAAAGAATGCATTGTTGCTTTGTCCTTGTATTCGAAATTGCGGCCTCGAAAGTTGACTTTCTCTTTGCTGTCTGCAAAAAACTTAACTGCATAGAATTTGTCTGCAATCATTTTTGCGATAACAGGATTGTCAAAAGCGAATTTTTCCATCTTTTGACAAGGGTCACAGTGGTCATCTGTAAAAGCAATGAAGATTTTTTTTGGTACTTTCTTTTGAGCTTCGAGCGCTTCGTTAATCGTTATCCAATGCACTTGTGCAAAAGAAAAATAAGACGACAACATGAAAAATAGTGTAAAAAAAATCTTCATCATAATTGCTATTTTATGAAGAAGCTCGACAGCTTATCTTACTTCTTGCATTAATTTTTTAACAATAGGAGATATCAAAATTAATACCACACCGGCAATGAGCGCATAGAAACCTAGCATCTTGTAGCCTTCTGTATATGCGAGAAGTTTTGACATTAACGTGCCTCCTGTGTTGGCTTCAGACATTTCTGCTCCAATTTTCCCTGCAAAAAACTGTCCAAATGCACTTGCCAAAAACCACATTCCCATCATCATCCCAAATAGTTTTTTAGGAGAAAGTTTCGTAATGATTGACATCCCAATTGGTCCTAAACATAGTTCTCCAAATGTAATAACCAACCATGTGAATGTAAATAAATTAAGTGATGATTTTCCGTCATCATTTGCAAAAAATCTTAATGAATAGAATAAAAAGAATCCTGCTGCAAGGAACAAAAATCCAATTCCGAATTTGATTATGGTATTAGGTTCTAGTTTTTTCTTGGCTAACCAAACCCAAAGTAACCCAACTAATGGGCTGAAGATAATGATGAAAAATGAGTTAGAACTATTATTGATAATATTCGGGTCGATATTGAAAAATAATAAATTCGTACTTAAGTTATCTTTTGCAAACAAAGATAATGAGCCACCACTTTGTTCATATATTGCATTGAAAATTAAATACATAACAATGAAAATGAACGCTGCTATTACTTTTTTACGATAACTATTATCTAGTTTTGAAATTTCGTAACCTAAATAGATAAGGGCGATAGTACCAATCCCATACATGAAATAGTCTGTGAAATTGCTGCTGTGAATTAAGAAATAAATGATTGGTAACATGATAATTGCCCCAACAATAACCATCAATTCTTTACGAGTTCTAACAGGTTTGGTATCTTTTTCTAAAGGAGAATTTCCAATTGGATCAATGGTTTTTCTGATTACGAAATAGGTAATCAAACCAATAATCATAACAATTGCTGCGGCTAAGAAACATAAACTCCAAGAGTAATATTTTCCTAAATACACACATAAAGCACCACCTAGTAGTCCTCCAATATTAATCCCCGCATAGAACATCCCATAACCAGCATCTCTTCGTACATCATCTTCTTTATATAGCTCTCCTACCATGGAAGATATATTGGGCTTGAAAAATCCTGTACCAACAATAGAGCACGTTATCCCAAAATAGAACAAGTCATGGGGGTTATAGGCAATGATTAAATTTCCGATGGCCATAATAATTCCTCCAAAGACCAAGGATTTTTTGAATCCCAGAATTTTATCAGCGAAGATTCCCCCAATAAAGGTGAATGCATAGATAAACGCTTGGATAGTGCCATATTTTAGATTAGCATCTTTTTCAAAAAGGCCTAATTGATCGGTCATGAAAATTACCAACACCCCACGCATACCGTAAAAACAGAAGCGTTCCCACATTTCTATTGTAAAAAGATACCAAAGTTGTTTTGGATATTTGCCTTTAAAATTTTGAATTTCTTGTAATGTTAAACTCATTTAAATAGTGAATTAAATTAATCCCAGTAAGTAGTTTTGTAAAAAACTATCAAGCGAATGTACGAAAAAACCTCAGATTGCTCAGAGGTTTTTAATATTTATTTATGACGAAAATTAGTTCACATCATGCATCATTTTCTTTAATTTAGGAGAAATAATTGCCAATAAAATACCTGCTATACCACAAAGAATAACAAATACCATAAAGAATTCATATAGATTATGGATTTCGAATCCTGCGAATGTCGGATACTCTGTTGATAAATGCATTTCTTTAAATTTGGCAGCTTGCTCTGGTGTTAATGTTATTTTCTTATCTAAGACATCTTGTAAGTTAACTCCAATTTTTTCTTGTGCCATTTTATACTTGTCTCCGGTTGCCGGAAGTATTGCTCCTAATGTACCTGCTAAAGCATAACCAGCAGCATTGGAAATGAAGAATACGCCGTAAAGTAATGATGCGAATCTTTTTGGAGATAGCTTTCCTACCAAAGATAAACCAATTGGAGAAAGACAAAGCTCACCACACGTTTGGATGAAATATAATAATACTAACCATTTGATAGCAAGTAATCCGTCGTTACCTAAGTCTTTCACATTATGCGCAATGATGAAATAACTTACCGCGATCAAGATAAGTCCCATCGCTTGTTTCAGTGGAGATACAGGTTCTTTACCTTTAGCTCTCAATTTGTCCCAAAGGATACTGAACGGTACAGCAAGCATTACAACGAAAATCCCATTAAAGATTTGTACCATCGATGCCGGCATTTGCCATCCGAATAAAAATGTTCTATCTGTTTGGTTATCAGCGATGAATGTTAGTGAAGATCCTGCCTGCTCGAACGCTGCCCAGAAGAAGATAATAAAGAACGAAACAATGTAGATTACTAAAATTCTTTGCGTTTCAACTTTAGTTAAAGCCTTATCTAAAAGGATAAGAATTGCTAAAGAAATTCCCGAAGAATAAATAATTGGGTAGATGATCCCTTTTACTAACGTACCAATTTCAAATTTTGAAAACCATATTTCATCAACCGATAGATATCTAAAAGTGAAGAATAATACGATGAATAGCACTAAAGATCCTAATAAAGCACTAGTAGAAAATTTAGCAGCCTCATGACCTTCTTCTTTGGCAGCTGATTTTTTTGGTAAATCACCAATAGGTCTTCCTTGCGGATCAACAACATATTTATTTTTAAGAACGATAAATGTAATTGTTCCTAAAACCATTGCGATACCAGCAACTAGATAACCCCATTTGAAAGCGTGTACATCTCTCTGTCCGTCAACAACAACGTCTGCAATAAGTGGTACAAAATATTGGCTTAATAAGGCACCAATGTTAATACCCATGTAGAATATGGTGAAAGCTGAGTCTAGTTTGCTTTTTTCTTGCGCAGGATAAAGGCTACCAACCATTGATGATATGTTTGGCTTAAAAAATCCATTCCCAAAAACAATAATTAATAAGCCTATCCAGAAAAGCATTTTTGAAGTCTCTAGAGCACTATCAAAAGTTATAGCACTATAGAATAAAAGAAACTGTCCAATGGCCATTAAGCTTCCTCCAAGAATAATACAATAACGATTTCCTAGATACTTATCTGCAATAAAACCTCCTAATAAAGGTGTTAGATAACATAATGCTAAAAATCCACCGTAGATAATAGAAGCATTCGATTCTCCTAACATTAAGGAGTTAACCATAAACAAGGTTAAAATTGCACGCATTCCGTAGAAATTAAAACGCTCCCACATTTCTGTGCTAAATAAAACCCACAGCCCCTTAGGATGCCTTTCTTTGGTCTGTACTGTATTCATATTTTTTTATTGTTAAATTTTTGTTAAGACTCACAAATATAGTTTTTTTTTGAAAGTGGCATGAAGATAATCATAAAAAGATGCTTTTTTTTGATTTCTTTCAAAATTTTGTTCCTTTGTTGAATAGTTTTAAACAAGAAAAATCTCCACATTGCTGTAGAGATTTTAGTATTGATTGTCAAAAGATTAGTGTCCTTTTTCTTTCATGATTTTGTTAAGACGTTTTAACATCGAGAGTCCTAATAAGGTTGCAAAAATTAGTAATGCAAAGTTCACTAAAAAGTAGTTGGCTTTGTTCTCATAACTATACCAAGTGCTTGCTAAGATCCCCGAAAGCTTGTTTCCGACAGAGTTTGCAAGGAAAAAACCTCCCATCATTAAAGCTGTTAATCTTGCAGGTGACAATTTAGAAACGAAGGATAATCCCATAGGAGAAAGGCATAATTCGCCAACAGTAATAACACCATACGATGCAAAGAGCCAAAGTGCAGAGACTTTTACAAGGCCATTTTGTCCAGCATATACAGCGCCTACCATAACCAAACACGATAACGCAGAAATGAAAAGTCCTAAAACAATTTTAGATGGCGTCAGCGGTTCTTTTCCTTTTCGACGAAGTATCGCCCAGAAGGCTACAACGACAGGCGTTAATGCAATGACCCAAAATGGATTGATCGATTGGAATAGCTCTGTGTTGTAAAGAAATACATTCTTGTCATTTTTGGCGTCAAGTTTGGCTTTCTCATCGGAAGAAATGTTACGGAAATAAATATCTTTTCCTTGTTCTTTTAATGCTGAACCATCTTCAGCCTTTTGCGATCGGAATTGATCATCGTATACGTTAACCTCTTTAGTTTCGTAACTTTTTTCTTCAACTAAAAATAAAGCGGCTAAAGGTTTTTCTACAGATTCTGATACTGAACGATCTGTGTAATAATTGGCCCATCGTGTTAAGGCGGTTCCGTTTTGTTTAAAAACTGCCCAAAAGAACATACTGACCAAAAATATAGATAACAATGCTCCGATTGATGGTTTCTCAAGTGGATTGGCTTTAAGATAAAGCGAAACATAAAAGTAGATAACAGGGATACAAGCAAAAATAAATGCATCTGTATTGGTGCTACCAAAAATATTACTTCCGAAGATCATTGTCGGTAAAAACCAACCAATAACACCAGCGATAATCGCAGGGCCAAAAACTTTTAAAAGAATTTCTGAAAGCTTTGTATCGCCTTCTTGTACAGGCTTCATCTGTGCTGCATGTAGGTAATGTTTTCTACCAATGGTAAAAATAATAAGACCTAGCAACATCCCAATACCTGCCGTGATAAAGGCTTCGCCCCAACCGAATTTGTTTCGCATAAAAGCTGCGATAATGTTACAGATAAAAGCTCCAATATTAATTCCCATGTAGAAAATATTGTAGCCAGAATCTTTGTTTGCTTTATAAGGTTCTTCCGAATAGAGATTACCTAAAAGAGTGGAAATAGTCGGTTTGAAGAAGCCATTTCCGATAATAATTAAGGCTAAAGAAGTGTAAAATAATGGTTTGTCTGTGAATACACCTAAGCCAATGTATCCAGCAGCCATTAAGATTCCGCCAAGATAGATGGATTTAATATAACCTAAAATTCTGTCAGCCAAAAAACCTCCGATAAAAGGTGTTAAATAAGTTAATGCGATAAAAGTTCCAAAAATATCATCTGCATCTTTATCAGGAAAACCAAGTCCGCCACCAATACCTTGCGGCTCGATGAGATACAAAACAAAAATTCCCAATATCAAATAGTAGCCAAATCGCTCCCACATTTCGGTAAAGAAAAGATAAGGAAGCCCTTTAGGATGCTTGCTTTTCATAATTTTATTTTTTCAAATTGGACAAAAATAAGATTTTTATTCGATAGATAATGTATATATTAACTTCAAATTTAATTTTGTTTAACAATTAGTTTAAAGTAAAAACAGCTTCCAAGTCGTTGAAAGCTGTCTGTTTTGTAAATTATTAATCCTAAGTTGTTATTTTTCAAATGACGATCGGTAAGCTTCATAATACTCATTTATTCTTTTAATCATTTCTTGTCGACCAGCTTGTATTTCTGCGATCATTTTGGGATCTTTTGTATCTAATAATTTTAGGAGCTCGCGATAACGTCCTGTGACTGATTGTTTTTTATAAGCTTTATCATGTTTAACCAAATAGATATAAGGTTCTTTTTCGTAGTAATCAATAGCCATTTTTAAGATTTTATAATAATTTTCAACATTAGCTGATAAGAATAAATAAGAACTTTCTTCCAGCATATTTGCGGTTTCATCGTTGCTATAATGTCCTAAAGTTGAAGCATTAAAATCTGCAGCACGCAATTGTGTTAAATAATACAAAAATCCGCTTTCGTTATATTGTCCTTTTTTATAATAGTCGTTGGCTTTGGTAATGTAAGCGGCAGGGTAGTTTTCCTTGTCCAGTTTTTTGGTTTCTTCAAATAGTTTTTTGCTATCAAACTCAACAGTTTTTTTATGCGTTTGGATAGAATCGGCCGCATCAACGAGTCTTTTGTAATAAAGGATGTAATCTAACTCTTCATTTCCTGTTGGTTTTGTTTGAGCAAAATAAGAGTGCCCAAAAATTATAAGACTAAGTATTAACAGTAATTTTTTTATCATCTTTTGAGGTTTAAGACAAATCTAAATAAAAAAAATCCGACTTCAAAAAGTTGAAAGCGGATTTTTGTTTTATAGATTTTCCAAAATATAATTGGTCATTTTTTCGTAAAGTTGAGGTCTTGTTTGTCCACCATAGATGCCATGGTTTTTGTCAGGATAAGCCATAAAATCAAATTGTTTCTTATTCTGAATTAAAGCTTCTGAAAATTCCATCGCATTTTGGAAATGGACGTTGTCGTCAGCTGTGCCATGGATCATCAAAAATTTCCCTTTCAGCAATTTAGCATAAGTTGTCGGCGAGTTAAGATCATAACCATCTTTATTTTCTTGCGGGGTTTGCAAAAATCTTTCGGTGTAGATTGAGTCGTAATATCTCCAGTTGGTAACTGGCGCAACAGCGATACCCATTTTGAAGACGTCGGCGCCTTTCGTTAAAGCTAAACTTGCCATATAGCCACCGAAACTCCAGCCGAAAATTCCTATTCTAGATTTATCAACATAAGATTGATTGCCAAGCCATTTTGCAGCGGTAATCTGATCTTCGATTTCGTATTTCCCAAGTTGTTTGTAAGTTGACTTTTTATAAGCTGTCCCTTTGTAACCTGTACCACGACCGTCAACACAAACAATTAAATAACCTTTTTGGGCTAACATTTCGAACCAAATTCCATTTCCGCCGTCCCACGAGTTAGAGACTTGCTGAGATCCTGGACCAGAATATTGGAACATAAAAACCGGATATTTTTTGTTAGGATTAAAATCTTTTGGTTTGATCATCCAGGCATTCATTTGGTCGCCGACAGCATTCGTAATGGTTAAGAATTCTTTAGCTAAGAAGTTGTCTTTCTTTAATTTGTCTAGTTGTTCGTCGTTGTTTTGAAGTTCTTTAACATTCTTTCCGTTAGCATCTTTTAAAACATATTTAAAAGGCATTTTCGCAGTTGATGTTGTGTTGATAAAATAATTAAAATTCTTGCTGAAATCCGCCTTGTTAGTACCTTCTTTCTCCGATATAATCTCAGTTTTTCCGGAGTTAATATTTAATTTTGAAACAACTTTATTGATGCTTCCGTTTTGTGTAGTTTGTATAAAAACTTCTTTAGATTTTGGATTATAACCATAGTAATCTGTGATTTCCCAATCGCCTTTAGAAACTTGTTTTTTTAGTTTTCCGTTGCTGTCATACCAATATAGATGACGATATCCGTCGCGCTCAGACGCCCAAAGGAAAGAGTTGTCATCTAAGAATTCCATGGTTAGTTTGTCGGTTTCTATCCAAGCTTTATCGGTTTCAGAAAATAATTTTTGTACCGATGCATTTTGCGTGTTAATCTTTAATAGATCAACTTTATTTTGATGTCTGTTAGAAGTCGCTATAATAATCTCATTGTTGGCTTTAGTTTGGAAAATCTGAGGAATATAATAGTTTTCAAAACTGCCTAGATCAAGTGTTGACATTTTTGAAGATGTCAATTGATACAAATGTGCCGTAATGCTAGAGTTTTCTTCACCAGCTTTTGGATATTTGTAAGTCATCGATTTCGGATACAAATTGTTGTTGTATAACGGGATATTGATTTCTGGGACTTTAGTTTCATCAAATCTTACAAACACAATGGCGTCGCCAGCTTTGTTCCATTGATAATAATCTGGGTGGCTAAATTCTTCCTCATAAACCCAGTCGCCAAGACCGTTGATGATTTCGTTTTTCTTACCATCTGTCGTTATTTGCGTAATTTTTTGAGTGTTTAAATCTTGATAAAATAAATTATTATCAGCGATAAAAGCCACTTTGGATCCATCAGGAGAAAATTTTGGTTCCTGTACCCATTTGCCATTGTTTAAGCTAACAACCTTTCCGTTTTTAAGGTTTTTAACATCAAATTTTCCTAAGAAAGAATGTCTGTAGATTGGCTCGCTTTCTTTTAGAAGTAAAATTTGAGATTCGTCATCAGAAAAAGTGTAAGATTCAAAATTGCCATCAACGATATTTCCTGATTTTGTCGATGTTTTATAAGAATATTTTGCTATTCCACCTTTTTCAATCGTTGCATAATTTTCGCCATCTTTCAGCGAGGCAATTCCAGCAATACCTTCTCCTCTGTAGTAACCAGAATATATTTTGTCTAATGTAATTTCTTGTGCTCTAAGGTTATAGAATGCTGCAATCGCCAAACTGGATAGTATTATCTTTTTCATTATAAATAATTGGAATTAACTTTCGTAAAGATACAGATTTTGCCAATATATTAAGGATATGTAAATAGTTTTCCATAAGTCTTGGCAGAATTCTTGTATGTTTTTAAAAATACCAAAAATAATGTACTATGGAAAATACTGATATTAGAAGTCGTCTTACAAAGTTTGAGTTTGACAATGAAGTGCTTTATACTAAATTCAATTCTTATGCTGAGGCAGAACAATTTGCAAACGAGAACAACGGAAAATTAACAGAAGTTGGTTTTCTCGATGGTAACGATAATCCTGTTTTTGATGATTCAGCGGGTTTAATCGCTAAAAAAGATTATTTCGCAGCAGAACCTAACCCGAATTATGAGATTATCCATTCTGGAAATCCCTTGTTCAAAGAGCTTGTAGCAAAATATGTCAAAAGAGATTCCGAAATTACAGATAAAAGCGTCGAAGAAGAATTATTGTCAGATTCTGATCCTTTAATCTCTGAAGATGGCGTTTTTGTCATTGATAAGAAAGGAGAAATCCAGAAAGTAACTTCAAGAGAACGTGTGCGTTATTTGATGCATACGAAAGTTTACGAACTTGGCGTTTTAATTCCTAAATCTTAGAAAAAATGACAACTCGAAAATATTCCAAAAAAGCGCAAGAGAAAATTGGTGAGGTGATGCACGAGTTTAAAGAAGGAAAATTAAAATCTAGCTCTGGCAAAAAAGTAACTAATAGACAACAAGCGATTGCTATTGGCATATCGGAGGCTCGTGATGAGAGGTTGAAGGTTCCCAAAGATTCTACAACCAAGAAAAAATAATGTAAAAGTCAACTTTGGTTGGCTTTTTTTGTGTCTAATCTCATTTTGCGACTATTATAATTTATTAGTAATTTTGCAACCTTATGACAGAACGAATTCAACAGCCTAACACGGTGGCTTTCCATACTTTAGGATGTAAACTTAATTTTGCAGAAACTTCAACAATCGCCCGTCAATTGACGGACGCGGGTTATGATAAAGTGGAGTTTGATCAACCTGCGAAAGTCTATATTATTAATACATGTTCGGTGACCGAAAATGCAGATAGAGAATGTAAGCTTCACGTAAAACGTGCGATGAAGGCTAATCCGGAAGGTTTGGTGGCAGTTATCGGTTGTTATGCGCAGTTAAAACCTGAAGAAATTTCGAATATCGAAGGCGTCGATTTGGTGCTTGGTGCCAAAGAGAAATTTAATATTTTAAGTTATCTCAACGATTTAGAAAAGGCTGAAAGTACGGCAGAGATTCATTCTTGTGAAATTGATGAAGCCGATTTTTTCATTGGTTCGTATTCGATTGGAGATCGTACGCGAGCTTTTCTTAAAGTACAAGATGGTTGCGATTATAAATGTACTTATTGCACAATTCCTTTAGCTAGAGGGATTTCTAGAAGCGACACTATCGAAAATGTTGTGAATAACGCTAAAGAAATTGCAGCGAAAGATATTAAAGAAATCGTCTTGACCGGTGTTAATATTGGCGATTACGGAAAAGGCGAATTCGGAAACAAAAAACATGAGCATACTTTTTTGGATTTAATTTCAGAATTGGATAAAGTTGACGGTATCGAACGAATTAGAATCTCTTCTATTGAACCAAATTTGTTAAAAGACGAGAGCATCGAGTTGGTATCGAAAAGTAGAAGTTTTGTGCCGCATTTTCATATTCCGTTGCAGTCGGGAAGCGATGATATTTTGAAAAAGATGAAACGCCGTTATTTGACGAGTCTTTATCAAAATAGGGTTTCAAAAATTCGTGATGTGATGCCTGATGCTTGTATTGGTGTGGATGTTATTGTTGGTTTTCCTGGTGAGACCGAAGAAAAGTTTATGGAAACTTATAATTTCTTGAATGATTTGCCAATCAGTTATCTTCATGTTTTTACTTATTCTGAAAGAGAAAATACAGAAGCAGCTGATATGAATGGTGTTGTGCCAATCTCAGAACGTAAGAAGCGTAACAAAATGCTTCGTATTTTATCGGAGAAAAAGAAGATGGCTTTTTATCAAACACAACTAGGTAAGACGCTGCCAGTTCTTTGGGAACACGAAAATATAAATGGCTTTATGTATGGATTTACAGAGAATTATGTCCGTGTTAAAAAAGTATTTGACATCAATTCTGTTAACCAAATAGAAATGCTAAAACTAACGAAAATCGATGATGAAGGTATTGTTGCAGTAGAAGCTGCTTTCGAAGATTTTTTAGCAAAGATTTAAAATTTAAACTTTAGATAAATAAAAAGAGAGTCAAATAGTTGACTCTCTTTCTTTATGTTTTATAACCAAAAATTAAGGTTTTGGTCTGGTAATACTTCTATAAACTTGGAAGTTAAAAACCATGGTTCTATTTCTAAGTGATGCAGAAGGATAAGATGGCGCTTGGAAGTAGCTATTTCTTGCAAAAGCAGCTCTAGAAGGTACAATGATCACACCTTGTAAATTGGGAGTAACCGAGTCATCTATTTCACATGATTTAAAATGCTGTAGAGCTTCGTGAAAACCTGCTATTTGATACACGTTACGGTTTGTGTTGTTATGATCAGCCATAAATTTTTCCGTAACATAATAATATATAGGATCCACTTGTGGATTTCCTGAGCCATAAATATCATTTGAGAATAAAAAGCCATATCTGAATTTAACTTCATTATCCTCATTAGTCGCCCAATATGCTGTGGTAGTACTCATTATTCTGATGCTATCAGTCGCAGCAATTGGTTTGCCTTGTAAAGGTTGTGCATTAGGTCTTTTGATAATGACAGTACCGTTAGACAGGGTTTCTTTCGGATAAGTTGAAAGTTTGGTTTCATTATCATCATCCGTGCTTGTTGTACTAAATGTCTTAATATTACCTTGCGCATCGAAGTAGCTGTTATCTAAAAACTTGCTAATCGCTTGGTCATCGTATTGATTTTGCACATCAATTGTTGGCTCTGTATATACCGGAGCGTCATCTGTATTGTCTTTCTTACAGCTCTGTAATGCTAGCGCACATACTGCAAAACCGAATATTATTTTTTTCATTTTTGAATTTAATCTTAAATTGCCGATTATTTAACGGAGCAAAAGTATAAAAAATATGCGAATTGATAAATTTTTGTGGAGTGTTCGATTTTATAAGACAAGAAGTATTGCAGCTGACGAGATCAAAAAGAATCGTGTAAGCATTGGTGCAACGCCTGTAAAGTCTTCTAAAGAGGTCAGAGTTGGTGATATTATAAAAGTTAGAAAAAATCAAATCGATTACAAAATTGAAGTCTTACAGATCCCCAAAAGTAGAATTGGCGCTAAGTTGGTGACTTTGCATGTTATCGATAGGACGGATAAAGAGCAGTACGAAATTTTGAAAATGCGTCAAAGCTCCCAAAACTATTACAGAAATAGGGGAGAAGGACGACCAACTAAAAAAGATCGACGAGAGATAGAAGGCTTCCTAGATGTGGAGAATGACGAAGAAGAATTGATGGATGAAGAATCTTGGGATCAGTTTTTCACAGAAATAAAAGAAGACGAGGATAATTAATTCTCGTCTTCTTCTTTTTATTATAGATCTAAAGTCGAAATAATCTCATCAACTATTTCTTCAGGTGATTTGTTATTGGTGTTTATTGTGTAATTTGCTTGTGAGTAAAAAGTATTTCTTTCAAAAAGATGTTTTGCAATAAACTCTGGAAGTTCTTCATCGGATAACCTTGCTATAAGAGGGCGTTTTGCCTTTTGTCTTAACAATCTTTCCGTTAATGTAGGGACAGAAGCTTGTAGAAAGACACTTTTCGACTTTTGGTTAATGAGTTCCATATTGTTGTAATAGACAGGAGTGCCGCCCCCAAGACTCAAAACCATATTATCATGAAGTTTTAATATCTCTTCAAGAATTGATTTTTCCTCCTTTCTAAAGAAGATTTCGCCACGTTCAGCGAAGATTTCGGAGATTTTTTTCTGATGTTTCAAAATTATTTGTTGATCAAGGTCAATTAATTTGAAATTTATTTTCTGGCTTAAGAGCTTGGAAATGTGTGATTTTCCGCTTCCCATGTAGCCGATAAGGGAAATTATCATGTTTTTATTTTCAACAAATTTCGAAAAAAATTTTGAGAATCAAAAAAAAGCTATATCTTTGCACCACTAAAAACAAGGGATGTTACTCGAAGATGATAACGCAACTTGTTAAAGTGGCCGACTCGGTAGCTCAGCTGGTAGAGCAATACACTTTTAATGTATGGGTCCTGGGTTCGAATCCCAGCCGGGTCACTAGCTTAAAAATTTTGAAATAAAGAAGTACTCTTTAACAAAGATTTTAAGCCTGCGTGGTGAAATTGGTAGACACGCCATCTTGAGGGGGTGGTTTCCTAAGGATGTGCTGGTTCGAGTCCAGTCGCAGGCACAAGCAAAAAATTAGAATAAGCAATTATTCAAGACTCGGTAGCTCAGCTGGTAGAGCAATACACTTTTAATGTATGGGTCCTGGGTTCGAATCCCAGCCGGGTCACAAATTTACCTCATAGTAAATTTTTTTCATATTAATATTTTGTGATTTGGTGTTTAGAAGCCTCCTGAATAAGGAGGCTTCTATGTTTTTGTACCTAATGCAAAAAAAAAACATCTGGACTTAATCCAGATGCATATTATCAATTAATCTTATCTTACCGACATTAACAACAATAAAGGCGCGATAGTTTTTGTCTTTATAAAAGAAGTCTGTGTTTTTCAAGGTTTCTTCGTCTGCGATTAAAAAATATTCGAGTTCCATATCTTTTTGGTTTTCGAAAATTTCTTCGACGCGATTTTTAATTTCAGGTATTGTAATAATTCGGAACCAATCATTCACCTTTTTTAAAGTTTGATAAATAATAGTCGACGCATTTCTCTCTTCATCGCTAAGGCGCATGTTTCTCGAGCTCATCGCCAGACCGTCATCCTGTCTGTGGATTTTTACGCCATGTATTTTAACAGGAAGTTTAAGATTATCTACCAAGGCTTCGATAATTTTTAGTTGTTGAAAATCTTTTTCTCCAAAATAGGCGTTGTCAGGTTGTACTTGATCAAAAAGTCTTTCTATAACAGTACCAACACCATCGAAGTGTCCTGGTCGCGCCGCACCTTCCATTTCGTTTTCCAAACCATTGAAGTTGTAATGTTTGCTTTCAAGATTGTCTGGATAAATGTCTTCCACAGACGGGACATAGACTGCGTCTACTAATCCAGAGGCGTCCAATTTTTCGATGTCCTTTTCTATCGTTCTTGGATACTTTTCGAGATCTTCAGGGTTGTTAAACTGTGTTGGGTTAACGAAAATTGAAGAAATAACTAAGTTGTTTTCTTTTCTAGCCTCCATATACAGCGAAATGTGTCCATCGTGCAAAGCGCCCATTGTTGGTGCGAATCCGATGCTTTTGTTTTGTTTTTTAGCTTCAAATACAAATCGTTCTAATTCGGCTCTGTTATTTAGGATTTTCATAGTTTTGTTAAAATTGAATGTAAAATTATAAAATGTATCTGTACGAACGTTTTTTATTTGTTAAAAATTTATAAAATTAAATATTAAATGCTTGATTTACTGATGATATAAGTATGATAATTCTTCAAATTATACTAAAATTTATTAAAATAAAACAATTGCAATAAATTTTTGTAATTTTGCAAAATAAAGTGTTTATACTTTTTAGACAATAAAATATATTATGCCGAATCAAAAGATTTTGTACGTTACAACAGAGATGTATCCTTACCATGAAGATTCTAACATGGGTAACATGGTCCACCAGATGGCTCTGAAAATGCATCAAGAAGGTAACGATGTGAGGGTTTTCATGCCAAGGTTTGGACAAATTAGCGAAAGAAAATTCCAATTACATGAGGTTATTAGGCTTTCTGGGATGAATATTATCATCAATGACCTAGATCAACCTTTAATTATTAAAGTAGCGTCGTTGCCAGGAGAAAGACTTCAGGTCTACTTTATCGATAATGAAGAGTATTTCAAAAGAAAGCAATTGTATTTTGATGATGAAGGAAAAGCTTTTGAAGATAACAATGAAAGAGCCGTTTTCTTTGCACGTGGTGTTATCGAAACCATCAAAAAACTTAACTGGGTGCCGGATGTAATCCATATCAATGGATGGATGGCTTCTCTTATTCCTATTTACTTAAAAACATTTTATAAAGACGATACATATTTTAACGATACCAAGTTAGTGTTGTCTCTTTATAATGAAGAAAACTCTGAACTAGGTAACAATAGTAAAGAAATTCTAACTTTTGATAATATTACAGGACTTACATCGTTAGATAATCCAAGTTTCTTAGGTTTTGTTAATGATAGTATGAACTATGTTGACGCTATCGTAAAAGGAGACGAATTTTTAGTAGAATCTTTAGAAGAGGCTTATGGACAAGCGTCGGCTGAGAAGTCTGATTATCTAAGTGTAGATGCAATCGCGCAACTATATTAAATCGAAAAAACAAGAATGATAAATAAATTAAAAAGCCTAATTACATTAGGAAGTGCTTTAGTATTGACTTTGGCTGTTGTTAGTTGCGAATCGGATTTGGATAATCTTGGGGAGCAATTGTTTGATGGGAATAGTGCAGAAGGTGTTGAAACGGCTTATAGTATTATTGGATTTAATCATACTTATGGAGATGTTATAAGAACTGACGCTGGTAAATTAGGTTATGGGACCTTAGGCGCTTTCACAGAGCCAGTTTTCGGAATGCAAAAATCGTCTTACGTTAGTCAAGTCCGTATGTCTACGGATAACGCTGATTTTGGTAAGAACGCGGTTTTGGATTCTGCTGTGTTAGTACTTAATCCGCTATACGAGAAAGATTCTGTTACAACAACTACCAAAGAAGATTACATTTATCCAATAGGAAATGTGGAAGCAAAAAAAGTTGTTAGTACTTATCCTGTTTCTAAATACGGGAAATATTATATAGGCGCTAGCAGAACGGGCTTTAAGATTAATGTTAGAGAGGTCAATGATTTCTTGGGGGCTTACGCTGACGAAAAATTATCAAACAAAACAGTTAACGTCTCTTCTAATGTTCTTGGCTCAAAAGATTTTGATGGTAATGTTAACTCTGTTGTAATTACTAAAAAAACCGATAATACTGAGTTGTTGAACACGCAGGTTGGTTTAAGGATTCCTTTGGATAAAAGCTTCTTCCAAACTAAAATTATTGCTAAAAATAAGCAACCAGAGTTAACGAGTGCCGCTAACTTTATTAGATATTTTAAAGGAATTCAAATTTCTGTCGAAGAGAATGATGGTTATATTTTTAAATTTGATACTTCTTCAATTCTTATTAAGTTGTATTACAAAAATGATATAACAGCGACAGATGGTACGGTAACACGAAGTGAGTTGATGCAATATGATTTGAATTTGGGTGGCGTTAATGCCAAGTTCAACCAAATTGAATACGATAGAACAGGGACGCCTTATGCTGATGCAATTGCAGGTATTACCGAAGCTGGACAATCACAATTATTTGCTCAAGGCATGGGAGGAAGCGGTCTTACAGTTAGAATTCCTGCTAATACTGTTGCGACTTTAAGAGATTTATACAAAAATCAAAAAACAGGTATTGTAACAGCCAAAATCAGATTATATTCAGATCAATCTATTTGGAAAAATACTTTTTCTAAACCATCTTATTTTACGGTTAAAGAAAAAGGCGCTACAGAATTCTTAAGTGACATGTCTGCTTTAGCTAATACGACTTATACATTAATAAGACCCTATAATCTAGATAAGGATGATGCATATTACGATATTGGTATTACAAAAACTTTAAAAGACATTATAGAACAAGCTAAAGAACCAAAAGATTTAATTGTTGATTTAGGAAGTTATTTAACAAGTTCATCAACAGGATTGATGTTGGGGGTAGATGACACAGATCGCGCCTATACACCTAATAGAATTGTATTAAAAGGTACAGATGCAAATAATATTGGGAAAGAAATTCCAGCTAATCTTCTTAAGGACTATAAAAATATTCAGCTGAGAGTTGCTTATTCTAAAAAAAATATAAAATAAATTAATAACACAAATTTAAAAAACGAAAATTATGTGCGGAATTGTTGGATATACCGGTTTTAGAGATGCTTACGATATCGTCATTAGCGGATTGAGACGTTTAGAATATAGAGGTTATGATAGCGCAGGTATTATAATAGACAATAACAATAATAAACTTGAAGTTAAAAAAACTAAAGGTAAAGTTGATGACTTAGTAGAGATTTCTAAAGGACTTCAAGGTATTGCACATGTAGGAATGGGGCACACTCGTTGGGCAACTCACGGTGTACCAAGCGATAGAAACTCACATCCGCATTTGTCTAATAATGGTAAAATTGCATTAATCCACAATGGCATTATTGAAAATTATGATACTATAAAAACAATGCTTATCGAAAATAATTTCGAATTCCATTCAGAAACTGATACAGAGGTTTTAGTTAACTTAATTCAATATTTTACAGATAAAAATCCAGAGCTAGGATTTGCTGGCGCTGTTAGAGCATCTCTTAATGAGGTTTATGGTGCTTATGCAATTACTGTCATGCACGAAGATTTCCCTGGAGAACTTATTGTAGCACGATTAGGATCTCCATTGGCTATTGGACTCGGCGATAAAGAATTCTTCATTGCTTCTGATGCTTCTCCTTTTGTTGAATTTACAAAAGAGGCTGTTTACCTAGAAGAAGGTCACATGGCTACTATTTCTTTAGAAAATGGTGTTAATATTTTTACCATTAAAGATAACGAAAAGGTTGAGCCTGCTATACAAGAACTAAGATTGAATCTTGAGCAAATCGAAAAAGGAGGCTATGAGCATTTTATGCTAAAAGAAATTTTTGAGCAACCAAAATCGATTCTTGATACCATGAGAGGACGTCTTCTTGTAAATGAAGGAATCATTAAGATGGCTGGTATTTGGGATCACCTTGAGCGTATCAACAAAGCTGAAAGAATTGTAATTATTGCTTGTGGTACTTCTTGGCATGCAGGTCTTATTGGAGAATATCTAATTGAAGAATTTGCAAGAATCCCTGTGGAAGTAGAATATGCTTCAGAATTTAGATATAGAAATCCGATTATTGGACCTAAAGATGTCGTTATTGCTATTTCTCAATCTGGAGAAACAGCAGACACGATGGCGGCAATCAAGTTGGCTAAAGAAAAAGGTGCTTTCGTATATGGTATTTGTAATGTTGTAGATTCTTCTATTGCAAGAGTTACAGATGCAGGCTCTTATACCCATGCAGGACCAGAGATCGGTGTTGCTTCGACCAAAGCATTTACGGCACAGTTAACAATTTTATCATTAATAGCTCTTAAATTAGGAAAACATAATGGTAATCTTGGTAATGCAGAATTTATGAGTCTAATTGCAGAATTGGACGCAATTCCGACTAAAGTTGAAGAAGTTTTACAATCTTCACATGAAGTTGCTAAAAATGTAGCTAAACAATATGTTGATGCGACTAACTTTCTATATTTAGGTAGAGGTTATAACTTCCCTTCAGCATTAGAAGGTGCTCTTAAGCTAAAAGAAATTTCATACATCCACGCAGAAGGTTACCCAGCTGCTGAAATGAAACACGGGCCAATTGCTCTTATTGATGAGAACATGCCAATCGTTATTATTGCTCCTAAACAAGGACATTATGATAAAATTGTAAGTAATGTGCAAGAGATTAAAGCTAGAAAAGGACAAGTTATTGCAGTTGTTAATAAAGGCGATGTGCAAGTGGCGTCAATAGCAGATCATGTGATAGAGATGCCAGAAACTTCTGAATGTTTTTCTCCGATTGTAGCTGCAATCCCATTACAATTATTGTCTTACTACATCGCAGTTTATAGAGGTGCAAATGTCGATCAACCTAGGAATCTTGCAAAATCTGTAACTGTTGAATAAAAAATTGTTATTAAAACAATATTACTAATAAAAATACGTTAAGGAAAAGTAATAGTAGTTTTAAAAAAAATTATATATTTACCGCTTAATTTCTGAATAGAGAATGAAAAGGATATTTCTAATATTATTATCTTCTGCAGCTGTTATTTCTTGTTCTAAAGGAGGGGGCAAGTCTGCAGGAAGACCAGGTGCTAAAACAAAAGGGGAGCTAATCCCTGCAAAGTCGGCAAAAACATTTACAGCTGAAAGACCATTCGGGATGGTTCCTGTACCAGGAGGCTCCTATGTGATGGGTATGACAGATGTAGATTTTACAAACATGCCTGAGAAAGCCAATCCTAAAACAGTGACTGTGTCTTCATTCTTTATGGACGAAACAGAAGTTACTAATGGCGAGTATAGAGAATTTATTAATTATGTTAGAGACTCAATCGCAAGGACTCTTTTAGCTGAGGCGGCAGGTACTGGAGGTTCCGAGAGTTCTACGGGAGCGAGTATTTCTGACTATGCCTATGCATCTCAAAAAGGTGGCGATAATGTTACACCTTATCAATCTTATCTTGAATCTCAAGGTGGAAGAGATGGTTATAGCGAGGCTAAAAAGTTGGACTGGAGAGTGCCGTTACATTGGAATACGTCAGCTTATCCGGATGAGCAATATGCAGAAGTTCTAGAGTCAATGTATATAGCTCCAGAAAAACGCATCAATAACGAGAGATTACTAGACGCTAATAAGTTACAATATGCTTATCAGTGGGAAGATGTTGCTTCGGCTGTTAGAGATAAAAACAGAGATGCATCTTATCTTAAAAAAGAAAGCATCAAAGTATATCCAGACACAACAGTTTGGGTGAGAGATTTCAACTATGCTTATAATGAGCCTTTATTTGATCAATATTTTTGGCATCAAGCGTACAAAAATTATCCTGTAGTTGGAGTAACTTGGGATCAAGCGCGCGCTTTTTGTAATTATAAAACTAAAAGAAAGTCTGACTTTAATAGTAGTTTAAAAAAGAAAAAGCAAAAACCAATGAACTTCCGTCTACCTACAGAAGCTGAATGGGAGTTTGCTGCTAGAGGTGGCGTGGAAAATGCAACTTATCCTTGGGGTGGGCCTAACTTACAAGATGATAGAGGATGTTATTTAGCTAACTTCAAACCGAAGAGAGGTAACTATATAGAGGATGAGAAAAAAGGAGACTACGTATATACAGCTCCTGTTAAGAAATTCCCAAGAAATGGTTACGGTCTTTACGATATGGCTGGTAACGTAGCAGAGTGGACAGAGTCTCCATACAGTAACTCTACTTATCAATTCTCTTCCACACTGAACCCTAATATGTCAAATCAAGCCTACAGAGAAATCAAGAAAACTGTACGCGGTGGATCTTGGAAAGATGCAGGTTATCTGTTGATGACAGGTTATAGAGATTGGGAAAGAAAAGATTCAGCTAGAAGCTACATTGGTTTTAGAACTGTACAAGATATTGCGGCAGGATCTGCTAAATTCAAAAGGAAGTCTACAAATTAATATTTCATAAACTAACTATTACTAACTAAATTTTTTAAAAACAGATGTTTAAAACTAAAGATGCCAGAATGAATTTTTTCTATTCAATTGGTGCAGCAATCGTAATCTTAGGAGCGTTATTCAAGATGACACACTGGAGTTTAGGCCCAATTTCTGGTAATGTTGCTCTAGCAGCAGGTCTTATTATGGAAGCGATTGTATTTATCGTGTTCGCATTTGATCCGCCAAAATCAGAAGAGTCTTACCATTGGGAAAATGTATACCCTGAGCTTTTAGACGAATCTGCTGAAAGAAAACCAAGAAAAGTAGTTAATCAAATTGCTGAGAACAAAGAG
The DNA here is from genome assembly GCA_046269235.1 of Chryseobacterium sp. TY3. Taxonomy (GTDB): domain Bacteria; phylum Bacteroidota; class Bacteroidia; order Flavobacteriales; family Weeksellaceae; genus Soonwooa. The sequence goes on from JBJZOS010000010.1 coordinate 56,743, forward strand.
TTAGAAGTATCGCTTTCTGATAAATTGGACAAAATGCTAGCTGAAGCTAAATTAGATGTAAGCATGTTCGAAAGATTAAGAGGTGGAATCGAAAAGTTCGGTGCTTCTGTAGATCAAATCAACCAAACTGTTGATGTAGGAGCTTGTACACATAAGTATAATGAGCAAATGAATCTTGCTGCTAGTCACTTAGAAAGTATGAATGCACTTTATGCACTACAATTAGAGCATGGTAAAAAGCAATCAGAATTTAGCAAAAAATATGTTGAAGATATTCAAAAATCTGCTGAGCAATCTGAAAAATTCAACGAAGAATTACAAGGTTTAACATCTAACTTATCTAGTCTTAATAGAGTATACGGCGGAATGCTATCTGCTATGAAGTCTTAATTTCCAGTTCATTTATTTATTAATTATTAAAATTTTTTAAAAATGGCACAAGGAAAACAGACGCCTCGTCAGAAGATGATTAACCTGATGTACTTGGTTTTCATCGCGATGCTTGCGATGCAAATTGACCAAGAAATCATCAGATCATATAAAGATACCAACCAGTCTCTTACTGATACTAGAAATATGGTTGAAGAAAAGAATGATAAAATCTTCGAAAAAACTTTACAAGCGAAAGCTGCTGCTTCACCAGAAGTATATGGTCCTTTACAAGAGCAATACAAAGGTCTAGAAGCTAAAACGGATGATCTTGTTGGTTTCATTGATGGATTAAAAGGTAAAATGAGTGCTGAAGCGGAGTATGATCCAAACTTACCTTCAGAAGAAAGTTTCACAGCATTAAATAATACAGAGCCTGCAACACAATTATTTTTTAATGATGGAGATGAAAAAAGTCCATCAAAAACAGCTGCTGAGCTAAAGACAAAAATGGATGATTTAAGAAATTATATCACCACAACTTTTGCTGCTAATCAACAATTTGCTGATATTGCAAAAAGAGCTCAGAGGACTTTAGTTCCAGATTTTGTTAAAGGAGATAAAAGAGCTGCTGGTGGGAAAAGTTGGGTGCAGTATAAGTTTTATAATCAACCACTTATCGCGGCTTTGTCTAACCTAGAAGTTATTCAATCAGAAGCTAGAAATCTACAGTCAGATGCTATCTCTTCAATGTTACAAGAGAAAGTTGATGCAGATATTAAGTTTGATGCTTACGAAGCTTTAGTACAAGGTCCAAAACAAGTATTGCAAGGATCTCCACAAGAGGTTAAAGTGGCAATTGGTACAAGAGCAAGTGCTATTCCAGGTCTACAGATTACAGGTGTTAGCCGTATAGAGAATGGTCAAGGTATTGCTACGCTTAATGCTGGTGCTGTTGGTCCTCAAGCTTTAAGAGGTGAGATTAAATTTACTGACAAAAACGGAAAAGTTCATTCTTTACCATACGAGCATACTTATGATGTCATCGCGGGTGTACAAGAACTTAAAGCTCAAAAAGGTGCTTTACTTTCTGCTGATAAGATGAATGTATTATATAGAGGTCTTCCTAACCCAGTGTCTGGATCGATTTTAGGTGCTTCTGGTAACATTTCGCTTTCTGCATCTGGAGCATCAGTTGGTGGAGGTAACGGTAAATGGACTGTAACACCTTCGGCAGGTAACGAAGTCACTTTAACAATTTCTGGTAAAGATCCAAAAGGTGCAACCATTTCTCAACCTTTCAAATTTAGAGTTAAGAATGTACCACCACCAGTTGGACAAATTAGAGGTAGAAATGTTGTAGCTATGCCAGCAAGTTCTATTGCTAACCAATCTGTAACGGTTGCTATGCCAGACTTTGACTTCCCAGTTAGCTTCTCAGTTAATAGCTTTATGTTTAAAGTTCCAGGGAAGGCAGCTATGAGAGTTAATGGTAGCTCACTTAATGCAGTGGAAGGTTTAACAAAAGGTCTTAGATCAGGTGATATCGCAATTGTTTTCGATATCCAAGCTACTGCAACTGGATTAGGAGGACAGGTTCTTCAAAATATTCCAGGTATTGCAATAAATGTTCAATAATAACGTTATTTTTAAATAGTATTTGATTGGTTTTTAATCAATATTAATGATTTATATGAAAAAGATAGTTTTAAATTTTCTACTATTATCCTCAGGATTTGCATTTGCGCAAACCAATATAATTAATGCAACTTCGCCAGAAACATTTCGCCAAGAGCGCGAAGCAAGAAAAGATAGTGTAGCTGCACCTATTAAGTATGGTTTTGTTGAGGATAAAGATGTGCTTAAAGGTATGGTTGTATGGGAAATCATTGATATGAATGATAAAATCAATCAACCATTCTATCATAACAACGATGGTCTTGTTTCTCAGAATTTGTCTTTGTACCAGATTTTGATAGATGCCGTTAACAGTGGTAAAATTTCGCAAGTCTATACAGATGAGAATTTTACAACGAAATTAACGCCAGAAGGTATTGCAGCTTCAACCTCAGCTATTAATGTTGATAATTATTTCGTTCAGTTGATGAACGAAGGCAAAATTGATGATAAAGCTGTTGCTAAATCGTTGAAAGGTTACAAGTCTGTTATGAATGAAGACGACAAAGGAATCAACGCACTAAAAGGTTACTATGGTGCTAGATTGCAAGATGTTTACAAAGATGACAAAGACAACGTAATTGTTAAATTGGACGGAAGTCACTTTAAAGTGACTAATAACGATATCATTGCTAACGTTGACCAGATTAAGACAAGTACAGAAAATGTAAAATTGTTAAAGATTATGGGACAATGGTATGTTGATAAGCGTGATACACAACTTAAGTACAGATTATTAGGTATTTGTGCTATGGGACCAGATCCAAATGGTGCAAAAGCACAAGCATCAATTGCAAGTTCTCAGATTGAAAACGGTGTTACGCCAGAAGCAGCAACACCAGATTCTATCGATCTTTTCTGGATTTTCTACCCAGATGCTAGAAAAGTGTTAGCAAGCAATTATATTTTTAATGCTAAGAATACTAGCTCCGACATTACCTTTGATGATGTGTTAAATGCGAGAAGATTTTCTTCAATCATTTATAAGTCAGATAACGGACAAGGTAGAGGTGGTAGCGGCATTATCGAAGATTATGTGCCCGAAGATGCTGATGGACAATTGGACGAGAGTGACAGAATCAAAGCGCAAATTCTTCAAATGGAGAACGACCTTTGGAATTATTAAGAATTTTAGTTCTAATTATACAAAACCTGAGTATCTTTATGCTCAGGTTTTTTTATTATGAAGTTAGACTATATTATCGTTGGAGGTGGCTATGCGGGCGTAATGTTTGCGCACCAACTTATTAAAAATAATAAATCTTTTATCTTGATTTCTGATGGCATTAGGTCTGCATCCGAGATTTCTGCTGGTGTTTGTAATCCAGTTGTTTTAAAACGTTTTACCGGTGTTTGGAATGCTAAAAATGAGATTGAAACGGTACGAAATACTTTCGAGGAGATGGAAGTTTATCTTGGTCAAAATTTTATTAATACAGAAAATCTCGTACGTATTTTTCATGATGATATAGAACGTGACCTTTGGCTAAAAAAATCACAAAATGAGGACCTAAAGGATTTTTTGGATACCGATTTTATTAAGCTTAATGCTGTTAAAAATGAATATCTGTCTGGTAGAGTTCATGATTCTTTAAGAGTTAATGTTAAAGCATTTTTTAGTAGTTTTTATTCCTATTTAGAAGAAAATAAATTATACTTAAAAGAAGCTTTTGATTTTTCTCAATTATATTTAGAAACCAATACCTATAAAGGTTTTAGCTTTGATAAAATTGTTTTTTGTGAAGGTGTTAATGTCAACAACAATCCTTACTTTTCTAATCTTCCTGTTAAGGGCAATCGTGGACATTCGATTTTAATTTCTTCTGATGCGGAAGTCGATCCTTATATTATTAAAAAGAAATTTTTTCTGTTTAAAACCAATTCTAAGCAATTCTTTGTTGGTGGAACTTATGAATGGGATCAAACTGTTCTAGAGATTATTCCAGAATCTGTTAAAAAATTGACGTCGGGACTTGAAGAAATTTTTGATAAAGAGTATAATATCGATGAAGTCAACGTCGCTTTTCGGGCAGTTGTCCATGACAGAAGGCCAATTCTCGGCTCTCATGCAGAACATCAAAACATGTACGTTTTAAACGGAATGGGTGCGCGAGGCGTTATGAATTCTTGTTTCTTTTCTAAACAATTATTTGAGCATATCGAAGAGGGGAAAGAGATTTTTCCTGAAGTTGATATTAAGCGATTTCAATAAAAAAAGCGACTTATGTCGCTTTCATATTTTATCCTCTTGAACGTTCTAGGAGAACCGTCATCATCAAGCTAAGCGCGCAAAGCGATTCTTGATCATCTGGGATGTCAACCAATCTATCGAGTACAAAGCGGCGTCCTAACAAAGATGGGGTTTTCTTTAGTCTAAAAATAATTCGACCATTTTGATCTTTAACAATGTAAGCCGGGTTAAGGAAATATCCTGTAAACATCCCAATTAAAGGCAATTCTCCAACAACAGAATCCCACATTTTAACCCAAGGATTTTCTTCTGTTATAGTGAAAAGATTTTCGCCACGATTATCTAAAACATTGTATGTTGCACGCCAAAAAGAACGCAATCCTTTTCTTGCAACTTTTCCAATTTCAGTATTGGTATTTGGGTCAGTTATTGCGTAAGAAGCGTTAAAATCGATCCATTTATTAGCTTTAATGGTATACAAAACTTGATTTTTTGAGTCGCTGTCAAATACCTGTACGTCGTCTTTTAGTTTAAAAATTTTTGAACGGACATATGCCTGCATTTGTCCATTTTTGTCGGTAATCGTGAAATCGCTCGCAAGTGTTGTTACTTTGAACTTAAACTCAAGAGGATACTGTAAATTTTTCATTTGTTTTAATTTGCATGTTAAATGTATAATATTTTTTGAGAATTTATTTTTATTCAACGTTACAATTCTGTAATTTCTTTTACATTGTTTATCTTTGCATCGTAAAAATTTAGAATGAATAAGTATATTAAATTTGTAATAGCAGCCATATTTATCGGCTTTGGTATATTTTTAATGTTTAACCGAAATATCGGATGGGGAATTGTAATGGTAATTTTAGCTGCTATTCCGATTCTATTGTTTTATAAAAACGAATATATCTTGTTGGCATTTTGGCAACTTAGAAAGCAAAATTTTGAAAAAGCAAATCAGTTTTTATCAAATATTAAAAATTTTGAAAGTCAACTTCACAAGAGTCAATATGGTTATTACCATTATTTAATTGGGCTTACAACAGCGCAAGAAAATAACCCAGCAAAAACAGAAGCTCTTATGAAGAAGGCTTTAGATTATGGACTGAATATGAAGCACGATCGTGCGATGGCGACGCTTAATCTTGCTGCTGGTGCTATGGCGAAAGGTAGAAGACAAGAAGCAACTAAACTTTTGGAAGAAGCAAAAAGCCTTGATTCGGCTGGGATGATGACCGACCAAATTAAAATGTTAAAAGAACAATTGAAGATGCCATCGATGCAAAAACATATGCAAAATCCGCATGTGAGACAACGAGGTAAGTTTCATTAAAAATGTAAGCTCCGAAATTTTTCGGAGCTTTTTTTATTTTACATTTCAGAATTGTTAGGCGTATCGTAGAATTTTGGCATCTGCCAATGGTATTTGACGGCGAGAGATCGAATCGCAACAATTAATAAAATCGTGAGAACTTGCACAAAGGTGTAGGTGAAAGTGGCATATTTTACTAATAACAAAAATACAGCACCACCAATGATACAAGCGGTAGCATAAATTTCTTTTCTAAAAATTAATGGAATTCTGTTTAATAAAATATCTCTTATAATTCCACCAAAACAACCCGTTATCGTCCCAAGAATAATACAAATAAGTGGATGAAGTTCGGCTGTTAAACCTTTTTGTACGCCGATTATAGTAAAAAGTCCTAGTCCAAAACTATCGAAAATAAACAATGTGACTTGGAAGTTTTTTTCTAAAGATTTAAAAATCATTGAAACGACGCTGGTAATCAAAATAATGCTACACATGCGTAGATCGTGCATCCAAAAAACAGGAACATCCAAAAGTAAATCCCTAACCGTACCACCACCAACCGAAGTGATGAATGCGATAATGATAACGCCAAATGGATCCAAACGTTTCTGCATTGCCGCAAAACTTCCTGACATAGCAAATGCAATTGTCCCAAGGACTTCGATGATGAAATTAATCTGTTCGTGCATAAAAAACGCTTATTTCAATTCAACAACAACGGGACAATGATCAGAATGTTTTACTTCAGGTAAAATTAAAGCGCCCGAAAGTCGATTTTCCAAGGTTCTTGAGACCATATTATAATCGATTCTCCAGCCTTTGTTACGCTCGCGCGACGCCGCACGATAACTCCACCAAGAATAGTGATCGGGTTGATCGTTAAAGTGTCTGAAGCTGTCAATTAGTCCACATTCGTCCATGAATTTTGTCATCCATTCACGTTCCATGGGTAGAAATCCAGAAACATTTGCAAGTCGAACAGGATCGTGAATATCGATAGCTTCGTGGCAAATATTATAATCTCCCGAAATGATAAGATTTGGAATTGTCTTTTTTAACTCTTTAATATAATTTAAAAAGTCGTAACAAAACTGCATTTTAAACTCTAATCGATCGATGTTAGAAGCTGACGGTACATAGACTGAAATTACTGAGAAATCGTCAAAATCAGCTCGAATGACACGTCCCTCGTTGTCATAACTTTCGATGCCACAACCATAGACAACATGCTTAGGTTTTATTTTTGAAGCAATACCTACGCCGCTGTAGCCTTTTCTCATTGCCGAATGCCAATAACTGTGATAGCCAGAGTTTTTAAAACTTTCGATGTCAATTTGGTCATTTCCCGCTTTGCTTTCTTGGATACAGATAACGTCGGGATTGGCCAATGTTAACCATCCGAGAAAATCTTTAGTAAAAGCAGCACGAATGCCGTTAACATTATAAGAAATAATTTTCATTCTTGTTTTTCTAATGGGCAAAGGTCGGAAATATGTTTGGCTTTTGAATGATGCCGTTAAAATTTAAAACTATTTTAAAATAAAGTCTCAATATTTCTTACAACTTTAATAAGCTACCATAGGTATTTACAGCTTTTTGAAAGTCCAAGTTCCAGTTTTATCAGCTTTTTTCCAAGTGCCAGAATTTTGATTAAGATTTCCATAAAGATGAAATCCCGAGTTAATCGAAAGGACATTTAACAAGCTGCCATCGTCCAAAGTGGAACCTACAATTATTTCTTCCGTTATACCATAATTCCCAGATATGCTTCCATCTTTACTAACTTTAAAAGTCAAGTTGCCAGTTTCCGCGCCTGTGTAGGTGCCAACCCAAATACCCATGTATCGAGAGGTGTAATTATTTTGTTGGTGATTATTATTGACGTTATCGATTATGTTGTCAACAACGGTTTCGCAAGACATCAGGCTTAAAAGTATTGATAAGAAAGCAACAATTAAGACGCTGTTTTTGTTTCGTATTTTTAGTATATGTTTTATCATGATTTTATTTTCTATTGCTTTTTTTTAAAAGTAGATGCTAAATGTTATTAATTGAATTTTTGATTTTTTCAAAAATAAATTAAATATCAATCTGTTGGTAATATTTTTTTGAGAGGTAAAAATTCTGTTTCGTATTAAATGACGTAAAAATAAAAAAGCGGAAAAAATCAAAGATTTTTTCCGCCAATAACCCAAATTTAAATAAACTATGAAAAAAACTATTTGGGTTCCAAAATACTAAATGGGATAATCATTTCTTCCAAAGAGATCCCACCATGTTGGTATGTCTCCTTGTAATAGTTGACGAAATGATTGTAATTTTTCGGATAAGCCAGGAAAATATTGTTCTTCGCAAAAATATATTTTGAACTTAAGTTACCTTTCGGTAAAAATATTTTTTCGGGATTGTTAATCGCCCAAACATCGCTGTCGTCGTAGGTTAAGCTACGTCCAGTTTTGTAACGGATGTTAGTCGAGGTTTCTCTATCGCCGACAACTTTACTAGGTTTTTTAACATAGACAGTGCCGTGGTCGGTCGTTATAACCAACTTAAATCCATTTTCTGCAGCCGTTTTAATAATTTTTAAAAGTGATGAATTTTCGAACCAGTTATAAGTCAACGACCGGAAAGTTTTGTCATCTCTAATTAATTGATCGACAATATTATTATCTGTTTTCGCGTGAGATAGGATATCGATAAAGTTGTAGACAATAACCAAAAGATCATTATTCTTATGTTGATTAAAATCGTCTAGTATTTTTCTTTCAAAATCGGCGTTAAGTATTTTAAGATACTTCATGGATTTTCCTGATAAACCCAGACGCTTCATTTGATCTTCCAAAAACTCTCTTTCGTATTCGTTTTTGTTACCTTCTTCGTTGTCATTGAACCATTTGTCTGGGAAACGTTTTTCGATCTCAGAAGGCATTAATCCTGCAAAAAAAGAGTTTCTTGCATATTGCGTTGCAGTCGGAAGAATACTGAAATAATAATCTTCGGAAGTTTTGTTGTAGAATCTTGCAAAAAGCGGCTCAATCACCTTCCATTGATCATAACGAAGGTTGTCAATCATAAGTAACAGGACTTTGTCGTCAGCCAATTCGGGTTTCACTTTTTCTTTGAAAAGCGTGTGGCTCATGCTAGGTTTATCTTGATCGTGTAACCAATCTTCGTAATTTTTTTCGATGAATTTTGAAAACTGAATATTAGCTTCTTCTTTCTGCGATTGTAAAAGGTCTGCAAACTCGCTATCAAAAACCTTATCGAATTTAATTTCCCAATTAAGGATTTTCTTGTAATATTCGGCCCAATCCTGGAAAGTTCTTAGATAGGATAATTCCATACTCAAGTTACGGAACTCTTGCTGATATTCGGTAATTGTTCTTTGTTCTACCAGATTTTCGCTTTGTAGGTTCTTTTTTAATGATAATAAAATTTGGTTCGGGTTAACTGGCTTCAAGATATAATCGGCGATTTGCGATCCAATAGCTTGTTCCATAATATGCTCTTCCTCACTCTTAGTTACCATTACGATCTTAAGACTATTATCTTTTTCTTTAATCATTGGGATAGCCTCAAGTCCCGAAATTCCTGGCATATTTTCGTCCAATAATGTCAGCTGAAATTTTTCTTTTTCAATAAGTTCTAGTGCTTCATTAACATTGTTAACTGGTGTGACTTTGTAGCCTTTATTTTCCAAAAACACGATATGTGGTTTTAGTAAATCAACTTCATCATCTATCCATAAAATTTTTTCTGACATATTTCTAGTGTATAATTTGTATTCGAACGGTATCAAAAGTACGACCAAATTATCTTAAGTTTAAATTAAAAAGCCTCTGCTTATCGTTAAAATAAGTTAATGTTGTAAAAAAGAAAAACTCAGACCGAAGTCTGAGTTGTTAGTTGGAATAAGACATCAATTCTTCTTTGTTTGAATTGACGAGCTTGAATTCTAAGTACTTGAATGAATCTCGTGGGATAATGGTTACCCATTTTTTGTATCTAAGGAACCATCTGTTTTGGATGCTCATAAGTCCTTTGGTAAGGTAAGCCTCTACAAATGGATGGACGTGAAGATACAATTTGCCCTTTTCCTTTTGGATAATGTTTCTGATAGATTCTTCCATGCGCTCTACGATAACGATTGGCGCAGCGATTTCTCCGTCTTTGTTCGGATTTTCTTCCTTGGTTTCAATATATTTTTCTGGACGTACCCTTTGTCTTGTCATTTGGATAAGTCCGAATTTGCTAGGTGGTAAAACTTTATGCTTAGCTTTATCACGTTTGAGCTCATCTCGGAAATGCTCATATAATTCTTTTCGATGTTCGGGATCTGTCATGTCGATAAAGTCAATGACGATGATACCTCCCATGTCTCGCAATCTTAATTGTCGGGCAATTTCTGTGGCTGCCATTTTGTTGACATTAAGTGCATGTCCTTTATTGGTAGTAGCTGACGAAATATTGTTACCAGAGTTGACGTCAATAACGTGCAGTGCTTCTGTGTGTTCTATTACAAGATAGGCACCTTTTGAGCTAGGGATATTAACATTTTTCCCGAAACTTTGTTTTAGTTGTTTTTCAACGTTGTAATACTCCAAAAGCGGAGTAGGAGAGTCGTAAAACTGAACAATATTTTTACTTTCTGGCGCGATAACTTCTAGATAATTTTTCATATCGCGAACCATACTTTCGTCGTCACATATAATGTTGACAAAATCCTGGTTGAAGTTATCTCTCAAGATGGATGAGGCTTTGTCTTCCTCACTTAACAATTTGCTTGGTACTTTATTTTTTTGAATGTTTTTGAAACAATCGTCCCATTTTTCGATAAGCTGATTCATATCATTATGAAGTTCCGCTACCTTTTTACCTTCGGCAACGGTTCTTATAATAACTCCGAAACCTTCTGGACGAATACTTTCTATTAAAGTCCTAAGTCTTTCTTTTTCTGCTGGATCTTTTACTTTTTTTGAAATCGAAATTTTATTATCAAAAGGTATAAGTACCAAAAAACGACCAGTTAACGATATTTGTGTAGAAATACGTGGTCCTTTTGTTGAGATGGGTTCTTTTGTTATTTGGATAAGAACGAGATCTCCAGCAGTGGCAACTTTGTCTATAGTACCATTTTTATCAATAACTTTCTGTACTGCAAAGTCTTTAAGTTTTGACGTGTTTTGTCTTTTTGCAATCGTGTCTTTCAAGAATTTCTGATAAGACAAAAATTGCGGTCCCAGATCCTGATAATGCAAAAATGCGTCTTTGCCGTATCCGATGTTGACAAATGCTGCATTAAGGTTGGGCGCCAGTTTTTTTATTTTTCCAAGGAATAGATCTCCAACGACAAAGTCAGACTCTGACTCGATCTCGTGGAGCTCGAACAATCTACCGTCTTCTAACAGGGCAATCTGTGAAGAATCATTCTCATGCGAAATGATTAATTCTTTCTTCATAAATTTTGTTTTAATAATTGCCTTTTACGAAAGACATCAATAGTCAATTTTTTGCCAATTTGGCGTTGTACTTGTGTATGTAGAAAACAAAATATAGTCGGCGAAAAACACCAACTATATTTATATTTATATGACTGAGCGTCAGAATGTTACTTCTTCTTCTTGTGTCTGTTTTGTCTTCTTCTTTTCTTTCTTTTGTGGGTCGCAACCTTGTGTCTTTTTCTTTTCTTTCCGCTTGGCATAATTTAGAAATTTTATTATAAGTTAATATTAATTTAATTAGTTCTTTACTGCAACTTTCGTTTTTACTTTTTCAACAAAAGTTTTTGATGGTTTGAAAGCCGGAATATTGTGTGCCGGAATTTCAATTGCAACATTTTTAGAAATGTTTCTTCCCGTTTTAGCCGCTCTAGTTTTAATAACGAATGATCCAAAACCTCTTAGATAAACATTGTCTCCATTATACATCGATGTTCTTATCTCTTGCATGAATGCCTCGATAACCTTCTGAGTATCATTTTTTTCTACGCCTAATTTATTTGAGATGATGTTTACCAATTCTGCCTTTGTCATTTCCTTTTTTGTTTATAATTTTGGTGTGCAAATATAAAACATATTTTTGAAAACTTACAAACAAAAGACTGATTTTCTTTATATTGGCGTTAAGCTACTTAAATGGTATCAAACACATAAACGTGACCTTCCTTGGCGCAAAAGTATAAATCCTTATAATATTTGGATTAGTGAAGTTGTGCTACAACAGACGCAAGTTAAACAAGGTATGCAACATTATCTCAATTTTATAGAGCGTTTTCATAATGTTGATACGCTTGCAAATGCCGATGAAGAGGAGGTTTTATTATACTGGAAAGGCCTGGGTTATTATTCTCGTGCCCTCAATCTTCACAAAGCCGCAAAGCAATTAGTAGTTGATTATAACTCAGAATTTCCTGAAACATACTCCGAATTATTAAAACTAAAAGGCGTTGGCAAGTATACGGCGGCGGCAATTGCAAGTATTTCGTTCCATGAGAAAGTTGCGGCGGTGGATGGCAATTTTTATCGGGTCTTGTCTAGGTTGTTTGCTGATGATTTTGATATTTCTAACTCCAGAGCTTTTCAATATTTCTCACAATTGGCAGAATTAATTATGCCCGAAAAAGATGCAGGTTCTTTTAATCAAGCGATGATGGATCTAGGCTCAGAAGTTTGTAAACCCAAAAATCCACTTTGCTCGGACTGTCCTTTGCAAGATGATTGTCGAGCTTTTGCTATCGGAAAGATTTATCAATTTCCTGTTAAACTTAAAAAAACTAAGGTTGAAAATTTAGCTTTAAGTTATCAATTCGTTTATCATGATGACCGATTTTTGGTTCAACAACGTGACACATCAGATATTTGGAAACGATTATTTGAATTTCCAAAAAAAATGAATTTCAATGATGTTGATTTTATTGAAGAACATGAGAAAGTTATTCACCATAAGTTAACACATCGCAATTTGGAAATTTCGATTTCTAAAATTTTAATACCCAATAAATGCGATTTTGATAAACTGAAAAACCAAAATGATTTTTTGAGTTTTAGTTTTACTGAAGCTGAACAAAAGTCTTTTCCAAAACCTCTACACGAGTATTATATTAAGTATTTTTCAAAATAAATTGACTTAAGAGCAAAACTTTACATATTTTTGCAACAATGGTTTTCGGACTTAATAATCCGAAATTAAAAGGGAATGAAGTGTAAGTCTTCAACTGTCCCCGCAACTGTAAATCGTACAAAGAGATTGCATCGAAACCATTGTCGTCGACGAGAAGGGGTGTAATCAGCGAAAGTCAGGAGACCTGCCAAATTTAACTTAACAAAAGGCTTTCGGGAGAAAAGTGATCAGTATGAAGCGATTATTTTTTTATTTTAGTTTTATCTTTCCAATTTTTGGTTTTGCCCAAGAAGCTGTCATAGACACTGTTTACGTTGATTCGCAATTTGAAATCGCTAAAAATTTTTCAAAAATTAAAGTGATAAAATCGGACGATGTTCTTAGAAATGCAACTTCGCTTTCAGATTTATTAAGTTTCCAAACACCTATTTATATTAAAGAAAATGGCCGCGGAATGGTGTCTTCGCCTTCTTTTCGTGGGACAACAGCGCAGCAAACCGCTTTTGTCTGGAACGGAATTAACATTAATTCTCAGTTTCTAGGACAAGGCGACATCAATAATATTTCACTTTTAGGTTATGATAACATCGCAGTTAAATCCGGAGGTGGAAGTGTTTTGTATGGCAGTGGTGCTATTGGCGGCTCTATTCACCTAAATAATTCGTTTGGATATAATAAAGGTTTTAAAGGGCAAGTTTTTTCGGAGTATGCGTCTTTTGAAACTTCAAATTCTTTATTGAAAACTAGTTTTAGTAACGATAAATTTAGCTTTCAATTTGCAGTTAATCATAACCGAAGTAAAAACAATTACGAAGTCGAAGAGAGAAATTATGTCAACCGAAATGGTGCTTACAATAATACTGGCGTTAATTTTGGTTTTGCTTACAGAGTTGATGACCACAACGAAATCTATTCGCAAAGTCAGATTTTTGATGCGACTCAAAATTATCCACTATTGTCAGAATTTTCGACGCCAAGCAAGTATTTAAGCCAAACATTCAGAAGTCTTGCAGGTTGGAATTTTAATAATGAAAATTTTAAAAACGATTTTAAAGTTGCACATCTTAAAGATGATTATCAATATTATATGAATTCTAATTTTGCTGCTTCCGAATCTGGTGGCGGGACGAAACAATTCATTTTAAAAGATGATTTTAAATATCAAATAAACGCAAATTCTGAACTTAATTTTTTAGGTGAGGTTAGTCAAATTGAAGCTTTAGGTGTTAAGACTGGAATTGGTTCTGTTAAACGTCGACAAGGTTCTTCGGCGTTATTGTATCGAGATTTTAGTATTAAAAATTTTAATTGGGAAGTTGGCGCAAAGAAGGAATTTGTGGAAGGGGTAAAAAGTCCATTCCTTTTTTCGGTGGCGGGTAATTATTCGGTAGCAGATTTTTACGCTATTAAATTTAGCGCTTCTAAAAATTTTCGTGCACCAAGTTTTAATGATTTGTACTGGAAGCCAGGTGGGAATGAAGATTTGAAACCTGAAACTTCTTACCAATTTGAAGTATCCAACAATTTTAAATGGAAATCTTTGACTGCTACTGTAACGCCGTATTATATGGATATTATAAATATGTTGCGTTGGGTGCCCGGAAAAAACGGAATGTATCATGCGACTAACACGGGCGAGGTTAAATCTTACGGTGTCGAAACACAATTAGGTTTAGAAAAAAAGTATCAAAACTTCTCGTATCGTACAATGCTTTCGTATGCTTTTACAAAATCAGAAGATCAAGCTAATAAAAAACAATTGCCTTACGTGCCTTATCATAAAGTGAGTTTGGAGGCTAATTTTAATTATAAAATATTCGGATTGCATCTACAATCTATCTGGAATTCTAAGATTTTCAGTGATGGTGACGAGTCTGTACAATATATAATGGATCCGTTTTACGTTATTAATTTAGGTGCGGATGTTCAAGTTCTTAAATCTTTAAAACTTGGCGTAAAAGTCAATAATTTGACTTCCGAAGTCTACAGAACGGTGTACGCTTACTACATGCCAAAACGGAATTTTGCGGTTAACATGAATTTTAACTTTTAAAAAATATATATATGAAAATTAAAAATCTATTTGCGAGTGTTTTCGCAGCGAGTTTGTTGTTTATGATAGCATGTAAGGATGATAACGATGTTATTGTATCAAAAGGAGCTTATGAAGGCGGAATCCTTGTAAGTGTCGAAGGTGGTTTTAATAAAAATCAAGGAGAAGTTTCTTACATTACGCCAGATTTAGCTTCGATGAGCGAAAATATTTTTGCTGCAAATAATAATAAGCAAGTCCTTGGTGATGTTTTACAAACACTTGGTTTTAAGAATGATAAAGCTTATTTGGTTGTTAATAACTCTAATAAAGTTGAGGTTGTCAATCGTTATTCTTTCCAAAAGTTGACGACTTTCCAAGTTGAGCAACCAAGAGCGATTGCATTTAACGGAAACAACATGTACATCACAACTAATAATTTCTTCGGAAAATATGCTCTTAATGTTTTTAATGCAGCGAACAACGCGCCAGTTAAAACGATTACTTTTGATAGATACGCAGAGAAAGTAGTTAGCGTTGGTAATTATGTTGTTGTACAAACGGATGGCTCAGCCTATGAAACAACGGAGCCGTATGCAGAAATCCCGTCAGGTCACACGATTACAACGGTTAACGCTGGCACTAACGCAATTGAAAAAACAATTACACTTACAGATGATGGTATCATCAGAGATATGGTTTCTGCAAACGGTTATGCTTATGTGCTTTCTTCTGGTAAAAAAGATTCTTATATTTATGAAATCGATGCAGCTACAGGAAGTTTCAAAAGTTCAAAATTAGCAAATGTTGCTAATGCAGATAAATTAAGATTTGCAGGAGGAAATCTTTACTTTATGGATGGTTCTCGTGGTGTTTATACAAAAGCAACTACTAGTACTGCAGCACCAACTAAGTTGTTCACTTATCCAAGTACAGAAAATCTTTATCCTTATGCTCTTGATATTATCGATGGTAAAATCTACATTGCAGATGTTAACTTCAATTCTTCTAGTAAGGTGATGGTTTATTCAATGACAGGAAGTTTATTAAAATCATTCAGCATGGGTAACGGTGTTAGCGGTTTCTACAAGAACTAAGATTTAGCTTTTAAATAAAAAATAAATGACGGCAACTTTTCGGAGTTGTCGTTTTTTTTTTTTTTTTTCTGGATTAAATTTTCGAAGCATAGATTTTGCTATTCTTTAAAGCGAGAAATTTGGAGTATTTTTGTATAAATTTTTAAACAATGATTAGGGAGAAAATTGTAATAATAGGAGGTGGATTTGCTGGTTTGCAATTGGCAAAACAACTGAATGCCGATAGTAACAAAAAAGTAATTTTGATAGATAAGGTTAACCATCACATGTTTCAACCATTGTTTTATCAAGTTGCTAGCGGTCGTATCGAGCCTTCTAATATTTCTTTTCCTTTCAGAAAAATTTTTCAGCGTTCTAGGAATATTCAATTTAGGATGACCGAAGTTCTGCAAATTGACACTGCTGAAAATCGTATCATCTGCGAAGAAGGTACTTTTTCCTATGATAAATTGATAATTGCGACAGGTTGTAAAACTAACTTTTTCGGAAATTCCAAAATGGAAAATTTGACATTTGGAATGAAAAACACGCAGGAAGCCATCAGTATCAGAAATCATATTTTGATGACTTTCGAAAAATTAATTATCGAAAAATCCAGAAGTGATGACGGTAACTGGAATATCGTCATCGTTGGTAGTGGTGCAACTGGTGTAGAGTTGGCTGGTGCTTTTGCAGAGATGAAAAACGAAATTCTGCCACGCGATTATCCAAACATGAGTTTTGATCATCTAAAGATTATTTTGATTAGCTCGGGCGAAAAACCATTGGAAGCCATGAGTGTTGAATCTCAGAGTAAAGCTGAAGAATATCTTGTCAAGCTTGGTGTTACATTGATGAAAAACGAACGTGTAGTAGATTACGATGGCGAAACGGTTTTCATGCAAAGTGGTAAGACCATTCCTTGTAATAATGTTATTTGGGCAGCTGGTGTAACGGGTAATGTTATTGGAGATTTTGATAAAGAAAATTTAGTCAGAAATCGATATAAAGTTGATCGATACAATCGTGTTCTTGGTTTTGATAATATTTTTGCAATTGGTGATATCGCTTATATGGAAACACCAAAATATCCACAAGGTCATCCGCAAGTTGCCAATGTTGCTATCAACCAAGGGAAAAATTTAGGAAAAAATCTTCGTCGCTCATCGTCTAGTCAATGGACCGAGTTCGAATATGTGGATCGCGGATCGATGGCAACAATTGGTAAACACCGTGCGGTTGTTGATCTTCCGGATCTTAAATTTCAAGGTTTTCTTGCATGGTATTTCTGGATGTTTCTACATTTGATGCTTATTTTGAGCGTGAGGAACAAAATAGCGATCTTCTTTAACTGGATGTGGAGCTATTTTAATAAAGATTCTTCACTTCGTTTGATCATCGTTTCTACCAAGAAAAATAATACAGAACAATAATATGAGAATAGATATAATAAGTGTGTTGCCAGATTTGATGCGTAGTCCTTTCGAAACTTCAATTTTGAAACGCGCTATGGAAAAAGGTTTGGCAGAGGTTCACTTTCATAATGTGAGAGATTTTGCAACCAATAAACATCGCCAGATAGATGATGCGCCTTATGGCGGTGGAGCTGGTATGGTGATGATGGTTGAACCTTTAGATTTATGTATTTCTAAATTAAAATCGGAACGTCACTATGACGAAATTATCTATATGACGCCCGATGGCGAAAGGCTTAATCAAAGAATGGCTAATCAACTTTCGACGGTTCAGAATTTAATATTCTTGTGCGGGCATTACAAAGGCATTGATCAACGCGTTCGAGATTTACATATTACTAAAGAAATTTCTATTGGTGATTACGTCTTGACGGGTGGCGAATTAGCGGCTTGCGTTTTGGCGGATTCTATCATTAGATTGTTGCCTGGTGTTCTTAATGACGAGCAAAGTGCGTTGACAGATAGTTTTCAAGATGATCTATTATCTTATCCAATCTACACGCGCCCAGATGTGTATAAAGGTCTAGAAGTACCAAAGGTTCTGTTGAGCGGAAACTTCCAAGCGATTGAAGATTGGCAACATGATGAGGCTATCAGGATTACAACAGAACGTCGTCCCGATTTATTCGAAAAAAAGTAAAATTTTTATTTTTCAACGATAAAATGTTTTGTTTGTATATGCCATATGTGTGATAAGTATTTATTTTGTGTTTATTGATAAAATATTAATAGTGTATTTTTAATTATTTGTATATTTACTTTATAGTTGATTAATAATATTTAATTATTGTGGTTATATTCACAAAGATTGTTGAGTTGTTTTTTTAAGATGACTCACTTTTTTTTGTAAAGAATTTGAAGAATATTCGATATTTAAGTTTGATTTTAATATTCTATAGACGTGATTTTTGTTTTAAAAGTATAAATGATAGATTAATATAGATTAATTTCGTAAAGTTTCAACCGTTTTGTAAAAATTAATAATAATGAAAAGTGCTACACACTATGGCTATCAACTCGACAGCGTTGATAAGGAAATCATCTACATGCTTATGGATAATGCAAAAACATCCTTGGCACAGATCTCAAAAAATGTTGGTATTTCTACCACTGCGGTACATCAGCGTATCAAAAAACTAGAGCAAGCTGGTGTTATCGAAAATTCAATTTCGTTCCTTAATCCTCGTAAAGTCGGTTACAAAGTCGTATCGTACATTGGTGTATATTTAGAAAAACCAAGTCATTACAAAGATGCTGTAGATGCCTTCAAACAGATTAACGAAATCATCGAAGCGCATTACACAACTGGTAATTACACCGTTTTCTTAAAGGTGCTTTGTAGAGATAATGATCATTTGATGGATATTATCAACCAAATCCAGAGTTTGAAAGGGGTTACAAGAACCGAAACTTTCATCTCTTTGGAGCAAAGTATTAATCGTCAACTAAAAGTTTGATAGTTAGTTATTAAGATTTTAAGAGTGCAGAGATGGCGTTCTTTTTTTTATCTTTGTACTATTAAATTTTCAACTATGGATATAAAAAAATATTTAGATTCAACATATCTTAAAACGCCTGCCCAATCAGGTTTAACAGAGAAGGAAACAATTAAAGTCGTTAAAGAATTAACTGATGAAGCCATCGATAATCAACTTTTCGCTGTGATGATTCGTCCTGATTATGTTTCCGAAATCCGAAATTATATTAACTCTAAAAAAGCAAGTGTAGTTTTAGGAACCGTAATTGGTTTCCATGAAGGCACTGCTTCTATTGATCAGAAGATGGCAGAAGCAGAGAAAGCGATTAAGGATGGCGCTGACGAATTAGATTTTGTTATTAATTATGAAGCTTTCAAAAGGGGAGAAACAGATTTGGTAGTAGATGAATTTGTTAAGTGTACAAAACTTGCTTTAGATAAAGGAAAAGTTGCAAAATGGATTATCGAAATCGCTGCTTTAACTGATAAGCAAATTGCTGACATCACAGCTAAAATTTGGACTTGGTCACAAGAGAATTTTTCGGAGACTGATTTCAAAAATATCTTTGTTAAATCATCAACTGGTTTTTATCAAACAGAAGGAGGTAAGCCTAATGGAGCAACTTTTGAAGGAATTAAAATTATGCTAGATCATGCTGGCGAACTTCCTGTAAAAGCTGCAGGTGGCGTTAGATCACACGATGACGCCGTTAAGATGATTGATCTTGGTGTTAAAAGAATTGGGACTTCTTCAGCCCTAGCTTTAACAAAAGACGAAACTTCAGAAGACGGATATTAATAAGGAAGTTTTAAAGAATTAAATATAAAAAAGCCTCAACAAATGTTGAGGCTTTTGTTTTATCCTGAGTTTTAATTATTGTTTAATAATCTGTGTCACTCTTTGTGTGTTGTCATCTAGTAAATAACGCATTAGATATTTACCAGGACGAAGTTTGTCTAGTCTTACTTCGGCAGCGTTCATGTTAACGCTGTATTCCAAAACTTGTACACCAAGAATAGAATAGAAAGTAACAGATTTTATTTTAACCTCATTGTCTTTTGCTTTTACAATGATAAAATCCCTAGCCGGGTTAGGATATGCCACCAAAACACCGTCATCACTCTTGCTAATTCCAGAGTTGATACTATAATTAGCTTTACTAATTTGTGCCTTAATCTTAGTAGAAAATGCAAAGGAAAAGCCGATAAACAATATAAATAGTAAAAATTTCTTCATTTAAATAAATTTTTTTGAAAGCCTAAACACAAATGTATTTAATTCATTTCAATTATACAATAATAATTCCACAATTGTGATGTAAATTTGCAGTAAAATTTTTACTGATGTTTACAAGAAATAGAAGACTTAGAGCTAATGCGTCTATTAGAAGTCTAATTCAAGAAACGCAACTTACAACTAACGATTTTGTGTTACCAATGTTCGTCATGGAAGGTAATAACAAAAAGGAAGCCATTTCTTCAATGCCAGGCGTTTTTCGTCAATCTTTGGATCTAACAGTTCAGCAGGTTAAAGAAAACTATGCGCTAGGTATCAAGGCTATCAACATTTATATGAAGGTTTCGGGCAACCTAAAAGATAACACAGGAAAAGAAGCTTGGAATCCGAACGGGCTTATGCAAACGACCATTAAAGCGATAAAAGATGCAGTTCCGGAAGTTATCATTATGCCAGATGTAGCCTTGGATCCATATTCCATTTATGGTCACGATGGTATCATCCAAAACGGAAAAGTGGACAACGATTCAACTTTGGAAGCGCTTGCAAATATGTCAGTGTCATTGGCAGAAGCAGGTGCAGACATTGTGGCACCTAGTGATATGATGGATGGCCGCGTATTGGCGATTCGAGAAGCTTTAGATGAAGCCAATTACACGGACTGCGGAATTTTATCTTACGCTGCCAAATATGCAAGTGCATTTTACGGACCGTTCCGTAGTGCTTTGGACAGCGCACCGGTAGATTCTCAGAATATTCCTGAAGACAAAAAAACCTACCAAATGGATTTTCATAACTCTCGCGAAGCAATCACCGAGGTTTTGGATGATGTTGCCGAAGGCGCTGATATTATAATGATAAAACCAGGAATGCCATATCTCGACATCGTTTCTAAAGTTCGCGAAATTATCACGCAGCCAATCGCAGTATACCAAGTAAGTGGCGAGTATGCCATGATAAAAGCTGCTGTGCAGAATGGTTGGTTGGACAATGACAAGGTTCTTATCGAAAGTTTGACAAGTATCAAAAGAGCTGGCGCAGATATGATTTTCACGTATGCAGCGCCAGAAGTAGCAAAACTACTTAATAAATAATTTTTTTAGGAGCTTAATCCCGCTGTCCGCTATATCTTTTGTTGCGGGGCTTTCGCTCCGCTCCGCCGACGCAACAAAAGGATGCCGCTTCCATGGTAAGTTTGCATTAGGATAATTAAGGAAGTAAATTAGTTGATAATATTAACTAGAAAGAAAAACAGCAGGAGT
>JBJZOS010000011.1:0-77018 GCA_046269235.1 Chryseobacterium sp. TY3
GTCGGGGCGGCAGGATTCGAACCTGCGACCTCCTGGTCCCAAACCAGGCGCGATGACCGGACTACGCTACGCCCCGAAATATAATATAAGTGCGGAGGGTGTGGGATTCGAACCCACGCGACCCTTTCGGGTCGACAGTTTAGCAAACTGCTCCGTTAACCACTCCGGCAACCCTCCTACTTTTATTTAATTTTAATGATCGTTTAACTTCTGAATTGCGAGTGCAAATATAGAACACTTTTTAATATCTACCAAATTATTTTTATATTTTTTTTTCATATTTTTGACACAGTAAAAAACAATAAAAGCCCCATGTATGCGTAATTCATTATATGTCATAGGATTAGGAATCACTTTAGTTTCTTGTGGTTCTCAAAATAATTCTAAAAAAATTTCTGCAACTCCTAAGCCTGGTGCTAAAACTCAGCTAACAAAGCCAGCTACTCCAATTGTAAAGCCAGCTGTTAAACAAGAAGAAGCCGACTTCTACAAAGTGAACATTGCGGACATTACAAAGAATGATAATACGATTAGTTACGGATCAATTGTATCAGCAAAGCCTAATAATTATAAAGTTGTCAAAACATACTTTCCTGCAGTTGCGCAAAATTTTCGTCAACGATATGTCATTTTACATTACACTGCTTTGGACAATGATAAGTCTGTATCTGTACTGACGCAGCAATCTGTAAGTGCGCATTATCTTGTAAACTCTTATGATGATAACGAGATTTATCTTTTAGTTGATGAAAATAAACGCGCCTACCATGCTGGCGTTAGCAATTGGAGAAATGATCAAAATCTTAACGACATCTCAATTGGTATTGAAATCGTTAATGGCGGTTGGGCAGCCGATGCCACTGGAGCAAAAAGCTTCCCTGGTTTTCCGGAAGAGCAAGTAAAAAAAGTTGCTAGCCTTGTTAAAGATATTGTAACACGTTACAACATCCCTCCAACTAACATCCTTGCGCACTCTGACATTGCCCCAACTAGAAAACAAGATCCAGGCCCAATGTTCCCGTGGAAAAAGTTATATGATGAATACCAAATTGGTATGTGGTACGATGATGCGACAAAAGCTACATTCTTAGCAAGCATGATGCAAGAAGATTTTTTAGCACAGTATAATACACCGCAATTTATATACAAAATCCAAACTGCGTTAAATAAATTCGGATACAAACTTGACAGTACTGCTGCTTGGGATAAGCAGACGAAGCAAACGATAGAAGCTTTTCAGTACCATTTTCGTCCTAAAAAATCAGACGGAATCATCGATATGGAAACTTGGGCTATCTTACAAGCTTTAATGCAAAAATACCCCTCTAAATAGGTTTTTTAAAAAAAATGAAGTTTTGTTAATTGTAAATAATATTTTTCTTTTGTTTTTAATTTAGAAAGCTTACAACATTTAACTCACCAATGCACTTTCTTCTGCATTGTATTATTGAGAGAGGTGTTGCATTGTAAAATTTATCGATCTTCTAATTGTGATCTGAAGTCCATTGGTATCAATCAAGTTTGAGAATGGAGATTGGGAATTCTAATATCATAAATCTTCATTACTAAAACTACAGTTTTTCTAAGGTGCAGGATTTCTAGCCCAGATTGAGCGGCCTGTTTGAGCTCGTCCCAGATGCTTGGATAAAGGCAGGGATTGTGACAGCGAGTAGTGAAAGCGGGAATAGCTCCTCATAAAAGATTTGAAAATTTTAATTAGCTTTGTGCTATGGAAGAACGCGTAGTTTTAGTAAATCCGCAGGACGAAGTTTTGGGATTGATGGACAAGATGCAAGCGCATGAGAATGCTTTGCTACATCGGGCTTTTTCGGTGTTTTTGTTTAATGACAAAGGTGAAATGCTATTGCAACAGCGTGCCGCTGGAAAATACCATTCACCGCTACAATGGACCAACGCATGTTGTAGCCATCCGCGCGAAAATGAATCTTACCTAGATGCCGCAAAACGCCGTCTAGAAGAGGAATTAGGAATTTCGGCAGAGTTGACAGAGCGCTTTCATTTTTTATATAAAGCGGATGTTGGGCAAGGTCTTTGGGAGCATGAGCTAGACTATGTCTTCACAGGACAGTATAAGGGTGATTTTACACTGAATCATGAAGAAGTGGCGGACATAAAATATATCTCTATCGAGGATCTAAAACGTGAAATTGAAGAATTCCCAGAGCGTTATACGGAGTGGTTCAAAATCATTTGGGACGAATATCGAAATCATCTAGAAATTTCTTAATTTTTTATATTTTTCGTCATTAGAATTAAATACACTTGGTATTTTTTTTATATTTAGATTCAATTTCACAACTAAATCTAATATGAAGAAAAAACTACTAACGGGTATAGCGGCACTAAGTCTTGGACTATTGTTAAACGCTCAAAATGTGACTATCTTTAATGATGTTCCTTTCTACAGCATGTACCATTATTTGGGCGAAGGACAAAGTCTTCCTCCTGAAGCCTACTCGCAAATTCCGGCGGGCGCCATTCGACTTCATGGCTATGAACGTGATATAATTTCTAGAAAATTAACACCCGAAGAAATCGCAAATATTGGCAGCAGCGTTTCGGTCGAGGTTGATCTTATCGCTGCATGTGATAATTATGATCGTCTAGCTGGTATTAATATAGCTTTAGTTCCGAAAGGTTTGACGACTTATACTTGGGAGCAAACGGACGTTAAACGTATTGAACTTGGTCGTTTTATCACGCCATTTATGAATAAGAATAAAACGCCAACCACGGTGCCTTATCAATTTAAAACTGATAATCTTGCGAATCTATTACACGACACGTCGATAACTCAGAATTATGACTTTTGGATTGAATTTCGTGCAGATGGTTATTCGGAAGCGGCTAACACACAAGTTGCTGGTTGTGCGGGCCGAACAGATGTTTTTAGAGGGAACTTAAGATTCGTGTCTACTGGTTCTGTGCCTACCAACTCTAATTTTTTCATGCCTTTGCTTTATCGTTCAAATCTTAATAAATACAATTCAACAGACGAACCTGGCACTACAACAAGAATAGTAAATTTCACATTAAATACGCCTGTTGACAATGCAGTTTTACATTTAATTTCATCCAATCACGGCGCCAATAGCAATGGCGAAGAATATGTAAGACGTGAGCATTATGTGTATCTTGATGATAATCTTGTGCATCAATACAAACCTGGAGGCAAATCTTGTGAACCCTTCCGCGTTGTAAATACACAAAACAATGGCATCTACGGCCCAACAGAAAAAACCTTACGGAGCTGGCTATCTTTCAGCAACTGGTGTCCTGGAGATGCTATCCCAAATCGAGAAATAGAACTTGGAAATCTAGCGGCAGGACAACACAGCATAACATTAAAAGTTCCTGATGCTGTTTTCGCAGGTAATGAAGGCTATTTCCCTATTTCGATGTATCTTCAAAACGCTAGTAACGGTGAGGTTATCTGTAATGGTCCAACTAATTTTAAACTAAATAATCAGGTCAATCAAAGCTATGATCTAAGTTGGACGCCAAATCCGACTGCTGTACAATCGCAAGTCTTGTACGGACGTCGAGGCGGACATTCTACAAGTATGGAAACTTATATTGACACAGACCAAAGCAATCTAAATGTGAATAACTTAACGGTATATTGGACTTATGAAAATTACATCAAATCAAAATGTACAGATATTAACAAAGAAAGTCTGTGGATTGGTCCGGTGTTATCACAAACGATAGTATTAGGAACTGGCGAAACTTCTAATAAAGCCGTTAGCATATATCCTAATCCTAGTCAAAATGAAGTTAATATTCAATCTAACGATAAAATTAAAAACATCGAATTATATAGTATTGACGGCAAAAAATTAAATGATTACCAATCGAAAAAAATTGATATTTCTAAATTGAATAAAGGCGTCTATAACTTGAAAATCCTTTTTGAAAATGGTGAAACATCCAATCAAAAGATTATTAAAAATTAATTTTAACTGAAACAAGTTAAAACCAAATAAAAAAAGCGATTCGTAGGAATCGCTTTTTGTTTTATCTAGTTTCTAAATATTTTTGCCACTGCCAGGTTGTTCTCAGCGCTTCTTCGAGTGAAGTCTCGGCTTTCCAATTTAGTTCTTTTTCAGCCTTGTCAGCGTTAGCATAAGCAATTGTAATATCGCCCGCACGACGATCACATATTTGATAAGGAACATTAACATTATTCGCCGATTCAAAAGCTTTAACAACTTCCAAAACCGATGATCCTTTTCCAGTCCCTAAATTATAAATATCTATAACCGTTTCTTCTTTAGAATCGATTAGTTTTTTAAGCGCCGCAACGTGAGCTTTCGCCAAATCTACAACATAAATATAATCGCGCACCGCTGTACCATCTTCTGTTGGATAATCATCTCCCCAAATGCTTAACTTCTCACGAATTTTCGCAGCAGTTTGAGTTACATAAGGCACCAAGTTATTTGGAACTCCGATTGGTAATTCGCCCAATTTAGCTGATGGATGTGCTCCAATTGGATTAAAATATCGTAGCAAAGTGATTTTCTTTTGATTCGCTAAAGCAAAATCTTTCAGAATCTCCTCGCCCATTTGTTTGGTCTTTCCGTAAACGCTTTCTGGCATTTTAAGAGGCGTATTCTCGTCGATTGGCATTTGATCCGCTTGACCATAAACCGTACAAGAAGAACTAAAAATAAAATTAGATACATTTCTAGTTTTAAACTCCTGTAAAATATTAATCAACGAAAACAAATTGTTTTCATAATATTCCAAAGGTTTTTCTTGACTTTCGCCCACCGCTTTGAAAGCTGCAAAATTGATACAACCTTCAATATTATGTGCTTCAAAAACTTGAGATAATAATTCTTTTCGTCTTAGATCAAATGGATAAAAAATTGGCTTCTTTCCCGAAACTTCTTCAATATTATTTAAAATAAATCTTTCAGAATTAGATAAGTCGTCTACGATTATTACTTCAAAATCATTGTTAAGAAGTTCTACAACCGTATGCGATCCAATATAGCCTAATCCTCCGGTTACTAGTATTGCCATTAATTTTTCTGTGTTTTATTTAATTCGAAATTACTGTGCGGACATAAACTCCAAAACTGCATCTGTAATATATTTCAATTGCTCTTCATCCAGCTCGGTATGCATTGGTAGAGAAATAACTTCATCCAAAAGTTTATCTGTATTTACAAAATCTGCATCATTACTTTCTTGATAGTAAGCTTTTTGTTTTCTAAGTGCCACTGGATAATAGATCATCGCAGGAATGTCCTTTTCAGCTAAGAATTTTTGAAGTTCATTGCGTTTTCCGTTGGTGATTCTTAAAGTATATTGGTGGAAAACATGGTTAGTATCATCAGCTGTAACTGGTGTTAAAATATCCGCATGGTCCACAAATGCTTCGTTATAATAATTGGCAGCCCATTGACGCGCTTCGTTATAATTATTAAGCAACGGAAGTTTTTGTCTTAACACAACCGCTTGGATGCTATCCAATCGAGAGTTAACACCAACTTCGTCATGATAATATCTTTCGTACATGCCGTGGTTAACAATACCACGAAGTCTGTGAGCTAAGTCATCATCGTTTGTGAAAATCGCTCCACCATCACCATAACAACCTAAATTTTTTGAAGGGAAAAATGACGTCGTACCAATTGTTCCCATAGTTCCAGATTTTTTAACTGTCCCGTCCGAGAATGTGTAATCTGCGCCAATTGCTTGGGCATTATCTTCGATAACATAAAGATTATGCTCTTCAGCAATTTTCAGGATTTCCTCCATATTCGCACATTGTCCGAACAAATGCACCGGAATAATGGCTTTAGTTTTTGGAGTTATTGCTTTTCTAATTTGTTCTGGATCGATGGTAAATGTATCGTAATTAACATCTACTAGAACAGATTTTAATTTTAGTAAATGAATAACTTCAACCGTTGCAGCAAAGGTGAAATCTGCTGTAATAACTTCATCGCCTTCTTTCAGATCCAGCGCCATAAGTGCAATTTGCAAAGCATCCGTCCCATTAGCACATGGGATAACATGTTTTACATCGAGATAATTTTCTAAATCTGATTGGAAAAGCTTAACTTCTGGTCCATTGATAAACGCCGCTGAGTTCATCACATTGATTAACGCATTGTCAACTTCATTTTTTATTTTATAATATTGACTTTGCAGATCAACCATTTGAATTTTTTTCATAACGAAAACTTTGATTTTGTAAATTTAAGCTTAATTTAGTTCTTATAAAAAAATAAGCAGTCGTAAATCTATGAAAAAAATCTTTACAACTTTGATGCTTGGAGGTCTTATTCTCGTTCAAGCTCAGCAGACGGAATTGGTTTTTGTTTTTTTTAAAGACAAGCCAAACAAAGCTAATTTTTTTGCCAATCCACTTTCGGAATTATCGCAAAAATCGTTAGACCGCAGAACTCAAAAATCTATTGCACTTAACGATCAAGATGCCCCGATTGAGCCAACTTATATACAAAATGTAAAGAATCTAGGATTCACCGTAACAGACTATTCAAAATGGTTAAATGGTGTCGCTGTTAATGCGACGACGGCACAAATCCAAACGTTAAAAGCGCAGTCGTACGTCTCACATGTAGAATCTTTTGTGAGAAACCCCAATGGTGGCAAAAAATCGGAAACCGAACGTCCAAACAAATGGCAAAATTTAGAAACCACTAAAGCCAACTTTAACTATGGCGAAGCTGCTTCACAAATTGACCAAATCAACCTAAGGCCTTTGCATGTCGCTGGTTACACTGGTAGTGGGATGACGGTTGCCGTTATCGACACTGGCTTCCCAAGTGTAAATACAGGAAGTGCTTTCAAAAGGTTGAGAGATAATGGACAAATAAAAGGTGGCTATAATTTTGCTTCAAAAAACACCGATATTTATAATCAAAATCTCAACTCGCACGGTGCTATTTGTTTAGGAACAATGGGTGGTTTTATTCAAAATCAATTTGTAGGTTCTGCGCCAGATGCTAATTTTTATTTATATGTTTCTGAAGATGCAGACATCGAAATCCCAGAAGAGCAACTCTACTGGATCGAAGCGGCAGAAGAAGCTGATAGAAAAGGCGTTGATCTTATTTCGACTTCGTTAGGCTATTACGAGTTTGATGATAGTCGCTACGATTACACTTACGCAGATATGAACGGCACAACCAGCTTTATTGCTCGTGGCGCGCAAATCGCTTTCGAGAAAGGGATTTTTGTCAGTTTTGCAGCGGGCAACGAGGGTAATGACAGTTGGCACTACATCATTACACCAGCTGATAATGCAAAAGTATTTTCAATTGGCGCTGCAGACGAATACGGAAATATGGCAAGCTTCTCCTCCTATGGTCCTAACGCTGTAGGTCTTATAAAACCTGACGCTAGTGCTAGAGGCGTCTACACATCTACAGTCTATGGCAATGATACAACCTATGCTAGCGGAACTTCCTTGGCTAATCCATTGGCAGCTGGCGGCATCACATCACTTCTGCAGGCACTGCCGAAGAATATTAATCTAGAAGATGTTAAAAACAAATTACGCAACAATGCTTCGCTTTCTACATCACCGACAGATCAAGAAGGTTATGGTATTCTAAATTTTGGAAAAACGTACAACCAATATTTAATGGTAGATAATGCGAAGCAAAGCAATTTTAGCATCTATCCAAATCCAGCTAATGATTTTATCGAAATTAAAACCAATTCTAAAATCGAAACTGCGCAAATTTTTGATAATCTAGGAAGAATTATTAAAACTGAAAATTCTTCGAAAGTAGATATTACGCATCTTGAGAAAGGCATTTACTATTTAAAAATAAATAATGGCGAAAAGATCGAAAAATTTATTAAAAAATAGAGATACAAGGTTCTAACTCTAATATTTTTTAATTTAATTTTAAATTCTATTGATGGTTAAAAATAACAAAATACAAGAACGATTGGAGATCGAAAGCGCAAAAGATTAAAGCAAGAAGTTGAAAATTCTGCTCAGTAATTATTTCTTTCGAGAAATAAAAAGACGGCTTTTGCCGTCTTTTTATTGTTATTTAATATGGTTTTTGACTTGTAAATCTCCCAATCCAAAAATGCCATATTTTAGTGTTATTTCATTAAAAAAGCTATTAAAGTTTTCAATTTTTTTTGAAAGTTCCTTTAATTCAGATTTTGTTTTGCCAGATTTTAGATGCTTAATGGCATGGATTATTAAATCCCGCTTTCGTAAGACTTTTGATGTCTCATGAGATAGTCTTTTTAATTCTTCTAAATCGTTTTCTGAAAATGCGCTCCAAAGTCTTTTCGCTAACGCAACATCTTCTTCTGAAATTTCGATTGCATTATTAATTCTACTTTCGAAGTCATTCGATTTCAGATTTGCAAAACCTTCCCAAGAATCTTCTTTTGGAAATACTCGAAAAAGTTTTAAATCTTTTTTGACCTCACTAAATAAAAACCTAATTGAGTTGACAAAAAAATCATCTTCAAACCAAAAATAAATGACAGAATTAACTTCAATATTTTTGAGTTTTTTAAATTCGGAGATCACTTTTGCTGATATCCAACCTCAGATTCGGCATAAGTTTAACAAATAAAATTTTGACGGTTGGTCCAAAAATTCTCTTCTTTAACAGGTCCTTCGATTAGACATTCTCGCCAAACTAGCATTTGAGATTCATCTACAGCTTTATTAAGTCTCTCAGAAAGGCAATCGCCATTAAGAACATGAAAAACTTTTGAATCGGTCATTTATTTTATAAGTCAATGTTCAAAAAATCCTCTTGACGAATGGTTCTTTGCTCGCCATTTATAAGATTCTTAATTGTCAAAGTTTCGTTTTCAATTTCTTCTTGACCTAGAAAAACAAGGCTCTGAATTCCTTTTTTCTCAGCATAAGTAAATTGTTTTTTTAGTTTTGCTGCATCTGGATAAAATTCTGCTGCAATATTTTTATCTCTAAGTTTAGAAATAATTTTATAGGCTTCAATTGCTTCCGCATCGCCGTAATTTGCAAATAAATATTGTACTTGGTTGTCAATAAAACTTGGGAACAAATCCAACTCTTCTAAAACCAAATAGATTCTATCCAAACCAAAAGAAATCCCTATTCCTGGCATATCCTTAACGCCAAAAACCTCTGTCAAATTATCGTAACGGCCGCCACCGCCAATAGATCCCATATCAACACCATCTGCTTTAACCTCGAAAATTGCGCCTGTATAATAATCTAAACCACGAGCCAAAGTGATATTAAATACTAAACTTTCTGCATCGATACCTAAATCTCTGGCTTTTAAAATAACAAATTCTAACTCGTCAACACCTTGTAGTCCGATTTCGATGTTAGCAAAACGTTCTTTTAATTGAAGTAAATTTTCTAAAGCATCACTTCCTTGTTCAAAAAGGAAGTCCAGTTTTGTGATGGCTTCTTGAGAAATATTCTTCTCCAACATTTCTTTAACCACTCCATCTTTACCGATTTTGTCCAACTTGTCCAAAGCTACAGTAAAGTCTATCAATTGATCCGAAATGCCCGCATATTCTGCCAAACCTGAAAGAATTTTTCGGTTGTTCATATGGATTAAAACTGGTAAATTGAGATCCGAAAATGACTTAAAATACAGTTTCAACAGCTCCACTTCTTGCCAAAGACTTGTGCTTCCTACAATATCTGCATCACATTGATAAAACTCTCTGTAACGTCCTTTCTGTGGGCGGTCGGCACGCCAAACAGGTTGAATTTGGTAACGTTTGAACGGGAAAGTCAACTGCCCGCTATTCATTGCTACAAATCTTGCGAAAGGCACTGTCAAATCATAACGAAGCGCTTTTTCAGAAATCTGAGAAACTAATTTTTGAGAATTTTTCGCAGACCAATCTTCATCATTAGTTTTGGAAGCATAATCTCCGGAATTCAAAATTTTGAAAATTAAACGGTCGCCTTCTTCACCATATTTCCCAGTTAAAGTGGCAAGATTTTCAAAACTTGGTGTTTCTAAAGGTTGAAAACCAAACAATTCAAAATTCTTTTGAAGTTTATTAATGATATATTTCCTACGAAATACTTCTTGTGATGTAAAATCTCTTGTTCCTTTTGCTAAACTCGGTTTCATACTGTGAAAAATTCTTCTTTTTGATAAGAGCAAAGTTACTAATAATTTAAGATTTTTTAATTCTGACTTTTGTCTTCGATATTATCCGTTTTAAAACTTGTTAGAATAGATTAACTTCATCAACAATCGTCGATAAAACCAGCATAAATACTTAGCTTTGTGATCAAAATAATCTCGCTATGAAATACCACACAAGAAAATGGGTAAAACCAGAAGACCTCAACCCCAATCATACACTTTTCGGAGGAAGACTTTTGGAATGGATTGACGAAGAAGCTGCTCTTTATGCTATTATCCAGCTAGAAAATCAAAAAACGGTAACCAAATATATGTCTGAAATTAATTTTGTAAACTCTGCAAAACAAGGCGACATCATCGAAATCGGACTTATGCCAATCAGCTTTGGACACACCTCTTTAACTTTAAAGTGTGAAGTTAGAAACAAAATGACGTATCAAACCATTATCACCATTGATAAAATTGTGATGGTTGCTTTGGGCGAAAACGGAAAACCAGTAGCACATGGCAAAACACAAATTGAATATGTTGATGATCGCATAAAAAATCAAAATAACACAGAAGATTAGTTCTGTGTTATTTTTTCAAGATTAATTACTTAATAATAGAATCTCTTCAATTCGGATTTCGGTTATTTGTCGTTTTACCCCATCTTTATCTTCGTAATTACGATACATGATTTTGCCCTCGATGGCAATTTCTTTTCCTTTCGGAACATACTTTTCTAAAATGTCAATTATTTTTCCATAACCAACCAAGTTATGCCATTGTGTTTCTTCCACCTTTTCGCCACTTTGGTTGATATAAAAATCAGATGTTGCAAGGCTAACATTTGCTCTTTTTGTACCATTTTCGAAAGTGTGGATTTCTACTTCTTTTCCTGTGCGACCGATAAGTGTCACGCGATTTCTTAAAGACATAATTTTAAAAATTTAATTAAACAACTAGATTCTGGTCGTCATTTCTTTTCCTGAATCTCTGTGACAAAGTTGCAAGAACAAAAAAAAACTAGTCGGTTATAAAGTATTTAAAATCGTTTGTAGTCGTTTGTAAACGGATAATAATCATTAAGAATTACGTACAACACTGCCTTACAAATTACAAACTTATATGGGATCTAATTATTAAAATATTCTAAATATTTTTTCTAAAAACATCTTTTCAACAATAATATTTCTAAATTAAATCCACTTTTACAAAAATTAATATGGCAACTAACAGAAGATATTTCTTAAAACAGCCAGTCTTGCAGGTTTAAGCACTCTAGTATTACCAAATACAATTTTCGGGAAGCTTATTTATCCCAGAGATTCTCAACTTCAAAAAGTAATAATTGGTGTGATAGGCGTTAATCTACGCGCCCATAATCATTTATAACTTCTGGCAAAAAGAGATGACGTTGAAGTTGTTGCATTTGCTGATCCTAGCGCAATTATGCTAAAAAGTGCTCAGGATATTCTTAAAAAATACAATCGACCAAATGCTAAAGAATTTTCAAATGCTGACTATGATTAAAGAAATCTTCTTCAGCTAAGTATTATTGATG
This sequence comes from Chryseobacterium sp. TY3, assembly GCA_046269235.1. Classification (GTDB taxonomy): domain Bacteria; phylum Bacteroidota; class Bacteroidia; order Flavobacteriales; family Weeksellaceae; genus Soonwooa. Next base: position 11,695 of record JBJZOS010000011.1, read on the forward strand.
CAGTTGTTATCGCATCGCCTTGGGAGTGGCATCACAAAGAAGATATAAAAACCATGCAAACGAAGAAAATCTTCGGTATGGAAGTTGGCGGTGCTATAACTTTGGGCGAATGTTGGGACTATATCAAAAATGACAAACGTACCAAAGTTCCTTTATTTGCAATGGAAAATGCTAAGTATCGTCGCGATGACATAGCTGTTCTTAACATGGTAAGAAAAGGCATGTTGGGAGAGTTGGTGCATGGTCGTGGTAGTTATCAACATGCTTTGCGAGGGGTATTATTTAACGTTGGTGTGACACCTCATAACGCTGCTGTCGAGATTGAACAAAAAGGCTTTAGTGAAGCAAAAGAGCGTACACAGCGTTATGTCAATTGTAAGGGTGAGCTTTATCCAACGTAAGGTCTAGGTCCAATTGCCGGTGTGATGGACACTAACAGAGGAAGTCGTTTGACAAACCTTTCATAATTTTCTAGTAAAGTATTAGGCTTACATAAATATATTGCTGATCATACAAAAGGTGGCGAAAATCACCCAAATGCCAAAGTAACATTCAATCAAGGAGATATTGTAACACCGCAAATTGCTTATGCCAATGGCGTGCCCCATTAACAAGCAACAAAGTCTCACAAAAATTATCAAGCGAACTGACATTTTTTTTAAGGAAAACGGAAAAGCTTATTTTAAAGAAAAGGACGACAGTGAATAAATTACATTGGACAAATTATTTTCAATGAATTACTCGATTTGCCATCCAAGTATTTTTGAACATTTGCAATTTTATTTTCAAATTTATAAAGTCATCGAAGAAGGTTTTTTACATCATTCCGCAAATTTGTTATCGCCATTAGAAATTGAACATTTCAATTTTGCCACGAAAATTATTGTCCACATACGAGCTGTGCGATTTTTCGTTGACTACCTAAGAGGCGATATCTACTATTGTTGTAGGTACCAAGGACAAAATCTAGTCCGTGCAAAAAATCAAATTACTCTTCTGAAACGTATCATGAAGCACGATCTTTAATATGTCGCCAATCTTGCAACTTTTTATCAAACGAAATCGTATGTAACGGGCTTGTTGAGGGCAATGCAACAATTGGTATTGCAAAATTTTTACCTACAATTTTTATTAGATTTTTATATGATTTTTGACCATTGCAAGCTATCAATTTGATGTTGGGATACTCTTCCAGAAGTTGCAATATATCGTTGGCGTTTTCATTTTTTATTGCAGAATCTAGGCTGCCTTTGCGCTCACAAGAGTCGATAACATCCCAAAGCGCAATTTTATTACTTTTTAAAATTTGAAGTTTTCGTTGATAATCGCTGGTGAAATCTTCATTAAATAATTCAAAGATAATCGGCCAAAATTTGTTCTGAGGATGTCCATAATACTCTTGTTTTTCCAAAGATTTAACACCTGGGACAGATCCTAAAATCAAGATTTCAGAATCTTCATGAATAACTGGCAGAAACGAGGAAATACGATTTGACATTTACTTCAAATTATCCAAAACATTGAACAAAGCTTGGCTGATATCGCCCGATTGATAGTTGTTGAGAATAATCGCGTAGACATATTTTTTGCCAGCTTTCGAAGTGTGATAGCCTGCAAAAGATTTGGTATCGCGGATAGTTCCACTTTTCATTTTCATGGCGTTCTGTGTTGGAAAGCCCTCAAAATAAGCAGAAAACCATGGCTGTTTTTGCGCATACAATAAAGCTTGGACTTCCGCTTTTGCCGATACATAATTCTGTGGCGACAAGCCACTTCCATCCGCAAAATTTATCATGGAAGCATTGATACCTTTTGACTTCCAAAAATCTTTTAAAAACTGAACACCGACTTTATACGATGAATTTCCTTTCTTCTCTTTTGCCATTGTTTTCAAAAAAGTCTCGCCGTAGAAGTTGATACTTTTTCTTAAAAACCAATAGACCATTTTGTCCAAAGTCGGTGACTGGTATTCGAAAAATTTATTTTTAACGGGATAAGAGTTCATATTTTTACCAGAAAGTTGGTTTCCGTAGTAGGTTTCTACCTTTCCAGAAACGCTAATGTTTTTAGAATTTAAAAATGATTTTAATTCTGCTCCTAATTGCAAAGGTGGATTGGGAACCGAACCAGAAACCGTCATCGCCTTCCCTGCTGGCAAGCTTCCGTTAATTAAAGCAACATCCGAATGTGGTGCTGTAAAAATTAAACTTTGATCTGAAGAACCCGCAGCTTTTAGCTCATTAATCCATTTTACATTTTCCAAATTATAAGAAAAATTCTTAAACTGCGTGCCATTGGTATTGATGTCAAACTGATTTTCGCGCCAGTTGATTCCCCAAGTTCCGGCGCCATAGTAATTCCCGATATCGTCCCACGGCCAACCACCTGGCACCGACTGAAAATCGAAATAAGAGTCATCAATAATGATGTTTCCAGTAATGGATTTGATATTTTTTTGCTGTAAAGCTTGTAAAAGTTTTTCTTTAAATTTTTCAGGTTTGTAGTCATCATAGCGCCAACTTCCAAGCGTTGGATCGCCATTAGAACTTATCCAAAGATCGCCTTCCAAAACGCCATTTTTAATCTGTCCAGAGTAACTTGCTGTTGTGGTATATCGATAATCTTTTCCCAAAGTTTCTAAAGCTGCTGCTGCCGTAAAAATCTTTTGCGTACTTGCCGTCGAAAGACCTTTGTTTGGTTGATATTCGTACACCAAATTCCCATTATCATCAGCAACATAGAACGATAAATTTGCAGAATATGCTCCAGAAGAATTAAGGAGCTTCTGCGTCGATCTATCCAATTGGTCTGCAATATTTTGTGCGACAAACAATTGCGAACTTAACAATAAGCTAAAGAAAATCCTTTTCATTATAAAACTTTATAAAGTCAAATATAAGGAATCATCTATAGAACTAGAATTCTAGAAACAATTTATTATATGCTGTTTTTCGAAACGCTTTGTTTTTAACAAAAAAAAACTCTCCAAATAATCTTTGGAGAGTTAGTTATTTTAAAACTAATTAGTTTTTGATAAATTTGTGAGCAGTTGTCCCCGCATCAGTTGTTACTTTCAATACGTAAGCACCTTTTGTAAGACCTTGTACATCAAGCTTACCTTGCTCAACTGTAGTGTTGTCTACTTTTCTTCCTAACATATCGTATACTTCAACAGCAGAAATTTTTCCAGCTGTAGAGATATTTAACACATCTGTTGTTGGATTAGGATAAATTGAAACTTTAGTTTTAGAAACTTCGCCAACTGCAAGAGTAGTCGCTTTAACCGTTACATCATCGATAGAAATAAAATCCATATCGGTTACATCATGATGTCTGAAAGCAATATAAATCTGTGGTTGACCTATGAAAGCTGAAATATCCAATGTTTGATTAACCGGTGTACCAGCATTTGTCCCCTGTCCTAAAGTTTGTGTTTGTTGCACTGGAGAAGCTAATAAAGCTGCTTGATCTGGAGAAGTTGCAACATACACACTATATTTTTCCTGATCCCAATCTGCTGCTGCAACTTGTGTAATCCATGTTAAAGTTAATGCACCACCAGCGCCATTAATATCAATCGCAGGAGATATTACCCAGTTATCAGGTGTTAAAGCAGTTTGTTGCCAAGATCTAGAGATTAAAGAAATTGGAGTTACAGCAGTACCTGCTTGATTTTGGATTTTGAATATGTCTCCCCAATTCTTACCATCACCATCGTCATCATAAGTTATCCAGTCAGAAATGTCTTCATCATTGAAGTCATCTTTCCAAACTTGAACTTGAGCACTCATCGAGTTAAAAGCCAATGCTAAAGCACCAGCAAAAAGTAATTTTTTAATCATATTTTTTTAATTTAGCTAATTAATTCGACGCGAAAATAGATAATATATTTTTAATTTAAAAACCAATTTTCAGATTCTTTAAAAATTTCGCAAATTTCCATGTTTAGAGGGCTTGTAATAAAGTATCAGGCTTTTAATTTTTTCTTTCATTAAATATTGAATAAATTTGTAGAACTTAAATTTCAAATATTAAAAATACATAACATATGTCTAAAGCAATTTCGCAAGTCCCTATCGCAATTAACGAACCTGTAAACTCTTACGAGCCAGGATCTTCAGAAGTAAAAAGCTTAATCGCCACTTACAAAAAAATGTGGGCAGAAAAGATCGAAATACCAATGGTTATCAATGGTAAAGATGTTAAAACTAACAACCATGTTAGATTGCAATCACCACAAGATCACCAACATGATTTTGGATTCTATCACCAAGGGGATATGTCGCACGTTGACCAAGCAATAGAAACTGCTTTAGCGGCTAAAAACAAATGGAATGCTCTAGGCTGGGAACAACGTGTTTCTATCTTCTTAAAAGCAGCTGACCTTATTGCTGGTCCTTATAGAGACGTCATCAACGCAGCAACGATGATTGGTCAGTCAAAAAATGTACATCAAGCGGAAATTGACGCAGCTTGTGAGTTTATCGACTTCCTGAGATTCAATGCAGAGTTTATGACCGAGATGTATGCTGAGCAACCTATCTCTGATAACGGCGTTTGGAATCGTGTAGAGTACAGACCATTAGAAGGTTTTTGTTTCGCGGTAACACCTTTCAACTTTACTGCAATTTCTGGTAACTTGCCTGCTTGTATGGCTATGATGGGTAATGTTGTAGTATGGAAACCCTCTGACAAGCAGATATATTCTGCAAAAGTAATTATGGACGTCCTAAAAGAAGCTGGTCTTCCTGACGGCGTTATCAATATGATCTTCACTGACGGTAAAGAAACTGCGGAGAAAGTAATGGCTCACAAAGATTTTGCAGGCTTACATTTTACAGGTTCTACAAAGGTCTTCCAAGGTATGTGGAAGATGATTGGCGATAACATCCATAATTACAGAACATATCCTAGAATTGTTGGAGAAACTGGTGGTAAAGATTTTGTAATTGCGCATCCTTCTGCCAATGTTGAAGCTGTAGCAACAGCTTTGGTAAGAGGCGCTTTCGAATATCAAGGTCAAAAATGTTCTGCCGCATCTAGAGCTTATATCCCGCAATCACTTTGGAAGGATATTAAAAAAGTAATGGAAAACCAAATGTCAACAATTAAAGTTGGTTCTCCTGAAGATCCTTCTAATTTTGTAAATGCGGTAATTGATAAAAACTCTTTCGAAAAATGTAAAGGTTATATCGACAGAGCCAATGCATCTAGCGAAGCCAATGTTGTTATCGGTGGTACATATGACGATGCTAAAGGTTGGTTCGTACATCCAACGGTTATTGAAACAACCAATCCTCAATACGAAAGTATGGTTGAAGAAATCTTTGGCCCTATCCTATCAATCTACGTTTACCAAGATGCAGATTGGGCAGAGACATTGAAGTTGGTAGATTCTTCGTCTCCATATTCTTTAACCGGATCTGTATTTTCGCAGTGTAGATATGCAATTGACGAAGCTTATAAAGCACTAGAAAATGCTTCTGGTAACTTCTACATCAACGACAAGCCAACTGGTGCTGTTGTTGGACAACAACCTTTCGGTGGTGGTAGAGCATCAGGCACTAATGACAAGGCAGGTTCTAAAATGAATCTTCTACGTTGGGTATCTGTACGCAGTATTAAAGAAACTTTTGTTTCTCCAAAAGACTATAAATATCCATATTTAGGATAATTCAGATAATCGTATAAAAAAAGCGGCGGCGGGCTCAAAGAGCCCGCCGATTTTATTTAAAACAAACCTCCTTAGTATCATCTATGCTGTATAGATCGAACAGATTTTCCATTATCATAATCATCAATATTAACGTTCCAAAATTTTGCTACGGCCGCATCGATAGCCTGCTGTGTCGGTTTATCATTTTGTTCGGTATTATTATAATTGTCATAAGCCCAAACAACAGCATTATCCGCTTCAACACGTTTTGGCAAAGCGTTCAAAATAGCATTGTTGGCAGATTGTTTTATTTTATTAATGCTATAATCTATATAAGTTAGTTTTGTATTTTTAGAAATGTCCAAACTTGTTAATTCATTTTTATACAAGTCAAGATTATCAAGTTCTATTGCATTTTTCACATCAATACTAGCTATTTTCATATTATTAGCCTCAAATTTCGTAATGCTGTTAGCATTGGGCGCGTAGATTTTAATTTCTTTTCCTTTTACTTTGGAAAAAATTTTAATCTCATTACTATTTGACGGTTTTTCATATTTAATCTTTTTACCATCTCCAAAATCAACCTCAACATAATCTTTTGAGTTGATGTCAAAATCTATAATTTCTTCATTAGCTAAATTGCTTACAAAACTAATTTTTGCAAGACTAGAATCATTTGGATTAAAAGGATTATCATCGTCATCATCGCGACAAGACATCATGCTAACTCCCACCACAAACAAGAATAGCAGATAAATAATTCTGTTACTTTTTTTCATTACTTTTTTATTTTTATTTACTGAATGATAACAAAATCACGTGGTGTATTATTATTTATTTTGTTCTATTTTATAATAATTTAAAAACTTTTATGAATTTTTAACAACAAAAACCATTAGTCCTTTTAATATAATTTTTGACTTTAAAACAATATTTTTTTGATAAATTCTTTTCTAAATCATAAAAAAGCCAACTTGTTTCCAAATTGGCTTGATATAATTTATCTGAAATAAAATTTAATATTGATTTCTAAACTCACTTATGAAGTGCAATTTAATGTTCGGGAATTTCTCCTGCGTCATGTGGATCGTAAATGAAGAATCTGCTAAAAAGACTAATTGATTGTATTTATCTCTCGCTAAAAAACGTTGTTTAAGTCTCGCAAACTCACGGAATTCCTCAGACTTTTCATCCGCCTCAACCCAACAAGCCTTGTGGATTGACAATGGCTCATAAGAACATTTTGCACCATATTCGTGCTCTAGACGATATTGTATAACTTCAAACTGAAGCGCCCCAACTGTTCCGATAATCTTACGACCATTCATTTCCATGATGAATAACTGCGCAACCCCTTCGTCCATCAATTGATCAACACCTTTTGACAATTGTTTTGCCTTAAGAGGATCATCGTTATTAATGAAACGGAAATGCTCCGGAGAGAAACTCGGAATTCCTTTGAAATTTAGCTTTTCGCCAGCTGTCAAAGTATCACCAATTCTAAAATTCCCAGTATCATGAAGACCAACAATATCACCTGGGAAACTCTCTTCAACAATTTCCTTTTTGTCAGCGAAGAAGGCATTAGGCGACGAGAATTTCATTTTTTTACCATCTCTTACCAAAAGATAATTTTCATTTCTCTTAAAAGTTCCTGACACAATTTTCACGAAGGCTAAACGATCACGGTGTTTTGGATCCATATTCGCGTGGATTTTGAACACAAAACCTGTAAAGTTTTTTTCCTCTGGCTTTACAATTCTAAGATCTGACTCTTTTGGTTGTGGCATGGGTGCAATCTCGATAAAAGCATCCAAAAGCTCACGAACACCAAAATTATTTAATGCCGATCCAAAGAAAACCGGTTGTTGATTGCCTTTAACATAAGCCTCTCTATCAAATTCTGGATAGACAGATTCAATCAATTCCAATTCTTCACGAAGTTGAGCAGCGGCTTTTTCGCCAATCATTTCGTCGATTTTGGGATCGTTGATGTCATCAAACTTTACAGAATCTCCAACTTTTTGTTTTTTCTCTTCTAAGAATAACTGAATGTTCTTTTCCCAAATGTTATAAATCCCTTGGAAGTCGCTTCCCATACCGATTGGCAAAGAAAGCGGCACAACGCTAAGACCTAATTTTTGTTCAACTTCATCCAAAAGATCGAAGGCGTCTTTCCCTTCTCTATCCAACTTGTTGATGAAAACCAACATTGGAATATTTCTCATTTGACAAACCTGAACCAACTTTTCTGTTTGCTCCTCAACCCCTTTTGCAACGTCGACAACCACAATCACCGAGTCAACCGCGGTTAAGGTTCGGTAAGTATCTTCTGCGAAGTCTTTGTGACCCGGCGTATCGAGAATATTGATTTTATGATTTTTATATTCGAAAGCCAACACCGATGTCGCTACAGAAATCCCTCTTTGACGTTCGATTTCCATAAAGTCGGAGGTTGCCCCTTTTTTTATCTTGTTAGACTTTACTGCACCTGCCTCTTGGATGGCTCCTCCGAAAAGTAGTAACTTCTCCGTCAAAGTCGTTTTACCAGCATCGGGATGCGCGATAATACCAAAGGTTTTTCTTTTGCTAATTTCTTTTTCTAAAGACATAATAAAATTTCAGATTGCAAAAATCGTTATTTTTATTCAAAAACTAAAATCAGAATTAATATGAATTTTTCTTGATACTTTATCATTTGAAAATTATTAAAATCTAAGTACTTTTGCCCATGAAAACAGTATCTAATGTTTAAATTTTTAAAGAAATTAATTTTAGTAATAATCCTCGCTAACATTCTATTCATAGCACTTGGCATATTTTTTAACCCGCCAATAACTTGGACACAATTGGGCGGTCTTATTAAATACGGAAAGCTAGAGCGCGATTATATTTCTTATGATGATATGGGAAATAATGTAAAAAAAGCAGTGATAGCGTCGGAAGATCAATTATTTTTTACGCATAATGGCTTCGATACAAAAGCCATAGAAAAGGCTATAAAGCACAACGAAAAGAAGGGCGAAATCCGTCGCGGCGGTAGTACGATTTCTCAACAGACTGCCAAAAATGTGTTTTTGTGGCAAGGTAGAAGTTGGTTCCGAAAAGGATTAGAAGTTGTTTATACATTTATTATTGAAAAAATTTGGGGTAAAGATGTCATTTTAGAACGTTACCTCAACTCCATCGAGATGGGGCAAGGGGTTTTTGGTGTCGAAGCCGCATCTAATTATTACTTTGGTAAAAGCGCTAAAGATTTGACAAAAAGCGAAGCCGCTTGGATCGCTGTTGTGCTGCCTAATCCTAAAAAATACGATCCAAAAAATCCTACACCTTATTTGCGCAAAAAGCACAATTGGGTCATGCGCCAGATGAATAACATTGTTCTGAAATAATTATCTTTGCAAGACTTATGGCTTTAAGATTAAAAAACAAAGACAATTTTAGCACGGTTCTAAAAAAATATTTTAGCGCCAAAAACGAAACTTTTTCTCTAGACCCACTTGCTGAACTACTAGCTGCGGTAAAGAAAGAAGATATCGGCGTTTTTGTAGCCTATCTTAAAGATAACCAAAATATTACAGAAAATCTTAGTTATTACATACATAATGTTTTTAAAGATAAATCCTTCAATCTATCTTTAACAGAAGCAGATATTTTATCTGAAAACGCATTCTTCCCTGAATTAAAAAAACGACTTCTAAATAAAGTTCTGCCAAGCATCGAAAACGAAGATACAATATGGTATCTCGTGGATGTTGTATCGGTTACGCCTAAAAAAGATTTAGATTTTTTTATTAATTCACAAGAAGATAAGCTAAGTGAGCTTTTTAGACTTTTGAAAGTTGACCGCTTTGTTGCTAATGCGCATGTGAAGCGAGAATTGCTTTTTGCATTCAATGTTTTGGCATGGCGCGTTATCGGGAATGCGATGGATGTGGAAGTTATGAAGATGGTGCCTAAGTATCGTAATCTCGATAATCCATTTTTGGCTTTACAAAACGAATTGGATATTTTAATAACACAATTTAAAGAAGATCCTAACTTCCAACTCAACTCAAAAGATGAAGTTTATAAACAAATAAAAGTCTATCTACAACAATGTCAAGAGTTTGTAAATATCGCTTTTAAGAACAGCGGAAAATATGGAATTTCTAGTAAGATCAACCTTTATCTTTTAAAGATTCGTCAGCAGTTGACAAGGATGTCTGATATTTTGCAAATCTTTGTTATTGATACACCTGATGATTACGTCATCCGATCAAAACAGTTGTTTCTCAATATTCTTCGATACAAATCTCATAAGAATAATGTACAGGATTTGATCTCTGACAGCACACGGTTAATGTCACACCTTATTACCAACCACACCGCAGAGACAGGAACACATTACATCACCTCTAACGCTAAAGACTACATGAAAATGTTTTGGAAAGCTAGTGGTGGCGGTGTTATCGTTGGGGCGCTTTGTGTTCTCAAAATGTTGTACGGTAGTCTCGAAGGTAGCGATTTTAGTCATGCATTCCTCTACTCGCTTAACTATGCGATGGGATTTGTAATGATCTATCTTATGCATTTTACACTAGCCACGAAGCAGCCTGCAATGACAGCGGCGACTATGGCAAAAGTGCTTGCAGACGGAGAAAGTAGAAAATCGAACTTTATAGATTTCGCGCACTTGGTTTCAAAATTATTTAGAACTCAGTTTATTGCCTTTGTTGGTAATGTTTTGTTGGCATTCCCAATTGCGTTGGCGATTGTATATGGACTCGAAATTTTATTTAAACAAAATTTTGCGATCGACAAATCGACTAAGTTGCTGACCGATCTCAACCCTTTTGAGTCAAAAGCTATTTTCCATGCTTGTATTGCTGGCTTTTTCTTATTTATTTCTGGCATTATTTCTGGTAATATTGGCAACAACTCTATATTTTACAAAATACCTGAACGTATTGCGAAGAATCCATTTATCAACTATTTCTTTGGAAACAAGTTTGCAGAAAGCCTTTCTCAATATTATTCTAAAAACTGGGCGGGGATTGTCTCTAACTTTTGGTTCGGGGTTTTCTTAGGTGCGACGGCACCTATCGGTTTGTTTTTCGGATTAGACCTGGATATTCGACACATTACCTTTGCGGCTGGTAACTTTGCACTAGGACTTTATGGTAAAGACTTTTCTGTAGATTCTTACACGTTTTGGATAGGCTTTGTCACCGTATTTTTAATTGGATTTTTCAACTTTATTGTCAGCTTTGGACTATCGATGATCTTGGCGTTCCGTTCAAGAAAAATGAATACTACAGAAGTGGGCGCCATCTTTAAAGAAATCTTTAATTATTTTATCAAAAATCCTTTGAGATTCTTTATTCCGATACGCTCAAGACTAGACGGAAAAGCGCAAGAATTAATGGAAAAATCAAAATCTTCTACAAAACCAAAAGATCTTTAAAATCGAAATCGTCGCCAAGATTGGTTTTAATTTTATTTAAATAAAAACTTTTTCGAAGTCTAAAATCATTTTTTAACAAAGGTGATTTTATCTTTATTAAAAGTTGATCTGCATCAATATTAACCGATTCTATCTCATTAAAAAGATCAGTAGAAAGATAATCTTGTAAGAAATCTTTAACCTCAAAGGCCCGAAGTTTTGACTCAAATCCGTGGATTCTTGCAAAACTCTTTACCAATTCCGAAGACAAAAACTCTCTTTTCTTTTTCTTTCCCATTATTAATGCTTTTCAACAATATTTTTTTTTCACTTAAATATTAATCATAAAGAAACACGGAGGATATAACTAACATCTTTTCGGGATAAAACACTTTTTTTATACGAGCTGTCATTTCATATAAAAATCAACTCGAACTGACGTTAGTTTATGCCGAACGAAGCTTAATTATGTTAAACTACAAAAACCTTAAAGATGTCATGTAAAGTAGCTCCTTTGATCTAAATTTATAAAGTATAGCTTTTGCGTTTTAACTATTTTTTAGCCAAGCTACCATCGCTTTTCTGCGACGATGTAAAATTAAAATTTAAAAAACAAAATCACTATCTTTGCACGCGATTATTTGAAGCAAATTCAATATTCAAATTATTAAATATTAACTAAATAAACATCGACATATAATGAAATGTGGAATTGTAGGACTACCTAACGTTGGAAAATCAACACTTTTTAACTGTCTTAGTAATGCCAAAGCGCAATCTGCGAACTACCCTTTCTGTACTATCGAACCTAACTTAGGGACGGTTTCGGTACCAGATCCACGACTTTTCGAACTTGAAAAAATCGTAAATCCTGAGCGTGTTTTGCCAGCAGTTGTTGAGATTGTTGACATCGCAGGACTTGTAAAAGGTGCGAGCAAGGGTGAAGGTCTTGGTAACCAATTTCTTGCTAACATCCGCGAATGTGAAGCTATTATCCACGTTTTGAGATGTTTTGATAATGGTAATATTATCCACGTAGAAGGCTCTGTAGATCCACTTCGTGACAAAGAGATTATTGATATCGAGCTTCAGCTTAAAGATCTTGAAACCATTGGAAAAGCAGTTGACAAAGCAAAAAAATTCATCAAATCTGGTAAGAAAGAAGATATCTTGACTTACGAAACTTTACAAAAGCTTCAAAAATTTGTAGAGGACGGAAAAAATGCGAGAGAATTCCCAGTTGATGATTTAACAAAATCGATTATCGACGACGTCCAATTGTTGACGAATAAGCCTGTTCTTTACGTTTGTAATGTTGATGAAAATTCGATTAAAAACGGTAACGACTGGATTGCTAAAATCGAAGAAATGGCGAAAAATGAAGGTGCTGAAGTTGTTGTTCTTGCTGCACAAATTGAAGCGGATATCAACGAGCTAGAGTCTTACGAAGAGCGTCAAATGTTCTTAGAAGAGCTAGGTCTAGAAGAGCCAGGTGTTAATAGATTGATTCGTCAAGCTTATGCATTACTGAAACTTCAAACTTACTTTACGGCTGGTGTTAAAGAGGTTAGAGCTTGGACAATTGGGAAAGGTTGGACGGCGCCACAAGCTGCTGGTGTTATCCACACAGATTTTGAAAAAGGCTTTATCCGTGCCGAAGTTATTAAGTACGACGATTACATGACTTACGGTTCTGAAGCTAAAGTAAAAGAGGCTGGAAAGCTTGCTGTAGAAGGTAAAGAATACATCGTTCAAGATGGTGATATAATGCACTTTAGATTTAATGTTTAATTAAATTTTTAGTTTAAATAAATTATCAAAACACTTGCTATCGGGCGAGTGTTTTGTTTTTTTAGTACATTTGGTCGACTTAAAATATTATTTATGATTAAAAAACTATTTTTTACTGCAGCATTTTCAATTGCTGCTTGCGCGTATGGGCAATATGATACAATCTTTAAAGAAGGATTTGACACGCAAGCCGACATCGACAAATGGACTAATATCGACCGTGATGGTGATGGCGAAAAGTGAGAGTTTTATAATGCGGAAGATGAGGATATGCCAGCATTTAGCGGTAACTTTGCAACCTCGTGGTCTTGGTTTATAGAAGCCTTTACGCCAGATAACATTTTGATAAGTCCTAAAATCACATTACCTCCTACATTGGATGCTTACAATTTAACTTTTAAGGTAGGGGCTTTTGATGACGAACTTTTCCAAGAACATTATGCAGTCTATGTCATTCCTGCAGATGCAAGTTTTACAGGAACAGAAACTCCAATTTTCGAAGAGACACTTGACGCAGGATATACGCAAACGGCAAAAAATATAAGTCTTATGATTACGGAATATCAAGGACAAGATATCAAATTAGTGTTTAGACATTACAATTGTACAGACATTGCCTTTATCGGAATAGATGATATCGAAATAAAAGGCGTTCCTGGACTTGCAACTTCTGAGGCTAACAAAACGCTTGTAAAAATCTATCCAAATCCAAGTTCTGATTTAATAAAAGTTGAAGGTATTAATCCTATCGAAAAAATCCGCGTTTTTGATATGTCCGGAAATCTTGTTTTGGAAACAAAAACCTCTGAAGCTAATATCCAAAACTTAATGCCTGGTAACTACATTGTTAATATTTACTCAGGAAAGGATGTAATTTCTAGAAAAATTATTAAAAAATAACTTCTCATTACATTGATAAAACAAAAAAAGCTACTCAAATTGAGTAGCTCTCTTTTTATGTGTTTTTGCCTGATTATTTAGCAATAACTAATTTCTTAGAAGAAACTTTACCATCTGCATCAACTTTTAAGAAGTAAACCCCAGAATCTAACTGAGATAAATCAATCTTGTTAGTTTGCTTACCAGAAGCTTTAAGATCTTTTTTCATGGCTACGAGACGACCTTCTGCTGAGAAGACGCTGTATGATACATTTTTAGCATCAACCTCCATTGTAAAGACACCATTTTTAGAAGGGTTCGGATGGATAACAACTTCTTTAGCAGCATCTACATTGCTTGTTGCTAAGTCTGAGTTAATTTTAAATTTAACCTTGTTAACGTTTAAGAATACATTGTCAATTGCTTTAATCATGATTCTCGCATTATCGCTAACGCCTAATCCGCCAGGAACATTGAATGTATATGAACCATTGTTTGGTGTACTAGCTACCAACTCATGAGGGAAAGTTAAACCACCATCTGTCGATAATAAAATCTGTACATTAGCCGTATTAACTGGGGCAACATCTGTATTGGCAACATCCCATGTAATTGTTTGTGTTGAACCTAAATTCCAAACGATATCTGCAGCATTTTGAGAAGTTACAATGAAAGGTCCTGCGCCAACATCAACCGTCAACTTAACATCATCTCTACCAGACTGTCCACCAACTGGATTGTTATCTCTTACTAAAAGTGAGAAATTAAGAGTTCTAGCTACATTAGAAAGTTTTTCCCATGCTCTATAGTTAGTTTGAGAATTAATGTTCGGATTGTAACCTTCGATAATTGTTGATAATCTTGGGAAGTAACGTTCTGGAGAAACTGTCGCCCCGATTGATCTAAACATTGGGCCAACCGTATTAGCAGGTCTTGGAGGCATTGTTGCAGCACCAGCATCTATTTGTTCCCAATTATAAGTAATGGTATCACCATCTTGGTCAGAGCCGATTCCTTTAAGTACAAAAGGCGTTTCTTTAGGGATTGTTCTATCTAGACCTGCATCCGCTATTGGAGCATTGTTACCTGTTGAAGTATTAGAACTACAATTTGCTGCACCAGTAACATGAGCATACATCTCTCTTATACTCACAGAGTGGAAGTAAGCATCACTATTACTTTGAACATTTGGCGAACAGATACCTGCATACCCCATAATAGTACTAGCACTACCTGGCTCTATCGAAGTACTTTCATTTCTGTTACAACTATTATTTTGCGTATGGTTAGCTCCAAATTGATGTCCCATCTCGTGTGCTACGAAGTCAATAACAAATGGGTCACCCACAGGATTTGCAGAACCTGTTACACCACCTGCTTTCATATTGTTATTACAAACAGATCGAAGGTAAGCTACACCATTGTCATTTCCTTGTTGTGCTTGGAAATATACATGACCAATATCGTAATTTGGTTTTCCAATTAAGTTATCAACAGCAGTTTGGTTAGCTCCTAACATTGAAGATGCACTTAACGGATTATAAGTATCCGTATCGATAAATATTAACAAATCATTATTAGGCACCAATTCTAGCTTAACAGATAGGTCGTTTCCATATACTTCGTTAAGTCTATTAACTGTTAAGTTAAGTGCTGCCATAACTGCTGTTTTCTTCTCCGCGTCAGTTCCATTACCAACTCCAGCTGCATTTGCAGTATATGACGTATACTCTACAGCAGTAGCTAAAGCTAGTCTATACTTACGCATTTTACCGTCTTTAACAGTTTTGTTTTGGCCAGCATTTTCCATTGTTTGCTGGATTTCCTTTTCGCCGTGCTCATCAAAAAGACAGTTAAAATTACGCTCTGAAGATGCATTCTTACGATTATACATCATGTAGATTTTGTTATCTTTAGAGTAAGAATCTACATAATAGATTCCTTTGCCACTTCTTACACTTGCATTAAATCCAAAATATGGATCATAAGTAAAAGTAATTCTTGTTAAAGGGTCTCCAACTTTAACCCCTGTGAAAGATCTAACGTCAGCATATTTCGCTTGTAGATCTGGGTGCATTGTAGAAGATTCTACCACTTCAAAAGTATCTGTAGTACCTTGCTCATTTGGGAACTTCATTAATGTTTTCCCAGAATTTTTTCCGATAGCTAATAACTGAGCTTCGAACTGAGAATTGTTAAGACTTAACAATTTATAATCTGTTACAGTAATTGATCTTTCTCTTGCATTAGAAACATTCTTTGCAGCAATGCTCATCCAAGCATTTTGTTGAGCGTAGAAAGCTCCTGTAGACATTAGAGTTACCCCTATCCCCAATAATAATTTTGATTTCATTAAAATTTATTTTGCAATTATATTAATTTACTTTTTTTAAAATTAAATTCTGCGGGTTACTTTTAATTTTTAAAATTAAAATAGGATTCGTTTTTTTTGCGTCCTTATATTCCCCGTTTTCAATTTTTTTATATTTTACAATAATATTTTTTTCATTTTTTTTAATACTTTCGATTTCGATATCTGAGTAATCTGTTGCAGAACTTGCTTTTGGCTTAACCACTAATAGGCTTTCACCAGCTTCTATAATAGGAATAGGTGCAGAACGATTGAATTGGGGATCTTGCAGTCTGCTATAGAGATTTGTAACTTCATCCATAGTTGACACTGCAAAAATTTCTTTCGAATCAAAATCTTTATTCAATCTGCGCTCTTCTGTATATTCTACTTTCTGCATTGTTTCGACTTTTTGCGCATGCATGCTAGAAGTGCCATTACATGACATAAAAGACAATCCAATTGCTATTATTATAAATATTTTCATCTTTTTCGGTAAATATATAAATAATAAAGTAAAAAATAAAATTAATCTACATTTAAGATCGCGAAAACAGCAAAACTAGCTAACCAATGATCACCGCCATAATTACTGCTAAACATTAAAGGCATAGCATTTTTTAAGAAATGATTCGCGGTGTCTTCAAATTGCTTCTTTAATGGATGACTATTAGATAACGCTCTGGAAATCCCCTTCATACACCAAGCTTTACTAAATGATAAACCCACCAAATGTACCGTTTGATAATCTGACAAATCGCTTACGACTGGTATTTGAAAAATATTCTCAAGACTTCGTTTATCATAAAATTGATCCAACCAAATTTCAAAATCTTTTTGTGGAAGCACACGACGCATAAGATCGGCTATCTCCAAACTTGGGGAGAAAAAATCCGAACCATCTGGCTCTAGATAGGCAGGCGTTTTTTCATCTGTTAAATAAAAGCTTTTCGCCTTTAGTATCAATTGATTTTCAAAATCTTTATCACCAATTGTTTTCGCCCAATCGATAGCAAAGCCTAGTGCAAAAGCAGAATTAGGATGAACGCCTGTTCTGTTAGGATAAGTCTGCTTAGGAAGATAATCTTTCCACAACCGCAAAATCTCATCTGTAAGTGGTTTCATATTTTGATGCCAAGTCTTAGCTTGTGGTGTATCCCAAGTTGCTAATTCTTCGTCAAGTTTCAGGATCCAAGCCCAACCGTAAGTTCGTTCAAAGTTTTTTGCGAGATCATATTTAGTAAAATATTGAGCTTCCTTTTTAAGAGATTCTGCATTGAAACTTTTGTCTAAAATCTTTGTTATACGCCAAGATTGTGTAAGATTTGGTTTCTCTTTTAAAATTTTCAACAACATCCAATGTCCATGTACAGAGCTATGCCAGTCAAAACAACCATAAAAAGAAGGGTGCAAATCTTTGGTGACAAACTAACTTCCTGTAAAGAGTTGATAATATGAGCAGTCTTATTGGGATATTCTTGCTCAATACATTTCAAAGGCATATTGGACAACTTAGTTGCTAATGCATCTGTTAATTGATTGTCTTGAGCAGATAGAGTTATAGATGTAAAAACTAAAAGACTTAGATGTTTCATTTAATAATGATTTATTAAGAGGTTTGAAAATACAAAAATCCCCTTCATTACTGAAAGGGATTATTTATTTCATTATAATCTATGTTGACTTGATACAGCTAACAATAGATTATTTCTTAGCAATACTTCTAGAGATCACAATCTTTTGGATTTCTGAAGTACCTTCATAGATTTGTGTAATCTTCGCATCACGCATCAATCTTTCTACGTGATATTCTTTAACATAACCATATCCGCCGTGTATTTGGACCGCTTCAATAGTTGTATCCATAGCAACTTGAGACGCGTAAAGTTTTGCCATAGCGCCACTTTCTGAGATATCTTTACCAGCATCTTTCTCAACTGCCGCTTTGAAGCAAAGCATTCTAGCCGCTGTAATGTTAACGTGCATGTCAGCTAATTTGAACGCAATTGCTTGGTGATTAATAATCTCTGTACCGAAAGCTTTTCTTTCTTTAGCATATTTAAGCGCCAATTCGTAAGCACCAGATGCGATACCTAAAGCCTGAGATGCAATACCAATTCTACCACCGTTAAGAACCGCCATTGCGAAGTTGAATCCGAAGCCATCTTCACCAATTCTGTTTTCCTTTGGTACTTTAACATCTGTGAAAAGTAAAGAATGTGTATCACTACCTCTTATTCCTAATTTGTCTTCTTTAGGACCAATTTCAAAACCTTCCCAACCTCTTTCTACAATGAAAGCGTTGATACCTTTATGCTTCTTCTCTGGATCTGTCTGTGCAATAACGATATAGTAAGATGCGTTACCACCGTTAGTAATCCAGTTTTTAGTACCGTTTAATAAATAATAATCACCCTTATCTTCTGCAGTTGTACGTTGAGATGTTGCGTCAGATCCAGCTTCTGGCTCAGACAATGCGAAAGCACCGATAACTTCTCCACTCGCAAGAGGTTTTAGATACTTCATTTTTTGCTCTTCGCTAGCAAATTTTTCTAGACCAGCACATACTAACGAGTTGTTAACTGACATTACTACCGCAGCAGAAGCATCAATTTTAGCAATTTCTTCCATTGCAAGAACGTAAGATACACTGTCAAGACCAGCTCCTCCGTATTTTGGGTCAACCATCATACCTAAAAAACCAAGTTCTCCCATTTTCTTAACTTGTTCTGTTGGGAATTTTTGATGTGTATCTCTTTCGATAACACCAGGAAGTAATTCAGTCTGAGCGAAATCTCTAGCTGCTTGCTGAATCATCAGTTGTTCTTCTGATAAATTAAAATCCATATCAATTACTAGTATTAATTGCTTGTAAATTTACAATTTTTACGAAAATTATAACGATATGTATCGAATAAAAGACATTTTTGCCATTTGACTAAAAAAAACTATATTTACAAAAACCTACTTTTTATTAAATTTAATTTAAAAATTATCAAATATTTAACGATATGTCTGTTAAAAGAACGTTTGATTTCGCTCATAAAGCTCTAAATCAATATCCTAAAAATGATGCGTTGGTCACGAAAAAGAATGGGGAATGGAAAAAAACCTCCACCTTAGAGTTTATTAACCAAGCAAACAAAATTTCTCGAGGACTGTTAAAACTGGGGATAAAACCTGGTGACAAAATCGGATTAATAACCAGCAACAACCGTACAGAATGGAGCATTATGGACTTGGGAATTTCTCAAATCGGCGCTATCTCGGTGCCTGTATATCCAAGCATTTCGGAGGAAGATTATGTGTATATTTTTAATAATGCCGAAATAAAATATTGCTTCGTCTCAGATGTTGACTTATACCAAAAAATGAAGGTTGTAAAGCCCGACGTGACCTCTCTGGCTGGTGTTTTTTGTTTTGATGATGTTGATGGCGCACCTAATTGGAAAGAAATATTAGATCTTGGTGAAGATGATGCAACACAACAGGAGGTAGAAGATCTATCCAAAGCCATAAAAGAAGACGACGTGGTGACCTTAATATACACTTCTGGTACAACTGGACGTCCCAAAGGCGTTATGCTAACACACAAAAACATCGTGTCAAATGTTTTGGGAAGCGACTCTAGAATCCCCAGAGATAAAAACATTAATTATAAAGACCTTCGTGCACTGAGTTTTTTACCGATCTGTCATATTTTCGAAAGAATGGTCTATTACATTTTCATCAACAATGGATTCTCTTTATATTATGCAGAAAGCATTGAAAAAATTGGAGAAAATGTCAAAGAGGTGAAACCTCATTACATGACAGTTGTGCCACGTTTGGTAGAAAAAGTCTACGATTCTATTTATAATAAAGGTACCGCAGCTGGTGGTATTAAATCTAAAATCTTCCTTTGGTCGATCTCGATCGCCGAAAAATACAACCTACAAGCGCCAAAATCTTTTGCACATATTATTGCGGACAAATTGGTTTTTAAAAAATGGAGAGAAGGCTTGGGAGGAAATCTAATAACCTTAGTTTCTGGCTCTGCCGCACTGTCTTCAAGATTAAACAGAATGTTCCAAGCAGCGGGAATTCCTATTTTGGAAGGTTACGGTTTAACAGAAACTTCGCCTGTAATTTCCGTTAACAGTTTCGAAAAAATGAGATTAGGTTCTGTAGGCATACCACTAAGTAATGTAGATGTTAAAATAGCTGCTGATGGCGAGATCACCGTTAAAGGACCTTCTGTTTTTGGAGGTTATTACAAGGACGACGAAAAAACGAGGGAAGCTTTCACCGAAGATGATTATTTCAAAACTGGAGATATTGGACATATTGACGATGATGGATTCTTATTTATCACCGATAGAAAAAAAGAAATGTTCAAAACGTCGGGTGGAAAATTTATTGCGCCTCAAGTTATCGAGAACCATGCAAAAGCTTCCAAATTTATAGAACAAATAATGGTGGTGGGCGAAGGCGAAAAAATGCCAACGGCGTTAATACAACCAGATTTTAACTTTGCACAAAACTGGGCAAAAATCAAAAACATCAACATCGGGACAAGTCCTGAAGAAATAGCAAAAAGCCCAGAATTGAAAGAACGAATCACCCAAGAAATAGAAACGCTTAATAAAAAATTAGGCAAGTGGGAGCAGATTAAAAAGATTGAACTCACACCAAAAGTATGGTCAATAGATGACGGATTGCTAACACCTACTCTTAAACTTAAACGTAAAGCTATTAAAGAAGCTTTCATCGATTTGTACGAGAAACTCTATGACAGAAAATAATTAATACAAAAAAAGCTATCCAATGGATAGCTTTATTTTTTTGAAAAAACTCATAATTGTTATATTTGCATTCAATCTTTCTTACAACCAACATGACATTAACTCGAATTTTCGATATTCCCTATATTACACTAGAAAAATATCCCAAAAAAAACTACATCAATGACAAAATTGCTGGAAGTTGGAGAAATCTTTCAACGGAAGAATTCATTGCAAAAAGCAATCAATTCTCTAGAGGTTTAATAAAATTAGGTTTAAAAAAAGGTGACAAAATAGGAATTATCACCACAACCAACAGGACCGAATGGTGCATTATCGACCAAGCAGCTTTACAACTCGGCATTATCACGGTTCCTATCTATCCATCGATTTCGCAGGCGGATTGCGTCTATAATCTTGGCGATTCGGATTGTTACTATTGCTTTGTCTCGGACGAAAAACTTTACAACAAGATTAATAACATAAGAACAGAACTAACTTTATTAAAAGACATCTACACCTTTGATAAAGTTAATGCTGCTAAACATTGGGAAGATATTCTAGAACTTGGGAAAGATGATAGTCTACAAGCCGAAGTTGAATCTATTAAAAGAGAAATTTATCCAGACGATCTGGTGTCTATTATCTACACTTCTGGGACGACAGGAAAGCCCAAAGGCGTTATGTTGACACACAACAACATCGTGCAAGACATCATCGGTTGCGAAGACAGAATCCCGCGCAGACAGGGCAACGACAGTCGTGCATTAAGTTTTTTACCAATGTGTCACATATTCGAAAGGACGATTTTCTATATTTTTACTTATAGTGGTTTTGCTATTTATTTCGCTGAAAGCACAGACAAGCTTAGTGAAAATCTTCAAGAAGTGAAGCCACACTACATGACTGTTGTTCCGCGTGTTATCGAGAAAGTTTATGATTCAATCTATAAAAAAGGAACCGAAGCTGGCGCCATCAAAAAAAGTATTTTCTTGTGGTCACTAAAAATTGCTGAAAACTATAAACTGGGCGCACCAAAAAGTGTCTTCCACAAGATTGCTGACAAATTGGTTTTCTCTAAATGGAGAGCTGGCATTGGAGGTAATATTTTAACTTTAGTTTCTGGTTCTGCGCCACTTTCTACACGACTTAATATTATGTTTCAAGCCGCTGGCATTCCAATTCAGGAAGGTTATGGTTTGACAGAAACTTCGCCTGTAATCTCGGTTAACAGTTTTGAATTTATGAAAATGGGCTCCATCGGAAAACCTCTTTTTAATGTTAATGTTAAAATAGCAGAAGATGGCGAAATCACGGTTAAAGGACCAACCGTAACCCAAGGTTATTACAAAAACCCAGAATTAACGAGAGAAGCTTTTGATAACGAAGGCTACTTCAAAACAGGTGATATTGGACATCTGGATAAAGACGGATTCCTTTTTATTACCGACAGAAAAAAAGAAATGTTCAAAACGTCGGGCGGTAAATATGTTGCGCCACAAGTCATAGAAAATCTTGCTAAAGCGTCTTTATTTATTGAACAAATTATGGTCGTTGGCGAAGGCGAAAAAATGCCAACTGCACTAATACAGCCAGACTTCGACTATGCTAAAAAATGGGCAAAAGATAACAACATCAACATCGGAACGACGCCTGAGGACATTGCAAAAAGTCCGGAACTAAAAGCTGCCATCGAAAAAGAAATGGACAATATCAACAATAATCTTGGTCATTGGGAACAAATCAAAAAAATAGAATTAACACCCGAGATTTGGTCTGAGGAAAACGGAATGTTAACACCAACTTTGAAACTAAAACGTAAAGTAATTAAAGAACATTTTATGGCTCTTTACAATAAACTTTATAATAGATAAAATAAAAGCCAGTTAATGACAACTGGCTTTTTTTATTTAAAGGGAATAAAGATTTTATTTCTTGATGACCTTTTCTGTCGAGTTTTGTCCTTTGTCAAATTAGAGCTTTGGAAAGAGCAACTTCAGAATCGTTATGAAGAGGTGATCATATTTTATCCTAAAACTTTGACAGATTAATATTCTGTATCCGCAGATGGTCCATAACTTGGGGGGCAATTCAATATCACTTAATCGATAATAGACGCCCAGTTGCGCTCGGTGATGCGTTGCTTGATTCATTGCATGTCCAATGGCACCATACTATGTCCATTCCATCATTGTTTCGCCACTATTTTTTATTGGCCAATTCGTTTCTGGTTGATCTTCAGTCTCCGCTTCTAGACTTGCAATTCCAACATTGTAGCAGACCTCTAACTTTTGTTGAAGTTCTGCTTTTGTTGAGAGATTAACTGATTGATCGTCGCCTTTTCCAAAGTCTAGCTCTCAAGTGTTGAGAATAAATTTTGGCCAAGCAAAAACCTCAGCACTATGAGACACTAGCGACATTAACTTCATACTTTTCTCATGTGGTGCGTAATCATTTTTACCCTCAGGAAAACGGTCAAAAAAAGCTTCAGCTGTTTCGTATTCGTTTTTTAATTCTTCTTTAAGTTGTGATAATGTATCCACTTTTTTTTTGTGATTTTTGAATTATAAAATTACCGCCTAAAATGTCAAAAATATGTTAATGACTTATGAAATAAAAGATAAAACTAAAGCCTAGAAATTTCGCGTCATAAAACTTAACCATAAAACCTCGCATAATAAATATCATGAAAGTCAGCTAAGGTATATATTTTGCAGGTCTCTTGGTATTCATAAAAAATTTTACAATGAGTCAAAACTACACCAACCCGTACAAGTACTGGTATCTTCCGTTAATTACAGGGATTATTTTTATCTTTAGTGGACTATTCATTTTCCGTACACCTCTTACTTCTTATTTAGCATTATCGATGATATTTGCTGCCATCTTTTTTGTCACAGGTATCATGGAGGTTGTTAACGCCTTTAGCAACAGACGATATCCTAACTGGGGATGGTCGCTAGCTGGAGGTATTGTTGATTTGCTTTTGGGGATTATGCTAATATCCTCACCTACTTTGAGTGCTACAATATTGCCGTTGTATGTTGGATTTACGATTTTGTTTCGATCGGTTATGGGTATAGGATCATCTTTAGCATTAAAAAAAATTGGAATTAAATCTTGGGGAACCGTGTTGATTTTTAGTATTTTGGGATTATTATTTGCTATACTAATGATTGCAAATCCCGTTTTTGGAGGTTTAACAATTGTCTACTACACCGCTATTTCATTCATTATGATAGGCGTTTTGCAAATCATGCTTGCTTTTGGATTGCAAAAACTTAAATAAATACAATCGTTTTTAAACAAAAAACAGTCTCAACATATCGAGACTGTTTTTTTATTGTTTAATTGCTGCCAAAGCCCTTTCATAGTTAGGTTCTCGGCTAATGTCAGCGACTTGCTCTTCGTAGACGATTATGCCTTGCGGATTAATAACAACCACTGCTCGACTTAGCAAACCTCGCGACGCGCCATCCATCATTTCGACGCCATAACGTTTTCCAAAATCGGTTCTAAAATCTGACAACATTACAACATTTTTAATACCTTCTGCACCACAATAACGCTTTTGTGCAAAAGGCAAATCTTTAGAAATGCATAACACCGACGTATTGGGAAGATCGGCAGCCATCTCATTAAATTTTCTTACAGAAATCGAGCAAACGCCTGTATCAACACTCGGAAAAATATTTAGTATTGCATATTTCCCTTTATAACTCTCCAGAGTTTTGCTTTCCATTTTGTCATCTGTCAGTTCAAAATTAGGCGCGGCAGCACCAACATTAGGAAGTTTTGCAAACGTTTTTATTTCTTTACCACGCATTAAGACTGTGGATTGTTGGGCGTTTGCCAATCCAATAATCAGTAATAATATGAAACTTAATATTTTTAAAGCTTTCATTATTTTTTAAAATTTAAATCAAATTTAAAACAAAAAAACTTCCTTTCGGAAGCTTTAGTTTATTTTAATGAAGATGTATTAATCTCGCTCATCACAGCCTTTAGCTGATCAAGTGTATAACCTTCACCTTCTATCTTTACTGCATAGCGGTTTTTTACTAGATACTGAATTTCCGATTCCATAATATCTCCATTTTTCTTCTCAGAAATGCTTGCTCGTACATTATTAAAATTGGTCGTTTTCTCATAACCTTCTGCACTTGTTTTTTCTGATTCTGCTTTTAGTGCCATCATCAACATAGCAAGCATACCACTACCAGCTTCGCCTGCGCCGTCCATAATGCTAATCTCGACATTCTTATTGGCGTTGTCGCTATACTTTGCTTCTGCTGAAGCCAAACCCATCATAGAGATATCTCCTACTTTTATTTCGGTTCTTGCTAAGCCTAGTGAAGTGGTTGGAAAAATAGACTTTAATTCATCATTAGTTGCTGGTGTCGTTGTTTTTAACTCTTCCATTTTTTTCTCGATATCATCCATTGATGCTGACAAGTTGTTGAGCGTTTTTGCACCGTTAACAACGTCCCCTATCGAAGTGGAAGTTTTCGCGTTAGCATCTTCATTTTTTTTACAAGCAACTAAGCTGACTACAGCCAATGCTAAAAATGTTTTTTTCATAAATATATTTTTTTAGTGTGCCTAACAAATTTAGAACTTTTATTTTAAGCCTACCAACGAAACATCAATAATTAATCATAAAAAATCGCTTCATAGGCTTGAAGCGGTTTTTTATGAATTTAGAAACGATATTTTAAATTAAACCCTGAGTAGAAGTAAGCTTTACTTGGTCCAGGATTAACGTCTGTAAAGACATTATCATTGTTGTATTGATTGTCCTTATCGGTATCATTAATGCTATTTCCGTAGAATAAAAATGTATAGTTAATCTGATTGGTCAAATTATTACCCATCGCAAAAACATCCAAATCGAAATTTCCAAAACGCTGTTTGTAACCGATTTTAGAATTTAGCAGTCCAAAACTTTTAACCTTGTTAGAGTTGGCGAAATCTGTGTAGACCGTTCCCATGTAGTTAAATGTATTTTGCCAATACAGCCCAAAAGTAGTGTCAAAATCTAAGCCCAGAGATACTTTTGACTTTGGTACACCAACCACCGATTTGTTATCATAATTCTGCACCGCTGCTGGTCCATTCGCCTCTTTAAGATAAGTATTAAACTTTGAATATTTAAAGTCGTTATAAGTATAACTTAAGAAAGGTTGTACTTTTTTAAGAAAGCTACTTTTCGATTCGTAAACGTAGCCTATGCTAAGTTCAAAACCTTGGTTAGACTGATTTCCGGTATTTGCCCAATAAGAATAAGGCGTATTTTCAGCATTTGCCATCGTAGCTCGTAATTGGGTTAATTTGTTTTTAACATCGATATTAAACAAAGATACTTGATAGTCCATCGCGGTATCCAACAACAAGCCTTGCACACTAAAATCCCACATTTTCGCCTTCTCTGGGGTTAAGTTATCATTGGTCTGGTTAAGCCCAGAAATAAAGGACGTCGCCGACGTTGGGGCATTGTAACCTTCGCTGTAACTAAGATTGAATATCTGCTTTTTCCATGTTTTTTGTAATGCAAAATGTGGCGTTGCAACGGCATCAAAACTTTTATTAAACGACAAGTTTTGACCTTTATAAAGATCAAGGCCATTAACAACAAAAAGTCCTGGCAAAGCTAACATATCTTGACGATTGTAGCTGATTTTGTTAACGCTAACACCCGCAAGAAACATCAAATCCCAAGGTTTGTAAGTTAATTTTTCAACAACAAAAACATTGGATTGATTGTTAATGATTTTAAAATAAGAACCTTCATACAAAGGTCTCAAAATAGGCGTTTCCGCAGGTTTCACACTTTTGAAACGCAAGTTTGTAATCAAAGATCGCGACTGTTGATACTCGACACCAAAATCGGTTTGGCTTTTAAAATTTCCGAAATCTTTGGTGTAATTAAAAACTGATCGTAGGCCATAACTTGGTGCAGAATAGGTTTCGTAAGCGCCTGCTGCAATCCTATCGCTTGTCGTCCCCGTGTAGAAGACGCTTGTGTTATTGCTAAAATTGTCGGTCATATTCCAGCTGTAGGCAATGCCGAGACGCGATGTAATGAACTTAGTCTTAGCGCCTCTTCGGATGTAGGCGGCATTTCCGTTATCGATTCCGTTATAATAATCCGCATACGAAATCTGCCCAGACACTTGCTCTAGCGAGTTGGCGTGTGATGCGAGAATATTTAATTTTTGGTTTTTATTAAGTTTGACCTCGGACAAAATGTTGTAGAAATTTTTGATGCTTTTACCGTGTGGACGATAGCCATCGGTACCGATGTGTCCGTAGTTTGCGGTAATAGAATAGTTGTCTCCTACACTTGTCCAACTTGTAGAACTTTGTAAAGTTTTAAAAGAGCCTGCCAGAAATTGTTCTGACAACCTTGTTTCTTTTTTTGTTTCTGGTCGAGAATAAAACTTAACAACACCGCCTGTTCCGCCGCCATAGACTGTTGCGGCAGGTCCTTTGATTACTTCAACATGATTGACAAGTCCAAAGTTGACATCATCCAATACCGTTACGCCATCTGCGTTGGTTAATGGGACATTGTTCCAATACATTTTGATGCCCCAATTGTTAAATTTTTGGTCGTTACCATAACCTCGAAGAATGACGCGTTGTCCTCCCATTATGGTTCTTTTCTCCATTTGTACGCCAGCAATGGTATTAAGCGATTGCTCGATAAAAGCTGGATTACTTCGTTCTAACTCATAGTTCGACAGGTTTTCGGTAGCTTGTGCATTTTTTTTGAACTCTTCTCTTTCTTTAACGACTTTAGTACGCGAATGGATAACAATGCCGTCAATGAGATTTTCGTTTTCTTGCGCTGAAACAACCATTGAACTTAATAAAAAGATGGGTAATAAGTAGTTTTTTTTCATTTAAGAATTTAATAAAGTAAAAAAAGCTAAAGTACTTCTACTCTAGCTTTTGTATAAAAATTTTTAATTTTAATTATCGTTTAATGATAGCTGAAGAATAAAGCGTTTTACCATCTTGCATGACCTTAACAACGTAATTACCTTTTAGTAAAGAATCGATAAAGAATTCTTCGTCGGACTTCACGCCTTTTTTAGTAAACACTAATTTACCAGATGCGTCATAAACCTCAACATCTACTTTATCAGAAACTTTAGAATCGAATTTCACATTAATTGGCCCTCTGGTTGGGTTAGGATAAACTTTATTTTTTAACAAGTTGTGGTTGGTCTCACCTGTCCCCATGGAGCTGTTGTCAATTCTTGTGGTGAAGGCTCCTCTACCATAAGATACAGCTAATATTGTCTTATCGGACGGTCTGTAATCGAAATGTGTGATCTTAAAGTTACCTAAACCGTTAGAATAGCGTCCCCAAGTTGGTGAGGGATCTTGGAAATTATCTGTCCCAAACACGCCTGAATGTGTACCAACAATAACTTCGTTATTATTTTCTGGATTCATAAAGATGGCTCTAACTGGGATATCTGGAAGGTTACCTTCTTTAGAAAACCATGATGTACCACCATCTGTAGAATAGAAAACACTATCAACATTAAAGTTAGAAACAACTACCATAATTTCATTTTCTGAGGCACCTAACTTGATATCAGACACGTTACCAGGGAACACATTACTGAACAAAGTAACATTAGGTGTTGTATTAGCAGTTGTAACTTTATAAAGCTTACCAAGTGTTGTCCCAATAAATACCGTAGAACTTGTCGTTGTATATGGTGACACATATAGTCTTGATAAATTTTCTCCCGAAGCTGTATTAGCAATCGTTAATTGTGACCGCGTTAACTGTAAAGGTTGGGTGGCAAGTCCAGAAATTCTGTTTAAACTAATAGTAGCCGCACCGTTAGAATTAGCATTGGTATATGCAATATCTAGATTTCGGTCTACCACTAACGGATTAATAAATTGTCCAGCATTTTGCTGTGCAGAATTACTTATTAAATATGCAGTCCCTGTAGCATGAAACAAAATATGAAAGTTATAAACATAAGATGCTATAAGATATTTATCTTGATCATCGTAAGCTGTAAAAGCACCATCTCCACCATAAACAACAGAATCATTATAAAAATTATTAGCTAAAGGAGCCCCAGAAAGCATCGGCGTACCATTATCTTGTGCACCAAGAATCATCTCTTCATTATTATAGGATGCAACAGGATTTAAAGTACCATGGTAGAATTGTGTAATATTAAACCTCTTATTACGCATTTGTACGGCATTACTTCCTACCAGATTATTTTTGTTGGAAGCAAAAAAGAATCCGCCATCATTTCCCATGACAAATTGACTAGGATTTTTAGGATTAAATACCAAAGCATGTTGATCCGCGTGTACGGTAGAAATATTAGCACTTGCTAACGCATTATTATTCGACCATTTTGTATATTGCGTCCAGGTTGCGCCGCCGTCTGTCGATTTGTAAGAATCTACACCTCCAACATAAAGAATGTCATCATTTTGAGGATCAGTTTCTATTACTAAATCATAAAAAGATTGCCCTCTAGTGAAATCATTAGCAGGCTGTCCCGTATCAATTGGTTTTGGTAATGTAATGCCAGATCCGGCAACATTTGTAGAAATCCAAGTTGTGCCACCATCCGTTGTTTTTACAATTCGTACTGGCTCACTAGTCGTTGCACCTTGCATTAATGCGTAAGCCTTTTGAGGATTAGTCTCAGAAACTTCTACCATAACACGAGCACCAACGTTACCTACATCGTACACTTTTGTAAAAGTCGCACCAAAATCTGTAGATTTGAAAATTTTACCACCCGACGTCTGTCCACTATAGCTACTTCTTCTTGTTGCTACCCAAATTGCATTGTCCTTACCAACTTCTATATCTTGAATGTTATAGCCATTACTTGCATTCCAAAGTAGATTATTAAGCTTCGTAAAATTAACACCATCTGTCGATTTATACAGCCCAGATTGTCCGATACCCATAAAAGCCATAGCATCGCTCAGATAAGTTCCGGAAACCCCAGCATAAACTTCGGACACGCCATTATTATTAACGACTCTTATCGATGGGATATGGTGATTACCATTCTTTACATTACCGGAAATCGCCCCTTCAAATGTAAATATTTGATTCCAAGTTTGTCCACCATCAGTTGTTTTCCAAATACCTTGCCCACTAATATCTCCTGTCTCCACTTCACCTGTACCAACATAAAAAATTTGAGAATTGTTAGGATCCGAGACAATACAAGAGATCGACGTATTAGCCCAGAAGCTGTCTACCAAAGTCCATTCAGAATTAGAATCTGTAATATCATTGTTATACCAAAGTCCGCCAGATACGCCACCAGCCCACACTTTTTTACCACTAGCATCATTGGGATCAAACATAATCCCACGTATTCTTCCACCAATATCGTAAGGTCCTCTTTCTGTCCATTGGTTAGGGATAGCTTTGTTGGCACCCGGTAATGCACCGCCAAATATCTCTAGATCGCGGTCCGCTTTGTACTTTCCAGCTTTAATGTCTTTCTCAAGGTTAACATAGTTCTGGTTATGCAATTGTCCTGTATTAGGATCCATTGTAGCAATATACTCTGCTAGATTGTACTCTTCAGGTGGTTTTTGATGATTATCTTTCGCAAACTGAATATCTTTTTGATGCAGCTTCATTGCATCTTGGATGTGTTTAATATATTTTTCGTTTATCTTAGTATTAACTTGCTTAGGTTGAGTCTGTTGTGCCGTTAAATAAAGTGAAGCAACGGACAAACTAACTCCAAGAATAATTTTAAGTTTCATAATTACTTTTTTTTAGCTTACGCAAAAATAGAAATTTAATAACATAATACAACTAACATAAAATAAAACCCTAAAATATTCTAATATATACTTAAAAATAATCAATAATAAAAAAACATTTTTGCTATTGCGGCAAATCTCCCGTTATAACGGAATGATTAGCAGCAGATTGAGAGTCTTTAATTTTAATTTTTTTCTGAATTAATTTATTATTCTTAACTTTTTTAAAAACTAGAAACACTTGATTTTCACCCAAAGTATTACCAGCAGACGGATTAGGACGATCTGTGGTAGGAAAATTATCTTGCCCTGACAACAAAATAGCATTAAGTGAAAGATTATCTTTATTAAAAGATTTTGTCAAATTAATAGTCTTATCACCAACTAAAAAATATAGTGGTTCTAGCTTTTTATTTTCTTTAATCGTCACCGTTAACCATTCTTGGCGAGCTTCTTCTCGACCACCAATCATCACTTTACGCTCAGCATTAACAATCTTTACACACTGCGCTAGGCTGTACGCAGTGCAACAAAAACTCATCAAAAGTGCTATTTTAAAAAAGGACTTCATTTATTTTTTATTTGATGTTAAATTTAATCATTTTTACTGCTTCAAAATTTATTTTGTAACATTTTAAAGAATCAGTCACTAACCTTGTGAGAACTAAAATAAATGACAACTCTAGAATCTGAGTTTTTACTAAAAATCGACAAGCATAAGGGCATCATTTTCAAAATTTCGAAAATGTATATGGACAATCGAGAAGATCAGGAAGATCTTTTCCAGGAGATTACATTTCAGGTTTGGAAGGCTTTTTCGAGTTTTAAGGGCGAAAGCGAATTTTCGACTTGGCTCTATCGTGTGGCGCTCAACACCGCTATTGTATTTTTAAAATCAGAGAAAAGAAGAAGCTTTATCGACAATGTAGAAGTCTCAAATTTTAAAATTGAACAAGAAGATTACAACCACGAAAAAGAAGAGAAACTACAAAAAATGTACGAAGCCATCCAACAACTTAATCCTATTGACAAAGCTTTTATCTTCTATTATCTTGAAGATTTTTCGGGAAAAGAGATTGCACAACAAATGGGTATTTCCGAAGGCAATGTCCGTGTAAAAATGAATCGTGCAAAGAATAAGTTAAAAGACATTTTATCTAATCCATAAAATACAAAGAAATGAATATAGATGAACTAAAAAACATTTGGGATCATGACGAAAGCAAAAACACCCCAGAAGTCAGCCTACAACAAAGAAAAAGCCTCAATCTACCTTTAGAAAAGATTCGTCGCAATATGCGTTGGGAGTTTTGGTCAAGCCTAATACTTTTAGCCTTTGTATTGGTTGCCATATGGGGAATCCAAATGCCATTTCGCTTCCGACTGTATTTAGAAATTTTGGTCGCTGCAATGACCTTGGTCACCTTCTTTTTCTATGCTAAATTTTTCAAACTATATAAAGAAATCAGCAATCCCGAATTAGAAACTTTAACATCATTAAAAGATTTGTTGACACAGTTTAATCTTAACAAACAATATTATCTGTCGTTCTACATCAGCTTTGTGCCATTTTTGGTTGGTGAAATGATTATTGTTATCGAATCTATTCCAAAATCTAGAGATTTGCCCGACTTAGCGTTAGCCCTTTATTTTGTGGGATCAATCTTGGCTGGACTTCTATTTTTATGGCTTATCGGTAAATTCTGGTTTCAATATTATTACGGAAAATATATTGATAAAGTTGAAAAACTTGTCGAAGAATTACAAGCTTAATTGTTAAATATGAAGCGCGATGTCCAAGGACCTCGCGCTTTTTTTATTCTTATTGTTTGGCTTCTGTATAACTTTGGAAAGCCTGTTCGACACTTTCATATTTCCCTTTAAAATCTGAGATTGGAGAATCTTGAATGATATGTCCTTTATGAATCAAAATCACTCGTGAGCAAAGCGCTTCCACCTCTTGCATGATGTGCGTTGACAAAATCACGGTTTTTTCTTTCCCAATTTCTTTAATCACATTTCGGATTTCCACAATTTGATTAGGATCTAGACCGTTAGTTGGCTCATCCAAAATCAATAAATCTGGTTGATGAAGAATGGCTTGTGCAAGACCAACACGCTGTTTGTAACCTTTAGAAAGTTGACTTATTTTCTTCGATTTTTCAGGTGTTATCCCAACCAATTCGATCACCTCGTCTACTCTATTTTTTTTGATACGGTGGATGTTCGCCACAAACTGAAGATACTCTTTCACAAACATTTCTTGATAAAGAGGATTATTTTCTGGGAGAAAACCAATCTTCTTTTTGCTTTCAATATCGTGCGTTGTAATGTCTTTTTGATCTAATAAAATTTGACCTTCGTCAATCTTCAAAGCGCCAACAATAGATTTCATCAACGTTGACTTCCCTGCACCATTTGGACCAAGAAGTCCAATAATTTCATTTTTATTAATTGAAATATTAACATCATTAAGTGCCACTTGGTCACCAAAATTCTTCGTCAGATTTATAATATCTAAAGTCATTATTTACAAATATCTAGGGCAAAAATACTAAATCTTAAACATTAAATCATTTCTCTTTTAAAACAATTTTCAAAGCCTAAAATTTTTCGTAAATTTGCAAACCTATGGGACAAATCCTCGCCATTGACTACGGAAAAGTAAGAACAGGACTCGCCACAACCGATGATGCCAAAATTATCGCAAGTGCACTAACGACCGTCGAAACGCCAAAGTTGATCGATTTCCTAAAGGACTATTTCAGTAAGAATACTGTAGAAGCGGTTGTTATTGGCTTACCAACCGACCTCAAAGGACAACTTTCTGAAATAGAAACGGACATTCAGCAGTTTTTAAAAGTTTTTGAAACTGAATTTCCTGATAAAAGAGTACATCGTTTGGATGAGCGTTTTACTTCCAAAATGGCTTCATTTTTTATAAGTCAAAGTGGAAAAAATAAAAAACAAAGACAAGAAAAAGGTCTTATTGACCGTGTAAGTGCAACCATAATTTTGCAAAATTTTTTAGATCAACCATGATTTTACCAATACGCGCCTTTGGCGATTCAATATTAAGAAAAGTAGCTCACGATATCGACAAAGATTATCCTGAGTTACAGACTTTGATAGACAACATGTTCGAAACCATGAATGGTGCTAACGGCATTGGCCTTGCTGCGCCACAAATTGGCTTAGACATTAGACTTTTTATCGTGGACCTTACGCCACTTGCAGATGACGAAGATTACAAAGATATTGCGGAAGAACTGAAGACTTTCAAAAAAGTTTTTATCAACGCAAAAATCCTTGAAGAAAGCGGTGAAGAATGGAAATTCAACGAAGGTTGTCTTTCGATTCCAGAAGTTAGAGAAGATGTAAAACGGAAAGAAACTATCAAAATTGAATATTTTGATGAAAATTTTGTGAAACATATCGATACTTTTTCGGATATTCGTGCGCGCGTAATTCAACATGAGTATGACCACATCGATGGTATACTTTTCACGGATCACCTAAGCGCACTAAAAAAGAAATTGGTAAAAGGAAAACTACAAAAAATCGCTAACGGCGATGTAGGCGTTAACTACAAAATGCGCTTTCCGAAATAACTTAAGATAAATAAGAAAAAAAATAAACAACGACTAAACATTGAAACAATGCAGTTAGAAAAAATAATTTCAATCTCAGGAAAACCAGGACTTTTCAAATTAGTTTCTCAATTAAGAAACGGATTTATTGTTGAAGATATCACAACTAAAAAGAAAGTTAGCATCTCAAACTCTAGCCAAGTTAGCTTGTTAGACAACATCGCGATGTTCACTTTTGACAAAGAAGTTCCGTTATTTGAAGTATTTGAAAATATTGCTAAAAAATACGATTTCAAACAAACCATTAACCACAAGTCAAAAAGTGACGAGCTTAAGACTTTTATGGAAGAATCGCTTCCTAACTACGATACAGAAAGAGTATACGAGTCTGATATCAAAAAATTAGCGCAATGGTATAACCTTTTGCAAAAAGCTGGTTATATTACACCTGAAAGCTTTGTAAAAGCGGAGGAAGTTGTAGAAGAAGCGCCAGCAGCTGAGGAAAAACCAGCTAAAAAAACGACTAAAAAAACAGCTGAGAATACTGAAGAAAAGCCAGCTAAAAAACCTGCCGCTAAAAAGACTACTAAAAAAGAAAATTAATTATAACTCGTCAATTCGTCTGAAATTCGTTGAGAGTTTTACGTAGAGAATTGTCTCAATTTTAATTAAAACCAATAAAAACTCCATCAAAAAGATTATTTTTGATGGAGTTTCTTTTTTATATTAGATTATGAGAATTGTATCCTTGGTACCGTCGTTGACAGAGATTTTGTTTGATTTTGGATTAACTTCTAAAGAAGTTGTTGGCAGAACCAAATTCTGTATTCATCCGAAAAACAAAGTCCAAGATATCGCGATAATCGGCGGAACTAAAAATATTAACATTGAAAAAATAAAATCTCTAAATCCCGACATCATCCTGGCCAACAAAGAGGAAAATGTTAAAGAGCAAGTCGAAGAATTGATGCAAACACACAAAGTTATTATCACACACGTCGAGACTTTGGAAGACAATTATTACTTGCTAAAAAACCTCGGAAACTTACTTAACAAAAAAGAAGTTGCGCAACAATTCAATCTAAAAATTCAGGAGCAATTTAATTTTGAAAAATCAAAACCCCAACTAAAAGTCGCTTATCTTATTTGGAAAGAACCTTACATGAGTATTGGTCGCGACACTTTTATACATCATATTTTACAAGAATTGGGTTTCGAAAACTACTTCGCCCATCAAAAACGTTATCCAAGTTTTGGGCTAAACGATTTGGCTAATGCGGATGTTATTTTTCTGTCTTCAGAACCTTATCCTTTTAAAGAAAAACACGTCGAAGAACTTCAGAATATCTATCCCAACAAAATTATTAAAATCGTAGACGGCGAAGCTTTTTCTTGGTACGGCACACGAATTGCGCACATCGGCAATTATTACCAAGATCTAATAAAAAGTCTTCAACTATAGTTGTGTTATAACAATTTTCCAACTTCTTGACAAATCCATTGCAAAAGCTCTTCATCAGCTTTTGTGAAAGGATCAATATGGTGGCTGTCGATATCGATTTGACCAATGTTTTTTCCATCTTTAAAGATCGGAACAACGATTTCGGATTTTGTATCAATCGAACATGACAGATAATTATCTTGCGCATGCACATCTGGCACCACGAAAGTCTCTCCCGAGACGGCGACTTGCCCACAAATACCTTTCCCAAACGGAATCACCGTATGATCAGTTTCTGCACCAACATAAGGTCCTAAAATCAACTCTTCTTTATCTCCATTTCTAAAATAGAAACCCGTCCAATTGTAATAGTCAATCTCTTGGTCAAGAAGTTGGCAGATTTTCAATAATTTAGAATTAACATCGGTATCTGGCGCATCTAGAATTAGGCTTGCACGTTTTTTTAATTCGTTCATTTTCAATAATATTAATCGATAAGACTTACCTCTTTGTAACCAAACATCCCACGATCTTTAATAATTTCGGCAACACCTTTCGGCAACTGCTCTTCCCAACCGCATTCGTGGCAATTGATTTTTTTGAGAACGTCTCTCGAATAGATTTCTAAAAACTGAGGATTGTAATCTTTGATGTCAACAATTCTCTTATTTAGTTTAAAATATTTGTAAAGTTCTTTTAGATTTGACTGGACTTTCAAGTTCTCGGAAGTTAGCAAATCGCCTGTTGTAGCATCTTTGTACGGATAAAGATACACGCGCATATCTTTTTTGAAAAACTTACCAAAAGCCTCCAAAATTCCGCCTGATAGATTTTTGTAATACTCCTCATCAAAAACATCCAAAAGGTTGTTAACGCCCATCGCAACACCAATATTCTGATTGGTATAAGCTGAAAAATACTCCACCATTCTGTAATATTCTGAGAAGTTAGATATCATAATCGTATAACCTAACTTAGCCAAAACATCCACTCTATCTAGGAAATCTCTTTCGTCGATATCGCCGTGTGCACGTAGATTTGCAATGGTAATTTCGAAAAGAACTTGTGTATCTTCATTAGTACAGCCCACGTCTTTCAAGAACATATCGAGTCCATTGACAAACATATCGATGTTGACTTTTGTAACTGGTCTAAAGCTCCCTCTAACTGCGAAGATATTTTTCTTATAAAGAATATCTGCTGGCAGCATATTATTACCTTCAGAATTAAAAATAACCGCATCGGTCATGCCTTTTTTCACCAATTGCAAACTCATCAATCGATTATCAACATATTCAAAACATGGACCATTAAAGTCAATCATATCGATTTCCACACGGTCTGTCGACAATTCATCATAAAGGGAATCGATTAATCTTCTTGGGTTATCTGCATAATAAAACGCACCGTATATCAAGTTAACGCCCAAAGCACCCAAAGTCTCTTGTTGCAAAGTTGCGTCATTGTCATTGAATTTGACATGTATAACAATCTCGTTATAATCTTCATTTTCTGACAATTGATAACGGATCCCCACCCAACCATGACCTTTCATGGTTTTATCAAAATTGATGGTTGTCACAGTATTAGCATAGGAAAAGAATTTTTTCCCTGGATTATTGTCTCGAGAAATACGTTCTTCCACCAAGCCAACTTCATAGCGAAGCATCTTGCGAAGACGATTTTGAGTTACGTAGCGGTTTTTAGTTTCTTTTCCATATATAGCGTCACTAAAGTCTTTATCGTAAGCCGACATGGCTTTAGCGATTGTTTGTGATGCCGCCCCAGCACGGAAAAAATATCTTACTGTCTCTTGTCCCGCTCCAATTTCCGCAAAAGTTCCGTAAATTGAACTGTCTAAATTAATTGCTAAAGCTTTTTGTTTTGGTGTTAATTTTTGATGAATAACAGACATGTAGAATTTTTTGTAAATTTACCAAAATAAATCCAAATCTAACGAATGCGGCTTAAATTTTTAGGCACCGGAACTTCCCAAGGAATCCCTATTATAGGCAGTCACCATCCTGTCTGTTTATCAACAAATCCCAAGGATAAACGCCTTCGCGCGTCAGTTATTATCACACTTGATAATGACAAAAAAATCCTTATTGATTGTGGTCCAGATTTTCGACAACAAATGCTCGCAAATCACGAAGAACAAGTAGATGCCGTACTTATTACGCATGAACATAATGATCATGTAATCGGGTTGGATGATCTACGCCCTCTCATTTTTAAAAATAAAATGGAAATGCCACTCTACTGTCTTGAGCGCGTTGGTAAAGAGATTAAATTCCGTTTTCCGTATGCCTTTGCTGAAGAAAAGTATCCTGGTTCGCCATCGTTCATCATAGAAAGAGCAACAGAGCATTTCGAAGTCTTTGGAGAAGACATTACAAGTATTGATGTAATGCATTCTGCATTGCCAATTTTGGGCTACAAACTTAGAAATATGGCTTATGTAACAGATGCTAATCACATTTCTGATATCGAAAAAGAAAAACTCAAAAATCTTGATTTTTTCATTATTAACTGTCTTCGTAAGGAACAGCCGCATCATTCGCACTTTATACTTCCTGAAGTTTTAGAATTAGTGAAAGAATTAAAACCCAAAATGACCTATTTGACACATATTTCTCATCTTTTAGGTTTTCATGATGATTTGGTAGCCGAACTTCCATCACATATTCAGCCAGCTTATGATGGTTTGGAAATAGAATTTTAAATTTTTGAAATTGATTTTCAAACAAATAGAATTTCATAATTAAAAAAACAAGGAAAACATTTTTACTAAAACGAAATATTTGTATATTTGCACACCTCAATACAACGCTCGGATGGCGGAATTGGTAGACGCGCACGACTCAAACTCGTGTTCCTAGGAGTGTGGGTTCGATTCCCACTCCGAGTACTAAAAGCAAGCATTTTTAATGTTTGCTTTTTTTGTTTTTACACCTAAAACGCTTTTACAAGTTCTAGG
Source organism: Chryseobacterium sp. TY3 (assembly GCA_046269235.1). Lineage (GTDB taxonomy): Bacteria > Bacteroidota > Bacteroidia > Flavobacteriales > Weeksellaceae > Soonwooa. Next base: position 50,365 of record JBJZOS010000011.1, read on the forward strand.
TGTAAGAATTTAATTTAAACCAAAAACGACTACCCGCACCTATTTCGCTTTCTACGAAGATTGTTCCACCTTGGGCTTCAACAAATTGTTTGCTGATGGTAAGTCCGAGACCTGTTCCCTCTTTTCGAGTTCCTGGAATTCGGAAATATCGATCGAATATTTTTTCTTGATATTCCTTTTCGATGCCGCGACCTTGATCTTTAACAGCAAACACAATTTTTTCACTTTCAGGATACACCTCAACGGTGACTTTCGAATTTTCATGCGAGTAACGTATTGCATTTGACAAAAGATTATTAAGCACCCAGGAGGTTTTTTCGCTGTCCGCCGCAACAAAGTCCGCATCATTAGAAAGCTTAACTTGGATATCGATTTGCTTTTGTTCGGCCGCAGCTTTATTTGCCATTATCGCATAATCAACAATTTCTGCAACGCTGGATTTTTTGATATTCAGTTGCATTACACCACTTTCGACCTGTGTAATGTTAAGCAACTCTGATGTAATTTTTAACAAACGCTGTGTATCTTCTTTGATGCCGTCAACAAGATTTTTTTGTTCAGCATTTAATTCGCCAATTCTATTATTTTCTAAAAGTTGCAATCCCATTTTAATGGAAGAAATTGGTGTTTTGAACTCATGCGAAACGGTCCCCATAAAGTTGGTTTTAGCAAGATCTAACTCTTTGAAAGGCGTAATATTTTTTAACATTATTACTTGTCCAATAAACTGTGAATCGCTCTCCCCAGTTGGTATAATGTTGATGTCGATAACTTCTTTTTCAAAATAGCTTTCTTTAGCATCTGCATAGATTTTCATCGGCTCTTCGTTAGGATTAATCGGTGTACCAGCAATAATCTCTTTAATCATTTCACGAATTAAATCGTTATTAATAGCGACATCCTGAATTTGTTTTCCGACAAGTTGTTCTCTTTTTAAACCCGAAATTTTTAAGGCTTCATCATTTACAAAAAGGACGATTTTATGCTCATCAATTCCGATGACAGGATCGTGCATATTGTCGATAAGCGTCTCTATACGACGTTTTCCTTTGATGATACGATCGAGTTTACTTTCAGAGTAAGCCTGAATTTTTTCCGCCATAATGTTAAAAGATCGCGCTAACTCTCCAAATTCGCTATGGCTCTCAAAATGGACACGTTCTTTATAATTTTGATTTGCAATTTGCTTAATACTGTTCGACAATTCTTGGATTGGATTTGCAATATTAGCTGGTAAATTAATTAATAAGATAAATGCTAAAAGAAAACACAAAGTCCCAACCACCGACACGACTGTAATGGCATTGTGCGCCGTGGTGTCTGCTATGCTACTTTTATGTTCGATAGCCTCCATGTTAAGCCGCATTAGTTCTGCAATATCTTTCCTTATTGAGGAAATAATCTGCTGATTTTCTGGTTCTTTTTTTAATAATTGAAAATGCTTAGCAACATTTTCTGTAGCTTCTTTTTCGCCAAGTTCTGTTACATTTTTTTGTTGTTTCTGGAGGTGTTTTTGAAAGGTCGAAAATGCCATTGGATCGGACTTAACATCTTCCAAAGTCAGCAACATATTACGAGAATACAACAAGGTATTGTAATTGGCCATCAATATATTATTGGTGTCGCGTTTTAACTGATTGATGTACCATCCACTAACGACAGAAAGTACAATAATCATCAAAAAAAGGAAACCTACACCAAAGGTTAATTTTGTTTTTATTTTCATCTCAAATTGCGTGTCTGTGGTATATTAGCTAAGAATTACCAAGTCTATTTTTTCTTTTTCTAAACGGTTAAGAAGGCTATTAAAAGTATCGGTTGCCAACACGATTTTCCAAAGTTTAAGCCTTGGTTTCCCGATGCATACAGTTGTAATCTTGCGCTGGTCACACTGTTCGATAATACTTTTGGTTACATTAGAAGCCTCCACTTTTATAATTTCGGCGCCCAATTCTGTCGCTAATTTAAAATTATTAATTAAATGTCGTTGCTTATCCAAAGCTATTTTATCAGCACTTTCTTTCGGAATTTGTACATACAATACAAACCATTTGCTGTTATAATAATTTGCTAAACGAGCTGTTTTTCTGATAACATTTTTCGCGGTTTTTTCGTTGGAACTTATACAAGCCAAAAATTTTTCTTTCTTAGTATTTTTTGGTAATACAACTTCTGTTTCAACTTTTCGTTGTACTTGCGATGCGACTTCTTTCAGCGCCAATTCGCGAAGTTGCAGAATATGTTCGGATTTAAAAAAGTTAGTTAACGCAGACTGAATTTTGGTTTGATCATAAATCTTGCCCTGAGTCAATCGACTAATCAACTCTTCGGCAGTTAAATCGATATTAACAACCTCATCAGCCTGCGCTAAAACACTATCAGGAATTCTTTCTTTAACCTCTACACCTGTAATCTGCCGAACTTCTTCATTAAGACTTTCGATATGTTGAATATTAACCGCGCTTATCACGTTAATACCAGCATCCAAAATATCCATCACATCTTGCCAGCGTTTTTCGTTTTTGCTACCTTCGATATTGGTATGCGCCAACTCATCAACAATAACCACTTCGGGATGCATATTGATTACCGTTGCAACATCCAACTCTTCCAACTCTTTGCCTTTATAGAATAATTTGCGACGTGCAATCATCGGAAGACCTTCGAGTAATGCATGGGTTTCTTTACGATTATGAGTCTCGATGTACGCAATTTTGACATCAATGTTGTTAGTTAAAAGACTATGCGCCTCTTGAAGCATACGGTAGGTTTTTCCAACGCCAGCACTCATCCCGATGTAGATTTTGAATTTTCCACGGCGAGATTTTTTAATGAGATCTAGAAATTCTTCTGCAGATTTGCGTGTTTCCTCCATGTTATGTTTAATTCTAATCGAATAGTATAAGTTACTTAAAATTAAATAAAACGATTATTTCCATTAAAAACTGACTGCCAGAGATGTCGTTACAAAATAGTTATTAGGAACCAACTGGTTATCTTTTTCAAAAATTCTATCTTTCGATGATAAGCCGCGGGCTTCAACACGCCACATTACATTATCTAGGATTTTGTAATCGTAATTGATTGAATATCCAAAAGTTTGGAATCCGTTTTTAGTTTCCGTAGGAATCATCACGCCATTTTTATCATTATAATATTCTAATCTTGCACTTAGTCTGCTTTTTTCATTGGGTGTAAAATGTGCCATCATCACAGGCGAATACCAGCAATTATATTGGCTACTGGCTTTTTCTTTCTGTTCTACACCAATGTCGAATCCAGCTAATAATGCCCATTTTTCGTTTAATTGAAAATTGGCATAAAGGTCATGAAAATAACGCATCTGGCGAAGACTATCAGTTTTATCATTACCAATAAAAGAGCTACTATTAATACTTATTTTATCATTGAATTTATAAGTCAATTGATGACCAAAGGAAATGGAGTTATTGCCATCTACTTTTTGGATCCTTTGCCAACCATTAAGCACCAATCCGGCAAGATACAATTTGCCGTTATCCGAGGTGTAAGATACGCGCGCACCAGTCTCAAAATAAGGCGAATTTTCGGCTGCGATACTTCTTGTTAAAGTCCAACAATCGGTTCCAATAGCGCTTTCCCAACCGATATGAGAAGGTAAAATCCCTGCATCTAACCAGATATCTTTGGATTTTGACAACTTAACTCCAATGTTAGCTTCGTAGATATTTTTAAGTACACCTGACTCTGCAGCATAATTCGCATTCATGTAAGTACCCGTGCCCAAAGCGATGTTAGCTCGTACATTCTCTTTGTTGTATGACGCTTTTATTATACCGATATTAAGATTAACCTCATTATGACGCTGAAATGCGTACATAAAATTGGGACGATTGTGATGACTTGGATTTCCGAAATCGTAGCTATAATAGACATCAGCATATCCACTGATTTTTAAAGGAGATTCTTGTTTCAAAGAATCAATTTGCGCATAAGACATTGTAGTAAATAATGTCATAATGCCGAAGAAAAGTTTTTTCATTGTTTTGAAGAAATTTTCCGGCAAGCCTTACAACTTGCCGAAAAACAAAATATAAATTAATAAATATGGATTCTTTAGAAATTGACGAATAATAGTCATCCGTCAATCATCATTTAACGTAATTGATCTAGCGCGATATTGAGCTTCAACACATTAATTTTTTCGGGTCCAAAAAGTCCTAATGCAGGTTTTTCGGTTTCAGTTTTTATTAGATCTAAAACTTTAGTTTCAGAAAGTTGACGACGACTCGCAATTCTTTTAGCTTGTACCTCTGCTGCTTTTACAGAAATATGAGGATCTAGTCCTGATCCACTCGCTGTAATCATATCCACTGGGATGTCTTGTTTTGCAATACCAGGATTGTGTTTCTGAAAATTCTCAATTCTCGCTTCTACCTCTTTAAGATATTCTGGATTGGTTGCTCCTTTGTTACTAGCGCCAGAACCTGCTGCATTGTAATCTACAGCTGATGGTCTCGACCAAAAGTAATTGTCGTTATCAAATTTTTGTCCCACATTCGAGTAGTATTTTTTGCCTTGATAAGTTACAATTTCACCTTTTCCTTGGTTAGGACTCAACTGCGCAATTCCCCACATCAAAGCTGGATAAGCAACAGCCAAAACAAGTATCAAAGCTAAACTCATACGCAAGGCTGGTAATATATTATTTTTCATTTTTTTTAAATTTTAAATAACAACAAGTCAATGATTAAAAGAAGAATGACACTAGAATATCGATGATTTTAATCCCAATAAACGGGACGATAATACCACCAAGTCCGTAGATAAATAGATTTCTTCTTAATAAAGCCGAAGCTCCGATTGGTTTGTATGCAACACCTTTCAACGCCAACGGAATTAAAATCGGGATAATAATCGCATTGAAAATAATTGCAGAAAGAATAGCTGACTCTGGCGAATGCAATCGCATGATATTAAGTCCTTGCAAAGCTGGAATTGCCGCAATAAAAAGCGCTGGAATAATGGCAAAATACTTCGCTACATCATTCGCAATACTAAATGTGGTCAGAGTTCCACGCGTCATCAAAAGCTGTTTTCCAATTTCTACAATCTCGATCAACTTCGTTGGATCGTTATCCAAATCCACCATGTTTCCAGCTTCTTTGGCTGCTTGCGTTCCACTGTTCATCGCGACGCCGACATCAGCTTGTGCCAAGGCTGGTGCATCGTTGGTTCCGTCGCCCATCATCGCTACCAATCTTCCTTCGGATTGTTCTTTTTTGATGTAGTTCATTTTATCCTCAGGTTTTGCTTCTGCGATAAAGTCATCTACACCAGCCTTCTCTGCAATATATTTCGCAGTTAAAGGATTGTCACCAGTAACCATCACGGTTTTAATTCCCATTTTGCGAAGTCTTTCGAAACGCTCTTGGATGCCTGGCTTGATAATATCTTGAAGTTCAATAACACCTAATACTTTCTCATTTTCTGCCAAAACTAAAGGCGTTCCACCGTTGGTCGAGATTCGGGTTACTTCTTCAGCAATCTCTTTAGGAACTATATTTCCAGCTTTTTCCACTAAATTTTTAATAGCATCAAAAGCACCTTTTCTAATTCTTTGATTTTCGAAATCCAATCCAGAACTTCTCGTCTCAGCCGTGAATTTTATAAATTGAATTTTAGACAAGGCATAATTCAACATTGTTCCGCGGTTGTTATACGCGATTTTCTCGCTGTCCGTTGTCCATTGTCCTTCGTCCTGTTGTGCTGCCAACTCCACAATCGACTTACCTTCTGGCGTTTCGTCCGTTAATGAACTTAAAGCGATAACATTTAGAAAATGTTGACTTTCTACTCCTTGTGCTGCAAAAAAGTTAGTCGCTTTACGATTTCCGATCGTGATCGTTCCGGTTTTATCCAAAAGTAAAACATCGATATCACCAGCCGTTTCCACAGCTTTACCACTTTTAGTAATCACATTGGCACGCAAAGCTCTGTCCATCCCCGCAATCCCAATCGCAGAAAGCAATCCTCCAATCGTTGTCGGAATAAGACAAACAAATAATGAGATAAATGCTGCAATCGTAATTGGCGCTTGTGCGTAATCTGCAAAAGGTTTTAGCGTCACTGTAACGATGATAAACACTAATGTAAAGCCAGCCAATAAGATTGTTAAAGCAATTTCGTTAGGTGTTTTTTGACGTGCTGCACCTTCTACCAATGCAATCATTTTGTCCAAAAAACTTTCGCCTTGTTCGGTTGTTGCAACCACTTTAATTTGGTCAGACAAAACTTTAGTTCCGCCAGTCACACTACTTTTGTCACCACCAGCTTCACGAATGACAGGCGCACTTTCACCAGTAATCGCACTTTCGTCAATAGTTGCCAAACCTTCGATAATTTCGCCATCTGCAGGAATAATATCGCCTGCTTCGCAAAGGAAAATATCGCCTTTCTTTAAAGTTGATGAGTTGATAACCGTAATCGGATATTGGTCAGATTTTTCACGAGAAAACTCGCCGTTTCCGATATTCAGTTTTTTTGCAGGCGTTTCTTCTCTTGTTTTTCTAAGACTATCCGCTTGTGCTTTTCCTCGTGCTTCTGCGATAGCTTCAGCAAAATTTGCAAAAAGCAAAGTCACAAATAAGATTAAAAAAACTGCAAAATTGTATGCAAAACTGCCTTGTGATTTTTCGCCAAGTAATGTCCAAATACTAACGCAAAGCATAATAACTGTCCCTATTTCTACCAAAAACATAATTGGATTACGGAACATTGTTTTAGGGTTTAGTTTCACAAAAGATTCTGCGAGTGCTGTTTGCACCATATCTTTTTGAAACAATGATTTATTTTGAGATTTCATTTTCTGTTAAAATTTATTTTATAGAAAAATATTCAGCGATTGGTCCCAAGGCAAGTGATGGGAAAAATGCAAGTGCTGCAATGATGATGATAACGGCAAAAACCATTAATCCAAAAGTTGTGGTGTCGGTTTTTAAAGTACCTGCACTTTCTGGGATAAAGCGTTTCTCAGCCAATAATCCAGCGATGGCAACAGGACCGATAATTGGAAGATAACGGCTAAGGATTAATACAAATCCTGTCGAGATATTCCACCAAGGCGTGTTATCACCAAGTCCTTCGAAACCACTTCCGTTATTAGCTGATGCGGAAGTAAATTCGTACAACATTTCGCTAAATCCGTGGAAACCTGGATTATTAAGCGTTGCTGCGCCTTCACTTGGCATTGCCGCTGTTAAGGCTGTACCAACAAGAATTAAGAAAGGATGTAAAAGTGCTATCATCATAGCGATTTTCATTTCGCGCGCTTCAATTTTTTTACCCAAAAATTCAGGAGTTCTACCCACCATTAATCCGCTGATGAAAACTGCCAAAATAATAAAGACAAAAAAGTTAAGAATACCAACGCCAACACCACCGTAGAAAGCATTAATCATCATTGCCAACAACTCATTCATCCCAGATAAAGGCATCGAACTGTCTTGCATTGCATTAATAGATCCTGTCGAGATAACTGTCGTTACAATACTCCAGAAGCCTGATGCCGCCGCACCAATTCGGGCTTCTTTACCTTCCATCGCACCCAGTGCATTATCAATCCCCATGGACGAAATCATTGGATTACCATTCATCTCCATAATGATATTTGGTACAGCTAATGCAAGAAAACCAACAGTCATTACACCATAGATCATCCAAGACAATTTTCGACGTTTAATAAAGAATCCAAAAGCGAAAACCATTGCCACAGGAATTATGAACTGCGCAATCATCTCCGTCATATTACTTATATAAGTTGGGTTTTCTAAAGGATGAATACTATTAACTCCGAAAAATCCTCCACCATTGGTTCCTAAATGTTTAATAGCGATAAAAGCTGCAGCAGGACCACGAGAAACTTCGACTTTATCACCTTGGAAATTGACAATTGCGTCTTTACCTTCAAAAGTCATTGGTGTACCTTGGAAAGCCAAAATACTTGCAACAACTATAGACATTGGTAAAAGAATACGTGTACAAGATTTCACAAAGAAGTTGTAAAAATTACCGAGTTGCGTTGTTGTTTTGTCTCTGAATGCGCGGAAAACAACTGCAGCAGCAGCCATACCAACACCCGCACTTACGAATTGTAAAAACATCAACCACATTTGTCCCAAATACGACATGCCCGTTTCTCCAGAATAATGCTGAAGATTACAGTTAACCATGAAAGAGATAATTGTATTAAATGCTAAATCTGCAGACATGCTAGGATTATGATCAGGATTAAGAGGCAAGCTACCTTGTGTCATCAAAATAACCATACCTAATAGAAACCAAACCAAATTGATTGTTATTAAGGCTTGAAGGTGTTTTTGCCACGTCATTTCTGCATTAGGATTAACACCTGCAACTTTAAAAATTAGTTTTTCTAGTGGACCGAAAATCCGATTTCCACTTTTACTTTCTCCGCCATATACTCTGGCAATGTACTTCCCTAGTGGAAAAGCCAGCAGCATTGTTAGCGTAAACATGGCTATAACGCCTAGTATTTCTGTATTCATTTCTGAAAAAAATATTTTATAGAATTATTAAATCTGCTTTAGCCGAATCAAAGCCAAGTATATTATGGCAACAACAAATGCCCACATCATTAATACAATAAAAAAATTGTGAATTTGCTTTTTGATTTCGGGTTTCATTTTTTAGAATTTTTCCGGTTTTAGCAATACATAGATGATGTAGATAAACACCATGATTGCGATAATAAATAGTAATGTCATTTTGATAAATCTTTAATTTTGATCTGTAATTACATTTTTTCGAAAAAGTCAATGGCTTTATAAAAAATTGCAAAACACATAATCCCTGCAAGGACTAGAATAATTGTAAGCATGAGTGGAAAATTTAATCATGATAAAAATTGAGCGATGGCACATGCGACAAATCCGAAGATTGCAATTCCCAAAACAATATGTTTGGGTTTTATACCATAATGATGAAACTGTGTTCGTCTTACTAAATGAATTTTTTGAGCTTTTGTTCTCATATGTTTATTTTATTTGTTCGAAAACACTAATGCCAAAACATAATCCATTTTAGAAATAAAATATTTAAAATATTAATTATCAAAGCATTATCAAATAAAAACTTAATTCCAAACACAAAAAAAACCTATCAAAATGATAGGCTTCTTCTCAAAACGATACTATTTTTTAGAGTTGGTACTCTTCTATTTTTCGGTACAAAGTTGCAATTCCGATTTCCATGAGACGCGCCGCTTCGGCTTTGTTACCTTTGGTAAATTTCAGAATCTTTTGGATGTGTTGCTTTTCTATATTCGCCATCGAAAACTCAGACAAATCATGATCCTTAGCAGAAGCCGAATTAACAATAAAATCTAAAGGAAGACTTTCTAACAAAAGCTCGGAACCATCAGTTAAAATGACACTTCGTTCTATAATGTTGCGAAGTTCGCGAATGTTGCCCTTCCAGTTATGTTTTTGCAAAGCCTCCAAATATTCTGACGAAATCGACCTAATATGTTTGGAAGATTTAATGGAAAATTTAGATAAGAAAAACTGTGCTAATGCAGGAATATCAGCAACTCGATCGCGCAAAGAAGGCAACAAAATTTGGAAAACCGCAATCCTGTAAAACAAATCTTCTCGGAAATTAGAAGCGTCAATTTCTTGTTGTAAGTTGCGGTTGGTTGCGGCAATAATCCGCACATTGACTTTTATAGGTTTGGTATCGCCGACTTTCAAAAACTCGCCAGATTCTAGAACTCGTAATAATTTGGCTTGTAAATCGAGTGGCATTTCACCAATCTCATCAAGGAAAACCGTACCGTTATTCGCTTCTTCAAAAATGCCTTTTGCATCTTTAACAGCGCCAGTAAAAGCGCCAGCTTTGTGTCCAAACAATTCATTTTCTAAAAGCTCTTTACTAAAAGCCGAACAATTGACCGCAATAAAATTCTGCTTGCTCCGTAAACTTGCATTATGAATGGCTTGTGCGAAAACTTCTTTTCCCGTTCCGGTTTCGCCAGTCAATAAAACCGTTGCGTCCGTTGTTGCAACTTTCTTTGCTGAATCTATTGCCAACTTCAGCGACTTCGATTCTCCAACAATACTGTCAAATGATTGTTGATCTCCTAATTGTTTTTCAAGCTGAAGAATGCGACGATTAAGCTTTACTTTTTCGGCAGCTTTGTAAACCAACGGAATAATCTTGTTATTGTCATCGCCTTTAGTAATATAGTCGAAAGCACCATTTTTAATCGCTTGGACGCCGTCTGGTATGTTTCCAAAAGCAGTCAGCAAAATAACTTCGGTCGCTGGATATTGCTTTTTCACCCATTTGGAAAAATCGACACCGCTGCCATCTGGCAATTTGACGTCGCAGACTACAACATCAATATCTTCCAGTTCTAAACGCTTGGTGGCTGCTTTCAGATTAGAAACCGTTATAACATCAAAATCTTCAAGACCCAAAATTCGGGCTAATAAGGTTCTAATTTTTTCTTCGTCGTCTATGATAAGTACTGCTGCCATTGATAAAATAAAACACAAAGGTAAAAGAATAAAATTTGATTTTTTTGCTATTTTTAAATATAGAGTTTGCAATCCCCAAAACCAATCTTAACGCACAATATTTAACAATTATTATTTTTCAAACCTCTGTCTTGGTAAGCCAATTTCGTGCTGTTGTGGGTATGGTTTTCGGTGCGTCATGCTCACATCTTCTTTCATTAGTTTGTGGACGTCGTACTGCTTTTCTTTGTCATAAGCGTAACGAGGATCGGGGATCATCGGCATTTTTGCCATTTTGTGAATGGTGATGGTAGGAAAATGAAAATCGACTTCTACAGTCCCCAAAAGTAAATAACAACCGCCACCTTGAAAATCGTATTCTTTTAAACTATCAGGAAAATGTGCCGTGTCGAAATAATCGCCATTGACGTCAATCCAAGTTCCGAAATACATCGTTCCTTTCTTTGTGGGAACATGTTTTCTCGAAATCAGATACGCCAACATTCGCACTTGTTTTTTATGATTTTGAAGTAAATCTTTCACAAGAACATCACCTCGAAATTTGGTTTGCAACAAGTCGAAAGGCGTGCAAGAAACGGTAAAACCAATCAATTCTAACTCATCAAAAGCATCTTCAAAAGCATCTCTTTTCAGTTGCGGAAGACGATATTCTTGAATAGGTTCTTCAATAAGCATCAAACCTCTATTTTCTGGTTTAAAATTGACTAAAAGCAATCTCGCTTCGACGAGCAATTCATTTTTTTGTTTTCCTGTAAATCTGAATGCATCAATAAAAATAAGGATTTGTATGGTTTCTAAACCCACAGGAATTCGACGAATAAAATCGTGTAAGGATTTGAAATTTCCATTTTTACGACGTTCTTCAGCAATTCCATGCGCAATTTTAGACTCTAACCCATCCAAAAGCATAAAACCTAAATAAATTTCTTTATCTTTCAATATCGTTTGAAAACAACTTGTATTAACACAAGGATTTCTAATGATTCCGCCCGACATTTTGGCCTCGTGAACATACACTTCGGTACGGTAAAAACCACCTTGATTATTAATCACCGAAACCATAAATTCTAGCGGAAAATAAACTTTTAGATACAAACTTTGGTAGCTTTCCACAGCATACGACGCGGAATGCGCCTTGCAAAACGAGTAACCCGCAAAAGATTCTATCTGCCGATAGGCTTCAGCAGTCAGTTTTTCGGAATGTCCTTTTTCTTTACAAGATCTGAAGAAATTGTTTTTAACTTCTTGAAGTTTCTGGAGAGAACGGCTTTTTCCGCTCATCGCTCTTCGTAGAATATCGCCATCCGCCAAAGTTAAACCTCCAAAATACTGTGCAATTTTAATCACATCTTCCTGATAGACCATGATTCCGTAGGTTTCCTTTAGATGCTTTTCGAATTCGGGATGAAAAAACTCGAATTGCTCGGGATTGTTATGTCTAAAAATATACTCGCGCATCATGCCACTTTGTGCCACACCAGGACGAATAATCGACGATGCCGCAACCAGAACCTTATAATTATTGCACTTTAAACGGCGAAGCAAACCACGCATCGCAGGAGATTCTATGTAAAAACAGCCGATGGTTCTTCCAATTTCTAAATATTGGTTGGTCTTTGCTTCATCTTTAGATAAACTCGTGTCGCGGATATCAACGTCGATTCCACGTGTTTCTTTAATGAGTTTCACCGTGTCGTTAATTGTTCCCAAACCGCGTTGCGACAAGATATCGAGTTTTTCCAACTTAATTTCTTCGGCAACATTCATATCAAACTGAACAATCGGAAAACCTTTCGGAGGCATTTCTAAAGCGGAAAAATTGGTAATCGGCTCTTCGGAAATCAAAATGCCACAAGCGTGCATACTGCGCTGATTGGGGAATTTTTCCAGCAATAATCCATATTTATGAACCATTTTTACCACATCATTTTTATCATGTGTAGCCATTGGATTTTTCGCCAATATATCGAGCTCTTCTTTGGGCAAACCAAATGCCTTCCCTACTTCCCGAAAAATCGAGCGGTATTTAAACTCTACATTCGTTCCGCAAAAAGCTACGTGATCGCGACCATAACGATCGAAAATATATTCCAAAATCGTATCTCGATCTTGCCAACTCCAATCGATATCAAAATCGGGCGGAGATTTTCGGTTTAAATTTAAAAAACGCTCAAAATACAAATCCAACTCTAGCGGACAAATATCGGTGATTCCCAAACAATAACTGACGATAGAATTGGCGCCACTTCCACGTCCAACATGCATAAAACCCATCTTGTTACTATACTGAATAATATCCCAAGTGATGAGGAAATAAGCGCAAAAATTAAGTTCATCAATAACTTTCAGCTCTTTTTCTACTCTTTTTTGGGCGACTTCGTGGTTCAATCCATATCGTTTTTCTAAACCAGAATAAGCTAGTTTTTTGAGAAGTTCCACATCTTTTTCTTTTGAAGTGGTGAAACTTTTTTTGTTCTTAACTTTATTAAAATCAAATTCGAAACTGCATTGTTTTAATAAATTTTGGGTATTTTGTATTAATTGAGGATGAAATTTAAAATCATCTTTTAACTCTGATAAGGCTTTGAAACGCTCATTGATTTTGCAACAATCCTTGTCATTGAGTTTTGAAATCAAGGTATTGCGTTCAATCGCTCGCAAAATTTTGTGAAGATTGAATTCTTTTTTCGAACTCACCGTCACAGGCTGCCAAACGAGCATTTTGTGTTGAAGCTCCTTTAACTCAGGGCGGATTAAAAAATTAAGTTCTTCTTCTCGAATACCAATAAATTCGTTTTCTAAAAGTTTTTGAGGGATATTCTGGAAAGGATAAATTACAAAAACCTGTTTAAAATGTGGATTTTGTCTTGGCAAATCGATGTTGTGACAATTATAATCAGTCAGTATTTTATTGATTTCGCCAATCCCCGAAAATTCTTTTGCGATGCAGATGTACAACAACTCATTATCTTTTCTTATTTCTACACCAACGATTGGCTTTATATTTTTTTCTTCACATTTTTTCTTGAAATCGTAAATTCCTGTTACGGTATTAATGTCCGTTAACACGACTTCTTTCAAGCCAAAACACGCTGCTTGCTCCACCAAATCATCGATGGATAAAGTGCCGTAACGCAGACTGTGATATGAATGACAGTTGATGAACATTAGAGAATTGGAGATTTGAGGTGCTAAACTTTAAATATTAAACTTGAAACCTAAAAACTATAATTTATAAATTGCTATTCTTAAAAAGTTGCACATTACATCGGTTCGAGTGGGAAGCGTATCGATATTTTTTTTAAAAAAACTAATAAATTTTCTTCACAAAATTCTCCATGTTTTGGTCCCTTAGAAAACTAATAAACAAGGTATTTAAACAAAGCATTAGATAGCCAAAACTATGAAATATTTTCATCAAAAATTCAAAAAAATATTAACATCAAAGTTATGGAAAAAAGTAAGATAAGATAGTAAATCGAATAAAAAACATTAAAGAATAAGACCAAATCTTGTATAATATAATTTTACACAAGTTTTAATTTAAGCTAAATTTTCTGCTTATATGACCTTGTTATACTCCCCAAAGCAACGAAGCTTCAGATCAAAAAACTATCGTCTTTGACAACTACAACGCCACCCATCTTCTTCGGAGGCATGATTTGGATGTCACTGAATTTTACAATGCATTTGCCGTTTATCCTTCCATTTTGGTTTGAAAAATTAATTTGATACTTCTGAGTTTTGTCCATTATTTTGACTTCAGCATTCGCTAAATATTGATTGTTATTAGCTTTAGAAAATTTCAAAAACTTAACATACATATTCGGATATTGTTTCTCAGAAATTATTTTTTTGAAATCGTCGGTCATAACTGGGTTTTTACAATCGAATCCAATGACTTTAATTTCGAGTTCGGGAAGTTGTGTTTTGCTAAAATCGATATTATTGCTATCATTAGAAATGTCATTAACACATTTGAAGCTATTGATGTTGGTTTAGCCATTTATTTCAATAAAATATTGCTGTCCGAATATCATCAAATCAGCAAAAGAAAAAATGTATAAACGTTTCATTTTAATAAAAAATAAAAGAAGGAAGCTGTCCGAGAATTAATCTTACCTCTAACACAAACAATATAAACTATCAATTATTTAGAATGAAATAGCCGCTTCTAGAACTAGGCCATTGATTTTTCCGTCGTACAAAACACTTGTCCAGACCTGACATTAGCACAAGATGTAACTATTACATTTCCAATTACATAACAATATTAAAACCAGCTCTGTCACCCTCATAGAAATCTAATCTCTGTGTTTGCGCCGTATTATAAACCGAACCTTTCAGACGAATTCTCAGATCATTGCTAACTTGCTTGTCATAACCAATTTTTGCGTTGGCTGAAGGGCTTGTTGCGCCGGTAGCATTTTGGTTAAGTCGGCCGTTAGTAACACCTGCCCTTCCTACAAAACCATTTCTTTGATAATATATTTCTGCAAACACCATAGTTGCATATCGAATACGGTTAATGAGCAGCTAAACGGCTACTTTTCGCTGCGAAATCTCTTGCTAGCTCCTCAGAAAGCGCATGTTATCGGACAAAACCAATATTGTTACAATTTGTATCTAAAATCATTTCACTAATAGATATAAAACATACTAATTTTGAAATTTAATTTTCAACTTAATGATGGATCGTGCAATTGTACATATGGATTTGGATACTTTTTTTGTATCATGCGAGAGACGGAACAATTCTAAACTTAATGGTATCCCTGTGATAATCGGTGGTGGCGATCGTGGTGTGGTGGCGTCTTGTTCTTATGAAGCTCGTAGATTTGGGGTGCGTTCTGCAATGCCTATTCGTATGGCGATGAAACTTTGTCCCGATGCAAAAATTATCCGTGGAGATCAAGAATTGTACTCTAATTTATCACACCTCGTAACCGAAATTATTCAAGAAAAAGTTCCGGTGATGGAAAAAGCGAGCATTGATGAATTTTACCTTGATTTATCTGGAATGGACAAGTTTTTCGGGTGCTATCAATGGACGACAGAAATTGCGGAGGCAGTAAAAAAAGAAGCTGGTTTGCCTATCAGTTTTGCATTATCTACCAACAAAACCGTTTCTAAAATCGGAACTGGAGAAGCTAAACCTCTAGGGAAATTGGAAATCAAAGAAGCTTTAGTAAAAGCTTTTCTGAATCCTTTATCGATTAAAAAAATTCCCATGGTGGGAAATGTCACATTCCAATTACTGTCAAGAATTGGTATTAGAACGATAAAAACTTTGTCGGAGATGCCTGTGCATGTGCTTCAACAGATGATTGGTAAAAACGGTACCGAACTTTGGAAAAAAGCCAATGGAATTGATGAAAATCCCGTAATTCCTTATTCTGAGAGAAAATCGATTTCCACAGAACGAACATTCACCAACGATACCATGGATATTGTAGCTATAAAAGGTTTAATATCTGGTATGGCAGAGCAACTAGCATATCAACTTCGGAAAGAAAAATGGCTGACTTCTACTGTAACTTTGAAAATTCGCTACGCCAATTTCGATACCGAAACCAAACAATGCAGAGTCGCTTATACGGCTGTAGATCATACTTTGTCGAGGGTTGCTTTGGATCTTTTCGAGAAATTATATACCCGAAGAATGCGTTTGCGATTGGTCGGACTTCGGTTTACGAATCTTGTTCACGGTGAACATCAAATGGATTTATTTGAAGATACCGAAGAGCTAATCAACCTCTATCAAAGCATGGATTATCTCAAAAATAGGTTTGGCTCCAACGCAGTCGGTCGAGCAGCGGGTTTCAATGTGTTGAAAGTATAAATTTTTAATGCTGAGAACTTCCTGTTTCGAGACACTCTGGATAAAACGAATGTCGTTTTTTTTAATTAAAACATCTAACTTTTAATATTAATTCTTTTTTGTTTTATCGAGCATAATCTGCAATGTATATTGAGCGCCAAGACTAAAAATATAGCCGATAGTGGGATTAGTTCTTAAAAAACAATTTAGTTTTCAAAGTATATAAAATTCTGTTCCGATAAAAATGCGTAAATTGGCTCAATTTTAATGCTAAGAAATGAAAAGTAAACTTCTATTATCAGCAATCTTACTACCTGCCGCAATGGCTTTTGCCCAACAATACGGCGGTATGTGGATGCCTACAGAACTTAATGAAAAGGAAATGAAAGATTTGGGTATGAAAATCTCTGCAAAAGATATTTTTGACCCTAATAAAGCGAGCATCAAAGATGCTGTGGTACAGTTCGATGGTGGATGTACTGCCGAAGTTATCTCAGGGCAAGGTTTATTATTGACCAATCACCACTGTGGTTATGATAATATTCAGTCACATTCGACGGTAGAAAATGATCTTTTAACGAATGGTTTTTGGGCTAAAAATATGCAAGGAGAACTTCCAAATCCTGGCGTAACTGTAGACTTCATCGCGGACATCAAAGAGGTGACACCCCAGATTTTGACTGGTACAGATGGACTAACTGGCGCTGCTCTGGATGCGAAAGTTAAACAAAATACAGAGGCCTACATCACTTCCCAAAAAGTTGAAAACTATCAAAAAGTTATTGTAAAATCGATGTATTACGGTAACAAATATTATGCTTACGTTATCGAGACCTACAAAGACATTCGTCTAGTTGGCGCACCACCGCAAAGCATTGGTAAATTCGGAAGCGATACTGACAACTGGGTTTGGCCACGCCACACAGGCGATTTCTCAATGTTTAGAATCTATGCTGACAAAAATAACAAGCCTGCAGAATATTCGAAAGATAACGTGCCCTACAAACCAAAACACTTCTTGCCGATTTCTATCAAAGATAAACAAGAGAATGATTTCACATTTGTATTTGGCTTCCCAGGAAGAACAACCGAATATCTTCCAGCTATTGCTGTAGAAAAAATCATGAACGATACCGATCCTGCAATGATTTCAGTGCGCGATGTGACCTTGAAAGTTCTTGACGAAAAAATGAGAGTAGACAATGCAACAAGAATTAAATACGCTTCCAAATATGCGCGTATCGCCAACTCTTGGAAAAAATGGATTGGCGAGGTCGAAGGTCTTAAAAAATCAAATGCAGTTGGTAAAAAACAACAATACGAGCAATCTTTGATTTCGAAAAACCCTCAAATAAAAGCAACAATTGACGGATTAAACAAAGCTTATAACGAACAAGCACCTTACGCCCTTAACAGAGCTTATTATTCTGAATTACCACGAAATGCTGAGACGCTAGCCTTGGCAAGTTTGTTCTCTAGCTATGTTGAAGCTGTTGACAACGGGACTTTCAATGTGAAGTCTTTGGACGGTTTCAAAACCAGATTGTCAGATATCTACAAAGATTATGAAAGCGATTTGGACGCCAAAGTAACGGCTCAAGTTTTGGCCTTGTATGCTACTAAATCTGCACCTCAGTTTTTACCAAGTGGTTTAGAAAAGTTTAAAGATGCAAAAGCGAATGTTGCCGTACTAGAAAACTATGCTAAAAACTCGATTATCACAGGCCAAGCCCATGTAAACGGCGCAACAACTTATAGTGACATCAACAAAGTATTTGCTGACCAAGCGAGCCTTGTTAAAGCTTTGAAAAACGATCCTTTAATCCAACTTTGGAACAATATTAAAGGCGCTTATGTTAGCACAACACACAGCAAAGTTACAAGTCTACAAGCTGAGATCGATGCCTTGCAAAAGACTTTTATGGCACAACAAATGGCAACGGATAAAGACAGAAAATTCTTCCCAGATGCTAATTCAACACTTCGTGTAACTTATGGAAAAGTAAAAGGCTCTAATCCTCGCGATGCTGTTAGCTACGGTTACAAGACAAACCTAGCTGGCGTTATGGAAAAATATGTTCCTGGAGATTACGAATTTGACGTTCCTAAAAAGTTGATCAGTCTTTATAATACTAAAAATTACGGAATCTACAAGGACAAAACTGGCGACGTCCCTGTTAACTTTACAGCGACCAATCATACAACAGGCGGTAATTCGGGCTCACCTGCTTTAGACGCTTATGGTAACTTGGTTGGTCTTAATTTTGACAGACAATGGGAAGGCACAATGAGTGACATCAACTATGATCCGAAATTCAGTCGTAACATTATGGTGGACACCAAATACATCTTGTTTATCGTTGATAAATTTGCAGATGCTAAATGGCTTCTTAACGAAATGAAAATTATTAAATAGTTTTTAAAATACGATTACAAGTATTAGATAATATTTTCTTAACATTGTCAAGGCGAAAGCTTTGACAATGTTTTTTTTTATAGTGAGCGCAAAATCTATCTTTTATAAATCGGCTTCAATTTTTTTGAGTTCTTTTTCTTTGGAGACACTTGCAAAGTATCCTCCTTACCGAGATCTAGTTATTGTCTATCACAGCGTAAGTGACGAAAAGCTAAAACATGCCCAACACCTTTTCCCCTATCGAAGTTCGAAAACTTTTATTAAAGATGTGGACGAGCTTTCTAAAGCTTTTGACTTTATCGATTGGGAGACTTTTTTAGAAAGAAAAACAAGCAAAAATAAAACAGGAAAACCAAAACTATTATTGACTTTTGATGATGGCTATTCTGATTTCCATGATGTCATCGCACCTATTTTAAAACAAAAAGGAATCTACGCGATCAACTTTATCAATCCCAAATTTATTGATAATAAAGACCTCATGTGGCGGTGTAAAGCAAGTCTTTTGATTTCAAAAATTGAAGAAAATAAAGATCTTCTACAACAGATTTCAAGTTTTAAAAGTTTACAACTAAATCCAGTTGTGTCGGATATCAAAAAAAATCTTCTTTCCATTAAATTTGAAAATCAAAATCTTCTGGATGAGATTGCAACTTTTTTGAACATCGATTTTAAAACCTATCTAGCGCAAAATAAAGTCTATCTCACGACGCCTGAATTATTAAAATTAAAACAAGATGGCTTTGGGATCTCGTCGCACGGCTGGGATCATCCTTTGTATCACGAATTAACTCTCGATGCGCAACTCGACAACACGCAAAAATCTTTGGATTTTCTAGAAAATCTAGGATTAAATAACGATTCGTTTGCGTTTCCATTCACGGACTTTCGGGTAAAAAATGATTTTTTCGAAACTCTTTCTAAAGCCAATCCACAACTTCGATACACTTTTGGCGCCGCTGGCCTTAAGCTCGATTCGCGCTTCAAAAACCTGCAAAGAATTCCCTTGGAAGTCGAAAATTATTCAGCAAAACAAGTCATCAAAAACGAAATCATCTATTACAACTTTCTGAAATTAATTGGCAAGCAACGAATTTGATTAGAAGTCATCAGCCTTTTCCGATGATTAGTTTCGTTTTAAAAAGCAAGTTTGTTATATTTGTTTAAAATTGAAAACTGTGATAGAAATTGTCGGACTTAACAAAAAACAACTTAAAGGATTTACAACTTCAGAAGCCTTTAGTAAGTTTGAGTTTGCGCCAATTTCTGAACTTCGTGAAATCTCGCACATCGCCAATCCTCGTGCAACCGACGAGGACATTTTATTATTTTTAGCCTACGAAGGCGAGGAACTTACGGGTTATCTCGGGATTTTGCCAGATGACATCGCAAAAGCAAACGGCGAAGTTTTGCATTTCGGATGGTTTTCAACGTTATACGTCAGCGAAAAACATCGCGGCAAACAAATTGCGCAAAAACTCCTATACGCGGCCGAAGCTGCTTACAATGGAAGAATGATGATCACCGAATTCACGGATAGTGCGCATGGACTTTATAAAAAGATAGGTCTTTTTGACGATCTCGCCCCTAAGCAAGCCGTTCGATATTATTTTAAATCCAATCTTGCAGAAATTTTACCTGCAAAAAAAGAAGTTTTTAATCGAAACAAAAAGTGGATTTTAAGATTTGACAAATTAATAAATCCTGTCATTCCTTATATTTCAAAATCATCAAAATTAAATTATTCTATCGCTTATAATTGGGATGACGAATTAAAAACTTTCATTGATAAACAAGAAAAAAATCCATTACACAGAAGCTCAAAAGACTTCGAATGGATCTTGAAACATCCGTGGCTTTCTACCCAAAAAGAGCAGCCAAATTATTTGTTTTCATCTTATTCTGCATCCTATCAAATGTTTTGGGTAAAGCTTCATGAAGACGGTATTTTGAAAACTTGTTTTTTATGTTCTATCCGAAATTCGCATCTTAAAGTTCTTTATTATTTTGCGGACGATATATCGAAAGTTGCAATGTCACTTTCTGCCATTATCAAAAATTACAAAGTGAAAATGATGACCATCTATGACGATCAACTTAATGAAGAATTAGCAAAAGGACACACGGTTAAAGCTTTATACAAAAGATATTTCAAAAGAAATTACCTTATCACCAAAACGCTAAAACAAGAACTTGAGGACGATTTTCAATATGATTTCGCAGATGGCGATGGCGATTTTAGCTTTACTTAGTCACAGTTACATTTTGCACGTCGATGTCTTTTGAAGTCGTTATCCCAAAATGTATACAGCTTTAATCCTATAAAAAAATTGGCGGCGTGTAATTTTTTATGATTAAAAAAGAGTGGAAAAATATTTTCGCTTCCCAAAATAAGCGGACCAAGACGTAGATAAGCGCCAAATTGTAAATTTTTATAATCATTCAAAGAGGTCGAAAAACCATATGCAATTGCAGTTTTCTGAACTGAATAAGTTGCTGAAAAAGCATTAATTCTTTTAAGACTATTTTCAAAAATTGGTGTACGTTGTATCCAATTAAAGCTTAAATAGTGATTCGGTTTTATATTTTTACTCAAAGCTAAATGAATACTTGTTGGCAGCCCGATTTTGAAACCGTCAGAAATATGAGATTTATTGGGATCACCATAGACTTCGTTGCTTAACAATCCTAAATACTGCTTAATCGACTTGAACTTGGTATTACTAAAATTTAAATTATCATCTAACAAAATTTTTGTATCGCCGATAACACATGATTTTCACCATTAAATTTAACATAACCAATATCCAAAATATTAAAATCTACCTTAAGATCATAAGCCTCGGAATCAGAAAATTTATTAATAAAACTTAAGCCTAAATCTAAGCCCAAACCACTTCCTTGTTGCTTAAAATCATATTTTTTGGTTTCGAAATTATAATTGGTTACGTAGCTTGCAGCAATGTCGTAACTGGTAGCTGTTGTCTGGTTTCGATCTTCCGCATTAACTTTTGTGCTTAGATATAAATCCTTATTATTCTGAAGATTATAAGCATCAAAACCAATTTCGTATTTTAGATTAACACCAAAAACCCACTTGTAATCTGACTGTAGAAAAATCTCTGTTGCGAAATTTAATCCCAACTCGCCCCAGTTCATAAAACTGGTTTTGAACGGATTTACAGCATATTCTGTTGGTCGTGACAAATTTTGATTCTGAAATCTAAAATAATTGTCAAAATCGATAACTGACGTTTGCGTTCTAAGTCTAGTGAAAAGTCCAATATTAAAATCGTTTTCCCCGATTTTTGATTTGAAAGAAAAGGACGGTCCCAATACATCAGAATTGAAGAAAAGCTTAGCTACGTCCTTATTGTAATAATCTAAAATGTAGGTTTGACTAGCGCCTGTTACTCCGTCTTTAGTATCAGCAGCGACAATGTCCCCTTTTGTTAACCCCAATAAATTCCCTTTTGAAATATATGCGTAATCATTGTAAACCTTAATATCTTCAGAAATTATTTGGACATCCCAAGGATTCGGGTTAAGATAAGTTTGTGTTGGAGACCGCGAGCTTGCACTAATCCCGCTATAGATATCATTTGAAAATAATAGGTTTTGTTGTCCTTCTACTTTTTGTAAAATCAACAAAAACGTTATTAAAAACAGTTTAGATAAAATCCGCTTTTCCACATTCAATTCCGCTGTGTAGTACAAACGAATTTAACAATAATTCCTATAATACATGAAAATAATTTAAGAAATTTTAAACTTAATTAAATCTAAATCTTATTTAATAAAAGCCTAACTAAACTCACATATTTTTGGTCGCCCCTCCTATTTTTTGAGGGCACGACCAAAATATTATTTAGTACGAATCCACTTCCAAAGTTCTTTAGCTGTGGCTTTGTTTCCGTACATTAAAATACCAATTCGGTAGATTTTTGCAGCAACAAACACCATAAAAAGAGTAGAAGCGATTAGCAGCGAAATTGATAATAAAATCTGCCATACCGGAACACCAAACGGAATTCTTGCAACCATTGCAACAGG
This sequence comes from Chryseobacterium sp. TY3, assembly GCA_046269235.1. Lineage (GTDB taxonomy): Bacteria > Bacteroidota > Bacteroidia > Flavobacteriales > Weeksellaceae > Soonwooa. Next base: position 73,193 of record JBJZOS010000011.1, read on the forward strand.
CGATGTGAACGGAATAATCGATAACCAAAAACCTAAAGGTCCATCTGGATTATTGAAAATCGTGAAACTTCCATACATACCCAACATTAGCGGCATGATGGCAAATAAAGTGAATTGTTGTGTTTCTGTTTCGTTGTCAACAGCCGAACCAATTGCAGCATACATCGAGCTATAGAAGATGTATCCACAAAGGAAAAACACGATAAAGACAGCGATAATCAATCCGAAATTCATATCTAATAGTGTATGAGATACCTGTCCGATAATCTGTTGAATGTCCATTTTGTTCATGGTTTCGCTAGCTTCTGCAGGCATCTTTTGTTGCATCGCCATAAATCCTGTGTTTAGGAACAATGCTGAGGTGACAAACATCCCAATCCAAATAATAAATTGTGTTAAGGCAACCAATGTTACACCGATTATTTTTCCCATCATCAATTCGAAAGGTTTAACCGACGAAATGATAATCTCCACAACGCGGTTGTTTTTTTCTTCCAAAACACTTCGCATCACGCGAACGCCGTAGATGATAATGAACATAAACGTGGCGTACACCAACACCATGCTTAATCCAGTTTTGATGCCGAAAGCCATGTCGTTGTCAGGTTTGTTATCTTCGGCAATATTTTGTGTTGTGATTTTGAAACCAGAATTAAGATCCACAATTTGCGTTTCGGAAAGTCCCAGTTGCTTGATTTTCTCCTTTTTTAGAATGTCGCTTAGATCACTGTTTATCGAAGATTTGGTATCCATTCCGATTTTTTTGTTCGTCAAAAGTTTGGTTGAAGTTTCCAACGCGTTAAAATTTTGTTCCTCAACTTTCGGAATAATCAGCAATCCGTCAATACCTTCCATATCCTTTAAAGTGCTTGTCAGCGCAAGTTCTGTAGATTCGGGCACGAAAGTGTAGGTTATGTCTTTAGTCGATTTTAGTTGTTTCGTAAAAATGCCACTTTTGTCAATGACGTTAAAGTGATATTCGGACTCGTTAGCTTTGAACATAAAAGCCACCAAAACGCCAAAACCAATCATCAGCAAAGGCGCCAAAATCGTCAAGATAATAAAAGATTTTTTCTTAACCTGCGTCAAGTATTCTCTTTTAGTGATAAGTATAATGTTTTTCATTTAGTCAAAAATTAGTGCAGATTAATTAGATTTCACCGCGTTGATGAAAACTTCGTTCATGCTTGGTATTTTTTCGTTGAAGCTTCTTAGGTTTCCGATGCTCATCAGATCTTGGAGCAAAAGATTTCTGTTTTCAACGTTTTCAAAATCAAAAGATACCAACGCATTTTCTTCTTTAACATCTTGCAATTGATGCAGATTGCGGAAGTTTTCGAATTTAGAATTATCAAAATCTGACAAAGTCACTGAAAAAATATTTTGTTTGAATTGCTCTCTCACATCAAAAACTTTTCCGTCCAAGACTTTTCGAGAATTATTGATTAGCGCCACATAATCGCACATCTCTTCAACACTTTCCATACGGTGTGTGGATAAGATAATCGTCGTTCCGTTTTCTTTAAGTTTTAGGATTTGATCTTTTATCAAGTTAGCATTAACAGGGTCAAAACCAGAAAATGGTTCATCCAAAATCAACAATTTTGGGCGGTGCAAAACCGTTACCACAAATTGTATTTTCTGCGCCATACCTTTAGAAAGTTCGCTTAGTTTTTTCTTCCACCATTGGTCGATTTCCAATTGCGCAAACCAGTATTTTGCCTGTTCTAAAGCATCTTGACGCGTCATACCTTTTAATTCTCCAAAATAAAGAAGTTGGTCGCCTACCGTCATATTTTTATAAAGTCCACGCTCTTCGGGCATGTACCCAATTTGTTTGATGTGCTCAGGCTGAAGCGGTTGATCGTTGATCCACACTTGACCTTCGTCGGGCTGTGTAATTTGGTTGATAATACGGATAAAAGAAGTTTTTCCTGCGCCGTTAGGACCCAAAAGGCCATAAATGCTTGCGGTAGGAACGCTGATGCTGAAATCTTGCAAAGCAACTTTTTTTCCCGCGTTGTACGTTTTTTTGATATGTTCTGCTCTTAGCATAATTTTATTTTTTAGGAGCTTTATCACGCTGTCCGCTGTATCTTTGGGCTTGTCGCTCGGACAACTCCGCTGCGCTCCGTCGCCTCACTCCAACCCAAAGGATGCCGCTTCCATCGTGGCTAGGGATTTCTAATCCGTAGAAAGTTTGTCCTTTTTTATTGATTTTTTTTGAATCTATAAAATTAGTCTAAACTTTCCTGAAATGTTACAGAATTCTTTAGAAAAAATCATCTTATCAAAACCCTAGAGCTATGTTTTAGGTTTTAGAAAAATAAAGCGAGATAAAGCAACACAAACAATCTGAGATGATGTAATGCAGAACCTCTTGATTCTTGATTCCTGATTCTTGATTCTAAAACCTGACTTTCGACACATTTTTTCAATTATTTCTAAAGACTTTTTTATAGTTTTTTCAAGCATTGTAACTTTGCAATTTATAAACTAAAAAAAGAAATGGTAAATTTTGTTTTGATTGCGGTGTGTATTATTGCAGGAATGCTTTTCAAAGCAACAAAATCTATACATCCCGATGCACACAAAGGTATCAATACTTGGATTCTGTATTTGGCGCTTCCTGCAGTTTCGTTTAAATATTTACCGAAAGTTCAATGGTCAACAGAAATGCTTTTTCCGATTTTTTCAACATTGTTAATTGCGGTTGGAAGTGGTATTTTCATGAAATATTACAGCAAATACAAAGGCTATTCCAGACGTTCGCAAAGTACATTAGATTTAGCAAGCGGTTACAGTAATACATCTTTCATTGGTTTTCCTTTAATAATGGCTTTTTATGGGGAAGGCTTATTAAGCATTGCCATTATTTGCGACCAAACAATGTTTTTGGCGTTATCAACTTTAGGAATTATTTCTGCGTTGAAAGGTGGCAGCAAGTCTGGAAATATCAGCGCAAAATTTATCCTGAAAAGATTATTTACATTTCCTCCATTTCTTGGTTGTATTGGAGCTTTAGCAATTTCTCAAGTGGTAGACTTAACGTTTGCCGAACCTTTTTTCGATAAATTGGCTGCAACAGTTGGACCTTTAGCATTATTTTCCGTTGGACTTCAATTGAAATTTAATGGTTGGAAAAAATTGATGCCTCAGATTTCTACATCGCTGTTGTATAAATTAATATTGGCTCCCGCAATTGTTTTTGTCTTGGCTCTTATTCTTAACATCAAAGGAGATGTTGCCAAAATCAGCATTTTTGAAGCGGCAATGCCGACTTTGGTAACTTCCAGCATTATTGCAGAACAATTCCGACTCAATACAAAACTCACCAATCTCATCATCGGAATTAGCATTATCGTTGGCTTTTTCACTTCTGCGATGTGGTATACATTAGTAGAACTATTCTTTTAACCAATTTTAAAAACTTAGTCATTTTATAGGATAAATTTTCAGGTAGCAAAACTTCGAGTTTTTCATTATTTTTAAATGAAATTTTAGCATTACTTCATAATATTTGTAAGGATTTTACTTCCTTAGGCGCGCTGAAAAGTATCTTTTCGGGAAGAGTTTCATTTTCATCCAATAAATAAATGCCGTATATGGAATTTACTTCTTGTGTCAACCTAATTTTTCCTTCTGAATAAGATTTTATTGGCTTGTTCCATAAATTGCATCACCATTACTTCGCATCCATTCTCCAATTTCTTGAAGGCGTTGTTGTACTGTTTCTGGGAAAACACAATTTCCATGGTAAGTTTGCATTAGGATAATTAAGGAAGTAAATTAGTTGATAATATTAACTAGAAAGAAAAACAGCAGG
>JBJZOS010000012.1:0-55833 GCA_046269235.1 Chryseobacterium sp. TY3
ACCTCAAAGAAAATGTAAAATATAAATCCTACAAACGAAAAAAAATCCTAATTTAGAACCACAAAAAAACTGAAAAAATGTGTCAACTATTTCAGGATAATATACAAAATACCGCAAAAAATGACGACTGCTTATTTTTCTAAAATTGAAAATGTAATTCTATCTAATTTATCAAAAACTAAACGAAATTTACAGATTGCCGTAGCTTGGTTTACAAATCCAAAATTATCAAACCTTGCACAAGAACTTCACAAAAAAGGCATTAAAGTTGAAATTATTTTGAGTGATGATATAATTAATTTCAAAAACAAAAAAATAAATTTCCAAGAAATGATTGACAGCGGTATAGAAGTTAAAATAACTCGATTCCCAAATCTTATGCATAATAAATTTTGTATTATTGACAGTCGATTAGTCCTCTCAGGTTCATACAACTGGACTTTAACTGCTGAAAAAAATAATTTTGAAAACATTATTCTAAGTAATGATTTAAATATTGTTTCACTTTTTAAGGATGAGTTTGTAAATATTTCACATAAGGCTGAAAACTTATTGGAGATAAATACCGAAAAAATGAACTCTTATATGAAAGAAGTTGAAGAAAAAGAAGAAATCAAACTGTTAACATCTTTTCAAACCTCAATTGAAACCAATAATGAATTCTTGTTAGAAAATAACGCAGATAAAGAATTAGACAATGAAGAAAAAGAGCAGTTTTATAAAGCTGAAATTTTGTATCTAAGAGGTAAACATCAAGAAGCAATTGATCTCTGTCTAGAGCTTTTAAAAAGTAATAAAGATATTCCACAATTTTATGAATTAATCGCGGCTTCAAAATGGAGACAAGGAAAATATAAAGAACAAGTTGAATATGCTCATAAAGCAGTAGAACTCGACAATCTTTATTATCCTGCATATAATACTTTGGGAATTGGTTATGGCAATTTAAAAAATGCGTCGAAATCTATTGAGAATTATCAAATTTGTATAACTGCAGAACCTGAAGAATACATTTATTATAGAAATCGAGCTATTTCGTACCTTGAACTTGAAGCAGACAGTAATGTGCCAATAAAGTTAAGGAATCAGTTTACCCAAAAAGCTAATTCTGACCTTGAAAAAGTTATAGAACTTGCAACCAAAGAAGAAATTACAAAACCACATTATCAGCTTTTTTATTCTCGTGGAATTGCTTACTTAAATTTAAATAAATTTTATCCAGCAAAAAACGATTTCCTAAAAGCTATAGAATTATATAAAATTACAACACCAAATGAACAAGACTCAAACGAGTTAAAAGAAATAAAACACAATTTGAAATTAATTGAAAAAATCACAAAGAAATAAAATAGCCTGCAGATAACGGAAAAAGTATTTGCGAAGGGCGGGCTAAATTTAACTGCAAGTTCAATTTCGACCGAACGAAGCAAATTGCTTTTTCAGATTGTTAAATTAAAAAAAATACAATATGAAAGGCAAGTTGCGACTAAATGCAACTGGTATTTCTATTAAAACTTCAACCCCGCCTTTTGCAAATACAATGTTAGCAGAAGTTTTTATTTGTTTTTTAAATAATTATTTATTACATTTGCACAATAATTGGCGGGTAAATCCTGAATAAAGAGTGATAAGTGTCATAAGTGTATTCTAAATACACCTCTTTCAGGGACTGCCTTTTTTCTTTTATGGCAATTAATGTATATTTAGATGAGAGTGGTGATTTAGGATGGAAGTTTACAGCTCCATTTAGAAGAGGCGGTTCAAGTAGATATATGACGATTGCTTTCGTTATTTGTCCATCTGAAAAAAAGCATTTACTCAAGCGAATTGTTTCTAAAGTCTATTCTAGAATAAAAGCTACACCGGGAACTGAAGTAAAAGGAAGTTCTTTAAGTCAATCAGATAAAGAATTTGTAGCAAGACAAACTGTAAACTTGTTAAAAAAGCATCCAGATATTAAAATTGTTTACATCACAGTCCAAAAGGAAAATGTCCAGCCACATATACAATCGGATAATAATTTGATTTACAATTATATGATGAGATTGGCTTTGTTAAAAGAAGTAGACCAATTTCCTGTAATTAATTTAATAAGAGATAACAAATCTGTAAAAATTAAATCCGGTAATACACTTATTAATTATTTGCAGACTGAACTATATTTTTCACATGGTTCTTCGTCCAAACTTGTGGATATTCCTTCAGATAGTAAAGCAGTTCAAAATTTGATTTTTATAGATTGGATAAATAATTTAATTTGGGGACACTATGAAGATAAAAATTCATCACCATACAACATTTTAAGAACTCATATTCATTCTAATCAGCTGTTTTTTCGATAAAATTTCTGCTAACATTGTATTGGCGAAATGCGGGGGAAAATGCAAAGTTGAAAAGCAGAAAAAATAATACGCTCATGCTTTTCAATTCCACCATTTTTAGTAATTTAGTTTCATTGAAAAAGCATATGCTACGTTTGGTCGAAAATTGAACTGAAGTTCATTTTTAGCCCGCACTTCGCCAATACTTTTTCCGTTAGCAGAAATCGTTTCCAATACTATTTTCCAATGTCAAAATCGATTAAACAATTTATATCGGAAATTGAAAACTCAATTGAAAAAGACCAATTGAGCAATGAAGAAATCGATAATTTAAATAATATGTTGTATGAAAATCAAAAAATTTCTTTAGAAGGAATTAATAAATATTATCTTATTAATTTAACAATAATAGTTTCTCATATATTAATTCAAAATGAAATTTTAGATAGTCTTAATGTTTTTGAATTTAACATAGCTAATAAAAATTTTATCTCACTTACAATTCCTATTTGTTCATCCTTTTTAAATTTTATTATTCTATCTCATTTAACGAATTATATAATTATAGATGAAACAGTAAGAAATTTACAAATAAAAAGATATCCAAAAATTCACAAAAATTTAAGAGAACTACTGTTTATACCAACATTTTTTGAATCCTTAAATTTTAGGCATAAGTTAAATGGCAGTTTTATATCTGAACTTAAACTTGTAATTGTTACTATTATTATAGGTTTATCACCATTTATATACTTAATTTATACACAAATAAAATTATTTTTAGAATATTATAATAAAATAGAGGTCTTATTAATTTTGTTCTCTATTTATATGTCGTATAAGTCATTAGAAATATTTTACAAATTAATAAAATCATCTTTATGACTTCTGCTAACATAGGTTTTGCAAAATGCGGGGTTGAATATTTAATAGAAAAACTTACCCCAAATTACCTCTTCAGATTAAACTTCAAATTGTTCAAAAAGTAACCAACGGACAGATTTCTATCAATCATTCTGCTAAAACGTATGAAATATCCAGATCAACAATAGATTATTGGGTTAAAAAATTAGCTACTTTTAATTAAAAATCTATTGGTATGAGTATAGTAGGGCCTCGAAAAGTGTTATTCTAAAAAATGCTGGTCAGGTTATTGTAGTAGATACTCAAGAATATAGCTTTGACCAAATTAAAAGATTAAGAGGGTGTGAAACTATTTTGCGGAAAGATGGGAAAGATGTAATTGAACACATATGAAACCCGATCCATGTTCGTGGTGCAGATTTATATATAGATGCTGTAGGATTCGAACCAGGTTGAAATCTAATAGATAAAGCAAATGCAGTTATTAACTTGGAGAAAAGTTCAATTAAAGTGGTAGAAGCTTCTATGAGTGCAGTTCGCAGAGGCGGTAAGGTTTCCTTTGTTGGAGTTTATCTCTACAATTATGATAATTTTAAAGTCGGTCAAATACTCAATAAAGGATTAAGAATACAGGCGAGACAGTCTACAGTACATGCCATTATCGATGAATTATTAGAATATGTAAAGATGGAAAATTAGTCCCAGACGATATTATCACATATCGACTGTCAACAAAGTAAGTCCTAAAGGTTACGACATCTTTTACAAAAAAGAGGATGCCCATGTAAAGGTGGTTTAGATCCGTGGATTAAAATAACAAATAATTAAATAAAAACCTGCTTTTAGCACGTGTTTTCTTATATGCGATATCAAATAGGAGAGAATTATTGTTAACCAATTTATATAAATCAGTATTAAAATCTAACGCCTTTAATTTTAGTAAAATATTCTATTTTATCCTGTACTATTTCTTTGGTAAGATTTCTCTGTTCGTAAAATAAATAAACCTGATTTAGAAAACTAAAAATTTCTTCATCTACCATTGCAGATAAATAAACGTACAACTCCGTGCGCTCAGGATCGTCAAAATACTCTTCATCAAAGTTGACAATAGTATCCGCAGAATTCTTCCACCGCTGTTTAAAATATCCGTCAAATTCAATGTCTTTTTCTATAGCACAAGAACGTATCAACTCCATTGCATCACAGTAAGTGTAATCTGGATCTTCAAGAATATGTTGAAAACTGAGGTCAAATAATTTTTTCAATTCGTAAGTGAATAAAATTACTCAGGATGTTTCTTTAAAATATTTTGAATCTGCTCATCCTCGTGAAATTTAGTTTTCAATAGCGGTCCATCTTTTAGAAAAATTTCCAACTATATACATCCATATTGGATTTACTTGCTAAATATCGCTGATTAAAAAATTAATTATACCATTAAAATAGAGTTTGTGGTATTTTATTGGGCTCTAAATTTACAGCCACCAACTTTGGATCAAAGGTAGGAAATGTAAATTCTTCTATGGGTTCGTCATTTAAAAATTTATCAGCCATTTTTGCATTAAGACAAATAGGCATTCTAAGTTTAGAATTATGAACTACGCTCATTAATGAATTTGAAATTGTTGTTACTAACCCAAAACCTATTTCCTCATTATCCCATATATCGTAAAAAGCAGCAATATAAAAATGGTCGCAATCTTTCCAGTGCATCCTATGCTTAACTTTTAAAGGCGTCTTCTTTCCAGGATTTGTAACGTGCATCCAATCATAGAATCCAGTAACGGGAACTATACACCGATTATTTTCAACTTTTTTATAGAATGTATGAGATTTTTCAGCAGTTAGATTAATTCCTTTTGCGGGTTTATCTTTCGGAATATCTTTATTTATTCCCCATGTGGCGTGCGTAATCTTTCGACCTTCATTTTCTAATACAACAGGAATTGCAGGTCGTTGAAATGCATTTATTTCATGCGAATAATAATAATTATTTTCAACAATTTCAGCTTTAAGTTCCTCTGATACTTCAGAAATGGAAATACCGTAATTATCAACTCGATTACACATTATTATATATTTAGAACCTAAAAAAAATCAATAATTATACCAGGAAATCTTATAGTCAGAAAAAATATTTATTTAACGAAAATAGACTTTTAGCACTTCTTATTACTGCTATTTTTCCATTTGATGTATTGGAACAGCCTTATTGCAAACCAAATACGTGAAATATGATTTAGCTTTTGTTTTTGAATCTACAAAAATTTCACTTTTCCATTTTATGGTTAATTCCCAAGTATCCCATTTTCGTATTTTGAGATCATAGGGATCCAGATCATAAAACAGTACTTCAAAATGTTGTTTTTCTTTGTCACCAAGAAATTCTACGATGACCGATTGCGGAAGTTTTCCTTGTTTTGGCTCAACTGTTTCTCTTATAATTGCCTGGAGTTTCATATAGCAAATATAGAAATGAATTGTACAAGTTATAAAAACAACTTGGCTACAATTTGTATCAAACTACCATAACTTAATTATTTAACTCGAATTTTTGATTTAGCCATTAATAATTTCTCCACCATTAGGATGAAGCACTTGACCATTAATGTAACTAGAATCTTCACTGGCAAGAAATAGATAGGAAGGAGCAACTTCATTTGGCATTCCCGCACGTTCCATGGGTGAATCACTTCCAAATTCTGAATTTTTCTTTGCATCAAAAGATGAGACAATCATGGGAGTCAAAATTGGACCAGGTGCGACGGCATCTACGCGAATACCTTTATCAATAAGTTGCAAGGAAAGACTTCTGGTAAAGGAGATAATTGCACCCTTGGTAGCGGAATAATCGAGAAGGCTTGGACTACCTCTATATGCAGTTACCGACGACGTATTGATGATAGTGCTTCCTATTTTAAGGTAAGGAAGTGCATATTTTGTAATATCTAGTAATTTAGTCCTAAATACATTTTTTTTACCAATAATTCTTTTTTTTCATTTTATTCTTATGAATCTCAATATATAAATTTAACATATATTATAATTTGATGGCATACTCATTGGTTCTTTATAGGTAACCTAAAAATAAAATATTATGAATAATCCAACAGTATCAACATTGAATGATCTTTTACAAATCACAAATGATCGAATTGAAGGTTTCAACAAAGTTGAAGATAAGGTGTGGGAAAAATATCCTAATCTTAAATCAGATTATACCAATATGGTTGATCAGTCGCAAAAAATGAGACTAGAACTTAGGAGTTTAATCGCTGAAAGAAATGGAGATGCAGATGATTCAACTACCGTAGCAGGAGGGCTACACCGTACTTGGATTGATGTAAAAAATGCTTTTTCAAGCGATAATGCAGAATCAACTTTAGAAAATGTTACCTTCGGCGAAAATGCAGCAGTTGAAGCTTACGAAAAGGCTTTGGATAGCGGTGATTTATGCCCTGAAAGTTCGAGAGTAGTTCAGGATCAACTTCACAGTTTAAAAGCATCTTATGAGAAATTTAAAAATTTAGAAAATCGACACGACTAACGAATCTGATTTTTATAATTTCGCCTATTATTTAAAAAGCCGTCCTATTCAACTGGGACGGCTTTTTAATGAGTAAAAACTTTAAACTTGTTTAGTTCTCAATATAAAAATTTAGTTACTCTTTAATAGGTTGCTGTTCTCCGGTAGGCAAGTCTTGAAACAAATCAGGGAAAAAGGTAAGAAATATAAAATAAGAAATAATTGCAATAACAATTGCCACGATTCCTATAATCACAATTGTTGCAGGTTTGTTTTTTTTCGATGGCTCCATGATTTCTTGTTTTAATGTTTGCTTTTTTAATACAATTTTTAGACCATAACCTAGTCTATCGTAACATCTTTTGTTATGCTTAATAATAAACTCAGCTGTTTTTGTTTTTATACTTTAACAGTTATAAATAATTAAACTACACTATCGAGTGAATAAGCAACTCTTCTAATATTATTTATATGTCACGAATTTCAAATCCGAACTATCTGGTGAACCTTCGATTTGTCTTGACACAAAAGTTATAAAAGGTGAAGGTTTGTTTTTTTTATCAAATATTTTTTCTGTAAAAATAATAGATATGGAATGGTATAAGTTGATTGTCATTTTATTTTACAGAAATTCTATTTTCATTTTGAAGTAATTGATCTTGCTTAACCATAGATAGGATTACTTGATTTAAGATATTATCAATTTGATTACCCACTTTTAAGAAGCCAAAAGCTTTTGCAGTTAATTTGATTAAATCTTCATTATTTAAACTAATGTTAGCATCCATAATTTCTTGTATCGCAATAGCTATTTCCTCTGGAGCAATATCCTCGATAATTCTTTTTTCAATCATATTATCACGATAATTTTTTAGCTCTTGTGGTTGTTGTGCTGATACCCAATAAAAATCTTGATGACCTTCAGTTATTACCACTTCAGGAATTGAAACTACTATATCCGATAAATAATTATTCAGTTTTGAACCTGCTCTTGAAGTATTCCATAATTTTAAAATCTTTTTAAACAATAAAGATTTACTAATTGGCGCTTCTACTGTTATAATATCCTTCATTTGATTTAGAATTACAGGTCTATTTTCCATATAATAGATGGACTCTGAATTCGCAAAATCAATAGGTTCAATAACTGCAGATTGATAAGGCACTATCAATTTATTTCCTGCTTTTTCCTCCACTATAAGATTTGATTGTGGAATTTCTTTCAATTGAATCTCTTGTACTATTGAATTAGGTTCTTCAAATTTATTTTCTTGAATATCAATAATTAATTGCTTTATTTCCTCTATGCATTTTTCTTTGTTCTTTAACCAATCTAAAGTCCATATACGATAGATGTTCCAGCCTAAAGCTTTTAAAACATTAGGGGCTAATAATTCACGATCATTCGTTGTATTAATATCGTTGTAATTCTCTCCATCTACTAGAATCCCTAGAATATACTCTTTATTATTCTCAGCATTAATAATACCTATATCTACTTTATAATTTGAAGTTCCAATGTATTTATTTACCTGTAAACCATTATCTATTAAAGCCTTTTCAATCACATCTATTAACGTGATTTTATTTGCTTGAAAGCTATTCCTCTGTAAGTTATAATTCCCTTTTTCAGCAAAATTCAAGAATTCTTTTAAACCTTTTACACCTTCGGATTTGGTACGATTTAAATCAATTTGGTCACCTTTAAGAGTTGAAAATACTTTCATTTCATATCGTGCTCTTGTAACAGCTACGTTTAATCTTCTCCATCCTCCATCTCTATTTAAAGGACCAAAATTCATTGCGATTTTACCTTCTTCATCTGGACCGTAACAAATTGAAAAAAGGATAATATCCCTTTCATCACCTTGTACATTTTCAAGATTCTTAATGAAAATCGGTTCTTCATTTTGCATAGAAAACTCCTCTAATTGTGGGTAATCTTGAAATAATTTTTGCAATAAATCATCAATTAATTCTTGTTGAACTTGGCTAAAAGTTACCACCCCTAATGATTTCTTATTCCCTAACTGAAGATGCTTTTTAATGTATTCAACAATGGCTAAGGCTTCATTTTTATTGGTACGTGTTTTTCCTTTATCATAAAAACCCTTAATGTGTTCAAAAGTTACCTTTTGATTTAGGTCGTCTGGCGATGGAAACGTTAACAATTTACTGTCGTAAAAGTTCTTATTACTGAACGATATTAAACTCTCGTGTTTACTTCTATAATGGCGTAATAAGTGATTCGATGGAATTGATAAAGCCAAAGTATCTTCTAAAATACTTTCAAGGTCTTCTAATTCCATATTTTCTTCATCTATTTTATTTGAAGCAAAAAAGCTTGTTGGAGGCATCTGTTTTGGATCACCTACAATAATAGCTTGTTTTGCTCTCGCTAATGCACTAATAGCTTCTGAAGTTGGTAATTGTGAAGCTTCATCAAATATGACTAAATCGAAATGATCTTGATTTACATCAAAATATTGAGCAACCGAAATTGGACTCATTAACATACATGGTTTTAACCTTGGAATTAACGTTGGAATTTGGTCGAATAATCTACGAATTGTAATTCCTCTTCCTTTACTTCGTATTGCTTTTTGTAAAATACCAATTTCAGAACTTTGTGCCGCTTCCAACGACAGATTTGGAATTTTAGAACTTAGTTGTGCTACCAATTGTTGTTTAGATAATTCCGTATATTGTTGATGAATTTCTTTGTATTGTTTGATTAATGATTCATATATATCTGCATCAAAATGATTCAATTCATCAGAAGAATATATAGATTGTACAAAATGATTTAAACGAATAACTTTTTCAAATTCTTGTTCGGCATTATTTGAATCAATTACACCTTCATTTATTTTATCAATAAACCAGCTGGTATCAATTTCATTCGCCTTCTTTTCATAACTTCTAAATTTGAGCCATTCATCTAAGCCATCAATATGCTTTATAATATTCAATAACTCATCTTCATTCGGAATTTGCTCTAAATAATTTAATAACGACCTTTTATTCGTCTCGTTTGTTTCAATTTTATGAATTACATTTTCAATACCATTTTTAAACTCAGTATTTAGAATTAATTCCTTTAACCAATCGATCGCATTATCTTTTGATAATTTACTTGATAAACCAACAAGTTCCTCTACATTTTCTAGATCTTGTTTGATTTTATCTTTACTAACTCGATTACTTGATTTGTACTTCTCCAGTTTAATGTCAAAAACTTTAAATTTTTCATCTTTTAAATTCTTTGATTGATTTTTTAGTTCATCGAGATTAGAAAATAATTCATCTATACGAGTGGAATCATTTATTTTATTCGAAGAAAACTCTTGTAAAATACCTTTAACTTTTCTTTGCTTTAACCATTTCGGAATAAACCACGTATGTTTTGATTGATTCCATAAAATTTGAATTACTTCGTAATTAAAATCAATAATTTTCGGATTAAATTCTTGTGTGATTGAATCTAAAGTTTTAGCAATAGACTCATTAATTTTTACCCAATCATTTAAGTGGCTCTTTTTTAATTCATCTACGGCAAAATCAATTAAATCTGTATTAATCTCATTATTTTTTATCAATTTTATGATTGGTAAATAATTATCAATTTCTGCATCCTCTATATTATACTTCACAATTAGGATATCTTTTTCACTTTTTGAATGCAAAAAATTTTGAATAGCTGTCGTTATATTTACTTTTAAATCAAATTGATTATTTTGATTCTTGATATATTTTAAAGGATGTTGATTTGGAATCCCAATTTTACTTATTACCGAATGAAATGCAGTTATCCAACTTTGCCACTCATTCCATTTATTTAAATTTAAAAAATCAAAATTAATTGCTACACGTAACTCATTCGAAAATTGAATTTTATAATATTCTAAATACGAAATTGTATCATAAATACTCCACCCAATTGCATTTTTTTCATGAAGTTTAATTACATATTGATTCAATTCTTTACGTTTCAAATCTAAACGATTTGCTTCCTCAATAAAACTCTCATTCGTTTGATATCTAGGAACATCTAAAGTTCTTTCAAATTGTTGCAAAACATCAGATTTTTTCGATTTATTAGAATGTAATTCTAGGCAAAAAGGTCCTAAACCTATATTTTCTAAACGAGTATGTACAACATCTAATGCTGCTTTTTTTGCAGCTACAAAAAGAACTTTTTTATTATTCGCTAATGCATCTGCTATAATATTTGTAATCGTTTGTGATTTCCCTGTACCTGGAGGTCCGTGTAAAATAAATGTTTTATTTTCATTGGCGTTTTTAACCGCATTTAATTGGGAATTATCTGCTGAAATAGGTAGAATTAAAGAAGATGTAGATAAATGTTCTAACTCCAATTCATTCCCTTCAACACTTTGCAGTGATGATGATAATTTTCCATCGATTAAGCTTTTAACGATTGAACTTTTCTCTATTTCTTCCGAATATTTTGAAATATCCTGCCACAGAATTAATTTATTAAACGAAAATATTCCTAATACTGTTTGCTCTAAAACATCCCAACCTTCTAAAGACATTACCGCATTTCTAATTAACGCTAAAACTTTAGGAACATCAACCCCTAAATTATCTGTTGGTAATGTTTCTAAGCTGTTTAAATTTAATTTATATTCTTGCTTTAAGTATTCTAACAATGTTATATTAATCATTGTTTCTTCCTCTCTACTTCGCAAGGTATATTTTGAATTCGCTGACTTACGTGATAATTCTACTGGAATTAATAAAATAGGAGCATAACGTGGTTGGAATTTATTTTTAGGTTCAAACCATTTCAATATTCCAATCCCCAAGTACAATGTACTTTTCCCATTCTCTTCTTCTGCTTGTTTAGACGATCTATATAAGTTTGTAAGGATTTTTTCTAAATCATCATTATGATAATAAGTCAATAATCGACCATAATTAAATTCGTCATCCGCAAGTTTAAATAATGAATCTGATGAATGCAAAGGAGGATTATAAACATTATATCGTCTAGTAATCGGAAGATTATTATCTGGTTGTATGATATAACTTTTGCCATCTGCTAAATTATCCTCTAAAAGATTTGACTTCAAATCGATTATCTGAAGCATGCTTTTAGTGAATCTTAGGTTTAGAAGATTATTTCTTAACGATAAATCAAGTAATTTACGTTCCCATATTTTTTGCTTAGTTAGGTTTGATAAATCTGTTAATTCTAAATCATCGTATGAAATTCCTAAATCAAAATCTTCATCTACCTCATTATCCTTAGTTTCGTTTGAAAAATCTAGATTACTAATAATGGGATTAATATCCGATTTAAATGATAGAGGTGGCACCGCATAGGATCTTGTATTTTTTACATCTATTGACAAGATAAAATTATCATCAGCTAATAACTGTTTTTCGGCATTATCCATTGCTTGAGAAAATGGAATATCATTTCCTTTACAAAGATTCGTTGTCTCAATTAAAGCTAATTGTTTAATACCTTTAGCCATTCTTTTTGTTAGAGCAGTCACATCGAAATTAATCATTCCATCAAAACGCTTATCTTCTAACCAAACCCCAACAAATGCGTGTCCAGAAGTGATAACTATAATTGGATTAAGATCTACAGCTTCTAGTATTGACGCAAATAATAAAGATAAATCAATGCAATTTCCAAACTTTCTATTTAAAACTTTATCTATTAAACGAATTCTTTGACCTGATTTTTCAAAACTTGCTGGCATCGCACTATATACAATTTGTTGGTTTTGAATCGTTTTATAAATAGCTGAAACAACTTGTAGAACTCTTTCTTTATTTTGAGATTGATATCCTTCAAATTGAGTTAAATACCCATTTGATTCAAGTATTTTAATTGCTTCTGCTTTTAAATCATATATTAAATCGTGGTTGGGAAAAATATAGGATGACAATAAGTGTGGGTATACCTGTAGACCACCGAAATAATCAATTGGTAATACTTCTATCGTAAAATCAGATTGAATTAGTAATTCTTCGTTGCTAAATACTTCTACAATTATTTTATCTAAATCTTTCTCTGATAAGCTTTTTAATAAGGGAAGGTTATATTTAAAATTTAACTCAGTGAAATTTAATATTTCGTTCTCTTGAATTTTATCGTGATTAATTATGTAATCTTCAAATAGATTGAATGTTGATTTTATAACAAGTTTAATATTCTCGATTTCCTCAGCTGTATTTTCTAAGCGAATGTTCTTAATAAAATTAAGTTTGTTAGAAACGAAGGTATAATTGAAAAAGGAATGGTTTTCTATACTTAAGTTAAGTTTAGCGTCTTGTTGCATTTCAACTAATATTAAATTGTTTGGATAATTATAAATATATTAAAAGTAAAATATAAATCTACAAATATTAACGACATATTATCATCTAATCATAATATTATTTATATAAAAATTAATTATTTATTGTATGTAAATTTATTCTATTAAACTTGTACCAAAACTGTACAAAATAGATTATACAAGATGAAGAGTAGCACTTTCAATCCAATAAAAACAATCATGGAAATCTTAACCATTTTCATACTCTTTATAATTGAATTCAATCACAATTTCAATACTTTCTTTAAGTATCATAATTTAGAACTTATTTGATGTAAGTTTTTACTTTAATTAACTGTTTGATATCGGTTGAATGTCTAGGTGATAGATTCTTCTATTCATCTTTTAAGTTTTTTTAATATCCATTGAAGCTAATTTATTTTGCCATTCCTTAATCTATTATTCGCTATATCAAGAAGTTGCCTAAGATTGAATTGCTTATAAAATTCTAATATAATTATAATCTCTTTCTAAATATGATTTTAAACTCTGTGCTTTTTCATTACTATGAGTATCCTTTCTATCAATATAAATTTTATAAAAAGCCTCTGAATCCATCTTGTAATGCAACTGTAAATCGTCAGCAAAAAGTGGACACAATATACTAAAAGCTTAAGGAGTGTTTTCAAAAAAAAAATTAGATTTAATTATGAAAACACCTAAGAAAAAAGCACCGAAAGGTTTGTAAAAGACATCCGTAAAAACAAACGCAGAATCTTTTCCGCAGGACACAAGATGAAAGCCCGTTGAACGGACGCTCCGGTAGCTTTTCGCCAGCATTTTGGTATTCTTATGGAGATGTCGTTTTCAGGATTTAGAGATACAAAGCAGTTATTCAGAAGGACTGCTTTTTTTATGGGGTGAGGAGCCTTTGCAAGGGGTTTCTGCGAGGTTTTATTAGTTGTAGGATACAGCTTCCCTTACCCGCAAATGTTATTCCGTAGAGAAAGGTTGGGTGAGATTACATTCGTACTTTGCCTTTCCATTTTTCCTGTTTAATAGTGCCTCCACCGGAAACAATGCAGTGCAATGCGGATGAAGGCTAAGTCCGCAGCCATAGATCAGACCGATGAGCAGTCTGTGTTTCAGGAGTTCAGCACTTTGAAGCATCCGCCAGATTTCTTTGCGGCTTAAAATAGTGGGAAGTTTTTTCAGTTTTGGAATCGCGGGAAGATGGAGGTAGCTATAAGGCAAGCCTTCGGTTTTCAGCAAAAACCGCAGTCCGTAAACGGAATGTTTAAAGTACGAATGAGAAAGGGTATTTGATCGCTTTTGAAGTTCAAAAGGTAATCTTTATTGTCTTCCGGGTTTAATTCGGTAGGGACTTTACCGAAATGAAGCGCTAAGGCTGCAACGTGAGGGGAATAATTGTCGAAGGTACGCTTGCTTCTGCCCAGGATGGAGATATTTCTTTCGAAGGGTTGCAGAAGTTCGGTAAAACCTTTAACTTCGTTCGAGGCACGTTCAGGAATTTGTTCGTTCTTAAATCCTCTGTAGATTTTTTTGTAGCCATTTCATGAGTTTTTAAAAGGTTAATATAAACAAAGTTACTAAAACGGTGAATGGGAAAAGCTACCGGAGGTTTAGTTCAACATGGGTTTTGCAAGATGCGGGGTTCAAGGAATTCTCAGAAATATTCTAAAAATTACCCGCAAAGCCCTTTTCCGTTAGCTGTAGGTGTCAACCAAATAACCGTCAAACTATCAGATAAAAATGTCAGTAGAAAAGTTTACATCAAACTTTGAAGTTACAAATGGAGCTAATATTGTTCCTTTAAAAAGAATAGAAATATTTTCTCCTGAAGAATGGGAATTATTTACGGAAGAATATTTAGAATTACTTCGAAGTGAGTATATAGAAATCGAAAGAATTGGTGGAGCAAATGATAATGGACGAGATGTAATTGCTTATATAGAAACTCCAGATAAAGAAAATTACAAATGGGATTGTTTTCAATGTAAACATTATGATCATTCACTATATCCTTCTGACATTTATGTCGAAATTGGTAAAATTCTATACTATACATTCAAAAAAGAATACCCAATTCCCCAAAACTATTTTGTAATTGCGCCTAAAGGCTGTGGCACTTCACTTTCAAAATTGTTTCAAAAATCTGAATTGTTAAAAAAAGAAATCAAGGCAAAATGGAAAAATAATTGTGAAAATAAAATTACTAAAATTGAAACTATAAAATTAGAAGCAGAATTTTTAAAGTATGTAGAAGAATTTGATTTTAAGATATTCAAGAAAACTAATATTAAAACTGTTTTAGAAAAACACAGAAATCATCCTAATCATATTACTAGATTTGGTGGAGGGCTTCCAGCTAGACCAAAAATAAACGAAAAAGAAATAGACGAAATTAAATCAAATGAACTAGTATATGTTAAGCAACTATTTCTTTCATACGAAGACGAGTCAAAAAATAAATTTCTAAAAAAAGAAGATTTAGATACACATATAAATTATCAAAGTCATTTCAATAGAGCAAGAATTAATTTTCATTACGCCGAACAGTTAAGGAATTTTTATAGAGATAGTTTACCTATCAATACTTTTCAAGATTTTCAAGATGAAATTTATAATGGTATTGTTGATACGGTAGAAGACTTTCACGATAATGCTTTTAAAAAAGTAAAAGAGACTGAAAAACTTGCTTCAACTCTTCAATTATCTTCAAATCCGTTAACTACCGTAAGTATAGTTAGTGATAGAAAAGGAATATGCCATCAGTTAGTTAATGATAAAAAAATAGTCTGGAAAAATGAGTCAGAATAATCCATTTAATAATCCATTAGAAGTTGGATTAAGATTACTTTGTATTCTTAATGAAGCATATCCTAAGAAAATTAGTTTACAAAGTTTAATTTACGTTGATTATATAATTATTCATTCTGGAGATTTCGATAGTGCTATTGAAAGTATTCATGCTCCTGTTCCATATAGAGAAAGTGAAATTTATATCAGAAGAAATTTAATAAAAAATAGCTTAGATTTCTTATTAAACAAAAGTTTAATTGATATCAGCTATGATGTAAATGGCATAACATATTTAGCGTCAGAAAACTCCACACCTTTTTTGGAAAACTTGTCCGAAAATTACACATTAGAATTAATTAAACGTGTCTCTTGGTTTTTCAATAAATATGAATCTATAAATGAATCAATATTAAAGGATATTTTCTATAAAAAAAATAATCTCACACACTCAGAATTTAACCTTGCAATCTTAAAATAATGGCTGGATATATTTTTAAAGAATTACGTCTAACAGGACAAAATAAGAAAGATGCAAGCATTACATTTAAGTCAGGCCTAAATGTAATCACTGGCCCATCAAATACAGGAAAAACATTTATATTTGATTGCATTGACTATATGTTAGGTTCTTCAAAAGAATTAAGAAACATTCCTCAATTAAAAGGATATTCTAACATTTTCTTAGAAATTGAATCTAACAATCAAATATATACATTAGAAAGTGAAATCTCCAATCAAAATACATACAAATTATATCGATCAAAAATTAGTAAATTAGATACTGAGCCTGAGATTTTAAAACGGAAATACGGTGCTAACTCAAGTGGTAATATAAGTAGTTTTCTCTTAAATCTAAATAATCTAAATAATAAGAAAATAAGAAAAAATGCTAATGGAGATACAGTTAATTTATCATATAGAAATGTTGTTAAATTTTCTTTTATTGATGAAGAACGCATTATCACTAATAAATCTCCTATTATTTCTAATAGCTTTAATGACACTGTGGAATTAAATCTTTTGAGATTTCTTCTAACAGGTAATGACGATAGTAATATTCAAAAGAAGATTTCTAAAGAGGAAATTCAAAAAAGAAAAGGTAAAATTGATTTACTTCATGAATTTATTAATAATTCTCAACTTGATTCCAATATAAATATTACAGAAATTGATGAACAGTTGGAGAAAATTGAAAATTCGTTGAACAATTTTACTCAAAATTTTAATAGAATTAAAAAAGAGTATTTATCTCTTGAAACGGAATACAAAGACAAAAATATAGTTTTTCTAGACTTTCAAAAAAAACATGATGAGCTTGGAGAATTACAAAAAAGATCTTATATCCTAGAGCAACAGTATTTGAGTGATATTTCACGATTGAAATCTACAATCGAATCTGGTCTTTTTATGTCTGAAACAAGTATTTCATCTTGTCCTACATGTAAGCAAGTAGTTGAAGCAGAACAATTAGATATAAAACAAATTATTTCTTCTTGCGAATCTGAAATTCAAAAAATTAATTCCCTATTAACGGAACTGAAAATATCGCAAGAATTAATTATTGCCGAATACAATGAGGTGGAAAGAAATATCTCTAAAATTACTTTAGAAATAGTAGATGTAAGAATTAAACTAGAAGAAGGAATAGGTAGTGAACTTGATAAAACTTTACAAACATTATCAGTTTTAAATAATAAAAAGAGTCAATTAATAGGGATTCGTGATATTATTAAAAAGAAAGAATCTTTCTCACAAAGTATTAAAGAATTAGAATCATCAATACCAAGTGGAAAAACAAATTATCCATCTCTTACAGCAGATAATTTAACAAAGCTTTGCAGTAAAATGTCTGATATTTTAAAAGATATTGGTGAAAATAAGGATGTTAAATATAATAAGGAAGTATTTGAATTTGAAATTGGAGATAGTTTTAGAAGTGATTACGGGAAAGGATATAGAGCGATTTATTATGCTGTTTACATTATAGCGTTACACGAAATTATGGAAGATAAATCTTATAAAATTGGTGTTCCTGTTCTAGATTCTCCTTTAGTTACATACAAAAGCCCAAAAGCTGATGGTGAAGGAATTGAGGTTAACCTTGCTTTAAATTTTTACAGATATTTGACAAAAACTAATATTAAACAAACTATTATTATAGAGAACGAAGAACCACCAAGTGACATTTATAACAAAATTCACCAAATTAAATTCACAGGATTTGGAAATGGATTTATACCAAAATAACACCTGCAGCTAATAACTACCCTTTAGCTTCGATCTATTCCCTCCCTTCGGGTCGTCTTGTCCGCAGGACAGAAGATCAAAGCCCCTTGAACGGAAACTCCGATAGCTTTTCAAGAGCATTATGGTCCTCTTATGGAGTTGTCGTTTTTAGAATTTAGAGGTAAAAAGCAGTTTTTCAGAAGGATTGCTTTTTTTGTGGCGTTGGGTAGCCTTTGGAAGTGGTCTAAGGATGAAGTTATTTAAAATATTATGACGCCTCCAGGAAAAATTTAATTACAATTGCAGAAAACAATAGTCGGAAAAAACATCCATTAAGAAGTATATTAGAAAAATCCACTTTCTTCTGAAGACCTACAATTCTGAATTGAACTTTAATTTAGAGTTGGCCACCCACTCCTTTAAATTTCTCTACAAAGGAAACGAGCTTTTGAAATACACTTTGCTTCTTAGTTAAATATTGAGGATTTAGTGGACTCATTTTCGGTAAGAGCTCGTTCAGTTCCATGCCGTTGTCGCTGGCGAATTCGCGTTTTAAGGAATTGGAAATATAGCGTTTTGCTGCTTCTTCATTTAAGCCTTCTTCGGAAATTAATTCCGTTGCTTCAGCAGTTTTCTTTTCATTAGCGTAAGCGTAAAAAGCATCTAGAATATTTGCCTTCTCTTCGATACTGTCCAAATCTGTTTCATTGATAAAATCAACGATCAGACTTTCTTTTGCTCTGTTGCCGATACTGGCACGAATCAGTCTTCTGACTTCATCAATTAAGTCAGATTTATTTTTCGTTTTTTTATTATGCTCGAAAATCAGTTCTAAAATGTAATCCAGATTGATTTCCTGAGATTTCAATAAGTCTATTTCAAAAACAATATCATCCCAATCCATGATAGATTCTTCTGCTTCTTTACCGCTTTTCTCCCGGCGTAACCAATCACGTATGTCATTATAAGTTGAACGATAATCCTGCACAACTCTGTCCGGTAACACTTCGAATTTCTGCATGGCAGCAATATCTTCGTCAGTTACATAATGGGTCTCTTTAAACTTCTCTACCGCCGCGGGATCAGTTAAATCGATTTTTTGAAGATCTTTTAGATTGGTAAATTCATCATAGTTCTGTAAAATGTTTTCCACCCGAAGATATTCTCCAAAGAGTTTTACGAATTCCTTTTTATCTTTTTCTTTAACGATCTCATCTGGATGCGGGAATTTAGTGTTTAAATCCTGTACGACTTCGATATATCCTCTGCGTGCCTGACCTGTAATGATGTCGGTGAAACCTTCTAAATATTCCTTATAGCTTTTTTCTAAAACCACATTCTTCGTGTTTTTGTCACCGAATAATGTAATGGCATCAATGGTGGCCTGTTCCAGGTTTCTGAAGGTAACAATATTGCCAAAAGTTTTGGTTGTATCAAAAATACGGTTGGTGCGCGAAAAGGCCTGCATCAATCCATGATAACGCAGGTTTTTGTCAACAAATAAAGTATTCAGTGTAGGCGCATCAAAACCCGTAAGGAACATGCCTACTACAATGATCATATCTATTTCCTTGTTCTTCACTCTATTTGCAAGGTCACGGTAATAATTCTGAAATTCCTTACTTTCTACTCCATAGTTGGTTTTAAACATTGCGTTATAATCGTTAATTGCCTTGGTCAGGAATTCTTTGGCAGAACTGTCCAACGCGGTAGGCTCAAACGTTTCATCGGTAATATCTCCTATGGCGCTTTGTTCTTCATTGGCAGCAAAAGAGAAGATGGTCGCAATTTTCAAAGGCTTCTCACTTTCTTTTTGCAGGTTGCTTAATGTTTCATAATAACTTTTCGCCGCATCAACACTGCTTACGGCAAACATGGCATTAAAGCCTTTATTACCGGCTTGATTCCTATGGGTTTTATGATTATAATTATTCAGGATGTACTGTGAGATTTCTTTAATTCGACCGGGATGCAGGAATGCCTTTTTATTTTCAGCAGCACTCAGTTTTTTTTCGTCCTGCTCCTGTTCTATATTTTTGAACTTTGGGCGTACATTATTGTAATCCACTTTAAACTTCAACACTTTCTCGTCTCGGATAGCATCTGTAATTACATACGAATGCAGTTCTGTTCCAAAAACACTGGCAGTAGTTTCTGCTCCCAATGCATTTTCGACAAAAATAGGCGTGCCTGTAAAACCAAACTGATAGAACTTTTTAAATTTCTTTTTTAAATTTTTCTGCGCTTCGCCAAACTGAGAACGGTGACATTCATCGAAAATGAATACCACCTGTTTATGGTAAATATCCAAATCCCCCTCAGTCTTCATCAGGTTATTCAGCTTCTGAATTGTGGTAATGATGATCTTATTGTCCTGCTTTTCGATATTACGCTTTAATCCCGCGGTATTGTCTGAGCCGTTTACGCTATCGGGAGAAAAACGCTGGTACTCTTTCATCGTCTGGAAATCCAAATCCTTACGGTCGACCACAAAAAATACCTTATCAATAAAATCCAGTTCTGTAGCCAGGCGGGCTGCTTTGAAACTCGTCAAAGTTTTGCCCGATCCGGTGGTGTGCCATATAAAACCACCACCCTCTACCGTTGCCCATTTTTTGGCTTCAAACGAACTTCTGATCTTCCATAAAATTCTTTCAGTTGCTGCAATCTGGTATGGACGCATGACCAATAAAGTATTGCTGATGTCGAAAACCGAATAGGTTAGAATTACATTAAGTAATGTTTTTCTTTCGAAAAATGTAGCAGTGAAATCCTTAAGATCTTTAATTAACGAATTATCGGCCTTCGCCCAATTCATTGTAAAGTCGAAACTGTTTTTATTGCGTTCAACGGTATTGGCAAAATAGCGGGTATCTGTGCCGTTCGATATCACGAACAACTGTACATATCTGAAAAGAGAAGATTCTGTATTTAAACTTTCTTTGGTGTACCGATGCACTTGATTAAACGCCTCGCGAATGGCGACACCTCTTTTCTTCAGTTCCACCTGAACCAGCGGTAAACCATTGACCAATATCGTTACATCATACCGGTTCGCGTGGGTGCCTTTCTGCCCGAACTGAGAAACAACCTGCACTTTATTGCGTACGATGTCTTTTTTATCGACCAGGTAAATATTCTGAATATGCCCATCGTCAAAGACAAAATCGTAGATGTGATTTTTCTGGATTTTATCCGTCTTTGCGATCAGGCCATCACTCGGGCGGTTCAGGTATTCTTTCTGAAAACGGGACCACTCGCCCTCGGTGAACACCATATTGTTTAACGCCTGCAGCTGTTTTCTCACATTCGCCAACATGGCATCCATCGTTTTGATATGGGAAGCATGTTCGTACCCCTGATTGATTAAGTCCTGAATAAACTCACGTTCCAAAGCCGCTTCGGTCTGGTAGGCCGCCGGCGCATCATTTACGGTGCTGTGCTTATCGTATTTTTCTAAAACAATAAAGTTGTTGCTTTCTGCGATGGTATTATACTGTGGCATAATCTTTTTTCTGTGTTTTTATTGAATTGCTTCCGCTTCTGTTTGCAAAGACTAGAACGATAATAAGCGGTCGCGGTAATACTCGTACTGCTTGTTCCTCAATTCAATTTCTTTTTGAATTTCTGCTATAATAGAATTTGTTGTGAAATCAAGATCATGTACTAATTTAATAATTCGTTCTTGTTCTTCAAATGAAGCAACTGGAACAGGATATTTGTCAAACACCGGTTTGCGAAGCGACGTAACTGAAGCAAATACAGAATTTTTTTCAACGTATTTCGAAAAATTACTTTTTATGTAATAAAACAGAAATTTAGGATTAACCTTATTACTTTTTACCACAATTCTATAGGCTCTTTGATGTAAAGCATATTTCCCATTAACAAAGTGAAATACTTTACCAACTCCTACACCATCACCAGCCGTAATAATTGCAGTTTCATCAAATTCAAACTCGTTTATTTTGCGTGGGATTTGTGATCTGACAAAAAAAGGATATTCACCGTCAATAACAGCTTCATTAGTATTCCTACTCCCTGTGCCAATCTCTGCAATTTCACCTAATGATTTCCACTCCACTTCTTTACCTTCAAATTTAAACAACTCCTCGCGGTAGAAATTGTATTGTTTTTGGTGAAGGTCGAGTTCTTTTTGGAGTGCTGCGTTGAGTTGGTTGGTTTCTTCGGAAAGACGGTCTAAAATACGCACAATCTCTTCCTGAATTTTTAAGGATTTTTCAGGGTTATCGGGGCAAGGGATGGGGATTTTGAACTTACTAAATTCTTCTTTTGTTATCGTTTTGATAGTACTACCTCTTGCATTTTCTTTTTCTATATTGAATTTTTCAGAAAGCTGGTAAGCAAAGTATTTGTTACAAATTTCTATTTTATAATCCTCAAAAATTGCTAAGGTCCTATCAACATAAGCATCATATTGAGTAATTGCAACCCTACCTATACTTCCCTGCAGAGTTACAATTACAGTCTTTTTAGGCACAAATACACTTTTTGGCTGAGCCAATTTTGATATTTTGTTCTTTGTATCGGAAACCAGTTGCATATTTTTAGTAACATCATTTACCTGTACGAAAGGCATAGCTCCAATACCATCATACCACTCACTATTTCCATAAGGTTGCGGAAATGAACCTCTCCTAAAATTAGCGACCTCACTCAAAGCCAACCACTCCACTTTAACCCCTTCCAATAATTTTGTTAATTCACTCATGCTTTTCCTCCTTTTTTAGTTCCTTTTGCTTTGTTCAGGCGGTCGCCTTTTTTTGCTTGCTGCTCCAGCAGGGAAATGGTTTTCAGATATTCCGTTTCTACGCTGCTCAGGGTTTTGGCTTTGTATTTTTTGTATTCCAGGGTGGCTTTTTCCTTTGCTTTGGCGTTTGAGATTTCGCCGGCATTTTCTAAAATTTTTCTACCGGCAGAATTAAGGATATTATCCAGTTCACGGATATAGTCTGCCATACGCATTTCGCGTTCTTCAATGGCATTTAATTCGGCTAAATCAAAATACGCAGCTACGAGGTTGTTCAGCACGCGCAGTTCTTTTTCCTCCAGAAAGTTTTTGGCAATCATAGCTTCTGCCTGTGTAGGTTCTTCGCCTTTGAAGTTAGTTAAACCCGCAAAAGGCTTATCGCTGTCTACCCGCATATAGATGACCTCACTGGCGGTATGGCCGTGCGCGGCATAGTGCAGTTTGTTCTGTACAATTTTAAAAAAAGTTAAGCTGGTCTCACTTTTCGGGTCGTAATCCGTAGCGGTAGCGTAAAGATCCAGAATTTGGCGGTACATTACTTTTTCGCTGGAACGGATATCGCGTATACGTTCTAAAAGTTCTTTCCAATAGTTGCCGCCGCCTAGGTTTTTCAGGCGTTCATCGTCCATGGTAAAGCCTTTAACGATATACTCTTTTAGGCGGGCAGTAGCCCATTGTCGGAAGCGGGTGGCAATCTTCGAGTTTATTCTGTAACCCAAAGCAATAATCATGTCCAGATTATAATAATCCAGCTCGCGGGTTACCTCTCGGTTGCCCTCGGTTTGAACTGTTCGGATTTTCCGAACAGTTGCTTCCGGCATTAATTCTTCTTCAGCATAAATATTCTTAATATGCTCACTAATTGTAGATTTTGCCGTCTGGTACAATTCTACCATCTGCTTTTGGGTAAGCCAAACGGTATCATCCTCCAGCTGCACGCTCACCTTAGTGATGCCATTTTCTGTGGTATAAAAAATTAACTCACTCATGCTTCAATCTCTTTAATGATGTTGGCAATAGAAGCTCTCAGCGTCGTGATTTCGTCGACGGTAACTTTCAGCTCCCGATTCAAATCAGCAATATTTAAAACTTCGCGCGTGTCTTTGGCTTCTACATAGGAACTTACGGAAAGGTTGTAATCGTTTTCAGCAATCACTTTGTTGTCTACTGTAATGGCGATATGGTCCACGTTCTCCTTGGTATCGAAGATTTCCATGATCGTATCGATATGGTGATCTTCCAGAATATTGTTGTTGGTTACTTTCTTAAAGAAGTTTTCGCCAGTGGCATCGATAAACTGGGTTTTAGGATCTTTCTTGTTTTTGGAAAGCACAAGAATATTGACGGCAATGGTGGTTCCGTAGAACAGGTTGGGCGCTAAAGAAATGACGGTTTCCACAAAATTATTGTCAACCAAATATTTTCTGATTTTCTGTTCGGCACCACCGCGGTAAAAAATCCCCGGAAAGCAAACAATAGCTGCTCTGCCTTTGGCAGACAGATAACTCAATGCATGTAAAACAAAGGCAAAGTCCGCTTTAGATTTGGGAGCCAAAACGCCTGCAGGTGCAAAACGTTCATCGTTAATCAAAGTAGGATCATCGGAGCCAATCCAGTTTACAGAATAAGGCGGATTAGAAACAATGGCATCAAAAGGTTTATCATCTCCAAAATGCGGATCGGTAAGGGTATCGCCCAACGCAATATCGAATTTATCATAATTGATGTTATGCAAAAACATGTTCATACGCGCCAGGTTGTAGGTGGTATGATTGATTTCCTGCCCGAAGAAGCCCTCTTCGATAATATGATCTTCAAACTGTTTTTTGGCCTGTAAAAGTAAGGAGCCAGAACCTGCTGCCGGATCATAAATCTTGTTTACCTTTTCCTGCTTATGCATTGCAAGGCGTGCAATTAAGTTCGAAACATTCTGCGGTGTAAAAAACTCACCACCCGATTTTCCTGCATTGGCGGCATAGTTATTAATCAGATATTCGTAAGCATCGCCAAACAAATCGATTTTACTGTCGGAAAAACTGGAAAAATTCAGTTCTGCGATGCCATTTAAAACGGCCGTTAAACGTCTGTTTTTTTCTTCAACGGTATTCCCTAAGCGGGAACTGGTGGTATCAAAATCTGCAAAAAGGCCTTTGATATCCGATTCGGAGGCGTACCCATTTGCAGAATTTTCGATCGCATTAAAGATCATTTTCAGATCAGTATTTAAGTTGTCGTTCTTGGCGGCTTTGGTATGTACATTAAAAAACAGCTGAGACGGATATATAAAGTAGCCTTTGGTTTTAACGGCATCATCTATTACACTTTCAGGAATATCAGAATCATTAAAGTTGGCATAATTTACAGTTTCGTCCCCAGCTTCGATATATTCTGTAAAATTTTCACTGATAAACCGATAAAATAAAGTCCCTAAAACGAAATTTTTAAAATCCCACCCATCCACTGAGCCCCGAACTTCGTTGGCAATCTTCCATATTTTGTTTTTTAACTCGTTTCGTTGGTCTATGCTTGTCATTATTGATTTTTAATTAAGGCGTGTGCTTTGTTGTCGTTAATTTTCGTTAATCACCAAAGATAACAAGAATTTGTTATTTTTTAACATTGATTTCTGTGTGATAACCAGCTTTTATTTTCATAATAAATCATGCTAATCCAAAAATGTTTTCGACTCTTCTGAAAAGCGATGTCGGTTCGAGTTTTATTAAAGTATCTGATGGTTTTACAAAATTATTTCCTACGGCAATAATAGTTTCGAATACTTGATTTGCTTGTCACGAAATGTTTTACACTATCACTGCCTAGAATATAAACAGCATCAATACATTCTCCGCCTAATAAAACTTTTATAATTTCAAAGACAGCGGTTATTACGGAAAAATTCGGAATTTAAAGATTTAGACGAAGATGTTATTAAAAAACATTTGATGTGTTTAGATCTTGAAGAAGAACTACTTAAATATTCATCTTTCTAAAATTTTATTATCAAAGCAAATAAAGTAATGATAATTGAATTGATATAATCTTTGTAAGGTTCTGTTCCTGTTCTAAATACTCCTGCAATTATCCCTTTTTTATAGGCCATTAAATTTGAATGCAAATCTACAAGTAAATTTCTGTCAATGGTTTTAAATAAAACTTTTTAACTTCAATCATCAGCTGCGCAATTGCATTTGCTTTTCTATTGGTTTTTACATAGTAATCTTTAATTTACAAATTAAGACTTCAGTGATGACATTACATCTTCCCTACTAAAATATTTACGCTCAATTTCGGATGTTTTTAAAGCTACAGAAAGCATAATCTAGGTAAAAATTTCCTGTTTTAATTCTTGACTTCTACTCAAAAGCAAGTCATTTGCTTCTCCTACTAGTAGCGTAAAATCTTGGATTGAGGAAATAATTAATGTTGTCAGATTTACATGATGAGCTTATTATTATCATTATTTGGATCAAGGTGATTAACTAAGAAAAATTAATTGCTATTTAATACAGAATATGATAACAACTAATTTAATAATCAACATTTTATAAATAATTTATATAATATACATTTTATATAAATTATACAAAATATACTATTTTACATATTTATAATATTCTTAGTGTTTTTCAATTTAAAACGGAGACATTATCCAATTTTTATGAATGAAAAATCATTACGGAGACATTATCCCCTTTTTTTATAATTATTTAATGCCGTAATATTGCTATTCGGAGACAATATCCAATTTTCTTGGAAAATTAAATGAAATTGTGAATTATTAAGTTACTGATTATCAGTCGTTGAATTTTAATTTCCCCTAAATTTTTTATCAACAATTATTATTTTATTTATAAAATTATAATATATAATATGATATTAGTATAATTAATGGGCCAAAAAGAAAAAGAGCAATCCGTTTATTTACAGTAGATTAAAACGAATTATAATTCAAATTTACGGAGACATTATCCTAAATTACGGAGACATTATCTGAAAACTCGGAGACATTATCTAAAAACTCGGAGACATTATCTTTCATTACGGAAAAATTATCCAGAAATACGGAGACATTATCCTTCAATATTTTCAATCAAGGCGAAAACCGCTTTTATATAAGCTTCTTCTTTCACATCAACACCAATTTTACGCTTTAAATGCTTCGATAATTCATGGTAACCACGAACTTCATAAAGCTTTCTCATAATTCTGATTTGCTGGTCATTAAGTTCACGTTGTCTTTTCAGATATTTTAAAGCCCTGTCTATTTGTAATTCGTCTAGTGTAGGGAATTTCTGGTCGATACCTACTGCATTCTGTGTGCTGTAAATAACAAAGTGATAATGCCCTTCTTTGTAAGAATAGTTGAAACTAATGTCATTAAAATTATCTAAATCAGCTTTTACACGAATAAGAAAATCCCTTTCAAATCGGTAGTTTCCTTCATATTTAGTTACAGGAATAGAAAGCTCCTTCAAAAGTTGAGTATACTCCTTGATTATTCCCCCATTCTTATTGAACTTCACCAACCACATTAAAAACCTCAAAGTATTGCTAGTTGATGTATTGAACGATAAATCTTTTTTAATCGAATAATACTGGCTCATATTAAGCATGTTCTGCATTACAGCCTTATCCATCTTAAAGAAGATTTGTTTCTTGTTCCAGCTGGGTTCTAAAATAAATGGAACGGCTTTATAACCGTTAATAGTTTCATCTTTTAATCTCAACCAGTTAATGTTGGTCATATTCACCAAAGCCTCCTGAATAGCGGAATTTTTCATCTTACGCTGCGGATTCAAGTCTGCAATTGAAACAGCAAAATCAACAACGCCTTGATGCGCCCATCCTTCAAAATAATCATCAAAGGTCAATTGCTTGTCCGTTGGAGAATTTATTGGGGATTTAGGTGTAATAAACATAGCCTGTTCGTCTTTCACAGCAGAAAGAATCATGGTGATAATTCTTTGTTCGATAATGGATGTTTCCTGAGAAATAAGTACTTCTCTGAAATCATTTGAAATTAAAACCTTTTTACGTTGTTTAGAGGTTAAAGTTTCTCTTTTTATCGGTGATTGTCCTTTTTTACTCATTTGACAGGTGTTTTTTTTGAATAAGATCTTCGTTGAAATCTTTAGTTAGAGGCAGATGAACACTAATAAATCCATCTAGCTTCCAAATCTTTAAAAGCAAACCTACAAAAAATTGAATGGAATCTTTCGTATTGCCAATAACGAAAATAAATTTAGTTTTATTTTGGGATAATCTCTCCGTGAAGTAAGTCATTTCCCATGCTTTATTATTTAAGTTTTCGGAAACATTATCCAGTCTTTTAAAAAACTGTTTTAAAATATTCCAGTTTTTCGAGTTTTCGGAGACAATATCCAAAATTATTGTTTCTTTAGTTTTTCGTATTTGTTCAACTTCATCAATAAATGAAGCTACAATATTTAAATTAAAATAAGCTCCGGAAACATCGTTATCATTGCCTAAAACAAGCTTTTGGAAGCTGTTTGCCGTAAAATATTTTTTAATCAGTTTTGCCTTGTTAAAGCTAAGTTCTCCATTAGAAGAACAATATTGTGTATGTTTTGGCTGAAACAGTTCGCAGTAGCTAATAGCATCAAAAATACTTTCAAAAACGGATAATGTCTCCGTCATTTCAGGTTTTGCTGAAAAGGTGAATCCTATGGAGTTCTTACTATTAGCGTCAAACCATTTCTTGTTAAAATAGTCTCCCTTTCCCGTAAACACTCTGTGAATGCCTACAACAGCGTTTTTTATATCTTTTACAAAATATGATAGACTCAATAGATTGTTTTTTTTATAACTGAAAAAAGTCGTTTTGAAAACTCCGGAACGGAAAGTACTTTTCTCAAATTTTCGGTGTTCTTTCAAATACTCAAAATGAATATCTATTTTCGGGATAATGTCTCCGTGAACTTCATAATCTGAAGCTTCGACCGACTCTGAAGAAGCTGCAAAATAGATTTCAGATGGTTTTTGTGGTTTTGATACTTCACTTCCGCCCAAAAACAAGCGCAATTCATTATTGATTTCTACTGGTAAAGCTGAAGTATTATTTAAAATTCTCTTCTTAATAAACTGGATAATGTCTCCGCTATCCTGATTCATTATCGAATAGTACATTTTAACGCCAGACCTTTCGTGATAAAAAAAACGGATAATGTCTCCGTGATTTCCATTTTGTTGAAGTACATACGCTTTTTTATACTTATCAAAACTGTACAGACTTCCCATCTTGAACAGAAAATACTGCTCAATATCCACTTCTCTCTTTATTCTGTCCCAGTCTAAAGTATAATTCATTAAGAATCTGATTTAGATTTTCTTCCTCTCAACTTTTCATCTTCTCTGATGTAATCGGGTCTGGATTGGATTTTGTCTCCGTACTTCTTTTTCAGTTTTTGTATCGCTTCTTCAAGTAAGTCCCAATCTTTGTAATACAAATCACCGCCAACAACTTTGTTGTACGTAACGTCTTTTACAAAATCGAAATATTCTCCAGGAATGTAAACAGTAGTTGTCATTCCGTACACTTCATCCGAATTACGTTTTCTTCCGCCTTTTTTATTTTTTTCCTGTTCACGGATAAAATCAGGTCTGGGAACAATATGTTTATGTGAAGGAATGAGTAAATCCATTGCTTCCACAAAAGCCTCAGATTGGTTGTAAAAAATCAATTTTTCTTCCGTAGCTTTATAGAATACCAAATCTTTTAGAAACTCAAGAGAATCGGCTTTTAAAAATATCGTAAAAGATCTTTTGGTTTGATTAACAGTGATTTGTTTCGCATAAGACGTCTTATTGGTCTGTGCGGTTGCTAATGCTGCTCTTGCTTCTAAGATTTCTTTTTTAACTGGTCTTTTCTTCCCAACAGGCTTTTTAACTTCTTGGACTATTTCCTTTTCAACAGTAGCAACCTTCTCTTCTACTTTCTTTTCTTCAACTGTCGGCTCTATTATTATAGGCTTTTCTTCTACTACTTCTTTTATTTCTTCATCGTTTACGGAGACAATATCCACTTTTTCTTCATCTGAAGACTTCAACTCCTCTTCTTTTTGCTTTAAACTTTTAAAATTTTTAAACAGATTGGCTTTCATACGTCTTTATTTTAGATTTAATCTCTTTTACTAAGTTTTTATAATCTTCAGCAGCTCTACTGCTAGAATTTACCTGAAAGATATTCTTTCCTTCCTGTTTAGCTTTTTCAATGTTCATATCCTGTCTAATGAAGGTTTTGAAAAAGTACTCACTGGCTCCGGCTTCCTGCTTGATCATTTCGCTGTACTTTCTAAAGTTTACAGTATTAGTTAAAACTTTATTGAAGAAAAAACCCAAAAACTCAAGATTAGGATTGTGTTTTTCTTTGATATTTAAAAATGCAGGCAGAAGGTTATCAATTCCGGCAAAAGAATATTGCTCGGCTTCAATCGGAGACATTACGAAATCTGAGGCACAAAGAGCCATTTCTCCTAAAGTCAGTTTTTTCATTAATGGACGAGGCGGACAATCAATCAAAACATAATCGAAAGGCATCTGCTCCAAAAGGTTGTGAAGATTATTCTTCAAGGTATCTCTGCTATAACTTTCTTCTTCTTCCAGTAAAGCATCACCCGCAAGAATATACACATTAGAACTCCCGTGATGTTTTAGTCTAAACTCTCCCGTATTATCTAAAAAGTTTTTAACTGTGTAGGGATAATCATCCTCAATTCCATAACCCATGGAAAGGTTTTTCTGACTATCAAAGTCAATTAAAAGCACATTGACTCCTTTTTTCTTAGCAAGAGCTGCACCAACGTGGATGGCCGTAGTAGTCTTTCCCACTCCACCTTTCTGTGTAATTATTGAAATAATCGACATAAACAAATAGTTTAGATATTTCAAATCTACAAAACATAATCGGTTAATACAATAAAAAGATATTTACATTGATATAATTATATAAAATATATTATTTTGTATTTTTAAATATTTTACTATTTTATAGTTTTAAATAATTATATTATTACAAATAATTTACCTATTGAATACATTTTAATAATCAGTAATTGAAAAAATATTATTCTAAATATTTAAAGTAAACACAGTATTTAAATGTAATCACTTTAAAAACATACAACTTTATATCAATATTTACAATATATTATTTTTTTAATTTTAAATCGCTATAAGAAAACAAAATAACATATTAATTATTTTCGATAATTACAATATATTATTTTTTCTATTTGTTTGTTTTTCCATATTAAAAATTCACCTTTTTAAATTTATTTACTATCTTTGACAAATAGTTAAATCAGCCCTTTGACACTCATATTTCCAACAATTTGTTACGCTGATTAAGTTTACAATATTTAAACAACTATTCCCAAAAACTCTAACCACTACAAAACTTCTTTTTAAAAGAATCTTAATATTTAGTGTAAACAAACTAAAAATACTTTTATGATTATTGGCACTGCCAAAGAAAGAGATATTGCAATTGATATTTTATGCAAATCTTTTTATAATATTTTAATTCCAAATTCAATAAATTTCGTTGTCAACGAAAAAGGAAATAGGTATAAAAAATTGAAAGCTCTAATGAGCTATCAATTTGATTTAAGTCTTCTTTACGGCAAAGTTTTTTTAAGTGATGATAAAAACGGAGTCATTCTATACCTTGATAATCCTCGCCAAAGTTTGAAAAAATTCTACTTAGAATTAAAGCTTATCTTTAAATGTATTGGCCTTTCGAATGTTTTTAAAGTATTAAAGAGAGAAAATATCCTCAAAAAAAATCACCCAAATCATGATTATATACATCTTTGGTTGATGGGTGTTTTACCTGAACTACAAGGACAGGGGATAGGTTCGAAACTTCTAAACGAATCTTTGAAATTATTTCAAGATGACTTCATCATTGTTGAAACAACAACTCCGGAAAATTTGAAGTTTTATCAAAAAAACGGATTCACCATATTCCACGAAACGCACCAACTCAATTATCCATTATATTTCTTGAAAAATGTTTAACACAGAAATTTACCCTTCCACTTTTATTTACATTGTTATTTTTACTATTTTACTATTCGTAGGAATTTTTAATCTTTTTCAAAAATGGAAGAAAAGCGACAGAGACTTTTACACCAAGTACACAGCATTATGGATGTCTGGATTAACCTATAATCTTGTAGAAGGCTTACTTCCGGACAAGAATTTACCAATTGGTATGATGCCACAAAACATTATCGCATGGACTGTTGGGATCTTAGTTGCTTATCACTTTTTAGTATTTCTAAAAAACGAGTACAACGTTGAATTTCAAAAGAAAGATATACCGCTTACAACTGTGGGGATGATTGCTCTTTTACTATTTGTGCTCTTGTTTATTTTACCCTATACCATCACAAAATCAATTGAGCAATCTAGAGTATTTTTTGTTTCATTTTTTCTAATAGCAATTTTTGTTGCGAACTTGTTTTTTATCAATCAACTTTACAGAAGAATGAAAGATGAGAAAAATAGATATCTTAAAATGCACTCCATTAACGGAATTATAGGTTTTATAGGGCTATTCTCTTTACCTTTTACAATTCTACTGTTTGGCGACAATCAATTAATAGAACAAAGCTTTTTCTCATTAGGAATATTTGCTGTAAGTATTGATTACTTTCTTTATCACAGAAGAAAAGAAGAATTTAAAAAAGTAATTTCGTTTGAAAATCTTACGAATAGGGAAGGAGAAATCTTAAAAGTAATGCTCGAAAATCCTGAATTAAAATATTCTCAAATCAGCGATACGCTTAATATTTCTGAGAAAACTCTTTCAACACACCTTTCAAATATCTACAAGAAAACAGATCTCAACAGTAAAAAGGATATTGAGGAGTTAAGTGAAGGTTTTAGAAAGTCAGTAATAGCTTAATAAACAATAATTTATAGGCTTTTCTTTCCTAAAATGCTACTGCAACAAATTGTATTTCACAACGCGGTTTCCATCACTGGATAAACAGCCTATTTCTTAATTAAAATTGTGAAAAAAGCCCATTCCGTAGGAAAAAGCGAGATTGCTTCAAAGGAAACAATCTCATGAGGTGACGAATACATCTTTTAAGGAAGCTCGTCCCTTGATCCTCAAAACAAATTTAAAAATTTCAAATAGAATAAGCCAACTAAGAACAAGCAGGAACAAAACTTAAAAATGCAGTATTCTTACTCTAATGAATGGAAAAAGTTCTACCTGTATCTCAAAAAAACTCCTAAACTACCTATCAACCATTCTTCGTTTTAAAAATATCACCATAACCACAACAACACTATTAATCAATCACATACATAAAATAAGGCTTTATCCTTAGTAAAATAAGTCACTATATAAGTATCCATTATTCGTTATTTTTTCAGGCTCTCCAATATGTTTGCAGCAAAGAAATAACAAATGCAAATTATAGACTTAAATTTAAGAAATTGGATGATTTTGATTACCATTGTCGGTATTCTTTCATCTGTACTGTTCTTATTTTTTAAATCTAAAAAAAGTATTCTGAAATCAAGTATTGCTTTATTATATTTTGCATTATGTGCATTTTTATACTTTAGAATAGGCAATTTAAAATTTACTCTTCTTTATATAGCTCTTCCGAGTTTTCTTATCGGAGTCATAATCCATTTACTATTAAAACCAAGACAAACAAACCCAGTTTGGGATATTGAATTTCAAACGAACAAAGGCATCAAAATCCTAAGAGGAGTTCAAAGAGGAGTCGCCATTTTTGGCGCAGCTGGTTCCGGTAAAACGATCTCTGTTATTTATACTCTCATCAAACATTTTGCTGCGCAGAAGTTTTCCGGAATAATTTATGATTTTAAAGACGGAGAACTAACTGAATTAGCTGTTCCCGCCTTCGGAGATAAACTTCAGGTTATTGCGATACACAAGCCAGAAATTGGTTACAGAATAAATCCAATTGACCCCCATTTTCTAAACGGTGAAAAAGATGTGAATGAAATTGTAACGGTTATCATGGATAATCTGATTAACAGTGGAGTGGGAAAGGGGGATGATTTCTTTAAAGACAGCGCTTCATCTCTTTTATCAAGTGTTATTTTAAAATTTTCATTTAAGCATCCTCAATACTGCACTCTCCCTCACATTATCAGTTTTATTCTAAGCGTTGATTTTAGTATTAAAGCTGAAAGTATAATTGCAGGAACTGAAGACCTAGAAAACAAATTTGGTAAGCTTAAAAACTTTTTGACGGATAATGAACGCGTGGCAATTCAAGGCTCTGCATTTATTATGGGATTATCTTCTGAAAGACAAACCGCATCTGTAATCTCCACTTTAGCCAATGCGTTAAGAAAAATATCTTTTCCTGAAGCTTTTTGGGCATTAAGTGGAAATGAAATTTCTTTTGACATTAACTCAGAAAAAAACAGAACAGTACTTTCCATCATTAACGAACCAAAATCCAGTAGATTTTTAAGTCCAATTAATGCTACAATTATTCACGCTATCACCAAACAGATGATGGTAAGAGAAAGAGAACCGTCGTTCTTACTTCTTGATGAAGCTCCGACGATTAAGCTCCTAAATATGGCTCAAATCCCAGCAACTATGAGAAGTTTTGGTGTTGCTGTCATATACTGTGCACAGGATATCGTTCAAGGAACAGTTCAATACGGAAAAGAAGGTTTCAAAGAAATTATCGCCAATCTTTCAACCCAATTCTTTGGAAAATCTAACGACCCTGATACTTCAAAGTTTTACGAATCTTTTTTCGAATTGGTCAAACAACAAACAAAATCAGTTTCAACAAAGGGAATGGTAAGTCTTTTCAGCACAGGAGAAACAAGTACTACAATCGGTGAAAAGGAAGTTTCAAAATTCAGAGCCAGCAAATTCAATGCTTTGAAAGTGGGAGAGTTTGCTTTCTTATCAGATGGAAATACAGACATCGTAAAATTTAAAACTACTAAAATTCAAAAGGGAAAAATTCCCATTCGGAAAAAGATTACGCAGGAAATGCTTGAAAGAAACTTCAACAAAATCATTCAGGAAGCAAAATTATTAATTGATTAAAATACAATGAAAAATCCATCAAAAACATTTAAAGCTAAAGCTATTTTAAGCCTTACGCTACTACAAACTTTAAATTTAAATGCTCAAAGCATCAATCTGAAAGGCCCGGCTCAAAACTTAGCCAACGAATTAAAGGGTGTATTTCCGTACATCGCAGTCTGCATCTTCATTGTGGTAATCCTTTCCAATCTTGGGCATTTTGCCAGCCAAAATGGCGACTGGAAAAAGGGGCTCACCAACATCGTGATTTTTGCCGCTGTTCTCGGAGCTATTGTCGGCCTTGTTTCATACGTAGGAAATCTTCAGGTGTAATGGCAGGACTTAGAAAAAACTTAAAAGGATACCGACAAAAACCGACTATTTACGGGCTAAATACAATTGGATTTATTATTTCGGCGACCATTTCTGTTCTCTCTCTATTATCGTTTTTAAATGGAATTTCATTTCAAAAAGTAGTTGTAGTAGCTGTTATTATTGGAGCAACCTACCTAATATCTTTACTCCTGTCTACAAATGAATCCATCAACGAATGGCTTTTCGACGAAAAACTCCCAAAAGAATTTAGTGATGACCAATAATATATTTCTATATGCAGATGAGAACAGCGTTGTAGGTGCAAACGGTGTTTTTGCAATGGGTTTTGAAATAAACCTTATTGAAAAATATGCCATGGGTGAAGAAGACTATGAATCTGTAGATCTTTTTTGGAATCGAGCATTAAAAGATATGCCTGAAAGCTCAATTTTTTTAAAGCAAGACATTTTTACTGAAGAGCAACTCGACACCTCTTTTTATCCGCAACAAAACTTTCTTCAGAAGGCTACAAAAGAGTATTTCAATGAAAAACCTTGCTTAAACCATAGGTGTTATGCTTTTTTCATTCTTCCTCCAGGAATTATATTAAACACAAATATTAGTAATCCTTTCAAAAGAGTAAATAGAAAAACTTTTGAGGGTTTCGATGATAGAATCAATCATTTTATTACGACAGTCGAACAGATTGTAAGCTTTTTAAACTCAGGAAAAATTAATTCAGGAAAAGCCTTTGAAATAAATCCGCTATCTGAAGAACAAATGCTAGAACACTATGATTTTCATTTTAACAATTTTCAGAATGAATATTCTGCAGACCGTGTTTTAAAAGACGAATATCTTCAAATAGGAGGTAAAAAAGTAAGCGTTCTGAGCACTCGTGATGAAGAAAAAATGCCGGAAGCATTTAAAGATTTATATGTTGACAAGAATTTTTCAACGCCAAAATTTAAGTTTTTTCAAAACATTGGAGATTTGTTTGGTTTTGAATTAAATTTTGACCACACCTACCATCAAATCATTTGTTTTCAAGACAATCAAAAGGAACTATCCAAATTGAGAAACCGATTAGATTTACTTAAAAAATCTTCGTCATTTGACCCGAATAACAAAGCCAATGCTAAAAAATTAACCGTTTTGACGGACCAAATTGCAGATGACATCGACTCTGAAAGAATTATTAAAGCACATTTTAACATCGTTTTTTCTGCAGAAAATGAAGCTGATTTAAAAACGAGACGAAATTTAATTATTGAGAAATTCAAAAGTGTTGATATTAAACCCCGACAACCTATCGGCAATTTTTTAAACTCAATTTTTACCAATTCATTTTACCTCTTTGCGCATTGTCTTTCGGAAAAACAGCTTTTTTATGGAAACTTGAGTACAGCGACTTTATTTCTTAATAACTGCTCTCACTACAAAAATGACGAAAAAGGAATTCTTTTTAATTCCAGAATTGGAAATATACCTGTAAAAGTAGATCAGTGGGATGAAGAAAAACACTACATGAACGCTAGAAATTTTATGATTTTTTCTCCTACAGGAGGAGGAAAGTCATTTACGGCAAACCATATTTTGCGTCATGCTTTTGAAGAAAATGCAAAAATTGTCATTGTAGATTTGGGAGAATCTTACAGAAAGTTTTCTGCGCTTTATCCTGACGACAGTGTATTTGTGCGATACCAAGAAGGTCAAGCTTTGGGTTTAAATCCTTTCAATTTGCAGGGTGAAGAATTAACCTCACATAAAACTTTTGAACTGGCTGAAATTGTTTTAACCCATTACAAAAGGGATTCTTCGGCATCGGAAAACGAAAAAACAGCTTTACGGAAGATTATTGAAGCATACTATCGGTCAGGTGTTTTAAAACCTAGTCTTTTAAATTTTGTGGAAGCCATCCGCACTACGAAAGATCACATTCTTTCTGACCTCAATATTCAAACTGAGTTTTTCAACATTGAGGAGTTTCTTTTTGCGATGAGTGAATTTGAAAAGGGTGGAATTTATGATTTTCTGTACAAAACTGAAGGTAATGAAGAGCTTCAGCGAATTAAAGATAAAAGGCTTATCGTTTTTGAATTAGACGAAGTGAAAGATAATCCACTTTTGCTGTCGATCATGCTTCAATTAATTTCATCTGTTATTCAGGAAACGGTTTGGAAAGATAAATCTACCAAGGGTTATTTGCTATTTGATGAAGTTGCCAAACAGTTCAAATTTAAAGGAGTTTTTGAAAAAATTGAGTACTTCTATCAAGCCGGAAGAAAACAAAACGCTGCCATTGGAATCATTCTTCAATCGGTTTCTCAACTTCCCGAAGAGGGAGAAAAAGGACAAATTGCAAAAACCATTATTGAAAATACTCAAGTTCTATATGTCTTAAATGCTAAAGATTATCGTGCGTTGCAAACAAGATTTGGAATGAGCGAGCACGCTTATCATCAAATGAGCTCTCTAAGTTCAAAATTTGAAGGAAACGAAAAATATTCTGAAGTTTTTATCCTGAGAGGAAATCACCATCAAGTTTACCGTCTGGAAGTTCCAGAGAAAGTTTTTTGGGCATACCAAACGGAAGGAGCAAAAAATGAACAGCTCATGAAAATCTATGCAGAAACTCAAAACATGGAAAGTGCCATTAATCAATACATAAAATCACAAAAATAATATTATGAAAAAACTATTCTGTGTACTGGCATTCAGTACAAGTCTTCTTGCTTACAGTCAGCTTGCAGTAACCGATGCAACCGCCAATTACACGATGTCTCAACAATTGGCAAGTTCTGCAAAACAACTAAAGGAAATGCAGGAAACTTACAAAGTGATGAAAGCTGGTTATGAAAAATACCAGAAGCTTAACGGATACGTGCAGCAGATGGGACACCTTCAGAATATCATCGCTAAACAAAATGATGCCATTAAAAATGCTAAAAAAATTTTAGAGACCGCTAAAAGAAAAAACTTTGATGTAAGTGGCGTTACCCGAAGTCTTCAGCAAATATCCGGTTCGGTTAAAACTGTTCAGGCTCTTTTAAAAGAAGGAGTTTTTAAAATGGACGACAGCCAGAGAATTAATCTTTTGGAAAAAGAGACAGAGAAAGTTTCTTCAGCAAGTACTGCCATCAAGATTAAACTGGTTAAAATGAGCTACTAATGGATTATTCTTGGTTAACAGATTTAAACAATCTGATTTCGTCTAATAATTTATTTTCCTACACCATCATTGGTGCAAAATCTTTGGCAATGGTTCTCTTACTGTTTAAGGTTTTTCAAAATTTTCTCCATACCGCTGAAAATCCTGAAATGCCCAAAATAGGAGGAATTATAAGCATTATTGGATACGGATTATTAATTATTGGAAGCGATTGGGTAGTCAACGTCATAGAAAGCGTTTTTTCCAATATAGACATTAGCGTTGCAGACCAAAAGCCACTATATGATGATAGCATAAAAAAATACTTGCTTCAGCTTGATCAACTTGCCGACGATATGGGACCAATGGATAAAATATCGTACTACACATCATTGATGCCATTGTATTTAACATCAGGTTTAATGACATTCACACAAGAAATTTTAGTTGTCTTGGATATGGGAGTGGTAGGAATGTATTTAATTCAAAGAGTTTTTCTACTGCAATTATTCAAATTTATTTTCCCTTTTGCTATTGCATTATCTACGACAAAGGGATTTGAAGAGCTGTTTTCTCGCTGGATTAAAATTTATATCGGACTATTTGTATTAGGAATTGCGTATATCGCCATCATCAAGTTTACATCCATCATTTTCGAATTTATTCAGAATAAAGTTGGTCTTGATTTTCACAAAATAGATTACGATACAGATGTACGATATGTCTTTGGATATACCATTGGAGCATCACTCATTGCTTTTATGGTAAAATTGGGATTATTCTCTTTAGTAACGAAAGAAGTTCGAGGTTATTTTAATTAAAATTTATGAAAGAAAAACAAATCACAGTAGGCAAAAATATTTACACAGACTTAATCAAAAATAAGCGTACAGTATGGGCTGTGCTCATTATATCGGTAATCTCAATTATCTGTTTTACTTATTTTTCTCTTATGGTGTATAGTGATAGTACAAGTAAACTTTACACAATCAACAATCGGGGAGACTTGATTCCGCTGTCCTTGATTGATAAGAAAAATGATCAAGTTAAAGTGATTCAGTCTAATGCAGAATATTTTGCCAAACAGCTTTACGAGCTTGATCAATACAATCTGAAAGACAAAAAAGAGAAACTACTTTGGCTTATTGACAAACAACCTACTGAAATTATTAAGGACAAAGAGAGAAAAAACTATTATTCCAATTTCTTAAGCATTAATGGGTTGATACAGAAAGTTGAAATCGTTCCGGCGTCCTGGGAAATTTCAAATGCTGAAGAAAATCCGTTGGTCAACTTTTCAGCTATTGTAAAAAGGGTAAATGGAAACAACGAAGAATATTTTAAATCCGATATTAAGCTAAGAATGACGAAAGTTCATATCAATTATCCCTACAATCCTTTTGGATACCTAATTACCAATTTCGAAGAATATTTAAGCCGAATAGAAAGACCTTCAGATGAAGAACAAAAAGTGACTGACAGTTTACAACTTAACCAACCCAAACCTTTAGTTCGATAATGGAAAAATT
Source organism: Chryseobacterium sp. TY3 (assembly GCA_046269235.1). Taxonomy (GTDB): domain Bacteria; phylum Bacteroidota; class Bacteroidia; order Flavobacteriales; family Weeksellaceae; genus Soonwooa. The sequence continues at coordinate 39,899 of JBJZOS010000012.1, forward strand.
AAAAGAAATATGGAAAACCCAGAGTGAAGATCAACGCAGAAAGATCATTGCTTACAGCATTGTTGGTGTTATCGGATGCGGAATGTTTTATGGTGTTTATCTCATTAAAGGAAAAGATAAAACTCAAAAAGTTGAAGCTTTGTCCAATCCTGATGCTAAAGCCGGAAAAAAATACAACAGCAGATTAGAGGCCAATCAAATGGACAAAAAAGACACTGCAAACATCAACATGGCAATTGATGAGATTTTTGGAACATCAAAGCCTGATTCAAAAGTTGAAGAAAAAAATGAAATAAGCAACGAAACATATTACGAACCAGACTATTCTCAATCCTATCAGCAAAGCCAAAACACAAATCAAAATTATATTGGAGGCGGATCTTCTTATTCACAACCAGTTAATCATTACCCTGATTATAGAAACAATGATTCTGAATTTTATGAAGAATTAAAAAATAATGTCCGCATTTCAAAAACAAAAAAGAAAACAGTGAATCCCGAAAACGATATGTATCAGAATTCCATTAAAGAACTGAATGAGTATACTTCAACAGATCCAACCTATAAACCTATTACGCAACAAGAAAAGAAAACCATTCAAATCAAAGCAAGGTTACTATCTCAAGGATATGTAAACACCGGAAAGTCAATCTCGTTTGTTCTGTTGGAGAAAGCAGTGCTTCAGGGGCATACTGTTAACAAAGGTCAGATTTTAACAGGAATTGCCCAAGAACAAAACAACCGTTTACTTGTAAAATTTTCAACCATTAAAGTTAATGAAAAGATAATTCCTGTAGAAATGCACCTTTATGGTTCTGACGGAATGGAAGGTTTACCCATTTCTGCAACCGAACAAAATCAAAGCAACCGAGCTTCATCAATCATCTCCAACACTTTAGGAAATATTCCTATAGTAGGAGGGATTGCAAATGATGCCATTAAAAGTAACAGCAATGACAGAAGATCAAATATTAAACTAACCCCTAATATTTCATGCACTATTTTATACAAAACTTAAAAATGAAGAAAATTCTCATAATGGTTTTCATCACGATGATTGGCAAAAATTACGCTCAATCGACAGCGGTTTCAGATTCCATTCAAAACGAAGCAAATTTGGAAACAAAAACCGAAAAATATATTCAGCTTGCTGAAAAAATACTGAATAAGAAAGGGTGGATAAATAATCGGAATTCTTTCTACACCAGAGGAATGCTCGGTTTTATTAAAGGGGTTTATTCAGGAGATAAAAAACTCTTTGTATTGGCAGAATTTAAAAACACCACAAACATCAACTATGACATTGAGAGTATTTCATTTCTTTCTAATCCTATTAAAAACAAAGTAAAGCAGATTGAAGCAGACGAAAAAATTTATATACCTATTTACCAAACTGAAGGAGAAATCGTAGACAAAAGATCAACCAAAAGAATCGTTTTTGTCTTTGAAAAATTCACCATTTCTGATAATAAAAATATCATTTTGATTATGAATGAAGTGGATGGTGAAAGAAGCATTTCTCTTAAAATTAAACCTCAAGACATTTCTAACGCCGAATCTATAAACTAAAAACAAATGAAGAAAATAGCAATAACAACATTTTTGCTGATGGCTGTCTCAATTACTGCACAGGGAAGAAGAGCTAATCAAAGTGCCGCACAAATTGCCTACGGAATTATGCCTGATGCTGAAAAATCACAAGGAAATTCCTTTATGCTGAAAGCAGGATATTCTAGAGTTATCGGAGAGAGAGGATTTTTAGGAAAAGCCGAAGCTTTCTATCAAAAATTTGGTGTTGGCTACATCGATGAACAGATTTTACCCTATCAGAAAATAGGAATTTCAGCTCAGGCCGGTTGGTCTTTTGAAAATTTATCCCCGTTCTTTCTCAATATCTATCTTGGAGGTTTTGCAGGTCATGAAACTGTAAACAAAGGGGAAACTAAAGATCTTCTATACCAAGCTCAAATCCCGAAAAAGATAAAAGGGATGACGTATGGAATCAATGGAGGGGTAGAAGCTGAATTGATTATGTACAAAAATATCAGCATAACTGTGGATTACAGTCAATATTACGACCTAAAGTCAAAGTTTTCAGAAACAAGCTATGCCGTGTTTGGAGGTTTGAAATTCTATTTTAATTAATCCTATAATCCATAACTATGAATAAAAAAAACAGAAAATACATTGAAATTATATCGATTTCAGGGATTGGATTACTTTCTTCCATACTTTGGGCTCTACTGGGATTTTTAGGATATGTTCTTTACACTTCAACTTTACTTACAGATCAGAAAAAAGTATTAGAATTTCTTGAAAACAGAAGTATTACAAATACTTTTTTGGGCTTCGGATTACTTTTTATTCTATGCCTTGTTTCTACCACACTATTAATTAAAAAAATCAAAAAAATTGAAATATGAAAAAACTACTCTTATTATTCTGCTCTTTACTCTTGCTTTTCAACTGTCAAAGTGATAGAGATTTAGAAGACCCAAATTCTGCACAATTTGGCTTTACAGTAGATCGAGACGAAAATTTTATTGAAAAATCTGTCGGAGAAATCAACCAATTAAAATTTAATATTAATCCGACTTATGATTTTAATACACTTACAACATCCATAAAATTCACAACCAACCTGGATGGTGTTCTAAAATTAAATGGGGAAATTTTAAACGCCAATCAAAAATATACTTTAACCTCAAAAGATAATATTTTTGAATATATAGGCAATGTCTCCGGAACACATCAATTACAGTTTACTGTCCAGAATTCTAAAGGTTTTTCTCTTGAAGAATCTTTTGAACTTAAATATTCTATTTCAGAGTTTGCATTAACTTACACAGGGGGAACGGCAAATATTTATCAAGGGGAGGAAACGAATTATTTAATGAAAATTATACCGGAAGCGGGACAATTATCTAGTGGATACCAAATTCGGTTTAATGATTATAATTCCAACAATGGTAGTATTAAACTAAATGGGGTAGATGCTGAAATTGGTCAGTTTTATCCTCTTCCAAACATCGATAATTTTAATATCGTTCTCAAAACAAATCAAATAGGACAGGGCGCTCTTAATTATACCGTTAAAAACGGTACAGTAAGCAAGGATTACAATATTCAGCAAACTGTAATAGCCAGGCAAATTGTTGTTGAATCAATGAACATCAATTCTAATTCTGTTATCCCAAATTCTTCCATGTCATTAATTGGTATTGTTAAAAAAACACCGGTGACATCAAATGCATCAGTCAGCTACAAAACCTGGATTTCATCAGCTTCAAATAACAACATGTCAGGAATACAGAATACAAACAATATCTACATTCCTTATGCATTAACTTCTACCGGTAGCTTTAACTACAACTTCAATGCAATAGATGCGGGAACCTACACCTACAATATTCAGTTTAAAGATGAATATGGAAATGAAAGTGATGTTGAATCTTTTACCGTAGAAGTTCAGGCTCCGCTTCAATTTATTGGAACACCTTCAGGAAGTTATACATTGTCAAGACAGTTCTTCCCTGCTGGAGGTGGTAATGGATATAGGGTTCGTTCAAAAGAATACATGAAAAACTTTAAAGTTCAGGCAGGAGGCAGTAATTCAATTACACAGATAAAGTATGAATATCGATTTACTTTTGCTCAAACTCCACGGCTTTTTACATACGAGGAAAACTTCAATACCGGGAATAATACAATTGAATACAATAATACCACGATGCCTGCAGAATTTCTATTAACCTCAAATAATTTTTCTTTCGCAGAAACAGCAATACCAATTGTTGACGGAACGCTTAAAATAATTGCTTTTGCATCCGATGGAACTTCAATTACAGAGACAGTTCCTATAGATGTCAATTTTGTAAATTTTTAAAGTTTAAGAATGATTTAGAATTGCAGTTTACGAGGCTCTAATCAAGTCAAAATATTTGTAATCAAATAAGGCTCGGAAAATTTCTGAGCCTTTATTTTGATTAATAACGCTAATAAAAGGTCGTTTTAAATTTAATAAAACATGTAGACTTAAAATGATTGTAAAATAAATCTCAAAATTCGCAGTTAGGATATTGCTTTTGTAAAGTGTCTAAATCGGCAGTTGGATTATCTCTTCCAAAATAAATCTTTAATTCATCATAATCTGCAGTAGTGTAAATATGTGTATTTACTTTTTCATTTTCTTTTTCATTTTCTTTATCAAATTCAAATAATTTACTGTCTAAGTCTAAAGAGAAATATTGAGCATGCATATTCAATCCCAATAATAAACCTGCGAAAATTAAAGTAGCTTTCGTTTTCATGTTTGTTTAGTTTTTTCCAAATGTGCTGCTTAGAATATTATAAAACTAGGGAAAGAAGTAAAACGGCTATCCAACTTGGAACAGCGCTTTTTTGAAACTTTCAAAGAGTTAGTTATTCAAAAAAGAGAAAATATGCTTCTTCAAAAAGAGCTTGATGAAAAAAAAGAAGAAATTTTAGATATGATTTCAAGAAAATACTGAAGCTTCAATAAAAAAACAAAATTGTCGCCTCAGTGCGGCGACTATTACAAATTAATAGATAATACTTTTAATTGTGTCCCCACTGAGGACACAATTAAAAACAGCAAATATACTTTCATTGGTTATAGTTTTTGCTTAATCATTCACTCACTTTCATTTTCCCAATCAAAGCTTTAAAATAATCTGCACTCCAGATATCCAAAACAGAAGCATCAGGAATAAATTTCACAACATCTTCTTTTACTTTTGTAAAATCTACTGATTCTATTTTTTGGATGAGAAGACTGATGAGCTGATCTTTTGATATTTTGTTTTCCTTCCAGTCATTAGTGTCTTGAGCTCTTAAAAGGAAATGTTCCAAATCTAAAGCAACTCCTTTTTTGATGTACCATTCCAAATCAAACCAATCACGTCCTTTTACCCTGTTTTGCCATTTTCTAAAAAGCAAGGCGTGCATTTTTCCGGCAAATAAACTCGGCAAAGTGAAGCATTTCACATAGAATGAAAACGGTTTCAACAGTAGCTTTTCTTCTGTATTAAAACCCAAAGGCGGTTTTCTGTCTACTTCAATTTTTATTTTCATATGAGGCATATTGCCAATTCCCATTTGTGGAATGGCACCTTCCAAAATAAGCTCTTTCCAGATTGTTCCTGATTTTAAGAACGCTGAATCTACGGTAGATTCTACAGACTTCTTTTTTTCCTGAATGCTTACCGTCATTCCCAATGCGACAAACTCGGAGACAATATCCTGAAAATAGGGTTCGAGGGAAAAGTTGGGATCTATTTCCAACAGTGAAAAATCGAGATCTTCTGAAAACCTGTTGAGTCCGTAAAAAATTCGTAGTGCAGTACCTCCGTAAAACGCTGCTTTTTCAAAAAAACCTGCCCGTTGCAATCCTGCCAGTGCAATTTCCTGCATAATTTCTCTTAATGCATGGTAGACTTCTTCTTGGTTTTTAGGATTATATTCTTCTATCCATTCTTTTATCATAATGACTGTAGCGCTTTAATTAGGATTTGTAAACTTGAACTTTTCGGAGCATCTTCTACCCATGTGGTTATTTTTTTCGTATCCAAGGTACTGAGTTGGTCTTCGTCAATTCTAAGATCATTAACGAGAAAGTCCAGCGTTTGGCTGATGCTTCTAAGGAGGACGCCAGGCGTCATAATTATTTTATCACAGAGTGCTTTTTCCGGACAGGCAATGAGAATCATCTGTTTTGCAGAGAGCGCTACGTTGGTGATCCCAAAAGAATAATAGGGAAGCGGAGCGGTTTTATAGCTAAATCTTCCTGCTTTAGTATTATACGTTTTTGATTTTTTAAGCGTAACTGCCGTAATTTCGTACACTCTTTCCGGTATAAGCCCCCAATACGAAAGTGCTGCATCCAATGACACGTAGCTCGGCCCCCAAAGATGATTACTGATAAGAAAAGGCTCTGGTTTTAAAATTTCAATATTCGTTCCTGGAATGTAAAGCCCGTTTTTTATAATTGTTAAAATTCCGGATTTAACAAGCTCTGAGATTTTATCGTTTGGTCTTTTATAGTCTTTAAGGACCGACAAAATCATTTGTCGGGTAATGGGCTCTTCCTCAAATTTTTTTAAATCAGCAGAAACCATAATGTAATTTTAAAACACAAAAATCGGAAAATTTCCGATTATAGGCAATATATTTTACGTTTAATTGTAATTTCAAATCTGTTAAATCGGAAAATTTCCGATTTACAGTGCAATTTTTAACATTTATCAATCCTATAAAAAGTAGCCTTACTGATTCCCGCTTGTTTACACGCCTTATCTATAGAAACTCCTTTATTGTCGTAAAGATGCTTTGCAAATTGATATTTTTCGAGACTTTCTTTGCTGGCTCCTTTGGGTCTGCCTAAAAGTTTCTTTCGTTTTCGAGCTCCTTCTAAGCCCGACTTAGTTCTTTCACTAATTAAATTTCTTTCAAACTCTGCAACTGCACCAAAAATTTGAATGATAAATTTCCCGTTTGCAGAAGTTGTATCAAAAGCCGGTTCGGTGATGCTTTTAAAGAGAACTCCTTTTTCGTTAAACTTCTCAATTAGGTCGATCATATTTTTGAGCGAACGAAAAATACGGTCGGTTTTGTAGACCATGATAATATCTCCTTTTCTCAGATAGGACAACATTTCGATAAGACCATTTCGATCTTCCCGAACGCCGCTTGCGATGTCCGAAAAAATTCTTTCACAGCCATTTTCTTTTAGAAGTTCAATTTGCGTTTCGATATTCTGATCTGAAGTAGAAACACGAGCATAGCCAACCGTCATTATTTTAGTTTTAAAAAAGGTTTATTTTCAAAACTAATAAATAAAACGGAAAATGAAACTAAAATTTTAAAATTTTTAGATGAAAGATTTTAGTTTTATAAAACGAACGTTTTTTGAAATATATTAAAACAAAAAAAAATAAAAATTTTTACATAAAAATTTTAGCTCTGCTTATTTTCGGCGTTGCCTAAGCTTTTCTTTGCATTACAAAGTTAAAAACAGAACAAAATGACAAAGTTTGTGTATCGGGTTTTTATTCCTGAATTTATTGAAGTAAAGATAAATTACAATACCCAAGAATTTGAAGATGCTGATTTTTTAAAAGCAAGAACCTGTGCTTTAAAATATTTATCTGAAGTTATCTCAATTCTAGTTTCTGAAAAAATAATCACAGTTTCGGATTTTAAAAATGAAGAATCATCAGAGCTGATTGAAATACAGCAATTAAAGAAAACTGAGGAAAATGATAAAATTCTAGACTTTATACATCTTTCGAAATGTAAAATCAAATACAACTACACTGAAAGAGAATTCAAAAAAGCCAATAAATTCCGAACCGAAAGAAAAATGAGTTTAAAACAGACTTTTCTTCTTTTGGGTATAGTAAAACTAGAAATCGCCGATGAAAAAGACAATTTTATAGCAGTTTATGAATTACAAAATTCTGATGTTTTTGTTAATCGATTTGTAGAAGAGACGATTTTAAGCAGAATGATTACCAATTTTGAACGTTCAACTTTTGCAAGACTCTATTCAAGTGTTCAGTTTACTCAAAAGGAAAAACATCATCAGTGCAGAGAAATTTTTCTCAAAGAAAACAATTTAAGAGAAAAGGAAATTATTGCAAATGATTTGTTTTTTGAATTTGAACGAAAACTTCTTTCCATATACAACCGAAGATGTATGGTAAGTCTTTTTATTGAAGAAAAATACATTGATTCAGCAAGAAATGCAATGCTTCATCTTCAACTTGTTTACGGTAAGCTAAAGTATGAATACACACCAAAAGTGATGATTCAAAATAATCTCTACACGGTATATTTCTTTGATTTTAATACCGAACTTAAATTAATTTACTCGAAAACAGGGAATCTTTACTTTCGCGACTCTTTAGGCATGAAAAAAGCCGACGAACAAACCACTTTTGAAGACATTGTCTGTAATGAAAACTGCGAAGACGCATTCATCAAAGATTTACTCCTAAAACTTTAAATTAAAATCATGAATACAAAAATGCCCATCATCACTTATGTTGTAACCTGCAAATACAAAACGAATTCTGCCAGTCTTACCACTTTGCACCAACAAAATTTCAGCGACGAACATTTTGCTTCCGCACGTAAAAGAGCTTTTGAATATGTAGAAGCGGCAAAAGAATTTCTCCATAAAAATGAAATAATGGTGAAGAAAAAGCGTTATCAAAATCCTTCGGGTGTCTATGTAAAAAGTAAAGAAGCTTTTGATTCTGGAATTCAAATTTTTATGAGAATTAATGAAAATTTTAATCAATCTGGTGTTTCAGACAAAAAAGATAAAATGTATTTAATTGCAGCTTTCCATACCATCAACGATGATTTTAGACAAAAAATAAAAGCTGGAAGATTTGCTGAAAAGACTTATTATAGAATTCTTAATCAAAATACTTTTGAAGAAGATCAGTTTATAATGGACTATCAAAAATTTGAACTGCAAAAAAACGAGATTGAAAAACTGAAATCTCAATCTTTTAAAGAAATAGATTTTATTCCTTACAATTTTGACCGAACGATAGAGAATCTTTTTGAAAGCATTTGTGCCTTTGCTAATTCTGGTGGTGGAAAAATAATTTTCGGTCAGGATGAAAAGTTTGTCACATATTATTCAGATTCGAAAATGAATTTCCTTTGTGAAGAAATTTGGAATCGAACAATCACTGAATTTCCCAAGTTGGAAGAGTATCTAATTATTTTTAAAAGAAACTATATCGACTGCAAGTTTTTGGAAATTGAGATTGTCCCCACACCCTTTGACTGCTTATTTAGAGGTGAATATTTTGTGAGAACGATTCACGGAAATGTGATGGATTTGGAAAAGAGTTTGTAGATTTGGAAAAAATGAAAATGGAAAAAATTTACTTAGAAAAAGAGTTTGGACAATTTTGTAAAAGAAATGGAATATCAAATAAAAACAATGTTAGTGATTATATAAACTACGTACAGAACTCTAATAAAATCCTAGATGGGATTTTATTCCAACAAATTTCTGCAGTAATTAATAGTGAGAATTATGAAGAATTAGAAAATATTAAAGAACAAGGTACATTAAAAATTATTGAATCTAATCAGAAATCAAAAGCAAAATACAAATCTGGATTTATCAAATATATTGAGTTTGTTTCGCAAAAAATGCAAAGTAATATTGATAGCAAAAACGATTTTGATATTGATACAAATCATAATCTCGAAGAATTAGATTACTTAGAAATATCGCCTAGTTATAATCCTTTATATTTAGCAGATTCAAGACAGAAAGAATATTCAATTTCAGACATAAAGCAAATATTCTTTTTTAGATTGATAACACAAAATAGATTCAATAAGTGTGGTGTTTATTTTCCAATTAGTTTTCTGAAACAATATTTTTACAAAACAAAAAACAAAGATTACTTTAATAAAATTATATTAAATCAAATTGATAACATTAGTTTTTTAAAGGCATCTGAAAATGATTTATTCTATATCAAAAATTGCAAAAAACTTGCAGTTAATCAAGACGGTTCTGTGACAATAGATAATGAAAAAATTTATTCTCTTGATTTTGTTGGAAAGAAAAATGTTGAAATGTCTGTCAAAAATTTTTCTGAGATTGTAATTGATCATAAGCGCCCGATGAATGATATTCTATTGGAAATTAAAAACTCAGAAATTAATGAATTTGGTGAGCTTACAAAAATAAATTTAGCCCTAAGAAAAAAATTATGGTCTCCCGTTACATATAAAAAATTGATAAAAAATGGAACGAGACTTTCAAATGATGAAATTTTTAGAAAAAGTATAGATGAGAAAAAGTTAAAAGAAGAATTTGAGCAAATTATTTCTAAAATGGAATTAGTGCTTATGCATAAAAAACACAATAGTGAAAAAAGAGCAAAATTAGTTTAAAAAATAAAGTTTATACGTTAATTTAATTTCAGTACCTTAAATAATTTGAGATCGTGTTAGAAAAAATCGGCAAAGTTTTAATTTAATTTTCCAATTTTTCTAACACTTTTACTTATTCCTCTCCGTCGCACCCCTCCAAAACTCCATCATTTTCTCTCGCAAACTCTCAGGTTTTATAACTTTCAAAGACCAACTCCTTTTAAGCAGTTCCATCAATAAATCATTGTTAGGTTTTACAAAAAAACTAAATTGAATTCTGTCCAAAGTTTCAGAGAGAACCTTTTGAGAATGATGAATTGGGTTGGCTTTTAGATAATGTCCGTCGCGGTGGTCATATTCTACAATAATTTCTTCGGCTTCGCCATCGGTAAACATTCCTATAGCATCCTGATATGGAGTCTCAAAATTTATTTCTTTTGGTCGGAATTTACCCAAAACCTCAATCTTTTTAATTCTTTCTAAAGCATAACTTTTAAAAGGAACGTCAGATGTATCGGTTGCCAAAACATACCACTTAAAGTCTTTCTGCTTGATTTTATAGGGGGAGATTTCCTTTATTTTTTCCTCTTCTGTAATGTAGTCAAAATAAGATATTTTAATACTTCTTTCTGTTTGAATAGCTTCAGAAATCACATGAAAATGCTTAAGCCCTGTATTTTTTCTCGTTTCAGGAATTACATAACCTGGTAGCATCATATCTGAATTTAGAGATGACAGAAAAATAGCCGAATTGATCAGATCATTTTGAAAAACACCAACAAAGTCAGTTTCTATGGAATATCGATAATGATTATCTACATTAATTTGGATTTTCCACGCATCCTTTAAAGCTTTAATATCGTTGCTAAAGGTTTTGGTAGGATATTTATCTATCATTAAAGATGGAATTTCAGAATAAGCCTCGAATTTTTGTAGTACTTTTTCCTTGATTTCCTCAATTTTTAGTTTACCATCATACTCCAAAATGACTCTTAGCAAAAGAGACATTCGTAAAAATTGTCGGTTCATAAGTTTTTATTCAAATGTAAAAGAAATATTAAAAACTAGCACTTACATATTTATGGTATTTTTATATAATAACGCCATTTTCTATTATAACGGTTTTTCAACACATCATTAATGGTTCAATGATTGTTATTAAAGTTTATTTAGATGCTAACTGTCAGATTAATTTTTGGCTAATTCAGTTTAGTCGGACAAAACAGGACCGATATTGTGTGGCATCCTAATATCCTTTCCCCACATCCAAAATCTTCCCAACCGCCAATCTCATAATCTTATGCACCATCTGCAGCGGAGATTTAGGAATACTCAAAGGAATTCTAAAGCCCAGCTCTTTACTCACTCCGTTCATCAGATTTAATTTACTTAATTCTTGTATTCCTGAATTTTTGAGCACTTCTTGTTTAATTGGTGCTACAACATTTCCTGCCATAGATTTCCCTACAGATTTCAGCTTTGCCTTTATCTTTTTTGAATTTATACTTAAAGCTGCTCTCCGTTCCTTTTTCTGCTGGTTAAATTTTTCATAAGAACGAGTCCGTTGAAATTGAAATTTCTGGTCAAAGCTCTGCTCTACTTTTTTGAAAAACTTGTCCCTGTTAAAACCAACGGCAATATTTTTATTGGCAACAGTTCCGCTTCGGTGGTTAGATAATGGCGAAATGGATTTTCGGTGCCTTTTGTTTGGACAGTTATCATAACGTGAAACAATAACATGCACATGATATTGCTGCCCTCCTTTTTTCATCCCTTCTCGGATAACTTGTCCCGTAACTCGGTCTTTAAACAATCTTTTCTTTAAATCTTCAATTTCCTTCTTTACATCTTCACGGGTAGAATATCCAAGCTCGTTAATCCTTTTCTGAATCTTACGGTTTGCAATAACCCAATTATCATTTCCTTTGTAAGTACGTCTCTCTTCAACTTTTGCAAACCAGACTAGATCCGTTTCATTCATTTTTCTTTCTGAAAGATCTTTACCTAATTCTGCTGCTTTTTGCTCCCGAAGCTGTTGGTATTTTTCAGTATATCCAGAATCTTCGGAAGAAATTCCCTGATTTTGTAATTCGTTTTTTGCAAACTGGTTGATTTCTTTTTCCTCTTTTTGAGTTGGTAATTTCTCCGGATTGTTGTAAACATTTCTGTCAAAATTTTCAGCATAATTTTTCATCACATCTCTCGTATATTCACGAAGAGATTGATGCATCAAATCATTTTTGATGAGTTCTAAATATTTTTTACCCTCTTCAGTTTGGTTCAAAATATCTTGTTCTTTTTCTCCAATTCCTTTCGATTTTAACTCAAGATTTACGACTTCATTGAGGTGCTCAATTTCATCTTTTCCGGGCGAAATATTAAGCATAAAAAATTTGCTTTCATTCTGTTTTGAGCGGTTACTTAAGTTGCCATCAATTTTGTCGGAAGCTACACTTTTCGTAAAAAAGTTTTCCTCCCCATTTTCAGCATTCGTGAAAAATAAATTCTGATTTCCCAACTGTTCATCATCGACATAAAATTCTGAATTCTCATTTTCCTGAAAATCTTCAAGTTCAGATTCACGCCCAATATTTTCTTTGTCAAGATACTCTAAAATACCTTTTGAACTGGTAGAAATCCTTGGATCATGTTTTGTGAATGAAATATGCATTAGCCAAAAATATTATCAAATTCATCTTTGCTTAAACTAGCCTCAAACTTACTCGAAAACGGATTTTTATTAGTCTGAAATTTTGATTGTAACAAATTAATCTTTTGTTGTAATTTTTCGTTTTCTTCTTCTAAAATGCTGTGAGATTTTGACAAACTTTCAAAGTCATCTTTTAGTTTTTCATCTGCCACATGCGTTGCAATTTTTAGAGCTTCATCTTTTGATTTTACTTCAGATTCTTGTTTGACATTTGATTTATTTAATAATGAAAAAAGTTCATCCATCTTATCATTCAAGTCAATGATTTTCGCAAAATACAGATCATTGTATTTTCCAAGTCTCTTATAAACTCCGTCTATTCTCGAATCCAGTTTACCCCGAAATTCAACCATGTCTTGTTTCAGAGAATCATTATCAAAACCAAATTTTTTGCTGTCGTTGTTTTTGTAGCTAATGAGCTCATTAATGAGCCTATCCATCGAGGTTATTTTGTAAATCTTCTTGAGATTTGTCAGATTAATGTGGGTAAGTTCTCCAACTACAATTTTCTTTATTTTGCCCTCATTTTTTTCCATTATAATAATTTTATTTAATTGATTTATAATTGGTTATATTTTTTAATGACATATTTTTTGACATTAAATAAATAATAATTAAATTTATATAATTGATATTCAGTACGATGGCTTAAAAGCCTCGTTCCCTCTTGCTTTCCTTTCTATACGCTTAAATTTAAGCATAAATTTATAATTAAGGGGATAATAATTTACAAAATTATTCCGCTTTTTTGTTTCTTTTTCGGGGGATTTTAGCTAAAATTCGCCGAAAAAGAAACCCCGATTTTTTTAAATCAGGGTTAAAAAACTGCTAAATAGCTCTGAAGCTATTGCAAACTTTCAAGATACTTCTTTCCTCTTTTCGATTCTACAAATGCACTTCGTATTTTACTCGCGTTATCTTCATTATGCGAGCCCGCCCAACTTTTTAGATACCGTACGCTGTTAATAAATTCATCCGAAATTCCGAACTGCAGACAAAGCAACATCGAACCCATTTCGGCAACCAATTCTTCAAATGAATAGCTTTCTTTGTCATCATGTCCTTTTAGATTCCTGTTCAGTCTGGTCGAGTGACCAGTCCAATGTAAAACCTCATGAAAAAGCGTGCTGTAATACTTTGATGCAGAAATAAAATATTGCTTTTTCGGAAGCATTACAAAATCTGATCTTGGGGTATAATAGGCGATTTCTTTCATTGAATATCTTAAAAGTAAATTTCCATTTTTGATAATGTTGTGAATAAAAATTTCAGAATTTTCTAATTCAATAATTTCATTTGTTGGCTCGTTTTCTTCCTGGAAATTGATTTTTATTTCTTCTAAATTTTCAATCTGCTCAGAATTAAAAACGGTGTAATTTCTTACGCATGGAACTTTTACAATTTTCTTTTTTTCTTCATCATTCATCTTTTCTACCGTTTCATTTTTTAAGGTTTTTCCGGTTTCTTTATCTCTAAAAATGTAGGTGAAAAATTCAATTAAGCATCCTTTTGAACCTTTCTTTAATCTTCCGCCCGCTTTTACAATGCTGTTAAAAGTTGCGTATTTTGCTGATGAAAATTTCTTAATCATCGTATCTAAATACAAGGCTAAAATATTATATCCCTGATACCGGTTTCCCGAAAATAAATTGGATGGATATACGGCGCTCAAGTCGCTGTACATTTCCCAATCTTTAGCATTAACCTGGTCAAGGTTTTCTAAAATTCTTTCAATAAAAGTATCTGATTTTTTCTGAGTTTTAGGAGTTGAAACTGTTGGGCTTTCTTTAATTGCCTGCATAATATTTTTGATTTTAAATTGAATATGATTTTTTGAAAGGGCTCATTTTATAAAAGCCCTTCATCGCGAAATGATAAATATGAATCTGACGTGAGAATAATATGGTCGAGGAGTTTGAAGTCTAAAACCTTTGCCGCTTCTTCCATCTTTTTGGTGATATTAATATCTGCAGACGAGGGCGCCAAACTTCCTGATGGGTGATTATGGGAAACCACAATTGCACTGGCGTTGCACAATAAAGCACCTTGCATCACAATTCTAACATCTACCATCGTAGAAGAAATTCCGCATTCTGATATTTTTTTGATGCCTAAAACTTTATTCTTTTGGTCTAAATACAAGGCGTAAAAACTTTCTTTGTAGTCGATTTGTTCGCTGTCAAAATGCGCTCTGAAAACTTCAGATACTTCATAAGAATTGATGACCGTTTTCTCTGCATTTCCTTTTCTTGAATAGCTTAGTTTGATTTCGTTTACTACATTGTAATTCATCTGTTTTGCTCCGAGTACGGCGGAGGCTCGTTTTTCCCGTACTTAAACCATTAATTAAAACCTGTGATTTGCAGATTGAAGGAAATTTTGACTTTTTCTAAATCCTCATTCTTTTGAAGAATCGAAGACTGAACGAAGTTTAAAATTTCAATGAACTGCTTTGCATCTTGTGAGGTTTCTGACTTTTCTATGCAGATGTAACCATGGAGGAAAAGCACGAAAAAACTGAAATCAATGCCTTGAAATCAGTAAAAAATGAATATTGATGAAGCCTGAAATCTATTTGTGGTGGGTTTGGGAAGCACCGCTTTCCGGATTCCCAAATAGATTTTTTATGAAGAGATTGACGCCATACATTTGCTACAGAAAATCAGAGAAGACCTACGAGAGCAATAGCAGTTTTGAAATTGAAATGAGTTCTGGCTTTTTCAAAAGAAAGAGAGGTCGATAATAATTCCTTATTACGTATAATCTTTATATCAAATTTTAAAACACTTAATATCAACACTGTGCTATGACCTAACAAATTCAATAGAAGAATGGACTCCTTTTACACGGAATATTTTAACAAAAAAAATTAAAGGTGGAAGTTGGTAAAAAAGGACTTCTGCTAACATTGTATTGCTAAAATGCGGGGTTGAATATTTAATAGAAAAACTTACCAAAAATTACCTTTTCAGATTAAACTTGAAATTGTTCAAAAGTTAACCCACGGACAGATTTCTATCAATCATGCTGCTAAAACGTATGAAATATACAGATCAACAATAGATTATTGGGTTAAAAAATTAGCTACTTTTAATTAAAAATCTATTGGTATGAGTAAAGATCAAGAAATTAAAAAAATAAAAGAGAAAATCCAGGAACTGGAGTTTGTGAAAGACTTCCAGCAGGACCTTATCCTTGATTTTGAAGAGATTGTGGGCAAGGAACTCTCAAAAAAGCATTTACCCAAAGACTTGATAAAAGAACTCGAGAAAAAGAAGAAAAACCGTTTAAA
>JBJZOS010000013.1:0-49321 GCA_046269235.1 Chryseobacterium sp. TY3
GAAAAAAAACAAAAATCAACTATATTTGAATTTATAATTAACCCCAAAAATGGTCAACCTATTTTGGAACATGACAATCCCCATTTTTCTCAAACGGTCAAAACGTTCTTTGATTCCCGGCTTGATGATATCCTGCAATTCTATAACCCCAAGTGCTTTTTCATTTTCTGAAACCACGAGTGGCGTTCCTCCGTTTTGCGAAATCTCTCTGACTCTTTCTGCAACTTCTGTTGGGAATGTATTACCCGCATTTGTAACAATATTTTTAATTGCGTCAGTTGCACCTTTTCTGATACGTGTGTTTTCATAATCAACCCCTGAACTTCTTGTTTCTGCAGTAAAGCTGATAAACTGAGGTTCTTTTACTTCATAGCTTAGGGGATTAATTCCTGCCAATTCTATAATTGATTTTCCTTCCGGCGTTTCGTCTGCCATAGAACTTAGAACAGCAGCTTTAATCAAGACTTTTTCATCAACTCCGTTTGCAGGATGAAAATGCGTAGCTTTTCTGTTCCCGATAGTAATCGTTCCTGTTTTATCTAATAATAAAACGTCAATATCTCCCGCAGTTTCTACCGCTTTACCACTTTTAGTAATGACATTGGCTCTCAGAGCTCTATCCATTCCTGCTATACCGATTGCTGATAATAATCCACCAATCGTAGTTGGAATAAGGCATACAAATAATGAGATAAATGCTGCAATTGTAATTGGCGTATTAGCATAATCACCAAATGGCTTTAAAGTCACTGTAACAATGATGAATACTAATGTAAATCCAGCCAATAGAATTGTTAAAGCAATTTCGTTTGGTGTTTTCTGTCTGGAAGCACCTTCAACCAAAGCAATCATTTTGTCCAGGAAGCTTTCTCCTGGCTCCGTTGTAACTTTTACTTTGATTTTATCAGAAAGAACTTTCGTACCTCCTGTTACACTGCTTTTATCTCCACCCGCTTCACGGATTACAGGAGCAGATTCTCCTGTGATGGCACTTTCATCAATTGTAGCCAAACCTTCGATAATTTCTCCGTCCGACGGAATGATATCGCCTGGTTCGCAAAGGAAAACGTCTCCTTTTTTCAACTGAGATGAGGGAACAATTGTTAACTCATCATTGAAAATTTCTCCGTGTGGATTAATCCATTTTGCAGGTGTTTCTTCTCTTGTTTTTCTAAGAGAATCTGCCTGAGCTTTTCCTCTCGCTTCTGCAATCGCTTCTGCAAAATTGGCAAACAATAATGTGATGAATAAAACAGCGGTTACGATAACATTGTAAACCAAACTGCCTTGGCTTTGTTCTCCCATTGCAATCCAAACACAAACGCCTGCCATTACGAGAGTTCCTACCCAAACCATAAACATTACCGGATTTCGGAACATTTTGGAAGGGTTTAATTTTATAAAAGATTGCTTCAATGCCTCATTGACCAATTCTGGCTGAAACAAATTGTTATTTCCTTTCATTATAATATAGATAAGAATTAAAGTGAAAAATACTCTGCGATTGGACCTAATGCTAACGCAGGGAAGAATGACAACGCAGCTACAATTGCAATTACTGCAAATACCATTAAACCAAATGTTGCTGTATCTGTTTTAAGTGTTCCCGCACTTTCAGGAATATACTTTTTAGCGGCAAGACTTCCTGCAATAGCAACCGGACCAATGATTGGTAAATATCTTGCCATCAGCATTACGATTCCGCAGGCAATATTCCAGAATGGGTTGTTATCTGCTAAACCTTCAAAACCACTTCCGTTATTAGCACTTGATGAAGTAAATTCATACAACATCTCACTGAAACCGTGGAAACCCGGATTGTTTAACCAGCTTCCGTATTCGTCAGGATTGTGAGCAACCATATAACTTGAAATTGCAGTTCCTACAAGAATTAAGAAAGGGTGAAGAAGAGCAATAATCATTGCGATTTTCATTTCCTTGGCTTCTATTTTTTTACCGAGAAATTCAGGAGTTCTTCCTACCATTAATCCACTGATGAATACGGCAAGAATAATAAAGATGTAGAAGTTTAAGAAACCTACACCAACTCCGCCGTAGAAACAATTGACCATCATACCAAGCAATTGATTCATACCACTGAGCGGTGTAAAACTATCGTGCATAGAATTGACACTACCGGTAGAGATTACAGTCGTTGCAATACTCCAATAAGCAGAAGCGGCAGATCCAAATCGAACTTCTTTGCCCTCCATACTCCCAAGATTCTGAGGAATCCCCATTTTTTCGATCGCTGGATTACCACCTATTTCGTTAAAAACAGTTGGGATAGTAAGAAGCAAAAAGCCAACTGTCATCACACCAAAAATAGTCCAAGCCAATTTTTTTCTTCTTAAAATATAACCCATTGCAAATACCATTGCCAAAGGAATTACCATTTGAGCAACTATTTCGACAATATTGGTAAAGTAGTTGGGGTTTTCAAATGGGTGTGCAGAGTTGGGACCGAAAAATCCACCTCCGTTAGTCCCCAAATGCTTTATAGCAACAAATGCTGCAACAGGACCACGGCTGACTTCTACTTTATCACCTTGTAAAGTTGTAATCGGGTCTTTTCCTTCAAATGTCATTGGAGTTCCGTTGAAAGCTAATAATGAAGCTACAACTACAGCAATTGGTAACAAAACTCTTGTACAGCTTCTTACAAAAAAGAAGTAAAAGTTACCCAATTTTTCGGTTGTCTTCTCTTTCATTGCAAAAAACACAACTGCTGCTGCAGCAATCCCACACCCCGCACTTATAAACTGGAAAAGCATTAGTATAAGTTGTCCGAAATAAGATATTCCAGTCTCTCCAGAGTAGTGTTGTAGGTTAGTATTGCAAATAAAACTTGTCGTGGTATTAAATGCAAGTTCGGCACCCATTGATGGATTGTTGTCAGGGTTTAATGGCAACCAAGACATATTCATTAAAACAAACATTCCAAACAAAAACCAGACAACATTGATGGTAAGTAATGCGCCAAGATGTTGTTTCCAGTTCATTTCCTTTTCAGGATCGACGCCGGAAACTTTATAAAATAGTTTGTCGATAGGATTAAAAATCACATCGAGCCAAGTTTTTTCGTTGCTGAATATTTTACCAATGTAGCGCCCTAATGGAATAGCAAATAATACCACCAATGCAAACATCAATATAATTCCTAAAATTTATGTATTCATTTTTTTTGATTAAAGTCACTTTGTCTTTTCAACTTCGTTAATGATTTTAAACCGCAGAAATATTTTTAACCGTTATAATCACATAAATGAAAACAATCACGAACGACGTCCAAAGAATTAACTCCACCCATTCTTTAAAAATATTTTTGGTTTTCTTGTTCATTACTTTTGAGTCGTTTTAAAATTTTTCGGGTTTCACAAGCACATAGCACATATAGGCAAATACGGCGATGGCGATGATAAATAATGCGGTCATATTTTTTCAAAAGATTTAATGGTTAAAAAGAAGAGTACAAAAAGTACCAGACCCGTGAGGGTTAAAATAATTGTCATTGCTTATTGATTAAAGATTCTGTATGTGATTCCAAAGAATATAATAGATCCATAAAGGATTGCTAATAGATGCCAGGGTTTCAGTCTCCTGTACATTCTGATTTTCCATTTTTGCATAACCTACATTTTCTATATTATGCCAGAATATGGTCAAATCGGATTCCAGATGGGAAATAATTTTATAAATAATTAAATATCAATTATTTAAAATCATGTACAGATTTTTGAAAACAAAAAACCCTTTCATTTTGAAAGGGTCATTACTATCGTTTTGAAAGGGTTTCTAAAATGGTAATTACAGAAATCGGCTATGTGCCAAGTGAATTTTACAGCTATTTATTGTCAACTTTTAAATAAATCGGAATTGATATTAGTTTTAAATAATTTAATTTAAATCAACTTCTTGGTGCATAACAAATGATAAAAACACCGATAAGCGCAACGATTGCTCCAATAATATCATATTTATCGGGAACATAATTATCAAACTTCATTGCCCAAAGAATCGACATCACGATAAAAAATCCTCCGTAAGTTGCGTATGTTCTTGCAAAATTGGCAGGTTGTAATGTTGCAACAACACCGTAAAGAATCAGGATAAAAGCACCTATCAAAGCGTACCACCAAGGTTTGTTTTCTTTTAGCCAAAGCCAAATGAGATAACCTCCGCCAATTTCACAAAGTCCGGCAAGAACGAAAATCAATATTGACTTTATCATTGACATAGGCTTTTATTTAATTTGATACTCCTCTATTTTTCGGTACAAAGTAGTCAATGCAATTCCGAGTAATTCTGCGCTTTTCGTCTTATTTCCATTGGCGTAATTCAGAACTTTTTGGATGTGAATTTTCTCTGCACTCGCCAATTCAAATGCTGATAAAGGCTTGGTTGATTGTTGCTGGTTGTTGTTTGAGATTTGAAATTCACTTGGTAAACTTTCAACTTTCAATTCTTCATTATCACTTAGAATAATGCTTCTTTCGATGATATTTCTAAGTTCACGGATGTTTCCTTTCCAGGAATGTTGTTTCAAAGCTTCGAGGTATTCTGGAGAAATGGCAGACTTTTTCTTACCAGCTTTTTTGTTGAATTTAATTAAAAAATATTTAGCCAAATCCTCAATATCAATCACTCTTTCACGAAGCGGAGGAAGCTGAATATTGAAAATATTAATACGGTAATAAAGGTCTTCTCGGAAATTACCATTCTCGATTTCACTCTGTAAATCACGGTTGGTTGCCGCTACTATTCTCACATTGACTTTCGTAGGCTTGTTGTCTCCTACTTTCAGAAATTCTCCCGATTCTAAAACACGCAGCAGTTTTGCCTGTAAATCTAAAGCCATTTCGCCAATCTCATCCAAGAAAACAGTTCCGTTATTGGCTTCTTCGAAAATTCCTTTTGCATCTTTTACTGCACCAGTAAATGCGCCCGCTTTGTGCCCGAATAATTCATTTTCCAACAATTCTTTAGAAAAAGCAGAACAGTTTATTGCAATAAAATTGTGTTTGGTTCTGTTGCTCGCATTATGAATAGCCTGTGCAAAGACTTCCTTTCCTGTTCCTGTTTCTCCCGTTAAAAGGACAGTTGCATCGGTAACTGCTACTTTTTTTGCAGACTCAATTGCAGATTGAATGGTTTTTGATTTTCCAATAATATTATCAAAAGAAAGCTTGTCTCCCAATTGCTTTTCGAGCTGAATAACACGTTTGTTGAGCACCACTTTTTCCACAGCTTTGTACACCAACGGGATAATTTTGTTGTTATCATCGCCTTTTGTGATATAATCAAAAGCGCCATTTTTTATCGCCTGAACTCCATCCGGAATATTGCCGTAAGCCGTCAGAAGAATCACTTCGGTTGCAGGATGTTTTTCTTTGATGATTCTGGAGAACTCAACACCACTTCCGTCAGGAAGTTTGACATCACTGATTACGACATCAAATTCTGACATTTCAAGTCGTTTTTTAGCGTTTTTCAAATCAGAAGCTTGGGAAACTTCAAAACCTTCAAGACTAATAATTCTGGAAAGTAATGTTCTGATTTTTTCTTCGTCGTCGATAATTAGAATTGTGTTCAATTGACAATATTATGAGTTAAATATAAATAATAATTTAAAATTTCTGATAATTTCTATTGTTGTAAAGTCAAATATTCTGCTTATATCTTTTGGAAGTCTTTGCTTGTCTGTTGAGGATGATATAACCAATAATTCCGCCAATAATAGAAGCGATAAAGATTCCAATTTTTGCCTGTATCATATATTCTTCGTGTTGGAACGCTAATGAAGTAATGAATAATGACATCGTAAAACCTATTGAACCTAAAAACGCAAGACCAAAAAGATTTCTGATATTCATTCCTCTGGGTATAGGAGCAATCCTCATTTTAACGCAAAGCCACGAAAACCCAACAATCCCAACGACCTTACCTGCTAAAAGTCCCAAAGCAACTCCTAAAGCAACATTGTTACTGAATATTTTTTCTGGTTCGATATCTAAAACCGAAATTCCTGCATTAGCCAAAGCAAAAATAGGAATGATAAAAAATGATACAAAAGGGTGCATAGAATGCTCCAACTGTTGTAAAGGCGGTATTGCCTTATTGGTATCTTTTTTTACTTCATCCAAAATATGTAGTTGCTCATTTGTAAGTGTAGGCGTGGTATTATCAGAATCAGCATCTTTGAATTTATTAAGATATTTCTGAATCTTTCCGATGTAATTATCTTCAGCTATTTTCACATCTGCCGGAATTGTAAATGCCGCTAAAACAGCAGCAATCGTCGCGTGAACTCCAGACAATAAAAATGCCGTCCAAACACCCGCAATTCCTAAAATCGCGTAAAACAAAATACTTCTGATACCAATCCTATTTCCAAGATACATTATCAAAAGAATTGCAATGCCAATTAATAAACTTAATATGGAAATATTTGATGTGTAAAAAAATGCAATCACCAAAACAGCGCCCAAGTCATCTACAATAGCCAGAGCAGTCAAAAAAACCTTTAACGATAATGGAATTTTGTTTCCTAACAAGAATAAAACACCTAATGCAAAAGCAATGTCTGTTGCCATCGGAATTCCCCATCCGTGACGAACTTCCCCTGAAGAATTAAGCGAGAAATAAATAATAGCCGGAGCAATCATTCCCCCAATAGCCGCAGCAATCGGAAGAAGTGCTTTTCTGAGATTGGACAGTTCTCCCGCAACGATTTCTCTTTTCAGTTCTAGCCCAACTACAAAAAAGAAAACTGCCATAAGTCCGTCATTAATCCAATGGTGAAGGCTGAACTTCATAAAAACAGAATCATCTAATACAAATCCTAATTGATATTCAAAAAAATGATGGTACGAATGTGATAATGGAGAATTAGCCAAAATCAACGCAAATATAACGCTGATTCCAAGTACGAGTCCTCCCGATTTTTCCTGCTGTATAAATTTTTGAATTGGAGCTACTACATTGTCGATAGGGTATTTTTTACTTTCTGCCATTGGTTTTCAACTTTAATACAAAGATAATTGATTTGAAAATGATGGGCAGATTTTTGCCGTTTTTAATTTACACAAAAGCCGTTTATATCAATGGATTTTTAAGATAAAAGCTTGTGGTCTTTTCTGATTTGTTCGAAGTAAATATGTTTGAAATCCGAAGGAATTTCCTGATAAAGAAATCTCCATTGTTGTGGACTTGCTTTTCGTCTCAGACTTTCAAAAGACCTGATGAAAATATTTTCTATGATGTATCTTACATAGGAATTCCCACGGTTATAAATCCAATCCATTCTTTTAACATTGAGAATCACAGATTGGATTTTTGATTGTGCTAAAAGTTTTTTTAGCTGGTCAACAGTAGTCTGCATAATCCCTGCAAAATTATTACCTTCCGAAAGTGTCGAAATTTCATTTTTGATTTCGGGATAAAGTTGCTTTAAATATTCTACTGTCTTTTTTTGATTAATTCTTTGCATTGGTCATTTTTAATTTTTATTAAGAATAACACTTCTTTTACATTAAGGTTGTAAGATATAAGCACACACAAAAACAGCAATAATAACTGCTAAGTTTACAGTCAGTATTTGCATATTATGTCTTTTCGTATCTGATTTCCATTGATTAAAACGGTCTTGATATTTTAATTTTCTGTTCATTGTTTTTGATTTTAAATTCCTGATTTGTAAACTTGTTTTAAATACACTCTGCATAGATCTTTTGGGATTTTAGAGAAAATCAAGTTTTTATACGCATTAGTACAAGAGAATGTTAGACTGTCGAGAGAATAAATAAAGACATTTTCTATGGCATCCCTTAGAGATTGGTCGCCTTTTTTATACAACTCGTTCATCTTATTAAGTGATTTCAACAAAATCTTGATGTCGCCTTTTCCAATAAGATTTTTGATATGTTTTGTAAAAACGTTGATGACCATAAAAGAGTTTTTGGTTTTATAAACTTCTTGAAACTCCTCCTTAGATTCTGGTGCTACTTTTATAATCTCTTGTATCGCTTCTGTATGATTCATTTTATTTTTGATTTGAATCATTGATGCCAAAAGATGTTCCTTTTAAAACTTGATTATTTTAATTATTTATATGCCAACATTTTACAGCCCAATTAAAATTTACCACTTTTAGAATAGTATAGCAAAATGATAGGCTTTTTTATCGAAATGATAGTGGATTTATATATAAATAGCAACATATATTTTCGAATAAAACATTCTTTAATCTATCGCAATCTCCTTCCTTTTATAATATCTTTGTTCTCTTGGTATTTGTCAATTTTCCTTTCCCAAAACCGTAAAATCGTAAATAGATCCGCAAGCTTCTGAGAATCTTTAAAAATCTCTTTGAAAGTATCAAGAGGAATATTGTTTTTAAATGCAACTTTTTCTACAATCCTATTAAGTTCCACAAGCATTTGCTCGTGGCTATCAATTTTTAAATTAGGATTAAGTTTTTCAAACCGGATAGCTTTTTCCAATGTATTTTGTACAGAATCGAGATATTTTTTCTTTTCAAAAGCAAAAGCTTTTTCGTTGGTCAATACAACAGAGCTTTTGCTTTTTAGAAAATCGATTTCCTTTTTTAAACTTTCAATTGTTATGTTTAGTTCTGAAATCTGCTTTGACTTCGATTCTAATTCTGTTTTGTTTTTTACAAGTTCCGTATTTTGTACTTTAAGTGCTTTCTTATAGTTTTCAACAGTCTTTTCTATTTTTATCTTTTGGAATCCAAGAAAGTCTGATTCTTTTACGACAAGCTCCTCCACCTTTTTTGATTCAATCTCTGATTTCATTTCATTGTATTTTTCTTCCAAAGTTTTTAGTTCTTCTTCCTTTTTCCTGATTTTAAATTCAACAGCTTCCAATCTCTGTATTCCGGTGTTGGAAATTCCTCTTTCCATTTCTAAACATTCTGCGGTAATGTCCTGCATTCTGGAATAGTGAAATGATTGGTGTTTCAGAGTTTTTCCTGTTTCCAAATCCTGCCAGTCTGCAACCAGATGAGCGTGAAAATTAGGCTTCCATTCATTGGTATCTTTATCGTAATGTCCTTCGTCTTTGTGAACAGCAATCTGGAAAATCCTTATCTTCAATTCTTCTTCTAATCTTTTTGACAAATTATGAAGTTCCAGCATTGTTGTATCTTCTTTTATAACAACCACTGCTTCACGAATCGGCATTGCATTTTTCTGTAATTTCCTACCGGATTTTTCTTTACAGTAGTCTTCTATTTTTTGCAATCGGTCTGCAATTTTTTGTTCCATCCAGTATTCATTTTTCGGGGTCAAATCTTTACGGATATAATCAAAGGATTTCTTCCTGAAATTGTGAACTTCGGAATCAGATTTAGCGGCTTTGAAATTAATGGAAGTCTTCATCTGAATAATGTATTGTGTTTTTAAAATCGTATGTATTTATTGAATTATATAATTCTGTAATTATTAACTCTTCTAGTTTTTTTTCGAAGGCTCAGGTTTGTGAGGAAGCTGTA
This sequence comes from Chryseobacterium sp. TY3, assembly GCA_046269235.1. GTDB lineage: Bacteria > Bacteroidota > Bacteroidia > Flavobacteriales > Weeksellaceae > Soonwooa. The sequence continues at coordinate 9,515 of JBJZOS010000013.1, forward strand.
TCTATTTTACCCACGTTGGGAAATTGTGTGTAGTTATTTTACTCAGGTAAATCGAAAGTCTGTATTCATTTTACCCACATTTTGAAATTGTGTGTAGCTATTTTACGCACATAAAGCAAAAGCTTGTATCATTTTACTCACACAAAATAATTATCGGAGATATTCAATCGTTTTAAAAATATTTACAGTAATTTCAATCTGATTTATCATATAGCGTGTATCTGTTTTACCCACATTGAAGCCCCGCAGGGCGAAGCAGCAACTTTGTTGGGAGGGAACCGACCTTCAAAGTTGCGAATGAGCTCCTAACTTTTGCATATAGTTGGTAAAAAGCGTGTGCCTATCAGCGTTTCCTTCTGTATATTTGAGTAGGTTGATTTTCTTGTTGTTCTTTTTGTTGCAGATTATTTTTCTCTTTTTCGTAGTTCTCCTCCATTCCCATTTTAATCTGTTCAACCATATATTCGTTCAAATCTTTATAGGCCGAATAGATTTCAGAATGGTCTTTCGCTTGGGGAAAGTTTTTCAAAATGTCGTTCTTGCATTTTGTTCCGGAAAGGTCATTATCTAAAAACAAATGGATTTCGGAATATTGTTTCAAATGCTCTTTTGTCTTATTCAAAAGTGCAATGGAATTCATTATGAGCAAATCTCCTGTATAGGATTTCTGCATTTCTAAAAAAGACAAGGCATCAATAAAGCCTTCAAAGACCGCAACACTCGTGTTTTTATGATTTTTATATTGAGCATTGTCATTGAGATTAATTATTGAAATATCTTTTTTAAGAACAGCTCCTTTGTAAAATGAATTTCTGAGTTCCCAACCTTCGGAAAGATTTTGAAAACCTACAGCATACAGTTTTTTTTCTCCCATTTGGAAATGTACTTCCCTTACAAATGGAAAGACCATTTCCGAAAGTCCTCTTTGTAAAAGATAGTTTTTCAAATGCTCATTTTGAAGTTCTATGATTTCAGTGATTTGATAATTCGGCTTAGTATTGTTTTGCTTTTGAATGGCGCTCTGCGGTTGAAAAGAAGAAAAGTTTTGTTTCTCAGCCCATTTCAGAACTTCCTGTATTGAAGCATTTAAGTATTTCTGCATAAAATCGGTATTGTTACCACCAATTCCTTCCGAATGGAGATACCATACATTTTGTCTTTTATCGAGTTTAAAAGAGGCTTGGGATTCGCTGGCAAAAGGGTTGTGATACCAAGCTTCTTTTTCATTTTGTTTCGTGGGAAGGTGTCCGAGATTTTGGAGGACTTCTTCCAACGATAGGCTGTTAAATTGTTTGCAGTTCATACTGTAATATGTTTTGTAATTATTTTTCAAATATTCTTACCTAATTACCCTTTCATTGATTAATAATATTTTAAGGTATATTTTTACAATTACCTTTCTTTACCTTCTTACCATAATTTTTCATTTAGGTAGTTTTAGGTAACTATTTTAAAATATCATTACCTCAATAAGTCGTTGATTACTAGACTATTTTAAGTTTTAAGGTAACTTGGTAACTTTGGTAAGTCATTTCATTCAGGCTTTCTTTTAATGAGATAGCCATACACCTGAAGTTTAGGATGTTTCATCCTTTGATATTTTAAACTGGTGAGTGCTTTTCCAATTTTTATATTATTCAATCGTAATCCTAATGCATTATTCATTGCCAACATAATGTCTGTTGCCGTAAGAAATTCTTCGATTTTTTCAGATTTTTCAAAATGAGCAGAAATAAGCTCTTGCTCCATTGAAACTTGTGCATATTTTTCGTTTCGCTTTTCGTTTTCGGTGATATCCGTTACTGTCAATTCGGAATTATAATTTTTTCTTTCAAAAGCATTGAAATATGCTTGAGCCCAGACTCTATCAATATCAATTTCTTTGGAATATTCAAAATCAAAAGAATGTACCTCAAAAATCAACCATCTAATACTTCCTGTTTCATCGGTTAGAAAATCAGTCCTATTGGTAGATCCAACAAATGAGCAAATCCGCTCCAAAAATTCTGCTTTTCTTGCATAAGGAAGTCTAATATTGGCACTGCTTTTTGAAATGAAAGATTTCAAAGTATTAACATCGGATTTAGATAAAACCGCCAATTCATCAAGGTTGCAAATCAAATTTTTACAAATAGAAATAATACCGTCTTTGTCAATGGAAATATTTTCAGTATAATAATTTTCTAATTTGGGCGGAATTAAAAACCGTAAAAAAGAGGATTTCCCAGAATTTTGATGTGACGCTAAAACCAATGACTGCTTATTGACATATCCTTTGATTAGCGAACACAAAACTGCTCTTGTTAACCATTTTTCAAAATGATAAAGGAATGCATCATCATCATTAGTTTTGAGATATCGACAGAGATCCTTTATATAATCTTTACCATCCCAAGTTTCTAAACTTTCAAAATATTCTCGAATCGGATTATACTGCTGAATCAAATGGCTTCTTACCAGAATTTCCAGCTTATTCATATTAATCTCAATACCCGATTGAGCCAATTCTATAAGTAAGGAATTGATATTGAGAACAGACCAAGTTTCATTCTGTTCTTTCAATTGAATTTCCAACTCCAAAGCAATAGTATTAAAACGAATATTGTATTTTTCGTCCAAATATTTCATCGCTCGATCGTAAATTGTTTTTGAAGGAGTATCAGACTGATACAAGAATTTTTGTTCGTTCATAACCAACTTATCTATTTCGGTTATGATATTTCAGAGCTTCTGATTCTATTTCCAATAAGGTTTTCTTCTTCCCTTTAGAAATCCATTCCAAAAGTTCATCTTCAAAAAAGTAGAGTTTTTTACCGTTTTTGTAACACGGGATTTTTCTTTCACGAACAAGCGTATAAATCGTAGGTTTGGCTTTTCCTATTAATTTACACGCTTCGGAAATGTCAATAGGAATTTTCTTGGTAGGAATTGCCGGAACTTGTCTTTTTTCTACAATTGATTTGATTTCGGCAATTTCATTTACCAAATGTGCGACTGCTTTTGGCAGATTTTCAAAATTGATTTCTTGTGCATCCATAAGTATCGTTTATGATTGTTATGGTGCAATGATAATTTATGTTCTATGTATGTTTTTTGTATGATTAAAAATGACTAAATCATATTAATATCATAACCAATTTTCTGCTTAATGTTAATTGCTATTTTCTTTATTGAAGCATATTATTTTCAATTTTAATTACTCCTTCTTCTTTTCTTGAAGTAAGCAATTTTTCTATTGTTGGTTCTTCCATTTCTTTAAAATTTTCAGAAAAAACTATTTTCAAAAATTTAGCAACATCCTTTCTCTGATTATTTCCTCTATAATGATTCCATACATTCCACCCAAAATGCATTAAATCAATAGTTTTGAGATTATTTACTTTTAAAGGGATTAAAATATCAAACTTGCTATCTCTAAGAAATTCAACTAAATAGATGCATAACTTGTTGATTTCTTCATCTTCTGAATGCGGAGCAAATTTTTCTTTTGTGTAATGCATTATAAAATCTAACTTTTCCTGAAGGATTTCTTCATTTTTAGATTTGGCTTGACTTCTTATTTTTTCAATATCAGAAAGTTCAATTGTTTTTTCACTTTCCTCCAATGTAAGGGATATTTCATTTACAACTTCAAAATTTGGATTTTCTTTTTTAATAGAATTTTGAATAGTTTGCAAAGGTTCTTCATTCAATTTAAAATTCTCCGTAGATGTAATGATATGAAGATTCTTGGAATCAGATTCTTGCTTTTCAACTAACTCAGATTCTACATTCTTGGAAAAACGCTTTAACAGCCAACTAACAATGGGGTCAAGAAATAAATTGAGAATTGCAAAAATTAAAATACCTAACCCAACATAAATCCAAAAAATCATATTAACCGTAAACTCATCTGCTCCTTTTTTGATAAAATGCTCCCGTCCTAAAAGCCCAATAAAAATACAAACCAGTAAGACCGGCAAATATTTTAAAATATTTTCAAAGTATTTTATTTTCATTCTGACTTATTCTTTAAAAATGCCAACTGTATAGCTTCTGAAGCTTTAGTTTTCTTTTCATCAACTATTTTTGCATAGACTTGTGTGGTCTTCACATTGGTATGACCAAGCATTTTACTGACTGTGTAAATATCTGTACCATTTGATAACTGCAAGGTGGCGAAAGTATGACGGAAGCAGTGAAAAGTAATATTCTTTTTTATCTCAGCTTTCTCAATCCATTTTTTAAGAGGTCTTGAAATCCAGGAAGGATTTGGCAAATCTTCAAATACAAATTGTTCAGGTTGTCGTGGTTCTCCACAAAGTTGAAAAGCTTGCTGAGAAATGGGAGTATATTCAACACCTTTAGTTTTCTTCTGCGTGAAGTTTAGTCTAACCACATTATTTTCTATGCTGATTTCTTTCCATCGAAGCTTTTGAATATCGGAATGACGTAATCCAGTAAGTGCTGAGAAAAGTGCTGCTCTTTTAAGGACGTCTCTTTCGCAAGAAGTTGCAACCAACATATTAAGTTCTTCAATAGTCAAATATTCTCTTCTTGAATCCTGTTCCGGAATGCCTTTTATCTTTGAAGATAAGTCAACCAATAAATATCCATCAATAAATGCTTGCTTTAATGCCGCCTTAAAAATTGAAAAATAAGTTGCTGCAGTATTGTTGGAAATAGTCCCTTTTTTATTTCCTCCACAAGGGGCGGATAGAAGAAAGTTTTTAAAACCTTCAGCCATCTTATTGTCTATTTGAGAAAACATCAATTCATCTCCTGCAAAGTTTTTTAAGAATTCTATCGTACGTTCCCAATTGATTAGGATAGAGCTTGAATTTTTTCCGTGTCTTTTAGATGCTACTTTACCAAAGTATTCAATAAAATTTTTCTGACTTTTTTCTTTTTGCCCAATTAACAAATTTTCAGAATCACTGTATAAATCTACATTATCATATTCTCGTTGACGAAGTTTTCGGATTCCATCCGCATATAGCATTACTTCACGGTCATTCTCACTTTTGCAAATGATTACCCCGTTGTCATTACGTTTCGGTTTGTACGTTTTTGTTCCTGTTGAATCTGTTCGAGCAGTTCTTTTCTTGTCCCATTCCACCGTTGTAACACTTCTGTTCAAATATTCACGAATACGCTGTGGTGTTTTCTTTCCGGAAATTTGTACGGGATAACTTTCTATATAAACGTACCATTCTTTCCGGTCTTCTGCTCTGCGAAGTCTTACGGTTACTTTTGTTTTAGATAGTTGTTTCATTTTCCAGCGAATATTTTATCAATTTGTTCTTTCGGCACATAGACAAAATTACCAACCTGCTTTTTAGGAATACTAAATTTCCTGATTACGCTGCTTACCGTTGATGGATTAGCTCCAAATTTATCACTCACTTCGGAAAGTGTATAGCAATCTTCAATTGTATAATTCAATTTTTCAGGCTTTGCTTCTTTTTCTTTCGGAATTTCTACAGCTGTAAACATTTTTTCCAAATGTTCTTTGCTTATTCTTGTCAATCTCTGTCCAAAATTATGGGCAGGTATAATCTCATTCTTTATAAGTCTCCTAAGAGTATCTTTTGAAATTCCAAAAAGAATAGTTGCTTCTGTAATTGAAATATACGGACGTGTTTGAATCTCAACAATTTTATTTTTAGAATTCTCTAAAATTGATTGTTTCTGCTCAGCAGCCTTTTGTAACTGCTTTTGTCTCTTTCCAGATTTGTCAGCACAAGCTTTACTACAAAACCTTGTAGTTATTGTTTTTGCTTCAAACGGTTTTTCACAAAACTCACAAATCTTAGGTATTTTTAGTTTACTAAAGCCCATAGTATCAGTTTAAGTATCGAATAAGACTAATTAAGACATAATAAAGCGCACATTATCGCTAATTAACGCGCGTTACAAATATGGTACAAATATATAATAAAAAACGATAAAATTTGAATGTAAATAAAAAATAGAAACAAATAAAAATCGCTGCAAATATAACATTTACAGCGATTTATTAATTATTATTACTTGATGTTAATCAATACTTACTTCACTTCTTCAAAGTCTGCATCTTGTACATCATCTGCACTGTTAGCTTGACCTTGAGATTGACCAGCATCTGCACCTTGTGCTTGTTGACCAGCTGCGTACATTTCTTCTGAAGCAGCCATCCAAGCAGCGTCTAAAGCTTCAGTTTTTGTTTTTGTAGCTTCTAGATCTTTAGCATCAAAAGCCGTTTTTAATTCTCCAGCAGCAGCTTCTACGGCTGCTTTTTTGTCAGCTGAAAGTTTATCTCCAAACTCTTTCAATTGTTTTTCAGTTTGGAAAATCAATCCATCAGCTTTGTTGAAAACTTCAACTTCTTCTTTTTTCTTAGCATCAGCAGAAGCATTCTCTTCAGCTTCACGCTTCATTCTTTCAATTTCTTCCTCAGAAAGACCAGAAGAAGCTTGAATTTTGATAGATTGTTCTTTTCCTGTTCCTTTATCTTTTGCTGAAACACTCAAAATACCGTTTGCATCGATATCGAAAGTTACTTCAATTTGAGGAACGCCTCTTGGTGCTGGTGGAATATCTGTAAGATCGAATTTACCGATTTCTTTGTTATCGTTGAACATGGGCCTTTCACCTTGTCCAACTCTGATGCTTACTGCAGGCTGATTGTCAGACGCTGTAGAGAAAACTTCAGATTTTTTAGTTGGAATGGTTGTGTTCGCCTCAATTAATTTAGTGAATACAGAACCCATAGTTTCGATACCTAAAGAAAGTGGCGTCACATCTAATAACAATACATCTTTAACATCTCCTGTTAAAACTCCTCCTTGGATTGCAGCACCAATAGCTACAACTTCGTCTGGGTTAACGCCTTTTGAAGGTTTTTTACCAAAGAATTTTTCAACTTCTTCTTGGATAATTGGGATTCTTGTAGAACCACCAACCAAAATCACCTCGTCGATATCAGATGTTGATAAACCTGCATCAGATAAAGCTTTTTTACAAGGCTCCATTGATCTTCTTACCAAATCAGCAGATAATTGCTCGAACTTCGCTCTTGTTAAAGATTTAACCAAGTGTTTAGGTCCAGAAGCTGTTGCTGTGATATATGGCAAGTTGACTTCTGTTTGAGTTGAAGAAGATAACTCAACTTTTGCTTTTTCAGCCGCTTCTTTTAAACGTTGAAGTGCGATAGGATCCGCTTTAAGATCTACTCCTTCTTCAGCTTTAAATTCTTCAGCCAACCAGTTGATGATAACATCATCAAAGTCGTCACCACCAAGGTGTGTATCTCCATTTGTTGACAATACTTCGAATACACCATCACCTAAATCAAGGATTGAGATATCGAAAGTACCACCACCAAGGTCATACACTGCAATCTTTTGATCTTTATGGGCTTTATCAAGACCGTAGGCTAAAGCTGCAGCTGTAGGTTCGTTAATAATTCTTTCTACTTTAAGACCTGCGATTTCTCCAGCTTCTTTAGTAGCTTGTCTTTGTGCATCGTTAAAGTATGCAGGAACGGTAATTACCGCTCTTGTAACTTCTTGACCTAAATAATCTTCAGCTGTTTTCTTCATTTTTTGAAGAATCATAGCAGAGATTTCTTGAGGTGTATATTCTCTATCGTCGATTTTTACTTTTACAGTATCGTTTGGTCCAGCAACTACTTTGTAAGGTACTCTTGTGATTTCTGAAGCGTCATCTTTAAAGTGCGTTCCGATAAATCTTTTAATAGAGTAAACCGTTTTTGTAGGGTTGGTTACCGCTTGTCTTTTTGCAGGATCACCTACTTTTCGCTCGCCATCTTCTGTAAATGCTACAATAGATGGTGTTGTTCTTTTCCCTTCTGCGTTAGGGATAACTACAGGATCTTTTCCTTCCATTACTGAAACGCAAGAGTTGGTAGTTCCTAAGTCAATTCCGATTATTTTGCTCATATTTTTATTTTTTTAGTTTTAAATTGTTGTTAAACATTTCTCAATCTTTGTGCCATTGAGAATTGCTGACATAATTTGTTGTAAACAATGACATATTGTCAGTTTTGATTGTTGTTTATTTTTAAATATGATTAAAAAGGACAGGCTTTTCTAAAATGCTTATTATTAAATTCGGTTTAAAATTAAAGCTTGTCATTAAAAGTAGTAAGAGATTTTGAATCATTTTTTTCTTATATTAAACAAGGGCTAAATAACGAAATCCTTTTACCAGCAAGCAATAATTTAATATTATAAATATTTAAAAATTATTTTTATTAAACGTAAATTTGAAACATATAAAATCCAAATATGGCGCAACAATATAATCCGAGGGATATTACCTGGTTAGGTTTTAATGCAAGAGTTTTACAAGAAGCAAAAGACGCATCTGTTCCACTACCTTTACGAATTCGCTTTTTAGGAATTTTCTCTAATAATCTCGATGAGTTTTTCCGAGTGAGAGTTGCTGGACTAAAGCGAGCTATGGACTTTAAAACTAAAATTATCCAAGAGTCTTTCTATGAGGCTCCTTCCAAAATTTTAGAAAAAATCAACAAAATTGTCATTACGCAGCAAGAAGATTTTGACAAAACTTGGCGCGAGATTCAAAAAGAAATGGGCAAGCAGAACGTCTTTATTAAAGATGCTAAAAACTTGACTGCCGCACAGAAAGATTTTGTTGTGAGATATTTTGATGAAGAGGTAGAAAGTAATGTTATTCCGATTCTTCTGCATGATAACGTTCCGATGTCTTATATGCGTGACAAAAGCTTGTATATAGGGATTGCGATGCGCCGCAAAGAATGGAAATACGAAAGTAAATTTGCAATGATCGAAGTCCCAACAAGGACCAATAGCCGCTTTGTAATTCTGCCAACCGAGGATAAATTGGAGAAAAATGTCATGCTTTTGGAAGATGTCATTATTTACAATCTGCCACATATTTTCTCATATTTTGGATATGATGAGTTCGAAGCCAATTGTTTTAAAGTAACAAAAGATGCCGAGTTTGATTTGGATAACGATATCAAAACCACTCTTGCCGACAAAATCGAAAAAGGTATTAAAAGCCGTAGAAAAGGTAAGCCGACGCGTTTTGTTTTTGATAAAGAAATGGACAAAGGGCTTTTAGAATTTTTAATTAAAAAATTAAACCTTTCCAAAAAAGATAGTATTATTCCGGGGCAGAAGATTCACAACTTTAGACATTTTATGGATTTTCCAGATGTTTTTAAAGCTTACGAAAAACCGGTCGAGCGTACACAATTTACCCATCCAGCATTTGCACAAAAAGAAAGGATCACCGATGTTATCGTGCAGAAGGATGTCTTACTGACATTTCCGTATCATACCTATGTTCCTGTTATCGATCTGTTGCGTGAGGCGGCGATGGATCCGCATGTTAGATCGATCCAGATTACAGCTTATCGTTTATCTAGCAGTTCCAAAATCGTCAATACTTTAGTTAATGCCGTGCGTAATGGTAAAGAAGTGACTGTGATGTTAGAATTGCGCGCCAGATTCGATGAAGAAGCTAATCTAGAATGGAAAGAAAAATTAGAACTCGAAGGTGTTAAAGTTTTGGTGGGAATTCCTAATAAAAAAGTCCACGCCAAACTTTGTGTTATTAAAAAACGAGTGCATAATAAGACGATTCAGTACGGTTTTATTAGCACAGGAAATTTTAATGAAAAAACTGCAAAAATCTATGGTGATAGCTTGTTGATGACGGCTAATCGTTCGATAATGGCGGATATTAATAAGGTGTTCAACGTTTTACGAAAGCCAAAAGAAGATCCAATGCCAGTTCTTAAAACTTGTAAATCTTTGTTGGTTTGTCCACAGTTTATGAGAGATAAAATCATCTGGCACATCGATAAAGAAATTGAAGAAGCTAAGGCTGGTCGCAAGGCAGAGATGATTATTAAAGTTAACTCTTTGAGTGATAAAATTTTAATTAACAAAATGTACGAGGCAGCCAACGCAGGTGTCGATATCAAAATGATTGTTCGCGGCATCTATTGTGCTGTTAATCAAAAAGATTTTAAAAAGAAGATTCGCGCCATTAGCATTGTTGACGAGTATCTAGAACATGCGAGGATTATGTATTTTTATGACAAAGGAAAAGAAGTTTTTTATCTGTCTTCCGCTGATTGGATGGCTCGTAACCTCGATTTTCGTATAGAAGCAGCAACGCCAATTTTACAAAAAGATCTTAAAAAACAACTCAAAGATATGTTGGATATCCAATTGAGTGACAATGTGAAAGCTAGAATTTTGGATAAAAATATGCGTAACGAATACGTTAAAAATGAAGATGGAAAACCAATTCGTTCGCAAATAGAAATTTATCATTATCTAAAAAATCTGTAGATTTATACTATGAAAATTGCAGCTATAGATATAGGAAGTAACGCAGCTCGACTGTTAATAAATGACGTACAAGAAGTTAACGGCAAGCCAGAGTTTACAAAACTTAACTTATTGAGAATTCCGCTTCGCTTGGGGATGGATGTTTTTCATTTGGGCGAAATCGGGCAAGAACGTCAAAAAATGTTCATCAATTCGATGAAAATTTTTCAACAGTTGATGGAGGTTTATAATGTCGAACATTACAGAGCCTGCGCAACTAGTGCGATGCGCGATGCTAAGAATGGCGCAGAACTTATTGAGTTAGCAAAAAATGAAGCACAGATCAACATCGAAATTATTACAGGGGACGAAGAAGCAACCTTGATTTATGAAAATCATGTTGAAGAAAATCTTGATAAAAAATCAGCCTATCTTTATGTAGATGTCGGTGGTGGTTCGACAGAATTGACTTTCTACGAAAACGGCAAAATGCTTTACGAAAAGTCATTTAATATTGGGACAATCCGATTGTTACAAGGTTTGGTGACCGATGATATGTGGTTCGAAATGAAGTCCGAAATCAAGAAAAATATCCTTTCTAAAAGTAATGTTGTGGCGATTGGTTCGGGCGGTAACATCAACAAGATTTTCTCTCTAAGTAAAACTAAAGACGGAAAAGCGATGTCTGCAGCCACGCTCAAAAAATATTATAAAACGATGAAAGAAATGAGCGTTGTCGAACGTATGTCGTTCTATCAGATTCGAGAGGATCGCGCGGACGTTTTGGTGCCAGCACTTCAGATTTATAATAATGTGATGAATTGGGCGGACATTAACCATATTTTTGTTCCGAAAATTTCCGTTGCAGATGGTTTAATCAAAAGCATTTATTCTAAAGTAAAAAAGTAATAAAGTCCTTGGTACAGAATTTAATTTAGAGAGATTGTGTTCTTATCTGCGTCTTAGCTTCTAGTAAAATCTAAAAAATTTTGCGTCGCGAAGTTTTAATGTCAAGAATATTAATTTGATTTAGATGCAGTCTTCTTCAGATGCTACTCAAACTGTGACCTTTTAAAATTTAGTTTTTTAATCTTTTATCATTAAATTAAAATACAAAAACTTCCAACTTAGGAAGTTTTTCATTTATAAAGTACTATCGACAACGCTGATGTTTTCTCGGAAAAGTTCTAGAGGTTTATGTTGTAAAACTGCAATAACGCTCAGGTTGTTATCCTGTCGATCTGCAGTAGTATCGATGTACACGATGCATGTATTTTTTGTCCAACGAGCAAGATTTTCCAAAATATCGAGTTGTTATTTCACAATCGCTCCGTCAGTCTTAGGTCCAATGTCAATGAGAAGATTTCCGGCCATACTAACGATATCTGTGAGCGTTGTGACAATCCTGTTCGGTGTTTTGTAATGTGTATTAAAAGGTTGAAAACCACAAGAATCGTTCCTCATATAATATAACTCTCAATAGTTATCGTCGGGCGAAATAACAAGAACGCCTTGTTCTGATGTTGCATAGTCAGCATGTTGGTTAAGCCTAGAATTAATGAATATATCTTCATTAAATTTTCTAAGATTGGTGAATATTTGCGTCGCTTTCCATTCTTTGGAAGAGTGTTCCCAATCACCATCAATCCAAATTAAATCTGGTTGATATTCTTATGATAATTCATTAAGTTGATCTTGATGATATTTTATAAAATTATCCCAAGGTTGAGGTTCTTTTGCAGTGTCAGAACGTTTTTTAATTCGTATGGCAACATGGTATTGTCGTGGTTGATGTAGTTATTAAAAAATGCCCACGACTCGGATATTCCTTTAACATAATAAATGCCTCAATGTATGAAAATCCCAAGTTTAGCATCCTGAAACCATTGTATTTTGGAAGTTGGTTGGCCGTTTTTCTGTGCCGAAAAAAGTAGAGAAACACTTACGAATCCTGAACAAAATAGTTTTTTCATGTCGCAGCTTTGTTATTTTTAAGTATATGAAATTTTCGTCAATTTTCCTTTTGTTCGTTCTTAACCTACGTCAATATTAATCTTACAAAAGCTTTGTATTTTTGATAAAAATTATTACCAATGGAATTAGGAATAGGGATGTTTGGGGATTTATCAATAGACCCAACCACTGGAAAATATCGAAATGCTGGTGTCAAAATGCGTGAAATTTTGGACCAAATAAAATTAATGGACGAAGTCGGAATCGATGTTTTTGCAATGGGCGAGCATCACCGCGAAGATTATGCGGTTTCTTCACCAGAAATCATTTTGGCTGCGGCGTCTAGTATTACTAAAAATATAAAATTAGCAAGTGGGGTAACCGTTTTAAGCTCTTCAGAACCAGTAAAGGTTTATGAAGATTTTGCAACGATTGATCAAATTTCGGATGGGCGTGCTGAGATTGTCGTAGGACGAGGAAGTTTCATCGAGTCTTTTCCGCTTTATGGTTATGATTTGTCCGATTATAATGAGCTTTTTGAAGAAAAATTAGGTTTACTCTTAAAAATAAATTCTGGAGAAAACGTAAGTTGGAAAGGTCGATTAAGAGCACCAATGAATAATCAAACTGTCTATCCTAGAGCTACAAATAATGGTAAATTACCAATTTGGGTTGCCGTTGGCGGAACACCAGAATCCGTGTTGAGAGCCGCGACTTTGGGCTTGCCTTTAATTGTTGCAATTATTGGAGGAATGCCAATGCAATTCAAACCACTGATTGATTTTTACAAACAAGAATATCTAAAAGCTGGACATCCTGAAAGTGAAATGCAAATCGCAATACATTCGCACACTTTTGTTAGTGAAGATCCGCAGGTAATAGACGATTATTTTGAAAACTACAAAGCGCAAATGGATAGAGTAGGAGCGAGTCGTGGTTGGTCGCCTTATACAAAAATGCAATATGATGGTGGACGCAGCGCTGATGGTGCTTTGTTTGTAGGAAATGCTGATGAGGTTGCGGAAAAAATTAATCGTGCTAAAGAAGCTTTTGGCTTAACAAGATTTATCGGACACATGGATGTTGGTGATCCATCGCACGATATTATGTTGAAATCTATTGAGCTTTTCGGAACTAAAGTTTCTGACCAGGTTCGTTAAAATCTAAAGCGCCTTTCAAAATTTTTTGAAAGGCGCTTTTGTTATGCTTTATTTTCTTCTGAAGAATCATTAGGTTTTGGTGGTTCTTCTTTTTTAACCACTTTAACTGTTTTTGCTTCGACAGTTTTTGTTTTTTCGTCTTCACCTTTTAGATAAGATGGGAGGTTAAGTCCAGCCATGTTGAATAGATCATTCAGAGGTGGAACAGTTTTCATCATACCAGAAACGAAGTTAGCTGTTGAGGTTGTACCTTCAGGATTGTTGCCGCCATCCCAAACTGTAACTTTATCAATTTTGATATTTTTAACCGCTTCAACTTGTGTTCTAACCAACTCAGGAAGTTTTTCAATCAACAATAATTGGAATGCGCTGTTTGTATCACCACCAGCTGCTTTAACCACTTGGTCGTAACCTTGCGCCTGCTTGGTCAAGATTTCGTAAAGACCTTTCGCTTCAGCTTCCATTTTTGCGAAGATTGCATCTGCTTCACCTTTCGCTTGAAGTCTGATTTTTTCTGCTTCTGCTTCTGCATCGATGATCGCTTTTTGTTTAGAAATCTCCGCAGGTACAACGATGTTGGCTTGTTGTGTAGAGCGCTCTCTTTCTGCTCTTGCAGTTTCCGCTTTTTGTTCTGCTAAATAAGATTCTTCCAAGGCTTTTGCCGATTGTACTTTTTCTGCTGCAATGGCAATTTTCAACGCTTCGGCTTCGCGTTGTCTTCTTTCTGCATCAGAATTTGCAATCGTAATTTTTGCTTCGTTTTCTCCTTTAATTGCTAATGAGTTGGCTTCCGAAGTCGCAATACGCGCATCTCTTTCAGCTTCTGCTTTACCGATGGCCTCATCTTTGCCAGCCGAGGCAATACTAATTTCTCTATCTTTTTGAGTAATCGCAATTTTTACATCACGATCTCTTTGTGTTTCAGCAATTTGTGTATCTTTTTCTCTATCTGCAACTGCTTTACCAGTTTCCCCGATTTTGGTTTGTTCTGCAACTGAGATAATCGCTTCGTTAATGGCTTTAGCCGCAGCTTCTTTACCAAGAGCTTCGATATAGCCAGACTCATCGCGGATATCGGTAACGTTAACGTTGATAAGTTTTAGACCAATTTTCTTTAATTCGGTATCGACGTTTTTAGAAATGTTATCTAAGAATTTATCTCTATCTGAGTTGATCTCTTCAATTGTCATGGTTGCTATAACCAAACGCAACTGACCAAATAGGATATCTTTAGAAAGTTCCTGAATTTGCTCTGGCGAAAGTCCCAACAATCTTTCTGCTGCATTTCCCATGCTGTCTGGTTCTGTAGAAATCGCAATGGTGAAACGACAAGGCACATCGACACGAATATTTTGTCTAGAAAGGGCATTGGTCAAATTGGCCTCAATAGAAATTGGTTTTAAATCCAAATAAGCAAAATCCTGAATGACAGGCCAAACAAAAGCGCCACCACCGTGGATACATTTTGCAGAGCTGCCTCCAGTTTTACCATAGATTACCAAAATCTTATCCGACGGACAGCGTTTGTACCGCGAGATAAGCGCCATAAAGGTTACGAATAGTACAAAGACGAGTACTACAATTAGGATAAATGTCCCATTAATTCCGTCAATCATTTTATAGTTTTATTTAAATTTTTTCAACAATAAGAATTTTGCCTTCGATGCGAATAACTTTTACGAGTTTTCCAGATTGGATCGCTTCGGTTTCAGACACCGCAGTCAACTCGTGGTTGGTCCCGTTAAGTGAGATTAAAACTTTTCCTGCACCTGATTTTTCGGAAGGAATTGTTAAATACACTTCGCCGCTTTTGCCAATCAATTTGTTGATGTCAAAAGTGTTGTCTTCGGATAGTTTTAAAATTTGTTTGATAATGACAAAATACAATGCAATGAAAACCAAACCAACTAAGGACGCAACAATAACCAAAAATGTTTTGTTTGCAATTGTTTGATAAAATGCGACACCAGCCCAGCCGAAACCAAGTAAAAAATTCACCAAGTTTCTGAACGAGAATAATTGGAAAGGCGCATCGGCGTGGTCAAGATTACCGTCAAAATCTGCATTGATTCCGTCGGAGGAATCACTACCAATTAGTGTTAAAATGGTCTGAACTAGAAAAATTAAACTCGCTGTGATGGCAATCCACCAAAAGGCTTGCTGCAAAGCGTCCATTCCTTGTAAAAAGTCTAACATAGTTTTATTTAGTATTGTATAAAAATACTAAAAAAGACACAGAAATGAAAGCTTTTTTAGAGAAGGCTTTTAAGTTTTTGTAAACTTTTTCTTAAATGCTTAGATTTTAAAAAAATGGAATATGATAAAAAAAAAGCACTCCAAAAATGAAGTGCTATGTTTTATAATTCTTTTCTAAGTCTTGCGACTGGGATATTGAGTTGCTCGCGATATTTCGCAATCGTACGACGTGCAATGTTGTAGCCTTTTTCTTTTAATATGCCAACCAAAGCGTCGTCTGTCAAAGGTTTTCTCTTGTCTTCGTTGTCGACAACTTCTTGTAGATGATTTTTAATTTCTTTGGTCGATACTTCTTCGCCATCATCGTTTGTCAAACTATCAGAGAATAGATTTTTGAGATAGACAATTCCGTTAGGCGTGTCTGCATATTTACTTTTAACAACACGAGAAATTGTCGAAATGTCAAAACCTGTGATGTCGGCCACATCTTTCAGAATCATTGGTTTGATGTTTTTTTCGTCACCCGTTAAGAAGTATTCTTTCTGAAGTTTAACAATGGCAGTTATGGTTTGCAACAGTGTATTTTGGCGCTGATTAATCGCGTCGATATACCATTTTGCAGCGTCTAATTTTTGTTTTATAAATAAAGCTGCTTGTTTGTGCTCCGCAGATTTTTTATCGTGAGAATAGGTTGCTAAAATTTCTTTGTATTCTTCCGAAACGCGCAGGGTAGGGGCGTTTTTGCTATTTAGCATCGGGATAACTTGATTGTCTTTGATCTGAATAACAAAATCTGGAATAATCTCTTGGTTAATTGTAATGGTTTGTGTGTCAAAGTTGCCGCCGATTCTTGGTGATAATTTTGAAATAACTTCCAGAGCATCTTTCAGGTCTTCTTCTTCGATGTCGTATTTCTGAATAATCTTGTTGTAATGCTTGTTGCTTAACGCATCAAACTGATTTCTCAAAATATTAGCCGCTAAACTAACTGCAGAATCAGCACTTACTTTTTTCTCAATTTGTAGTAAAAGGCATTCGCGAAGATCACGCGCACCAACGCCAGCTGGATCTAGCTTCTGGACATAATTCTCAAGGATTTCGGTTACATTTTCTGGCGTTGTATAAATGCCTTGTGAGAACGCTAAATCGTCAACAATTGATTTTATCTCACGACGTAGATAACCGTCGTTGTCAAGATTTCCGATAAGATATTCTGCAATTTGTAGATCTTCTCCATCTATCTTAACTAATCTAATCTGTTCTAAAAGATAGTCATAAAGACTTTGTCCTTCTGTTAATAAAGACTGATTATCGAACTCTTCGTCATCAGCAGAGTAGTTGCTAGACGCTGTTTTATAACTTGGTTCGTCATCATAAAGATATTCATCAACGTCAAAATCTGTTTCGATGCTTTCGTTGCCTTCGTCGTCAAAATCACTTTCTCCAGAATCTTGATAGTCTTCGCTATCGCTATCCGAAACTTTTTCTAGAGCAGGATTTTCTTCCAATTCGCGCTCTAACTCTTCTTCAAACTCTAAGGTATGAAGCTGAATCAACTTCATCAATTGAATCTGTTGCGGTGCTAATTTTTGACCTAGTTTAAGTTGTAAATTTTGTTTTAGCATATCTTTTTTGGCTAATGGCATACATTAGCGTTACGAATTTACAATTTTTTTCTTGAATGTAATAAAGTTTGCACGATTTTTGATGCTAATTGTGGATAACAAAGAAGCCTTTCAATTTTGAAAGGCTTCTTTTATTTTTATTAAGCTAAATCTTACTTTTTAGTAATACCAAGAGTTTCTGGGAAGCGTGCAGCTGTAAAGTCTCTAGAGATTGCAGCCTTCTCGAATTTCAGTTTTCCAGATAATGTTTCTAATACAACGCCATCATCATTGATGCTGAAGATTGTCCCATGCATACCAGAAGTTGTTACAACCTTTGCGCCGGGTTTTAGGGCTTCTTGGAAAGTTTTTTCTTGCTTTTGCTTACGCATTTGCGGACGAATCATTAGGAAATAAAATCCTACGAACATAAGACCCATCATTATTAATGTTGGGGTCATAGATTGTCCTGCTGGTGCTTGCAAAAATATTGTCATCATGTTCATCTGTTCTTAATTTTAGTTAGTTATTTCTGCTGTGAAGCCAATTCTGATAGGTGCTTTTTCTACGTTAGCGTAGACGTCAGCTGCTTTTGCAACATTGCCATCAAAATCTCCAGAGTCAAACTTAAGTGTGATTTTTCCTGATTTTCCTGGAAGAATTGGTTCTTTTGTAAAGTCTGGAGCAGTACATCCGCATCCTGGTTTAACAGAAGAAATAATTAAAGGTTTTGTCCCAGTATTTGTAATTTCGTAAACGTGGCTAACAACATCTCCTTTTTTAATTTTACCAAAAGAAAAATCAGCTTCTTTAAGAGCTACTGTTGTTAAAGGATTTTTTTGAGCTTCTTCCAACATTGCATCTTCTTGTGTTGCATGCTCGTGTCCAGCGTGGTCATCAACGCTAACTGGTGTTGTTTG
Source organism: Chryseobacterium sp. TY3 (assembly GCA_046269235.1). Lineage (GTDB taxonomy): Bacteria > Bacteroidota > Bacteroidia > Flavobacteriales > Weeksellaceae > Soonwooa. The sequence continues at coordinate 27,661 of JBJZOS010000013.1, forward strand.
GTTGTCTACAACCGCCGAACTATTGTTTTCTACAACTGTAGTTTCGTCCTTTTTTTTACAAGCAACAATGCTAATGGCCATTGCTGCGATAGTTAGATACTTAAATGATCTTTTCATAATATAGTCGTATTAAGAATTATGCTCTGTTTTTGTCTTTGCTATACTTGTCCAGAATACCATTAATAAAGACGTTTGACTTTTCGGTTGCATAGATTTTTGCAATGTCAATATATTCGTTAATGATAACTTTGGAAGGCGTCTGTGGGAAATAATCCATCTCTGTAATGGCTGCTACCAAAATGATTTTGTCCATTAAAGAAACTCTGTCTAACTCCCAATTAACTAATCTTTCTTCTAATTTTTTTTCAGAATCTTCCCAATTGTTGAGACTTTGGCGAAGAAGTTTTTTTGCAAATTCTTCATCTTCATCATCTTTAATTGCTTTTACTAAAGTATGGGATGGTGTGTCTTCTTTTAAGAAGCCGATAGTCTTCTGGATCATCGAGTTAGAGATGTGAAAATCGTCGGCCCAGCTCATTTCCATTTCTTCGAATCTATCGTGTAGGTCGTTGTTTTCGGCCACATATCTTAGAAATAATTTTCCAATGAATTTTTGATCATCATCAAAAGAAATTTCTTCGCTGGTCATGTATTCGTGGTAACGTTTTCCGGCCTTTATTCTTTGGAAAGTTTTAATAAGGACTTCGTCGTTAAAGTCCCAGATTAGTTCTTTGTGTTTGTCCGTGAAGCTTCTGCGTTCTTCATTGTTTTCTAAACTTTCTAAAACTTGGTTTCTAACAAATTTTAGATTCGGATTGATGTCGCTATCGTTTTTAATAAATTTGTTTTTTCCAATTTCAATTTGATTTTCGGCAACATGTTTTAATGCTACTAAAAAGTTAAGTTGATAGATGTAAAGGTTGTAGATTTTGCTCATTTCGTTGATGAGATTTTTTTCTACAATCTCCTGTCTAATGGGATTTTGATAATAAGAATAGAGGTTTTCTATTACTTTTTCACGGATTTGTCGTCTTCCAAGCATTTCAAAGAACTTTATTTGGCTGCAAAGATAAGCATTTTAATTTTTCTAAAAAGATGACTTTTGTAGTTTATGGAAGTTGACTATTGGTTTTCTTTTTCAGTTTCGATAAGTCGTAATTGCTCTAGATTTTTGCTAAGACGTTTTAATAATATTCCGTAAAAAATTTTATAGTAAAGTATTATTAATAAGATACTTAGCAGTAATGCTACAATAATCCCGATGATGAATCCTAGTTTGGTTGTTTCGCTAAGTTGGATGCTTTGTTCTCCCATAACAATGCTTAGATAAATACTGAAGGAGATGATGTAGACTACTAATAGTATGACATTGATGATGATGAATGCGTTAACTTTTCTTTTAAAACTGATAATGCGCAAGATGAATTGTTTGAGATTGTCCTCAACGCTGATTCTTCTATAACTTTTAAAAAATAGATAGACAAAAATACCTGTTAAACTAAGACTCAAAATTTTGATTATTAAATAGATTTTGTCCATCGTATGAAGGATTTCGTTTTGATTCTGAAGTTGTAATCTTGATAATATCTCGCGGAAGTTAACATGGTCGTCTTTGGAGACTAAAGAGTATATAAGTAATGTGATAAATATAAAAAACTCTAGCAAGCTTATCCAAAGAAGATACTTCACATAATTTACAGATTTTGTGTTAAGCATGGCTTCGATGTCAGATTGCTGATAGGCGTCTTCAACTTTCTGGTTTTGCCATAACGATTTTAGGTCATCTATGTCAAAGTTGTTGTTAGGCATGTTGCGTCATTAATTCTTTTAGCGTCTTTTTTAATCTATTCATTTTTACACGGGCATTAACTTCTGTAATCCCTAATGTCTCGGCGATTTCTTTGTAAGATATGTCATCCAGATGCATCATCACAATGGCGCGTTCTACATTTGGGAGAAGTTTTATGACTTTATAAAGTAGCGAAATTTGCGCTTGCTTTTCGTCATCTTGTTCTTGCTCATACTCGAAGTGGATTTCATCTAGCTCGCTGGTTAATGGTGATTTCGTTTTTTTTCTGAATAAAGTAATGGCTGTGTTAAGCGCTACACGATACATCCAAGTTGATATTTTAGAATTTCCTTTGAAGCTGTCGTAAGAACGCCATAATTGCAAAACAATCTCTTGGAAGAGATCTTGTTCGTCCTCTAAAGAATTGGTGTACAACCTCGATACCTTTATGATAAGACCTTGGTTGGCTTTGATAAGTTGAGAAAATTCTTTCTGTTTTGAGTCCAATTTTTAGAAAGCAATATTTTTTGAATTATTTTTGCTAAAGGTAATAGTTTTTAAGCTTATTTTGCGCTGGTTTGCTAATATATAATTGTTAAATTCTTATTTGATCAAAAATTGGTATTTTATTTGTTGCCAAAATTCAAAATTATTTTATGGGAGAACAAGCAGTTTCGTATATAGAGTTGGTTTATGGTGTGCTAAAAGGTTGGTATATACGTCTTGCAGAGATTACACCTAATTTGGTTGTTGGTCTTCTTGTATTCTTTTTCTTTTTTAGCACTAGTAAATACCTAAGCAAGGTTGCGGTAAGATTATTCCATAAAGCTTTTCCGAAAAGTAAGGTCGAATCTGTAACGACTTTAATAGGTGTATTTCGCTTTTTGATTATGATTATGGGGACTTTTATTTCCCTAGAGATCATGGGCTTTAGTGGTTTCTTTGTTAAGTTTTTAGGAAGTTTGGGTGTTGCTGGGGTTATCGCGGGTGTTGCTCTAAAAGATTTGGTGTCGAGTATATTTTCTGGGATGTTGGTTGGTATCGATAAAGCCTTTGCAGTTGGTGATTATATCACAATCGGTAACCATTCTGGGACGGTGCAAGAGATTGGTTTTTTAACAACGAAATTAATAAATGACGAAGGTAAAAAAGTCTATGTTCCGAATCAGGTGATTTTTAATGCGCCTTTTTATAATATTACAGCATCACCGCAACGTAAGGTTATTCTAAATTTTGAAATTCCAATGGAAGAAGATCTAGACCAAGTTAAAGAAGGCATAGAAACTGTAATTTCTAATCTTGATAAAGCAAAGGAAATTCATCCAGAGGTTTTATTCACAAATCTGAATGCCGGTCTTATTACGGTGCAAGCAAAGTTTTTGGTGGAGGTCGGTTCTAGTCCAAATGTTCTTAAAAGCAACGCCATCGTTTCTATTAAAAATGAAATGACAAAACGCGGTATCAAATTTACCAGTCCTACAAGCATTAACCTGGAAAGCAATGTACCACATCAATAAGTTACGAATTTGCAGGTTTTTATTTAAAAAAAGTAGACGATAATATTTAGCCTAACTTTTTTATATTGTAAAAAAAAATATTTGAAGATTTTTTTTAATGACATCTTAAAGCAACAAAAAGCCATTCCGAAAACGGAATGGCTTTTTATTTATTTTAAAAAGCTAAGATTATGCTCCTAGAACTTCTTTTACCTTGTTAGCTGCTTCTTCTAGAGTAATTGCAGAGTGAACGTTAAGTCCAGAATCGTCAATCATCTTTTTAGCGATCTCAGCGTTAGTACCTTGTAATCTTACGATTAACGGAACTGGGATGTTTCCGATGCTGTTGTAGGCGTCGATAACACCTTGTGCAACTCTATCACATCTTACGATACCACCGAATATATTGATAAGGATAGCTTTTACGTTTGGATCTTTCAAGATGATGTTGAAAGCCGTCTCAACTCTCTGTGCATCAGCAGTACCACCAACGTCTAGGAAGTTAGCAGGATTACCGCCAGATAATTTGATGATATCCATAGTTGCCATTGCAAGACCAGCACCGTTTACCATACAAGCAACGTTACCATCTAGCTTCACAAAGTTAAGACCAGCGTCGCCAGCTTCCACATCTGTTGGATCTTCTTCTCTCTTATCTCTAAGTTCTGCTAAGTCTTTGTGACGGAATAATGCGTTGTCATCCAAAGATACTTTGGCATCAACTGCGATAATTTTGTTATCTGAAGTCTTAAGAACAGGGTTGATTTCGAAAAGAGATGCATCGATACCAACATAAGCATTGTAAAGCGACGTGATAAATTTAACAAACTCTTTGAAAGCTGTACCTTCTAATCCTAAGTTGAAAGCAATTTTTCTCGCTTGGAAACCCTGAAGACCTACAGCTGGATCGACAACTTCGTTGTGGATTAGGTGTGGTGTAACTTCAGCAACGTGCTCGATATCCATACCACCTTCAGTAGAATATACGATCATATTTTTCCCTTGCGCTCTGTCTAGCAATACAGAAACATAAAATTCTTTAGTCTCTGACTCACCTGGATAATATACATCTTCAGCGATTAATACAGAGTGTACTTTTTTACCTTCTGCAGACGTCTGAGGCGTTACCAATTGCATACCAAGGATGTTGTTAGCGTTTTCTTTAAGCTTATCCATGTTAGGAGAGAACTTAACACCACCACCTTTACCACGACCACCTGCGTGGATTTGAGCTTTAACTACCCACGCTTGTGCGCCTGTGTCAGCAGTTAATTTTTCAGCAGCAGCTACAGCTTCATCAACATTATTCGCAACAATACCGCGTTGGATCGCAACACCGTATTTTGATAAAATCTCTTTAGATTGGTATTCGTGAAGATTCATAATATTTTTATTGTTTTATTTACAATTTTTAAGATTTACAAATTTAATAAATTTGAGGGAATAAAATAATTTAAACCCAAATTTTTACTTTAATAGATTGTTAGGAGTTTCTTTTGGTTAATGGGAAAATATTTAATTTTCGATTAAAACCTTTATTATTTTGTCATGTTCTCTAATAATGACAATCTTATAATTGGCACTTGGTTGGTTAGCTATATTAAATCTTATTCTTTGCAAAATACCAAATCAGCATTGCCCAACTGATGATCATAAAAAGTCCACCAAGCGGCGTAATTGGTCCTAAAAATTTTAAGTTAAGACCCCAATAATCTTGGAAACTCAAAAAATAAATACTGAATGAAAACAAAAATGTCCCGATAATCATCGCTAACGAAATCCATTTGTGACTCCCAGTATCGAATTTTAAAATATAACCAACAATTAAAAGAAAAAACGCAGCGTACATTTGGTATCTAACACCAGTTTCGAAACTTTCTAGACGTTCTACAGAAAGTATTTTCTTAAAAGCGTGTGCGCCAAAAGCACCTAATATCACTGAAAGCATTCCGTAAAATGCTCCAAATACTAATGTAAATGTTTTCATTTTAAATTTATTTTTGAGTCATTAATAAAAATATTTTCCCCGCTGTTGTCAAAATGCCGAGGATGATAAAAAGCCATGCAAATCTTTTGCTAGGTGCAAATCCAGGATTTTTGGTCACTTTTAAAAAGATTCCGAAGCCTAAAATAAAGATGGATAATCCGAGTCCGAACATATTCTTATTTTTTTGATCTTAAATTTTCTAACTCTGCGATAACCTCATGATGGCTAACGGTTTTATCTTTAAAGTAAGTTACGAAATGTTGTTTCTCTTCTTCGGTTCCGCCAAACTGATTAAGGATGTTAAACAAGTGCATCTTCATGTGACCTTTTTGGATTCCTGTAGTGACTAAAGAACGTAAAGCACCAAAGTTTTGCGCCAATCCCGAAACTGCCAAAATACTCATCAATTCTTGAGCAGATGGTTTTCCTAGAAGTGCCAAAGAGAATTTTACCAAAGGATGAAGATTGGTCAGACCTCCAACAACACCAACCGAAATTGGCAAGTCAATCCAAAATCTGAAGATACCATTATCTGTCGTACAATGTGTCAGCGACGTGTATTTTCCGTTGCGCGATGCGTAGGCGTGTGCACAAGCTTCAGTCGCACGGAAGTCGTTTCCGGTTGCAATCACGACAGCGTCGACACCATTCATAATCCCTTTATTGTGCGTCGTTGCACGATAAGGTTCGATCTCGGCAATGTTAACCGCTTGTTTAAATTTCCAAGCAAATTCCTCGTTAGAAATACCGCTATCGTCTTTCAGCTCATTAATAGGGCAAGAAACTTCTGCACGAACAATACAATCTGGTGTAAAGTTGGACAAGATATTCATCACAACTTGTAGCGAGTCTTTTTCTGCTTGTGTAAAGTCCGCGTCGCTAGCGACTTCTTCTTGTAATGTTTTACCAAATTGCTCAAGACAAGAGTTGATGAAGTTAGCACCCATCGAATCTTGTGTGTCAAAACTTGCTTTCAACTGGAAATAATTTGGCATTTCCTCAGTCTTGTCAATCAAGCTAATATTAAGAATTCCACCGCCACGTTTTCTCATGTTGGCCGTAATATCTTCGGTGGCGACGAATAATTTTTTCTTTAATTTAAAATTGAAAAAATGCTGAAGTTTGTGAGGTTCAACGTTTAAAATGAAATGCGTGTGACCCAGCTTTTTTGTATTGATAATCGTTGTTTTGAAACCGCCTTTATCCAACCAGAATTTTGCCGCTTTAGAAGCTGCTGCAACAACAGAACTTTCTTCAACCGCCATGGGTAGCGCCAAAAGTTTACCATCGATTAAAAAATTCGGGGCAATCCCGTAAGGCATATAAAAGTTGGAAATCGTGTTTTCTGAAAACTCTTCGTGTAGTTTTTGTAAATCGGGATCGTTATTCCAATATTGTTGTAAAATTTGTTCGTAACTTTTGTCATTCGATAGATAGTTGCTGATAAGCCAATCGATCTTTCTTTGCTTGGATAATTTTGAAAATCCTTCTACTGGTTGATGATTCATTTAATACGACTTTAAGTTTCAAAGATAAGCAATTCGTTTCAGCTAAAGTCTAGGAATAAGCTTTTGAAAGTCTGAAAATTATCATTTTTTATATATTTTATCAATATTAATTTTGAAGCATTAATCTTTCGGTAGAATTTTATTTTAAAACAGAAAATTATAAGCTCAACCATTGTTTTTCTCCATAGAAATCAATTTTAAATTTAATTAAAGGACAAGATTTTTTTTGATAAATAGCCGTATTTTTGCAGTCTTTTTTAAGCAGAATATCATGTGGGAAGTTTCTAAAATGTCGTCGCAACCCATCAAACTATCAGAATATCGTAGAGCAGTATTTGGCTATTTTTTTTGTCAAGGGATTTGCTTTGCATCGTGGGCAAGCCGCATTCCGACGATTAAAGAAAACCTGCACCTTAGCGAAGGACAATTGGGGACGATGCTTTTGATGTTGCCGATGGGACAACTTTTTACGATGGCACTTTCGGGCAAAGTCAATACAAAATACGGGAGCGCAAAAGTAATCACGATCGTGTCCATATTGTATGCCTTGATTTTGGTAAGTATTTCTTTCGCAACCAATGTTTATATGTTGGCAGCATCTTTATTACTATTCGGCGTTGCAGGAAATATGGCGAGTGTCGCAGTTAACACGCAAGCCGTCGCAGTAGAGAAAATGTATGGCAAATCGATAATGACGGTTTTCCATGGTGGATGGAGCTTAGCAGGATTTTTTGGTGCGTTAATCGGACTTGGTACCATTAATTTTCATATTAATACGACCTATCATTTTTTAATCATATTCGGTTTGATCATTATTAATACGATTTGGAATGTTAAATATCTCGTCCCCACAATAGAACATGCAAGTGCAGCTGGGAAAAAAGTGAAATTCCGACCAGATTCTATTTTAATACAATTAGGAGTTGTTGGATTCTTTAGCATGGCAACCGAAGGTGCTATGTTCGACTGGACGGGCGTTTACTTTAAAGATGTTGTTAAATCGCCTGCGTCTTTGGTCATTTTGGGATATACCTCTTTTATGATTATGATGGCGACGGGACGTTTTCTTGGTGGACTTCTCATCACAAAACTAGGGAACAGAAAAGTGTTGATGATTAGCGGCTTGTTAATGTTTATCGGGATGATGATGTCGGTGTTATTTCCGTATGTGGTGACTTCTAGCATTGGCTTTATGCTAGTTGGTTTGGGCGTTGCTTGTTGCGTTCCTACGGTCTATAGTTTGGCTGGGACGCATCCGAGTATTCCGCCGAGTATGGCAATTGCTTTGGTATCAAGTATCAGCTTCTTAGGATTTCTGATGGGGCCACCGTTAATTGGTTACATCGCAGAGTTGTCTAGTTTACGTTGGTCATTCACTTTATTTTCGATGTTTGGACTGGCGATGGTCGTGATGATGTTTGTGAGTTCTTACTTCAAAAAATCATAAATTTTTGTTAAGTCCAACTTTTTTCGATTTTTAAATCTTAAGGATTAAATTTTCTAAGTTTTTCATTAATAATACGTTTCGAGTTTTGTAGCTCGGGAAAGTATGTTTTTCTTAACATAGATCAAGCTGTAAAGTTATCATAAATCAATGTTTACTAAGCGATTGAGGTGTTAGATTTGCCATAGAAATTTATGCAAAAAAATAAAACAAATATTATGGCAACTAAATGGCTATTAGACCCAACACACAGCGAAATTAATTTTAAAGTTAGACACATGATGATCTCTAATGTTAAAGGAGAATTCAGAAACTTTAATGCCGAAATCGAAGCTAACGATGACACTTTCCAAAATGCAAAAACCACTGCTTTTATCGATGTAGATTCGGTTTACACAAACAATACAGATCGTGATAACCACCTTAGATCTGCTGACTTTTTTAATGCAGAACTTAATCCGAAAATCACGTTCGAGTCAGACTCACTTAACCAAGATATTACCGGTAACTTAACAATTAACGGTGTTACAAAACCCGTGACATTGGACGTAGAATTCGGAGGTATTAATGTTGACCCTTGGGGAAATACAAAAGCTGGTTTCACTTTCGAAGGGAAAATTAGCAGAAAAGATTTCGGTCTTAACTGGAATGCCGCACTAGAAGCTGGGGGTGTTATGGTAGGTGATGAGGTTAAAATCTCGGGCGACCTACAGTTTGTAAAACAAGCTTAAACTTATCAATCTATATATCACAGAAAGATTTAAGGAGTGTAGATACGCTTCTTAAATTTTTCGTTTTTAAATATGAACTTAAATGATTTAAATCAAATATCCGAAAGCTTTCAGAAGACACCCAAAATGCCTGTTCTTTTTTTGGGACATGGCTCTCCGATGAACGCGATAGAAGATAATGTTTTTGTGCAAGGCTTTAGAAATATTTCGAAAGAAATCCCAACGCCCAACGCAATTTTGTGTGTTTCTGCACACTGGTTTACAGAAGGGACATTTGTAACAGCGATGCAACATACGAAGACCATTCATGATTTTTATGGTTTTCCAAAAGAATTATTCGACGTAGAATATCCTGCGCCAGGCAGCCCCGAATTGGCGCACAAGACCCTTGAGCTTCTGTCACCGACTTTGGTGGAAGAAGATCATAATTGGGGATTAGATCATGGTGCATGGTCGGTGATTCGACACATGTATCCAGAAGCCAATATCCCTGTGATACAGCTAAGCATCGACTATACAAAGCCACCGCAATACCATTTTGTGTTGGCGCAAAAGCTTAACAAATTGCGCGAAAAAGGAATTTTGATAATTGGTAGTGGTAACATTGTCCATAACCTGAGAATGATCGATTGGCAGAATATCAACACGCTTGGTTCTGGTTGGGATTGGGCGATTGAAGCCCGCGAAAAAACAAATCATTGGTTAATGCATGGTGACTTCCAAAAGCTAATAGATTATCAAAAACAGGGTAATGCTTTGCAAATGGCGGTACCCACTCCAGATCATTATCTTCCGTTAATCTACACTTTAGGATTAAAAAACAGATCAGAAAATTTGTCTCTTTTTAATGATGCATTAATCGGCGGTAGTCTCAGTATGACCAGTGTTCTGGTTCATTAATTTGGTTTTCATAGTTTTATTTTTCTAGGTTTTGTTCCGAAAGAGCAAGACTTTTTTTGTAGGGTAGCTTAAAAAAAAATCCCGAAAGACTCGGGATTTTTTTATTATTTACTTTCTGTGGTTGTTGGCATTGGTGGCGGAGGTGCTTGGAAGTAGCCTTCTTTTTCAAGGTCTTCAAGAATTCTTGCAGCATTTTCTGCTCCCCAAAGTTTCCCAATCTCCATACCTTCTTGCATAATTTGAGGTAAGGTGCTTATCGTTTTTTTTCCTACTGGCGTTTGGTAGAATTTAATTAATTCATCCAAATCCTGTGATGTATAGTATTTTATATAAACGACACTCATTTTCATGATGAGGTCATTGTAATTAACCTTCTCTTTTACCTTTGTCCAATAACTTGCCGGAACTGATGGATGATCTTTTGCATAGATGTCAAGAACTTGATTAAACATTAATTCCATATTTTTGGTCATGCCAGTAACTTCCATTAGTTTTTCAACTTTTTGTTCTTTTGTTTGTGCAAAAGATAAGGTAGAGATAAGAATGGCAGATATTAAAACTATTCTTTTCATGTTAAACTGTTACGTTTAGTTTTCTGTTTCTAATTAAATCTGCTATCGCCAACATGTCTTTTCCGATAAGTCTGTCTTCTTCTAACTTTGGAACAACACTTCTAATGATGCTAAAGTTTTCTTCGATTATTTTTGAACATGTTGCAGGTCTACGGAATTCTAAACCTTGCGCAGCAAACATCAATTCTACCGAAAGGATATTTACTAAATTATCCAAAACTTGATTGAATTTTCTTCCCGAAATACTTCCCATCGACACATGATCTTCTTGACCTAAACTTGTCGGTATAGAGTCCGCTGAAGCTGGGAAACATAGGGTTTTGTTTTCTGTTACTAAAGCCGCTGAGGTATATTGTGGAATCATAAATCCTGAGTTAAGACCAGAACTTTCTGTCAATAATCTTGGAAGACCGAATTTTCCTTCTAATAAAAGATAACTTCTTCTGTCAGAAATATTTCCCAATTCTGCAGCTGCTAAGGTGGCGTAGTCTAGTGGCAAAGCCATCAATTGTCCGTGGAAGTTACCGCCAGAGATTGATTCGTCCGCGCTTAACACAATCGGATTGTCTGTTACAGAGTTTAGCTCTGTTTCTGCCATCATTTTAAGATGCTCAAAAGCATTGCGGCTTGCGCCATGCACTTGTGGAACGCAGCGCATAGAATATGGATCTTGTACACGGTCACAGAATTCATGCGATTGTAGATTGTCAGAACCTTTTAAGAATTTCAACATTCTTGCTGCCACTTTTTTGCTCCCAGAAAATGGACGAATCTCGTGTAACTCCGTCTTAAAAGGACTTGCAGAACCTCTGTAAGCTTCAAGACTCATCGCAGCAGTCATATCTGCAACGTCAAGAAGATATTCCATTTTTTCTAAACCTTTGATTGCGTGTGCTAGAATAAATTGTGTCCCGTTAATCAAACCCAAACCTTCTTTTGGTCCAAGTTTTAAGGCTTTTAAGTTATGTTTTTTGAGAGCAACTTCTGTGTCAACAATTTTATCACCGTCCCAGACTTGACCAAGACCAAGCAATGGAAGCACCAGATGTGATAAAGGCGCCAAATCTCCAGACGCACCAACAGATCCTTGTTCTGGCACAACTGGGATAATATCTTTCTCCAGCATTAAAATCAAACGTTCTATCACATCCAAAGAAACACCCGAAAATCCTTTTGACAATGCGTGGACTTTGGAGATAATCATAATTTTCGAAAGTTCTTTATCAATCGGTTTTCCAACGCCTACAGCATGAGAAATGATGAGGTTGTATTGCAGTTGCGCTGTTTCTTCCTCAGAAATTTTCACATCACAAAGTGGTCCAAACCCAGTATTGATGCCATATACTGTATCATCCGACGCAACAATTTTTGCAACATTTTTTTGCGACTTTAGAATTTGATCTTTTGCCGTTTTATTAAGTTTTGCTTTAGAAGCGTCTTTACAGATTTCTAAAACATCTTTATAAGAGAATTGGTCAATACCGTATATCATTATATTAAATTTTGGTTAAAAATAATGAAATTTACTGAGCTTTTCAAAGTGAGTTATTTAGTATTTTTGTTGTATGAATTCCGATTTAGAACTTCAGTTAAAAACCGTGACCTCAGATCCAGGCGTTTACAGATACTATGACAAGAATAATCAATTGTTATATGTTGGTAAGGCTAAAAATTTGAAAAAAAGAGTTTTATCCTATTTTAATAAAAATTTGTCGAGTTACCGAACCAAAATTATGGTTGGGAAAATTTTTCGATTGGAGACAACCATTGTCAATAGCGAGTATGAGGCGCTTTTATTGGAAAATAATTTGATAAAGGAGCATCAACCGTTTTATAATGTGATGTTAAAGGATGACAAAACATATCCTTGGATTTGTATTAAAAATGAGCCTTTTCCACGGATCTTTATGACGCGAAATGTCATCAAAGACGGATCAGAATATTTTGGACCGTATGCCAAGATTCGTCCTGCGAAGATTCTGCTTGATACGATAAAACATATCTACAAACTTCGGACTTGTAACCTAAATCTTTCGGCGGACAAAATAGAAGCTGGAAAGTATAAAGTTTGTTTGGAATATCATATCAAAAATTGTGAAGGACCTTGTGAAGGCTTGGAATCTGAAGAAGAATACAACGAAAAAATAGATGCGATACGAGGCATTATTAAAGGTGATTTCCGGAAAGCTAAAGATTATTTAACCACTCAAATGATGCGATATGCTGTCGATCTAAAATTTGAAAATGCACAAATGATTAAGGAAAGAATCGATGCGTTGGAAGATTATCAAACCAGAAATACGATTGTCAATCCTAATATTGATGATGTTGATGTATTCGGGATGACAAGTGATGAGACAGCGGCTTACGTTAATTTTTTTAAAATTAGAAATGGAAACATTATCCAAAGTTTTACCACAGAGATTAAAAAGATTTTGGATGAAACCGATGAAGATATCTTGGAAGAAGCTTTAATCGAAATTCGTCAGAAATTTGGTTCGGATTCTAAAGAGATTTTAATTCCGTTTCATTTGAGTGTCGAGATCCCGAATGTCAAGTTAATCGTTCCAAAAGTTGGCGATAAAAAACGAATCGTAGAGCTATCAGAGAAAAATGCGCGCGAATATCGTTTAGAAAAACTAAAAGCAGTGCAAATTGTCGATCCCGACCGACACACCAACCGCATTATGGCCGAGATGAAAACTTTACTCAGAATGCCAGTGGAGCCGCGACATATCGAAGGATTTGATAACTCGAATATTCAAGGGACTAATCCTGTTTCGGCATGTGTTGTTTTTAAAGATGGAAAACCAAGCAAGGCAGATTACAAAATTTTTCATCCCAAAACGGTCGAAGGGGCAAACGACTTTGCAACGATGGAAGAAGTTATCTATCGTCGCTACAAAAGAATGTTGGACGAAGGTGAGGCATTGCCACAATTAATTTTGATAGATGGTGGAAAAGGTCAACTATCTTCTTCGGTGAAGAGTCTCAAATTGCTCGGTCTTTATGGGAAAATTACAATTGTTGGTATTGCAAAACGCTTGGAAGAAATCTTCTTCCCGAATGATCCTATTCCGTTGTATTTGGATAAAAAGTCCGAAACTTTAAAAATTCTGCAAAGAGTTCGAGACGAAGCGCACAGATTTGGCGTAAGGCATCACAGAACGCGTCGTAAAAATTCAACAATAAAATCGGAGTTGGAAGAAATACCTGGTGTCGGTCCAAAATCAATCGAGTTACTTTTGTCTAAACTAAAATCTGTTAAAAGAGTAAAAGAATCGAGTCTCGAAACTTTAGAAGAAATTCTCGGAAAGTCCAAAGCAAAAGTAGTTTGGGAATATTTTAATCTGAGTTCGGGATAAGAAAATTAACGTCAGTTTGCGTTAAAATCGTATAGAGACAAGTTAATTGTCTTATCCTTAAATTTTTTGATACAAAATGCGACAGGTTTTTTCTTGAAGTACCAACTCTTTAAAAAAAAATGCTTTATAAAGACCTGGCGTTTTTTCAATGCTTGAGAATCGTTTTTTGTATGTTTAAAATTATTTCTTTTTAGAAATTTTATTCTTTTTTTCTTCAGTTAATCTTGTGATGTTCCCATCAATACTATGAAAATTAAAAGCGCAGAAAAGAATACTAATAAGGTGTAATGTCAACCAGATTGCAAGCAAATGTAATCCCGAAACACCTAAAAAGACTAGAAGAATTTGCGTAATAAAACCTACAATCCAAGTGATGCCTAGCGCATAAAAATAGGTTTTAATAATCGTGTTATAGATTTCATTTTTTATATAAGCCTGAAAAAGCCAAAGCACTAAACCCAACAAAATCATATAGAAAAATACACCAAATGCTGCAAAAAACACCATTATTTGCGGTACGTCCTCAATTGCACGAAGTAATCTTGCAAAACTAGAATTTAACTCCATCGTATTTTTTTTCGTTGTCGGTTACTTGTAGCATTTGTTTTTGTTTAAAAGAAAACAATTTTGCCATAATAAGATTCGGGAATTCTTGTATCCCGATGTTGTACAAATTAACACTATCATTAAAAAACTCTCGTCGGTCAGCAATAATATCCTCAAGTTGCGTGATCCTTTGCTGAAACGCCATAAAGTTATTGTTGGCGCGCAAAATAGGATAGTTTTCGGCAACTAGTATGACAGATTTTAGGCTTTTATCAAGTTGATTGGTAACCATTACTTTTTCATCACTGGATGATGCATTGTAATATTGTGTGCGCAGTTTTGCGAGTTGCTCAAGGGTTTTGGCTTCGTAGTTTTTTGATTCTTTAACGACGGCGATGAGGTTTGGGATTTCGTCGGCTCGCTGTTTTAGGACGACATCAATATTGGCAAACGATTTCTCAACATTGTTTTTTAAGAAAATAATTTTATTAAAAATGCTAATGATAAATCCAATTGTCAAAAGGATGACAACGCCAATTATGAAATAAAATAATATTTGTTCGTTCATGTTGTTTTTAAATTATTCGCCAGACTGCGCTGGTGTTGCTTCGTCTGCATGCTTATCATCATCATAAGAATGGTTGATGTCTTCTATTTTAGATTTTTCTTCTTTTGGTTTTTTAGTTTCAAAAAGTGAAAAATTTGGTTTTGAAATAACCAGTTTACGACCATCCATGGACATTGGTGTCACTATGATAATAGCCATTAAAATTGCAAATACTGCTGCGTAGACTTTTGCTTGATTCAATAAAGGCACAGAGTCATTGTACAAATTAACTTTGTCAACATCGCCAACACCGAAGGTTTTGTTATAATTATCGTACGCGACAATCGGTTTGTTGTTTTCTAAACTCACATTCCCTATAAGAAGTACTTCTTTTTTATCTTTTAACAAATATTGGGTAAAACGCTGGTTGTTATTGTAATATTGTTGATCTTCTTCTAACCAAAGAAAAGAAATGTTTGCACCTTTAACCAAGATTGAGCCAGTATCATCGGTCAACGTAAAATCTTCACAAACCGTTTTGTCAAGTCTTGTAGTGTATGACGTTTTGCCATCTTTATCAGTGCTTTCGTCCTCTATAGTATACCGAAAACCGATACAATTTTTGCTTCCAATTGGCGAAACACTAGGTTTTATTTGATGGCATTTGCCTTGTAGTTCTGCCAATCCCATGGCGACAGAACGTATTTTGGAAGTTGGTAGACTGGCTTGGGTTTTTAGAAAACGTTTGTTGTTAGTCGATGCCATGATGGCTGCAACAAAAATTGTGATGAATACTAGGATGACACCACTTTGTCCAAAGAAATATAATGATAAACCTGCAAACAAAAAAAAGATGATTGTAAAAAGTAGTTCTTTGGCTTTTCTACTATTAGATTTTGGTTTGACATTGTACTTTTCATTAAAACTTCGATTGCTAACATAGTCATTACTATCATCATTTCTAAATGAAGATACTATAATCCCGATTATTCCAAGTAAGAAAACCGATAAAGACAATATTAATAAAGCTAAAAAAGAATAACGCGAATTAATTAACCAAACAAAGTATATAATAGCAGGATCTAGCGCGAAGAATATAAGTGCTAGTTTCTTGTTCATTCTCAATAAAGCACTAGATATGATATAATGAAATAATGCGATGCCTATAGTAAATGCCAGTAAAAAAATTAGCATTGGAAGAGGAATTTCTTCGTTGGTTAATGATGCTATAGATTCTAACATACTAAAGGGAAGATTTTATAAATTGTTTGGTGCTGTCAATGTAATTAGCTTTTATTTCCCAACCAGAATTTATTTTTTGTTTTGTCGAATCGGGTAGATACTCAAAAAATTTTGCTTTGTATTGTTCTTCAGTTTTAAAATTATCATAATTCAGAGATTTAGAAAGTGGAACCGGCTCCAAATGTTTTTTGAACAGAAGTTTTGCGTAATTGTCTCCTTTTAGCCATAGCATTATATTACCATTATTAGCGACACCTAGCAAAAATACCAAACCATGTACATCACCAGAGACGTTATATAACTTAGTAAAGCGCTTTTGCTGTTGCGCTTCTTCAAAACATTGCTCCATATCTTTGGTTGGTAATTGGATTTTTGTTTTATAAAATTTGTTAGCGCGGTAATCAAAATATGATAAAACCAGTTCATCTGGTAATCGCATTGGTTCTCGTGCTTCAGGAAAGTAGTAGGCATGTCCCCAAATGTTTCCAAAACGGTTGACTTCGTCTTGACTTTTATAAAAACTGTTATCAAGTTCATCATGAGGATAGTTAAAACTTACTTCTTCAATATATATCGGGAAGGAGGGTGGCACGGTAACACTTGCGTCAAAATTGTAACGATCCCAACTTTTGTAGAAAAACAAGTAACTAATATTAGCGATAATCATAAAGACAACAATCGCTGAAAGGCATTTATTAAAAGTATTTAGTTTTTTCAGCATAGATTAATGATTAAAGCTTTTAGCTAATTGGCTCACATACCACAGCATTCCCGAAAATAATAGCGATATAACTATTAATATAATCATCAACCAAAATGCTAAAGATTTTTTTGAGGTTTTATAAGAGATCACATAAAAAATTTGGAAAATAGTGATTGCGAAAGTCCAACATGTTAAAACTGTAAAAAAATCTGACTCTTCCGTGGGACCTTGTAAAACAAAAATGGCTGTCAAAATACAGATCAATACAATCAATGCGACAGAAATTGGTTTGTTAAGATTTGTGTTTTGTATTTTGTTTTCCATTTTGATGAGCTGACAAAGCATTTTTAAGTTCTGAAATTAGAAAAATATTTTTAATATGAATGTCAAAATTTAAGTAAAATGTTTTAAAACAAAAAAAGCAGCGAGAGATTTGCTGCTTTTTAATATTTTATCGATTCCTTTATATCATCTTCTTTCAACGCAAATACATTGTTTTGAAACTATATTGGCGTGTTTTGTTGAAAATTTTAAAGGTCTAAACATTCAAAATTTCTATGGTATTTATTTTTTCAGAAAAACTTGTTTAGAAAAACTTCCGTCGGACTGCGGAAATTCAATAACAATATTGCCGTTTTCGGTATAAGCTAAGGTTTTTTGGTTGTTGTCTAAAACGACATGGTAAATCCCAGGTTTGCTACTTTCTGTTAATTTCGCAAAAGGTGTCGAACTTTGTGATGACACTAATATGAATTGATTTTGTCCCAATTTTATAAGTTGATAGCTGAGCTGCCCATTCGTGAAGTTTAAAGCTTTTTCTTGCGACGTTGCAATCGGCGTTGTGTTAACATTCTCGCTAATCGTTGCAACTGGAGTAGTTTCTTTATTAGCTTCTAAACTTGTTGTCGTTTTTGGATTAGAAATCGTAAGCATTTTTGTTGCATTCTTTAATGCATCAGGATAACCTGTTTCGAAATCTTTATCATTAGTAGTGCCTTTTAACTCCTGTATAATCTTATTATTGCAGTCTTTGAAAATAATTTTTACTTTATTTTTTAAAAAAGAGCTATCATCTAGAAGGTCCGCTTTAAGAACGGCGCAAGAATTATTATCTTCTTGGATGACTTTATATTTTTTTGAAGTTAATTGCTGAATAAGCGTATTTCGAAGATTGAATTTATCCATTTTCTTTTCGAACGAAGAAGGTACATAGATATATTCGTAATCAGAAATATTTTGAGAAAATGCAATTGCTGAGATTCCTATTAAGATTGATGCAAATAGTTTTTTCATACTTTTAAAATTATACACGAAGATATAAATACTTTTGCTTTATTTGATAATATGTTGAATTTATAAAATTTAATAATTTTCCGTAATCGTTGGTGTTTTTTAATATAATTAGTTTTGGTATTGAATTTAATTAAATAAAATGTAAAAAAAATTTGGTAGATGTTAAATTAATATATATATTTGGAAAGCATTCAAAATATACACACACATATTTAAAATTTACCAAATCACGAATGTTAAAAAAGAGGCTGTCTCAAAAGAGAGATAGCCTTTTTTATGCAAAAAAAGGAAAGCCGAGGCTTTCCTAATAGTTGCAAATTTCGTAATTTGCTGTGTGTTAACTAAGTCAAAAGTAGTCTTTAAAGATTATAATCCCAAACAAAATTTGCTTTTTCCTCCGAATTTATCGGAGTTGATTGATGAAAAGCATCCTGTGAAAATAGTTTCAAACATTATCGATGGTTTGGATATTAAAAACTTAATCAAAAGCTATAAACCGGGAGGAACTTCATCTTACCACCCGAAAATGCTTTTGAAAGTATTGATTTATGGTTATTTGAGTAACATTTATTCAAGCCGGAAAATGGAACAGGCATTGAAGGAAAACATCCATTTTATGTGGCTTTCGGCAATGAGCCGTCCTGATCATAATACGTTGAACAGATTTCGAAGCGAACGATTGAAAGGTGAAGTCAAAGCCATCTTTACACAAATTGTTTTGCTCTTGGAAAAGGAAGGTTTGGTAAGTCTGGAAACCACTTTTGTAGATGGGACCAAGATAGAGGCCAACGCCAACCGCTATACTTTTGTTTGGGGAAGAGCCATCAAGAAGCATCAGGTAAGAATTGCAGAGCAACTGGAAGAACTTTGGAATTATGCAGAAAGTGTGGCAAAAGAAGAGCTTCAAAATACTGAAAACATCGATTTTAAGGAGATTGATTCCGAAAAAGTAGCACAAACCATAGACAAGATCAACGAGGTGTTGAAGGATAAAAAAATACCTTCGAAAGTTCGCCAGAAACTGAATTATGCCAAGAAAAACTGGGCAAACAATTTGGATAAATACAAAAAGCAACAGGCAATTTTACAAGCCAGAAACTCTTATTCCAAGACCGATACAGATGCTACTTTTATGCGGATGAAAGAGGATCATATGCGAAACGGGCAGCTCAAAGCTGCCTATAATCTACAAATTTCCACGAATAAACAATTTATTTTACATTATTCCATCCATCCCAATCCTACGGATACCAAAACATTGGAGTCTCATTTAAAAGGTTTTGAAGAGAGCTATCGTAAAGTTCCGAAAGAACTCGTTGCCGATGCCGGTTATGGCTCAGAAGAAAATTATAACTTGTTGAAATCTAAGAAAATAAAACCTTATGTTAAATACAATTACTTCAGAAAAGACCAAAAATCGGGACAAATAACCACTTCTCAAAACAATCCCAAACTGGCAAAAATCAGAGAAAAGGCTTTTAAACTTCTTAATACCAAGAAAGGCATTAAACTCCGAAAACAGCGATGTCACGATGTTGAACCTGTTTTTGCAGAGCTCAAACACAACAAAAACTTTAAACGCTTTATGCTTCGAGGAAAAACCAAGGTCGAGGTAGAAATCGGCATCCTAGCCATTGCCCATAATCTCAAAAAAATGGCAAAAGCAGCCTGAAATAGACTGTTTTTTGACTTTTTTAGCTTTGTTTTTCGAAAAATCAAAAATAGAAAACTTCAAAAATCGGATTTTTAAACAAAGCGAAAAAAAAAGACTGTCCTTTTGAGACAGCCTCTTTGTTTTTATGTTAATAATGCTTGTTATTTTAAAGCGTTTAAGAAAATTCTTTTGTCATTAAATTCTAATACGGTGCCGTTGCTTAGTTCTATTCGTTGTTTATTATTTTCCTTTTCCCAACCGACAATTTGTTGTTTTAGATAGTTTGCTTTGGTATAATGCCAAACATTTTTAGGGACAATCACCATTGGAATTTCTTGTTTAGCATTGCTCTCAATATCTTCAAGGATATTTTGATGATCAAACTCTAACTCGATTTTTTACCGAGCGCTACAGTATATTAGGTCCTAAATTTTTTTCTTCCTTTATTAATTTAGCTATAGGCGTGTTAGGAAAATGCTTTTAACAAAGTTGGTAGTTGTTTTTAGCATGTTGTTGATTTCAACTGCTTTTTCTTGTGCATTGACCAGCAAAGTACAACATAGAGTACATAGATAGATTATAGTTTTCATAAGATTTCGTTTTAATCAAATATAAGAAAAAACCTTTCTAAATATTAATTAATGACTTACAGATTTTAGACCGACAATCGATCCAATTAATGTGCTGATGAAAAATAAACGCCAAAAAGTTGCAGGCTCTTTAAAAACAAAAATCCCAATTAACACAGTGCCGACAGCACCAATGCCAGTCCAGACTGCATATGCGGTTCCTATTGGCAGGCTTTGTGTCGCTTTTATAAGACCTAGCATACTTAGGGTTAAGCAGATTAAAAATCCAGCGTACCACAGATAAGATTCTGTTCCTGATGTTTCTTTTGCTTTGCCAAGACATGATGCGAAGCCAACCTCGAATAATCCTGCAATAATTAATATAATCCAGTTCATTTATAAAACAAATTTGCGCAAATTTCTAAAAAAAATAAAGGATAAACATTTTACAAATGATAAAAACTTATGGTATGCTAGCACGAATTTTACTCAAGCTAACTTGTGTAATGTCAAGATATGAAGCAATATGCCGAAAAGCAGCGCGTTGTAGCAAGTTAGGATGTTGGGTTAATAATTCCAAATACCGATCTTTAGCTTGCATCGAAATTCTCATTATCAATCGACGTTCTGTAGCTACAAGTTCTTTTTCTGCAAGTATACGACCCCAGTTTGCAATTTCTTTATATTCTTTATAAAGCTTTTGAAGTTTTGTAATTTCGATTCTGTATAGCGAACAATCTTCTAGCAGTTCAATGTTTTCGTAGTTTTTCTTGTTATAGGCGTAGCTATTTATTGGGATTATAGGCTGTCCTTCGGGGTACCAAACCAAAAAGTAATTTACTGACCCTCAACATCTGTAAAAGCTCTTACCAATCTTTTTTTTTACTAAGTATAGATGATTTTCAGTTTTATCAGCAGATAATATTACAGTAGCTTTTTGTAAGTCTGGATGCTCAAAGTACTGGCACATCAATCTATTGATGTCTGCCGATAGAGAATATATATTATTAATAGTATGATTGAGTTGTATGTCTATTAATTCTATATGCGAATCTAACTTTAAAAATTATTTCGGGCAATCCTCGCGCCTTGCTGAGTCCTTGCCAGCTCGGTCGGGCTGTCCGCTGTATCTTGTTAGCTGCGCTCGGTCGTCTATGCTTCGGTCGCTGCGCCTCCCGAAGCACCGCCGCCTCGCTCCGCTCCAAGGATGCCGCTTCCATCCCTATTGCTTATGGAGGATAATCATTCATTTACGATTTTTAATTTAGAATTCTGAATTTCTATGTTAGAATTCTGAATTATGTTTTGTGATATG
>JBJZOS010000014.1:0-42355 GCA_046269235.1 Chryseobacterium sp. TY3
TTTTCAACAGGATTTTCAAAATAAATTAAAAATTTTAACCTGAAAAATTTGCAGATTAACATAGAACATCGGGGCTAATATAATAATAAGATTACTATAGTATAAAATCCAGATTCATGATAAATTTTAATTTTCTTACTTTTGAACAAATTGTAAGAATATGATTTTCGAGGAAGCCAAAGTTTTTAGCAAAGAAAACCTTCTGGAGCATTTGGTTGTCGGTCATCCGTATCATCCCGCAAGACCTGCTTTTTTGTTTTTGAAGGAAGGTTACATCAAGCTTCATGAGCAGATCAATGTGTACACGCTTCATAAAAACGGCGTGACTCTTATCGACAGCACTTCCGTTTATGAAATCCTTGAATACAGCCCAGATATCGATATTCTTATCGTTGCTTATAATCGAAATTTCTTTGATACACTTAACTTAAAACTCAATAGACTTCATGCTTTTCGAAGTATCAGAGCCGAATTTAAGAAAGGCTATCAAGCAAGCGAATCCGAGTTTCCTGCTTTATGGCAGAACGTTCTCAATATTCAATATTATATCGAAAACATCGACCAACAAGAATATCAAATCGAAATTATTGAATCTTTATTTGCTGCGTTAGTTTATCAATTGGCCAATATTGTCGCGCATCAACGTATAATTTCCAAACAAAAAATGTCACGGTCTCAGGAGATTGCGTTCGATTTTATAAAACTGGTTACGGGCAATTTTAAAATTGAGCGGAATGTGGAATATTACGCGCAGCGCTTAATGATTTCTAGTCGCCATTTAACTGTGGTTTTAAAAGAAGTTTTCGGAAAAAGCGCTATTCAGATTCTTAATGAATTTGTTTTGAACGAAGCTAAGGCGCAACTTAGTTCTAGTTTAAAACCGATTAATGAGATTTCTAACGATCTGAAATTCAGTGATCAATATTCGTTCAGTCATTTCTTTAAAAAACATGAAAATTTAAGTCCGTCTCAATATCGAAATCAATTTTAGATTTCAATCTTACTTTTGAACATCAAAACACGTAAACTGAATCATTTTAAACGCTTGTTTAGCAAGCTACCTTTGTCCTGTGAAAATTGAAGTAGAAAAAACTTCAAAATAACAACAAGGAAAACAATGAAAAACAAGGTACAACAAACGATGTTAGCACTCAGTATGCTAACATTTGGATTGTCTTATGCTCAAGAATCTCGCGATCTATCCGTAGATCAGGTGATGGATTTGGCTTTACAAAACCATCAGCAACTTAAAGTTTCAGCAAAAAATATCGACATTGCGAAACAACAAACCGAAGTTGCAAAACTTCAGAAGTTGCCT
The DNA here is from genome assembly GCA_046269235.1 of Chryseobacterium sp. TY3. GTDB lineage: Bacteria > Bacteroidota > Bacteroidia > Flavobacteriales > Weeksellaceae > Soonwooa. The sequence goes on from JBJZOS010000014.1 coordinate 1,319, forward strand.
TCTATTACAGCATCTACAAGTCAGTTCTTTCTAGGAAATGCACTCATTATTGACAAGGATTTTTCCAATTCGACCAAAGTGGAAATGCCACATTACGGAAGCACGTATTCTGTACAAGCGCAGCAACTTATTTTCAAAGGTGGATTGGTGAATAAGTCGATTGAAATGTATGATTTGCGCGAACAATTAGCCGAATTAGATGTTGAAAAAGATCAACAGAATGTTAAGTTTTTGGTGACTTCCAATTATTTGGACATCTACAAATTGATTAATCAAACGGAAGTTTATCAAAACAACAAAAAATTAGCTCAAGAACGTTTAAAAAACATTCAAAAATTCTATCAACAAGGCATGATTACACGAAATGAAGTAATTCGTGCAGAATTGGCGATTAAGAATTTGGATCAAGGACTTTTGGTTTTAGAAAACAACCGAAAAATTGTGACCTATCAGTTAAACGTTGCTTTGGGACTAAATCCAGATACGCAAATCAATCCTACAGAAAGTATAGATATTCAGGAAAAAGGCTTTTATAGAGATTACTATGAAAATTTAGCATTCGAAAATCATCCAGCAATGAAATCGGCTTATAAAAACGTGGAAGTTGCAGATAAAAATATTGAAATCATCAACACTGATAAAATGCCTACCATTGCGGCTTTCGGAGGTTACAATATGCAAAGACCAATAACGACAAGGGTTCCAGCGATGGATATGTACACGAACTCCTGGCAAAGTGGAATTTCTTTGAGTTATAATATTGATAATTTATATAAAATCAAAGAAAAAGTGAAGTTGGGACAATTGCAAAAAGAGCAAGCTAACGAGGCGACTTCACTCATCAAAGAACAGTTGAAAGTTGTTGTTAATGCAGCTTATGTGAAATATGTAGAATCTATTCAGCAAGCGCATTTGTTCAACGATTCGAAAAAATTAGCGGAAGAAAACTACAAAATTACCGAAGCTAAATATTTAAATCAATTGGCAGTACAAGCCGAAATGATTGATGCGCAGAACCAAAAACTGCAAGCAGAATTGGATTTTGCCAATGCAGAAATCAACGTTCTGTATCAATATTACAGCTTACTAAAAACGACAGGAACTCTTTAATAACGGACAATTACAAATGGAAAACAAGGATACACAACACGAAAATACAACTCAGCATCAGGAAAACGAACCAAAAACGCAACACATTTCGCGACCTACAACGGCTGAAAAAGTAAAACAAAATAAGAAAAACAAAGCAAAATCGATGATTTCAAACGTCTTGGTTTTAGCGATTATCGGATTTGGAATTTATTGGTTGGTTACGCAATATTTCCACATCGGAGATAAAAATTACACCGAAGCTGCGCAGGTTGAGGAGTTCATCAATCCGATTAATACAAGAGTTTCTGGATATATTAAAGAAATAAAATTCAACGAACATCAAGCGGTGAAAAAAGGCGATACGTTGGTTATTTTGGACGAGCGCGAAATTGATACACAACTTGGACAAGCGGAAGCGGCTTATCAAAATGCTTTGGCGCAAAAAAATGCAACTGGATCTTCGGTAAATACGGTTTCGAACAACGTTAACGTGATGAAATCGAACATTGCAGGCGCTAAAGCAAGACTTTGGAATGCTGAACAAAATTTAAATAGATATAAAAATCTTTTGGCTGCGGAAGCGGTTACAAAGCAACAATACGACGCTGTGAAAACAGAGTATGATGCCTTGAAAGCGTCTTACGAAACTTTGATTAATCAAAAACAATCGGCGAATCTTTCGGTTACAGAAGTGAAATCTAAAATAGGAATCAACGATGCAGAAATTAAAAGAACCAAATCTGCTTTGGATATGGCTCGATTAAACCGTTCGTATACGGTTATTACAGCGCCTTACGATGGAATCATGGGGAGAAGAACGATTTCTGAAGGGCAATTAATGCAGCCTGGTCAACAAGTAGCGACCATCGTTTTGGAAGGTAGCAAATGGGTGACGGCGAACTTTCTGGAACGTCAAATGCCAAATATCAAAATCGGAAGTAAAATCGTGATGTCGGCAGATGCTTTGGGTGGCGAAAAATTTCAAGGTGTTGTAACTGCGATTTCAGCGGCAACAGGTTCTAAATATTCCGCAGTACCAACGGATAATTCAACAGGAAACTTTGTGAAAGTTCAGCAACGTATTCCGGTGCGAATAGAGTTTACAAATAAAAATGATGCTGCGAAAGTAAAGCAATTACGCGCAGGGATGAATATGGTTTTGAAGCTGGAAAAGTAGTGGGGAAGAGCAAGAATAAAGAATATAGAATAAAGAATAAAGATGCAAAATAACAGATATCATAAGAGAAACAAAGCGTAAAGGAATTTATGCAAAATTATAAATCTGAAATCTTGAGTCTAGCATCTGATATCAAACATCTAACATCTAAGAAACAAAAATGTACAATAAAGGATTATTTAATGATTGGGTTCCGAAACCTGTACAGCTTTTACTGGTGATACTTTTTGCAGGTATCTTGATGCCAATGGGCGGGATTTACACAGGAAACATCGCTTTTATGGCGAGTGATTCGGGATCCATGACAGAATATTATATGATGGCGAATTTCGTTTCATCCATTGGGATGGGCGCGGTGATGCCGATTGCTATTCGACTAAAAATGCGTTTCAAAATTCGAGATAAAGTCACTTTTATTTTAATTGCTTTAGCTACTTTATTATTCATCAGTGGGACAACGGAAAATCCGTGGATTATCGTCATTAATTCCCTTTTGATCGGGTTTTTAAAGATGGCTGTTGTTATGGAATTTATGCTGCCACTTATGATGATGGTGCCAAGTCGAGGTGCGTTTTACAGTATGTTGTACGGTTTTGTACTCGTACTTTCACAATTAGCGAATTTTTACGTGGTCGAATTTTCTATCCTCTACAATTGGGAATATTTTTATATTCTAACGGCGGTTACATGTTTGGTTTTGGCTTTAGTTAGCTGGATTTTTATGCACGATAAAAGGTTTGCACTCAAAATGCCGTTGTATTATATCGATTGGATGAGTATGTTGATGTTTGTGGCGACGTTTTTAATGTTGGCTTACGTATTGTCTTTCGGGAAACAACAAGACTGGTTCAACTCGCCGTATATCGTATGGAATTCCATAGGTTTTATTGTGAGTTTTGTCTTGCTGATTGTCCGTCAATCCCACCTAAAACGTCCTTTTTTATCATTTAATATTTTTAAAAAGAATAATGTTCAGCACGGGCTTTTCATGTTATTTTGTTTAGGAATGTACATGGCGCTTGGATCGATGCAAAATACCTTTGCGTTGGGTGTTCTTCAATACGATCAAATGACGAATGCAAAATTGAATCTCTTAATGATTCCGGGACTTATTGCGGCGGCAATTGTGGCTTTGTATTGGTTCAAAAAAGAATTTAATCTTAGAATGTTCATTTTTTCAGGCTTTGGGGCAATGCTGATGTTTAGTATCATTCTGTACTTTTCAATGGTTCCTGAAATGAATTTTGAGCGTTGGTATCTGCCGATGTTTTTAAAAGGTTACGGTATGTGTAGTCTTTTCATCGGGGTTTGGTATTACGCGATGGATAAGTTGGATGTTAATGACCTTTTACCAGCATTCGGATTCGTTTTATGTTGGCGTTCGTTTATCACGATTGGTATGTTTTCGGCGGCGTTTTCGTGGGTTCAATATCAATTTCAAGTTCAGGCTGTTGGCGATTTGGCGGTTCATATGGATAGTATGCTTTTGAATCCGCAAGCGGCAATGGCTAATTTGAAAGCCATCCAGTTAAATGCCATTCTCGTTGCTAACAAAAAGCTTCTTGGTTTGGTAAGTATCGCTGGATTTTTCATTCTGATTTATATTTATTTCCATCATTTTGGAAGAACAAAACATACCGAAGTTCGTTTAATTCGTGTTTTGAAAGGGAAATCCTACATCGCAAGACGCCGAAGAAGAGAACAACAACTACTGAAAGAGACCATCAATCCTATTAAAGATGTAGGAGGTGTTAGTAATATATAAAATTCCTTGTTTTTCTTGGAAGCTCCGAAGTCCGTTGGATATTGGGGTTTCTTTTTTTAGGAGCTTTTTGACTACGTCGATTGCTTTTAGGAGCAATTCCCGCTATCCGCTCTATCTTTTATGCGCCGCTCGGACGACTCCGCTCCGCTCCGTCGCCTCACGTCGCCCCAAAGGATGCCGCTTTAATCGAGGCTAAAAATACTTAGACAAGAATATAATAGGAAAGATTCCGAATGTTTAGATTTCAATAAAAAGATGCTAAACCTAAGATTGTTAGTGATTGGGTTTAATAAAAATCCATCGAAATGTGGTATTATTGTGAGCCTTTCGATTGTGTTAAGAGTCGATGAAAAATTTTTTGTGAAACTTCAAGCATTAAATAGGTTGGAGCACGGTGACAATAGAATACCTTTTTTTTAATAATTGTTATGGGGTTCATTTTTTACTCTTTTGCCGAAGTTTTTACTTTCACAAAAAAAGAGTTCTGCCAAAGTCAGAGTCTAGAGAAGGGATAAATAGCGATTTCTCAAAAGCCAAAAATTAGGATACTTTACCGATACTCTTTTACAAATCAATTAATTATACTTGGTTTAAAAACTGACCTCCAAATTCCGAAAAAACTTTATATTTGCTAGATGGATTATAAAAGACTTATCATAAGAGGGATTTCCTATAGCCAGACACAATCTGGTGCCTATGCATTATTATTAGAACATGAAGAGACAGGTGTCAAACTACCGGTTGTAATAGGTAATTTCGAAGCACAATCCATTTCACTCGGCCTGGAAAAAGACATACAACCGCCGAGACCATTGACGCATGACCTTTTTTCAAGCTTTGTAAAGGCAACGCAATACCGATTGAGTTCCGTTGTTATTTATCAAATTTTAGATGGGGTATTTTTCTCAAATCTGGTTTTTACAAATAACATTTCGGACGAAGAATTGATTTTAGATGCACGCACGTCGGATGCTGTTGCGATGGCTGTTCGATTTGATGCACCAATTTTTACGACGGAGCAAGTCCTTAGCGAAGCGGGAATTCTTTTAGAAATCAACGAACCTGAAGAGATGTCGGTGGATGGTGAAGATAGTGAACCAATAGTAGCTGTAGAAGAAACTAAGCTTAGCAACTTATCATCACAAGAATTGACGCAACTTTTAGAAGATGCAGTTAAAGAAGAAGATTTTGACACCGCTTTACAGATACAAGAAGAGATCAAAAAGCGCAACAGAAAGATTGAATAACATTTCTATTTACATTTCATAATTATGAACATAAAATTACGTTTAACGATACTGAGTTTCCTTCAGTTTTTCGTTTGGGGAGCTTGGCTCATTACAATGGCTAACTTCTGGTTTGGGACCAAGCATTGGGATGGGACGCAATTCGGGGCTGTATTTGGTACAATGGGGATTGCGGCAATCTTTATGCCGACTATCACAGGTATTATTGCTGACCGTTGGGTAAATGCGGAAAGGATCTATGCCGTATTACATGTGTTGTATGGCGCAACATTATTTTTGTTACCCCATGCAGAAAGTCCAAATTCTTTTTTTTACATTATGTTGTTGGCCATGTGTTTCTACATGCCAACTATTTCATTATGTAACTCGATATCTTACAATGTCCTAAAAAATAATAATCTTGATGTGGTTAAAGATTTTCCACCAATTAGAGTTTGGGGTACTGTTGGATTTATTGTAGCGATGATTATTACCAATCTTACTGGTAATAAAGCAACAGAAGGACAATTCTACATTGCTGGAGCTGTTGCAATCCTTTTAGGAATCTACGCGATAACGCTTCCAAAATGTACTCCACAAAATCTTATTGATAAAAATGCGCCGCTATCTGAGCAGTTAGGACTTAATGCCTTTAAGCTTTTCGGAAATTATAAAATGGCATTATTCTTCATCTTTTCGATGTTGTTGGGTGCTGCTTTACAGTTGACGAATGCTTATGGTGATGTATTCTTAAGCGAATTTGCGAATTTTCCTAAATATGCTGACTCTTTTGTGGTACAACGGTCGACCATTATTATGGCGATTTCTCAAGTTTCTGAAACTTTGTTTATCCTAGCAATTCCTTTTTTCTTAATTAAATACGGGATTAAAAACGTCATGCTTATCAGTATGTTGGCATGGGTTCTTCGTTTCGGATTGTTTGCTTTTGGTGATCCACAAGGAGGTCTTTGGATGATTATATTGTCGTGTATCGTTTATGGTATGGCATTCGATTTCTTTAATATATCGGGTTCTTTATTTGTAGAAACAACTACTGAAAAGAACATTCGTTCCTCTGCGCAAGGTCTATTTATGATGATGACTAACGGTTTCGGAGCGGTTATCGGAAGTAATGTTGCAGGCTGGATGATTGATAAATTTTTTACGCACAAATTCTCAACTGCGACCGAATTGGCAACTTATCTACAGACAACACCAGATAATCCAACGTTTTTAGGAATCTTGAAAAACTCTTTCAACGCTAGTGTTGGGCCAGATGGTGTACTGTCAAAAGCTGTTATGATGAAAAACTGGCACGAAATCTGGCTAAGTTTTGCAATCTATGCGCTAATTATTGCGATAGCATTTGCTGTTTTATTTAGACATAAACACAATGCTGAGACCATGGCAAAAGCAGTTGATAATTCTGGTCATTAATTGATTTAATTAAAATATTACGAAACTCCGAACTCTATCGATTTCGGAGTTTTTTTATTGTATTTTTGAAACTAAAGATTTTTAAATTTAAAACAATGACAATTTTAGAACAGATAAAAAACGGAGAAACGAATTTTGATTTTAATAATGTTATCGCTGATATTGACAAGCATTATGACTTTTTTCCAACCAAATTTACGAATGGTGCTCAAATTAACGTTGCTAATCAAAACAATGGCTCTTGCAAAATTTTTTATTTTGCTAAAATAAATAACCTCAGCAAAGAGCAGACTTTAGATTTGTTCGGAGATTATTACAAAAAAGAAGTATTGCAAGATCCCGAAGGAGATGATCATCAAAATATCCGAAACTTTATGAAGTATGGTTGGGACGATGTAAAATTCGATGGTGAAGCTTTAGTAGAAAAATAAACTAGATTTTTATTATGGCTTAAATCTTGTTTACATTAGTTAAAATATTCAAGTTATGAGATCGAGATTATTAAAAACACTGTTGACAATCTTAGCGCCGATTGTTATCGATTATGTGGTTAAGAAAGTGGTACAAAAGAAAACGCAGCCAACGGATAAAGCGTTGCAACAGTCTTAAAAATTAAAAAAGCTATTCGAATTTCGAATAGCTCTTTTTATTATGTTTTCGTTTAGATTAAAATTTCCAACCAAGCGTAAATACTAAATTGTTCATTTGATTTTTAACTTTCGACACGGCATAAGCAGAGGAGTTAACATCAAAATTGTTACTGTAATAACCAGTGCCTTTATTTGCAGAACCATACAAGAATGGATTGTCATATTCTGATGACACATTTTGATAAGCTGCATCGATGTAGAAGGCCTTAAAGTCATAACCAAGACCTACGCCCAAAGTATTTCTTTTAGATAGCATTAGATGGGAGTAATTAACATCTTGTATTGATCCATCATTATTATAGCTAGACAACATAATGTTGTTAAATGGATTATTTGCAAATGCATAACCAGCTCTCACACGAAGACCTTCATAACGATATTCAGCGCCAAGTCTTACTTGTGATGAGTTTTTATAATTCTCACTATAGAAAGCATTAAGATCTGAATTTACTGCTGAAGCCGTTGTATATTTAGGCTTACTTAATCCTTGGATATAATCGATGTTAAGAGCGAAATTCTTATTAGGAACAAAAGCTGCACTCAGCGTTGCATTGAAAGGCGTTCTTAGATTCCTAGATTCCGAGAATTCGGCAGTATCTGTATAACCATTATCCGCAATTGCATAATCTCTGTATACTCGGTCTACCTTCCACCATGTTGGTGTTTCAATAGCTGCTCCTAGACGGAATTGATTGTTGATTTTACCAATAATACCAAAGTTAGCTGAGAATCCTCTCGAATCTTCTAAATAAGGTGTGTATTGCTTTTCGTAAGAATCAGTAACATTATTGGCATCTAAATTAAAAAATGCATAATCGTTTTGCGTATAACTAATGCTGCTCATCTTAATACCAGCTCCTAAATAGATTCTGTTATCATAATTGGCTCCAATCGTAAAATTAGTTTTATCCGAACGGCCATCTCTGCTATAGACGTGCCCTTGGTAGCTTAAATTACCGACTAGTGGATTATTATTTGCATCTATTAAATCTTTTTGGATTTTGATATTGCTATTTCCTGGTGTTCCAACTTGGTCATTTAAGAAAGTTGAATTATAGCTAAGACCTATGTTTACGAATTTCCATTTAGAATTAAGATTACTTAAGTCAAACGCAATTATTGCAGAGGCGTTACCTAAATCTGTCTTATTAACTTTATTAGAAGCAGAAGCGCTACCAAAAGTACTTGTATTCTTGTTAGAATAGGTTGATAAACTAAGACTAAGGTCACTAACAATGTTAACTCCTAAACCTGCAGGGTTAACATTAACGCTAGAAATGTCACCTCCTAAAGCTCCCATTGATCCCGCCATGCCTACATATTTTGCGGTTCCATTAATACTATTGTTGTTATAGACATCGGTTGTATTCTTAATTTCTGATATGTCCTGAGCTTGTAAATAAAAAGCTGCTGGTAAAGTAAGTATCAGTAATGTTCTTTTTAACATATTAAAGTTCTTTAATAAAGACTGTTTTATAAGTTTATAATTAATTTTTTTAAATGGAATTAACGTCCACCAGATCTCATTCCTCCTCCAGAACGCATACCACCACCAGCGCTACCGCCCATAGTTCCGCCAGATCTAGTACCACCAGTAGAGTTGAATGCTCCGCCACCAGATCCGCTACTACGATATCCGCCAGAATTTTGCATTGGTGTTGAATTTCTGAAACCACCGTTATTACTACGAATACTATTATCGTTTCTCATACCACCATTTTGGCGGATAGATCCGTCGTTATGTTGATTTGGGAAACTTTGCGGATTTCTGTAACCTCCCATACTGTTAGGATTTCTTACATTAGCATTATTTCCGTTATTAATCATACCTTGATTACGAGTGCTACCATTAGAATTTCTTATGCCAGCATTATTAGTCATATTTCTTACACTATTTTCTCTCAGCATGCCAGAAAGTCTGTTCCCGTTTGTATTTCTCGTTCCTTGCGGAATATAGTATGAGTTGTTGCCATAGTAAGGGTAGTACCCGCCGCCATAACCATAATAGTACGGTGAGTAATAAGGCGAATAATAGCTACCCCAATATCCACCACCGTATCCGTAACCCCAGAAAGGATCATAGAAACTGTTGTAATACCAAGGGCTTCCCCATCCCCAATTAAGCCCGATATTCCAGCCATAACCCCAACGAGAACCATAATAGGGCATGCCGTATCCATAATACCCAGATCCCCAACCCCAATTATTATTGGTGTAATAAGTTTCTGTTCCCGTATAATGTCCCCAGTCAGACTCATAACTTCCATAGCGTTTGTTACTAAGTTGTTGGTTTTTCACAGATTGCTCAACAATACCGACATCACCATAGTCGTAATATTGGTCCACCTGATTGCCATAATTCCCCGAATAGCCTTTTGGAAGGCTATCTCTACTAGGATCATAGTACACACCATCAGTCTCAGAATAACCTCCTGTATAGACAATACAAGACGTTAATAAGAAGCTGCTGGAAATCATTATTAAGGCTTTTGACTTAACAAGATTAAAAATGTTATAATTGTTAAAAGTTTTCATTTTCAACAGAGTATTAAGTTTATTATATTTGCATTTCTTTATACCAAATTTGTACCACAAAGTACGATAAATAGGCAGGTAAAATTACTGCTTTTATTTTAGATTGGCTTTATAAAGAAAAGTTAAAAAGAAATATCAAAAAATTTATGGCAAAGTTAACAACAAGGGCAGAAGATTACAGCAAATGGTACAACGAATTGGTTGTAAAAGCTGACTTAGCAGAAAACTCTGGTGTGCGTGGTTGTATGGTGATTAAACCGTATGGTTATGCAATTTGGGAAAAAATGCGTGATGAGATGGATCGCAAATTCAAAGAAACAGGACACGTTAATGCTTATTTCCCCTTGTTTGTCCCGAAAAGCTTGTTCGAAGCAGAAGAGAAGAATGCGGAAGGTTTTGCTAAAGAATGCGCGGTTGTTACGCATTACCGTCTAAAAAATGATCCCGATAATCCAGGGAAATTAATTGTTGATCCTAATGCAAAATTAGAAGAAGAACTTATTGTTCGTCCAACTTCTGAGGCTATTATTTGGAGTACTTATAAAAATTGGATTCAATCTTATAGAGATTTACCAATCCTGATTAACCAATGGGCAAATGTGGTACGTTGGGAGATGAGAACACGTCTATTCCTTAGAACTGCCGAATTCCTTTGGCAAGAAGGGCACACAGCGCATGCAACGCGTCAGGAAGCCATTGACGAGTCAGAACAAATGTTAGATGTCTATGCCGATTTTGCAGAGAACTTTATGGCAATTCCTGTTGTTAGAGGTATTAAAACACCATCTGAGAGATTTGCTGGTGCAGACGAAACTTATTGTATCGAAGCACTTATGCAAGATGGTAAAGCTTTACAGGCCGGAACGTCTCACTTTTTAGGACAAAATTTTGCAAAAGCTTTCGATGTTAAATTCACTAATAAAGAAGGTAAAATAGAATATGCTTGGGCAACTTCTTGGGGAACTTCGACCAGATTAATGGGTGCCTTAATTATGACGCATTCGGATGATCATGGTTTGGTATTACCTCCAAGCTTGGCACCAATCCAGGTGGTTATTGTTCCTATTTTTAAAGGAGAAGAACAATTAGAAGAAATCAGCAAAGTAGCTTTGGATATTCAAGCGAAATTAAAGGCGAAAGGTATTTCTGTTAAATTTGATAACGATACGCAGAACAAACCAGGTTGGAAGTTTGCTGAATACGAACTAAAAGGTGTGCCAGTAAGAATGGCAATTGGCCCTAAAGATTTAGAAAACGGAACTGTCGAAATCGCCAGAAGAGATAATTTAACTAAAGAAGTACAGCCAATTGATAATGTAGATGCATATATTGAAGAATTATTAAAAACAATTCAGCAAGACATATTTAATAAAGCTAAAACTTACAGGGATACTCACGTAACTAAGGTCGATACTTATGAGGAATTCAAAAAAGTTTTAGAAGAAAAAGGTGGATTTATTTCAGCGCATTGGGACGGTACGGACGAAGAGGAAGAGCAAATTAAAAATGAAACAAAAGCCACTATTAGATGTATTCCTTTAGATAATGAAATGGAAGAAGGTGTATCTCTGATTACTGGAAAACCATCAAAACAACGTGTTTTATTTGCGAAAGCATATTAAAAATAAGTTTTATGTAATAAAAAGTTAAACCATGGTCTAGTTTTTGATTGTCGTAATATTAACAAAAAAATAAACACTTATGGCAATTAACTTAATCGAACTGATCAAAGGACAACTTAGTCCAGAACTTCTATCACAAGTATCCACACATCTAGGAGAAAGTAACTCCAATGTGTCGAATGCAGTTAGCGCGTTCTTACCAGCTATCATTGGTGGAATGGCAAATAATTCGGGAGACTCAACGCTTTTCTCTTATCTGAAAAGCCTTGCGTCTTCCGATTTTGTTTCTAAAATGACGAGCGATTCCGACAGCGTTGCTGGAACTATCAAGTCAATAATTTCTTTAATTTTTGGAGGAAAGACAGATGCTTTGGTTAATACGGTATCTAATTTTGCTGGTGTTAGTCCAGCTTCTGGTCATCAATTACTAGATCTAGTAGGAGGGAGTAGTTTTGGATTTCTAGGTAAGTACATTACTGATAACAATCTAGATCAAAACCAATTCACCAATTTGTTAAACGACCAGAAAGGTATTGTTTCGGGCTTATTACCAGCCGGGCTTAGTCTTGCCGGTTTAGGTCTTGGCGGTGCGGCAGCTGCTGCAACTCCGACAGTGGAAGTTCCAAAGCCAATTGTTAACAAAGAGACAGAGTATGTTGACTCGGGCGCTCATGTTACAAAAAGCGGAAATGTACACACCCCACCACCAAATGACAATGGTGGAGGAGGTTCTATCCTGAAGTGGTTGCTTCCATTATTACTTCTGTTATTAGCTGGTTGGTTTTTATGGAAACAATGTGGCAAACAAGCTGATACTGTACCTGCTGGCTCAACAGATAGTACTGTAATTGTAAAAGATACTGTTGTGTCGAGCATAACTGTAGATTCTACTGCTAATGGCACAACAGTGCAGAGAGAAAGTATGGTAGTCACCTTACCAAGTGGTAAAACTATTAATGCTTACAAAGGAGGTATCGAAGATCAAATCGTTACATTCTTAAAATCTGACGAGTATAAAAACTCAACAGAAGCACAACTTAAAGACAAATGGTTTAATTTTGATAATTTGAATTTTGAATTTAATTCAACGAAATTAACGCCAGAATCGCAAGTGCAGTTAGATAATTTGAAAGCTATTCTTGCAGAGTACCCCGCTGCTAACATCAAAATTGGTGCATACACAGATAAAAAAGGTGATGCTGCAACTAACCTAAAATTATCTAAAGAAAGAGCAACAGCTGTTAAAACTGCTTTAGGCTCTGCTCAAGTTAAAGAAGCAGAAGGTTACGGATCACAATTTGCAAAAGTTCCTGCAGAAGCTTCTGACAAAGAAAGAGAAAAAGATAGAAAAACATCTATCCGTTTTGTGAAGTAATAAAATCAATAGTTTAGAGATAAAAATGGTCGAATGTTTTTTCGACCATTTTTTATTTGATTGAGCGCTTGGGCTGTTAAATATTTTAAAAAATTCCTATATAAGTTGTTATATATTTATAGAATTGATTTTTTATTTGGTTTAAGTATTTGCAAAATTTTAGCATTAATTTTTACTCAAAATAATTTATATTCTTTATAATAAATATTGGGGTTTAAGAATTTATAAGTGTACAAGTGTCTGCCTATTAGATTGTCAATTTGTTATGGGAATGAGCAACAGATATTTTTTAGCCTTAAAAAAGCTGCAGCTAATTTTACTGTTTTTAAAAATTATTAAAAAAATGTACACAAAAAAAGCCGAATCTCGTTTTCGGCTTTTGTCTTTATAATTGATTATTGTTTAATTTTTAAAACTGTTCACGTTTGGTTTTAGAAATTTGTTTAATTAATGTGTATTTAATCGAACTAGCATCTGCGGGTGGATTAGCGATTTTGGTTGTAGAAACTGTCAGCACATAATCGTAACCTGGTTGATACGTAAATCCATCAATTTGATTATAAAAGTAAGTCCACTGGTCCGTTGGTTTCTCTCGGACTAACATACATCTTTGCGTCCCGGCTCCATTAGAGCAATCTTTTTGTTCTGCACTTATAAAAAGCGTTTTGATACTTGTATTATCCGATGTCTGCACGCTACATTGTACAGCTGAGATGAAAAATGCGGCGGTTGATAAAATTTTAAGGCTTGCTTTCATAATGTTAGATTTAATAATTAAATTTTTCCAATTACTATGCCATGACAGGATTTTGTATATCGTCAGGACTTGTAAAATAAGTATTCAATCTTTTTTTGCCCCACAGAATTTTTCTTTATTAAAGTCAAAATTTCGAATTATTTTTGAAGTTTATTTTCTGTCACCAAAATCTAAATGAGGATGATTTCCGTTTTTATAAATGACTTGCAAAAATGCAAAAACCATCGCTGTTGACCAGCCTACGAGCATAATGCCGTTGATGGCTTCTAATCCTGCAATAATTCGCCATTCTGAATCGATGACGACATCGCCATAACCAATGGTCGTAAATGTAATTAACGAAAAATAAATAGATTCGGAAAAGCTTGACAAGCTTGAAATATGTGGGTTGAAATAATAGACTGCTGCCCACAAAGTACATTGCCCACCATGCAAAAGCGTGAAAAACATGATGAGAAATACCAGCATTATAAATGTGGTTAGTAATTCATTTTTCTTGCGCCAACGTTTGAACTGTGGAATAAATATTTTAAGGAAATAAAGAGTTGACAACGCCTGGATAAACACATTACAGGCAACTACCAAAATCCCGACTAATACAATTTGTAACATGGTGCGAAGTTAAGGAGAAATTTGGCTCGCTAAAAAATATTTGATTCTTATAATTGTTTTCATTAAAATCTCAGTATTTCAGCCATATTCGAAGGTTTACCAATATGTCCCAGATTTAAAATTTATATCATCCTGATGCTTTGATGTTGAGTCAAAAACTGCCATTTGTTTTTACGAAACGATCTATAATAGTTAGTCTATCTTTTTGTACTTTTCCATCGAGATATATTCGTAGGGTTTAGGAGCGTCGGGCTTTACGGAATCGTACATCAAATACACCGAAAAGCCAAATATGATAACAGTAAAAAGTTGTAAACTTAAAAAAGAATGGGGCAGACAAGGTTTCCTGAATTTTTGGATTTGCAAAGTCCTTCATTTGGGAAGTCCATATTTTTTTTGGAATATAATTTCTAGGTTATTAAAAATTTTGTTTGAATAATGTAGGTGTAAAAAAACCTCGCAATGGCGAGGTTTTTTTATTGAGCAAAATAAGGTTTTTAACTTCTAGTAATGTCCTTTCTCCACATAATGCGCAGCAATTTTCTCTGTAAGAGCTACAACATTCGGCGTGTTAGTATATTTCGTGAATCTTCTCAATCCCGAAAGCATCATTCTTTGCTCATCACCTTCTGCGAAAGAAACGATCCCTTCTTTAGCGGCTGTGATGATTTTATCAATTGCTTTGTAAAGGTTCAGTTGAGCCATTGCTGCTTCAACAGATTCTGGAGCGAAATGTTTTTCAGCTCTTAAAATAGCAGATTCTGCCATATAAATTTGGTTCAAAATCTCAGAAGCATTTAACAGTAAATGTTGTTGTTTTTCAATATCCATCATGTATTTCTGAAGTGCGGCACCAGAAACCATCAAGAATACTTTTTTCAAGTTGGCGATGATTGCTTTTTCTTCGCTCATGTAAGCCGAGTAATCTGGAACTTCGAAAGACGGAATCCCCATCAACTCTTTAGAAATCGCCATTGCAGGAGTTAAAAGGTCCAATTGTCCTTTCATAGCACGCTTTATAAGCATCCCCACTGCAAGAAGTCTGTTGATTTCGTTGGTTCCTTCATAAATTCTTGAAATTCTTGAATCTCTCCAACCTGCTTCCATTGGTGTATCTTCTGAGAAGCCCATTCCACCATAGATTTGAATACCTTCATCGGCTGTATTTTGAGCTAGATCTGATACAAAAACTTTTAAAATTGAACATTCAACCGCAAATTCTTCAACACCTTTTAATTCAGCTTCTTGGTGATTCATTCCGCCAGCAACCAGTTCGTCGATTTTATCTTGAACGTTTTTCGCAGCACGGTATGATCCTGCTTCTGAAACGAAAATTCCTGTCGCCATTTCAGCCAATTTCTTTCTGATTGCTCCGAAAGTTGAAATCGAAACACCAAATTGTTTTCTCTCGTTTGCATATTGAATTGAATGATTTAAAATTCTCCTTTGCGCATCCAAACAAGCTGCTGCCAATTTGATACGCCCAACGTTTAATGCGTTTAAAGCGATTTTGAAACCGTTATTTCTTTCCCCCAACATATTTTCTACCGGAACTTTCATGTCGTTGAAGAAAACTTGTCTTGTAGAAGACGCACGGATTCCCAATTTATGCTCTTCTTCGCCTAAAGTTAGAGAATTTGGATCCTCCAATTCAGAACGGTTGATAACAAAACCAGTGATGTTTTTATCGTCATCAATTTTTGCAAAAAGCGTGAATGTATCTGCAAAACCTGCATTAGATATCCACATTTTTTGTCCATTGATGATGTAGTGTTTTCCGTCTGCTGAAAGCACCGCTTTTGTTTTCCCAGAATTCGCATCCGAACCTGCGTCAGGCTCTGTCAGACAGTACGCGCCGAATTTTGTTCCTGCCGCTAAATCTGGAAGATATTTTGCTTTAAGAGCCTCAGAACCATACAGTAGGGTAGGAAGCGTCCCAATTCCCGTGTGCGCACCGAAAGCCGTAGCTAAAGATCCAGTAGCACCAGAAAGGTAGTCGCAAGCCAGCATCGTGTTGATGAAGCCCATACCCATACCGCCGTATTGCTCAGGAACGGTGATTCCCAACATGCCCATTTCGCCTAATTTTTTCATACATTCTTCCGTGAATGCATAATCTTTCTGTTCGAATTTTTCTCTATTCGGAACCACTTCTCTGTCGATAAACTCTTTTGCTGAGTCACGCAGCATTTTTTGTTCTTCATTAAGTTCCTCCAAAGAGAATATTTCGTTTGCTGGGATTTCCTTAATAAGGAACTCGCCTCCAGTTAAATTTGCCATATATTTTGTTTTTATTTTTTAGATGTTTATAATAAAGAAAAAATGTAAAACCTATTAAAGATTTTTTTGTAAGCTTGACATTTCTTAATTCTTTGTTCGTTCTTTTACAATAGTTCGTAAATCGCAGCCGCACCTTGTCCCGTTCCGACGCACATGGTTACCATTCCGTATTTGTTGCCACGTTTTTTCATTTCGTCGAATAATTGAACGGCCAACTTTGCTCCTGTGCATCCAAGTGGATGACCAAGTGCAATTGCACCACCATTCACGTTAGTGATCTCTGGATTGATTCCTAATTCGTTGATAACGGCAACCGATTGTGAAGCAAAGGCTTCATTAAGCTCAATTAAGTCGATGTCGTTTAATTGAAGTCCTGCTTGTTTTAATGCTTTTGGCACTGCGTAAACTGGTCCCATTCCCATAATTCTTGGTTCTAAACCTGCAGCAGCGTAAGAAACTAATCTCGCTTCGGGTTCCAAACCAAGTTCTTTCACCATTTCTTCAGACATGACGATTACGAAAGCCGCGCCGTCTGACATTTGAGAAGAATTACCTGCCGTTACGCTTCCACCTTGTGCGAAAACAGGTCTTAGTTTAGCCAAACCTTCCAAAGAAGTGTCTGCTCTTGGACCTTCATCCATCGCGAAATCAAATTTCTTTGATTGTAATTTTTGATTTTCATCTACAAAAGTATATTCAACAGGAACGGGAACGATTTGATCTTTAAATCGCCCTTCAGCAATAGCTTTCAAAGCCTTTTGATGAGAATTAAAAGCGAATTCATCCTGAGCGGCTCTCGAAACATTGAATTCTTTAGCAACCGCTTCGGCTGTATAACCCATTCCCCAATAATAATCGGGGTTTGATTTAGCTAAAACAGGATCTGGAACGGGTTTGTAACCACCCATCGGAATATAACTCATCGATTCTGTGCCACCTGCAATGATGCAATCCGCCATCCCTGATTGTATTTTTGCAGTTGCAATCGCAATCGCCTCAGAACCTGATGCACAATATCTGTTAATTGTAACGCCTGGAACTTTGTCGGTATTTAATCCCATTAAAGAGATTAATCTTGCAACGTTTAAGCCTTGTTCTGCTTCTGGCATTGCGTTTCCAACGATGAGATCGTCAATTCTGTTTTTGTCTAACTGCGGAATTTCAGCCATTAGTTTTTCAATAACTGTAGCCGCCATTTCGTCAGGTCTTGTAAAGCGCAAAGATCCTTTTGGAGCTTTTCCAATCGCAGTACGGTAACCTTTTATGATGTATGCTGTTTTCATTTTAGATTAGAGATTAGGAGATCAGAGATTTTAGACTCTCACCTCGTTTAAATAATTTTCTTTTTGATATTTTCTACTGTTGTGTATGGTCTTATCAATGATTTAGACTTTGGCTTTTAAGTAATGAGATTAAAAATATTTTAATGTTTATACTTTAAGTCTCATGTCTAATTTCTAAGAGGTTTACCAGTTTGTAACATATGTTGAATTCTCTCAAGGGTTTTTCTTTCGCCACAAAGGGAAAGGAAAGTTTCTCTTTCAAGGTTCAATAAATATCTTTCGGAAACGACAGTTGGCTCAGAAAGATTTCCGCCAACCATTACGTTTGCTAGCTTGTCTGCGATTTTCTTGTCGTATTCTGAAATGAAATTTCCAGCAAGCATTTGATCGGTTCCCACGTAGAACATACCTAAGGCATCTTTACCAAGAACAGTAACCTTTTCTTCGATTGGTTGTGTGTAACCTTGTTCAGCCATAAGTTTTGCAACTTTTTTAGCCTCCGCAATCTGACGTTTTTTATCAACAACAACGATGTCTTTTCCGTGCTCCAAAATTCCCATATCGTATGCTTCATATGCTGACGTTGCTACTTTTGCCATTGCGATATTCATGAAAGCATCACGAAGTCTGTTGGTTTTAATGTCGTCTTTTACAAAATCTCGACATGTTCTCAACGTCATTTCTTTGGTACCACCACCACCAGGAATTACGCCAACACCAAGTTCAACCAATCCGATATAGGTTTCAGCAGCAGCAACTACACGATCAGCATGAAGTGTCATTTCGCAACCACCACCTAAAGTCATCGTGTGAGGTGCAACTACTACAGGAATCGACGAATAACGAATTCTCATCATCGAGTTTTGGAAGTACGCAATCGCCATATTTAGGTCGTCCCAATCTTGATCAACCGCCATCATCATAATCATCGCTAAGTTCGCGCCAACAGAGAAGTTAGCACCTTGATTTCCTATAATCAATCCGTCGTATTCCTTTTCTGCAAGGTCGATGGCTCGGTTTAGTCCATCAAGAACTTCACCACCAAGAGAATTCATTTTTGAATGAATTTCAAAGTTGATAATCCCGTCGCCTAGATCTTCAATCGAAGCGCCAGAGTTGCTCCAAAGTGTTTTATTTTTTCTGATATTATCAAGGATGATAAAGGCTTCTTGACCAGGGATTTGGTCGTAGTTTCCAGTATTTTTATCGTAGAAAATACTTTGACCTTCGTCATTAACTTTATAGAACGTTTCATTTTTTGAAGCCAATTCTCTAGCCCAATCTGAAACTTCATAACCTGCTTCTTTAGCTAATTCTACACCTCTTTGAACGCCAACAGCATCCCAAATTTCGAAAGGACCATTTTCCCAACCGAAACCAGCTTTCATGGCGTCGTCGATTTTGTAGATGTCATCAGAAATCTCAGGAACTTTGTGAGAAACGTACGCAAACATCGATCCTAAAGTCAATCTGTAGAATTCGCCAGCTTTATCTTTACCACCGATTAACACTTTGAAGCGATCCAAAGGTTTTTCAATAGTTTTCGTTAATTCTAAAGTTGGGAAGCTTACTTTTCCTTGCGCTTCGTATTCTAAAGTATCAAGATTTAATCGTAGAATTTCTGAATTTCCTTCAGCGTTTTTCACTTTTTTGAAGAAACCTTGACCCGATTTTGAACCTAAGAAATTATTAGTTGTTAAGAAATCGATGTAACTTGGCATTGCGAACTGATCTTTGAACATATCTTGTTCAACACCACTTTCGCGAACGCCGTTAGCCACGTGCACCAACGTATCCAAACCGACAACATCTGCCGTACGGAAAGTCGCTGATTTTGGACGACCTATAACAGGACCTGTTAATTTATCAACATCAGAAATGTTTAAACCTAATTTCTGAATCGTATTAAAGATGTTCATGATTCCGAAAACTCCGATTCTGTTTGCGATAAACGCTGGCGTATCTTTCGCCAAAACCGTTGTTTTTCCAAGGAATTTCGCTCCGTAAGACATATAGAAATCTACAACTTCAGGAAGCGTATGTGGCGTTGGAATAATCTCCAACAAGGGCAAGTAACGGACTGGGTTGAAGAAGTGTGTACCTGCGAAATAATCTTTGAAATCATCGCTTCTACCTTCTGTCAAAAGATGAATCGGAATCCCCGAAGTATTTGAAGAAACCAAAGTTCCTGGCTTACGGAATTGTTCTATTTTTTCGTAAACTGATTTTTTGATGTCCAATCTTTCTACCACAACTTCGATAATCCAATCGCTATTTGCAATTTGCTTCATATCATCGTCGAAGTTTCCTACTTTAATTCTGCTCGCAAAACTTGGCGAATAGAGTAATGCAGGACTTGCTTTCTGAAGTTTTCCTAAATTTTCTGTTGCAATTCTGTTACGAACGGCTTTGTCTTCTTTAGTCAGACCCTTTTTTTGTTCAGCGTCATTCAGTTCAAACGGAACGATATCCAAAAGCAATACTTCCACGCCAATGTTTGCAAAGTGCGCAGCAATACCACTTCCCATGATTCCAGAACCTAATACTGTAACGTGTTTGATTCGTCTTTTCATTATGATTTTATTATTTAATTTTATTTGAATAATGTTCTTTTTTAAAATATTATGTTATTTTTTATTATTAAGATCGTTGGCGATTTTTAGAATCTGAGTCATCACTTCCTTAAAAACTTCAAACTTTTCTTGAGGAATAGTTTCGATAACTTTGGTATTAAAATCAAGGACAACTTTTTTAGAAAGATTACGCGATTCGATGCCTTTATCGGTTAGTTTGATAATAACTTCACGTTTGTCAGTCGTCGTTTTTTCCTTATAGATATAACCATTGTCTTCTAAAAGTTTGATGATTCGTGTCAACGATGTTGGCTCGATTGCCATTTTGGGACCAAGATTCGTACTACGCGTACCTTCTTTAGGGTCAATTTTTAGCAATGTCAATGCTTGTACCGCTGTCGAATTGTATAATGACGCTTTGTCCGAATACATTTTGGATACCGCTAACCACGCAGATTTAAGTAATAAATCTACACTTTCAACTTTATCTGAACTTTTCTTTTCCATAATAACCTTTAAAGTGATTACTCAAAAGTAGGAAAATATATTATGCATGCATAGTATATCTAAGTTAAATAAATGTTAAATATTGAAAATCAGAGCATAAATTGCTATGCTATCCGCAATAAATTGAAATTAAAATTATTTAAAATGTAGAGTTTAAGCGAGTTTGTAACGAATTTTTGATTTCAGGAAGGTTTTTGTGATAACTTGTTGAAGAATTTTCGGTAATTGTCCACAAATTGTCATTGTAAGTTATTGAAAACAAGGATAAATCTTTATCAAAATTCTTTTGAAGAAATGAAAATAACAATTCTTTTTCGAGTTGTGGTGCAAAAATTTTAGGCGACACAAATTTAGAATTAATGTCGAAAATATGAGGGTCGAGGATGTTTTTGTGCTGTAATAGAATTTCTTCTGTAATTCCGGCGTTTAATTTTTGGTCACGAATCCACCAAATTTTGTCAGCAAATTCGCGAGCGAGACGCCAATCATGTGACGAAAATAAGATTAATTTGTTTTGAGTTTTGGCTAATGAACGGAGTAAGTTCAGAATAATTAATTTGTTATCCTCGTCCAAATGCGTTGTTGGTTCGTCCAAAATAATGATAGGCGAATTTTGTGCTAAAGATCGACCAATAAAAGCTTTTTGAAGATTACCATCGGATAAATGTTGGAGTTGCGTATGACGATATTCTTCTAAATTTAATTTAGAAATAATTTCAGAAATCTCAGCTTTATCTTTTTCATCAATTTTAAAATAATAAGGATAATGAATATATTTTCCAAAATTGATAAGTTCTTCGACAGTATAGTTGCTTGGGATGTCGGCTTTAGAAAAAACAATGGCGATATCCTCGGCAATATCTTTCTGATCAAGCGTTTTTAATGACTTCTGATTAATTAATATCTCGCCATTTAAAATTTGATTTTGTTTTAAAAGAGTTTTAATCAAAGTTGTTTTGCCAACGCCATTATTTCCCATTAATAGGATAACTTCACCTAGACTTGCTTCGGTGTTAATATCAGAAACTAAAGATTTTTTGTAACCAATACTTAAGTTTTTCAATTCTAAAAATGCATTCATATTTATATATTTTTAGATTGTTTTAAAAGCATTAAAAGTATAACAGGTATAGCAATGACGGACGTAATAATATTAATAGGGAAGTGTGTCAACTCTGATAAAATGGAGAAACTTAACATAATAAAAATTCCTAAAATCATATTAAGAATCCATTGATGCCAAAGTTTGGAGGGATTAAATAATAAACGACAAAAATGTGGTACAACAATTCCGACGAATAATATAGGTCCTAAAAAAGCCGTGACAGAAGCTGATAGGAGAGATGTTGCTGTAATCACGAAATATTTTAAAGTGTCGAGATTAACACCGATACTTCGCGCATAAGAAGTTCCGAACGCACTTCCCATCAAAGGTTTTATTGATTTAAAACTAAAAAAAAGTCCTCCGATAACAAACAAAAATAAAATAAAAAGTTGCTCTCGACTTACATTATTGTTTGCGCCAAATGACCATAGGATATAATTTTTCAGGCTTTGACTTTCAACATAAAATTGCAAAATGCTAACGACAGCACCCGCTAAAGCTGAAATTAAAAATCCGAAAATAATAATGAATGACGAATTTCGAAAGCGCTTTGAAAACAAAATTAAAACAATCATTAGTGCTAAACTCCCACCAATAGCTGAAAAACTGATAAAGCTATTTTGTAAAAAGTCTGGCAAAATCCATGATTGCGAAAAGAAAATAAAACAAGCAACAGCCAAACTAGATACCGAGGTTATTCCCAAAACATCTGGTCCCGCTATGGGATTTTTAAAATATTCTTGTAATAAAAATCCACTACTCGGAATCGAAATTCCTGCCAAAAACATCGCCAGAACACGATTAATTCTAATGTCAACAATGGCCGCATTTGCAGAATTTTCATCAAAAAAATCTTGAAATTGTAGTTGGACAAAACCAATGTTCAGGTTGATAGCAACAGCGATTAGAATACCGATGCCTAGTGCGATACCAAGGATTCCGAAGCTTTTAGCCATAGTCTTATTTGTGCGCCAAAATTACAAATTATTCATAAAGAAAAAGACATCCGATTGGATGTCTTTTCGATTATTTTTTGCCAGTAATCTTACTTTTTTCTTTTTGTTGGTCGATGCTCGGCGCAAAGTTAGCCGCCATCATCTTATCAATTTTGCTGTTAATTTCCTCTTTTTTCATCGATCCCATGTATTCGTCAACTATATTTCCGCGGCGCATTAATGTGAACGGAATAGCCTCACCATTCCAAGTATCAAAATTCTGACTAAAAAATTCTGGTGTCAAAGTAGTCCCGTCAAGAAGTACAATATTGTTGCGAAGTCCGTATTCATCAGCGAAATCATTAACAGCCGTATTCCAATCTGACTTGTTGTCAAGACTTACAAATGTAAATTTTACAGGTTGACCTTTTAGCGATTCCATTTTTTCTTTAAAATGAGGAATCTCGATCATACATGGTTGGCACCAAGTCGCAAAAAAGTTGGTAACATACAGCGTGTCATTGGTCTTTGCAGTCAATAGATCAGGCATTTTTTCAGCTCTAACTTCTAACAATTCTTTATGCGATTTTACCGAATCTTCTTCAACATTGGTTCCGATTTTAGTAGAGTCAGCGTCTTTATTTTTATCTTCAAATTTTAGTTCTTTATCGTTTTTACATGCGATTAGAGAAACTCCCAAAACAAGGCTTAAGACTAATTTTTTCATTTATTTTAAGTTCAATTATTAAGATTGTAATGATTTGCTTAAATTATACTTTGATAATTTTTGATTAAATTTGAAGCTATGACAGAACAAGTTTTATCAGTTGGTAATCAGCCTCAGTTTTATCGGTTAAATTTAGTTAAAAAAATAGATTTGACCAAAGATAGTTTCTTATTAGGTTTTGAAATTCCAGTTCAATTAAAGTCTGTATTTAGTTATCAATCAGGACAATATGTTAGTGTGAAGTTTATTAAAAATGGACAGGAAAAAATTAATGATTATTCGATAACGACTGCTCCTAACGAATCGGGTTTCGAAATTGCTATTAAAATTACGTCTCCCGAAAGTTCTGCAAAAGCACTTTACGATAATTATAATGTTGGTGACGAAGTCTCTGTCAGCGCACCACAAGGACGTTTTAGTTTGGTGATAAAACCTCATGAGAAGCGCAGTATGCTTGCTTTTGCGGCGGGCATTGGGATTACGCCAATTTTTAGTCAAATAAAAAATTTACTTTTCCGAGAACCGCGAACTCGAATTTTCTTGTTTTACGCTAACAAAACGAAAGATGACATCATTTTTGAATCGGAGTTAAATGCTCTTCAACAGGAACATGCTGACCGATTTTTTGTGTACTATTTTTTCTCAAGGCAAAAGATTAATAATTTGCTTTTCGAAGGTCGTTTGGATGAGAAACGTGTTAATTTAATTATTAATCAGATTTTGCATTTGGATGAGGAAGATGAAGAGTCGACGATTTGGGATGCAACAGATAAAGTTGTGATATGTGGTCCTGGAGATATGATAAAATCTGTTGCTAATGCGTGTTACAACAATGGTATCCCGAAGCGCGATATTCATTTTGAATTATTTGAAGCTTTTAATGATGATATTTATCCGCAAGAAAAAGCGTTTCCGTTATTCGAAAATATTAAACTGAAAATTAAATACAATCACCTAACGAAAGAGGATATTGTTCTTAAAAACAATAAAGGAAAAATCCTGCAGCAACTTTTAGGCATGGGGATTAATGTGCCATATTCTTGCAAATCTGGCGTCTGCGGAAGTTGTATTTGTAAACTTAAAAAAGGTGAAGTAGAAATGGAGGAGAACGAATATTTAACCGAAAACGAATTGGCGCAATCGAAGATTTTGCCATGTTCTGCGATCGCAATGAGTCAAGAATTATTTTTAGATTTTGATGTCATCGATTAATTATTTTTTTTCGTCTTTTTCAAAAATTATAGTTAAATTCACTCTCTCAAAAAATTAAGTTAAGCGAACCTGTTTGTATGTTGAAGTTTATAAAATCTTTTTTCAAGACCATCTTTGTCAGCCTTGAATTGATTTTTTTGTTAATGCTGCTTGCTAACTTCTGGGTTTTTGCCTTGACGAGTGGGAGGACTTACACCAAAATTAGCAAAGTCCCGCCAAGAGAATGCGCCTTGGTTTTAGGAACCTCACCTAAGATGAAATCTGGTTTTGCAAACCCTTATTTTACATCTAGAATGGCTGCTGTGGGGACTTTGTATCATCATGGGAAAATCAAAAAAATAATCGTGAGTGGCGAAAAGTCAAAAAATTATGATGAGCCAGCTGCGATGAAGAAATTTTTAGTCTATACAGAAGGTGTCCCACCAGAAATTATCATCGAAGATCCGAAAGGCTTTAACACGCACAAAAGTATTTTGCGTTGCAAAGATGTCTATAAGCAAAGCAATGTCATCATTGTTTCGCAAGGTTTTCATAATCTAAGAGCGCTATTTTTTGCACGTAATAATAATATGAACGCCTTGGGATTCGATGCGCAAGATGTTACCAAAAACGAAAGCTACTACCGCAATCATACTCGTGAGTTTTTCGCAAGAGTTTTGGCAGTGTTCTATTATGTTTTAGGAATTTCGCCTAAAGAAAATTAATTCTTTTTTTAAATGATTTGTTTTAAACTTTAAAAACTTTAATCCTTAAAAACAATATCCAAATCTCTTTATTTCTTGTCAATTCTTTTGTACCGAATGTTATTTTTAAATTAAATTTGTAAAAAATCAAAGTATGCTTGTAATTGGGATTGCCGGAGGAACGGGATCAGGAAAAACCACTGTTGTTAACAAAATTCTTCAACAGCTTAACGTTGAAGGTGTTAACGTTCTTTCTCAGGACAATTATTATCATGATAATCCAAATTTAACTTTGGCGGAGCGTGAAGCGCTCAACTATGACCACCCAAAATCTATCGATTTCGAATTATTGACGCAACATGTTAAAGCGCTAAAAAACAACCAGTCGATTGAGCAGCCTGTTTATTCGTTTGTGACGCATTCTAGAACGGGTGATCATGTTTTGGTGGAGCCGAAAAATGTATTAATAGTTGAAGGGATTTTAGTGTTAACAAACAAAGAATTGCTTAAAGAATACGATCTTAAAGTCTTTGTACACACAGATTCTGACGAAAGGTTAATCCGAAGAATACGTCGCGATACGCAAGAGCGTGGAAGAGATTTGCAAGAAGTGCTCCATCGTTACCAAACGACACTTAAGCCAATGCACCAAGAGTTTATCGAACCATCAAAAAACGAAGCCGATCTTATCGTGCCGAACATGAAAAACAATACCGTGGCTATTGATTTTCTGACCACTGTTATTAATAATTCATTGAAAAAATAATGAAGGAGCTAATCAAAGATATCAAGAAAAAATCCAGCGCTTATAGATTTATAACGGGCTACATTTTTAATAAATATACGATCACATTGGTGGCGTTCTTTGCCTGGATGATATTCTTTGACAACACCTCTTTTCTAGTTGTTAATGAGCTAAATGGTGACATTTCAAAGTACGAACATCAGTTGGCTTATTACAAATCCGAATACGAGAAAAACGATGCTTTCTACAAAAAGTTGATGAATAATAAAGACGAAAAAGAAAAATATGCTCGCGAAAATTACTTCATGAAAAAGCCAAATGAAGAAATCTTTATTCTCGTTGCCGATAGTACAAATATTGATAAAAAGTAAAAATGGAATTTCCAAAAGTTAGTCTTCAGGATTGGGAACAATTGGTTAAAAAACAATTGAAAACCGATGATATTAATACAGTCTTGATCAAAGAAAATCTTGAAAATATTGTTGTAAAAGCATATTACGATAATAGTACTCCAAAGGCTCAAAAGCTTCCACGTATTGAAGAAAGTACACATCTTGTTGCTAAATACAACGACTTTTTGGAGGATGATGCTTACGCTTTTTTGATCGATAAAGATGTTAAAGTTGCGGAGAAAACTTTATTTTTTTCTAATCCAGAATTAGCGAATCTTACAACAGCAGAGACCAATCAATATGTTAGTTTGGTTGATGTTTTTTCTGAGGATGCTCATATTGATGAAGCTTTGGTGCAATCATTACTTAGCAATAATTTCAAAAGAAGTGTCAGTGTCGATGTTTCGCTTTATCAAAATGCAGGTGCTTCTTTGGTTCAGCAATTGGCAATTGCTTTAGCAAAAACTAAAGATTTGGTGGAAAAATATGGATCAGAAATTTTTGAAAAACTGAGCTTCAGATTCGCAATTGGACATCAATATTTTTTAGAAATTGCTAAAATTAGAGCCTTTAAATATTTGTTCAATCAGCTTTCTAAAGAATATGAATTAAACGTATTTCCTTACATTTTTGCCGAAACAAGTTTTAGAAATAAAGCCAGTAACGACGAAGAAAACAATTTGATTCGATCAACTTTAGAATTGTCTGCAGCGATGATTGGTGGCGCGGATGCCATTTTTGCTAACGATTTCAAAATTAAAAATCAAACCAAACTTTCCGAAGAATTGTCTTTCAAACAGATAATTGTTTTGGCTTACGAAAGTATCATCAATGTGTTCGAAGATGCGACGTCTGGAAGTTATGTAATCGAAGATGTGACACGCCAGTTGTCTGAGCAAGCTTGGACTTTGTTTTTAGATTTTGAAAACAAAGGTGGATTTGCGGAGAACATCAAAAATGGAGCAATCCAAAAGATGATTTTCGAGCAAGCGACGAAAGAGCAAACTTGGGTAGAAGAAGGCAAAATCAAGTTAATCGGTGTTAATCTTTATCCAAAGTTGGAGGTTACAAAGCAAGTTTCGGATCTTTACAATAACAAGGAAATTAAAGCAGTACGTTGGGCAGAAATGTTTGAATAGTTTTTTTTGATCGTCAATTTTAGCGTTTTTTTCGAAATCTAAATGAGAAAAATGGTATCGAAAATAGATTGACAAACTAAAACTTCTATAAAAAATTTGAGCTTACGTATTTTCAGATATTTTAAAAATGGAAAAACTTCTTAAGAAAGAAATTCAAAATTATATTAATGCAAATCTCGACGCAGATTTGCATTCTTTGTTATTGAAGAAATCACCTTTTGAAGGCGTCTCCATGCAGGAAATTGTGCAACAAATTAAAGGTCGAAAAGTTGCCGAAAAGAAGTTTCCGTTTTTGAAAAAAGAAAACATTGTTTTTCCTCCAAATCTCAATCTAGAACAGGCTTCATCAGAAGTTACGGCAGCTTATAAATCCGAATTTTTAAAAGGTAAAAGCTTTCTAGATTTGACGTGTGGTTTTGGAATCGATGCTTATTTTCTTTCAAAGAATTTTGATGAAATAGACTTGGTTGAGCGAAATCCAGACCTTATCAAAACGGTTGCGCACAACTGGAACATACTTGGCAGAAAAGCTAATTTCCACAATCTTGATTTGGAAGATTTTTTAAGTCAAAACAAAAAGCATTTTGATGTCATTTATCTAGATCCAGCGCGTCGTGATCAAAATCTAAAAAAGAAATTTTTACTAAAAGATTTATCACCCAATATTTTAGAAATTCAAGATCAATTATTAGAAATCGGTGATAAAATTATCATTAAATTGTCACCTTTAATTGATATCAGCTATTTGGTTTCGGAGGTTACACATCTTTCAAAAATAGAAGTTATTGCGTGGCGAAATGATGTTAAAGAATTGGTTTTAACTTTAGAAAAGAATGTTGTTTCGGGGAATCCATTGATTTCTTGTATTAATTTAGAAAGCCAAGATGCTGTTTTTGAGTTTTATTTTGAAGATGAAAAGTCGATAAAAGCTGACTTTGACGATATTGAAAATTATCTCTACATCCCAAATAATGCGGTTCTAAAATCGGGTGGATTTAATAGTATTTCAAAATTATTTAATCTAAAAAAATTACATCCCAATACGCATCTTTACACATCTTCGGCATTGTTAAATAGTTTTGCCGGAAGGGTCTTAAAAGTTGAAAATATCGATCCTAAAAAATTAATCAAAAACGAAAAATTTAATATCATTTCTAAAAATCATCCTTTGACGCCAGACGAGATTAAAAAGAAATATAAAATAAAAGACGGTGGACAAGATTATTTAGTTTTCACGCAAAGTCAGAAAGCCAAATTAGTTCTCCGAAGTTTGGATTAAACCTAATTAATAATATTCCGAATAAATTTGCGAATAATAATTTTGTTGTACGAACGAGTTTTAGTAATTTTGAACTTTAAAATTTTAAGAATGAAAAAATCTCTTTTATTATTGGCTTCAGCTTTGTTTGTAGTATCTTGTAGTTTACCAGAAGGAGGTAACAAAGGTCGTCTTAAAAAAACTGACGATGTTGTTAGATATGACGATCCTAACGCGCCACACGGAACTTACGAAGCCAAGGTTGACACTACGAAAGCTGCTCCAGTACAGACAGCGGTTGCGACGCCAACAGAAGCTGCAAAAGTTGATACTGTTAAAGTTAAGTAATAATAGATTCTCACAATATATAATGTCTTACTCGCGTGAGACATTTTTTATATCAATTAATTCCAAATAGTTTTAGATATGAACGAAACTCAAAATTATATTCAGGAAAACAAACAACGTTTTTTAGAAGAGCTGTTTGATTTGTTAAGAATAGCGTCAATTAGTGCTGATCCAGCTTACAAAGACGAAGTTCTGAAATGTGCTGACACGGTGGCTGACCACTTAAAAAAAGCAGGCGCTGACAATGTAGAAGTTTTAAAAACGAAAGGTTATCCAGTAGCTTATGGGGAAAAGATCATTGACCCTGCTTTACCAACGGTTTTGGTGTACGGCCATTACGATGTTCAGCCAGCTGATCCGTTAGAATTGTGGACGAGTGATCCTTTCGAACCTGTTGTTAAGAAAACAGAATTACATCCAGACGGTGCAATTTTCGCGCGTGGTTCAGCGGATGATAAAGGGCAATTCTTTATGCATGTTAAAGCTTTCGAAGCAATGATGAAGACCAATTCTTTGCCTTGTAATGTTAAATTTATCATTGAAGGAGAAGAGGAAGTTGGTTCTGCAAGTTTGGCTGATTTTTTAGAAGAGAATAAAGAAAAACTAAAATGCGATGTTATCCTGATTTCGGATACGCATATTTATTCGGTTGAGCAACCAACGGTAACAACAGGACTTAGAGGTCTTAGCTATGTAGAGGTAGAAGTGGAAGGACCTAACAGAGATTTGCACTCTGGCCTTTACGGTGGTGCAGTTCCGAATCCTATTAATGTTTTGGCTAAAATGATTGGTGATCTTATTGATGATAAAGGACACATTACAATCGATGGTTTCTATGATAATGTTTTGGTCGTTTCTGAGGAAGATCGTAAAGAAATGAACAAACTAAAAGATGATCCAGAAGCTTACAAAAATTCTATTGGACTTAACGATATCCAAGGTGAAGAGGGCTACACGACTTTAGAAAGAGCTTCTATTCGTCCAACATTGGATGTTAATGGTATTTGGGGAGGTTACACTGGCGAAGGTGCCAAAACGGTTATCGCTTCTAAAGCTTTTGCTAAAATCTCTATGCGCTTGGTTCCGAATCAAACGCCTGAAGAAATTACAGAAAAATTCACAAAATATTTTGAGAAAATCGCGCCTAAAAGTGTTAAGGTTACAGTTACGCCTCACCACGGCGGTATGCCCTATGTTTTGGAAAGTGATACTAAAGAATTCCAAGCGGCTAAAAAAGCGATGGAACAAGCTTTCGGTAGAGAAGTTCTTCCTTATAGAAGTGGTGGAAGTATTCCGATTACCTCTTTGTTCGAAAAAGTATTGGGTGCAAAATCTGTATTAATGGGCTTTGGTCTAGATTCTGATGCTATACATTCTCCTAACGAACATTACGGATTGTATAACTATTATAAAGGAATTGAGAGTATCCCATATTTCTTTGAGTATTATACGAAAGGATAAGATTACTTTACATCGTTATTATAAAGCAATATTTTTTCTGAAAAATATTGTTTTATCTTTTTTAAATATGTGTATTGCTTTCGAATAATAGAAGTATTTTATGAATAAAATTTTTACTTCTTTAGCAATTGCTATTACAGCAATTACTGCAAACGCACAAGTAATCAGTCAAAACGCAACGCCTAACACAGTATCAACAACTGGTTCTGTTGCATGTGGTAGTCAGGCTGCTGGTTATACATCAGACAACTCTTACTACAGAGTGTTCAAACTTGCTGACTACGGTATCAATTATGACTATAAAGTGACTAACGTAGCAATCGGTGTGCAAACTGCTAACGGCACTTTCCCTGTAGAATTTAGTTTATCAACTTATACAGGAACATTCCCTAATGGATCATCAAGCTACCTAAGTGGTGGTATGATTGAGGTTAGTCCAAGTAAAATGGGCGGAATGGCAGACTCAGGAACCAGGTATACGCAAGTTGTTCCAGCGGGTTCTACTTTTGTATTAGAAGTGTTACATAATGGACAAGCTAACACAGAGCAGTTTTACCTAGGAACAAATCCTGGAGGACAGACAGGGCTATCTTACTTAATGTCTGAAGGATGTGGACTTACTTCGCCAATTGCAACGGGTACTGGTGCTTTGGCAAATTTCGCTTCAGCTAAATGGGTAATGACGATTACTGGTGTTAATAACTTAGGTGTTACTGAAATTATTAACTCTAAAGATCTTCAAATTTTAGGAAATCCAGTTAAGGATATTCTTAGATTCAAATTTGGAAATTACGTTGCTGCAGAAGGTGTTGAGATCTACGATATGGCTGGTAAAGTTGTTAAGTCAACGTCTAGCAAATCAAACGATATCAACGTTTCTGGATTCGCAAAAGGTGCTTACATCTTGAAAGTTAAAGCAAAAGATGGTAAAGTATATATCCAAAAAATAATTAAAGACTAATCCAATAGTTTATAATATTTTTAACAATACTACTAACGCTCCGAAAGTGGCGTTTTTTTATTTTTGTATAACTAAATAATAAATATGTCACAAAATAAAGTAGCTTATATAACAGGTGGAACAAAAGGCGTTGGTTTTGGAATTGCAGAAGTTCTGCTGGAGAATGGTTTCAAAATCGCTTTCTCAGGGCGAAAAGCAGAAGATGTAGAAAAAGCTTCAAAACAATTGGATGCTTCTGGCGACAATGTTTTAGGAATTATTTCGGACGTTAAAAATTTTGACGATGAGCAAAAAGCGATTTCGAAAGTTGTTGAGAAATTCGGAAGATTAGACTTGGTAATTGCCAATGCAGGTTTGGGACATTTTGCATCAATTGAAGATTTGAGTATTGAAGATTGGCACGATATGATCGACACCAATTTGACGGGCGTTTTTTATACTTTAAAATCGAGCATCGAAGCTTTGAAGAAAACGGAAGGTTACTTTATTTCGATCGCGAGTTTGGCTGGCGAATACTTTTTTGAAAAGGGAAGTGGCTATAACGCTTCAAAGTTTGGCGTAGTAGGTTTTACTCAAGCCGCAATGTTGGATCTTAGAAAGTATAATATTAAATCTTCGGTTATTTTACCAGGATCGATAAACACTTATTTTAACAATTCGGAACCGTCAGAAGAAGAATCATGGAAAATACAACCGCGAGATGTCGGCGATTTGGTTTTAAATATGATGAAAATGGATCCTCGCGTTGTACCAGCAAAAATAGAGTTAAGAGCTTCTCAAGTCAAAAAATAATTAAAGGAAATAGAATGTCGGATGTGGAAATGATTTTTGGAGATTATGATTGATGACACAATTTTGGATTTGTTTTAAAATTTAATTCAAAATTTTTTACAGATTCTTGTCATATTCCTTTTAATCAAATGTTGGAGGATTCTTATTCATAAAATAACAAAATATTATGCGTGCATAGTATTATTTAGTATATTTACAAAGCTTAATTTCAAAAAAATTATCCAAATGAAAATATTAGTTTGCATCAGCAGTGTGCCTGATACGACAAGTAAAATCAACTTTACAGCAGATAAGTCTGCTTTCGACAAAAATGGAATCCAGTGGGTAATTAATCCTTTGGACGAATTTGCTTTAACAAAAGCTATAAAATTACAAGAAAGCCAAGGTGCTACAGTTACTGTGGTTAACGTTGGTGATGCCGGGACCGAAGCTGTTATCCGTAAAGCATTAGCTATTGGTGCTAACGATGCTGTACGTGTTAATTCTGAAGCTAAGGATAGTTATTCGGTGGCTAAAGAGATTGCTAAAATCGCTCAAGACGGTGGATACGATGTTGTATTAGCTGGTAAAGAATCTATAGATTATAATGGTGGTGCAGTACCAGGTATGGTTGCAGCATTGCTTAACCAACCTTTCGTTAATGCTTGTGTTGGTCTAGACATCAACGGTGCAGAAGCAACGGCTGTTAGAGAGATTGAAGGTGGTAAAGAAACTATTTCTGTTAAACTACCTGCAGTTATCGCTGGTCAAAAAGGTATTGTTGAAGAAAAAGACCTTATCATTCCTAATATGAGAGGGATTATGTCTGCAAGAACAAAACCTTTACAAGTTGTAGAACCTAGCAATACAGAAGTTAAAGTTGACGCTATTTCTTTTGATGCAGTTCCGCCAAGAGCCGCTGTTAAATTGGTTTCTCCGGACAACTTAGACGAGTTGGTAAGATTACTTCACGAAGAAGCTAAAGTTATCTAATATTAGAGACTAGAAGATACAATTTTCGATACATAAGATTACTCGGATATTATCTTCTAATCAGTAAATCTTTTAATTTTTAAATTCAAGAAAATGGCAATATTCGTATATGCAGAAAATATAAATGGTGTTTACAAAAAAGCA
This sequence comes from Chryseobacterium sp. TY3, assembly GCA_046269235.1. GTDB lineage: Bacteria > Bacteroidota > Bacteroidia > Flavobacteriales > Weeksellaceae > Soonwooa. The sequence continues at coordinate 35,084 of JBJZOS010000014.1, forward strand.
GCTTTCGAAGCAGTTGCTTACGCCAAAGCTATTGCAGACCAAGCAGGTGATACTGTAACAGCTATCTCTATCAACCCAACAGATTCTTCAGATTTATTATATAAGTACGGAGCATCAAAAGTAATCAACGTTAAAGACGAAGGACTTAAGAATTTCAGCGCAAAAGCTTATGCAGATGCCGTTGGACAAGTTGCGGATGGTAACATCGTTGTTTTCCCTCACACGACAGATGCATCGTCTATCGCACCGATGTTAGCAATCCAAAAGAATGCATCGTTGTTAACTAACGTTATCGCTGCGCCAGAAAGCCTTTCACCATTCCAAGTGAAAAGAAAAGCTTTCTCAGGTAAAGGATTTATGCATGCGAAAGCTGATGCTGCTAACGTTATCGTGACAGTATCTCAAAATGCTTTCGGAGCTAAAGAAAATACAGTTTCGGGATCAGAAGAAGTTAAAGATCTTAGCATCGTTAACGAAGATACAAAAGTGGTTAGCCACGAGCAATCATCAGGTAAGTTAGACCTTAAAGAAGCCGAAATCGTTGTTTCTGCAGGTCGTGGTCTTAAAGGCCCAGAAAACTGGGGAATGATCGAAGATCTTGCAAACGTACTTGGCGCTGCAACAGCATCGTCTAAGCCCGTTGCAGACATCGGTTGGAGACCACACGCTGAGCACGTAGGTCAGACTGGTAAAGCAATTTCGCCTAACTTATACATCGCAGTAGGTATTTCTGGAGCTATTCAGCATTTGGCGGGTGTTAACTCATCAAAAACTATTGTTGTGATCAACAACGATCCAGAGGCGCCGTTCTTCAAATCTGCGGATTATGGGGTAGTGGGTGACGCGTTCCAAATCGTTCCTGCCTTGGTAGAAAAAATAAAAGCCTTCAAATCTTAACCGATTTTCTGGACTAGATATACAGCCTGAGATTCTTCTCAGGCTTTTTTATTTGGAAATAATGGCAACATTTTTTAGAAGCTATTCCCGCTATCCGCTCTATCTTTTGTGCGTCGCTCGGAAGACTCCGCTACGCTCCGTCGCCTCACGCCGCCCCAAAGGATGCCGCTTCTATAGGGGCTAAAAATATTTAGACAAGAATTTAATGAAGAATATTCAACTTTTTAAGAATAAAACTTAAAAGCCAAGCTGGACCAACTAGTAAAAATTGCAAATCTTTTAGAACGCTCGGTTTTTTACCTTTAATTTTATGACCATAGAATCGCCCAAACCATTATAAAACGAGAGCAGGAACAAAGACAACCCATGACTGAGATTCAAAATAGACATTGCCAGCTTAGCAAAGATGCTCCATAATCAACATGAGGATTAACATTATAACAGAGATAATCCATGACAATCTCCCCTAGAATATCGAGACCAGAATAAGTGCAATAAGACTTGCAACGCTAATATATCCAAAATATGCAAAACAAAAATGTGGTGTTGGTATCAAGTAAATATAAGCCAAAATACGCCAAAATATCAATGGAACACAAATCTAATGTATTATTTTGTTGGTAGGGTTTTAGACTTTCATCATATTTTGCAAAGAATTGATTGATTGTTCTCATGTTATTACTCTTCTGTAAATAAATTACTAAAATCTTATAATATTTTTATAATTTATCATTTTCTGAAAACAACAAAAAAAGTTCTCAAAACAAATTGTCTTGAGAACTTTTATTATTTGAAAACGAACGACAAGAATATATTTTTATTCTCGGTTATTGATTCTAATATCTTGCTTTATCCAACATCAATCCCATTTTCTACAGAATCATCTGGGGTAACGAAAGAAAGTTTACCATCAGGTTTTGAGGTTAAAAGCAACATTCCTTGAGATTCGATACCACGGATTTTTCTAGGTGCAAGATTCACCAAAACCATCACTTGTTTTCCGATAAGTTCTTCTGGTGAAAAACTTTCTGCAATACCCGAAACGACCGTTCTTACATCGATTCCTGTGTCCACTTTGAACTTCAATAATTTGTCGGCTTTTTCTACTTTTTCAGCTTCTAAAATAGTTCCGATTCTTAGGTCAACTTTACTGAAATCATCAAAAGAAATCTCCTCTTTCATAGGTTTTGCGTTAGGATTTGTTTTTTTATTATTTTGTTTTGTATTCTCTAGTTTTTGAATTTGCGCTTCAATAACATCATCTTCAATTTTTGAGAAAAGAAGAGAAGCTTCATTGATTTTGTGTCCACTTTCAATTAAAACTTGCGCATTTTCAACATCATTCCAATTCATTTTTTGAATATTGAACATCGTCAATAATTTTTCTGAACTGAAAGGCATAAACGGTTCGCACAATTGCGCTAAGCCAACGGCAACTTGTGCCCCAACAAATAATGATTGAGCTGCTTTTTCAGGATTGTCTTTAATTGTCTTCCAAGGTTCTTCGGTTTGAAGATATTGATTTCCGAAGCGAGCCAAATTCATTAAAGCTGTTAAAGCATTTCTAAATTCGAATTTCTCTAAAAACTCATGAATTTCTTTAGCAGATTTCGAAACTTCATTTAGTTCAGCAGCGTTTATATCACCGATTGGAACAACGCCATCGTAATATTTATGAATTAAAACCGCAACTCTATTGATAAAGTTCCCGAAAATCCCCACCAACTCTGAATTGTTTTTGGTTTGGAAATCCTTCCAAGTGAAGTTGTTATCTTTGGTTTCTGGTGCCGACGAAAGTAGTGCATAACGCAAAACATCTTGCTGACCAGGGAATTCCTCAACATACTCATTCGCCCAAACCGCCCAATTTCTTGAAGTTGAAATTTTATCATTTTCAAGGTTTAAAAACTCAAAAGCTGGAACATTTTTCGGCATCACATAATTTCCGTGAGCCTTCATCATTGCAGGGAAAATAATACAGTGGAACACGATATTATCCTTTCCAATAAAGTGTATTAAGTCAGATTCTGGGTTTTGCCAATAATCTTTCCAATCTGTTCCATTTTTCTCCGCCCATTGTTGCGTGAATGAGATATAACCAATTGGCGCATCAAACCAAACGTAAAGCACCTTTCCATCGGCATCTGGCAGCGGAACAGGCACGCCCCAATTGAGATCTCTGGTCATCGCACGAGGTTTCAAACCGTCATTTAACCAAGATTTTACTTGTCCGTAAACATTGGGTTTCCAATCGTTTTTATGACCTTCGATAATCCATTCATTCAAGAAAGTTTCGTAGTCGTTTAAAGGAAGATACCAATTTTTTGTTGGTTTTAGAACGGGACTATTTCCGCTCAACATGGATTTTGGATTAATCAATTCTGATGGTGAAAGTGTAGAGCCACATTTCTCACATTGATCTCCATAAGCATTGTCGTTACCACAATTAGGACAAGTCCCAACGATGTAACGATCTGCAAGAAATTCATTTGCTTGTTCATCAAAATATTGTTCAGAAACTTCTTCTGTAAATTTTCCGTTTTCGTACAAAGTTTTGAAAAAGTCCTGACTTACTTCGTAATGCTTTTGATCGGTCGTTCTTGAATATTCATCAAAAGAAATTCCCAAATCTGAGAACGATTTTTTGATGATTTCATGGTATTTATCCACGATATCTTGAGGTATAACGCCTTCTTTTTTTGCACGAATCGTGATGGGAATGCCGTGTTCATCAGAGCCACAAATAAAAGCAACATCGTTACCTAATCTTCTCTCGAATCTTGCGTAAACATCCGCAGGAATGTAAACTCCCGCCAAATGTCCTATATGAACCGGTCCGTTTGCATAAGGCAACGCCGCCGTAATCAGTTTTTTCTTTGACATTAAGTATAATTATAATTGATGCAAAAATAAGGAATTATTAGCTTAATTTAAGTTTCTAAAAAGAATATGACAGAAATTTACCTTAAAAAAGTAACTTAATACTTGGGATATTATTTCTAAATTATCCTTTTATGTTTTTGCAAAAGTAATTTTCTAGTGAATTCGAAAAGTTTATTTCATTGTTAAAATTAAAAATGGGATTTTTTATTCGATATCTATTTCTTAGCTCATAAAATAATAATAATGCATGCTGTTTAATTTTTTTTAGAGAAATAATAGCTTTTAATAATAATTTTTATTCTATTGTCATTCAGTGTTTTGTGAATTTTATTTATAGTTAATTTTATGGTTAAGTTCGATAGGGTTATTCTCTTGCAGAATGTCGTTTTGGACATCTTTAGCGACTTCATTTATGTCCATGACATTGCCGTTAGGTCCAGTCATTGTAACTTTGCGTCCCGCTTTAGATAGTAAGTCATAGGGATCGTTGTAATAAGACCTGGCTAGCGATTCATATTTTTTCCAGTCAATTTTAACAGTTTTAGTTCTAGCATCAAAAAGATCTTCATACTTTTTGACTTGTATTAAATTGAAAGAAAAATCGTTTTTAGAATCTTGAATAGAGACTATCAAGCCTGGTAAACCATGAAAAATGTAAGGCCCATCGTTAAATGCCAAATCGGTTGTAAACCAAGCCGTCCAATCTCTACCGCCATAATTAGTTTCCGCTTTTTGAACCGCATATTTCCCGAGTTTAGTTTTTTCAGGTTTTATAATCCATTGTAGCTTTTCATCGATTGGCAATAGATAATTAACGCCAAGATAAGTGATGATCTTATGGACGCTGTCCGATTGAAAGTCTTTTTTAACATAGTAATTATTTTCGACGCCCAATTTTGTCATGCCACGGCCGTTATTAATTTGTAACGAATCAATTTTTTTGTCATCTAAGTCTCTAAAAATGGATTGATTATTGTCAATTTCCAAAAGCATATTTTTTTCATAATAGTCATTTGGTTTTTCAGAATTATATCTGAATTTTGTTTCATAAATAAAGCTTAGTTTTTGAGAAAAGCTAAGATTAGAAATTAATAAGAAATACAAAAAATATCTGATGGGCATAGATTTTATAAGGTTTTAGATATGTGTTTAAGAATAATTTATAAAGTGCAACGTCGATAAAGTTATTATTTTTTTTAATACTTTCAGCAGCACGTTGTTGTTTTCCTTTTATTAAATCCTGTTTTGACATAAGACTTCCATTGTCTGCATTGTAAAATAAAGTCTCCGACATTTGGGACGAGCTGTGCATTAATTTGATATTTTTTGCGGGATCCTTTTTGTAGTCGTTCCATAGAACATTTAATTTCTTTTTGGTAACAAAGATTTCTTTCATTGAAGAATCCATACGACGTTCCTCGTTCTCAATTTTTTGATTACCCACAAATTTGAATTGATGATTTGCTTTGTCATCTTCGATTGTTAAGAGTAATCCGGGTAAGCCACAAAATTTATAAAGTCCATCTTGGATTTGGATATCATTAGTAAACCAAGCAATCCTGTTGCGGCCTCCAAAATAGGTCGTCGCTTTTTTTGCTGTGAATTTTTCTATTGTTTTTCTCTCGGATAAAACGGTCCATTTTATTTTGTCCACCGCTTTAATCGCTAGATTTGTTGCATGGATCATAGAATGGTAAACGATCTCGAAAATAGGATAGGTTTTTGAAATTCGGAAATTAACTTTTGATTGTTTTATTTTTCGCATGTCCAAAACCATAGACTTCTCATATTAAACTGCTGTCCCGACGATACAAAAATTATTTCTGTCGGTAAAAATCCGCATTCTATCGGTAAAGATTTTAATTGATCTTTGATGGTTTTAGTTTTGAAAAAAAAAACATTATGTCACTATTAACACCACTTCTTTGGATCGCGATTATGCTTCCATTTATCATTTTAGCGATTGTAAAAGCTAACACCAAACTTAAATCTTCACACCAACATTTCGCTTGGAAAGGAAAAATTTTAAGTTTATTACTTTCATTAGGAATTATATTTTCTTTAAACATTCAAAATCGCGAAGCTGTTGGATTCACTTTTAAAACTAGTAAGATTCGGTGTTTTATTATTTCTCAGATTTTTGTTATTCGATTTTATTTTCAAAATGATTATATTCCCAAAAGGAGGAACATTCGATCTAGAAACTTCTTTATTCCGTTCTTTTTTCATAGTTCAAAGGTCTTTTATCATCAATCTGTAAGCGGTACGAAGCATCCACGGCAGCCTTGTTGAATTGACGACAGGAACACAAATTAGCATTGCACTCAACAAAAAAGAAGAGTTTTGAGGTTGTTTGGAATTAAATAATTATATGATTTCCTGTATTTTAAAATTAGGTGACGTATTGTAATTTAATCCATTATTTTGATTGAATAGAGTAGGGTGCAACTATATGTTATGAGCAATGTGTATTTTTTATATGTTAAAAGTAAAATTTTTAATCTTAAATAAATTTTACAGAGAATGCGTAATGGTATAATTGTTGTTAATGGCCTAAAAATGTGATTGTTATATATTTTTATTAGTAATGGCTAAATATTAAAAAATTTATATTATATTGCACGTATACAATAGTTAGCTGCAAGTTTGTAAAAAATCCCGCACAAATGAAACAAATTCTAATTTTTATAATTTTCAATTTCTACTTTTTTTCTTTTGCACAAAACTTAAATTTGAGAAACCAAATTAATGAAGGTGTAGAATTGCCACAAAAATTGAATAAGAATGATATTGCAATAATTTACGAAATTAACGGAGGTTGGTCGGCTTATGATTATTTTAGTTATTATTTTGTAGATGAAAATGGAAATGTCAAATCTTATTCAGAAGAAAGACCGAAATCGTATCTAAAAAACGAAAAATTAAAAAGGACTATAAAAGAGATCCAACTCACGGAAGAGAAAAAAAATAGGATAATTAATTTATTGAAATCAAAAGAACTTTCTGAATTACTAAAATACAAGCAAGAAGATTTTAAAATAAAAATTATCAATGAACCTCCTCCTTGTATGTTTTCAGATTTACATGGATACAAGCTAACTCTTATTCAAAACAAAAAGCAAAATTCATATGAGTATTATGCACCGAGAGAAATATATGAAAGATGTAATCAAAAAAATATCAATAAAGATGTACTAAAAAAATATATTGAAGTATTAAATCTACTCTAAAAAAACCTGCAGCTAACATAGTATTGGCAAAATGCGGGGAGAAGTAACAAGTTGAACTTTTTGTAATATTTAACCGCCGCTGCTTTTCAATTCCACATATTTTTATTAATTTAGTTCCATTGAAAAAGCATCGGCTACGATTGGTCTAAATTGAACTTTTCGTCCAATTTTGCCCGCACTTCGCCAATACTTTTTCCGTTGTACGACATTTTATGAAAACAGACACCAAAACAGAATTTTTAATAATTGGAATTATTTGTCA
>JBJZOS010000015.1:0-37275 GCA_046269235.1 Chryseobacterium sp. TY3
GGTGTCGTTGTTTTCTGTTTCCATAGGATACTAAAAGTGTTTAATTTTTAGTCAACCTATTTTGGTACGATAGATTGAAAAGCATTTCGTACAACGGAAAAAGTATTGGCGAAGTGCGGGCTTTAACTGAAGAAAAGTTCAATAAAAACTGAACTAAGCAAAAACTTTTTCCTTATGGCAATACAATGTTAGGCGATCGCCCTGACTGTTTTCTAGCTTTTCTATTTTTATGGTGGGTGCTAGTATTATAATTACGGTTGTTAAATTTAAATCTGAGTTAGAATAAATATAAATCCAATGTAGAATAATTTACTTTTGGTAAGAGATATTTATACTTGCGTATAGGATAATTTAGTTTACGGTTGTAATAAATAAAACGGCGGATACAATAAATAGGTTTGCGGAGCGAACCTATTTAATTGAGGGCTAAAGATTTTATTTCGTGATAGCGAATATTACATCTTGGGTTGGTTATGCTTTGGGCACAACCTAATTATACACAACGATGCACCTTAAAACTCTACCAAACTGATACCATGGATAGGGCGTGTAAATCGTATCGGTACAAAAGCAAGTGCCATTTACACTTACTTATTTTACACTTCGGATCAAGGCGATTCGCAAATACGATTGACAAAACCGTCTTTAAAAAAATTTACGTGTAATATCATTTAGGACAAAAGAATAACTCTCCGCGTCAACAAAGTGCATTGTTTTAAAAATTTAATTCATTCCCAGTTTTTCCTCCTGTAAATCGAGCATTTTTAAATGTTTGCGTATAATTTCTTCATCCAGCAGAATTTCCTCACGGTTTTTGTAGATCAGCCATTCGCGCTGCTGGTTGATGATATCCAGGTAAATTTCACGGTATTCCGGAAAATTCAGAATAACTTCCGAACTGTTCACACGGTTTTCCCAGGTTTGCAACTGATCCTGTAACGCCGGGAATTTTTCAAGTTTTTCAAAATGGGTATCCCGGATTCTCTTCACCCCTATTTTTGCAAGTTCGTTCCGGATTTCATAATCGATTTCCTTTTCAGAGCGGGTAAAATCAGGATCCTGAATTTTGAATTTTTTGATGAGAAAAGGCAGCGTCAAACCGTGAACCACCAAAGTGAGCAGAATGACCACGAAAGTGATAAATAAAATCAAGTTCCTGTGCGGAAAGGGTGTTCCATCCTGCAAAGTCAGCGGAATTGAAAGTGCAGCAGCCAGTGAAACCACGCCGCGCATTCCCGTCCAACCGATTAAAGCAGGTCCTTTCCAGCCTGGATTTTGTCGGTCGGCAACAGTAATGAAATTACGCATAATCATAGTAGTGAATACGGCGCCATAAGCCGCAACGATTCTTGTTATCATCAGAATAACTGTAATCAAAACGCCATAACCGAATGCTGTGGACAAATCTGTTTCAAGTCCTGAAACAATCTGCGGAAGGTCGAGCCCAATCATAATAAAAACAATACCATTCAGCAAAAAAACCAAACTGCTCCAGACATTTAGCGTCCCCAAACGCGATGAAGTTGCCAAAAACGAATGACTTCTGTTGGAAAGCAACAAACCACCACTAACTACAGCCAAAACACCGGAAGCGTGAAGCTCTTCCGCCACAAGATACATGAGGAAAGGCGTCACGAGTGTGAGGACGATATCGATATTGGCGTCAGTTGGCAACAAGCGGTGCATCTTCATAAAGAAAATCCCTATAAGGATTCCGATTCCAGCACCACCGATACACATCCACAGGAAACTAAGGGCAGCTTCCTGCCAGATGAATTGTCCTGTCGCAACGGCAATCATTGCAAAGCGGAAAATAATCAATGATGAAGCATCGTTCAGCAAACTTTCACCTTCAAGAATCGAAGAATACCGTTTCGGAATTTTTACAAATTTCAAAATCGCTCCAGCGCTTACGGCATCCGGCGGCGAAACTATTCCACCCAAAAGAAAACCCAGGGCCAGCGAAAATCCAGGAATAAAATGATTGGCGACAAATGCTACAACCAAAGAGGTAATAAACACCACCACGAAAGCAAAACTGACCACAATCCTGCGCCAGCGCCACAATTCTTTCCACGAAGTCGCCCAGGCAGCTTCATACAAAAGTGGCGGCAGGAATATAAAAAATATCAGTTCAGGTTCTAAATGAATTGTAGGCGTGCCAGGAATGAAACTGATGACCAGACCGGCCAGGACCAGCAACACCGGATAGGCAACTTTTATTTTTTTGGCAAGCATCACCAGCAAAACGGTGATGATCACCAGGATCAGGTAAAATGTAAGATTATCAAGCATTTAGGTTTTAGATTTTATGATTAAAGAAGTTTCTCGAAAGCTTTTCTTTCACCGCCTGCCAGGTAAACCTCGCCGCAATAAGTATAGCCCAGTTTTTTGAGTAGGTGAAGCATGGCTGCGTTATCAAAATTCGTGTCCACTTTTACGCTGAAAATTCCGTTTTGGCGAGAGAGATCTTCAATCTTTCGGAACATCTCTGTAGCGTAGCCTTTTCCGGCAACTTCATCAGAGACTGCTAATCGGTGTACCACATTGAAATCCCCGTCCGAAAGCCATTTTCCCTCAATATTTTCATAAGCCGGTTCATCGTTCAAAATCACGGCACTGTAGGCGACAACATTATCATTTTCCTCAAGAACATAGCCGATTTGCTTTTCAATATCTGAATTTACGGTTTCAGGATTTGGATATCCGTTTTGCCACTGTTGGGAGTTGTCCAGCCTGCGTCTTTCGATCGCCTGTTGGAGAATTTCCCAGATTCTATCGGCGTCGTCCTGCGTTGCCTTTCTGAATTTTATTTCTGATATCATTAATTATAACTTTAAACCTCACTTCAAATCCTACTCAAAGTTTCAAACGAAATCGCGAGTGAGTTGACCAGTATCCCAAAGCAGAGCCGATTGCGAAACTGGTTTTGATTGACGCTCATTTATTTTGTGACCTGACAAATATATATATAAATTGTTAAAAACTATTCAGCAATGCCAGTACCTGATAGATTTTATCTAATTTAAATTTTCTACAATTATATTGTACGCAATTTAAATTCGTGGTACATTTGCAAAAGAATTTTTAAACTGCGAGAGTTTAAAATAATGTTTAACTAATTTATAATACAATATCAATGTCACTATTAGAAAATCTACAATGGAGACACGCAGTAAAGGCGTATGACCCAACCAAAAAAGTTGCAAAGGAAGATTTAGACCGCATTTTAGAAGCGGCCAGGCTGGCTCCAACTTCATCCGGACTTCAACCCTTCAGAATTATTTCTGTAGAGAACCAGGAACTAAAGGAAAAAATGGTGGTAGGTGCTTTAAATCCGGAAGTAATGAGAGATTGTTCTCATGTATTAGTTTTTGCAGCCTGGGACAGCTATTCCGAAGAAAAAATTGACAAAGTTTATGATTATCACACCGATGTGAGAGAATTGCCAAGAGGCAGATTCGGGAGCTATACCGATCAGTTGAAAAAAATGTACGGAGCGCAAACAGCAGATCAGCATTTTGCACATACAGCGCGCCAAACCTACATTGCTCTTGCATTGGCAATGGCACAAGCGGCTGAACTGAAAATCGACAGCACCCCAGCCGAAGGTTTCAGCAATGAAGTGGTAGATGAAATTTTAGGTCTGCGCAAAATGGGCTTAAAAAGTGTAAGTTTGCTTTATCTTGGCTACCGCGACGAAGAAAAAGATTGGCTTTCCAATATGAAAAAAGTAAGAGTTCCACTGGAGGAATTTGTTATTTTTAAATAAAGTTATTTCCTGCAAATGATGGAAAAATCGGAATCTTTAAAACTTGATCAACAAATCTGCTTTCCGCTCTACGTTCTTTCCAAGGAAATTACGGGACTGTACAGGCCTCTTCTGCAGGAACTGGATTTAACCTACCCACAATACCTTGTGATGATGGTCCTTTGGGAACAGGAAGGCCTGACAGTATCTGCTATCGGTGAAAAACTTTTTCTGGATAGCGGCACTTTGACTCCCGTGCTTAAAAGACTGGAAAGCAAAGGCTTAATCAACAGAATCAGAAATAAGAGCGATGAAAGAATGGTGCTGCTGTTCCTCACCGAACAGGGTAAAGATTTGAGACAACAGGCGTGCTGCATTCCGCAAAAACTTCTTTCGCAAATCCATATTAAAATTGAAGATCTCGAAAATTTTAAAGAGACCTTAACACAATTAATCAATACTTTAAAAAAGTAACTTATGAGACCAATGTACACTACCAGTGTCACCGCAAAGGGTGGCAGAAACGGCCAGGTAAAAAGCGACAATGGCGTTATAGATTTAGCAGTACGAATGCCAAAAGCTCTGGGCGGCGCGAATGACGATTTCGCAAACCCGGAAATGCTTTTTGCGGCAGGTTATTCCGCATGTTTTGACAGCGCCCTGAACAGAGTCATTATGCTTACAAAAACCGAAACGGGTGAAACCACCGTAACAGCCAAAGTAGGCATAGGCAAAATTGAAAACGGCGGATTCGGGCTTGACGTGGAACTCGAGGTAAATATCCCGGGCGTTTCCCTGGAAGAAGCGCAGGAACTTACAGAAAAAGCGCATCAAATTTGCCCTTATTCTAATGCCACCAGAAATAATATCGAAGTGAAATTATCGGTGACCCATAATTAGTGTTTCCTTTAACTTGCAATCCCAACGCTACCTATGCATAGAAGCTTAGGAGCTTTTTCAACATTCTTGTTTTATGCTAAAAAATTGATAAAAATATTGAAGAGACCTCTAGAATGGTCTCTTTTTTGTAAGTCAGTTATAACCTTATTTAATGGATCTTTACAAAATTGTGCGAGTAATTAAGCTACCAAAGATTAAGTTTGTTATTTTTTGCACTATGGGAAGTCGGCGGCAATGTTAACAGTAGTTTTTCGATGCAAATTTATGTTTATCTCAAAACTAATTTCTTCAATTTTTAATACTTCTCAAGACTTAAATCTGTCTTTTATAATCATTAATTAGGTCATCAAACATTTTAAATTAATCAAAAAAAAAAATAATGAACACATTTAAATTTTTAACCGTAGCAACACTAACCACCATTCTTGTTTCTTGCAACGAGAGTAAATCAACCGCAGACCTTGCAAATAAAGAGCAGACAAAAACAGAGGCACAGCAGAATAATGATTTTACTTCAGCAATCTACACGGCAACATTGCCTTGCGCAGATTGTATGGGTATCGAAACCTATATCACTTTTCAAAAGGATAACAAAGCGGTTAAAAGTACATCGTATTTAGACAGCGACGGTACTTCTGAAAACGAGTATGGTACCTGGACAAAGAATGATGACATTATTGAAGTGTCCATCCCAAATTCGCCCAAAGAATATTATCTGGTAAAACCAAACAAAACCTTGGTAAGATTGGATGCTGATAAGAAAGAAGTAAGCGGAGAATTAGCCAAAAATTATATTTTTAAAGAAGTAAAAACATTCACGCCCGCTCAGTTGAACGGTACCTATAACACCAACACCGATGGGAAAGGATACAACCAAATTTTGGAATTAAAATCTGAAAATGACAGTATTTATTCAGTGAAAATTTCTTTTACCGGTGCTTCAAAAGGATGTACGTTTGAAGGCAAAGGAAAGTTAGTGAATAATCAGATTGATGTTGATTTAAAAACCTTCAATAAAGATTTAAAAGGTACAATGACGATTTTATTTAAGGATAAAACAGCTGAAGTATTTACTTCGAAATTTGAAGATAGATTCGCACTAAATTTCTTTTGTGGCGGCGGTGGAAGTTTAGCCGGAGATTATTATAAAAAATAGATATTAAAAGAGGTGTATTAATAGCTGACCGATAAATAACTTCGCTTGATCGCTGGTAGTCCAAATATGAAATTGTTGTTGAACGGAAGGCTATTTAGCATTATAGATTTTACCGTAAAAAATTTTTAAAAAAATAAAAGAGACTTCCAGAAAGGTCTCTTTTTTTTGCTAGTGGGTTTCATCCGTTTTTTCAAAACTTCACAAATCCATCAATATTTTATCGACACAATTTCAAACTGCTTTTCCGCTTTTCCCAATTTTAGTGTCACGCGATCGCCGACCTTTCTGTCCATAAAGATTTTCGCAATCGGAGAAGTAAACGCTATTTTTCCTTCTGCAACATTTGCCTCATCGACGCCGACAATCTGATAATGCTGGACTTTGGGATCTGAGTCAACTTTAAAGTACACTTCAGCACCGAACTTCACTATATTTTTGGGTTGTTTGGCAAGATTAACAATTTTCGCAGACGAAATTCTATCGAGTAACAGTTGCAGTTTCGCATTGATTAAATTGACGGCAATGCGATTTTCATTCTCGTCCGAAATCAAAGTATTGTCGCGCTCCTGAATCATTTGATCACGTTCGGCGAGTAACTGAGCGTATCCGATCTCTGTAACGAAGTTTACCGTACCGGGCGGTAAATCGGCACGCGGCGGAATCAGCGGAATTTCCTCCTGATCACCTTCTTTCACAAATCCCCTACTCATATATTCTAGTTTTAAATTTATTGATACGTCGTGAGTTTGAAAAATTTATCTAATAAAATTAACCGTTTTAAGGCTATGATGTTTGCAAACCTGTTTCGAAAAGCACTTAACTGCAAAGCGCTCAATACAGACAACAGCCGCTAAGCCTCGATTGTTTCATTGACTGCAATGTAAATATACATTTTTTAAGGCACTTCGCATTTTTCAGACACAAGAATGAAATCATTACAAAATGGCAATTATTTTTGCACCGCACCGCAATTAGCATCTCTGTTTGTACTTTCCTAAATATCACTTCTAATCCTACTCAAAGTTTCCTGAGATATGCCAAGATAAGAAGCGATCATCCCAAGCGGCGCACGCAAAAGTATATCAGAATTTTCTTCTAAAAACTGAACATATTTTTCCTTCGCCGTCATATTCTGCAAGGAACTGATGTGCCTTTCCATATTCGACATCAGTAGCCCCAACATACGGCGACTGAAATTGGCTATGGTAAGCGAAGTTTCGCAGAGTTCTTCCATTTTCGAGTACCGGAAAAAGACAATCTCACTGTCTTCTATGGCTTCAATGGAATGCCGCGCCGGAATTTTCTCAAAAATGGTGTCTTTATTGGCGAGAATGCTGTTTTCGGGGTAAAAATTAGTGGTAATGTCTTTTCCTTTTTCAAAATAAAACGAGCGCAGAAGCCCTTTTTCTACAAAATACACCTTGCGGTTTAAAGTGTTCTGATCGCTGATAACGGTTCCTTTTTTTACAGATATTTTTTCGGTCTGGGTGTTCAGAAAACTACGAATATCATCGTCGATGGTGATGTAGGTGGAAAGCATTTCGGGAAAAGTCATCAGGATTCAATTTGTACAAAAATAAAAATAATGCCCCAGAAATGAGGCATTATTCTCTAACTAAACATTAAAAATAAACTATTACAAATCAATCTTCTGTAGCCAACTGAAAAGTTCGTCATATACTTTTTCGCGCACCGGTTTTTTGGAAAGCACCAAATCGTGAATGCCGCCTTTTACGGGAATTATCGTCACATCTCCTTTTAAATTTTCAGCATTTTTATGAATATCCTTCACGTTCAGGATGATATCGGTGGAAGTCACTTCCTCATTCCAGACTTTTGGATAGCCCGACTTTTCAGAATGCATCACCAATACCGGAACCTTGACTTCTGCGTTGCGGATGTCTTTGTGTCCGCGATGAATGGCACGGATAAATCCGAAATTCACTTTCCAATTCGTATTGGGTTTCAGTTTTAAATCATAATTCCATTCACCTTTAAAATCTTTATGCAGACTTTCGCCGTAAAAAGAGGAAAAGCCACCGCCAATTTTCGTATCAGGATAATGTTTTCCCAAACCGCTAATGATAGGAACCCCAATTTTTTTTGCCAGAAACCCCATATTGAAATCATAAAACGGACTGTTCACCCAAAGGCCGGCAATGTTCGGATTTTCAGTGTGATATTTCATATACCGTGTCGTAATCAAGCCGCCGGTTGAATGCCCTGCCAACAGAATTTTGTTATGATTTTCAGCAGCAATGATTTTTAAAGCTTCATCGATTTCGGCATTGTATTCGTCCAGATTTCTGACATTATTAAAAGTTTGATGCGGCAGATATGAGCGCCCATATTTTCTTAAATCCAAAGCATAAAAGTCAAAGCCTTTTTCATTGAATTTTTCAGCCATTTCCCTCTGAAAAAAATAATCGTTAAATCCGTGAATATACAACACAGCTTTATGGGTCGGACTTTCCGCTTTTTTGCGGATGATAGTTGCGGTAATTGTCCCTTCATAATCGTTGGGAAAATTCAATGTTTTCTGCTCAAAACCGTTTCCCAAAATATCCGGCGTATATTCCTGCGAAAAGAAAAAGCCCGAAAGGAAAATCAGCAGCAGTAAAAAGTTGTTTTTCATTCTCTAGTTGTTTGTTAACGCAAAGCTCGGGCTTTCTTTTAAATTTAGTTTTGACATTTATCAAAAAAGGAACGCCCGAAAATTTCCGGACGGTGTATTTTGTTGATAAAAGTTGAAATATTTGGTTTTACTATTCGGCAACTTTTGAAAAGACATAAAACATTTCCTGGCCGATTTCTAAACTTTTTTGCAGATACTTTTCGTCCATTTCCGCATTTCCGTCATACATTTTTGGGTCTTCGTAGCGAACCGGAATTCTTTTGTCTGCTCCCGCAATAAAAGGACAGCCTTGGTCTGCGCTAGAACAGGTCATAACTGCACAAAAACCGCTTTCGGGATTGAAGGGATCATCGTATTTTTTTGAAAATCCTACCACCGGCATTTCATCTTTGTCAAATTTTATAGCGTAAACCGGATTTTGATTTTCTGATAATTTGGTGATTTCAAAACCCTGTTTTGCCAAGGTTTCCGCAACTTTAGGGAACATTGCCGTGGCTTCTGTGCCGCCGGAAAAACATTCTACATTGTCAATTCTAAAATAATGGGCCATAGTTTGCGCCCAAATTTGCGACAAATGGCTTCTTCTTGAATTGTGAGTGCAGATAAAATTCAGTCGAATTTTTTCTTTGTGTGTCCGTTTTTCTCGAATGTAGTCTATTAACGGTTGCAAAACTTGCTTTCGTTCTTCAGAAATTTTGTTTTTCTGAAAACCACTAATGATTTCCCCTATTTCAGTTTTCATTTTTATAATATTTTGATTTTAAGTAAAGACTGATTTTAACGAGTAGAATTAAAACAGGAACTTCCACCAAAGGACCGATGACACCAGCAAACGCCTGTGGCGAATGAATGCCGAAAACGGCGATGGCAACCGCAATAGCGAGCTCAAAATTATTTCCGGTTGCTGTAAAAGCGATGGAAGCGTTTTTGTCGTAAGGAATTTTCATCGATTTGCCAATAAAAAAACTCACAAAAAACATCAGCATAAAGTAGATGATCAAAGGAACCGCAATTTTTATAACATCGAAAGGCAATTCCAAAATTTTGTCGCCTTTCAAACTGAACATCAAAACAATCGTAAACAAAAGCGCATACAAAGTAAAGGGCGAAATAAATGGCACAAATTTTCTCTCGAACCAGTTTTTTCCTTTTTGTCTGATTAAAAAGTATCTGCTTAAAAAGCCCAACAGAAAAGGAATTCCCAAATAGATTAAAACGCTTTCTGCAACATCTTTCATTGGAACTTGAACATTGAAATTTCCAAATCCCAATTTTTGTGGCAAAACATTGATGAAAAGCCAAGCATAAAAACTATAAGTTATGACTTGAAAAATGCTGTTTAGAGCAATTAACAATGCTCCATATTCTCGGTTTCCTTTTGCCAAATCGTTCCAAACAATTACCATTGCGATGCATCTCGCCAAACCGATCAGAATTAATCCCACCATATAATCCGGTTCGTTTTGCAAAAAATTAATGGCAAGCACGAACATTAAAACAGGTCCGATTATCCAGTTCAGAAAAAGCGAAAGCGACATTGCTTTTTTGTCGGAAAATGCTTTTGGAAGCAGGGAATAGTCCACTTTTGCAAGTGGTGGATACATCATCAAAATCAATCCTATTGCTAAAAGTATGTTCGTTGAACCTACAGAAAGTTTTTCGTTGATTTCTTTAATATCTGGAAAAAAATATCCCAAAGTAACGCCAAAAATCATCGCCAGGAAAATCCAAAGCGTGAGATAGCGGTCTAAAAATTTAAGTTTTGGTTTCATAATCTGTTAGCAGCAACCAGAATTTGGTGCGCAGCAGTTTTCAGGTTTTTCGGCATAAACCGTAATACTAAAAATTCTTGTGTCTGAATTTTTATAGACCTTGATTTCTTCTTCGTTTAGATAATTTTTAAGAATATCATCAGGAACGATAATCGCTTTTTCCTTTTGTAAACTAAGGTTCTTAAATCCCGCATCCTGAATGATTTTTAGATATTCCTCTTTCTGAATGGCACTCGCGACACATCCTGCATACATTTCTGCAGCGGTTTTTATTTTTTCGGGAAGGTCGCCGATAATGACAATATCAGAAATTGAAAAATGGCCGTTTGGTTTCAGAATGCGAAAAACTTCAGAAAAGGCCTTTGGTTTGTCTGGTACCAAATTCATTACGCAGTTGCTGACGACAACATCCGCAACATTGGCGGTTATCGGTATTTTTTCAATATCGCCCTGCCGAAATTCTACATTATTGTAGCCCAATTTTTCAACATTTGCTCTTGCTTTTTCAATCATCGCTTCGGTAAAATCGATCCCGATAACTTTTCCTGTTTCGCCTGCCTCGGCACGCGCCACAAAACAGTCGTTTCCTGCACCACTGCCCAAATCCACAACAGTATCACCCTTTTTTATTTTGGCAAAATTGGTGGGAAGTCCGCATCCTAAACCAAGATCCGCATCTTTGTTGTAGCCGTTCAGTTCATCATATTCTTCGCTCATAATGTTATAAACTTCCGTGGAACATCCGCCTGCGCCGCAACAGGAAGAAGCGTTGGTTTCTTTGTCCTGTAAAGCAATTTCAGAATATTTTTGCTTTACCATTTCCTTAATTTGTTCGTTCGTTTCCATAAATTTTGAGTTGAAAAGTGAATGTTCAGAATTGAAATACTAACAGCATTTCCCGTTTTCCAGTGGGTGGATTTTTTGGAAAAGCCGGTCAACAAAATGCTCGAGTTTCTTGAGGGTTGCAGAATTTACGCAGTAGCATATGGATTTTCCCTCAATTTCCCCCTGAATGATGCCTGCATTTTTGAGTTCTTTTAAATGTTGCGAAACGGTCGGCTGCGCAAGGTTAATTTCGGCCACAATATCGTTGCAGATGCAGGTGTCAACCGAAAGCAGATATTCGATAATGGCAACCCTCGCAGGATGCGCCAGGGCTTTCAGCAAAGTGGCAATTTCGTTCTGCTCGTCGGTGAAATGCTGTGTTTTGGTAACGCCCATTTTTATATTTTAATATTGCAATATTACGATATAAAATTTAAACGAAAAAATTATTTTAGAAAAAACAAAAAAGTTGCCCAAATGAACAACTTTTTTACTTTGAATTTATGATTTTCTACTTCAAAAAATCTTTACCCTGAAAAGTCGGATTAGGATATTTATAAAAGCCTTCGCCGCTTGAAACGCCGAGTTTTCCGGCATCGATAAACTGATTTTTCAGCACGTTGACAAACTTCATTTTTTCCTCATTTCCGGTACGTTCCGCCTCGGTTTTAAAAATGTGATATACCGTTCCCAAACCAACTACATCCAAAATACCGAACGGTCCTATTGGCGAACCGGTTCCGAGCATCCAGGTTTTGTCGATAGTTTCAATGTCGGCAACGCCTTTAGCATACAGCAGAATTCCCGAACTCAACAGCGGCACCAAAAGCGTGTTAAGAATGTAGCCCGGCTGTTCTTTTTTCAGTGGAAGTGGAATCATTCCGATAGATTTTGCAAATTCCACGAGTGTTTCAAATATTTCGGGATTGGTCTTTTCGGTACCCATAATTTCCGCCGTGTTGTGTTTCCAGATTTCGTTGGCGAAATGCAGAGCGAGAAATTTTTCCGGCCTTCCGGTTTCATCCATCAATAAACTCGGCAAGAGTGTGGAAGTATTGGTGGCAAAAATGGTTTTTTCGGGAGCGATTTTGGATAAATTTCTGTAAAATTCCTTTTTAATGCCTATACTTTCCGGAATGGCTTCAATCAGCAGATCCGCTTCGGAAACCGCTTCCTGAAGGCTGATGGAAAACTGCAGTTTTTGATAGGCTTCTTCCAGTATTTCAGATGAAATCTGAAGGTCCGATTTGTATCGGGGCAAAAAAGTATCAATCAGTTTTTTGGATTTTTCAATTGCTTCGCCGTTGATGTCGTAAATGGTCACGTCATAGCCGTGCAGTGCGGATTGAAAAGCAATCTGCGAGCCCAAAACGCCGCTTCCGGCTACGGTGATTTTTTTTATTGTTGTCATTTTTTTTTAAATTTTAGAAAACCTAACAGGTATTCAAGACCTCTCAGGTTTTTCAGGTTTAATAATTACTACCCTTCTTGCTTATGCTCAAAGAGACCTTTCAGTTTGTCCCATTGCTGCGCGAAAAAACCATCGTGTTCGTCGTGCGAAATTTCCGGCAGAATATGCTCAAAATAGGTATTCTTCAAAACTTTGTTCAGAATTCCGCTTCCCGGAAAACCTTTGCCGTCGTTCAAAGTGTTGGCAGCTTTCAACAAATGACGGATGTCGTATTGCAACGGATTGATATCAGGGACCTGTTTATTGCTGTCAAGAAGTTCATAAACCGCAATTCTCGCTGTTCTCACCGAACTTTCCATTGTAAAAACCACATCGTTATTGGTTTCCACAAACTGTCCGACAAGTCCGAGATTCACGCAACCATCGGGAACCACCTGTGGACGGTCACCTTTGGCACGCGGCAGAAACATCGAGGTGATATACGGCATATAAGTGGTTTTCACGATCGTATTTTCTATGATATTATCCAGTTGATTTTCAATTCCTAAATGATAGGCCAACTCTGCCAAAATCTCGTTACCGGTGCATTCCGGCATTCTTTTCTGAACGTAATTTCCCTTTTCGTCCATCAGCAAAGCATACACCCAGATGACCAAAACATCATTCGGCTGATTCGGGAAATGGGGCTGTCTGTTGCAGGTAAAACTCATCACCCAATTGCTGTCGGTAATCGAAATAATACCGCCTGTAACGGTTTTGCCGGAATACGGGTCGTTCACCGAATACTCTTTCAGTTTTTCGACGAAAGCAGACGGTTTGCAGGTGAGCGTTGCCGACATCCACGCCGATTTGGAAACATCGGAATTGAATTTTTCAGGTTTGCCAAAAACTTCAGATTTTTTTGCCAGATTGTTCCAAACCGTCCATCCTTTTGATTTGCCGGAATTTTCTTTGGTAAAATCTACCAATGGTGCCGTAACATTGTCGCCGTAGCGTGTATCTTCCGTCATAGATCCGGTAGTGACGATCACAAAATCATTTTCGCGTACGGCAATTTTCGCTTCAGAATCGTTCTGTTCCGTGACGATGTTTCTGACGATTTTTTTATCACCCGTGATTTCGATATCCAGGTCTTTTACCACGGTTCCAAACTGAATTTTTACGCCGAGTTCCTGTAAATGTTTTCTTAGAGGCACTACGAACGTATCATATTGGTTGTATTTCGGGAAAACCAGCGAGGAAAGGTCATTCAAACCATCGATAGCGTGAAGGAAACGGTGAAAATAGAGTTTCAGTTCCAGTAAACTTTGCCAGTTTTCGAAAGCAAACATGGTGCGCCAAAACCACCAGAAATTACTTTCCAAAAAGGTTTCGGAAAACCATTCTTCAATGGTCAGATCATCCAAATCTTCTTTTTTCGCGAGTAAAAGTTTCATCACCGCCAACTGATCTTTTTTATTGAGCCCGAATTTGCTGAAATCTTTTATTTCGCCTTTATTGTGAATGAGCCTTGCTTTGGAATGGTTGCGGTCGTTGTCGTTTACAATCCGGTATTCATCGAGCACGGAATAAGGCTTCGGAAGTTCCAAAGCGGGAATATCCTGAAACATATCCCAGAAATTTTCGTAGGTAAAATCCATTTCACGTCCGCCGCGAATAATGTATCCGGTTTCAGCATTTCCCGAGCCGTCCAAAGAACCTCCTTCAATGTTCAACTGCTCTAAAAAAGTAATATTTCCGGCAGGAATTTGCCCGTCGCGAATGAAATAATAGGCCGAAGAAAGTCCGGCGATTCCGCTACCTACAATATAAACTTTGCTGTCTTTAAATTTGCCATCCGGAAGTCCGATATTTCTTTGGTAATTCCCAATCTGATCCGGAAAAGGCATTGTGTTGGTGGGAACATTTTGCAGGCGCGTTTGGCTTGCATCGGGTTGATGATTTACTTTTCTGTGATTTTCGGTTGTGTTCATAATTAATTTTTTTTTTATTAATGATGACTCAAAATTACGACCGCAGGTTTATTAATCTTTTGACATTTGTCAAAAAGTGATTAAAGGTGAGAGGTGCGAAGTTGGATTTTAGCACTTGACCCGCCATTACGCAAATCCGATGTTGTGCGTCCGCACTTATTTCGTTATTTTCTGTCCCTTTTCAATTTGTTTGTCGCCCCAATCTTTAAGATAACTAATGAAAGGAATAAGTTCCTGTCCTACTTCTGTTAGTGTGTATTCTACTTTCGAGGGAACTTCGTGATAAACTTTTCGGTTAATCAAATTGTCGGTTTCCAACTCTCTTAAAGTTTGTGTCAGCATTTTGATCGTGATGTCGGTAATGTCCTGGTTAATTCTCCATAACGCAAAATAGTATGGTCGTTTAAATACCATAAAATTTGCCTTTATACTTACCTCCAATGCGTCTAAAAGCGTAATCAACAGAGCAAGTTGCAACTTCTGGAAAAATTTTTTCTTTGTTTTTCATTTTACAATTTATTGATAACTTTAATTGGTAATGAAAATGACAAAAGAACAAAAACCACTGTTGGTGCAATCTCTGATGATGAGTACATTCGTGTCAATAATCAATGGTTAGTTACCAAAAGAGTAGGTCATTTTAATTGGCAAGACAAAACGGAAGTAAAATCTTAAAATTGCTGTTTTGAAATTAAAAATGCTGTTCTCCGTGGACAGCATTTTTGTTTTTACGTGTCATTTAGTATGACGCACAACGTTAAAAGTATTTGCGAAGGTAGTGCTTTGAAAACCGTCAGACCAAATATAGCAGAAAAGCTGATAGAAGTACAACTGTTGATGCATTTCAGTCAGCCCTGCTTTTACCAAACCGATGTTAGCGGTTCGTTGCATTGTTTGATAATTTCTGTTATAGATTAGCAGTGTATAATTTGCCTAAAAATTCTTGTACGGTAGTTGGTCTTCTTCCCAGTAATTTCTCTAGATCTGTACTTTCTTTATCCAACTCACCTTGTGCCTGTGCAACTGCAAAGCTTGAAAATATGCCAATTACCTCTGCGGGCACACCTTGGCTAGCTAATGTTTTGCCATATTCTTCTACCGAAGGCGAAATGTAGTTAATCGGTTTTTCAAGGGCTTCTGAAACGGTCTTTGCAATATCATGGTAAGTAACTGCCGTTGTATTTGTAAAGTCGTATTCTTTACCAATATGACTATCAGCCACTAAAATATTTGCAGTTGCTTCAGCCATTTCAGAACGTAATACAGCACTTACTTTGCCATTTTCAGCTGGCACGAAAATTACACCTGTTTCTGCAACTTTTTCACCAATAAAGCCGGGTAAAAAGTTCGTTTATTTTAATGGGGATGAGAAAATCAAAGACAAGGAAGAAATTGAGCGAATCAACAAACTGGCCATCCCTCCTGCTTGGGAAAATGTGTGGATTTGTGCACTTAAAAATGGTCATCTTCAAGCAACCGGAATTGATGCAAAACAGCGGAAACAATATCGCTATCATCCCCTGTGGAATGCGCTTCGGAATCACACCAAATTTTACAGAATGTTGCAATTCGGTTACGCGTTGCCAAAAATTAGACTTCAGTTGGAAAAAGATTTGGCTATAAAATCTTTGGAAAAAAGGAAAGTTCTTGCCGTGGTAGTAAGTTTAATGGAAAGAACCAACATTCGTATAGGAAACAATATTTACGAAAAATTGTACGGTTCATTTGGTTTAACAACGCTCAAAGATAAACATGTGGATATAAAAGGTCAAAAGCTAAAATTTTCTTTCAAAGGAAAGAAAGGAGTTTATCATGACATTGAACTGAAAAATGCAAAACTTGCCAAAGCCGTGCAAAACTGTAAAGAAATTCCGGGAAGAGAACTGTTCCAATATTATGATGAAAACGGACAGCGACATGCCATCGAAAGCGGAATGGTGAATGATTACATCAAAGAAATCAGCGGCGACGACTTTACAGCCAAAGATTTTAGAACCTGGAGCGGAACGGTAAATGCATTAATCGCCTTTAAAGAAATTGGTGAAGCAGAAAGTGATAAAGAATACAAATCCAAAGTAAAAGAAGCTCTGGAACAGGTTGCCGCACATTTGGGAAATACCGCGACCGTTTGCCGAAAATATTATGTGCATCCTTTGATCATCAATCTTTACGAAAATAAATCGATTAAGAAATACCTGGACGAACTTGATCAAATTGAGGTTAACGATGGCAAAGCCGGTTTAACTAAGGAAGAAAGCATTGTGATGAAAATGCTGGAAAATGAAAAACTTTAAGCACTCGATTTTTTTAGAATAAACAATTATTAAAGATGCCGGAAGGACCAACCCTCGTTGTTTTCAAGAAAAAGCTTGAAAAGTTTGCAGGTAAAACCGTCACGGAAAGTGGGGGTTACAACAACCCTTATCAAGACCAGATCTCTGGTAAAAAACTAATTTCTTTGGGCACTTTTGGGAAATATCTCCTTCTTGATTTCGGAGATTTTTTAATTACTGTACATTTTGGTTTGTATGGAAGTTTTTTAATTAATGAGCAGAAAAAAGTGAACGCCAGTTTCTCGCTCTTTTTTGGCGAAGATCATGTTAATTTTTATGTGGTAAAAATTAAAAAAATCACCGATAAAAATGTGTTTAATGAGAAGTTGAATGTTTTTTCTGAGCAATACGATGTTGCAGAAACGGAAGAATTATTGTTGGGCAAAAAATTTCTCACACAGAAAGTTGGTGATGTACTGATGAACCAGGATATTTTCCCAGGCGTCGGGAACATTATTCGCAATGAAGTTCTTTTCATGAGCGACATTCATCCGGAAAGCATTGTGGGAAAAATTCCCCGAGAAAAAATACGGGAATTACTCCAAAATATTCGCAAGTTTTCTCTTGCTTCTGTACCATTGATTGAGGGTAAAATTTGGAAATCTTCCGCAGCACTTTATCAGAAACAAGTTTATAAAGGCGATGAAGTTACTGAATATGTTTCCCAAAAAATTAAGCGCAAAACATTTGTGAACGAAAAAACTCAGAACCTTTACCGCTAAGTGTCGATGATAATAAACTACCTCTCGTTCAAAAAATCAAATAAATGCTTTTAGTAATGTAATCCCAATTGGGGCTATTCACTTAAAAATCTATATTCTAATCAATTGAATTTATAAGTTTTGGATTGAAAAAAATTATGCGCAGATAATCTGAGATTAGTACTCATTTTCAAAAGCCTAATGAAAAACAAGTCACCTCTACAAAGCTTTATCCGGTCATGGTTGTATTGTTCTGAATATTCCAAATCTGACACTTTTAAAACTCCAGTTTCCGTAATTTCTGACACCAAAATTTTAGGTCTGCCTCCTTTACATCAATCTGGAAAAATATTAAACACCTTTTGCCAACCTTCTCACCATTCCGTTAAAAATAATTCCGTGAAACGGCAAAACAGAATACCAATAGAGTCTTCCCGTTAATCCATGAGGCCGAAAAACCGCTTTTTGCCAAAGCCTTCCTTTGTAAACTTTAAACATCAGCCAAGCTTCGCCGGGAAGTTTCATTTCTGCAAAGAGAATGAGTTTTCCTTCTTCTTTATTAGCATACAGCACCCGCCAGAAATCGAGTGCATCACCCTGATGAAGATTTTCAGGATGTGTTCTTCCGCGTCTCAGTCCTGGTCCGCCAGCAATTAAATCCATAAATCCGCGAACTTTCCAGAGACTTTGACCGTACCAACCGTTTTTGCCGCCTAACGAAAAAATCCTGTTCATACATTTTTCGCGGTCATCATATTTTTCTGTTCTTAAATCAACAAAGCAACCGTATTTCGGAACATCAAGATAATCTTTCAGGCTGGAATCGCTTCTGCTGCTGATAAAACTGTCTTTCCAACTCGAAGCAATTTCATTGTCCTGAATTTTAGCCAGCGTTCTTCTTAAAGCCGTATCATAAGAAAAAGGCTGAACTCCCGTAATCTGTTTGATTTCCGCAAGACTTTCCGGTCTGCAGACCACTTCAATCTTCATACTTCCAACTAAAGCAGAAGCTAAATTATACGATGTTGAGGTTATAAAATACAGCCAATATGATGACAATTTCGGCGTCATTACAGGAACGGTAAAAATCTTTCGTTTCAGTCCTCTTATTTTGGCAAACTCCAAAAGCATTTCTTTGTAGGTCAAAACATTATCACATCCGATATCAAAACTTTTGCGATAAGCATCTTCTTTAAATAAAGTAAAAATCAGAAAATCCAGAACATTGGCAATTCCGATCGGCTGACATTTTGTGTGGAGCCATTTGGGAGCCACCATTACCGGTAATTTCTCCACCAAATCTCTGATGATTTCGAACGATGCACTTCCTGAGCCAATGATAATTCCCGCTCTCAAAACTGTGGCCGGAACTTTACATTTCATCAGAATTTTTTCAACTTCAAATCTTGAACTGAGATGTTCAGATAATTCTTTTTCATTAGCCAAACCCGAAAGATAGATGATGTGTTTGCAATCGGTCTTTTCAATATAATTTGAAAAATTAATGGCACATTGTTTTTCACTTTCCGCATAATCGTTACTGTTGCTCATGGAATGCATAAGATAATACGCCCCGGAAATATCTTTCGGAATATTTTCCAGTGTCTCGGGTTTCAGAAAATCCACTTCCACCACCTCAATCTGGGCATCATCAATATCTACACTTTTGGAAAAACGGTTTTTATCCCTGCAACAGCAGATGACCTGATAACCTTGTGCAGCAATTACATTTATCATTCGTTTTCCGATGTATCCGGTAGCTCCGGTAAGAAGAATTTTTTTCATGAGTTTGGATTTGGTAAGTGGCAATTACTTCATTTAATGAGAAAACTATACCTTTTCTAAAAGATGCCCGAAATAATCTTTCTTTTTTGAAAGATAACTTTCGTTCACGTCATTCGATTCTATTTCCAAAGGAACTCTGTGATGCAGAATAATTCCGCTGTTTTCCAGAGATCTAAGTTTATCCGGATTATTGGTCAGCAGATTAATTTCTTTCACATTCAGAAGTTTAAGCATATCCACCGCTACATCAAAATTTCTCCCGTCTGCAGGCAATCCTAATTTTAAATTCGCTTCCACCGTATCAAAACCTTTTTCCTGAAGCGCATACGCTCTCAATTTATTGATGATTCCGATATTTCTGCCTTCCTGCCGAAGGTAAATAATCATTCCGCCATTTTCCGACATATATTTCATTGCAGCGTCCAATTGCTGTCCGCATTCGCATTTTTTAGAATGAAAAATCTCGCCTGTGATACATTCTGAATGAAAACGAACGTTTACTGTTTTGCTGAAATCTGTATTTTCTGCCACCCAAACCAAGTGCGGATTCCAGTCTTCTTCGTATTCTGAGAATGCATAAACAGTAAACATCCCAAAATCTGTTGGTATATTCGATTGTGCCTGTATTGTCAACATAATTCAAAAATTAAATGGTTTATATAGTACAAATTTATACTTTATTTTAATTGATTGTAAAATTATTTACTAATTTTGTCCATAAATAAATTCTATTATGCAAGAACAAACCCATATCACACAGGAAAAAATATTTGAATTATACGGAGATTATATTTTGAATCACGGAGAAAAACCGAAAAACGTTTACCTTTTTGCGAAAGAAAATAATTTTGAGGAGAAAGAGTTTTACCACTATTTCTCAGGATTCGAGCAAATCGAAAGAGAAATATTGAATCATCTTTTCACGAAATCTCTGGAACTTGCTTCGGAAGTGAATTCTTCGAGCGAAGTGACAACAAAAGAAAAACTCCTGAATGTGTATTACATTTTCTTTGAAAATATGACGATGAACCGTTCTTTAGTTTTATCTATTTTGGGAAGCAATAAAATCCAGAATATCAAAACGCTTCAGAATCTTAGAGAAACCCATAAACAATTTGTTAACACTCTCGATTTCAACGAGTGGGAAATGATTGAAAAAGCGAAAGAAGACATCCGAAAATTCAACGAAAAATCGAGACAGGAAGCACTTTGGCTCCATTTGGTTTCCGCCATTGATTTTTGGAAAAAAGACACTTCTCCCGATTTTGAAAAAACGGATATTTTCATCGAAAAAACGGTCGATACGGGTTTTGAACTGATGGACAACGAGCCATTGAGAAAAGTTTTCGACCTTGGAAAATTTCTGTGGAAGGAAAATTTTAAATGAGTTGATGAATAGCGATTGGCAAATGCTTTTGGTTTGTAATAAGCTAATATTTATTTGGGCAGCTATTTCCGCCCTCCACTCCCGCTTTTTTGTGCCAATGCTTTTCCCAGTCTTACAAAAAGAGCTCCGTTCAGGTCGGGCTGCTAGATTTGCCGATTCAAAATTTAAATTTAAAAGAATTAGGTACTTCAGTTGCGAAAATTAAAGAGAAAACGGGAGAATGTTCCGCTCCGTAGGTGCGGAATCTGTGTAGAAATTACGATTAATCGTGTTGAAGAGAACTCCATAGGAGTTCAATCTTAAAGAAAAAAAGATTAAACTGAATAGATTGCACTCCTACGCAGTGCCTCAAAATGGAAAATAAATTCTTTTTCTACACAGATAAAGCTCCCAAAGGAGCTTAAGAAATAAATAGTTATGCTGAGCTTTTCGAAGCACGGTTGCGAACTTAAAACAATTAGCAATTAAAAATCATTGCGACATTGCGTTAAAAACATTTGACAGACAAAATTTAAAAATGAAAACATTAGATAAAATTCCTACAGGAAAAATTGAACGGACAAGCAGCCTGCTAAAAGCGGGAGCAAAAGTCGGTGTAAACTACCTGAAATATTACGGAAATAAAATCACGAAAAATGAAGAGGAGGCACGAAAAATTCTGAACGAAGACAATGCTGCAGATATTTACGATTCGTTAAAAGAATTAAAAGGTTCTGCGCTGAAAGTTGCCCAAATGCTGAGTATGGAAAAAAACATTCTTCCGGTGGAATATGTAGAAAAGTTCTCACTTTCGCAGTTTTCCGTTCCGCCTTTGTCGGGTGCTTTGGTGAAGAAAACCTTCCGAAAATATTTCGGGAAAAATCCGGAAGATATTTTTGATGAATTTTCCGCCGAATCGGTTAATGCCGCGAGTATCGGACAGGTTCATACGGCAAAAAAAGACGGCAAAAAACTGGCGGTGAAAATACAATATCCCGGTGTAAGAGAAAGCATTTCGAGCGACCTGAAAATGGTAAAACCGATTGCGATGAAAATGTTCAACATCAAACAAGAAGGTTCGGAATCTTATTTTCAGGAAGTGGAAGACAAATTGTTTGAAGAAACTGACTATAATCTGGAACTGAAACGAAGTCAGCATTTTGCAGAAGAATGCAGTCATCTTCCGAATGTGAAATTCCCTCATTATTATCCGGAATATTCGTCTGAGAAAATCATCACAATGGACTGGATGTCGGGAATTCATTTTTCGGAATTTACCAAAAAACAGAATTCTCAGGACGATTTGAATAAAATCGGACAGACACTTTGGGATTTTTATATGTATCAGATGCATATTCTGAAAAAAGTTCACGCCGATCCGCATCCGGGAAATTTCCTGATTTCGGAAAACAATGAATTATTGGTCATCGATTTTGGCTGTATCAAAGAGATTCCGGAAGATTTCTACATTCCGTATTTTGAACTGGCGAAAGAAGAAAATCTGAAAAATCCTGAAATTTTCCGTGAAAAATTATTCACCTTGGAGATTCTTCGAACAGAAGATTCAGAACAAGAAAAAGAGTTTTTTGCCAAATTATTCTACGAATTACTGGAATTGTTTACGAGACCGTTTAATCAGGAAAAATTTGACTTTTCGGATGAGTCTTTCTTTCAGGAAATTGCCGATCTGGGACAGAAATATGCGAAAGTAAGTGATATGAAAGGAATGAATACCAACCGCGGTTCCCGACATTTTATTTACCTCAACAGAACATTTTTCGGTTTGTATAATATGATGCACGATCTGAAAGCGAAAGATGTAGCGATTAATCATTTTAAAAATTTTATAATTTCTTAATGAATGCCATCACAATTACCGTCAAAAATCTGTGAAGTCTGCGGACTGCCCTTTAACTGGCGGAAAAAGTGGAAAAAAAACTGGGACGAAGTAAAATATTGCAGCGAAAGATGCCGGAAAAACAAAAAATCAACATCCTCTGGTTCACCAAAGATTTGAGAACGAGAGATTCAGAATCCTTATACAAAGCGATGCGGGAAGATTTGCCTTTTCTTGCAGTTTATGTTTTTGATGCGGAATTTTTTGCTCAAAAACAATTGGGTTTCAGAAAAATTGGAAAATACCGTGCAAAATTTTTGCTGGAAAGTGTAGAAAACTTAAGACACAATTTAGCGAAACAGAAGATTCCTTTTTCAGTTAAATACGGCAAAACGGAAGATTTTTTCAAAGAAATTTCCGAGGAATTTGAAATCGTGAAGATTTTCTGTCAGGATGAATGGACAAAAGAGGAACTGCACTTACAAACTAATATTGAAAAAGCAATTCCAGCTGCCAATTGGGAAAAATCATATTCACAGTTTCTGGTTCATCCGCATTTTGTTTTTAAAACGTTGGATAAAATTCCGATGCTGTTTACCACGTTCCGAAAGAAAATTGAAAAAAATCTGCTGATTCGCCCTGAATTTGAATCGAATGACTTGGTGTACAATAAATCGGAAATTCATTTTCAAAGCGATATTATTTCATTGAATTCGCTGGGTTTTGAAGATTTTGAAACGGATGAAAGAACAGCTTTTCCTTTTTCGGGCGGAGAAAGCGAAGCATTGAAAAGATTGCAGCATTATTTCTGGGAAACTCAGAATGTGAGTCAGTACAGACAAACCCGAAACGGTTTGGTAGGAACAGATTACAGTTCAAAATTTTCGGCTTGGCTGTCGGATGGAAGTCTTTCTGCGGTAACCATTTATCACGAAATAAAAAAATATGAAGAGGAATTCGGAGCCAATGATTCAACTTACTGGCTGATTTTTGAATTGTTCTGGCGGGATTTTTTCAAATATGTTTCTATACAGCACAAAGACTTGATTTTCTGGAAAAGCGGAATTAATCATCAAAAATATTTCTTTGAAAGCAATAAAGCGTTCATTGAAAAATGGAAGGATGGAGAAACGGATTCCGATTTCGTGAATGCCAATATGCTCGAACTGAAAAATACAGGCTGGATGAGCAATCGCGGTCGCCAAAATGTAGCTTCGTATTTCTGCAAAATTCTGAAACAAGATTGGAGAATCGGAGCGGCCTACTTTGAGGAAATGCTGATCGATTATGATGTTCACAGCAATTACGGCAACTGGATGTATCTCGCCGGAGTCGGAAATGACAATCGTGACCGGACTTTTAACCCTGAAAAACAGGCAGAAATGTATGATGCTAACGAGGAGTTTAGAAAATTATGGCTAAAGCAGTAAAACATACCGCCCAATTGATTTTTCCGCATCAGCTTTTTGAGGATACGGATTACCTGGATAAAAGTCAGCCTGTGTTTTTGGTGGAAGAATATCTGTTTTTAAAGCAATATTCTTTTCATAAACAAAAGATTGCCTTTCACCGCGCAACGATGAAATTTTATGAAAATCAATTAAAAAAGGCAGGTTTTGAAGTTGAATACATTGAAAGTTCATCGAAATTCAGCGACAACCGAAATTTAATTCAAAAGCTTGAAAAAGAAAATTTTACAACGATAAAAACAACGGATGTTTGCGACAACTGGCTGGAAAAAAGATTAAAGGAAACCAAATTAGCACTCGAAATTTTAGATAGTCCGCTTTTCATCAATACCAAAGAAGATCTGAAAGATTATTTTGAGGGTAAAAAAGCCTATCATCAAACAGATTTTTACAAACAGCAGAGAATCACCCGAAATATTCTAATGAAAGCCGGAAAACCGTTGGGTGGAAAATGGACCTACGACACCGAAAACCGAAAAAAATATCCGAAAAATAAAAAAGCACCTGCCATTCATTTTCCAAAAAACAATGAATTTTACGAGGAAGCAAAAGATTACACCGAAAAAAATTTCGCCAAGAATTACGGTACGCTTACCGATGAACAGCTCTACCCGACTACTTTCAAGGAAGCCAAACAATGGCTGGAACAGTTTCTGGAAAACCGTTTTCTGGAGTTTGGGGTTTATGAAGACAGTATTGTAGAAAAGGAACATTTTCTGCATCACAGCGTGCTTTCTCCGCTCATGAATGTCGGACTTTTAACACCCGAATATGTGCTGGAAAAAGCGATTGCATTTGCAGAAGAAAACGATATTCCGGTGAATTCTCTGGAAGGTTTTGTCCGCCAGATTTTGGGTTGGCGCGAATTTGTGCGTGGGGTTTATGTATATCAGGGAACATATCAGCGGAATAAAAATTATTGGAAACACGACAAAAAACTTCCGGAATCTTTTTACACCGCCAAAACAGGAATCCGCCCGATTGACAGTTCGCTTCAGAAAATCCTGAAAACCGGGTATGCGCATCACATCGAACGACTGATGATTTTTGCCAATTTTATGAATCTTGCTCAGTTCAATCCTGATGAAGTCTATCAGTGGTTTATGGAAATGTTTATCGATTCCTACGATTGGGTAATGGTTCCGAATGTGTATGGAATGAGCAGTTTTTCGGACGGCGGGAAGATGAGTACGAAACCGTACATCAGCGGAAGCAATTATATTAAGAAAATGAGCGATTATCCGGACGGAGAATGGAATGAAAAATGGGATGCGCTGTTTTGGAATTTTATTAATGACAATAAAGAGTTTTTTGCTGGAAATCCAAGATTGGGAATGATGCTGAGAACACTGGAGAAAATGCCGGAAGAGAAACGAAAACAACATTTTAAAGCAGCGAAAGAAGTTATTGGAAGTTTAAGATGATTTTTTAAATATAAAGGAATCAAATATCAACAGGAAAGGGTTTTAACCCGTTTGCAAAAAGAATTAAAATGTTTGGCTTTAGCCTAAACTTAAAAATATATTTTGAATAAAGCCCGAAGCAATTGATAGACTATTTATCAAAATTAAAAATGAACAAAAACCTCAACATACAGCAAATCGACAGAATCATTGAAATGGCGTGGGAAGACCGAACGCCGTTTGAAGCCATAGAATTTCAGTTCGGAATCAGCGAATCGGAAGTGATTGAACTGATGCGTTCGGAATTGCAAGAATCGAGTTTCAAGCTTTGGCGAAAAAGAGTGAATTCCGGAGTGAGCCAGAAACATTTGAAAAAGAGAAGCGAAGAAATTAACCGCTTTAAATGCAGCAGACAAAGAGTGATCAGCAATAATAAAATTTCTAAAAGATAAATTCATTATGAAAAATATCGTCATCATCGGTTGCGGAAAAGGAATCGGTTTAGCAACAGCAAAAATTCTCGCAGAACAACACAAAATTATCGGAATTTCCAGAACAGTAAATGCAGAACTGAAGCATCCGAATATTGAATTCCACACCATGGATATTCTTTCGGGAAACTTAGATGAAATCAGCTTTCCGGAAGTCGTGGACGGATTGGTTTATGCACCGGGAAGCATTAATTTAAAACCTTTTAACCGACTTTCTGTGGATGATTTTAAGAATGATTTTGAGATCAATGTTTTGGGAGCGGTAAAAATGATTCAGAAACTGTTGCCGAATCTTAAAAAGTCGGAAAGTGCCTCCGTTGTGCTTTTCAGTTCCGTGGCGGCAAAACTGGGAATGCCTTTTCACGCTTCGATTGCGGCGAGTAAAAATGCGGTGGAAGGTCTTACAAAAAGTCTGGCGGCAGAATTTTCGGCTCAAAAAATCAGGGTCAATGCGATTGCACCTTCTTTAACGGACACGAATCTGGCATCACAGCTTTTAGCAACTTCTGAGAAAAGAGAAGCTTCCGCGAAAAGACATCCGTTGCAAAGAGTAGGAACGGCTGAAGAAATTGCGGAAATGACGGCTTTCCTTGTTTCGGATAAATCGTCGTGGATTACAGGACAGATTTTTGGAATTGATGGCGGAATGGGAAGTGTTAAGCTTTAGTTGGAGGGTTTGAGAGTTGGAGCGTTGAAGGGTTTAGATTCTTCCACCTCTTTATTAGATTATAAAAAATATTTAAAATACTTAGATTAAATTTGCGCTATGAATACTGATTTTTTCATTGATCTGCTTCATCAGGTTAAAGAATTTGAAAATTCCGAAGCTTGTAAACCTCACTCTAATGTGGAGGATTTCCGTCTTTGGCTGAATGATCAAAAATACAGAAAAGAGAGCCCAACCAAACTTTTTAAAAATGAACAGCATCAGGTTTCTTTCACAGAAAATGAAATCTGCAAACAGGTTCTGCTTTTGGGACGATATTCAAGACAATTAATTAGAAAGGGGTTGAATGATTTCCCTGAACTGGCCAATGAAGAATTCACCTACCTTTACCGATTGAAGGACGAACCGAATCTGACTAAAATTCAGTTAATCGAAAGAAACGGTCACGAAAAACAAACCGGAACTCAAATCATTAAACGTCTTCTGGAATATGGATTAATTGAAGAAAAGAACGACAGCGAAGATAAAAGAAGTAAGCGTTTGAACCTCACCGAAAAAGGTGAAGATTATTTCCACCGTTCCGTTGAAAAAGTGAATGTGACGTCGCGAATTCTTGCCGGAAAACTCGATAATAGTGAAAAAGCCGAACTTCTCGAATTACTCAGAAAATTAAATGATTTTCACTCGCACGTTTACTCTGAGTATAAACGCTCTAACATTGATGAAATTCTTGAAATTTCCGTTAGTTAATTAATTTAATATCATCAACCTTGCAATATATCAAAGTTGTTGGTCATATTTATCAACAAACCTTTATAGATACCTATTCTAAAGTAGCTTTTGCTAAACTATACGATCGTAAAAATACACTTATTGCAGCTGATATGCCTAACGACCAAGTTGTTCTTTTCTTTGAACAGCAAGACCTTCGTTTACTTAGAATATTAACCGATAGAGGAACTGAATATTGTGAACTAAGAGACCAACACGAATATCAATTATATTTAGCTATAGAAGCTATTGATCATACCAAAACCAAGGCTAAAAGTCCTCGAACAAATGGTATTTGTGAACGTTTTCACAGAACAATTTAAGAGTAGTTTTATTCAATAGCTTTCAGAAAGAAAATTTACAGAAGCATTGAAGAACTACAATTAGACCTAAATAGCTGGGCTTTTGTATTACAATACAGATAGAACCCATACATGAAAGCAGTGCTTCGGCAAAACATCTATGCAAACGTTTCTAGATAGTAAACTTATGGCAAGAGAAAAACTTTTAGAGACACTTGCAGAGGATCAAAAAATCCTTACTTTTGGTAGTAAGGATTTTAAAGAGTAACTGAAAATTATTTTTAACCCCTAACTGTCAGATGAAGTTGTGGCTATTACAGATTATACAAGAAAGAGCGACTTTTCCGTCTTTCTTGTTGTTAAAAAGATTTCAAGAACTTATTTTAGGATCAATCTTTGGATCAATTTCGAAAACAATAGTTTCATCTGGATATTCAATCATAATCCTATTTTGATTAAACTGTTCCATCATTTTTTTACCTAGAACGTTAATGTTTTTTTTGAAAATATTTATTTCTAATGGAAATTTTGGATAATTAACAAACTTCAAAACCAAATGTTTTTCAACTAAATTTCCATAAACCAACTCAAATTCCTGTACAGCAGCACTTAGATGGATTTTTTTTTCTTTGATTAAATTGGATTGATAGTTCTGTAGATACTCTATGTATTCATTTTTTTCGTAATAGGTATTGTCATAATTTTTTTGTAACCCAATATTAACTTTAGCCGTATAGGTTTCCAATTTAATTTCATTAGTCATATCAAAGGCAATTACATCATCCATTAGAATTATTTTTTTTGAAAGTTGCAATGAATCTTTATGGGCAACTAAACTAAAATCTATCGCTCTACTAAGCATTTCTTCTCTAAGTTCTGATAGAAATTTTGCTCTTGTAGAGCCCCAACCTGGATTTCCAACTTCGTTATTGAAAATATCAACTAAATCTTGATTACTTTTTTCTTTAAATCTTGTGCCCATATTCTTAGTTTTTTTTCTGTTTTTTTTCTGATATCCATTGTTTCAATTCTTTGATTCCGCCTTTTCTTCTACAATATCCGCATCCCCATTCTTCTTTTTCGGGACTTATGGAGATGAAAAGATAATGGTTTCCAGAATTAACGCATTGGCTTAAATATAAGCCTTCTTTGGCATCATGTACTTTAGGATAAAGATTGTTTTTTTTCATAAAATCCAGAAGTTTGCTTTTTACAATTCCCTTTTTTCGATCTGCAATATTTTTTTGAATTTTAAGAAAATGAGCGTCCGAAATGAGGTCCGATTTAAATTGTATTATTCGTCCGTCAAACATACTTCTGGCGTGAATAAATTCAGTAAACGCAAGGAGAAGATTATCAATAAAGCTAAAATCATAATCATATTTAAATTGACAAACAATTTTTAGAGGTTTTTTTGAAGCTTCAATAATGGATTTTTCATCATTTTCGTCATTTAAGAAAACATCAATCCATTGGATGTAGTCGTCATTAGTAATTCTATAAAAATAAATTATAGGTGCTTCACCGATGTTCAGATCGTATTCAATAAACGCTAATTTTCGAAAATCAGAAAGGTCGCCAACGCCGAAATCGTCTTTGTAAGTTGTGCCTTCTTGTTGTACAAAAGCTTTTTCTGTACTGAAATGTGGATGTACCATGTTGCATAATTTATAATGTTAATAATTACAAATCATCGCAAGAGAATTTTTTGGGGAGATAACCTTATATTTTTGGCAGGTTTGCCCTCATTCTAAACCACCGTGGCAGGTTAACGCTCGGTTGGTATTCTGATAAATCAGAAACTCTTGATGATTAATGATGCAATAATACAATTTATATTTAATAAATTCCAAATTTTTAGATTTTTTTCGTGAACCAAAAACTTTCATATCAATGCTATAATGCTCAGTATTCCAATAGATTTATTTACTTTATTCATTTTCTCTTAATTTCCTCAAAGTAACAACGTAAGTAACGTAAGTGATTTTTCACAAAACACTTTTTTATTTTTTTTCTCCAAAAAAAAAATGCTGAATTAAAGTATAATAGTGCAAAGCACAAGCCCTGCTTCTTCCCTTTGCTCTTATCCCCTCCTTTTAATAGTTTTTTTTTCAAATGAAAAATAAAAAAATCTTTTTACAGATTTTCTCTTACGTTCTTACGCATTTACGGATTTCCGTTTTTGACTTTCAATTGCAGTTTGTATATTTGGAAGTTTAGTAGAGTAATGAACATCAATTCAAATATAAATATATTAGGAGGTTTGCCGGAACTGGAATTAATCAAAACTTTTTTGATGGATTCTGATAGTCAAGGGAAAAGCCATTTAGAATACTCAGATATAAGAACCTTAAAAGCAGTGAATCGTTTCAAAAAAGCGATTCAAGAATCATTCGTTTCAGAAACTGAAAATATCAATAATTTGTTTTTACCTTTTTTTAAAGAAAAGAGTATCAATGAGAATCTGTATTTTTTGTTTTTGCTTTTTACCTTCAACAATGATCTATTCAAGTATTTAAACGATACTGTTTTTTTTCCTGTTTATTATTCTGGGAGAAGAATCATTAAAAAAGAAGAAGTTGAAATTTGTCTAAAAGATCTACAAAAAACGAATGAAACATTAGGCAATTGGTCAGAATCAACCATAACAACAACCGCTTCTAAATATCTAACGCTTTTAAAGAAGTTTGGACTTCTAAATGGGGTTCAAAAGAAAGAAATTATCTACAAGAATCTATCATCTGAAGAATTTCTTGTATTCGTTTATTTTTTGTCTATAGCAGAAGAAAATTCGAATAAGATTCATTCTGAATGGATTAAATATTCGTTTTATGAAAACGAGTTTTTTCTTCAAAAAGTGTTGGAAAAACAACTGATCCGTTATGTCGAAGTACAATACAACGGAGATAATTTAAAAATAAAACCAATGATTAACTACGATAAACTTTATGAAACACTTAAATCCTCATAATGCAATTTTAGAATTAGAACGCTTAGTATCGTCCAATGATTCTGAAATTAAATTACAAGCTAATGGGGGGGAACTCTATTTTATTGGTTTGTAAGCCTTCAGAAGAAATTAATTTTATTTCAGAGTTACATCAATTAGAAGCATCAAAATATCAAATCATTGATTTGAACCAAATTTTGGTGGAATTTGTGGAGAATAACAGAGAAGATGTTGAGTTCTATTTAGAACATCTACAAGCTTCGTTGGATCGTATATTCAAGAATGACTTAGATGCGCAGCCAGACTTGTTCCACTTGATTATAGATAAAGTTGAGCAAGTATTCCAGGATAAAAAAATTCCTGTTATTATCAATACAGGGGTTATCTATGCTACGCACTTTGATATGTTGTCTTTAATGGAAAGTAAAACCATTATGGATGCTGCTTTACCTGCTGTATTTTTATATCCAGCAGAATACAATCAAAACAACCAATTAGAATATTTAAATACAAGAATTGCATCCGAATACAGATGCAAAATTATATAGGTCATTTCATATGAAGATAAAAGATTTACTATCTATAGACTTAAATGTAGATATTAAGAATGTAATCAATATTGAAGATATTTCAGAAAACGAAATCCAAAAAGAGATTGAAGACTATATCGTAACCGATGGTTTAGCGAAAGATTTTGAGCAATTCTTGGATAAATTTACTTCCAATGCCGTAGAAACTGGTGTTTGGATTTCTGGTTTCTATGGATCAGGAAAATCATATTTCGCTAAAATGATTGGGTATTTATTGGCCAATCAAAATATTAACGGTACACCTTCGCGTGAACGATTATTAAATCGTTTTACAGGGATTGAAGATGAAATGTTCTTCAAAAATAAGATTGCCAAATTAGATCGTTACCAAAACTTGGTTGTCTTTTTAGATATAGCAAAACAAGATACCTCAAAAGGATTCAGCTATACCTTATTCAAAAACTTTTTAAAGTCTATCCACTTACCACAAGATGAATACGGCTATATGTTATGCAATTCGATGGTTGCGGCTGGTAAAACAGATATTTTTACTTATGTAAAGGAAGTTTTGGGTAAGGATTGGTCAGAACTAAAAGGCAATATGCGTACGTACTTTACAGCTTGTAAAGACATTCACATCAAATCTGGCCTTTCTGAAAAAGAATACGATCAATTATTGGTTTCTATTCGTTCTGCTATTGATGTATTTTCTCCTGCTGATTTAGCACGAGAACTGAAATCATATATTCAAATCAAATCCGATACATCTATTGTATTTATGTTTGATGAAACTTCGGAAGCCATCAATCAGCGTAAAATAACCTTACTTGATTTAGAAGGAGTATCTGAAGCATTAAATACATTAGGCGGTAAAGTGTGGACTATTGCTATTGCACAAGAAAAATTAGACGATGTGATTTCTAACGCTAATATTTCTAAAGCAAGTTTGGTTAAAGTTACCGACCGTTTTGTGGAGAAAATTCACTTAGAAGCAACAGAGGTAGATACCATTATCAAAAGCCGAATTCTTAAGAAAACAACGGAAGGTGTAAAATTATTAAATGATTATTACCAAGCAAATTCAGGTAAAATTGGAGACCATTCTAATTTGAATGGTTACGGTATTTCGAATACAGCCACTGTAGAATCATACACATCATATTACCCATTTTACGAAAATCAATTCAGTCTATTACAAAACTTCTTATTTGGTACCAAAGGTTATGCTTCTACCAAAGTGGCGGCTCGTGGTATGATTATCACGACTTTTGATATCGTAAGAAAGTTAGTAAAAGAAGATGAACTATATAACACCGTAACGGGATGGCAAATTGCTCGTGAAGCCAATAACCAACCCGATATTCGTCTATCAAGCCGTTACAGCGCAGCCGAAAAAGTATTAGAAAATAATACCATCAATGGCCGTAAACTGTTAGAGACGATCAACTTCTTGAGTGAATCGGAAGTGGTGAAAACCTCGGTGTTAAATATTTCGAAAGCTTATTTCAATAATGCAGATGATGTTATTAAGAAGCAAAACGAAATTAAAGAAGCATTACAAGTTTTAGTGGAGGCTAAAATTGTAATTGAAAGTGATAACGCATTCAAAAAGAAAAGCTGCTTCCGTCAGGCAGTCATACAGCTATCTTTCCCTCCGCTTATCACGTTTTCGTCTTGATTTTTGTTTCTTATTCCTTGAATCTGTAGTAAAGCATCATTTTTTCGCGAGCTTTTTTACCCATTTTTGCCATTTCTTCCATTTGCTAAATCCAAGCTTGACCAGTTCCTTCACAATATGGTTATGCTAGCATATCCATACTGTTTCGTCACCGCACGCAGGAGTATGTCGGCTTGTCCTTTCTCCAATCCCCCATACCCCTGCCTGTCCCCTCGCTCACCTTCCTTTGCCAAGCAACTTCCCCCACCTTTTCAATCATATGATCCTTTGTTGATAAAGAAGCTTTACGCATCATGATAATAAGAAATGGTAGCCGAACATCGGCCAAAAAATAAAAAAAGCAAAGCAAGTTAGGGGGCTTCCTTCTCCAGCCGCCATGTGGTATAAAGGTCAAGCACTTCGTGTTTTTGAAAAAACTTTTTACATTATTTATAACCATTCCTTTTGGCAGTTAGTAGTAAAAAAAAGGAAGCCGAACTTCGGTCAAAAACTTTTTTCAAAAAACCTTGACACCCCACCCCGCCCCCTTTCTATCGGCTTTCTTTTTTTCTTTTTTTTTCGGTTTTTTTCTTCGTTTTCTTTTGAAAAATTTTCGGCGGAGCATAAAATTTTAAATCCCACGCTATGGAAAATTTCAAAGTACGCACGTACAATCCAGCAAAAGAAACTCCGAAAAATGCTTTGTTTATTTTGTCTAGAGGACAAAACGCAGGTAAACCACTTTTTGAACCTTGCCCGAACTGTTTTATCCTGTATTGCAAGGATCAAAACCAACTCGAAAACCTGTACTGGACCTTTTACACCCTTTGGAAAAACAGATTTTTTCATCCGTATTTATGCGGAAGTGTTATCTTGATGCTTAGACTTTTTGAACTCAAAAAAGTGATGCAGAATTTCATCATTCCGAGCCTTTGCAAGATGCAACAAAACAAGAAAATCCTTTCAGACATCAAAGCCGTTTATCAGCTAGAGCAAAAGTTTTCACAACAACTGCAGCAGCTTTCAGAACTTCGTTCTGTCTTAGTCCGAAAGTATTATTTTAAAATCTAATCTTCAAAAGTCCCCACTTCGGGGACTTTCCTATTGACTGCATCTTAAACCCACCCTAAGACGTAGATAAGTGCAACATATTTCGCCCTTCTAAATAACCGACTGCAAGCAGACGAAAGCAATAGAATTGCATCAAAAAAGCCCGACTAATTGTCGAGCTGTTAAAGTATTAAACGTTATTTTTTCACCTTGAATCCTGGAGTGAATCTTGATCTGCCTTCGGATTTTCTTGATTTTTAGCAGAATTTTTGCCGAATTCTTCGGTGCTGATTGCCGTTTGTGAAACTGCACTAGCGATAGTGCCACCAAGAAGCAAATAGCCTCCAATACTCACTAAAACACTAGGCAAAGCCACTGGAGCAGCAACTAAAACACCACCCACAGCGGAAAGGATTAAAGCTGTTGAACGTATGATTTTAAACCATTTTGGAGTGGGTTCTTGTATCCGACTAACCAAATTAAAATTATTTGTTTTCATTGTCCTGAATTTTTGAAAGGTTAAACTCTAACTTATTGACTCTTTGCTCCAAATATTCTACTTTTTGATTAAGCAAATCCTGAGAGTTTTTAAA
This sequence comes from Chryseobacterium sp. TY3, assembly GCA_046269235.1. Classification (GTDB taxonomy): domain Bacteria; phylum Bacteroidota; class Bacteroidia; order Flavobacteriales; family Weeksellaceae; genus Soonwooa. The sequence goes on from JBJZOS010000015.1 coordinate 34,329, forward strand.
CTCAGTCTTGATAAGCAAAGCCATTGTTTTGACTTCGGAAATGTCTTTTTCCATATTCTTAAAATCGGAGTGTAGTTGCTTAATAAAATAAGCCACAACCGCCAATAAAAGACTAGAAATTGAACCAAAAAGAATATTGATATCTAAACTTGTTCCCATAATTTCCATATGTTAGAATTGAAAATTGTTTTCAATGATGATACTTTTTTCTTTGCTTTGAGCAACTGCCAAAAGCTTTGGATAAATCATTTTGTAAGCATCAGTACTTTGCAAAACTTGATAATCACCATCTTTTTTGATGTAACTCAGTCCGCAAAGCGGACAGCCAGCCGTTTGGGTAATCGTATTTCCGATATGGATATACACAGCATCAAACGTAGGTAAACCATCAATCTCAATCATGCCACGATGCATAACGGGAAACTTGTTGGCGTAGTCCTTATTCTTTCCGCCCCAAGTATTTAGAGTAAGATAAAAAGAACCTGTAGGGATGGCAGTTTGTTTCATAATCTTAACCGCTCTGATTTTATCCTCCAACAAAAAGCATTGGAAAATTCCGTCAATATACAAGTGTGAAAGTGTGGATTGTTTGCCTTCGGCAACTCTAACTATTTTTGTTCTCATAACATTTTTGAATTGAAAAAGCCTTCCCAAATTGAGAAGGCTTCTGTTAAACTAAAACTAAAAAACTTCCTCAATTTTGAGACAGTTCCCCGATGCAAAAGGATAATATCTACCATTTACTTCTTGGAAAAACTCAATTCCAATACACTGAACCACCGAAACATTGGTGCCTAGCGTTGGTGCGCCAGGAAGTGCAGCCGTTAAAGTGGCACCAGAATAAAGCTCGTCTAGTGGTATGTAGGGAGAATATTCCACTACGCTTAATTCATTATTAGCCATATCATCAGGCTCATATGTTCCTGTCGTAGGGTTGTATGAAAAATCGGATAAAACCGCCAAAACATTCAGTAAACGAAAGTGTGTTGAACCTGAAGGTGCAGAAATTAATTCAACAGGATTAAATTCAGAAATGATAAAATCGGCTGAATCACGCGCAACTTCATGATTCACATCATATGGTGCATTAAAAACACCACTGATAGAAAGATTCTTGTTAAATTCGAATCCCTCCAAATATTTACGTTGCGTAGAAACTTCTACTTTTCGATAACCTCTCGCTTCTGTTCCATCTTCCAAATTGATTTTCTTCATAATCGAAGTTAAACGACCTGTAACTTGTGGATCAGTAAATTTCCCCATTAACGCAGATAAAGCCGTTCTTAGTGACTTCCCTGTTTTGGCACAGCCGCCAAATTCGTTCATGTTTTCGCGAGTTCTTTCGAACTCTGGGGCAGATTTCACTTGCTCGGCAGTAGGTCCGCCTACCATACCAGCGAAAAAACCTTCTTGCCCTTTGATTTTGAAATGTCTTACATCGCCGATTGTTCCGACGTATTTCATAAGACCTTTTTGTCTTGCCATTGTAATTAAATTTTGTAGTTAAAAAAGACTGAAAAACACTATTGTCTAGACAGATATAAATTTCTTGAATTATCTTTATATAAACAATAGATAAAACACTGTAAACCAATGAAATACAAAGCAATCACACCAAATCAAATGGAAATAGACGGCAGCGTTTCCAACCAAGACCAAGAAAATTACTTTCTCATCAAAGACATTCAAATTGAAACTCATTTGATAATTGAAAGAATTTTGGACGGCGATACTTTGATAGTAAGACAAGAATTTGGGCAAATAAGCCAAGAAATAAGATTATACGGAATAGATGCCCCGGAAGTTAGAATAAGTCGTAAAATGAAAGACGATGAAGCCAAGAGCCATGTTCCTGCAGCTATGCTTCTGCAATTTGGGCTGATGAGTTTAGATTATGTATTAAGTCTTGCATCTGTCGGTACAAGAATCACACTCTTAACAGAACCCAAAAATAGTGTAGACTTCTGGAAACGACAATTGGCATATATCATCCTTCCGAATGGCAAATGCTTGAACGAGGAGCTAATAAAAAATGGCTATGCTAAAGCAAGCCATGATTATTACTGCGAAAAATTAGCATCTTATCAATCAATGAATTTTGAAGCCAAACAACAAAAGCGTGGAATCTACCTATTCATCGATGTTTTCTGATTTGTTATACATATGTTGTACTTTTTCTATTTGAAAAGTTAGAAAGTACCATGAATAAAGGATAACTTATATAGACTTTATATAATACTATGTTAGCTGTAGTCTCTTTTTACTTGATTGTTATCCATTTTACATTATTTTTCTCTTTTTCACGCAATTTTAATGGGATGAAATTTTTAAAATCTTTGGTTTTGTATTCCACCTCATATTCTCCAATTCCGTTATTGAAATCATCATTTGTTCCTTTCTCAAATAGCGTCAATCCGATATTAATCAAAAAACTTCCGTCAGTAAGCTTTTTCAGAATTTTACCTTCATAAGTTTTTGTACTCCATTTATAAATGTCAAATTCTTTTTCTTTTGGAGCGTATTTATTTATTTTTTTGAAGAAATTCTCATTTTCTGGAACAGTTGAAATTGGATTTAATTTTCCGTTTTTAATCCAGAAAATTTCTTCGGTTGAGCCGGTGCTTCTATCGTTATTCCATCCGATAATCTCCCCAGGAATAAATTCTTTAATAGTTGACTTTTGTTCGATTTCGGAAATTTGGTTCACGAAATTTTCAAGAATTTGTGGAGAATACTTTTTGTACTTAAATTCTTTTTGAACTTCTGTAACTGTGATTTTTGTGTCAGAATTTTGAGCAATTAATATTCCGCCAACAAAAAGGGCAGAGAACAGTAGTGTTCTTTTAATTAATTTGTTGTTTAGCATGGGTTTTGTCATGTTCCAAAATAGGTTGACCATTTTTGGGGTTAATTATAAATTCAAATATAGTTGATTTTTGTTTTTTTT
>JBJZOS010000016.1:0-20887 GCA_046269235.1 Chryseobacterium sp. TY3
TTTTCAGATTGTTAAATTACAAAAAAATACAATATGAAAAGCAAGTTGCGACTAAATGCATCGGGTTTTTCTATTATGTATTCAACCCCGCCTTTTGCAAATACAATGTTATCACAATATTTCAATTCTGTTGGTTGAATTTCTCTGTAATGCCTATTAAATAAACATTTTTGTTTTTTCTTTGAGCAAAATAAAGTAAAAAAAAGTAAAGAAAATAACGATTTGTTCTACCAAAAGTTCTACCTTTGTATTAGCTTGCATTGAGATACATTGGACACTTTTCAAGACCTCTCATTCCCTTGCTCCCGTTTTCAAATTTAGTTTAAACTTTTCAAAACACAAATCTTATGGCATCAGTAAAATTTATTCTTCGAACCGACAAAACCGACAATAACGGTTACTGCCCGATTTACATCATCCTCATTAAGGACCGCAAGAAAAAATATGTTTCAACAGGAATTAAAGCAAAGGAAAGCCAATGGGATGACGAACAGAAAAAGGTTCGAAAAAACTTTCCTAATTCTGCAAGAACAAACGCACTTCTTTTACAGAAATTAGCGGATGCTTCGGGAACTGTTGCCGATATGGAAAGAAAGTCAAAATCTGTATCAGCAAGAAAACTCAAAGAAGCCGTAAAGGGGAAAGGAGCACAGAATTACTTTGCTTATGCCGAAGACAGATGCGAAAAAATCAAGGGGACAGTTTCTGCAAGAACCTACAAAGCCTACAAAAGCAGTCTGAAAAAATTTGAAGAGTTTACAAAAACTAAAGATGTAGATTTTGATGATATCACAGTGACAATGCTGAAAGATTATGTGAATTATTGTAGTAATACCCTAAAAAATTCAAATACTACGATTAAATATTCGTTGGTGATTTTGGCGATTTTTTTCAAGGAAGCCATAAACGAGGAATTGGTAGATGCAAACCTTTATCCGTTCAGTAAAATAAGTATCAAAAGAGATCCAAGCAAAAGAAGTTTCCTCAGCAAAACCCAGTTGGAAGAATTTAAAAAATATGAAGTAAATCAAGAGAGTAAAGCACCGATTGTAAAGGATATGTTTTTATTTTCGGCGAATGCAGGAGGTTTGAGATTAAGCGATGTTATCGAATTGACATGGGAAAATGTAAATTTTGAGGAAAACAAAATCAGAAAGCAAATCAGAAAAACAGGACGGACGCACAGTTTTAAATTTGGAAACTCGGCATTGGCAATTCTCAACAAATACAAACCCAAAGAAATCAATCCAAAACACTTCGTGTTTCCTTTGCTTGAAAACGGTTCGCCCTACTTCGAAAACGATGCTTACAGATTGGCAGAAGTTGGCAGATGCACTTCGCTTTGCTCACTGCACCTTTCAGCAATCGGAAAGAAGATGAAACTTCCGTTTCCTTTGTCTTTCCACCTTGCAAGACACACTTATGCGACACAGGCACTGAACAACGGAATGCGAATAGAACACGTTTCAAAACTGATGGATCACACGGATATTGGCACCACACAGATTTATGCAAAAATCATTTCCCAGGAATTGGACGAGGCTGTAGAAAAGTATATGAATTAGAAAAAAAATGTTGATAACTCAATGCTCTGTATTTCAATACGGAGCATATTTTTTTTATCAAGATATTAAAATCAACTAAAAAAATTTGCTTTCATTTTCCTAATTTAGCATTATGATGAAAAACACAGGAAAAGTAAATAAAAACGCAAAAAAAATTGAAAAATTTTGCCAAATATCACTCTGATGCTTCTAATCTGCAATAATCAAGCAATTCGTGAACTAACTAAAATTTTCGGCTATGTCGGAAAAATATCAACTAAAGGAAACAGCACCTTTCGTGCAATTTTCGTCCGTAAAAGTTACGGATGCATTTAACGATTTATTTGATATAGAAGCCATACCAAAACAAAGTTTGGAAGATTACTGCCAACAGATTCTAAACAAAATTTTTTCCCTTCCGTTAAAAAATATACCCGCATTTATTGCTCACCATTGTAGTTTGGTGAAGAAACCTCTGTTGTGGCTCAATAAATTTGAGAAACTAATAGAATTGAATATCGAACTCTTTTCCGGCACAAGAAACCAAAGCAGACTTTTAAAAATTTATACCTGTCTTGAAACCAAAAGAGAAAAATTGGAATCCCAGGATATTGATGAAAACAAAATCAAACCTGCCAAAAAATATATCAATGCTGAAAGTGAGGAACGTTATTTTTCATTTTATGAGGTCCAAAAAGAAGTGGACCGTATTTCAACAGATCGGGAAAAAATATTATTTCTGACTAGAGAAAAATTTGCATACGAACGTGCAATCATAACAGTTCAATATCTTCAATTACCACTGTTTCCAAAAGAATGTGATAAACTGATCAATGAAATTGAAACATTGGCAAAACTACAGGAAGAAGAAAAGTCCACCGAATTATCAGAAAAGTCCACAGTGGACTTTTTTAAGAAAGTTAAAACCAATCTGAAAATCAATCAGTTAGTTGATATTTTTATTCAGTTGCAACGAGAATACTTCGTGGACTCGCGTCCTGCCATTGAAGCAGAAAACAGCGAAATAGTGCAGTTGATATGTAATAATTTCACAGATAAAGATGGAAATCCGATAAGTCCACAGACAGTCAAAACGATAATGATGCCTTCAAAACCCGAAAAGCGACCTAAAGGCTCTAATATTGTGGACATTAGCAAACATTTTTAAAATTATTTAGTCCACGTGGACTAAATAAAGACCAAAAGACTTTTTCTAATTATACACCTTTGCTTCATAATCTTAAACCCAAAAATATTATGGAAGCAATTATTTTATCCAAAGAGCAGTTTGATGGTCTAATCTCAAAAATTAACGAGATTCACGAAAAACTTAACGCTAAGACAGCACCAAAACAGGAAGTATTCCTGGACAATGAAGAATTAATCGCGATGCTAAAAATCTCTCGCAGAACCGCACAGACTTGGCGTGATGAAGGCAAAATTTCTTTTTCTCAGGTAGGAAGTAAAATCTACTACAAACTGTCTGATGTTGAAAAAACGATGCAGGAACATTACAACATATCCTTTGCGAAAAAGTGAATAACACTTTTCTATGCACTGACAAAACCAAGCCCTCAAATTCAGTGAGGGCTTTTCTCTAAAATCTAACTTCTAAAATCTAACTTCTTACAAAATGAAATCCACCATATTCAAAAACTTCAACGAAGTAACCGAACAGATAGACATTCTGAAAATCCTTTCCGATATCAAAACCGGCGTATATCAAAACGCAATCACATATTTAAGAAAATCCCTAGCCGACGATAAAAAGGAAGCCGCAGAGAGAGCCAAAAAATCACTTCCCGCATTTACGCCCAGTGCAACATTCAACGGAGGTAGAAAAATGGAATTCCTTACCAAATACAACGGCTTAATGGTATTAGATATTGACAAACTCGACAAAGAAAAATTACAACAGTGCAAGACAAAAATCCAAATGGATGATTTTGTTTTTGCATCATTTGTAAGTCCATCCGGTAACGGTTTGAAAATTTTCGTGAAAGTTTCGTCCGGGAAAGAACAGCATAAAGAAACCTTCTTGGAATTACAGCGATATTTTGAAGAGTTATTGTCGGTAGAAATCGACAAATCAGGAAAGGACATCACCAGACTTTGCTTTATGTCTTTTGATCCCGAATTATACCTGAACGAAAACGCAGAAGTCTTTGCGAGCGACATGAAACAACCTTTAACGATAACGGACAACCGACAACCGACAACCAAATTCCGACAACAATCAACCGACAACTACAATGCGAAGTATGAGCATTGTGTCCGCTTCACCGAAAAAAAACAGCAGTTCACAGAAGGCAACCGAAACAATTTCGTTTTTGCATTGGCAAATAACCTGAACAGAAAAGGAATACCTGAATCAATGGCATTAGGTTATATTTTGGCTGATTATGGATATGATGCTAGAGAAGTAACAATAGCCGTCCAAAGTGCTTATCAAAATGCCGCTGAACATAATACAGACACCTTTCAGACAACCAAAAAATCTGCAAAATCTGCGAAATCTGCGAGCAATACAAAAAATTCCGGTGAAGCATCCGCGACAAAAACCGATGACGGAAATTTCTCTGATGACGAAGAAGAACAACCCTCTTATATTGATAAATTAGAAATGTTTCTAAACAACCGATACAACTTCCGATACAACACAGTTTTAGGGAAATTGGAGTTCAAAACATTGAAAGCCTATAAATACAAACCAATGACAGACTTCACAGAAAACTCAATCCTTCGGGAAATCCTGAAAGCAAAAGTAAAATGCAGTATCAATTCCTTACGGAATTTACTGCATTCCGACTACTGTGAAATGTATGATCCGTTTGAAGATTACTTCAAAAATATCCCCGAAAATGAAGATGAAACCGACTACATTGAAATGCTTGCAGATACGATAACCACCACAAAACAGGATCTTTGGAGAATATGTTTCAAAAAATGGTTTGTTGCAATGGTAGCATGTGTTTTAGATGAAAAACAGGTAAATCAAACCGTAATCGTTTTTTCAGGAAAACAGGGACTCGGTAAAACCACGTGGATAGAAAAACTAATGCCCAAATCTTTGAAAGAGTATATCTTTTCAGGAACGATAAACCCGAGTAATAAAGACACCTTAATTCACTTGGCGGAATGTATGCTGATCAATTTGGACGAACTTGAAAATCTGAATAGGACTGAAATCGGTTCACTTAAAGAAATTATAACAAAAACTCATATCCGAATGAGAAAAGCCTACGGTCACAACAATGAAAATATGCCTAGACGCGCTTCATTTGCAGGATCGGTGAACACTGCCCAGTTCTTAAATGATACAACCGGCTCACGCCGTTTCCTTTGCTTTGAAGTAGAACATATCGAATACACCCATGAAATAGACATCAACAAAGTCTATACACAGGCACTTTCTTTGTTCACCAATGGCTTCCGCCATTGGTTCAACCAGGAAGAAATCAAAGAAATCAACCAAAATAACGAGCAGTACCAACTTAGAAGTCCAGAAGAAGAATTGCTGTTAACATGGTTTGAACCTGTAGAAAAAGACAAAGCACAATATTTTTTCAATACCACACAAATAGCGAATATCCTTTCTACAAAAGGCGGAATTGCAATTACAGAAACAACGGTAAGAAAAATTGGGATGGCTTTAAAGAAACATGGTTTTCAAAGAATTTCTAAGAATAAAGCCTATGTATTTCCTGTAATCTTAAAAGATTTTGATTTGGTAGATATGGAAAACAAACAATCGGGAGAACCAATTCCAATCCCACCACAACAAGAAAAAATACCCTTCAGATTTGATAATTAAAAATGAGTGCATTTTTGCACTCATTTTCTTTATAATTCATTCTTTTTTGGGAGTAAGTGGAGTAAGTGATTTTTCGCTAAATACTTTTTTATTTTTTTTCTCTAGAAAAAAAATGCTGAAATAGAGTGGTGCGAAGCAAAAGACGAGTTAGACTTCATTATTTTGCATTCATCCCCTTCTTTTGAATAGTTTTTTTTCAACTTAAATAAAAAATATTTTTTTCTTATGAAATTCAGTTACTTACTTACTCTGTGTAAATTGCTTTTAATTACTTATTAAAACTTCATCCTTTGTATTCTCACAGCATTTAAAATCGCTAATAAAGCAACCCCCACATCTGCAAAAACGGCTTCCCACATGGTTGCCAAACCTCCTGCTCCAAGAATCAATACAATGCCTTTAACTACGAACGCAAGAATGATATTTTGCCAAACAATTTGTTTAGTTTTTTTTCCTATGTTAATTGCCATTGGAATTTTACTTGGCTTATCGTCCTGTATTACAACGTCTGCAGTTTCGATGGTAGCATCACTTCCCAAACCACCCATTGCAATACCTACATCACTTAAAGCTACCACAGGCGCATCGTTTACTCCATCACCAACGAAAGCTACAGTTTCATTTTTGGCTTTTATTTCTTTTACTTTATTTACTTTATCTTCGGGTAATAAATCTCCGAAAGCATTGTCAATTCCTAATTCTTTAGCTACAAATTGTACTACTGTATTTTTGTCGCCACTTAACATGGTGGCTTTCACATTCAATTGATGGAGTTTTTCAACTGTTTCTTTAGAATCGGTTTTTATGCTGTCTGCAATAGTCAGATAACCTGCAAATTTTCCACCATAGGCAATTGTGATCACGGTATAAACAATGCTTGATGGATCTAAATCATATTTGATATTAAATTTATCCATCAGTTTGAAGTTTCCAACTAATAAATCTTGACCGTTAATAGTTGATTTTAATCCATGACCTGCTATTTCTTTGGTATTGTTCAGTTGAATGGAATGATCAACTTCGCCCACATAATTATGAATTGCGGTAGCAACAGGATGGGTACTTTGGCTTTCCAATGCGTTCACCATTTTTAACATTTCATCTTTGTTAAACTGTGGTAAAATATTGACTTCTTGAACCTTAAAAACACCTTCCGTCATCGTTCCTGTTTTATCCATTACTACATTTTTAATAGTAGCAATAACATCAAGAAAATTACTGCCCTTAAATAAAATACCGTTTCGTGAAGCGGCACCTATCCCTCCAAAATAGCCTAATGGAATAGATATTACCAATGCACATGGACATGAAATTACCAAGAAAACCAAAGCTCGGTACAGCCATTCTCTGAAAATATAATCGGCAACGAAAAAATAAGGTAAAACGCAAATACCAATCGCCAAAAAAACTACTATTGGGGTGTATATTTTTGCAAATTTTCTGATAAAAAGTTCTGTTGGAGCTTTTTGAGCGGTTGCATTTTGTACTAATTCTAATATTTTGCTCAGTTTACTATCGGTATAAGCTGTTGTAACTTTTACTTGAGCTACCGTTTGCAAATTAATCATTCCTGCCAGAACAGTTTCACCTTTGTTTTTGGTATCGGGTTTACTTTCACCCGTTAATGCTGCGGTATTGAAAGAAGCGGAATCCGTTAATAACTCTCCATCCAAACCTAATTTTTCTCCGGGTTTCAATTGTATAACATCTCCAATATTTACGCTTGCTGCTTTTACTGTTTTTGGCTGATTGTTCTCTAAAATAGTTACTTCATCAGGTCTTTGGTCTAATAGCGATTTGATATTGCTCTTTGCTCGTGTTACAGCTAGAGTTTGAAAAACCTCTCCAACGGCATAAAACAGTATTACAGCAACTCCTTCGGGATATTCTTTTATTGCAAAGGCACCGATAGTGGCAATTCCCATTAATAAAAATTCAGAGAAAACATCTCCATTTTTAATGCTTTCAAACGCTTCTTTTAAAACAGGTAAACCGACAGGAATATAAGCAGCAATATACCAAGCCAAGCGAATCCAGTCTTTAAACCATGATTGTGGAAAGAAATTATCCATTCCAATTCCTGCCAACAATAAAGCGAACGAAATAATTGAGGGTAAAAATAGCTGAAAGGTGGTTTTGTCGGTACTTCCATGGTCATGTCCGTCATCATCGCTATGACTATGGTTATGTCCATCTCCTTCGTGATGCTGTTCTTCTTTCAATAATTTATTCGAATCTTTATCAATTTTAAGCTCCTGTGGTGTGCAACAAAGTTGTTTTCCTTGCGCATCGTATTTATGTTTGTGTTCCATTTATTGAGTATTTGTATTGAGTATTTTTTGTAAATCCTGCGGTATTTCCATTGGTTTTAATGGTGGTACATTTGCACCACCTGTATTGCCAATTGGTATTGTTCCTACAAAAGACTTTACTCCTCCAAAAAGTAATCTTGGTATTTGTCCTAAGACTTCTTTTGTGCTTTTTATTTTAAACCCAAATTTCAGCATTAGCCAATGAACATAAGAATGCTGCAATGGATAACGCTGCCCGATGATATGTGCTCTTTCATAATGACGCCAACATTCTTGTAATCTGCCCTGCTGCAATAAAACTGTAGCTTGGTTCAATTCAGATTGATAAAATGGTTTCAATTTCTTTGGTATTGTAGTGTAGAATTTCATAGTGTTTTATTTTAATGTTCGTGTTCGCCAGCGTTACTCAATTTAGCATTTACAAAAAATGCTCCTTTTGTTACAATCTTTGTATTTTCGGGAATTTCTTTTACGAAAGTTATCGCAGTGTAACCCATGTCCGAAACTCCTTTTATAACCTCAATTTTCTCGAAATTCGTGGTCTTTTCGGGATGTCTTTCTTTTTCACCTTCTTTGTGATCGTGGTTTTCTTCAGTTTCTTCTGAATGCTCTTCTGCATGTTCCTCCGGTTTTTCGTTTGTTTGTATAAAAACGTAATATTTACCATCGGCATTTACAATCGCATCATTAGGAACAGCAGGTGTTGTAACATTGTTTAAACTTACAGTTCCTGTAATATTCATACCGTCAATTAAGCCTTGCTTATTGCCAATCACAGAACAATGGACAGAAATGGTTTTGCTGTCATTAGAAAAAGAAGATCCTATGCTGTAAACCTTGGCATCGTATTCTGTCTCGGGATTATTGGTTAAATTAAAATGCACAATTTGACCAACTTGTATTTTGGGTAAATCTTTCTCAAAGACTTGTAAATCCAAATGCAGGGAATTATTGTCAATCAATTCCAAAATGGGAGAAGCAATATCTACATAACTTCCCATTTGTGCAGTAACATTGCTTACATAACCACTTATTGGCGAAGTGATAACCAAACCATCTCTCAAACTTCCATTGCTGACTTTAGATGGCGAAATTCCCATCAATTGTAATTGTCTTTGCAAAGATGCTCTCTGAGATCGTAATGTATTGAGTTCTGCACTTGAACTTTGAAGGTTCTTTTTAGCTCCAGCATCGTTATCAAATAATTCTTTTTGTCTTCGGAATTCTTGTTCTGCAAATGTAATTCTGCTGTTGGTGGTTAAATATTGCTCTTGTAATCGAATAAAATCGGGGTTGGATATGGTTGCAACCACTTGCCCTTTTCTTACATAATCTCCAATTTCTACGGGCAATCTTCGGATAATCCCACCATACAGTGAAGTTACAGTTGCTTTGCTATTATTAGGAACCCGAAGGTTTCCGTTGGCTTTTATAGTAGCCGTAAGTTCCTTCATTTCGATATTTCCCAATGTTATGCCGACTGCTTTGATCTGTTCTTCAGTTAATGAAGCAATGGTAGGGTTTTTTTCTCCGTGCTCTTCTTTAACCTCTGTTTTAGACTTTTCAGTTTCAGTTTTTACTGCTTCTTTTTTCCCGCAACTCCAAAGTAATGTTGCAAGTACAGGTATAATAAAAATATGTTTATTGAATTTCATTTTACTGGTTAGTTAATGCATTGATATTAATGACGGACTCATTCACTTTTTGGATGCTTTCCAAAGATTTTAACTGAATATTGGTGGCAGTTTGTAAAGCGAAAAGATACTCAACATAGGATATTTCCCCTGTTCTGTAGCCTAATTGTGCTGCTTTTACGATTTTTTCGGCATTCGGCACGGCTTGATTTCGATAATACTCATATTGCCTTATATCTTGCTCGTATTGGCTTACTGCATTGCTTAATTGTGCAGAAATTTGTTGTTGCTGATATTTTGCATTGCTTTCTACCATTTGTTTTTCGTAATCTAAAGACTGAATTCTAGCCTTGGTCGCCCCAAAAGTTAACGGTATAGATACACCTAGATTTACAGAACTGAAACGGGTTCCTGCATCGGCATACCGCTCTCCATTTCGGAAAGTATGCATACCGATTAAGGATTGATTGGTATAGCCTATAGTAAAATCGGGTAAACCTTGTGATTTTTCAACATTTTTAGATTTTTCCAAAATCTCCATCTCTTGGTATAATACTTTTATTGCTGGATGTTTTGCAACAGTTGCAGAATCCAAAATAGATTCTACCTTCAAAGGTTCATATTTACTTGCAAGAGGTATTTCAAAATCATCTTGTGTATTGAGGAGCATTTTCAAGCTTTGAAAAGCATTCGTTAATAATACCTGATTTTGTTGAAGTAATAAACTTATTTCACCTCTTTGGGTTTCCGCTGTATTAATCTCAATTTTTTTTATATCTCCAGCGTTATAACGCACGGTTGCAATCCGAATAAAGTCTTTATATAAACTGTCTAATTTGCTCAATTCCGATTCATTATATTTTAGATATTCTATTTGATAATATAAGGTTCGGATTTGTTTTGTAAGCTCATTTACAGACAAATTTTTAGAGAGTTCTTTCCCCTTTATTTGTTCTTGAATTAATTCTGTCCTGGCTTTAAAAAGTGTAGGAAAGGGTATATTCTGTGAAATGGAAAATGACTGGTCGAATTTTGGACTGTTATATTGTCCCAATTGTGTTTCAAAATTCAATTTAGGAAGTTCGTTTGCGGTTTTTCTTAGCGCTTCAGAAGATTGAATATCTAAACTTTTTGATTTCAAATTTTGATTATTATTTAATGCCATTTCTGTAGCATCATTCAAATTCAAAATAGGTTTTGTCTGAGCATTCAATAAAAACCCACTCAATAAAAATCCAATAATTAAAATAGGATTGATTGCTTTCATTTTAGGCTTTTTCAAATTAATTTTTGAGTTAAAAATGATGTACAACATTGGTAAAACAAATAACGTAAGAAAGGTTGCGGAAATAAGTCCACCAATAACCACCGTTGCCAAAGGTTTTTGTACTTCCGCTCCAGAACTTGTACTTATCGCCATAGGTAAGAATCCAAAAGAAGCTACGGCAGCCGTCATTAGTACTGGTCGAAGTCGTGTTTTTGTACCTTCAAAAACGCGTGTTAATATATTGGTTTCGCCTTCTTTTTCTAATTGATTAAATGTTCCAATGAGTACAATACCATTGAGAACAGCCACTCCAAATAAGGCTATAAAACCTATTCCTGCACTTATACTGAAAGGCATATCACGGATAAGCAATGCTAAAATTCCTCCAATAGCACTCATCGGAATTGCAGTAAAAATCAATAATGCCTGTTTCATAGATTTGAAGGTAAAATACAACAACATGAAAATCAATAATAATGAAACGGGTACTGCGATGAGTAGCCTTTTGCTTGCCGCTTGTAAATTTTCGAATTGTCCTCCGTATGTGAAATAATATCCTGATGGTAATTTTGCTTCAGTATTTAATTTTTGTTGAATTTCTTCTACAACACTTTGTACATCACGGTCTTTCACGTTAAAACCAATTACAATTCTTCTTTTGCCATCTTCTCGGCTAATTTGTGCCGGACCTAATTTATAATCTACTTTTGCCACTTGCGAGAGCGGAATTTGATTCCCTGTATTGGTAGGTATCATTAAATTGTTAATATCATCTATTCCTGTTCTGTGGAGGCTATCCAAACGAACAACTAAATCAAAGCGTCTTTCATTTTCAAAAATTTGTCCTGCACTTTTTCCTGCAAAGGCGGTACTTACAATGTTGTTTACATCCTCTACATTCAATCCATAATTTGCAATTCGAGTGCGGTCATATTCCACATTTATCTGTGGTAGTCCGCTTACACGTTCCACTTGTGGCGAACTTGCTCCATTTACAGAAGAAATTACTTTACTTACTTTATCGGCATATATTGCTAAAGAATCTAAATTTTCTCCAAAAATTTTGACTGCGACATCTTGCCGAACACCTGTCATCAATTCATTAAATCGCATTTGAATAGGTTGGTTCTTTTCAAAGAAAACTCCAGGTATCACTTCTAATTTTTCTAAAATTTCGTCACCCAATTCATCGTAAGATTTTTTAGTTTTCCACTCACTCTGTGGTTTTAAGACAATAATCATATCGGTAGCTTCAGGTGGCATAGGATCCGTAGGGACTTCCGCAGATCCTGTTTTACCTACTACCATTTTTACTTCATCAAATCCTTTAATAATTTTTGATGCCTGCATAGAAGTTTCTACACTTTGTGAAAGTGAGCTTCCTTGTGGTAAAATACAGTGAAACGCAAAATCACCTTCTTGCAATTGCGGAATAAATTCGCCACCCATTTTACTGAAAATCAATGCACAAATTGCAAATACAATAACGGTTGCACCTACAATTGCATATTTAATTTTAAGAACTTTTTGAAGTAATGGCTGATAAATGCTTTGCAATTTTTTCATCATTCTATCCGAGAAGTTTTCTTTGTTTGTTATCTTTTTCGAGAGAAATAATGCAGACATCATTGGGATGTAAGTCATGGATAAAATTAATGCTCCTAAAATTGCGAAACCTACCGTTTTTGCCATTGGTGTAAACATTTTTCCTTCTACACCAACCAAAGTAAGAATAGGAATATAAACGATAAGAATGATGATTTCCCCAAAAGCAGCGCTATTACGTATTTTTGAAGCGGACAGAAATACCTCTTCATCCATTTCTTTTTGAGTAAGGCGATGCACATTTTTTCTAAGTCCTAAATGATGCAAAGTGGCTTCCACAATAATAACAGAACCATCTACAATTAATCCGAAATCTATAGCTCCTAAACTCATTAAGTTAGCACTCACTCCAAAAACATTCATCATTCCTAACGCAAATAATAAGGAAAGGGGAATTGCTGATGCAACAATAAGCCCTGCTCGAAAATTTCCAAGAAATAAAACCAAAACGAAAATCACGATTAATGCACCTTCAATAAGGTTTTTTTCTACAGTTTTAATAGCTCTATCTACCAAATCGGTTCTGTCCAAATAAGGTTCTATTACTACATCTTCAGGAAGTGATTTTTGTATGGTGGGAAGTTTTTCTTTAATCCTATTTACCACCTCATTAGAATTTTCTCCTTTTAGCATCATTACCACACCACCTACAGCATCTACTTCGCCATTGTAGGTCATTGCACCATAACGCAATGCACTTCCAAAACGAACATCTGCAACATCTTTTACAAAAGTGGGAACACCTCCTGAATTGGTTTTTACAGCAATATTTTTAACATCTTCAAGAGAGGTAGCCATCCCAATTCCACGGATAAAATAGGCATTAGGCTTTTTATCAATATATGCTCCACCTGTATTCTGATTATTGGTTTCTAAAGAATTGAAAATATCTGTAATACTAACACCCATTGCACGTAATCGGTTAGGATCAACAGCAACTTCATACTGTTTTAGTTCGCCACCAAAACTGTTTATTTCCGCAATACCTGGAGTACCGTTTAATTGTCTTCGTACAATCCAGTCTTGCATTGTTCTTAATTCTTTGGCATTGTACTTATTCTCACTTCCTTTTTTAGGATGCAAAATATACTGATAGACTTCGCCTAATCCTGTACTTACAGGTGCTAATTGGGGAGTACCAATACCTTTTGGTATTTCTTCAATAGCTTGTTTTAATTGCTCGTTAATAAGTTGTCGAGCGAAAAACACATCTACGTTTTCTTTGAAAACAACCGTTATTACCGATAATCCGAAACGAGAAATACTACGTGTTTCTTCAATGTTTGGGACATTTGCAATACTTTGCTCTATTGGAAAAGTAACTAATTGTTCAACTTCTTGCCCTGCTAAAGTAGGACAAACAGTTATAATTTGAACTTGATTATTGGTAATATCTGGAACGGCATCTATGGGTAATTTGGTTGCGCTCCAAACTCCCCAAATAATCCAAACCAATGTGAAAATACCAATAACAAGTTTATTCTTGATACTGAATTTTATAATGTTATCTAACACAAAATTTGATTTTAATTTTTATCAAAACATCTATAATTATTTTAAAACATGAAGATTAAAAATAATTACGATGCAAATGTAATTGAGCAGACGATGCAATAAAATTGCAAAGTCCATCAAAATATTTTCTGAACTCTTAGTAAATCAGAAAATCAATAAAAATTAAATCTTGGGTGGTTGCCAAATACCGTGAATAATTCCTAAGTCACTAGAATTGTGGTATGTAGTAATTTCTTTTGAAATTGAAGCAAAAGCTTCTTGAATTTCTAAAACATGAAATGTTGCTGCTACACTTTGCAATCCGCAACATGCACAGCTACAAAAAGGAGAACAAGAGTCGGAATGTTTCTCTTTTTTTTCTTGATGAGTTGCTTGTTCGGTGTTTTGCTTTACAGAATATGCACTTATACGATCACCACAAGGAATGGTAATAAAAAATCCTATTAGGAATACAAATATAAGAGCGAAATATTTCACAACACAAATGTAGGAAAATAATTGTTCTGCACAAGAATTATTTGTTTTGCTGAATTTTTCGCAAATTTAAATACTATTTTTATTTGCATGACTATTTTTGTAGAAGATCACATACTGATTATCGACATATTTACTTTCATTGATAATGATTTATTGGAAGAATTAATTATTCATCATCCTTTTATTCAAAAACTTGAACAGGAATTAGCGAAACCACATCGGCGTTCAGATTCTGATTTGGATTATTTGCCAACACAATATATTTCAGAATTCATAAAATCAATGGGTTACGATGGTATTGAGTTTCAAAGTGCACAAAATAAAGAAGGGTATAATTTAGCTGTTTTTTATCCTGAAAAATTTGAATGTGAAAATACTGAAGTTGTAGAAGTTGTAGAATTAGATTTAAAATATATTTCTATTTAAAATTAACAATAAGTTTATTAATAAGATATACCTAATAAAATCAATTATTTTTATTACCAAATAATTCACTATTATCACCGCTTGCCCCCAGCAAGTTACATAATCAAAATTATACGCACTTTCCATCGCAACGGGGAGTTCGTCCGTACAGGTTTGCAGACGCATCATTCCCCTCTACAAAAAGGGGTGTCCGCAGGACGGGGTGTGTAAGAAATATCTTTCCGGCAAGCAAACCTGTATTCCCTCACAAACAGCCACCAAGTGCCTATAATTTGAGATTATGTAAAATGCTTTCCTTGCAACGGGCGTAGCCCTTTTGCTCCAACGCCTTCCAACCGCTCGTGCAGTTATAATTTACACGGTCAGTTTACCAATCGAAAACCTACATTATCCCCGCCACCCATTCAAGGATGCAAAAAAATGGTGCAGAGAGTTTGGGGATTTATCCAGTTCCTACAGCCACTGTATTGCTTTTTTTTAGCGGAAAAGTTTAGTGGCAATACAGTCGCTTTCGTCACCGCGCACAGTAGTATTCCATACTGAAGAAAATCGCTTTTTCCATTCCATTATTTTCACCACACACCAAAAACACTTTGGTTTCATAGGCAAATGTTTGTAGTGTGTTTGTGGCGCGTGCTGAAAATTCCCAAGCAAAGCATTTTCTTTCAGCATTCCATACCACTGTCTTTGCAGCCGCTTGTTACCATTCCTTCTTGAATCTCGGTTCTCGTATCTTGATTCTGATGATAAGCACCATTTTCCTGCGAGTCTGTTTCCCCGTTTTGCCAACCCTTTCCAAAGTTCCTCCAGTATATAGCCGGCATTCACTTTACGGATTCTGAAGAACCGTTTTTCTCTGCCGCCTATACACTTCCGTCACCGCGCACAGTCATATGTCTTTGTTCCAAGTATTCACAAATCCATATCACTGTCTTTTCCATTCCTTCCCACTGCTTTGCATGCAGTCATAGTAAGCAAATCAGTTTTTAATTGAAGATTTTTTTTGGGACTCAATCGAGGATTAGACCACAAGAAAAAATAAAAAAAAAGAAAGTAAAGTTCTGTTGTCAGGAAAATGCGCCGACAATATCAAGCCCTTTCGGGTTTTTCAGAAAAAGTTTTGTGGCGCTAAAATTTAGCCCCAAAATTTTTCTTAAAAAATATTGCATCGCATTTTCCTTCCACAAGGTCAGAGCACTTTCTTTTTTTCTTTTTTTTCTTTTGAAAAATTTTCAGCGAAGCAAATTTTTTTAAACCAAAATTATGCTTACAAACAAAGTACGCACGTACGCCGTGCACCGCGAAACGCCTGAACAGGTAATCTACATTCTGAACAGAGGACGCAACGCAGGAAAACCTCTACGCAAACCTTGCCCGAACTGCTTTATTTATTATTGCAGCAGTCCCGAAGAAATTGAAACCGTTTACTGGACCTTTTACGCCCTCTGGAAAAACGGTTTCTTTCACCCGCACCTTTGCGGCTCAGTCATTGAAATGCTTCGCCTTTCAGACTTGAAAAAACTGCTTTTGCAATGGATTCAACCCGGCATTGAAAAAGCAACCAGAAACCCGGAAATGGTTAACAAAATCAAATCCACCTGGGAACTGGAGCAGAAGATCCAGGAGCAGTCCAAAGCCATTCAGGAACTGCGGCATTCGTTAGTTCGCAGGTATTATTTAACAATGTAAAATTCAAAAACTTCCTTCGGGAAGTTTTTTTTATGAAAGAATGACCGGAAAAAAACGCGCCGTCCAGCCGCCGGATGCCCTCGCTAATTTTTACACGCCCTGACTTTGAGTTGATTCACCCTAATTTAACCGGTAAGCGCAACATAAAGCATACATATTTCGCCCCTTTATAACAAACAGTGCAAACGGAGGGAAGCAAATAATAAAGCCGGTCTTTTGAACCGGCCTGAATGGATTTCGATGAAGTTAAGCACCTGACTATGGCTGATTTCCTGATTCACCAGGTTGATTTTCCGTGGAATTTTCCCGGGATTTTCGGGATTTTTCGCCATACTCTTCAGAACTGATTGCAGTCTGACTGACCGCTCCAATGATGGAACCGCCCAAAAGCAAATACCCTCCGACAGTAACAACTGCTGCAGGTAAAGCCACCGGAGCAGCCACAAGAACACCGCCAACCGCTGATAACGCCAGTCCAAGATTACGCACGATTCTGAACCATTTTGGCGTTGGTTCCAACACGCGATCTACTAAATTTAGGTTTCTATTTTTCATTGTCTTGATTTTTAATTTGATTTAACTCGATTTTATTGATTCTTTGTTCCAAATATTCAACCTTCTGATTGAGAAGATCGTAACTGTTCTTAAACTCGGTTTTGATGACCAGTGCCATCGTCTTGACTTCCGACATATCCTTTTCCATACTTTTAAAGTCGGTGTGCAGTTGCCGTATAAAGTAGGCGACTACCGCCAAAAGAACACTGCTGATGAAGCCGAAGAACACGCTCACTGTGATTTCATTTTCCATAATGTCCATTTCTTAGAATTGAAAATTATTACTGATTTCAATCTGATTATCCTTTCCGGTTGCCACTTCATACAGTTTTCGGTATACCTGTTTGTAAGCGTCCACGCTCTGCAACACCTGATAATCGCCGTCTTTTTTGATGTAAGAAAGTCCGACAAGCGGACAACCTGCCGTGTGTTCAATCGTGTTTCCGATGTGAATGTAAACTGCCGAAAAAGTGGGAAGTTCGGCAATCTCTATCATTCCTTTGTGAATCGGTCCATATTTCGGAAAATAGGTCTTGTTCATTCCTCCCCAGGTATTAAGACGGAGTTTAAAAACACCTTCCGGGATGGCAGTCTGTTTCATAATCTTAACGGCTCTGATTTTATCTTCAAGCAAAAAGCATTGAAAAATACCGTCAATATAGAGGTGGGAAAGCGTAGAATTTTTACCCTGTGCAACCCTGATTATTTTTGCTTTCATTTTTTGTAAGATTTGGAGATTAAACAAAAAAGCCTTCCCGGTTTGGGAAGGCCTAAGAAGTTGTTTTCCTAAAAAACTTCCTCGATTTTGAGACAGTTTCCGGAGGCAATCGGATAATAATTTCCGTTGACTTCCTGGAAGAACTCAATCCCGATACACTGAACCACCGATACATTGGTATCCAAGACTGGAGCACCCGGAAGTGTTGCTGTAATGGTATCACCTGCATAAGGAACATTCAACGGAATGTACGGCGAATAAGCGATGTTGGTCAGCTCATTGTTCACCATGTCATCAGGTTCGTATGTTCCTGTGGTCGGATTGTAAGAAAAATCAGAAAGGACCGAGATCGCGTTAATTAGTCTGAAATGAGTTGCACCTGAAGGAGCAGTAATCAAATCAGCAGGATTAAAAGCTGCCACGATGAAATCTGAAGAAGTTCTACCTGCGTCTGGCTCAATGTCATAAGGAGCATTGAAGATCCCTGAAATAGAAAGATTCTTGTTGAATTCAAATCCAAGCAGATAATTCTTCTGAGTGGACACTTCAACTTTTCGGTAACCTCTGGCTTCGGTTCCGTCCTCCAGGTTGATTTTCTTCATAATTGAAGTCAGTCTTCCGGTAACCTGAGGATCCGTAAATTTTCCCATAAGAGCGGACAGAGCCGTTCTTAACGATTTTCCGACTTTAGCGCAGCCGCCAAATTCGTTCATATTTTCGCGTGTTCTTTCGAACTCCGGTGCAGAGTGCACCTGTTGTGCAGTTGGACCGCCGACCATACCGGCGAAAAATCCTTCCTGACCTTTGATTTTAAAATGCCTAACGTCACCGATTGTACCGACGTATTTCATAAGGCCTTTTTGTCTTGCCATTGTTTTAAATTTTAGAAATTAGAAAAGAGAGAAAAACACTGTTGTCTAGACAATTACAAATATCATTCATTACCTTTATAAAAACAATAGTTAAAATACTGAAAACCAATGAAATACAGTGCAATAAGTGCAAATGCTAACGAAACGGAAAGCAGCACAACAGGAATTGGAAACCAAAAATATTTTCAAATCAACAACATTCACGAGCAGCCGTTTTGGATGGTGGAAGAAGTTTTGGACGGAGACAGTCTTAAAGTAAAACAGGAATTTACACAGGAGAGGCGAGAAATAAGACTTTACGGCTTGGATGCACCGGAAGTTCATTTTTCCAGAAAGATGCGGGAGGATGAAGCGAAAAGCGGCATTCCTGCCAGTTTATTGCTTCAATATGGATTAATGAGTTTGGATTTTGTTCTGCAGGTTTGTCCACCCGGTACCCGGATCACAGTTTTAACCGAACTTGATAACCGCACAGATTTTTGGCTGAGAGATTTGGCGTATGTAATCCTCCCGAATGGCGACTGCCTGAACGAGATATTAATAAAAAATGGCTTTGCTAAAGCAAGCCACAATTATTACTGTTCCAAACTTTCTGAATATCAGCAGTTAAATTTTCAGGCAAAACAGGATAAAGCCGGAATCTACCTGTTTACCGATGTTTTCTGATTTGTTCTCCTTATGTTCTCCCTATCGAGATAATAGAGTAAGGAAATGTAGTGTTTAAAGCACTCTGCAATAAGAGTTGATATAATA
Organism: Chryseobacterium sp. TY3; assembly: GCA_046269235.1. Classification (GTDB taxonomy): domain Bacteria; phylum Bacteroidota; class Bacteroidia; order Flavobacteriales; family Weeksellaceae; genus Soonwooa. The sequence continues at coordinate 19,182 of JBJZOS010000016.1, forward strand.
CTATGTTGTGCGATGTTTTTTTATTCCCAAAAACTTTCTAAATATAATTTTAATTTTTCTACGGTGCTTTTTTTAGGTTTTTCAATTACAAATAATTCTCTGTCATCTCTTAATACATTTACATTTAAATGTGATTGAAGTGTCTGTTCAAAATTATCCCAAAACTCGCTGTCCTCTGTGTCTGTCTTCCCATTTAAAGGTGGCATAAAATTAAATTGCAATTCTATATGTCCATCTTGGAACTTTTTTATTTCTGGTTCTCCATCTTTGTCAAACCCTTGAATTTTAATTATTTCGTAGTTATTCATTTTTTAAATTTTTTAAATAGTTATAAATTGTTTTTACATTTTTGACTGTTCTTTCAGGGTAATCATTTTGTTCGGCAATTCTGATATATTTCTTGTATATATCCTCAAAATAAGGTTTTTCTAGTATTTTTGACGCAATCAAACCACTAATAATCTCGTATTCGTGAATTGATAAAACTTCTTTACCGTTGTTAGACAATATATTTTTATTGATAATTTCTTCTAAATTATCAAGGTTTGAAAATTTTATAAAAATTTCTTCCTTATTTTCTAAACTTTCTTTTAAGAAGTTCATCCAAACATCAATATCATCTAAATTATTAATTTCAAATCTATTATTTGAATTTGGCTTCAAATAATCAATGGTAAATACAGGTATGAAATTTTTTTCATCATTATCCGAAAAAGCATTTTGATAATGAAAAGTAATAATATTATTTTCCACCTGTAAATTACAATTGACTGGAAAATGATTATAACTTAATAGACTTTGAAATATAATATTTTTGCCCTTATCTGTTTTTTTTGTATGAGTAATATTACCACCAATTAATATTTTCCCTTTATAATCTTGGAAAAGATTATCTGTTTTTGTTTTTATTATCTTCTGAACTTCTCTTAAATTCATATTATTTTAGAGTTCTTTTTGTTGCAGAAGTGTATTGTGCTTTTGGAACATTAACATAAAAGTCAACTCCTATATCAAGAGTTATTGTGCTTACAGCCAAAGTTGTTGTTCCGCTTAAATTAGTTCGGCTTGATTTGACCTTTGCAATTATACTTCCCGCATTTATTGCAGGATAAGCAATTTTTTGGTTGGCTGTTAATCTACTTGTTAAGTCGGGAGTTCCCATTTTTGATAAATCAGTTAATGAACTTGCTTTGGCATCAACAACTTTATATTTACCATTTTGTAAAACTAAATAATCTGGAACTATTGTAATTGTACTTCCGTTTACTGTAACATCAAGATAAACTTGTGGATAAGTTGTAGACGCAGGTAATCACTTAGCAACGTTATTTTCAAAAGTCTTCCAATTAGCAGTTCCAATTTCACTGGCCTCATTGTTATTTCCATTATTAACTTCCGCAGTTAATATAGCATCACTAACTTGTGCATTTACAAATGAAATATTTAGGAGCATTACAAGTGCAAATAAAAATTTGTTAATTTTTTTTAATGTCTTTTTCATATTTTTTGTTTTTAAGGTTTGATTTACTAAAATATTAAAAATTCAATTATAACGCAATATTTTTTTTAAAATATCGCACAACGGAAAAAGTATTTGCGAAGGGCGGGCTAAATTTAACTGCAAGTTGTATTTCGACCGAACGAAGCAAATTGCTTTTTCAGATTGTTAAATTACAAAAAAATACAATATGAAAAGCAAGTTGCGA
>JBJZOS010000017.1:0-20647 GCA_046269235.1 Chryseobacterium sp. TY3
GGGAAGATGAAAAAACAAGAGAATGTAAAAATCAAAATTTTGTTTTATTTAACAGTGTTCGTTTTAGTGATTACGAGTTAGAATTTATCCGTGTAAGTCTTCATGAAGATGATAATCATACACCACCAATTTCATTAGAATGATGAGTCCTGATGCTGGTGGAACAGACCAAGTAACCAAAAACAGAGGTTATGTAGCCATCCCCGAAGTGGGCGACCAAGTAATGGTAGGCTTCGTGCACAATCATCCAGACAGACCTTTTGTAATGGGCGGTATGTTCCAGGGTCAAGTGGGATTGGGTGGTGGAGTGAACAATCACATGCGTTCTATTCAAACCAAAAGTGGAATCAAAGTTTTGATGAATGATGATGAGAAAAGTGTTACCATTTTAGATCCTAGTGGAAATACCTATTTCATGGACGGAAATGGAAATATTACCGTGACTGCTCCAAATGACATTACTTTTAATGCAGGAGTCAATATGAATATTAATGTTGGACAAAACATGACCACAAATGTGGGAGCCAACCAAAGCAATACTGTAGGAATGAATAAAACAGATTCTGTCACCATGAATTATACTGAATCTGTGGGAGCTATGAAAAATGTAGCAATAGTTGGTAATTTCTTTACTAATGTTACTGGTAAACTCACCCATTATGTAAAAGGTGACATGGAAACTTTTGGCGAAAAGGAACATAAGTTAACCAGCTTGAAGGGTATTGAAGTAAGTAGCAAAGGAAATGTAGAACATCACTCTGAAAAGGAAGTTAAAAATAATAGTGGTGAAAAATCTAAAAACCATTAACAATGAGCATTGAATATTTTGTTGAGGGTAAAGTAATTACACAAACAGAAGGAGATAATATATCACTTTCTAAGGAAGATATTTCACATAATAGTACGCAGCTAGTTAATCAACAAGGAACAGACACTGGAGTAAGCTATAATTCTCCTAAAGAAATACATACTAATGATAAGCCTGTTAATACTATTGATGTTAGCTTAAACTTATTTTTTGATGGCACACAAAATAATAAAACCAATACCCAAACAGGAAAAGACCATAAAAAATCTAATCATAAAGATGATAGTTATACCAACGATTTTTCTAACGTGGCGAGGGGCTTTGACACCACTAATCCCAATGCTGAAAATCAAATACGAGTATATATAGAAGGTATAGGAACGGACGATTTAAAAAGTGATGATGTTTTTCCTGATGTAGCTTTGGGAACGGGAGATCTTGGTGTCGTTGCTAAAGTAACCAAAGGATGTATAGAAGGAGCAAAAGCGGTAGGCTCTAAATTTAAGGGAGTACCAAAAGAAATCAATCTTACGGTTAATGTTTTCGGATTTAGTCGGGGAGCTACCGCTGCCAGACATTTTATATATGTGGCCACTTCTCCTGCAGAATTTTTTAGTTCGGGTTCTGGTTTTTTTGCATTGACACCGTATGATGCCCCTTCTCTTAAAAATGCGGTTTATATGAAAGAAAAAAGTCCATTGGCAGATACTTATGGCTTTTGGTGGCTGCTTTGGCTCCGTCTTCTTTGGCGGATAGATTGGGATTTTAGGATTGGGGTTGTAATCCGGACTGTTCACGTCTACATTTTCCGAGGCGTATTTCTTGTTTTTGTAGTATTCCACCGTTACGTAAAACTCCAATTGTTTTACGTCGGCTTCACCCTCCATCGCTTTTTTCATCAACGCTTTGTTCAGCATAAATTCCGTAACGGCGACACCGTTCTTCTCCACCCTGACCTTTTGCGTGGCAATAGGTTTGTTTTTAGCATTATGTCCACTTCCTTTTGCATCATCTTCCCAAAGCGTGAAAGTTAAATCCTTCATAAACATATTCACGTAATATGCTTTTGCTCTCAACTTTTCCATAAAACTAAAAGTGCTGCCTTTTTTATCATCCACATAAAAAAGTTCTACTTTGCTGATGCGTGGGATTTTTGCGGATTTCGGGGTTAAGATTAATCCGGGCGGCGATTTTATTTCGGGATTATAGACGAATGCCTCAATCAGGATTTTTTTGCCAAGCCATTTTTCAGGGAAGGAAAAGGGTACTTTTTTTCCTGTTTTTTGCGGGTCTCTCAACTCCCTCCCGTTTCCAGAGCTTTGTTTTGCATACAGCTTCCACTTTATTTCGTCTGCATTTTTTATTGCCGTACCGGGATAAAATGAAGAGACTTCGTAAAAATTCCTTTCCCCAACTTCTGGAGAAGCATTTCCTGTTATTGATTTTACTCCTTTTGCCATTGCTTTGTGTTTTTATTCGTATTCCTCGTCTTCATTAAAGCCGTCCTGAAATTCCTCAAAATCCACCAGCGGGTTATATACCTGCTGCTCTCTTGCATCGGCGTTCCGCACGTGCGTTTTCGTGGCCTCGCTTTGCTGGCCGTGCTTCAGCAACGTAATTTTGCCGCCTATGGCGCATTGCAGCTCGGAAATCTCCGTGACGCAGCTTTTGCCCATCACCTTTACCTTTTTGTAGCATTTCTGCCATTTGCCGGCGGGTGAGAATATGTGTAGCCTAAAATGTCAAAGAACTCTCATTTTTTGTTTTAAAAAAAACTGCAAAAGCTGCTATTCAATACTTAGATATATAATTAATAAAGATTATTTTCATCTAATACTGCTTGCAAAGATTCATCAAGATAATGTATCGAATCTGTAGTAATTAATCCTTCTTGCGTTATGCTTTTTTCAGTATAGGAAATAATTCCTGGTGTATTTCCCCTTAAGGGATTTGTTGGAAAATACTGGATTTGCCAAAATTTATTTTTCTTGGAATTAAAATAGGAAAGAGTATTAAAGTGTCCAAATTTGCCTCCTGAAAGGTTTCTATAAAATTGTATAGAATCTACTTTTTTATCCTTTAAATAGGTGTAAAGATTAATTTTTAAATCTTTTTCATTAGGTGTATTTGCTTTTATTAGTTTTATGTTCAGGTCAGTAGATGTTGAGATGGTTGTTGACTTAAATTTAGAAAAATTCTTAATATATAAATTGTTTTGGTTTTCTAATAGTTGTGAAGTTTTCTTTGTAGTTAGAATTGTAAAATATAATTTCGTCGAAATAAGTGAATCACCGACAAATTGTTTTATTTTAGCATTATTTTTATATTTACAAGATATGGTGCAGGAAATAAATAATAAAATGAGAAATTGGATTATTAAATTTCGAATTTTAGCCATACGAGATGTTATTTATCTATTACCATTTTTAATGAATTTTCCTTCAATGTCTATTTTATAAATAACTTTTTCCTTATTGATTTCAGGATTTTTTTTCTCCCCAATAATATCGCCATTCTCACTGTATTCTAATCTATTTATTGAATATTTTGTGATATCAATAGTTTCATCTTTGTTTATAGAAAAAGTTCTATAGTATTGAATTTCAAACGTAAATCTGCAATCAAGCAAAAGTTGGTCAACTAATTTGTTTTTTTTATAACTATTCAATTGTATATTTAGAATTTTTGAATCATTTTCTCCAAAAGTATTATAAATAATTACCTTACATGATATTTCATTTGAGAAATCAACTGCTTCAAGAATTGCATATTTATCAGTTGATTTTGGTTTTATTTCAAAATCGTTTTCTTTTATTAGTAGTGATGTCAATTCCGATGAAAATTTATTTAACTTCACTTTTTCTTGATTAAAAAGATAAATAGTAGAATCTGAATCAGCCTTATAATATTTTTTTACATCATCCGATGTATAGGGTAATTTGATTTGCATAATAGGTGTGGATTCTGTTTTATTTTGAGCTGGAGTCTTATCCGTTGGGTTTGTATTTTCTTTACATGAAAATAGCATAAGAAATGCACCAAGGATTATTTTTTTCATTTTTTTATTTCTTTAAAATTCGGTTCATATTTTTGCAAATGTAAATGATGATGGTGGTCTTTTGTATTTTTGGGAAGATGATTTAGATAATTTATTTTTCCATTTCGTTTGTAAGACCAACCCAGCATGCTTTTCCAGCCGAACTTATATAGGGCATCATTCCATTTATTTTGTCTTACATCATCAAGCAGATCTGGATTAGCACTAATGTCTAAACTTGTTCCGTCTCCAAACATTAATTTTTTATCTTTTCTTAAATATTTGAAATCTCCATTGTTCCCATTAATATGACTGACACTCGGGCGAGATGATCCATCCGAATGGCTAAATCCATTGCAACTAATATCATTGTAATTTACCTCTAACATTGCTCCTAAAAAACTTGCCAATGTTCTTTCGTTTACATATTTTCTAGGAGAATCCACATTAAAAGTGTATTGGTGTGTACCTTTTTTATAGACTTTATTAACAGTGTCTAGATTTATAAGATTTATCTTAGATCCTTTTTTCCCTCCATAAACTTGAGTAGGTATAACATCATATGTTCCTAAATCATGTAACTCGTTAGATGAAGCATGGTAAACATATTTGTATTTCTTTTCATAACCTGCTTTTATATCTTTGGGAACATGTTTTTCAATTTTCCCATCGTGATAAATGTGGAATGTCACCACATCTTTTCCGTCTATTGGTTTTGCACTATCTCTATGAAACCACTCATATCTAAAAAATGTGGTTTTCAATAAGTTGTAATAGCTTTTTCTTTTTTCCCATCCATTGGGCATTCTAGTATTTGCGTTTCGTCCATTCAACAAGACTGATATTAATTCTAAATATTTATCGGCATATAAAGCAAGCCCGTTTAATGACATACCTAAAGTTTCTTCCCCCCCATTTTACTATCGCTTCTGATTTTGGATTGTTTGTCATCTTTTTATTTACACTCCAAATCCAGGTGCCACTATCAATACAATAATCAATATGGTTTGCAACCATTTCGGGAGTTTTTACAATATTTTGGTTGCCCCTGTAATTAGCATAATCTTGAAAAGGTCCTGGTTTATCAAAGTAAGACTTATTGTCATTTGGATTAGTTCTTACACCTGTTAATTGCAACAAGCCCCTGCCTTTGTATATACTTTGACTAGACAAAAAATCACTTTTTGTTTCTTCAGAAAGCGCAAAAACTCCGGTTTCTTCACAAACTTGTGCAAGAAAATGCATCTTCTGGGAACAGTGATTGATGTTGTATTTTTTGAAAGATTTGTTTAGTGCGTTGGTCAAAATTCCAAACGATTTATCACTAATATTGCACTCCGCCCTTTTACCCCCTTTTAAAGCTTGTCCTTCCCAAATCGTTTCAGAACCTTTTAGTAATCTGACAAATGTCCTTACATCCTTCTCCTCAAAATCTCTGTTACAGAAACATTTCTGTTTTTGAGTTTGAGGAGGAGGGTTGGGTGAAGGATCTACGCTTGTTGCCGTTCTTCCTTTATTCTCCGGAGGCGGGTTGGTTCCCGTTCCCTTCACCGTTATCTTTTCATTCAGAACCTGTATTGTCTGGCTGCTGTAGGTGGCGTGGTTTTTATGCTTCACCACCAGATAATACTCGTGTTCGCCACCCTCCATCATGGAGGAGGGCCCGCTTCCCTGCGCCTTCTTCATCATCAGCTCGGTAAGCACTACTCCCTCATAGTTCAGCCCGTTCAGGTTTACCGTGATGTGTTTTTCATACAGCAACGTGTTTTCCTTTGCATCGTGTCCGCTATTTGCCAGCGTGTCCCGTTCCCAAACTTGGAGCAGCAGCTTTTCATTGAACATGTTCTGGGTCTTCACCTCCGCCACCAGAGTCTGGCCGTATTTCGGCTTCTCTGAAATGCGTTTTCTATTGCTGTCGAAAATTGTAAGGGAGACAATCCTGGGGCTGCCTTTCACCGGCTTTATGTGGATGATGGTGTACCCTTCATCTCGGGCGAGCTTAGATAGCCCTCGACTATGAATTCGCTTCCGTACGCTTTCTCCTCGAAAATGAAGCTGCCCGTAGCTCCATATTTTTTGATCTTGGTGGTGGTATATTCTCCCGTGCTTCTTTTCCTGAAAAGTTCCCATGTGACTTTTGCGGGGTTTCGCTGGTTCGCGGGTGTTTCGGGATACCATTCCGCCAACGAATAAACTGCCGCTTCACCAATCTTTGGATTGGCGGGGCCCGTAATTTTGGATACTCCTTTTTTTGCCATCTCTAAAGTTTTTATCGTGCGTAGTTGCTCTGGTCGTCAATCTCGTTTCTAAACTCCTCAAAATCCACCAGCGGGTTATATACCTGCTGCTCTCTTGCATCGGCGTTCCGCACGTGCGTTTTCGTGGCCTCGCTTTGCTGGCCGTGCTTCAGCAACGTGATCTTGCCGCCTATGGCGCATTGCAGCTCGGAAATCTCCGTGACGCAGCTTTTGCCCATCACCTTTACCTTTTCGTAGCATTTCTGCCATTTGCCGGCGGGTGCGTAGCTGCAGGGCTTGTAGCCGCTTGATGTAGACTGGAGTCTGCACTGCGCCCCGAAGGGTTGCGTGGCGGGATCGAAGGTGGTGTCGTCCTCGGTTACCGCGAGCTAGTCCGAGTTTCCTTCCGCATCGTTCCAGTAGTGTTTCTGGTGGCTGCTTACTTTGAAATTGGGGAAGGCGATACCCTGGTCGCATTTTGCCTTTCCCTTCGGGATGACGAAGTATTTGCCGTCGTGTTCTGAACTGCCCATGATTTTTAGATTGATGTCTTAAAATTAGAAAAAAACAAAACATCCAAATTTCATTTTCTTCTAAAAAATGAAATTTGTAGTAAAACTACGACTGGCCTCTAAAGCTCCTTTGTCGAAACCTTCAGCATGTGAGAAGTATAGGCATTGCCATTAGAAAACAATGTAATATTTGCTTCTGCGGAATGAAGCGTCTTCTTTTCTTTATCCGTAAAATAGGTTTGCTGAAGAACGGCTTCGGCTGGATTCTCCACGGATTCTGTACGCTTTTTATTCACCAAAATATCCTGCAGTTCCCATTGTTCGGCAATTGTACCGCTAATCTTTGTTTCGGCAAAGCCGGTTTCTTCATGTTGGTAAGATGCACTGAACTTCATCTTAACAGGAAACGAATTAGTTACGAGAACTTTTTCCTCCTGCCATTGGCCATTTTTGTGAAACCAGCCCATTCCTGGAAATAGCAGCTGAAACAGTAATTGCGAATTGAATTTCCTGAAAATAAGATCCGGATTTTTAAGGATTCCCTGAAACTTGTCAAAATAATCAGACGATACTTTCCCTACCATAAAATCTTCCATATCCTTTCTTTTATCTGCAAATCTTTTGGCATAGACCTCCGGATTTGCCAGTTGCAGTGGTTTTCCGTTTTGGTTGAGCATGAAACTTACAGGATTTATCGCTTCCAGACACGCCAAGGAGTTCGCACTTATTTTATCATCCGGCACGTTTCCATTTTTTAGGAAGTTTTTTGTACTGATGCTGGCAATGATTTGCCCATTTCCTTCCGTAAGCTCTATATCGGCAGTATATTCGAACTCTAATTCTTCGGAGCGTTTGCCTGCCAGTTTTTCTTTTACCAAATAGCTTTTTTCATAAAAATTTTTATTAAAAGTTTTCGAGGGAAAATTTGCATGGTGTTCCTTTTCTCTTTGCGATTTGGTTTTGAAGTTATACGGAACCGCAATTTTTTCGACTGCCACGAAATTGCCGAACCATCTTAATCCTGCTGCCTTGTAATGCAGGTGGTGAAAAGTTTTGAGTTCCTCTGCATCCATCTCGAACCTTTCCGCGATTTGCTGCAAAGTCTCTTTTGGTTTTACGTGGTATATTTCAAATGCTCTTTCCATAAAATTTTTATTAAAAAGCCGAAACTTACCGTTCCGGCTAAAACTGCTATAAACTTTCCCTCGGCGTCATCATCGGCATGAAATAAGAATTCAGCCAATAGAACTTTTCGCCGTTTTGATGGATGATGATTTTCTCGTTGCCTTTGTTTTCTAAAAGTCTGTCGCTGAGAAGGTTGTACTGCTTGAAATAGGCACGGACGGCTTCTACAGGGACAACTTTAGACTTTTTCCAGCCCGTAAGCATATATTTGGACAAAATTTCTTCGCCGGAATTATCAAAACCCGTACTTACAGCTACAGAATAAGCCATAGATTTTTGTCGGAATGCTGAAGCATTCGCTTTGTTGGCGGTACTGCTGTTCTTCAAAATCCGTAAATAGGTATTAATCGCCTTGGAAGGTGAAAAATCCGGTTTATACGGCATTGTTTCCTGATAAATCTCCTGATAGAGTTTTTTCAAATCCTCATATTCCAGTTCAGAAATTAGTATTCCTTTCTGTATCACTGGAAAGAGGTGCTCATAATCATCGCTAAAATTTCCTTTGGTAAGGAAGGGATTTCCGTAAACAATAAGCTGGGATGCCGTCTCTGTCGGGATCAAGATCGGGGCAGTCGGAAATTGCGGTCTGTATTCCGCCTTGAGTTCCGTTTTTGAAGATCCAAAAGGAGATTGGAAATAGTCCCGCAACACATTTTCTGTAAAAGTATTCTGATGAGTAACTTGTGATATAAGACTGTCCAAAGATTTTGCGAGCCGCGCGTTGGAATTTATTTCCCCCTTTTTAGGATAAATTACGAAACCCTGCGTCATGCTTGTTTTCGGGTAATCCAGCGAATAGATTCCTTCCTCGCCCTGTTGCAGGTTATAATTATTGCGGTTCATTACCACATTTTGGGAAATCGCCCGGCTTTTTTCAAGCTCCGCAATGTTTTTAGCCGTATTTGTCACCACATTTTCAGATAATAGCACAAAATTATTGTAGGCATCGGAAGATCCCGAAATAGTTTGATAAGAAATTATCCTCGCTCTCGCCTCAGAAAGCGTAGAAACTGCGTTCCCCATATATCCGGACGAAGATGCTGTAGCTCCTACAAGCACAACGAGGTTGGTATCATCACGATGGGGTGTAAGCATAGCTCCCGCTACTTCAAGGCCTTCCTGCATAGGTTGTCCTCCATATCCGGTACAGTTTTGCTCGGCAGATCTTTCATCAATAAACTGTGCAACTTTTGCAAAATCACTGCTTAGTTCAGAAGCTATGACATTTTCTCCGCAAATATTGTTTTTATAGAGAACCGCTCCGAACTTAATATTTTTATAATAACCTAGGTTTTTCATTTTAAACTGAAAATCCTGAAACGCAGATTTTGCAACGGCCGTATTCTGTGCGTTTTCATTACTGATATCCAGGGTGAATACAATATTTAAATTTTTATTTCGATTTGCTACTTCCCTATATCTTGTGTAAGTAATGGGCTCGCCCAAAACATTAAATACGGAATTTTTGGAATAATCCAGCGCATTGGTGAAAAACCTGGCTTTGTTCCCGTTTCTCATTTCGGCGGGCTGCACGCCGATAAGGTTTTCCGTAAGCGTGCGTTCTGCAGCTTCGGAAACTCTGAAATGCACATTTTCTGATGTTCCATCCGTGACTGCTTTTTGAAGACCCAAATTATTTTCTTCCGGCACTACATAATCCGGAGAAACGCGCAGTCCCGTCCTGTCTCCCCAAACTGCGACCATATTGCTGCTCACCCAGCCATAAATATTTCCGGAAATATTGTCAAGTTTTACAGACGGAGTTTTACCAATCAAAAATCTTTTGCCGTTTTCCGCACTTTTATAGATGTAAACAAATTGACCGACTGGTAGTTTGTTCGGTGTTTCTTTTGTAAGGTAGGGCGAGGTAAATACCATTACGGAATCATTTTTCAGATATTTAGCCGCCTCTTTCAGGACATCTGAATTATTCGGGACAAGTGTAGCCTTTAAATTGAAGCCGTTGGCTTTGTTTTTTACAGAATTTCTCCAAAGCAAAAGCTGTTCTTTCGGGATCCAGCCATAAGTTTTCACCGTGCTTGGCTTCAGTTTTTTCATCAAAGCATCCGGATTGTACTCTGCGACCTTCACCAAACCTTTGGCTCTATCTTCCTTCACAACGAGTAGTGGCTCCAAAAATTTGATTTGTTTTGGCGACTGTTGGTCGCCTTTGTCCATGAATACAGAATTGTTGTCTCTTTCGGAAAATACCACCCATGGTTCAGGCTTTTCAGGGAAACCATCTGTCACTTCTACTTGGTCAATTACACCATAAAATTCCGGTTTCGGCGTAGTTCCAGAAGGAATTCTGACATTACATCCTACAAAAAGGTAAGACACTGCGACGAGTGATAACGCGTTGATATATGATTTCGATTTTCTCATGGTTATTGCTTGGTTTGTTTTACTTCGACTTTTGTTACGCAGTTCTGGCCAGTATCTACCGTGGTTTTTACCTCTTGGATTAAATTATTTTTATCAAACTGCAATCCTGTGCAATAGTAATAGAAGGTACTGTTTTTATCATTTGAGGAAACCGACACATTATCCTTGTTGCACAAATAAGTTCTCAACAGATAATTGTAGTGATAATTAAAATCGTTACCGTTCGCAATCTGCTGAAGATGTTGGCGGAAATCGTCATTTATTTTGCTGAAAACTTCTTCTTCAGTCGGTGGAGGCGGCGCTGAAATCACGGGCTCATCATTTATTACAGGATATGCCGGCATAATCCTTATGCTGTGCTCTATAGGAAGCTCATCAGTATCGGTATATAGTTTTACAATATAGGTTCCCGGGTTTTTAAATGTATAAACGGAGGTTTTGTCTTTGGAGTCAATATTTCCGGTTTCTCCGAATTTCCAGGTAAACATTTTGGCATCGGGAGATACAGCCTTGAATATGACATTCTCCAGCTGCATGGCTTGTGAAGGACCGTCTATTATTGTCGGCACTTTTACAGTCGTGGTTGCTGCTTCTGCAGACACTAATACAGGAAAAGTTTTTTGCAGTTTATTATCGATAATCAAGGTCACATTATAAAATCCGTCTTTTTTGAAGATATGCTCACCTTTTTTGTCATTTGTGGTATAACCGTCGTTCAAAATCCACTTACGCGTCTTCCCGAAGGGAGATTTGTCCTCAAAAGTGAGCACTTCGCCTGTTTTTAGATTGTTGGAACTTATCGTCGCCACAATGTCTTCCGAAGTGTATTCCTTCTTGCGTATACCGAGAATCAGCAGGACAATGAAAAGGACAATGCCTCCTGTGATAAGCAAAATATTTCGCCTGTTTTTTTGAAAATAGTTCATAGTTTTAATTGATTGTTTTTATCTCCTTGTTTCGCGCTGTACCATTTCACTTCTGTTACGGTTGTAGCCTACCATACAATTGTCAAGCTGATTTTTTTTATTCTTAATATTTTCGCCCGTCAATTTCAGTGTTTTTTTATCTATAAAATACATATTGTAAAATTCTGCCATCTGTGGATAGAATTCTTTACGGCCATCGGAAAAGTTGCCCTGCTTGAAACCGTTATTAATTTCACTGATTCCAAATTCTATCTCGTTTTCATCACCCGGAGGTGCTTTCTCCGGATCAAATTTCATAAGTTTTGCAAATAAACTGTCGGTTTTTATCGCAAAAGACTTTTGAGTTTCATCGAATCTCGTCTTTTCCTGCAGAATAGATACAGAATGAAGGTCGGAATCTGCAAAAGGCGATGCATAGCGGTAAAGAAACGCCACTGAAAGGAGAATTACTGTAAAAAACAACATTCCCAACAGATAAAAAAAATAGTGCTTCTTTTCTTTTTTTGAGAGGGTGACATTAATCTGCATAATATTACTTTTTATAGTTTTGAAAAAGCCTGCCTCTGTTTTCGGTTTTCGGCGCTACCTGCTCTATTATTTTTTGCTGAACTTTTGTAGATGAGTTGATGCATTGCTGTAAATCTCTGTCTATGTTTGCTTCCTCGGATTTTTTTACGAGTAGATCATTTTTCAGCGTCAGCATTGGTTTTATGTTTTTCATAAGAACCATATAATGTTTAAAATTGTCAGCACTGTCTTTACCGACAATTTTTTTACTTACTTGCATATCGTCAAAAATAGAGTTTCGAAGGGCCATATCATTATCAACTTTATTTTGGCTTAAAGCCGACATCTTGGTATAGATGGTGTCCATCTTTATTTTAAGAAGATTGTTCCTACTCAATAAATCTTGATAATCAGCAAGCTCCTCCCTGATGTTTTCTGCCTGCATTTTCGAACTTTTGAAAAACAGAAATACCGAGAGAAAACCAAGTCCTGCCAACAAGATAAAAGTAAGCATGAACTTTACCGTGGCATTGCGGACATCGTTTTGGTTGAGCGTTTTTTGTCCATAAGAAATCATAGTTTTATATTTTTTTTTTTTAGATGCTTGAATTATAGTAGCCGTTTTCCACACAGAATCTTGCAAGATCCAGTTTGCTTTTCAAACCAAGTTTTTCCGTAAGTCTCGTGACATAAGTGTCCACGGTTCTGCAGCTTAAATTTATTCTATCACCGATGTCCTTGTTGCTGTAGCCTTGGTAGCATAGTTTGATGATTTGAATTTCTGTAACGGTAAGATTTTTCTGCTGCTGCTTTTGCCTGTCCATATATTCCTGAACGGTAAGAGATTGCGCCGCCCATTCACTTTTATAGGCTTCATAATCCATACTTTTAGAAAGCACGCAGTTCCGTAAAATGTCTTTGATGATGATGCTGTTTTTTTGGCAGTAAAATAGATTGGGGATCTTTTCCAAAATTTCCGCCATATCTTCCTGATATGTTGCAGAATAGGTGAGAATCGGAGTCTCTTTATTGGTTTTTCTTATAAATTTTATCGCCTCCAACCCGCTGAGAATTGGCATAAACAAATTAAGAATGAAAACATCCTCCTGTTTTCTGTAAAGCCTGTTGATGAGTTCGTTGCCATTGTTGCAGTTGCTTACAATGGTATAGAAAGGATGTTCCTGAAGCATCTTCACGAGAAATTCCTTGAAATAAAAATCGCTTTCTGCGATGGAAAACCGGACCATTTTGGTAGAATTATTTACCATAGCGAATATTTTTAAAAATTTCCTGACTACATCCTATTACTTAAATATTTTCTATAAATTAATAAGATGCTGATATTACTTCCCGTGGTATCCAGATGGATCTCGTTGCCAGATTTGTCCGTGATGATGATGCTTTCGTCCTCGGTAAAATAATTTTGTGGCCGCTCCGGGTTTGGATGGATTTCACGCGGTTGTTGCTTCCCCCACCCAGCGCGGTTCCTCCATTTAATACGCCGCCCATCACAAAAGGTCTGTCCGGGTGGTTATGTACAAAACCGACCATTACTTGAGTCCTGAAAGTCAAAAATGAAATTATTCATAAAATTTCAACAATAATGATTTTTAATTACTATTTTTCCAGTGTTGTAAGTAAACGGTACATTTTGGCAACAATTGGATGAACAGGTACATCGTTCTTATAACTGAAATGCCTTTGTTGCTTATTTTTATAGAAAATCGTACAGCCCCACCGATTACCGTCATTATCTAATTCGTCATTTTCAACCTCTTTCAAGAGACTTTCCGCCTCGGTTAAAAGTGATTTATTATTCTTCATTAATGTATTGAGTGTATCGGATTTTAAGAGGGAGCCGTCTGATTTGCGCAGTTCAGAAATACGGAATATTTTGTCAGTAGTAATACTGAAGTAGTGTGTTGTAATAGGTTTGGACATGTCCACCATCCCATTAATTCTAAACAGATGAATTTTCTTGACAGCCATAAGTGGTTCTGACGTGTTCGAAGCATTTTCTATCTTGCCGGAACAGCAAAATAAAAGACAAACAAAAATTAGATTTATGAACCTCATCTTTAATAATTTTGAATTAAGCTTCTATCTTTCCGCATAATATCCCATTGCCATTTAAAAAAAGAAAACATTTTGCCTTTATATTTATTAGCTCCAGATGAATACAGTTGACCGTTTGCATAATTTCCAGCTTGCCAGGTATAATCCATATAGTTATCCGTATATCCATGATAAAAAGTGTGCTTAGCAAGAGAACCTTCCTGGAAAATATGGGGAAGGGACAAGGAGTGGCCGCATTCATGCATTATTGTATGATAATCTTTCAACCCCGCATTAAAAACAACGTATTGGTTGCCGCAAATATTGTTGAACTAAGCGAACAAATTCCAAGAGTATTTCCTGCGAAAAGAGAAGTTAAAAAGAGATATGTCCGTTTATTTGTGTTTCCGTCAAGGCCACCTTTAACACTGTGCTTTCCGTATTTTTCATAAGGTGTTCCAAAACTCGTTTGAATCTGGCTCGCATTTAAAGAGTTCATGTTATTAAGGAATTTTTTTTACATCAGTTGTGTTTTTCGAATTCTGCCCTAATTGGGTAAGACTTTTTATTTACGGGAAGCCCTTATTGCACCACTATACTATTTTCACATCGTAGTAAGCAGTTCTTGTGTGAGAATTGTTGTAGGTTCTTTATGATTTTAACTTATTTACAGAAATATTACTTTCAGAATCAAAATTTCGGCATTAATTCATTATTGGTATTTAGTATCTAAAAAAATAGTATCGCTTTTTCCATTAATAAAATAATACACAGTTTCCTCCCCTCCTCTTATTCGTCTGGTTTTGAATAGAATCCAGCAAAGTGTTACTTCTATAATATAAATTTTATTATTTACCCATTCAGGATTATCAATCTTAAAATAACCTTTTGAATCTGTAAGAATGGAAACATTGGATGGTTGCCTTAAAGTCCTTATAACCAAACCTAAAGCCGGCTTATCTATAGTTTCATAAACGTATCCGTGATAATATTTTATATCTTGTGAGCACCCATAAAACATAAGTGATACCAATAAAATTACGCAAATTCTCATCATTTTATTTTTAGTTTAGTTAACCATAATATCCCTAAAATATCTTTTTCAGATGCAGCATATCTATCATATAAACTTATTGGAGGTGTGCTTGGGTAATACGGTATAATATCTATTTCGCCTGATGATGGATATGCAGGAGCGTGAAAGATTAGATGTTTTTTCATCTACCGAGGCTTTACTACTTGACTATTGTATAAAACTATTAACAAATCTGCGTATCGCCCTATTTCTTTTGGAACATCATTGCTTCTTGGCTGTATTTCTAATACAGTTTTTTTATTTTTTAGTTCAAAAACAAACTTAAAATCTACTGCATCTACGCAAATTCCGCATCCAAACTTAAGATTATTATGCTTTAATTCTTCAGGAATATCTTGGATTTTGCCTAAAAGTTGACTATCCAATGTTGAACTTTTCCCACCAGAATACAATTTATCATCTTCTATTCTATAAACTTCTATTTCTCCATCTAGTGTGAGCAGATAACACGTAATCTTATCAATGCTCCCATACTCTAAACGGTCCATACTATTACTCTTTTCTGTTCTATACTCTTTAGAATTACAAGATATTAAGGTGATTAATAAAAATAATATTGATTTCATAAAATTTTAATAATTAAATATTAAACTGCGATCTCTCCTCATAATATCCCATTGCCATTTAAAAAAACAATTCATTTTATCGTTTTTCTCAAAAGGATTTCTGGTACTAACACCCGCCTGATTAACATAGTCCATGAAATTGTCTGTGAATCCTTTATAAAAAACATATGGCGAACTATGTGTCCCTTCTTGAAATGTGTGAATTAAAGAAAAGGAGTGTGCTCCTTCATGAATCACAGTTCTTTTAGACTGCAATGCGGTCGCATAGATTATATATGCATTTCCCCATACGATACTCGTAGAATTTATTGCTGCTGAACACTCTCCCTCCACTCTCGAATACCCTCCACCTGCTAAATTATCTTGAGCTTTTATTGTTGTATAAAATAAATAAGTTCGCTTGTTTGTATTTGAATCTATTCCATGATTTGGCTTATGCTTACCGAGTTTTTCATACAATTTAATAAGATCCTTTTTAAAAGCGGAAGATTTCGACGTTCCGATATTTGCTTGCGGATTGATATAATTAGATTTAAAATTCACCACATCTTGATCGGTGTTTGGAAGGGAATTAATGTCAAAATTAGTATCTACAGAGACCTCGGCTCTTATCAATGCTTGGTTAAAAGACTGGAATTTAAACAAAAATTGGTAATCATTTCTTAGCTGTGCCTTTGCTGCCTTATGTGTAATAACATTTATAGCCAAAATTTCTGCTTTAGGAATTTCATTGTTCTTATAAACCATCAGTTTTCCCACTTCCACTTTCTCTTTATCAAGTTTTGCGAACCTTCACCACAATTGTATGCCGCAACCACCGTGACCCAGTTCCAATATTTATTATAAAGATTGATGAGCGAGTTTACAACGGTTTTTGTGCTTTTATACATATCGGAACGGTCCGTTTCAGACAATCCGTAATGGTTTGCATGTTCCGTCATCAGCTGCCACACCCCTTTTGCTCCGGCTCCGGATTCTATGTTATGATTCAGCCCGGATTCTATTATTGCCAAATTCCGCAGATGCTTCGGGACGCCGCGGCTCGTGAATGTATATTCTATCAAGCCAACCAATTGGCGGTTCTGCTGGATAATGTTCCTGTAATATCTCACGCTTTTATCAGATGTATCCGTGGCGGTTAATTGTGCCGCAAAATGTCCGGTTATTAAAAGAACCAGAAAAAAAGTAAGAAACTTCCGACGATTTATTTTCACGGCAATTCGTTTTTAAGATTCAATTTCCCAACTTAAATCTTCTTTTTCTTTATCCCAATCAATATTGATAGTCTCGCCGCTTTTCACTTCCTCCCGCACGATTTTTTTTAGAAATCGGTCTCGCCAATTGGGAACGGATGACTCCTGAAATCTGCCTTGCACCGTATTTGCTACTGAAGTCGTTCAAAGCGAGGTTTTTTACAGCTTCATCGCTCACTTCAATCGCTATCCCAAGTCTTGTGAGAGAATTTTTGAGGGACTTCATCTGAATTTTGAAAATGTTCACCGCCATTTCCTCGGTAATTGGCGAAAACGGAATAATTTCGGTAATTCTTGCTAAAAATTCCGGACGGAAACGCTTGGATTCGGTCATTATTTTAAGTAAATCCGAAGACTCCGGAACCACGCCGTCTTCAAAAGATTTTACAATTTCTTCGCTACCGATATTTGAAGTAAATAAAATCAGTGCATTACTGAAATCACCTTCTTTGCCGAGTTTATCGTGAATTTTACCCTCGTCCATTATTTGCAGAAATACATCGAAAACCGAAGTGTGGGCTTTCTCAATTTCATCAAACAAAACCACAGAATACGGTTGCTGCCGGATTTTATTTACCAACATGCCACCTTCTTCATAACCAACATATCCCGGAGGAGCACCATACAACAACGCCGCAGAGTGCTCTTCTTTAAACTCCGACATATCAAAACGAATCATGGCCTTTTCATCGTTAAAAAGAAGCTCTGCCACGGATTTTGCAAGTTCGGTTTTACCGGTTCCTGTAGGGCCGAGAAGGAAGAATGAACCCATTGGCTGACCAGGCTTGTTCAGTCCGCTGCGGTTTTCTATGATGGCATCCGAAAGAATTTTGAGTGCGTGGTTTTGGCCCACAACCCTTTTCATTAACAAATTCTCCATATGGAGGAGCTTTTCTTTTTCGCCGGCCTGGATTTTGCCAATCGGGATGCCTGTTTTAGCGGCCATTACTGCGGCAAGTTCCATTTTGCCTACTTTTTCGCGCTTTATAGCTGCATATTTTTCCAGCTCGGCGAACGAATTTTCGATGATATTTTTAATTTGTGAAATATCCATCGAATTTTCCAATTTTGGCTGCTCGGTGAGAGAACCCCATAAAACAGGGCTGAGTTTGCTTTGCAGAATATTGTAATTCCAAATTAACTCATCCGCAAGCATCGGGTCAGATTCATCGGATTCTGCAATTATTTTGTCGTAATTTTCCTTCCATTTTTGGAGTTCCTTGGTTGAAGTTTCATCGAGCATTTTGATAGAAGCCATGGTTCTGTCCAATAGATCTATAGCTGAATCCGGGAGTTTTTTCCCTTTGGAATAGCGCTTTGCCAATTTCACACAAGCCGGAAGCGCCGTGGAATCTACATCTACACCGTGGTGGTTTTTGTAGCCGTCCAAAATCTTATCAATCATTTTCACGCAGGTAGTTTCATCAGGTTCTTCCACTTTCAGAACTTCAAACCTACGGTCAAAAGCGCGTTCCGGCTCTATGATTTTTCTGTACTCTTCCTCAGTTGTGGAACCTATGACTGTAATTTCTCCTCTTGCAAGTTCGGGTTTTAGCAGGTTCGCTACATTTCCATAGCTTCCTTTGCTGTCCAAAAGTGTGTGGATTTCATCAATAAAAAGTATAGTTTTTCCGGATTTTTTACATTCGTTGATTACTTTTTTCAATCGGTCTTCCACTTCGCCTTTGTAGGACGCTCCCGCCATCAGTGTGCTGTTGTCCAGCTCCAAAAGCGTGGCATTTTTTAGAATTGCGGGCATATTACCGTCCGCAAGTTCATTTGCAAAGCCTTCTACAAGGGCGGTTTTCCCAACACCGGGCTCTCCCACGATGATGACATTGGGCTTTGTACGGCGGCAAAGGATTTCGATGAGCATCCGGAGTTCGCGGTCTCTGCCGATAATTTTTTCAATTTTTCAGCTTTGGCCTGTTCGGTTCTGTTGATGCAGTAGGCAGAAATTGCCGGCGTGGAAGTTGAATTTTGTGGAATTTCGCCCAAAACCAAATTTTCCTGACGGTTAATCTTGGTTTCGTCGTCGTTATAAAAATTCAGAATTTCGTGTTCGCGAATCGGTAAGGATTTTAGTTCTTGTGCGGTAAAGCCGACATTCGATTTTGTGACTGCCGCGAGAATACAGATTGCGGAAATCTCATCCAACCCAAGCCTGATGCGGATTTCATCGGCTTCGTCTAAAATTCGGTCGACAGTTTCGTCTTTTTCGGGATTCTTTGTGAGCCTGCCTGTTTTCGGATAATCTTCTATACGCACTTCACACCATTCGTAAATATAACCTGGATCTTTGCCAAGGTTTTCTAAAAATCCTTTCAAGCCGATCTCGTTGTGCATTAATGCCTGCAGGATGTGCGGCTTACCAAAGGTGGCGTTGTAGTTTTCGCGAGCGATAGACTGCGCGATGTGAAAGAGTTCCTTCACCGTTTCGTTGGTGATGAGTACGCCCATATTAATTATTTTTATTTTGGACATTGTGTTCTTTCAAATATAATAATTTTTGGGCGAGGTTGGGAAAATTTATTTGATATTAGATGTGTCTTGAGGAACTTGCTAAAATAAATTTTCTTTTTTTTCGCAACTTTTTTCTTTTGTTAGATCAAAGTTTCAGGGATGTTTTTTCCAACTATAAAAACAATGATTCATAATATATTTTTTAGGATTTTGGAACACCATTTATTATCAGCGTTTACAAAGATTCCCATGTTGATAATCCGTCAAGATTGGCTTCTATAGTGGAGGACATTATGTTTTTATAGCTTTTAACTATGTAAGTCAGGTCGTTAATTTTTTATACATTTTCACAAACCTATAGGTTAATCTCCTAGCTAATGAAGGTGAAAAATAAATCATCGTGCAGAGTCACATTGCGTAAGATACACCATCTTGGTTTTTTTGCCGCTTGGTAAAAATCCATTTATTCCCATCCAGTCTGATACTCACATTCTGCCAAGTCAGTTGCTGCGTATTGACACAGACAAGCCCAGTAAAGCAACTGAACAAAAAAATGTCCCTTACAAGTGATAGGCGGTCGTTTTTAAAGACCTTATCCATAAGCCGCTGGATTTCGTACTCGGGTAGATAAACTCGTGTTACCTCGTCAAATTTAGAATTTTATTTGAGGAAGGGGTCTTTTTCCACCCAATCAATTGCCAGGCAAATCCTTATAATTTGACCGAAATTCTTCAAATATTTTACCGCAGAGTTATTGTTACAGGATTTTTCGGTACGCAGGAAGAATTCAAAGTCATTAAGAAACGCAAAATCAATCTTTTTGATGTCGATATCCGAAACTCTGTACTGCCACTTTAAAAATTCTTGTATATGGCTCAGGCAGGTTCTGTACCTTCCCAAAGTTCCCAAGGCAAATTCCTTCCCCACGAGTTTCTCCATCTTGTCGTTATGGTCTAAAAATATTGACACAAGCATCCTCGCTCGTTTTTCTGTACCGAGAAGTTTGCAGCGCAGGGTTTCAGCCGTTACCAGTTCATTGTCCTGTATAATTTCCTTCTGTGCGCCATAAACTTTCGCTTTTAGGATGTTCAGATAGCTGTTTACAGACCTTGCCTCCTCCAAATTTTCCTTCATCCGGCTCAGGTCGTGGATCCATTTTTCGATTTGTACAAATCTTTTGGAACTGATCTCAAGCCTCTTACCGTCCACGGTTATCCGCATATAGATCGGGATTAGTCCGTTGTTGCTCGCTTTGGCCTTCTTCGCGTACAAGAGGATTGAAATTTTTGCATTCATTTCTCTATTTTTTTAGGGTTAAAATTATTTTAAATAATTTCCCGCCACAAGATGTTCATTCTCTGAACACCCTTTGTACAGGCTATTTTCGATAAATTCGGTTATCCGGAATCGGGCTGATTTAGGGTAACCGAATTTATCCCCTACGATTTGAGAACTAATGAATGTTTTGACTGTTCCGAAAAGCAAAAATCCCACTAAATCGCATGATTTAGTGGGATTTGTTGTCACTTGCATCTCGCAATGCGATCCGGACGGGACTCGAACCCGCGACCTCCGCCGTGACAGGGCGGCATTCTAACCAGCTGAACTACCGGATCA
>JBJZOS010000018.1:0-4906 GCA_046269235.1 Chryseobacterium sp. TY3
AAAATTGGATGGAAAAAGAAATGGAAATTTTTCCAAATTTTATTCTCGAAAAAAAACAAAAATCATCTATATTTGAATTTATAATTAACCCCAAAAATGGTCAACCTATTTTGGAACATGACAGGTTGTATAAGAACATATTTTATTGACAAAGACGGTGAAGAAAAAACCCGATATGTAATGACAGATTTTACTATCGGAACAGCTTTAACAAGTTTTGCTACCCAAAAGCAGAGTACCGAATTTATAGACGCACAAAAAGATACTGAACTGTTAGCAATTTCACATTCCGACTTTTTCAAGTTAAATCAACAATTTGACAAGTGGAAAATATTTTATCAAAGAATACTTGAAATGGCTTATGCTTTTCAAAATAGACGTATTGAAAGTTTAGTAACACTAACGGCAAAACAGAGATATGAAGAACTACTGAAAAACAATCCTATTCTAATACAGAAACTTTCTAATAAAGTACTTGCATCATTTCTCGATATAAAACCCGAAACTTTGAGTAGGCTAAAATCTAAATAACCGATTTTGACCTATATCAATGTTTACTGCAAAAAGTAGTTTCATATTTGCATTTCAAACTTTTAAAATTAAAAAAAATGCAAGAATTTACCTTAATCTTCAGAATGAATTTGACAAGCGGAACGCCACCAACACCTGAACAAATGAAAACCTATATGGACAATTGGATGAAATGGATTAACAGTATTTTAAACCAAGGAAAATTAGCCAGTGGTGGAAATTCATTTTTACCTCACATTGGTAGAGTATTAAAATCAGACAATAACATATCCGATGAAATTTATGTTGCTGACAAGCAATCTTTGGCAGGATATATTGTTGTTTATGCAAACGATATTGAAGGAGCTACAATTCTTGCGAAAGACTGTCCAATTCTACAAGGACAAAATACAAGTGTTGAAATCAGACAAAATAATACGACACAAGATATGAAAGACAGCAAAAGAAATTAAAATACACTGCCACTAACATCGGATTTGCAAAAGCGGGGGTGAATTTCTCTTGCGTTGAAAGTTTTGTGCTTTTTTAGTCGCAAAAAACCATTTCGTTTTTTATTTTTTAGTAATTTTGAAAAAACGAAAATGGTTTTTGCTTGGTTCAGTTTTAATAGAAATTTCGGCTGTAAAATCCCCGCCTTCGCAAATCCGTTTCCCGTTAGCCGTAATTCTATAAAATACAGCGTATTAAAATGATTCAACTTTTAGGGAAAATTAAAATATTAAATAAATATCAGAATCAAATTTCAAATTTATCAGAAGAACGATTTAATATTTTTAGAATTTGTGGAGTAAATCATTATGAAGTCACTCATTCATCAATTATTACTGAACTTTTAAGTAATAATTCATCACATAATTTCGGAACAAAATTTTTAGATGCATTTATCCAAACTCTAATAAAAGATAAGATAATTGATAATGACTATTTCTTTTCATTGCAAGATATTAAGGTTATACCTGAGTATTCTGTAGGAGAATTTGGTCGAATTGATATTTTAATCACAAATATTAATCAGTGTATTATTATAGAAAATAAAATATATGCAAATGACCAACAAAATCAATTAAAACGATACGAAACATTTGCAAAACAAAATTTCAAAAATCATCTTTTATTATATTTAACACTTTACGGAGATGAAGCCTCTGAATTTAGCGCTAAAGATTCTGACTATAAACTTATATCTTATGGTCAAACTATGATTAATTGGCTTGAACGATGTGTGGAAATTGCGGCAAAAAATCCTGTAATTAGAGAGACTCTTATTCAATATATAAATCACTTAAAATATTTAACAAATAACACAACCTTATCCAAAATGAATGATGAAATAATTGAAATATTGAGCTTAAATGAAAATATTGATGCTACTTTTACTATTGGTGAAAGATTGAATGATGTTAAAAATCATTTAGTAAATAAAAATTTCTTACATCAATTAAACAATTTATGTTTAGAACTTGGTTTAGAATTAGATGTTGCAGAATATGATAGAATAAATACGGCATATTCGAGTTTCATAATATTTCATCCAAAATGGAAAACGTTTAAAATAGGTTTTGAATTTGAAGCAAGAGGTTTAAGAAATCTCATAACTGGAATTGTTCATAAAGACAGAGAAATTCGTAATGATGAGACTTTTAATAAATTAAAAAAACATTTCAAAAATGACAATGAATTTTGGGTTTGGTCACAATTTCCTAAATACCCTAATTGGAATAAAGAAGCAATGATAGCAATAACTGATGGTGGAATGATTTCAATCTTCAAAGACGAAATAGAAAAAATTCTATCAATAACTGAAAATTTAGAAATGTAAAAGAACTACGGCTAACATTGTATTGGCAAAATGCGGGGTTAAAGTCTAAGTTGAGCTACTCTACTTTTTTAGCCGCCGCTATTTTTCCAATTCATCTATTTTTTATTAACTTAGCTGAGTTGGAAAAAATATCGGCTACGCTTAGTCGAAATTGAACTTTTCGTCCAATTTAGCCCGCACTTCGCCAATACTTTTTCCGTTAGCAGAAATTTTATAAAAACTATCGTCTTAAAAGAGTGAAAAATAACTATAAAAGATTTTTATCAATGAATAAATTTTTATATTTTTATCCAAACTATAAAATTAAAAAAAATGAAAAAAGACATTTAATTTAGTATTGCTATTTGTATGCTTTATTACTTTAAGTTCGTTTGAAAAGCAAAAACCATTTGATGGAAAACCAACTTTTGTATTTCAGAGTTCTTGCGACGCAAGTCAAAATCTTGACGAAACTTGTAGAAGTTTTATTGGAAGATGTAGAAAAGGTGGAATTAATTCAGAATTCCCAGGTCAATTCTATGATGTAAAAATTAGAGAAGTAAAAAATGGCACCTCTGCGGATCACAAAAAGGCTTGGAAATTATTAAATGACAACAGATTTAAAAAATAATATTATGAAAAAATATTTCGGAATAGTTCTTTTGAGAACCAAAAATGAAACGACGAATAACTGCAGTTTTGAGGAGACATATTTGTCTATAAAGTCACAAAATATAGATGAAGCAAGGACTGTTTTAGAAGAATATGGAAAATCTTGTGAAACTACCTACAAAAATCAGAATGAAGATGTAATTGTTGTAAATTTTGAAAAAATAATTGATGTTAACGAATTTTTGAGGGAAGAAACACAGGAAAAATATCAAGAATTATATTCAAGAAATTTTCAAGATATAGAGTCATATTCTAAGTTTGAAAAACTTTATAGCCAATAAAAAAACTTCTGCTAACATCGGTTTTGCAAAAGCGGGGGTGAAGTTCCCTTGCGGTGAAAGTTTTGTAAAATTTATCCGCAAAAAACCATTTCGTTTTTTTTATTTTTTGTAATTTTGAAAAAACGAAAATAGTTTTTGCTCAGTTCGGTTTTTAATAGAAAGTTTCGGCTTTCTTAGCCCCGCCTTCGCAAAGCCGTTTCCCGTTAGCCGTAATTATTTTTGGAACATAATCATAAATATTATTATTTTGTTAAAAATTGTACTTATGAATTTTTTTACAAAATTGTTTGGCCTACATCAAGGTGAAGAAAAACCAGAAAAAGTAAGAGAAAGTATAATATCTAATATTTCATTTCGAGGTGCAAATCTTTGGATTTTGGCATTTGCAATTTTAGTTGCATCGGTTGGTCTTAATGTTAATTCAACTGCTGTAATCATTGGTGCCATGCTTATTTCTCCACTTATGGGACCTATTGTTGGAAGCGGATTTGCATTGGCCACTTATGATTTCGATTTACTGAAAAGATCAATTAAAAATCTTTTTATTGCAACTCTGGTTGGTTTTATTGTATCTGCAACATACTTTTATATAAGTCCTTTTAAAGAGGCTCAATCGGAATTATTAGCCAGAACTTCACCCACTATTTACGATGTTTTAATTGCTTTTTTTGGAGGAATTGTAGGTGCAATTTCCATAACACGTATCGACAAAGGAAATCCAATTCCTGGTGTTGCAATTGCCACGGCTCTTATGCCGCCACTCTGTACAGCCGGTTTTGGATTAGCGACTTTAAATTTTAAATATATTGCAGGAGCATTATATTTATATTCGATCAACTGTTTTTTTATAGGAATTTCTACTTTCCTCATAATTAAATATTTAAAATACGAACCAATAAAAACAGAAAATAAAAACTTCGACAAAAAAGTTAAAACAACAATTTATCTTTTAATGGCTCTAATGATCATTCCAAGTTTCTATCTTGCATATACTTTATTACAAGAAAAAAAATATTCCCAAAGCACAGAAAATTTTATAAATAATGAGTTTTATAACAAAGGATATACAATCATTTATAAAAATATAGATTATAACTCTAATCCTAAAAAAATACAATTAGCTTTATTAAGTAAAAAATTCGATAGCACAGAAATAATAATTCTTAATCAAAAATTATTGAATTATAATTTAACAAATACTAAGTTAGAAATTAAACAAAACACTTCTGATCTAAGAAAAGATATATTGGCGGAAATAAAGAAGAATACAAATAACATCTCTGAGAAAGATTTACAAATCAACAATTTATCGAATGAAATAAATTCTTACAAAGTAGGAAATAACGAAATTAACAAGGAAGTTAAAATACTTTTTCCTGAAATTAATGAAATATATTTTGGAAAAATACATAATTATAAAAAGCCAGATTCGATAACTACAAGAACTGCAATTATCTATAAAAGTGAAAAAAATATAGACGAATCAAAATTTAAAAGCTGGCTCATCACAAGGTTTAATGACAAAAAAATAATGGTTATTAATGAAAAATAATATAACTACAGCTAACATAGTATTGGCAAAATGCGGGGTTAAATTTATAATAGAAAGATTTGTTTGTATTTC
>JBJZOS010000019.1:0-4413 GCA_046269235.1 Chryseobacterium sp. TY3
ATGACCCAGCAAGCTGTAAACCTCTACAACAACCATCGATTGCACTTTTCACTCAATTTTCAAACCCCTGCAAAAGTGCACCTCAAAGAAAATGTAAAATATAAATCCTACAAACGAAAAAAAATCCTAATTTAGAACCACAAAAAAACTGAAAAATGTGTCAACTATTTCAGGATAATACAAGAACATTATGTCAATAGAAGGAATAGACAAGAAAATTTATGAATATAATAATAAACCAGACGAAAAATTTTCTGGATTGTCACCTTTTGAACTTCATGAATTAATACATCATCCATTCGGTAAAAATTGTCCTATACAATTTCAAAAAAATATTAATATTGATATTTTAAATTCAATTCCGTTTTTCAGAATTTGTGAAGAATTTTTAAATATTATTAAACGAGATAATTACATAAAATTAACTCCACTTGGTGCGTTGCCAAAGAAAACTATGGTAGAATTGTATGATCACAAGTTTATCACAGAAGAATTTATTGAATCGGGAATTTATAAATTAACCAAAGAACAAGATTCGATTGCAATACAAAATGCCCGATACGTTTGTGAAATAGCTAAATTAATTAAAAAAAGAGATAACAAATTATCTTTAACTAAAAATGGTGAAAAACATCTTGAGGACAGGGAATTTCTATTTAAATTAATATTAACAACATTTTCATTTGATTTTAATTGGTCTATAAACGACGGTTATCCAGATGAACCAATTGCACAATATGGAAATTTATATTCAATTTATTGTTTGATGAAATTTGGTAATCAAGTGCAAAAAAAAAATTTTATTTCGAGAAATATAAAATGGTATTTTATAAGTTTAATGAATTATTCAAAACAGAATTTAATACTAGTAAAGAAAGTCAATTTTTTAGTTGCTATGAAGTAAGAACATTTTACAGATTTACAGATTGGTTTGGGTTTACACAGACAACACAAGAAAATTATGGAGTTGAAAATTCTACCAAATCGACAGAAATACTACACGCCATTTATAAATTCGAACATAAAAAGGATAATCATTACTGCACATAACATAGTATTGGCAAAATGCGGGATGAAGGGATAATTGAAAAATTCTCCACATTTATCCGCCATTGCTTTTTCGTATTGATATTTTTTGTAATTTAACAATCCGAAAAAAGCAATGGCTACGTTTGGTCGAAATTGAACATTTGTTCATTTTTAGCCCGCACTTCGCCAATACTTTTTCCGTTAGCGGCAAGCCATCCACAAACATCGCGCTCCGAAAATGAAAATAAAGAAAATTTACATTGAAGGTTTTAGGTCAATTAAAGAACCTCTTATAGTTAGTTTTGAAAACGTAAATGCATTAATTGGACCTAATAATTCAGGTAAAAGCAATATTCTTTTAGCTTTGTATACTGTACTTGGTAAAAATTGGGTAACTAAAAATACATTCAGTGAGCAAGACGTATTTAAAGAGGAGTACGACAAAGATATTACAATAGATATTATCTTCGAAGAGCCATACATTTATGAACAATTTAAAGGAATTCCGGTAGAAATCCCAAGAATACAATTTCTATTTACACGCTATAAAATTGGAGAAAGTAAAGGTCAAAGACGATTGGAAAAAAACTGTTTACAATTAAACAGTAAACCAGTTTTTGGATTTGCAAAAAGACCTGCTAAAGGTGAATCTCCGAAACTTGTACCAATTGCTTCAATTCCACAGGATTTGCAAGAGAATTTACCAGTAATTTATATTTCATCGTCAAGAAATCTCAAATATCATCTTCCAAGAAGTCAAAACTCTCTTTTAGGTATATTAATGGAAGATATTAACAAAGACTTTGAAGACGAAAACAATAAAATTGTAGTATATCAAGGAACTGAATTAGAGAAAGAGATTTCAAGAATAGAGAGATTTAAAGAATGCATCTCAGAAGCAATTAAAGCATTACGAACAGACGAGTTTGAAAGCCTAGAAAAATCAATTAAAACCAACGCATTACAACAACTTGGTTTTGATCCTGAGACGGAAGCAGACAAATTAGACTTATTTTTTAATCCGCTAACGTCTTTAGAGTTTTATAAATCATTAGAATTATTCATTAATGAGTATGATTATAGCATTAACGCAACAGAGTTGGGTTCGGGCTTCCAAAATGCTATTGTCTTAGCAATATTAAAATCCTTTGAGGAAAGAAGAAGAAATGGAGCACTTTTTCTCATTGAGGAACCCGAAATGTATTTACATCCTCAAATGCAACGTTCACTCTATAAAACAATCAGAAAGATAGGAGAAACTAATCAGGTCATATATGTTACACATTCACCAAACTTTGTTACAATACCACATTTTAATGAAATTGCAATTGTCTCAAAAAATGAAAATGGAACAAAAATTAAAAAATCAACTTTAACTTTTACCGAGGAATTGAAGAATAAATACAAAAAAGAGCTAAATCCAGCAAGAAGTGAAATGTTCTTCGCTAAAAAGTTATTAATTGTAGAAGGAGATACTGAGAAACTTGCATTCCCAGAGTTTGCTACAAGAATGGGTTTAGACTTTGATAAGGTTGGAGGAACAATTGTAGAAGTTGGAGGCAAAAGAAATATTATAGATTTTCTTGAACTTGCTTTATCATTTGACATTCCAGTTGCAATTGCTTATGATACAGATAGTTCTGATTTTTCAGGAAAAAAGGATGAGGAACAAGAATATAATGAACAACTTAACAATTATTCTAAAAAAGGTGCTTTAGTTTTTTCTTTTGAAAAAAATTATGAAAATGAATTGAAAAATTTTTATGGAGAACAATTGTATATTGAATACTGTCAAAAATTTGGAAGAAATAAAACTCAAAGAGCAAAATTAATGGCTCAAGATAATGGAATTGAAATTCCAAATTTTGTAAAACCAATTATTGAATGGCTTGGATAAACAAATTGGCCAGCCGCTAACATGGGTTTTGCAAAAGAGCGGGTTAAGTGCAAAGTTCAAGGTCTGTCCTTTTTATCCGCAAAAACCATTTTTTTTGCCGAAAAAGAGTAAATTAGCAAATAAAAAATGGTTTTGCTACAGTTGGTGCAAAGTTGAAAGTTTCGTCTTTCTAATCCGCTCCTTCGCAAAGCCCTTTCCCGTTATCTGCAAGTCTACCAAACAGCGTGTATGAAAGAATTTATTAATATTTTGTCCACTCGCGAAATTTCAATTTTAATTTGGTCAATTGTTGTTTTCTCGATTTTGATTTACATTGCAAGAAAGGAATTTTTAAATGTTATAAAACTTTTATTTAATTATAAAATTTTATTTCCTTTAATTTTCTTTTTCCTGTACAATTTTGGAATTGTCTATATTCTCAAAAAAATTAATTTTTGGGATTACAATCTTTTTAAAGACACTTTAATTTGGCTTTTTTCTGCAGGTATAATTGTGTTTTTTAATGTAAATAAAATATCAAATACAAACTACTTTTCTAAAATTCTAAAAGATAATCTGAAAATCATAATATTTCTTGAATTCTTATTGAATTTTTACACCTTTGGACTTATAACAGAACTTATATTGGTACCAATCATTTCATTTACATTCATACTATATGAATATTCAAAACATTCAATGAAAAATAACCCTGAACATATAAAAGTCAACAAGTTTTTACAATTTATTCTTTCAATTATAGGCTCTATTTTCTTGATGAATATAATATTTAGAATCTTTGGAGAGTATGACAAACTATTTACAAGCGAAAATATTAAAACTATTTACTTACCGATTATTTTGACTGTACTATCTTTCCCATTTTATTATTTTTTGGCTTTGGGAATGATTTACGAAGAGTTCTTTGTGAGAATTAATTTTATGTTTAGAGATAACAGGATAAAAAAAGAACTTAAAAAACAAATTTTGTTAAATGCCAATTATAAAATAAATCGACTAACAAAAATTAGAAATAATTTTGAGAAAGATAAAGCCTACGAAAAAAATATTGCTGAATATATAAGGTCGATAAGGTAAAAAAGACCTGCAGATAACATTGTATTGGCAAAAGACGGGGTGAATATTGTCTTTGCGCATTCAGTTAACAAAATTCGCAAAAATGCTTTTCATATTTCTTTTTTCAGTAATTTAGAAATCTGAAAAAGCATTTTGCTCAGGTTCGGTTTTCCTTTGAAATTGTCTGCAAGGTAGCCCGTCCTTCGCCAATACTTTTTCCGTTAGTGGCAATGTAACCAGAACTATCGTACCAAAATAGGTTGACTAAAAATTAAACACTTTTAGTATCCTATGGAAACAGAAAACAACGACACCTGTCGAAAAAGAAATGGCAAAGAAACTTCATTTGAGTTCAAAATTTTCGTCATCAACCAAATTGCAAATGGACTAATATCGGCTAACTTTGCTTCGAAAAAGTACAACATTAGCAG
>JBJZOS010000001.1:0-661654 GCA_046269235.1 Chryseobacterium sp. TY3
TTAAGCCCTCTAGCGCCGATGGTACTGCGAAAGCGGGAGAGTAGGTCGCCGCCAGTTTTTTTTAAAAGCTCATCAACTTTGTTGATGAGCTTTTTTTGTTTTTATAATGTTAAAATCAGATGAAATAACAAAAAAAAAGAATACATCAATAGATAGACATACCAAAGTACTGCAAATTTATAATGATTCTTCTAATCATAATTTTACCACCGTTTTATATGCTACCGGTGAGCGAAAAACTTTATATTTTGATTTGAAAGTTGGAGATTCTATTTCAAAAAATAAGAACGATTCTTTAATGTATATTTTTAGGAATGACTCTATACTTCAAATCAACTTACTTCCTTATGGGTATAAGGCTAATTGATAAATAGGTTTTTAGGTTACATACCATAATAAACCATTAGAATGATAAATCACAAAAATTAATATTAGTAAGTATCTTATTTTCAACATTTTTTTTGATCATCTCGTCTGTATATTACTATTTTAATCGGTATGATGAAAAATTTAAATCGAGAATCTTACAGTTAGAAAAATATACGACTGTACTAAACATATATCAGGATAGTTCGCAGCATAATTTCACAATGCTAACAAATAAAGACGGGCAAAATACGACCTTATACTATGATTTGAAAATTGGAGACTCTATTTCAAAAAAAAAGAAATGGTTCTATGTTGTATATATAGGAAATACTCTGTTATAAAAATAAATTCATTACCATATGGATATAAAGCTTTATAAGACTTCTTGTTGTTGCTGAAAAGATAGGCTTTCTCTAGAATCTCAAGCAAGCGACAAGAGTTTTTAATATTGACTTTAATGAGTGAAATGATATCTTTATTTTTGATTGAGTAGCAGAAATAAGTGATTTCTTAACGATTTTATTTGTTGTAATAGATATACTGTTGTTAATATTTGTGAAAATCGGCTTTTTTATTTTTTTTTCTTTTAAATAAGCATATTTTTGCAATCAAATATTTTAATCAAGTTATGAAAAGAATTTTGTTCTTATGTATGATTGCATTGTTTGCGGTTTCTTGTTCTAAGAAAGTGAAAGTTAACGGTGTTATCAAAAATGGTTCGCCTTTAGAACGTATTGAATTTATCGATGCTTCGGGGGTTGCGACTTTGC
The DNA here is from genome assembly GCA_046269235.1 of Chryseobacterium sp. TY3. GTDB lineage: Bacteria > Bacteroidota > Bacteroidia > Flavobacteriales > Weeksellaceae > Soonwooa. The sequence goes on from JBJZOS010000001.1 coordinate 1,140, forward strand.
CATTAATTAATATGGGTGTTGATGCTAAGGGTAATTTTACTGGAGAATTTGAAGCTCCAAAGAACGGCATGTACGCTATGACTTATGCTGGTCAAATGGCCTTCGTTTATCTTAAAAAAGGACAGACTCTTAATATTTCGGGAGATGCGATGTCTTTCCCGAACATCTTTACAATCCAAGGAGATGCTAAGGCTAATAATGATTTCTTGAAAGAAACTCAGGCTTACATGGAGCAATATCTTGGAAAATTGGATATGAGCATTATTTCTAAAGATGAAAAATCATTCTTAACTCAGGTTAAAAAAATTAGCGATGATTTGACTAGAAATATCGATGAAGCTGCGTCTAAAACAAAAGCCGATTCTGATGTTGTAACGCTTAAGAAAGATGAAGTTAAAACGCATATTTTGACTTTCCTTAGTCAGTATGAGGCTAATCATGGTGAGGCTATACAACAACCCAACTTCAAAGTCTCTACAGCATTTAAAGATTATACCAAGTCATTGGAAGCTGATGGTGATAAGATGATTAAAAATTTGCCATTATACCGCAACTATTTGTTAAACAAGATTGGTAATGACTTCCAAAAATTTGCATTGGCGCAAAGCGATAAGAATACAGCGTCAATGTCTTCTATCTTTGCTAAATATTTAAAGGGAAAATCAGAATTTTCTCAGGACACTAAAGACTATTTGTTGGCTTTTGTGATTTCTAAATTCGATCTTAATCCGTTTGCTGATAACACAGAAGCTGTCATTAAAGTGGCGGATGACAATATTAAAAATACTGAAGTTAAAAAAGATTTGAAAGCAGCATTCGATGCAGTATATGGTCTTAAAAAAGGTACCGACGCGCCTACTAGTGCTTTGTTAAAAACTGATGGTAAAACTACGACACTTGCAGACTTCAAAGGAAAACCAACTTTAGTAGTAACCTATGCCTCTTGGAATCCTTATATCGCGCAAAGCACAATCCCAGTTCTAAAAGAAGTTGTTGAGTATTATAAATCAAAAATGAATGTTATCTTAGTCAATCTTGATGATACGAAAGCACAATTTGATAAAACATATCCAACTTTGATGAAGGGAATTTCTGGCGTTAACGTATATGCTGACGGTGGTCTTAACTCAAAATTTGCTAAAGATTATTCGGTGTTTGGATTTAAAATTCCTGGTTTTACGTTAGTTGACAAAGATGGTAAAATTGCGGGTCCAACTTATTATAATCTTGGAGAACCAAAATTCATTGATATGTTAAGTAAATTAACAGGTATTGCAGCACCAGCTGCGCCTGAAGCTCAAGTTGCTCCTGATTGGAATGAACAACAAGCTGCGCCAGCGCCTCAACCAGAAGCAGCGCAACCACAAACTAAATAGATAGAAATTTATTCTTAATGAAGAAAAAAAAGAATTTAATTTTAGAAAATATCAGACTCCTTTCTGCCGGTGCGAAAGGAGTTTCTGTTGCTAAAGCAGAGGACGGAAAAACAATTTTTGTTAGCGGAGCCGTACCTGGAGATCTTGTTAATGTACAAGTTAAAAAGTCGAAAAGTAGCTATTACGAAGGTCAAGCGATTGAGATTTTGGAAATGTCGCCTGATCGTGTCGATCCAAAATGTATTCATTTCGGGTATTGCGGTGGTTGCAAATGGCAAAACATGTCCTACGAAAAACAACTTTATTTTAAAGAAAGTGAAGTTCTTAACAACATCAAGAGAATTGGTGGTTTCAGCGATTTTGTTTGTGAACCAATCTTAGGTGCAGAAGAGCAATTTCTTTATCGTAACAAGATGGAATTTTCGTTTTCCAATGCACGTTGGTTGACGCCACAAGAAATAAAAAGTGATGCACAACTTGATAGCAAAGATGCTTTAGGTTTTCATATTCCTGGACAATGGAGTAAGATTCTTGATCTTCAAGAATGCTTTCTACAAGAGGATCCGTCTAATGCAATGCGTCTTTTCGTAAAGAATTTTGCAGTAGAAAATGGACTAGAATTCTTCGATGTGCGAAATCAGGAAGGTTTTTTGAGAACTTTTATGCTTCGTCAAAATTCGAAAGGCGAATGGATGTTATTATTCCAGTTGTTTAAAGAAGATGAAGACAAAAGAAAATTGCTTCTTGATGCTGTATTAAAAGAGTTTCCTCAAATTAAAACTTTGCTTTTCGCAATTAATTCGAAAGGAAATGACAGCGTTTATGATTTAGATATTCAGACGTATTTTGGTGATGGATTTTTGTATGAAGAAATGGATGGTCTTAAATTTAAGATCGGTCCAAAATCATTTTTCCAAACCAATTATAAACAAGCCCTAAACCTGTACCGAAAAACTTTAGAATTTGCTGGATTAACGGGCGACGAAGTGGTGTACGACCTTTACACAGGAACAGGGACTATCGCGCAATATATCGCTAGAACTGCAAAACATGTTATCGGTATCGAAGCGGTGCAAGAAGCCATAGACGCTGCTGAAGAACACGCCGTTTTAAACGGTCTCGACAATTGTACTTTCTATTGTGGCGATATGAAGGAGGTATTCACAGCAGAGTTTTTGTCAAAACATCCAAAAGCTGATGTCCTGGTGACTGATCCACCGCGCGATGGGATGCATCCAAAAGTTGTGGAACAGATTCTTAAACTTTCCCCAGAAAAAGTGGTGTATGTCAGTTGTAATTCGGCGACGCAAGCTCGTGATATTGCATTGATGAAGGAAGATTACGACCTTGTGAAAATATTGCCAGTTGATATGTTCCCACAAACCCATCACGTGGAGAATATTGCACTTTTGACGAAAAAGAAAAAATAATTTTAAATAAGTTGACCTAGAGTCTGTTTAATTTTAAAAATTAATCCATTTGACCACAAAAGGAAAAGTAAGGCGCAATTTTAAAAGAGCAAAAAATGCAAAGTATAAAGCTTTATTTTTTTTGAACTTTATCGATTGTCGTTAAATACGGTACTTTTGTGGTTTGTTATTTTTAAACAAACTCTTAATTATAACGAAGATTGTATATGAAGAATTTTAGAACATTAATTATTTCGACCGCTATTTTATTTTTTTATCAAACAGGAACGGCACAGACCGATTCGGCAGCCGTTAAAAAAGAATCGCCAGCAGCAACCAAAACGGACGCTGATAAAGATAAAAAAGTAGCGGTTAAACCTTATAAAGATGTAATTACCGATAAAGCGGTGACCGATAACGGTGTTATTGATGTTCATAAAATTAATGATAAATACTTCTTCGAGTTACCCGATAATGTTCTAAATAAAGAATTTCTGATGGTGACAAGATTGACTAAATCTGCCGCAGGTATGCGATCTGGAACGACAGGTTATGCCGGCGATCAAATTGGTCAAAAAGTTATTCGTTTTGAAAAAGGCCCGAAAGATAAAATACTTTTGCGTTCGGTTTCTTATGTAGATTATGCTGCAGATTCGACCTCACAAATGTACCAATCAGTTGTTAGGAATAACGTCCAAGAAATTATGATGTCTTTCGATGTTAAAGCATACGGAAAAGGAAATAAATCTTTTGTTATCGACGTAACAGACGTTTTGAATGCTGATAACGAAATGGTGTCTTTTGGTGCAACGGTGAAGGACAATTTCAAAGTTGGGGCTTTCCAGAAGAATATGTCTTTCGTTAATTATGTGAAGTCCTTCCCAACCAATGTTGAGATTAACACGACCAAAACGTTTTCCAAAACAACAGGTCGTGCAGCAACGCCAGTACCTGGAGCTATTGTCCCAAAAGTCAGCGGGAATTATACCGTAGAGATTAATTCTTCTTTTGTATTGTTGCCAGAAGACAAAATGCAAGCACGTTATTTTGATCCGCGAGTTGGCTACTTCACAGTTGGTTATACCGATTTTGATTTGGATCCTCAAGGAGTAAAGCGTGTTAACCTTATCAAAAGATGGCGTCTCGAACCAAAACCTCAAGATGTTGAAAAATATAATAGAGGCGAATTGGTAGAGCCTGCGAAACCGATTGTTTTTTATATCGATCCGGCGACGCCGCCAAAGTGGGTTCCTTATTTGATGGAAGGTGTTAACGATTGGCAAAAAGCTTTTGAGAAAGCTGGTTTCAAAAATGCTATTGTTGCTAAAATCCCACATACGAAAACTGATCCAGAATGGAGTCTAGAAGATGCGCGTTTTTCGGCGATTGTTTACAAACCTTCAGATGTACCAAATGCGTCTGGACCTTCAATCTCGGATCCTAGAACTGGAGAGATTTTAGAAAGTCACATCAATTGGTATCACAATGTGATGTTGTTGTTGAGAAATTGGTATTTTGTACAAGCTTCACCTATCGATCCTAAAGCTCGTAAAATGGAGTTTGATGAAAAATTGATGGGCGATTTAATTCGTTTTGTGTCATCGCACGAGGTTGGTCACACGTTGGGATTACGTCATAATTTTATATCGAGTGCAATGGTGCCTGTTGAGAAACTTAGAGATAAAAAATGGTTGGACGAAAACGGACATACACCTTCGATTATGGATTATGCACGTTTTAATTATGTTGCGCAACCAGAAGATAACATTACTGAACAAGGTATCTATCCAAGAATTGGTGATTATGATAATTGGGCTATCGAATGGGGTTATAGACGTTTCTTTGATTTAAAAACACCAGATTCTGAAAAGTCAAAACTCAACCAATGGGTTATTGATAAAACCAAAAATCCAAGATTGTTATTCGGGATCGAGTCTGATACTTTTGATCCAAGATTGCAAAGTGAAGCTTTGGGAGATAACGCAATGTTGGCTAGCGAATACGGACTTAAAAATCTTAAAAGAATTGTTGAAAACCTTGAGCAATGGACCGCTACTCCTAACGAAGATTTTACGAATCTTGGGATGATGTATGATCAGGTGACTGGCCAGTTCAAAAGATATATTGGTCACGTATCCAAATATATTGGTGGACGTCATGTAACACCAAAAACCGCAGAACAATCTGGTGTTATTTTCGAAACAGTTTCTAAAAAAGATCAAAAAGAAGCGCTTAGCTTTTTAGATAAAAATGTCTTCCAAACACCAACTTGGTTGTTAAATAAATCGATTTACGAAAAAACAGGGAAAATGCCTGTAAAGACGGTTGAAGATTTGCAAAATACTGTGTTTAACAGAATTTTGAGCCCGATGGTTTTACAGAATATGTATCAAATGGAAGCTGTCGGAGGCGCAAATTATGCGGTGATCGATTATTTATCAGATTTAGAAAATGTGGTTTTCAAAAATAATGATGATATTTATAGTCGTAATTTGCAAAGAAATTTTGTGTCGAGTTTATCCAAATTGGTGGATAACAGAAATAATGATCAAACCGATATTACAGCTTTTGTACGTGGAAGATTATCCGATCTTAAATCCAGATTAGCGTCAAAACTTAATGCTGGTGATCAATCGAGCAAATACCATTATCAAGATTTAATTTTTAGAATTGAAAAAACTTTAGATCCAAAATCATGAGACGTTTTCTGAAATTATTAACTGTTGGTTTTACTTTAGCACTAATCTCTTGTGGTAGCGATGACGACATCTGCGTAAGTGGGGAAGCCACGCCTCGTGTGAAGGTGAAATTTAAAACAGAAATTAATGACAAGCTTTTGACCGTCGATACGTTATATGTGAGCGTTGATTACGGCAATGGAAGAATAAAAGATTTGACAATGCGTTCCAAAGTCGACTCGTTGCTGATACCTTTGCGTGTAGACAATAGCACGGCGACCAAATTATATTTTAAAACAAGAATCAAAGGAGATACGTCGATTGTTAATGTTAATTACAAAACACAGTCAGCCTATGTGTCGCCAGCTTGTGGTTACAAATTGAGTTACAAAGATGTGACTTACGATTTAGTAAAACCTACCCCAGTTAAAAAAGTTCAATCTAATCAAAACGAAATTGTTGATGAAAACAAAACTCATTTCTATCTTTTGTTTTAGTCTGTCTTTAGTTGCTTTTGGACAAAAAAAACCTGCTGATACCGTCAAAAAATCTTGGAAGTACGAGCCTAATTTTCTTGTAGGATTTGATGTTCTTAATGCTGGTGTTAGCGCATTTTCGGACAGAAAACTTTTTCAAGGGACAATCTCCACAAGATTAACTAAAAAGATGCATCTTGTTGCTGATGTTGGTGTTGATAAAAATATCTATCAAAAGAATGGTTACGACGCGAAAGCAAGCGGAACTTTCTTCAAACTTGGAAGCTTCTACATGTTGTCTATGGATAAAGAAAATCCTTACAACGGCTTTTACGGAGGCGGAAAATTGGCTGGCACATTTTATAAACAAGAATATTTTGCAATCCCTGTTCGTGCAACGGGTGGTGGTGCAGACGGTACACAATCTTTACCCGAATCTTCACAATCCTCTTATTGGATAGAAGCAGTTGTGGGCGGACGTGTGGAATTGTTTGATTCCAATTTTTTTATCGATGTTAATGTTCAACCAAAATATTTGCTGTATACAACAAAGCAGGAAGATATTATGCCAATGATTGTTCCTGGATTTGGACGTAGCTCGGGCAAATTCGGGTTCGGATTTAGCTGGAATATTGCGTATAAGTTTTAAATGTTTTTAAATACAAAATCGAATTAAGAAGATATTTGATAATAAATCAAAAGCCTGGCACTCCGAAGAATGTCAGGCTTTTTTAACAATATAATTTAGTTCTGTATTTTTATTTTACTTCCAAAATATAAGGCATTCTCATCATTACGCCATTTTGTAGTCTTGAATCTGTCAATTGTTGGAAGATTTTATAGTTGCTTTCCCCAAGTTTAGATTTTAAGATTTTTGCCGAGATCTCTTCCTGATCCATACTTCCAAAAATTTCTTCGAAAGGACTCGATTTTGCAGGATAAGTTTTTAGGCTATATTTCGAAAGTTTAGCTCGCTTCGCAGCATCAGCAATAGCTTGATTAATGCCACCAAGTTCGTCAACCAAACCAAGTTCTTTAGCTCTTGTCCCAGACCAAACACGTCCACCGCCTATCGCATCAATTTGCTCAAAAGATTTTTTACGATTGGTCGTTACAAAATGTACAAAACGTTTGTAAGTACCTTCAACACTTTTTTGCATCATGTTAAGTGTGCCAGAGGTTGGTCCTTGCAATGCCGAATACATATTAGAGTTGCTGTTGGTTTGGACAACATCGCTACGGATTCCGTTTTTGTTTGCGATGTCTTTGTAATAAGTCATTAATCCAAATACACCGATTGATCCTGTAATAGTGTTGGGCTCAGAGTAGATTTTGTCCGCTGCCATGGCGATGTAATATCCGCCAGACGCTGCATAATCTCCAAAAGAGACTACAAGTGGTTTTACTTTTTTAAGTTGTTCTAGCTCAAAAAGGATTTCGTCAGAAGCATTGGCGCTTCCGCCTGGTGAGTTAACTCTTAGTACAACCGCTTTTACTTTTTTGTCTTCCTTTACTTTTTTAATTTCTTTAATCAAATTTTCAGAATAGATACCATGAGTCCCTTTACCAGAGTTGATTTCGCCACTTGCATACAATACAGCCACTTTATCATCTTTTGAGTCTTGATCGATAGTTCCGAAATATTTTGGGAACGAAATTTTACTAAGTTTATCCTCTTTTTTAATACCAATTTTTTGGCGAAGAATATTGTCGTACTCTGATTTCTGAATCAACTTATCCACTAACTTGTATTTGATATTATTTTCTGGGATAAAACTGTACAAGCTGTCTGTAATTGTTTTAAACTCTGCTGGATTTATTTTTCTAGATTGTGCAATCTGAGAAGAACTTCTTGACCACACGTCATTAAGAAGCGTCGAAAGTTGCTCTTCGTTTTCAGGAGAAATTTTGTTTAACATAAAAGGCTCAACCGCCGCTTTGAATTTTCCGTGACGAATAACCTGAATGTTAATGCCGTATTTATCAGCAAAATCTTTGAAGAATGCAACCTCGGCAGAAAGACCTTTTAGCTCGATACCACCAGTTGGGTTAAGGTAGAATTGATCCGCTACAGATCCTATGTAATAAGCAGCTTGCGAAACATTATTACCATAAGCGTAAACGAATTTTCCACTTTTCTTAAAATCGATTAAAGCGTGGCGAATGCTTTCTAGTTGCGTGTTGCCAGCATAGAAATTATCAAGTTCTAGACTAATACCTTTAATATTAACATCGGTTTTCGCATTGATAATAGATTGTTGAAGGTCAAGACTTGTAATGGTTTTTGATTCTTGTTTAAAATCGAAAATCGAAAACTGCTCGTCACTTGGACTTTCGATAACTTTAGTTTTTAGGTCTAAAGTCAGAATAGAGTTTTTCTTAACGGAGTCACTACTATCCATGAAAGCGCCCATAATAGCGAAGAAGATAAATGCTCCTATAAAAATAGCAACTAAGATTACAAAAGCAACTATATTTGCCACAACATACTTGAAAAAAGATTTCATAAATAATTAATGTTTGATAATATGTCGCAACATGTTGCCGTTTTGTTACTCGGGAGTAATAAAAATAATCCTATACATCAGATTGAGAATGCTATCAGTAAAATTGTTAATTCTGGATGTACAATTGTTAATATGTCAAAAATCATGGAAACATCACCAATAGAATTTGATAGTAGTAATAATTTTTGTAATATTGCATTGAAAATTAATACATTTTTATCTCCTTTTAAGCTGTTGAAATCTATGAAAGCAATAGAAGTTGAAATGGGAAGGATACAGGACAGCCGTTTTTTTGGGGAATATAAAGATCGAGAAATAGATATTGATATCGTTTTTTATGACAATATTTTTTTCGAATGTGAAAATTTGTCGATCCCTCATGTAAAGCATGCCTACGAAAGAGAGTTTTCGCAACAATTGTTAGCAGAGTTAAAATAATAACATAGATAACACAATATGAAAAAAAAATTAATTCTTTTGGCTGCCGCCCTACCAGTATTAATTTTTTCACAGAATTCTAATCCTTACGGATCAGGGTCTACTGAAACGAAAAAATTTGATAATGAAAGTCGCCTTTTTAAAGATTGGGCAATTTCTGTAGGAGGTGGAGGCGCTTTTATGCAAGCAGCAGACTTAACATCTTTTTATGATGGGAAAATTAATTGGGGTTGGAATGCTTACGTAAGTATTGATAAACAAATAACACATACTTTTGGACTTAGTTTGAATTACTCAAAAGGTGAAACGAACCAAAAAATTATGGCAAGACCAGAATGGGGCGTTGCCGTGGGCCATACAAAATATGACCAAATTGCAGTTATCGGAGATGTTAATCTTTCCAATTTGATGAGACGCGTTGATAACAAGTCAGAATTCAAATGGGCACTTCATGCATATGGTGGTGTCGGGATTGAAGGATTTACTTCAACCATGCGTGATGAAGGGATGTACAAAAAATATCCATTCTATATTAAACAATCACTAGATCAAGCGTCTGTATTTTGGACAACAGGTTTAGGATTAAAATATAATCTATCAAGACTTATCGATCTTGAGTTAAGAGCAATGTATGTCTTCTCTGGAGATGATGCATTCGACGGATCTGGTACGCAAGGTGGTAGAGCTTATGATGAAAATTTTGATCCTGCTGCTTATATGCAAATCCATCCAGGAAGATCCGACAACGCATTTACTGTAAATCTAGGATTAAGTTTCAAACTAGGTAAAAGTAATAGAACACATTTAGCTTGGTTTGACCCCTTACAAGATGTTTATGCTAAAACGAGTAGTTTAGAAAATCGTATAAAAGATTTTGTTGTTTGTGAAAATGGCGATAAAGATAACGATGGCGTTTGTGACGATTGGGACAGACAGCTAGATACACCTGCTGGTGCAAGAGTAGATGGTGCGGGGGTCGCATTAGATATCGATTTGGACGGTGTTATAGATTTATATGATAAATGTGTGACAGAACCAGGTCCAATAGAAAATAATGGATGTCCTATTGTAGCACAGACCAGCATGTCAGACAATCTGGTAGAAGAAATTAATAAATCTTTACAAGGAATTGAGTTTGAGTTAAATAAAGCGGTTATTAGAAAGTCATCTTATGGCATTTTGGATAACGCAGCAGATGTTCTGAAAAGTGTGCAAGGACGACAGTTTTTGGTTGTTGGTGCTACTGATGCAAGAGGATCTGTACCACTTAATCTAAAGTTATCTAAAAATAGAGCTTCAGCCGTTGTTTCTTATTTAGTTAAGAAAGGTGTGCCAGCAACAATGCTTCAAGCTGAAGGTCGCGGAAAATCTGATCTTAAGTATCCAGAGTGTGATCCTGCCAGCAATTGCGAAGAATGGAAAAACGAAGCGAATCGTCGCGTTTATTTTATATCAAAATAAAAAATACGAATTATGAAAAAAAGTATATTCACATTAGTTGTTATGACAGGGCTGTTTGCACCAGCTTGTTTTAATGCACAACAAAAAGACAGTATTAGTACCGAAGCTTATCAACCATTTACTCAAGATTCTAAAAGATTTAATGATTGGGCGGTTTCTGCTGGTATTGGTACAGCGCTAATACAGACAGGTAATATTACATCTATTAACAATGGTTCTGGTAAAACATTGTTTGGCTATTCAGCTTATTTCAGTGTTGATAAAGCGATTACACATGCTTTTGGATTAAAGTTGCAATATGACAAGGGAGAAACTAGACAAGGTTTTGCTAGTACTAAAGATCATTTAGATAATGTTAAAGCAGCTCGTACACAATATGACGCAATTTCATTACTAGCTGATGTTAATATTTCTAACTTGTTAAGAAGAGTAGATAATAAATCCAACTTCAGATGGGCATTACATGGTTATGTTGGGGCTGGTACTTTGGCATATCGTGCTTACTTACAAGAGCCTGGTAAACCTTATAATCAAAGCTTAGCTACAGAGGTGAAACCTTTTAAATTAGGTTCTTTGTTTGCACAGTTTGGTACAGGGGTTAAATACAGAATGGCAGAATCTTGGGATTTGGAAGCTCGTGCAATGTATGTCGTGACAAATGATAATACATTTGATGGTTCGATTAATCAATATCAGAATACTACCAATAAGACGTCTGACAATATGTTAACAGCTGCACTCGGTGTAACTTATAATATTGGAAAACATCAATCGCATTTATTCTGGCATGATCCATTACAAGAGATCTATTATAAACTAGACGTTCTTGCTGACAAAACTGACGATGCGGAAGTTTGTAAAAAAGGAGATGCCGATAACGATGGCGTTTGTGATGATTGGGATAGACAACTTGATACACCAGCAGGTGCAAGAGTTGACGGTTCTGGTGTAGCATTAGATGCTGATCTAGATGGTGTAATTGACCTTTACGATAAGTGTGTAACAGTTCCTGGTCCTGTAGAAAACAATGGTTGTCCAATAGAGTCGATTAAGTATAATAACAATGATGGAATTTCTGAAGCTATTTTAGACTTAAAAGGTATCGAGTTTAATCTTAATTCTGATAAAATTCTATCTGGTAATACACCGATTCTTGAAAACGCAGTCAGAACTATTAATCAATCAGCAGGTTCTTACCTTATTATAGGTGCGACAGACACTAGAGGTACTGAGGCATACAATCAAAAACTCTCTGAGAGAAGAGCAGGTAATGTGAAAAATTTCCTAATTAAAAAAGGCGCTAATGCAGCAAAGTTACAATCTGTTGGTAGAGGAGAAAAAGACCTTCTTTATCCAGAATGTGAGCCCGCTAATAAGTGTCCAGAATGGAAAAACAGAGCTAACAGAAGAGTTTATTTCGAAGCGAAATAATTTACTTTACAATAAAATTGAAGACCGTTGAGACATCTCAGCGGTTTTTATTTTTTTAAGCTTTAGTAATTGTTTAATTTTACGATATGAAAACCGAATTCCAGTTATCACAACTTTTACACGAGCAACTTCAAAAATTTTGGGGTTACTCAGAATTTCGTGAGGACCAAGAGGAGATTATCACATCGGTGATCAATGGAAAAGATGCCTTAGCACTTTTGCCCACAGGTGGCGGAAAATCGCTTTGTTATCAACTTCCTGCAATTATTCTTGAAGGTACATGTCTCGTAATTTCGCCGCTTTTAGCTTTAATAAAAGACCAAGTCGATGCCTTGGAAAATCTAGGTATTGAAGCAGAGTTTCTAAGTTCAGAGTTAGATGATGGCGAAGTTGAGGCTGTTTTCAATAGATGTATAGAAGGCTTTACAAAAGTGCTTTATGTCTCGCCAGAACGTCTTAAAAATCAGGAGTTTTTACGCAGAATCCCAGAAATTAATATTTCCTTTATCGCTGTTGATGAGGCACATTGTATTTCAGAATGGGGACAAGATTTCAGGCCGAGTTATCAGAATATCAAATTCTTTAGAGAAGAATTTAAGAAGGTGCCCATGTTGGCTTTGACAGCAACAGCGACACCAGAAGTTGTCGAAGAGATCGTGACCAAGCTTTCGTTAAAAAAAGTCAATATTTTTAAGCAAAGTTTTCAACGTGATAACCTCAATATCATTTGTCAAAATATCACCGACAAGTATCAAAAAATAAAAGATTTTTTAAGCCAAAATAAAACCGCGGGGATCATCTATACACGGACCAGAAAAGAGGCAGAGGATCTTACTTACTTTTTAAAAAACTCTGGTTTTAATCATGTTAATTTTTATCATGCTGGACTTGTTCGGCAAGATAAAGAACGTTTACAAAAACAATGGCAGAGCAGCCATTCTCGAGTTTTGATTTCCACCAATGCCTTTGGGATGGGGATCGACAAAGATAATGTGAGGTTTATCATGCATCTCTCGCCCTCGTCATCTATAGAGAATTATTATCAAGAAATCGGCCGCGCTGGTAGAGATGGTGCGGAATCGGTCGCTTATCTTTTTTGGAATCAACAAGAGCTAAATGAGTTCGATGCTATTTTAAAAAATCAAATCCCTACCAAGGAAGAATACCAGTCGATACTTCGATACCTGTATTCGATTTATCAAATTGCTGAACACGATTTGCCCGAGCCAATGTTTACCCTCAAGCTTGAAAGAATTAAAAGCTTGAGTAAAGCCTCGCGTGCTAAGATCGTTAACGTTCTCAATTTTTTGCACAATCAAGAGCTTATTTATTACAAAAATACCTGGAGTCCGTCGAGTATAGAATCTTTGGTTAATGGTCAAGATATTGAATTGTTACCATCAAAAGACGCTCATTTTTTAGAGCTATTGTTTAGAAATATTGCAGGTTTGGCATCTGGAAAAGTTCATTTCAGTGAGAGAGCTTTCTGCGAAAAAAATCATTTCGATATCAAATTATTTAGAGAGCGATTAGAAGATTTACAAAAAGCGGGACATATCCAATATTTCGATGGTGCAAACCATGCGGTTCGGTTTCTGAAACCGCGTGATGAAAACAGATTGTTTGGTTACTATTGGAAGTTGTTTTCCGAAATACAAGAAAATAAACTTCAAAAATGGAAACAAATGAAATACTATGTCACCACACAAGATTATTGCCGAATGAAGCTTGTATTACGCTATTTTGGAGATAAACATGCTGCCGAATGTGGCAAGTGCGATTATTGTCAAAAAAAGGCGCCGGCAGGTGCTAATAGCTTAACCAATGACATCCTGTTACAGTTGACTTATCAACCAAGAACCTTGAACGAGTTGGTAGCGATTCTTAAAATTCATTCTCGAGAAAGCATTTTAGAAATCCTGATTTTTCTTTTAGATTTAAGAAGAATCAAAATGTTGAATTATAAAACTTATACGATAAATTCATAAATGAAAAGTTTAAAAGTTGTGTTTCTAGGAACACCAGAATTTGCAAAAACGGCTTTAGAAGCGATTCATAAATCACATCACGATGTTGTGGGCGTGGTGACTGCAACGGATAAAGCGAGTGGGAGAGGGCAAAAAGTAAATGCTTCGCCTGTTAAAATATATGCAGAAGAACAAGGTCTTAAATTGTTTCAACCAGAAAAATTAAGAAATCCTGAATTTTTAGAAGATATAAAATCCCTTAACGCTGACGTGTTCGTCGTTGTTGCATTTAGAATGATGCCCCAAATGTTGTTTTCGATTCCGCCGATGGGGACGTTTAACCTGCACGCGTCTTTGTTGCCAGATTATCGTGGTGCGGCGCCTATTAATTTTGCAATTATTAATGGTGAAACAAAATCTGGAGCTACAACTTTTTTTATCAACGAAAAAATTGATGAGGGAAATATCTTACTTCAAGAAGAAGTTGATATTTTGCCAGAAGATAATGCGGGAAGCCTCCATGACAAGTTAATGGTGATGGGCGCCGGATTAATTGTTAAAACTTTGGACGGTTTAGCTTTAGGAAATCTTACCGAACATCCGCAACCAGAAAAAGAAAATCCAAAAACGGCTTACAAGATTTTTAAAGATGATTTAAAAATTAATTGGAATCAAAACTCCGAAATTATCCACAATTTTGTGCGTGGTATGTCGCCTTATCCAACAGCTTTTACAGTTTTAAATATTGAAGATGAAGAAAAATCTTTAAAGCTTTTTAAAGGAAAATTTGAATTAAATAATCACAATGATGCTGCAGGCACAATTCATATTTCTAAAAATGAGTTTAAAATTGCTACCAAAGATGGTTATTACTACCCCGAAGAGCTGCAATTGCAAGGCAAAAAACGAATGCTTTTAAAAGATTTTTTAAACGGTTTTCGTAGTTTCGAACAAATAAAAATGGCTTAGTAATCACTAAGCCATTTCGGTTTTTTATAGTTGTACCATTTCGGTTACTTCAACGTCGTAGCCAGCAATGATAGGTTTTAGGTTTGGATTTTGAGAAATCACTTTAAACTTGCTGATTCCTAAATCTTTCAAAATCTGAGTTCCGATTCCGTAATCTCTAAAGTTCGCAGGGATCGTTGGGAATTGCTCTTGTCCGTTTTGGAAATTCAAGAATTGTTGTAATTTTCTAAGTGTTGTCTCTGTGTTAGAAACGTTATTAATGAAGACAATAGCGCCTTTTCCTTCGTTGTTGATGAGGTCTGTAACTTTTTCTAAAAGCGGTTGCTCGCCATTGTTAAGACGGCTCAAAACATCAAAATAAGAACTTGAAGACTGTACTCTTATTAAGACAGGTTCGTCTGGTGTCCAACTTCCTTTTGTTAACGCAAAATGGATTTGTTCTGTTGGTTTTTCTTCAAACGCAAAGAATTTGAAATCGCCGTAATGTGTCTTCACATCACGTTCTTCGATGCGCTCAACGATCGTTCCTTTTCTTAATCTATAATGGATAAGATCTTCGATAGAGACGATTTTTAGATTATGTTTCTTACCAAATTCAATCAAGTCTGGGATACGCGACATACTTCCGTCATCATTCATGATTTCGCAGATAACACCACCTTCTTTAAGACCAGCTAACCTTGTTAAATCAATAGCGGCTTCTGTGTGACCAGCTCTTTTTAGCACACCTCCTTCCTTTGCACGTAACGGAAAAATATGTCCTGGACGCATAAGATCGGTTGGTTTGGTAGCAGGATCCATAATTGCTTTGATAGTTTTTGCTCTGTCACCAGCAGAAATCCCTGTGGTAGTTCCTTTTCCTAAAAGGTCAACAGATACCGTGAAAGCCGTTTCTTTAGGATCGGTAGAATTGCTTACCATAGAGTGAAGATCAAGCTCATCGCAACGTTTTTCGCTAAGAGGCATACAGATAAGACCTCTCGCATGGATCGTCATAAAGTTGATCGTCTCTGTAGTGATAAGTTCTGCTGCCGCAACAAGGTCGCCTTCGTTTTCACGATTTTCGTCATCGACAACAATAATCATTTTACCATTACGCAAATCTTCGATTGCTTCTGAGATTGTATTGAGCTGGAATTTTTCCATTTTTACTGTAGATTTTTATGTGACGCAAAGATAAGGATATTGTAAGGATTTTGCTTAAATTTATACTGATAATAACTGAATTTAGTAAGCTAGAGAATTTTAGAAATAAGTTTTCACCTTGAAAATCAGAGGTTGATATAAAAAATACGTAAAAGCCTTTTGAAATAAAGAAAATTTTATTAAATTTGCACACCAAATAAAGGGTGCTTTGGCCGAGTGGCTAGGCAGTGGTCTGCAACACCATCTACAGCGGTTCGAATCCGCTAGGCACCTCATAGTAAAACCCTAATCTATTGATAACAAATAGTTTAGGGTTTTTTGTTTGTCAGAAATTTTCACCTTTATAGAACGTGCTAAAAAACAAGTATTTTATTTGTTTTTACGTTAGCCTATTAGATTAAGCATTTTGATATTTATCTATGTATTTTTTTTTAAGCTTGATTAAATTTGTTGATAGAGAAAGATGTTGATAGATCTTGCTCGTTGTAGTTTCTACCTAATGCTAAAAAATCGCAACATCCATTTTAGGATCTTTTAAATTTCTATTAAATGTATTAGCGATATTGATGTATTGCTTACTTTTATAAAACAAGTCGAGATTGGTTAGTGAGGTAGCCTTGTAGATTTCACTCCAAATAAATTTTTGATCGTCCTTTTTATTACTAATGTTTTTATTAATTTCAGAACTTAATTGTTTTAGCCTTCTTTGTTTAGAGTTTCTATGGTTTCAAAACCTTGCAGATCTTTGCTGGATAAATTTTTGCTTTAGGCAAAAGATTTTATGATCAAGATCAATGCGACTATATATGTGATTTTCATTTATTATTATAAGCTATTAATAGAGCTTGCAAAGCTACCGTAGTTATATATAGGAGCGTGTATCTAATTATCCATGACGATGATTAGAAAAATAAATGACAATCTATTTCAATTTTTTAAGAAGAATTTTGATCTCTGAGAAGTTATTTTTCAAGTTTTAAAAGAATGGGAAAATGGTCACTAAAACCACTAAGATATCTGGAGCCAGAATAGGTACGCAACGGATGTTTGGAGTTTTTGACTCTGATTTTTTCGTTTTGAAAAATGGAGGCTTGGCTTTCTGTAAAGTTTAGTTTTTCAAGTAAGTTTTTTGAGTAAAGAATTTGATCAAACAAAAGTCCTTTACTACCATAAAAAGATGAAAATTGATTATTGTTAAATAAGTTTTCAAAAGGATTTATAAAAACGCTATTGCCAAAGGTATCGAGCAACAACTCTTTGATTTTTTCACCATTTGGGTTTTCATTAAAGTCGCCCATAATGATGATGGATTCTTGCTTTTCAATTATTTTTGAAAGAATGTTTTTAAAAGCTTCTATGATTTTGTTTCGCAGATTTTTCTTTTCATCCTGCAATCGTTGCGAAGGAAGGTGAAGGATGAAGACGTGAAGATTTTCATTGTTGTATTCGAATTCGGCTTGCAAAATATCCCGAGTATTAGCAAGTAGATTTTCCGAAATACTAAAACTTAAACTGTAAAAATTTTTAAGTCTTAATTTTTCATCATCATAAAACAAAGCCACGCTCAAACCTCGAGAGTCATTGGATTTTTTGTAAAGAAACTGATGATTTCGCAAAGGCGAATCGTCTTGTTGTAGATCTTCCAAAACCGAAACATCGCCAATCTCGGCCAGGCCAATTATGGAAGGTATTTGACCAAATTCCTCAGTAATCCAGCTAAATACATTTTTTATTTTTCGAAGTTTAAGACCATATTTATAATCGTCCCAATTGTAAAGTCCTGAAATTGATTTTTCGTATTTTATATTTTCTGCAGGAAAAAAATTTTCAACATTATAAAACATAAATAATTCCGAAAGTGTCGACATATAAGGCGTTTTGAAAAATTTTGCTGAGGTCTAAAGATAAGAAAATTTGGTTTCAATTATGCATGTTTGGTTTTTGACGTTTTGATTTAAAACTAATTTCAACAAAAAAGTCCAACGAAAAACATTGGACTTTATAGCGTTTAGATTTCAAAATTATTCCACAATACTCGGGACTTTCACGTTCTCGTTAGTATCTTTTTCATAATCAATTCCATCGATTTCGAAACCAAAAAGATTGAAGAAATCTTTTCTGTAACCTTCGATGTCACTAATGTCAGCAAGATTCTCTGTTGTTACGGCATTCCATTGTTTAGCAACTTCGGCTTGTACATCATCAGCCATTTCCCAATCATCAATTCTGATGCGGCCTTTCTCATCCAATGGTACAATGCCGTCATTAGTATAAAGTCTTTCTGAGAATAGTCTTTCCATTTGCTCAATGGTTCCTTCGTGCGTTCCTTTGGCTTTCATCACTTTGTAAAGTAAAGAAATATACAATGGAACCACAGGGATTGCAGAGCTAGATTGTGTTACTAAAGCTTTATTAACCGACACGTAAGATGTTCCGTTAAGGTCTTTTAATAAATCATTTAGCACCGGAACAGTCGCTTCCAAATCGTTTTTAGCTTGACCAATTGTCCCGTTTCTATAAATCGGAAAAGTCAATTCTGGGCCGATATACGAGTAAGCAACAGTTTTGACACCTTCCGCCAATACACCAGCATTTTTAAGATCTTCCATCCAGAATTTCCAATCTTCGCCACCCATTACGGCAATTGTATTGTCGATATCTTCATCTTTATCAACTGGCTGAATGCTGATGTCTGATACAGCACCTGTGTGGAAATCTACCGTTTTGTTAGTGAAAGGCTCGCCAATTGGCTTAAGAACGGATGCGTACGCAACACCCGTTTTTGGATGCGTTCTTCGTGGAGATGCCAAACTATAGACTACCAAATCAACTTGTCCTAAGTCTTTTTTGATTAGTTCTATCGTTTCCTTTTTAATCTCGTCAGAGAAAGCGTCACCGTTGATGCTTTTTGCGTAAAGTCCTGCAGCTACTGCTTCTTTTTCGAAAGCGGCAGAATTGTACCAACCTGCTGTTCCCATTTTGCCTTCAGAAGCTGGTTTTTCGAAGAAAACACCGATTGTTGCTGCGCCAGATCCGAACGCCGCTTCTATTCTAGATGATAATCCGAATCCTGTAGAAGCACCGATTACTAAAACTTTCTTAGGTCCATTCTTTAGTTCGCCTTTCGATTTTACATATTCAATTTGGTTTTTTACACTTTGTAACGCGCCATCAGGATGTGCCGTTAGACAAATGAAACCTCTTGTTCTTGGTTGGATAATCATTTTTTAATTTTTTTAACTATGCAAATTAAGCATTTTTTTAGATTAATGCATGACATAATGCTTAGACTTTTACTTTAAGATTTACAATTATCCTTATCTTTAGGTTTAAATTTTAAAAATGAAAATCAAAAATAATTTTGGCGAGCTGGTAGAATTTGATGTTACTAAGCTTGCTTCCTCTCTCAAAAACTCTGGTGCCTCGGTGGAAGATGTTGATAAAATTGTGACACTTATTACCCCAAAATGTTACGAAGGCATCACGACGAAAGAACTTTACAAAATGGCTTTCGAAGCTTTGAAGGGGCTTTCGAGATCGGTTGCTGCTCGTTATAGTTTGAAGAAGGCTTTGTCTGAGCTTGGTCCTGCTGGTTTTTATTTTGAACAATGGATTTCGCGGGTGTTTCAATCTTTAGGTTACCAAACAGAAACGGGACAACACATCAAAGGTCATGCGGTGATGCATGAAGCGGACGTTATCGCAAAAAAAGACGAGAAAACCTATTGGATGGAATGTAAATTCCGGAATACTGATGATGCTAAAATTTCTGTAACAACGCCCATGTATGTCTTATCGAGAATTAAAGATATTTCGGGAATTGATTATAAATTATTCGGGACAACGACACAGTTTACTGATGGTTGGTTGGTGACGAATGCTTACTTCACCAGCGATTCGACGACTTTTGGAGAATATTATAATCTAAAAATGTTATCTTGGGATTATCCACAGAATAGAGGATTAAAGAATTTAGTGGATGCTAACGTTTTGTATCCTGTAACTTGTTTAACAACGATTAACGAAGTTGAAAAGTCAAAACTGTTGGAAAGTGGGTGCATCTTAGTAAAAGAATTTGTAGAAAATCCAAAATTTTTAAAACTATTAAATCTAAACCCCGAAAAAGAACAACAAATGTTGCAAGAAGCTAAAGAGCTGATGAGCATTAAGATTTCTGAGTAACTCCATATTAAAACAAGAAAGCCTCAAGACATTTTGAGGCTTTTAGGGCTTTATTAAAATTTGATAGCTAAAAGCTTATTTTCCTTTTTGAGGAGGATAATTAGCCATAATTTCGGCAACCACTTGTGGGATTTGTTTTTGTTTGGATTTTGGAGAATCTACAGAAATGCCGCTTCCGATACCTTGCCAAACCAATTTATTGGTTTTAGCGTCTACCATATCAACAACGATAGTTCCGCTGTTGTAGTTGGTGGTCCATGTTCTGTTCATCCCAATACCGAAGCCCCAAGGCCCGCCATAGCCATACATGCCATAAGGCGAAGATGACTGTACATCTTGTACTTTTTTGTGAGATGCTTTTACATTGATGATAAGGTCTGGCGTTTGCGATGAGGTCAAACCTTTGCTTTGTACTTGTTTTGCAAGTTCGTTAAGAACACGATCTTGGTCAAGATCGTTTAACTTTAAATCATCCGTGCGGAATAAATACGTTTTATAATCCGTAAAATTTGCCGTTGCAGAATAATCCGATCTTACTTGGAAAGGGCTACAAGATGTTACCAATCCTGCTACTGCTAAGCCTAGAATAAAAAGATATTTTTTCATTGTGGGTCGCTGTTTTTTTTTACATTAGAAAATGTGTCCGTTTTTTTATCATAACCATAAGGACAATGTCTACATCCGTTTTTGCAACAATACCCACGTTTTAGATGGAATTTTGCTGTAAAAACTTTGTAACCTTGCTCGTTATAATAAAAGTCTTCATTTTCTTTGATTTCAATTTTAGGCATAGGTTAAATTGTTTTCAAAAAAATATATCTTTGCTTTATGATTATCGTGATGAGAAGTTTTCTCAAAAGTATGAAAATTTCGGGGATTACTTTGTTTCCGTTTATTATTCTCCAAAGAAAAGAGGATCGCAACAATCGTATTTTGATTAATCATGAGCGGATACACATACGACAACAATTGGAGTTGTTGATCTTGCCGTTTTATTTTTTGTATGTTACAGAATACATTTTACATCTTATTTATTTGAAAAAACCTTATCTTGCTTATCGAGCCATATCTTTTGAGCGAGAAGCTTACGCAAAAGAATTTGATTTTAATTATCTGAAAAATAGAAAGTTATGGTCTTTTGTTGATTATTTTAAATAAGGCTTATTTTTATTGCATAAAAACAAAGACGAAAACTATTTTAGTATTCAAAAAAAATTAAATTTGCACTTTATTTTTTCAAACTATGTCACAAACATCGGGCGGTCATATAGACATTAAGAAGCTATCGTTTTTAGGCGTTATCGTCTCATTAGGTATTGTCTTTGGAGACATTGGTACCTCACCATTGTATGTAATGAAAGCCATCATCAATGCTGGGAAATCGGGAGGTTTTATTTCGGAAGAATACATCGAAGGCGCATTGTCTTGTATCATTTGGACAATTACTTTGCAGACAACACTTAAGTATGTCATCATTGCACTACGAGCTGATAATAAGGGAGAAGGTGGGATACTTTCTCTTTATTCTTTAGTGAAAAGAATTCGTAAAAAATGGTTATACATTATTGCAATTATAGGAGCTGCAGCCTTGGTTGCGGATAGTATCATTACGCCTTCGCTTACGGTGATGTCAGCTATCGAAGGTCTAGAATTGGTTGTCCATAACCCACCAGTTGTGCCTATTACGTTGGCTATTTTGTTTATCATATTTATTGTGCAACAATTTGGGACAAGCTTTATTGGTAAGTTTTTTGGTCCAGTTATGGTGATTTGGTTTTTAACTTTGGGGACTTTAGGCGTTTATCATCTGTTGGATGCGCCATATATTTTAAAAGCTTTTAATCCTATTTATGCTATTAAATTAATATACAATTCGCCATCGGCAATTGTTATTTTAGGTGCGGTTTTCCTTTGTACAACGGGTGCCGAAGCTTTATATTCGGATCTTGGACACTGCGGAAAAAGCAATATCAGAATTTCCTGGATTTTCGTAAAAGCCATGCTTATTCTTAACTATCTAGGTCAAGGCGCTTGGTTATTGAATAACTATCACGAAGTATTTAATGGTAAAAATCCTTTCTTCGGAATTATGCCAGACTGGTTTATCCTTCCAGGAGTTATTATTGCGACAGCAGCCGCTATTATTGCCAGCCAATCTGTTATTACAGGAGCGTTCACAATGTTCTCGGAGGCTATGTCTATCAACTTATGGCCGAATCAACAAATCGATTATCCATCAGGTATTAAAGGACAAATGTACATCCCAAGAATTAACTGGGGGATTTTTTTAATGTGTGCAATTATTGTCATATTCTTCAAAGAATCGGGTAGGATGGAAGCGGCTTATGGACTTTCCATCACGGTAACGATGTTGATGACAACAATTTTGTTAATCTTCTGGTTCTTCAAAACAAGAACACCAAAAATATGGATAGGTATCTTTGCGGTGGTTTATTTAACCATAGAGTTAGGATTCTTTAGTGCAAATATTATTAAATTCTTCGAAGGTGGTTGGATTTCTGTCTTGTTAGCTGGCTTTATTGGGATTTGTATGTATGGCTGGTATAACGGTAGAAAAATCAAAACGCAATTTGTAAAGTTTGTGAAGCTTAACAACTACGTATCAACGATTATGGATATGAAGTTGGACAACACGATTCCCAAATATGCAACCAACTTAGCCTTTTTTAGTCGTGCTCAAAAAGAAGATGAGGTAGAATCAAAAATTATTTATTCTATTATTAAATCTCAGCCGAAGCGTGCCGATCATTATTTTATCTTGAGTGTTATCAACCAGGAAGAGCCTTATACTTTCAAATATCATCTTGAGGAGATTTTGCCAGGCACAATTTACAAAGTGAATTTCTTACTTGGTTTCAAAGTAGATCGAAGAATTAGCGATTATTTTGGACAAGTCTTGGACGATATGATGGACGATGGCATAATTCCATCGAAGAGTAGTTATCCGTCATTGCGAACACATAACATTCCGCCAGATCTTAAGTATGTCATTATTGACAACATTTATATCAACGATTACTTATTAAATATCCGTGATAAGATGATCATGAATATTTATAATTTTGTGAGAAAAATGGGTAGTACCGACTTCAAAGCCTATGGTGTGGCATCGCACAACGTGGTTGTCGAGTCGGCACCATTATTGGAGCAAGGCTATGTACATGACAAAATCAAAAAAGTCTAGGCATTAAGCTAAGGCAGACATTACAAAAATTAATCGTAATTTTGTCCTATCAAATCGATTATGGATACAACACAGAAAGACCTAAACATTACAACTATTAAGGATGTACTAAGACAATATCTACTCGAAAAAGGTTTTAGAAACACGCCAGAACGTTATACTATTTTAGAAGAAATATACAATCTAGATCATCACTTTAATGTTGATGATCTGTACCTTATCATGATGCAAAAAAAGTATCATGTTAGTAAAGCAACGATATATAACACCATCGAAATTTTCTTGGATGCTGGACTTATCAGAAAACATCAATTCGGAGAAAAAACTTTGAGCTCATCATCTTATGAAAAATCATATTTTGACAAGCAGCATGATCATTTGGTGATATATAAAGAAGGTTCTGATAAAGAGATTGAAGAGATTATCGAGTTTTGCGATCCAAGAATCCAAGGTATTAAAGAATCTATCGAAAAAGCTTTTGGCGTAAAAATAGATACACATTCACTTTATTTTTATGGCCAGAAGAAGTCATAAGGAATGAACAGAACTTTTGTTTTAACTTTTATAGTTGTCCTTTTGGGATTTATTCGGATCGATGCGCAGACCCCTGACAATAGCAATCCGAAAGACCCTTTTTTTGCACCAAAATCACAGCAAGAACAAGCTTCAAAAGTGCAACACATCCACTCCGACGAGTCGGGTGTAAAGCCAGATCAATATGAAGGTAACTTGGTGTTTTCAGGAAATGTTAAGTTTAAACATCAAGGCTCTGTGCTTACGGCGGATAAAGTGGTTTTGTATCAAAAGGAAAATTTCTTAAAAGCCATTGGTAATGTAGTGTTATTAAATGCCGACGGTACCAAAATCACGGCAGAAGAGATGCAGTATGACGGGAATACACAACGTGGTATCGCTCGCAAAAACGTCGTGCTTAGCGACCCAAAGCAAACCATCAAGACCGAAACTTTGTATTACGATCGTGTCCCAAATACAGCATATTTTAATACTGGCGGAACCATCTCAGATGGGCAAAATATCATGTACACTAAGTCAGCGACCTATTATGTTAGTACCAAGGATATTGATTTTATCGGACATTCGACGATTGATTCTAAAGATTACACCATCGAAAGTGATAACATTAAAACCAATCAGACAACTCAGATTTCTCAATTTTTGGCGGCCACAACCATCCGTAGTAAAGAAAATCCGCGCAATTATATCTATACCGAATTAGGAGATCATAATGCAAAAACGGGTATTTCGCGTCTTAAGAAAAATTCTAGAATTCATTACAACGACAAGATACTTACAGGAGATTTTTTAGAATATAATCGTAACACAGGTTTCGGAAAAGGGACGGGCAACGTCACACTTAACGACCCAAAAGAAAATCGTTACATCAAAGGTGGTTATGGCGAAATCTACGAGAAAAAAGACTCTGCGATGATCACGGATAAAGCATACGCCGTTAAGATTTTCGAAAAAGATTCTTTATACATCGCGGCTGACAAGTTTTTGAGTTTTCAAAAACCCGATTCTACCAAACAAAAGAAAAGCTATTTGCGTGCTTACCGCAAAGTCCGAATATTTAAAACCAATATGCAAGCCCGCGCCGACTCTTTGTCCTACAACGAGACCGATGGCATTTTGCACCTTATGAAGAAGCCAATTCTTTGGTCGGGTACCAAGCAAATTACGGGCGATGAGGTGATGGTTTATATGAATACCACGACGCAGGACATCGACTCTGTCAAAGTTATTGGCAATGCCTTTGCCATTAGCAAGGCAGATTCGCTTAATATGAAAGACGAGTTCAACCAAATCAAAAGCAAATGGATGGCCATCTATTTTGAGAAAGGACAAATCAAAAAAGCTGTCGCTGTTGAGAATGCACAATCCATCGCTTATGCCGACGATCAAGACGAAAAAACAAAAGAAGTCAACCGCATTGGAGTTGCTGTTTCGGTATGTGGCGAGATTATCGCTGACTTTATCGAGAAGCGTGTGGAGACCGTAACTTGCCGTGTTGGTGCGCAGTCCGACATCTATCCGATGAGTTTTATGTCCAAAGAAAAACGTTTTTTCCCAGACTTTAATTGGAATACAAAAGATCGACCTCAAAAATGGAAGGACATTTTTGAAGATACACCCAATTATCCCGAAACGATCTATGAATCCGATAACAGCTTGTACGAAAAAGCCGAAGCCGAACGCCTCAAGCTAGAAGAAAAAAACAAACCCAAAACGCCAGTTCGCCAAAAGCGATAAGTTTTCGGGAAATATAAAATCCAAGCCTGTAAGTCTTAATAAGCTTTCAGGCTTTTTACATTAACTCAATTTTTATATGGGCGCCATTTCCGTCTTCGGCTCCCACTCTTTTGCTCGGCATAGCCTCTCGCAAAAGGAGTTCCGCCTACGCCGGGGCGCAAATTCCATTTCCGATTTAATAATCAAATCCACAACAAAGATCCCATATCCTTTTTTTTTGAACTTGATTCCCAACCTAAATTCTGCATTTTATTTTAAAATCGTTTCTGCTTAAAAAAAACTAATCGTAACCTAAATCAATTAAAACCAAAACTTCGTTTTCCATTCCGAAACTAGGTCGTAAATTTGCACCCGAAAGACTTATAATTAAGACTATGGATATCAAAGACAATTTTTTTAAATATCAGGCGCAGACAACACCTTATGCAGCAGGTTTCGAAGTAGAAAGAGCAGAAGGTAGTTATATTTACGGTAAAGACGGAAAAGCTTATTTAGATTTCGTGGCTGGTGTTTCGGCCAATACTTTAGGCCATTCTCATCCCAAAGTTGTAAAAGCGATTAAAGACCAAGCAGACAAATATCTACATGTGATGGTCTACGGCGAATATGCGCAAGAAGCACCCGTTAAACTTTGTCAGCTGTTGGCAGATGCAACGCCAGAACCTTTAGAGGTAACTTATTTAGTAAACAGTGGTGCAGAAGCCATCGACGGTGCGCTAAAGCTCGCGAAAAGATATACAGGAAGAGAAGAAATTGTCGCTTTCAAAAATGCATATCACGGTAACACCCACGGTGCATTAAGTGTAGCTGGTAACGAAGCTCACAAAAGAGAATTTCGCCCTTTGTTGCCAATGATCGACTTTATCGAATATGATAACCAAAAGGATTTTGTACACATTACCGAAAAAACGGCATGTGTTATTGTTGAGACGATCCAAGGCGCGGCAGGATTCATAACGCCGTCCGATAATTATTTTATCAATCTAAAAAAACGTTGCGAAGAAGTTGGTGCGCTTTTAATTTTGGACGAGATTCAACCAGGCTTTGGTAGAACAGGGACCTTATTTGCGTTCGAGCATTATGGTATTGTTCCGGATATTTTGGTGATGGGCAAAGGTATGGGCGGCGGCGTTCCTGTTGGCGCTTTTATGAGTTCTCGCGAGATCATGGAAAGTTTATCCCACTCACCAAAGTTAGGACATATTACGACTTTTGGAGGAAATCCATTAATTGCGGCAGCTTGTCTAGCCACTTTAGAAGAAGTTTTAGAAAGTGGTTTAATGGCTTTAACTGATGAAAAAGAGCAACTGTATAGAAAATTGCTTGTTCATCCACAGATAAAAAAAGTGAATGGTAAAGGCTTGATGTTGGCTGTAGATTTAGGAACGCCAGATTTTACACTTGCTGTGGCCAAACGTTGTATGGAAAAAGGACTGATAGTTTTCTGGCAACTCTATCGCAACGAGTTTTTAAGAATTTCGCCACCGTTGACGATTTCTAATGAAGAAATCACGAAAGGATGCCAAATAATTTTGGAAGCTATCGATGAGGTTTTACAATTAGATAAAAACTATTAAATCAAAGTTTTGAAGAATTAAAGAATAGATGACAAAAAACATATTTTTTTGTTGATTTTTTTATTTTTCAGTAACATAAAGCATTTGCAAATAAGAAATTAATTTATATATTGCGCCCTGATTATAAATACGATTTATGGCAAAAACGAAAGTTCATTACGAATATAATATGCACTGTCTATCAGAGATATTGTACGAGTATTTAGCAAGTGCGGAAGGTCTGTCAGAATGGTTTGCCGATGAAGTGGTTGAGCGAGGAGATGATTTTTATTTTAGCTGGGGGGGTGGACCTGCAGAAAAAGCAACATTAATCCGTTACAAGCCGGAGAGTTTTGTTCGTTTTCGTTGGGAAGAAGACGAAGGGACAAAATATTTCTTCGAATTGACTATTGTTATCGACGAGCTTACTGAAGATTTGTCACTTAATATTACAGATTTCTGCGACGATGGCGACGAGGAAGAGAATCGTCTATACTGGGAAAACCTCGTAGAAAACCTTAAAATAAAATTAGGAGCAGCCTAACAAACTTATTATATAATGGACGATTTTTATCGTTCATTGTTTTTTTATTATGATGCAAAATTTAGACTATATAGAAGACAATCTACAGACTGTTAATCGAGCTTTTCTTTTTGGAGATGCGATTTGGGTGTCTTTTTTTGTTAGAAACTCGGAGCTGATTATGTCGGAAGAATCTTATTTCTTTTTGATGGCGTCGATGCGAAAAATGCGTTTCAATATTCCGTTGTCCTACACTTTGGAGTTTTTTCAGGAATTGTTTAAAAAAGAAGTTTTAGAAAAAGACGTTCAGCATGCTATTATTAATCTGATGGTGTATCGTCAACAAGACCATACTGATGATCTTCCAAAAGCGACAACGTCTTTCTATTTTGAAGTTAAAACTATGACAGATCCTTTGTCTATCCAATCCTCAATAGAGTTGGATATGATTAAAGAAATTAACGTCAACGCAAATTTGTTGAGCAACATTCGCGTGCATTCTCCAGAGAATATCTATGCAAGCATTTATGCAAAAGACAATGATTTGGACGATCTTATATTGTTAAATCCGAACAAACGTATTGCGAGAAGCATTTACGGGAATCTCTTGTTTTTGCAAGGCAACACCATTAAAGTTCCGAAGCAGACAGAAGGCGCTTATATTTCGCCTTTGATGGAGAATTTTGTGACTTTCGTTCATAAAAATAAATTGGCAGAAATTGAAGAAGCAGAAGTTATCGCTTTCGAATCTCAAAAATCTGATGAGATTATTAGGATTTCGGATGAAAAGGGAATTCACACCGTTTCAAAAATTAGAAACAAAACTTTCGAATCCACAAGATTTACAGAAATGCTAAACGCTTGGAAGGCAAGTTTCTAAAGTTTTTCTAACACATAAAAAAAGGCTCGCTTATGGTGCGAGTCTTTTTATTTTCCAGTCCAGATTATTTTCTAATTGATAAATGATGCGGTCATGCAATCGATTGGGACGACCTTGCCAAAATTCGATTTCATAAGGTTTTGCAAGATATCCGCCCCAATTTTCTGGTCTTGGGATTTCTTGACCTTCGAGTTCTTGCTCCAAGGCGTGAAGTCTATTTTCTAAAAACTCACGATTCGGAATTTCCTGACTTTGTGGCGACACCAAAGCTCCAATTTGGCTTCCTCTTGGTCTAGAATGAAAATAGCCGTCGCTGAGATTCGGAGCTATTTTTTCAAGCTTGGCTTTAATGATAATTTGACGCTCTAGACTTGGCCAGAAAAAATGCAAACAAGCCTTATGCGTAGATTCTATAGCTTGACCTTTGCGACTGTCATAATTGGTGTAAAATATAAAGCCATTCTCGTTATAAGCCTTTAGCAGAACCATTCTTGTGCGAGGACAACCGTCCGCCTCAAGCGTCGAAATAGCCATCGCATTGGCTTCTACCACCAAAGGATTTTCTTCGGCATCCAAATACCAATCGCGAAATTGCTCGAGAGGATTTTCGCGGATTTGGTCTTCTGTAAGTTCGGCTTTCTCGTAAGATTTTCTGTGTTGATGGAGATCTTCCATAATCGAATTATTAATATTTGAATAGCAATTGATTTAAAAATTATTGCTAAAAAATTAAATTTTACTTAGTTTTGAGTTATGAACAACTCTTACAAAGGTAAACTTTTAATCTCAACACCTGACGCATCGGGTGATATATTTTCGCGCTCTGTGGTGCTGCTACTCGAGCATGATATGCATGGTGCGTTTGGACTTATTCTCAACAAAAAGAATAAGGTGATGAGTGATAAGTTAAATGATATTTTTGGTTTTGAAGTGGAAGTTTATGATGGTGGACCTGTGGAGCGTGACCGTATTTTCTTTATTATTAAAGGAAAACCAGTGACAGAACATTTTAGTTCTATTGGTGACGATTTTTATGTAACCGAAGATATCCAAAACGTGGTAACAGCTATTGTTGAAGGCGATTTGGATGTTGATCGAATGAAAGTGTTTGCTGGTTACTCTGGTTGGGCCGGCATGCAACTAGAAACAGAAGTTAAAAATAAATATTGGACGGTGGTGGATGTCTATAATCTCGACTACACTTTCCCGAATGATAAAGGCCTTTGGAGGGATATTATGCAGAATCTCGGTGGCGATTTTTTAATTTTCGCGAATTCACCGGATGATGTCACGATGAACTAAATTTTATTTGAAAATAAGTTCGATACTGCCAGATTGATGGTAGAAAAATCCATCGTCATCATATTCTACATCGGCCAAACCTCGGATGACATCATACACCATATTTTGTAAAACGCCATCACCGATACCGTGGATGATTATCATACGTTTTAGATTGTGCTTTCTACAATAGTCGATAGATTCTTGTAGCTTTTCGCGCTGAATCATCAGCCGTTCAAAAGATTCGTAATCGTTAGGGTTTTTGACAAGATTTTCGAAATGTAAATCGATTCGAAATGCTTCTTTTTTATGCTTTTTGGAAACAGGTTTTGTATTTTCCTTTTTTATAGAAACTTTAATATCGTCATAAAGACTTTTGTCTAAAAGCAACACTTTATCTTTTGGAAAGAAATAAACAAAACCAAATTCGTCCGTCACATCATAACCATTGGGTTTTACCGCTGTGATGTGTCCACGAAGATCGTCGTCCAAAATGCTTACTGCGTCTCCGATTTTCATTTTGGTCCTAGTTCTATGATTTCTAAATCTTTGATTTCTGTTCCTACGATTGAAAAGCGCATCATTGTGCGGACTTTGTGCCAACCTTGCTTGCCACAAGCACCTGGGTTAAGATGCAGTAATTTATTTTTCTCATCGTACATCGCTTTTAAAATATGCGAATGCCCCGATATAAATAATTGTGGCTGCTCTTCTGCTATATGTTTTTTAGCAAGTGCTGTGTATTTATTAGGATAGCCACCAATGTGTATGATTAGGACTTTAACATCGTCACACATAAAGCTAATAACTTCGGGAAAGATTGTTCGGATTTTGGCGTCGTCGATATTGCCATAGACACCTCGAAGTGGTTTTAGTTTTTCTAGGTTTTCGATGACTTGCATACTTCCAAAATCGCCAGCATGCCAAACTTCGTCTACGTCTTTGGCGTAAGATAAAATTCGGTCATCGATATAAGAGTGACTGTCAGAAAGCAACAAAATCCTTTTCATAGAGCAAAGGTCTTATTTTTTCTTGAATTTTGAAAATATCTTATCTTGTGGTTTTTGCAAAAGTTAAGTAGTAGAATATTTAATAGGAGTAGAATTTTGCGTTAGGGATGGTAGCGGCATCCTTTGGGATTGGCGCGAGGCGGCGGAGCGTAGCGTAGCCGTGCGAGCGACAAGACTAAAGATATAGCGGACAGCCTGACTTTTTTTGCAATGGCAAAAGTTGGGGCAAAAAAGAAACGCCCAAAAAGTTGAGAGATGGTTTCGATTCTATAGTTTTATATTTGAAGGTGTATTGGGATAAAACAAGGATATGAAGTGGAAAAGTAGCGCAATCAGTTAGTTGTACTTTAAAAAAAAATTTTGGTAGAATTTTAAATAGGCTCTAAGGTTAATTGAAAAAAAATCAGGAAATTTGCATCCGATGCGATATTTTATAGAATTTGCTTACGATGGCGCACCATACTTTGGTTATCAGGTACAACCCAACCAGATATCGGTACAAGAAACTTTAGAAAAAGCTTTGTCAACATTATTGCGAGAACCGATAAAAACGACAGGTGCGGGCAGAACAGACACTGGCGTACACGCCAAAAAGATATTTGCACATTTTGATTTTGAAGGAGAATTGATGGATAATCTTGTCCATCGACTCAATAGTTTTTTACCCGAAAGTATCGCGGTTAAAAATATTTTTGAAGTTGAAAGTGATGCGCACGCAAGATTTAGTGCGACCTATAGAACTTACAATTACTTTATATCCACTGAGAAAAATCCGTTTACAAAAGATTTGGCGTGGCAGCTTTGGCGCAAAAAGTTGGATATCGATGCAATGAATGAAGCTTGCAAAATCCTTTTTGAATATTCAGATTTTACGAGCTTTGCGAAACTACACACGGATAACAAAACGAATATTTGCAAAATCTATCAGGCAAATTGGGAACAAAACGGAAGTTTGTTGAAATTTACGGTTTCGGCAGATCGTTTTCTACGAAACATGGTTAGAGCAATTGTTGGAACAATGATTGAAGTTGGCGATGGGAAATTGAAACCCGAAGATATGCATCGCGTCATTACAGAGCAACATCGCAATTCTGCAGGGACTTCGGCGCCTGCGCACGGACTATTTTTGGTAGATGTTGGCTATGATTTTTTAGATTAAAGAATGGAAAAACAAAATACTTGGCAGATTGTCAAACGACTTTTTATGATTGGGATGAAGTTCCGGTCATGGTTTATTTTGACGTTGATAATCTCCATTTTGCTGTCGTTGGTGTCAACTTATCGTCCGTATCTAACGATGGAGATTGTCGACAACGACATAACGCGCCTCAAAGATACAGGCCTGATGATGAAGCATATCTACATCCTAATCGGATTAGTGATTGCAGAGATGCTGCTTAATTTTTTCCTAGTTTATTTTTCGAACTTTATTTCGCAGAACGTCATTAGAGATATTCGTGAGCGATTGTATAATAAACTGATTTATTTCAAAACTTCTTTCTTTGACAAGACGGCGTTGGGACAGTTGGTAACGCGCGCCGTTGGCGATGTAGAAACCATTGCTGTGGTCTACACAGATGGCTTTTTGATGGTTTTTGGCGATATTCTTAGACTGGTTTTTGTGCTGGTTATGATGTTCCAAGTCAATGTGGAATTAAGTTACATTTCGTTAGTAATATTGCCGTTGATGGTTGTTATCACAAGGTTTTTCCAAAAGCGATTAAAGAAAGCATTTGGTGACGAAAGAAGTTGGACAGCGATCCAGAATAGTTTTGTACAAGAGCGACTTTCGGGGATGTCGATTATTCAGGTTTTTAATCGTCAGGAAGCGGAGTTTAAGAAATTTGATGATATTAATATTCAACTGAAAGCAGCTTTATTGAGAACGGTTTTTATCTTCTCCTTATTCTTTCCGGTTGTTGAATTAATTTCGTCCTTGTTTATCGGATTTATTCTTTTTTATGGCGGTTTTATCGAGGTTAAAGCTGGGGTTATTATCGCATTTATTCAGTTTATCAATATGTTGATTCGTCCGTTGAGACAGATTGCGGACCGCTTTAACAACATCCAACGAGGTTTGGTTGGTGCAGAACGTGTGCTGGGCGTGATGGACGAGACCAATGCAATGCCGAATGATGGTAAAATTATTAAACACGAATTCGCTGGACAAATTGAATTTAAAAATGTTCATTTCTCTTATGATGAAAAACAAGAGGTTTTAAAAGGGATAAGTTTTAAAGTTAATCCTGGCGAAACCGTTGCTATCGTTGGCGCGACTGGCGCCGGAAAATCCACGATTATTAGTTTGCTAACGCGTTTGTACGATATTAATTCTGGTGAGATTTTACTAGATGATATAGAAATCCGAGATTACGAACTATACAATCTTAGAAGTCATATTGGTGTGGTGTTGCAAGATGTGTTTTTGTTTCACGGTTCTATTTTTGAAAACTTGACGTTGGGCGACGAAAGCATTACTTTGGAACAGATAAAAAAAGTGGCAAAAGATATTGAAGTCCACGACTTTATCGAAAGTCTTCCTGGTGGATACGATTATGTGGTGAGCGAAAGAGGTTCTTCAATTTCGTTAGGACAACGTCAGCTTTTATCGTTTTTAAGAGCTTATTTATCAGATCCTAAACTTTTAATTCTTGATGAAGCGACATCTTCGATCGACCACGATAGTGAAAAATTAATACAACGCGCCACCGAAAAAATTACGCAAAACAGAACTTCAATTATCATCGCACACAGACTTTCGACCATTGAAAAAGCGGACAAAATTATCGTTATGGAGAAAGGTAAAATCGTTGAAGAAGGCAAGCATGACCAACTTCTTGCGCTTAATGGCTACTATGCTTTGTTGTATAACAATCAATCGCGCGACTCGGAAAGTGCGGAAGGTGTTGAGGAAATTTAAACTCTATAAGGTCATTACAAAATAAAAAAAGCGACTTCTCTCGAAATCGCTTTTTTCTTTATAAAAACTCAAGTTATTTTTTCTTTTCTTTAAGTTCTTCTTTGTCTTTGTCGGAAGGATTCCAAACTTTAACTTCTGCATTTTTATCAATACCAGAAAGGATCTGAACATTCACGCCATCACTTGCGCCAAGTTTAACATAGACTTTTTTGAAGCTTCCATTGGGCTGTTTTACTTCAACAAAAGATTTGTCAACATTGTTTACTTTTTCATACTGTATCAAAGATTCGTCCAATAATAATGCATTCCTTTGACTGCTCAATACAACTTCACCATTCGCACTAAAACCAGCACGGATGTATTCGTTAGTTTTGTTGTAAACATCGCCTTCTACAGCAAATTTTATCGTACCGGTTTCTTCCTTGCCTTTCGGTGCAATCAACGTTAACTTACCAGGAAAAGTCTTGTTTTGAAGGGCACCAATTACGATGTTCATGTCCATACCTTCTTTTAGTTTCCCAGCTTGTGCTTCATCAATTGTCCCTTGGAAGATTAATGAACCCAAATCTGCAATCGAACAAATCGTTGTCCCAGGGTTAAAAGCATTGGCTTCGATAACTTGGCTACCAACTTTCACAGGTATTTCTAAAACCGTTCCTGCTGCTTTTGCGCGAATCTGCGTTGTTGCCATACCTTGCAATTCTGGTGTTGCTCCTGTTTTTACAATTTGTAATCTTTTTTGAGCCGCATTCAGTTGCTGATTTGCAATTTTTTGTTGCTGAACGGTCGACTCATATTGTTGTTGCGCCGTGATATATTCTTGTTTAGAAATCACACCTTGCTTGTACAATTTGTCTTGCATCGCAAATTGTTTCTGTTGATTCGACGCGTTGATTTGCGCATTTTTAACCTGAATCTGTGCGTTGTTTATATCTTGCATGGCGCCATTAACGTCAGACACCGTTGGGATAATTCTCAAAGTTGCTAAAAGTTGACCAGCAACCACTTTGTCGCCTTCTTCAACTTCGATAGCGGTGATAATTCCCGACATATTGGGTTTAATCTCGATTTCTTCGCGTGGAACAATTTTACCTGTCGCCATTACTTTATCTTCAAGCGTCGATATCGATGGTTTCCTCGTTAAGAAAAGTTCTTTTTCCGCAGAATTCGATTTAATAAGATAGCTAATGCCCATCGCCAAAGCTGCAAAGACAATAAGTCCAAATACGATGTAAAGAATCTTTTTGATGTTGAACTTTTTTTTCATTATAATAGTTTATTTATTTAAAAATTATTCGGTTCTTAAGGCTTCGATTGGTCGTATTTTAACAGCTCGTTGTGCAGGAATCATCCCAATTAACAAGCCTAAAATTAACATAATCGCTAATGCCGAAAATACATTACTGTAATCAACCGTTGGGTTATAAAATGGGAAAGTATCGTTGTTTTTCGTGGCCAAATCGAGTCCCATTAAGAGGAAAATTCCGAACAAAAATCCGATAAGACCCGATGATAAAGTGATGACAACACTTTCTAACAAAATTTGGTTACGGACTTCGCTTGGTTTTGCACCTAAAGCTCGACGGATTCCGATTTCTTTAGTACGTTCTTTAACGGTAATTAAAAGGATATTTGAAATTGCAATAACGCCAGCCAAGATTGTTAAAGTGCCGACAACGATGGTTAAAAACTGCATTCCCGTTAAGAAACCTGTCAACTTTTTGAAAGCTTCGCCAAGGTTAAAGCTTCCGTAGGCATTGGTATCTTCTGGTGACGCGTGGTATTCTTTTTTAAGTTCGTCTTTTGCTAGGTTTTCAACAATTTTAACATCCGCATCAGGTTTACTCACAATTGCGAAAAAGTCTACAACGTCGCCCGCATTGTACATTTTGTTATACGTACTGAATGGGATATAAGCAGATTGATCGCTTTCTAGAGGACCGCCAGATTTCCCGACACGGAACACACCAATCACCGTGAAAAACATACCTTTGATGTTAACCGATTTGCCGATTGGGTTTTCGTTCTTATTAGCATCAAAAAAATTTTTATAAATCTCTTCACCAATCACCGCGACATTTTTACTACTCGACACATCGGCGTCGTTAATGTATCGTCCAAAAAGTAATTTTTTTTGCGAGATCAAATTCCCCACTGGGAAGTCACCAGTCAATACGTAAGATGCTGACTTGCCGTTTCTAGAGATTTGCTCGGGTGGATTTCCAAAATTTCCACGGGCACTTTGTGGCGAGATATAATCGATTTCTGTGATTTTTGATTTTAAAAGTTCAATGTCTTTAAGATGAAGTTTCATCGTTCTGCCTTTCGGAAAACCATCAAACGGAATCGTCGTGTTCTGCGCCCAAAGGAAGATAGAATTGGTCGCAAAACCAGCAAAAGCTTTGTTGAAACCGTTTTCCATACCTTTTGCTGCGCCCAGAAGACTGACGTACAAAAACATGCCCCAACCTACGCCAATCATGGTGAGGAATGTCCGAAGTTTATTATTGCTCAAAGAATAATAAATCTCCTGCCATGTATCTAAACTGAATAAAATTTTCATTCTGTGGTCGAAGCTTTTTGTTTTTATTATTAATTTTTAAATGAAAGTCTCATGAGGTTTTACATTTAAAAATTCGATTTTATTTTAATTTATATTTTATTAAGCATTAGTTTGAGTAAAAATCTAAGAGAAGTGGTATCAATAACTTGTGTTAAAAAAAAAGGTTGTGTTGAGTTCTCTACGTGATTTTTACAAAATCTACTCGCACGGATGGTATTTTCTTTTTTATCTTTTTTATTTATTATTCTGTTCTTAGCGCTTCAATTGGTTTTATCTTAGAAGCTCGATAAGCAGGGATGAATCCGGCAATTGCACCTGCGAAAATCAAACAGAAAAACGCCGTCGAAATTAGTCCCCAACCAACCGATGGGTCGGTGATAAAATAATCTTCTAAACTATCGCCGATTAATTTTAGTGTTAAAACACCAACACCAACGCCTATTAATCCAGAAATTACCGTAATGACAATACTTTCTTGAAGAATAAGAGCCACAATGCCTGCTGGTTTAGCTCCTATTGCTTTTCGGATTCCGATTTCTTTTGTACGTTCTTTAACAATGTAGACCATGATGTTGCTAATCCCAATAATTCCTGCTAAAAGTGTCCCAAGTCCTATAAATCCTACAACCGCTGATATAACGAACATGAACATAAAAGACTCTTGATTGTTTTTAGCATTGTTTCTAATGATGACGCCTTGTTTATCATTAGGCGAAATCTTATGACTTTCTTTTATTTTTTTCTCAATTTCGTCACCGTATTTTATAGCTTGATCAGGAGACATTTTTTGATCATAGGATAACATGATCGTACTCAAACTGTCAGATCCTTTTTTCATCTGTTGTAAAGTTGAAAGTGGTACAACAACATGACGCTCGTCCCAGTCGCCACCGGCATCAGAAAAGATACCAACCACGCGAAACATCGTTCCGTTAATTTGGATCATTTTCCCGATTGGACTTCCATCTTTGATAAGGTCACGCTGCACCATTCGCCCGATGGATGTTACATAAGCTTTGCGATCGATATCCATTGGTGTTATGTAACGACCTTCCAACATGTTTCGGTTTTCCAAAAACTTTTCATCAGGGTTAACGCCTTGTATTTGATAGGTTCCACTTTCGCGACCGTATTTTACCATCCAATTGGCAGTGTATCTTGGCGATGCATATTCGCTTCTACCGTTTGCATTTTTCTCGATATCATCAAAATCTTTATTGTCCAGCGTAATTGTTCTGTTGGATTGTAAACCAGCGTAAGCTTCTGAGGTACGACCTGTAGACACCATGATAAGATTAGCCGCATCTCTTGTAAAAGCTTGTGCAAAGGAGTTATTAAGCCCATTACCAATACCGAAAAGAACAATAAAAATAAATAATCCCAAAGCTACAGTAAAGCCAGAAAGTACCGTCCGCAACACATTGCTACGAATGGAACTAAAAATCTCTTGCCAACGGTCTATGTCAAACATATTTACTTTAGTTATTTAATTTTAATTCTTATAAAACGATTTGTTTAATAAAATCATCGCTTTCGATTTTGCCATCCTTTAAGACAACATTACGTTTGGTTTGTGCCGCAACGTCAGGTTCGTGGGTCACGACAACAATTGTTTTTCCTTCGTTGTTAATGTCTTGCAAAAGCTTCATAATATCATGTGTTGTCTGCGAATCTAATGCACCAGTTGGCTCATCTGCCAAGATTAGTTTTGGTTCGGTGATGAGCGCACGCGCTATCGCAACACGTTGTTTTTGTCCTCCCGACATTTCGCTTGGCAAGTGATTTGCCCATTGTCCAAGTCCAACTTTTTCGAGATATTCTAATGCTTTTTGGTTTCTTTCTTTGCGGCCAACACCTTGATAATATAAGGGAAGAGCAACATTTTCGACCGCTGTTTTATAATTAATCAAATTAAAGGATTGAAATATAAAACCTAAAAACTTGCTTCGATATTCTGCTGCGCGACTTTCTGTCAAATGTTTGATCGGTACGCCGTCTAGTTCATAAATACCAGTGTCGGCTTCATCGAGGATGCCGATAATATTTAATAATGTAGATTTTCCTGAACCAGAAGAACCCATAATCGATACAAACTCACCTTCCGAAATATTTAGATTAATACCTTTCAGAACATGTAATTTGCTCTTACCAATATCATAGGATTTGTTGAGTTCTTCAATTTTTAAAATTAAATTCGACATATTCTCCGCTTATATTCTAATAGGTAACTAATCTTATTAAAAAGTTACAAGGTTTTATTTTTTTTCTAAAGTTTCTCAAAATCTGATTTTGAACCCTCTATGTCTTTTTTTTCTAATACTACATTTTGCGAGCTCCAAGCTGGTTGTAGATGTTATAACTCAAAAAATTTGTTATTAAGACTACAGGGCAATGTTTCAGTAAAAAAAACGAATTCTTATATGAGCATTAATTTTATCCTAAATTTTACAAAATTTTTAATTTTACAGTGGAAAAATTGAAATAATTATATGGTTTTCAGAATAATCATTTGACTTTTTAGAAAACTAGTACATTATTATTATTATTAATAATTTATAGCATGAATAACCTTAAAATTAATACATATGAGAACTTTCTACTCAAAATTCTACATGATGCTCATGGTATTGTGCGCAACACTGAATTATGCACAAGCCATTACCGAAAACTTCGATGACATCACCACGCTTTCTGGTAGTGGGTGGTCTATGAAAAATAATAGCTCATCGATTGGTCTTAGTGTTAATTGGTTTCAAGGAAATGCATTGTCCATTGGAGGTCCATTTAACGCCTATAATGGAAGTGATAATTCTTACATTGGCGCTAATTATAATTTTGTTGCTGGTGCTGGCACAATTAACGGATGGTTGTTAACACCTAACAGGACCTTTCGCAATGGTGATGTTGTTAGTTTTTATACAAGGAAACCATTAGGACAAGATCATCCAGACCGATTGGAGGTTAGGCTTAGTGGCAACGGAGCCAGTACTAATGTTGGGTCAACTGCAACATCAGTTGGGGATTTCACAACTTTATTATTAAGCGTTAATCCCGAGTTGACGACAGGTGTATATCCGACGACTTAGACAAAATATAGCATTACTATTTCGGGCTTATCAGCTCCTACATCTGGAAGGCTGGCTTTTAGATATTTTGTAACTAATGGTGGTCCAAGTGGAGCAAATTCGGATTATATTGGTATTGATGCCTTTACCTACACTCCTTACACTTGTCCAACATTTTCTTTTTCGCCAAGTAATACTGCATTGGCTAGTGCTGTACTTGGTTCCAGTTACGCTCAAACAATTATTGTAGCAGAAGCACAAGGAGCGGCTAATTTTAGTATAACATCTGGTGCATTACCTAGTGGATTATCATTGAGTGCTACAGGACTTATTTCGGGAACGCCTACTGCTGTGGGTAATTATAATTTCACGGTGACTGCTACTGATACAAGTGGATGTACAGGATCGCATGGTTACAGTATGAATGTCGTATCGGCAATATCTCTATCTGGTAGCCAATCTAATGTTACCTGCCATGGAGGTAATAACGGAACTGCTAAAGTAACTGCTTCAGGCGGAACAGCGCCATATACTTATTCTTGGAATACAACACCTATGCAAAATGCAGATACTGCAACCAATCTTTCTGCAGGTTATTATACTGTAACTGTTACAGATGCATCAAGTAGTAGCCAAATTTTGTCTTTCCAGATAACAGAGCCTGCTCCAATTAATGTTACTGGTAACTCTACTTGTAATAATACATCTGCAAGTCTTACTGCAACAGGTGCACAGCAATATTTTTGGTATGATCAGATTGGTGATGTGATGCCTAGTTACGTAGGTAATGTTTACAATACACCTACACTAACTAATAACACAATATATTATGCACAAGCTGTTAGTGTAGGTAACCAAACTACTTTGGAAACCACTTTTGCTGGAGGAAACAATCAGCATGGGAATATGATTAATGTAAGCGCGCAAAAAGATTTGATTATCAATTCTTTTGATGTTTCACCTATGGGTGATACCACAATAGAAGTTTATTATAAAGAAGGAAGCTATTCCGGTTTCGAAAATAATCCGTCCGCTTGGAAGCTTTTAGGAAGTGCACCTGTTACCTATACTGGGAATCCTGTTAATGCAGTAGTGGGCAGTCTGTATATACCCGCTGGAAAAAACTACGCTTTGTACGTTACCTCTACTAATGCTTCAATGGGACTTAATAATACAACCGTCACTTCAGTTCAAACATATACTGACCAGAACATGAGTATTGAAGCAGGCATAGGCTTAGAATATCCATTTACAAACGGAACAGGTGTATCATATAATCCTCGCGCTTGGAATGGTCGTATTAATTATGACCTTGTGACTTGCCAATCAACGCGCCAAGCTGTAGCGGTTACGGTTAATACAACTGCTGCACCTACAGGTGATGCGACACAAAGTTTTAATGAGAATGAGAGCCTTGCAGTTTTGGTTGTTAATGGCAGCAATATCAAATGGTACGCTTCGCAAAGTGATGCGGCAAGCCATACGAACCAATTGCCAATGTCAACAACGATAGTTAACAATACGAAATATTATGCAACGCAGACACTTAACACCTGTGAGTCGACAGAATCGCTAGAAGTTTTAGCATATAATGCAACGCTTGCAAGCAATGAGATAACAAATCAATCTGCAAAAATATATCCTAATCCTGTTAAAGAAATCCTGAATATTGACTCTAAACAAAATATATCTCAGCTTAAAATATATAGTTTGGATGGTAGACTTTTGATGGAAAGAAAAAATATGACCAGCAAATCTATCGACGTTAGTACTTTGCCAATGGCTAACTATATTATTAAAATATATACTGAAAAAGGCGAGGAATTACAATATCGCCTTATTAAAAAATAATTCCTAAACCGCTTAAACAAGGCTTCTAAAATGGAAATTTTAGGAGCCTTTTATTTTGATGTAATATCAGTGGGTCGGTTGTATTCTTCTTCATTTGCATAGGATATACAAGCAATAGATATTCATGAGATGCTAAGTTGTAAATGCTTTTTAGCCGTTGGAATGAACTATACTCTTTATTAAATTTAAGAAAGGATGTCAATTTTTTTTAAACGTTATCAACATTGTTTGTTATTCGTGATACCAAAATTTCGACTTCAAGATTAAAGGATTTATCTAGGTCGCAATTTCAGTTTTTCTTTTACTTAACTGAGGAACTCAAAAATCGATACTAACGACATAGATGATTTTTTTTTGCATCAAATTACACGCGTTTAATCATCGATTTTGGTTAAGCTTTTTTTCTGAAATTTTTTTAAATTTTAATGAAATAAAATTGCACAACAGCGTAGTTTTAGATACTAAAACTTATTTTTAAAAGTAGATTTTTTTATTGTAGAAATAAAATTTTATCACAAAGCGTAACAAAAAAAGATTTTTGTTGTCTTATTGTTTATAAACTATTATTATGACACTTCGTAATGTATTAGCAGCTTCGGTTATTTGTTTTGGCATTTTTGGATATGGTCAAAAGATTTGGACATTGCAAGAATGCGTAGACTATGCAGCAAAAAGCAATCTTCAGGTTATTCAAAAT
Organism: Chryseobacterium sp. TY3; assembly: GCA_046269235.1. Taxonomy (GTDB): domain Bacteria; phylum Bacteroidota; class Bacteroidia; order Flavobacteriales; family Weeksellaceae; genus Soonwooa. The sequence goes on from JBJZOS010000001.1 coordinate 43,002, forward strand.
TCTTACAATAAAAAAATACAAGAATCGAATTTAACGATTGCAAAAAAAGAATATCTTCCGAATGTCAGTGGAAGTATTTCTAATACGGCGACTTTTGGACAAAGCCAAGATGTATTTGGCGTGTCGCAGCGTAATGATAATTTTAATAACAGTGCGAATGTTGGTGCTAATATTTTGGTGTATAACAATGGACGTTTAGAAAAAAATATTCGAAAAGTTCAGTTTGATGTCGAAGCTTCGCAGTTTGATGTGGAGACGGTCCAGAATAATATCTCGCTACAAATTGCACAACAATATTTAAATATTTTATTAAATAAAGAAATTGTTAAAATTTCGCAAAGTGCCTTGCAAAATGCCCAAAAATTACGTGATCGGGCAAAAATTACGACAGATGTTGGGACCACTGCACAAACTGTTTTGGCAGAAGCTGATGCTGCTTTATCTAGAGAAAAACAAAATCTAAAAGTGGCAGAAGTTAATCGCGATAGAAGCCGATTTGCGCTTGCTCAACTGTTGATGTTGACCGATTATAAAGAATTTGATGTCGCTGATGTCCCGATATTGTTTGATCCGCAAGCGCCAGATTTGGGTGTAGAACAAGTTTTGGATAAGGCCTACGGAAATCAACCTCAGATAAAAGCTGCCGAAAGCCGTATCAAATCTTCGGAAGCGCAAACTGAAGTTGTGAAAACCGCTTTTTGGCCGACTATTACAGCTAATGCAGGAGTGGGTTCATTTTATTTCAATTCTTTAGCGACCAACACAGTTGGGATTAACCCAGATGGTACGCCAATCAAAGAGCATGGTTTTTTCCAACAATACAAAGATAATTTTGGACAACAGGTTGGGGTTTCTGCGAACATTCCGATTTTTAATAAAGGTATCACAAAACTTCAGATAGAACAATCCAAAATCAACCAAGACATTGCAAAAAATAATCTTGATCAGCAAAAATTGGATGTTAAACAAAATGTACAAAAAGCGGCGTTCGACGCGGAGGCTAATTATCAAACTTATTTAACATCTGTAGAAGCTGAGAAAAGTACCAGGTTGGCTTTAGATTTTGCAGAAAAAAGTTATGAAGCTGGTCGTACAAGCATCTATGATCTCAATATTGCCAGAAATAATTATGCAAATGCACAAGGAAGCGTTGCACAAGCGAAATTCAATTATTTATTTAGTCAAAAATTGTTAGATTTCTATTCAGGGATTCCTTTAAGTTTATAAATAAATTTCTTTAAAAAAGTTAAATTTTAAACTTTTGATTTGTTTATTATTTGATTAAATTTGAGACATGCGAAAGTTTGGAAAAGATTTATTAATAAATCTAAAAAATGCTGATTTAAAGGGCGAAGATGCACATTGTATCTATTCGCCAGCTTACCGACCACTGTTTTCTTACGATGATATTTTGACCAAAAATCCTAAGTTTGCGGCGGTCAATATTTTGTTGTATTTAAAAAATGATGAATGGTATTTCCCTTTGATGGTGCGTAGCGAAAATGAGCATGATCGCCATAGTGGACAAATATCCTTACCAGGAGGAAAGCGGGAAGAGCAAGACCTTAATTTTGCTGATACTGCGAAACGTGAGACCTCTGAAGAAATGGGTATTGATCCGCATTATATCCGCATTATTCGTGAGATTTCTCCGATCTACATCCCGCCGAGCAATTTTTACGTTCATCCATTTATTTCGTTTACTAAAAAAGATCCAACTTTCGTTTTACAAGAGAGCGAAGCTGTTGAGTTAATTGAGTTTCCGGTGAGTTCTTTATTGGCGTTGCCAGACCAACCGAAAATGATGGCAATGGCAACCAGCAGAGGATACGACGTACCTGTTATTGATTTTAATGGTTACCTTATTTGGGGTGCAACCTCAATGATTTTGAGTGAGTTTAGCTTGTTATTGAAAAATGTTTAAATTTGCGCTTCGAAAAAAATCAGACTAGCGCTGCGTTATAACTGCAAAAAATGGCTAAAAAAAATATTTTTACAGACTCTTTTGGGAATATCTATGTCCTCAAACGTTTTATAATTTTTATACTAGGTTTGGTGTCGTATCGCCGTTTTAATGGTTTTAATAAACTAAAAATTACAGGTTCCGAAAACCTTGTTGATTTACCAAAGACCAATGTGCTTTTTGTGTCTAACCACCAAACTTATTTCGCTGACGTTGCTGCAATGTATCATGCATTTTGTTCGGTTAATAACGGATATCTTAACACCATCAAAAATCCAATTTATCTATTAAATCCCAAAGTTGACTTCTACTATGTTGCTGCGGAAGAAACGATGAATAAAGGACTTCTTGCAAGAATTTTTAAAATAGCAGGTGCGGTCACTGTTAAAAGAACTTGGCGCGCCGAAGGGCAAAATATTAATCGAATGGTCGATATGAGCGAAGTTGAAAACATCATGAAAGCCTTGGATAATGGTTGGGTCATTACTTTTCCGCAAGGGACAACTTCTGCTTTTGCGCAGGGAAGAAAAGGGACGGCTAGGTTGGTTAAAAATCAAAGACCAATTGTTATTCCGATAAAAATAAATGGTTTTCGTAGAGCTTTTGACAAAAAAGGTTTGAAAATAAAAGTCACTGGCATCAAGCCAACTTTGGAGTTTAAGCCTGCTTTGGATATCGATTACGACAATGAGTCGCCTGCAGAGATTCTTGATAAAATAATGCATGCAATAGAGCAAACGCCCGAACATAATCTACTCCACGAGTATGATGAAGAACTAAAAGCGCAAAAAGCTAAAGACGATTCTAATGTTTAATAAATCAAAAACCTTCGAAACTTTTCGAAGGTTTTTTTATTAATCTAAATACCTATTATTCGGTATGTTGCATTTGTGAATATATGTTTAGATTTACATATGTTCTCGTATAGTCGACTTTTTATATTTTTTTTAATTATCAGTTGTTCGTTTTTCTTCGGACAGCAAAAGTCGCGTGACACTTTTTTAATAAAAGGTGCCAACTGGGAGCAGATGGCAGATTATGTGAGTTTTTTTGAGGATAAATCCCACAAGCTTTCCTTAGATGAAGTTTTGACATTAGAGCGTAATCATCAGTTTAGAAAAAAAGTGGAATATCGCGTGTTCAACAGTAGACATACAAGATCAGACTTTTGGTTTGTTCTCCCTATTAAAAATGTAAGCGATAAAGATTTGCAATTGGTGTGGAGTTTTTACAATAACAATTTCAAGGTCGATTTTTATGATATCACGACAGCTCATAATGCGACATTAATAGCCCAAGTTTCGCCAGAGCAAATGGCTAGTGAAAGACCTTTTAATTCGCGAGCTTTATGTCTGCCTTTTACTCTAAAACCAAAAGAATTCAAAAAAATTCTGGCTAAAATCGAAATTACAAATGCTAATCACATCTATTTTTTGTCGGACGTTACAACAGTAGAAGATATGTTATTTTGGGAGCAAAATTATGCCATGACAGTTGGGCAGTTTTTGGGATATCTTGGCTTTATGTTTTTATTTAATATTTTTCTCTTTTTTATTTTAAAACAAGAGGTGCATTTATGGCATAGTTTCTATGTTTTCGCTATTATTTTATTTACACTCAATGAGAATATTGTAGATGTTCTATTGCTGCCAAAGTGGCTTTATCATTTTCTGTTGAATTTTCCAAAGATGTTTTGGTTGCTAGTTTCGTTGATTTTTTGCATAAAAGTTTTTCAGTTATTTACCGATCAAAAAAGGAATTTTCCTAGATTATACAAGCTTCTTTTTTTCTGTAGAAATTTGATTATTGTTACGATTGTAATACAATTCTTATTGTGTATTTTTTTGAATGTACAAGACACAATCGCATACGAGTTTTCGATTTTTTCTGATGCTTTACTACTGGTTGTATCAATTTTGGTTTTCGTTTCAATAGTTTATCAATGCATTCGCGGCGATAAGAATAGCATCTATTTTCTATTAGCATCACTTTTTATTTCATTAGCATTTATCAATTATATGTTAGATGCAATATGGCAAATGCAGTTAATTTATTTTCAGCCAGGAAATATTTTGTTTGGTATGGTGGTGGAAGTTTCTCTTTTGACAGCAATTTTTATCGTAACAATTGTTAAACAAAGTCGAGAGAATCGTAGAAAATTTGTTATGCAAAGTATTGAAAATCAAAATCTTTCAAAACAAATGCTTAACCTCCAAGAAGAAGAACGTAAAGAGATTGCACAAGAGATACATGACGGTGTAGGAAGTCATTTATCAGGGTTGAAATTATATATTCAAAATATTTTTGAATCGAAAAAACCAATTGAAGAAGATGTTAAATCTGATATTTTAGGACAAATGAAAAGTATCTATGACGACCTAAGGAATATCAGTCATCAATTGATGCCCGCTTTTATAGAAGATAGCAAGATTAGCGATCTGTTGAAGAATAAATTTGAACAATACCAAAGACAGTTCCCCGACATCAGATTTGGATTTCAGGAAAATATCGAAGGTGCAAAGCTGTCGCAAACAGAACGTTTGCATACTTACAGAATCATTACTGCGCTTGTCGACAATGCCATCAAACATTCTGTATGTACAGAGATTAACTGCCAAATTTATTATGAAGACAAACATCTAGAAATAACAGTGGAAGATAACGGAATTGGCTTTAATCCAGATTCAGATTTTTCGGGAATCGGAATAAGATCAGTAAAAAGCCGCGTCAATTATCTTACAGGTAGTATTAACATTGAAAGTAACAAAGATGGAAGCACATTTATTATAATAATCCCTACAAACTAATAAAAACATGAAACCCCAATTTATAATCGCCGATGATCATCCTATTCTCGTAAAGGGGATTAGCGATATTATTAAAGAACATCAACTTGGCGAAGTCATTGCCACTGCCAGTAATGGTCGAGAATTACTGCAAAAACTTAATTCTTATCATCCAACATTTATTATTTTGGATATTAATATGCCGGAGTTAAATGGGCTAGATGCCGCTCTAAAGATTAGAGAGTTATATTCGAGAATTCCGATTATGGTGGTCAGCATGAACGAAGATTGGACCATTATTGAAAAATTAAAAAAAATAGGAGTCAATGGTTTTATTCCAAAATCTTTTGAAAATGAAGATTTGCAAACAGCCATTAGTCAGATCCTGAAAGGAGAAGATTATTTCCCAAATATTATTAATTCTAAGTTTTTTCAAAAAAAACAGTTAAGTCAGCGCGAAGTCGAAATCATAAAACTCATCATCGACGGGAAAAGTAGCCGCGAAATTGCAGAATTATTAAAGCTAAGCGTCTTTACCGTAGATACACATCGCAAAAATATTGGAAGAAAAACAGGTGCTAAATCTGCTCTTCAACTCAGTAAAATCGATTTAAATGAGCATGTCTAGACTAATTTTTAGTACTTTTGTTTCAAATTAAAATTGAATTGAAAACGCATTTTATTGCAATCGGAGGTAGTGCGATGCACAATTTAGCGATTGCGCTTAAAGATAAAGGATATCAAGTAACAGGTTCTGATGATGCTATTTTTGAACCATCACGGTCTAGGTTAGAAAAGAAAGAGATTCTTCCCGCAGAGTTGGGTTGGTTTCCACAAAAAATAACCTCTGATATCGACGCTGTTATTTTAGGAATGCATGCGCACGCTGACAATCCAGAGTTAGCTAAAGCTAAAGAATTAGGACTTAAAATATATTCGTATCCCGAATTTTTGTACGAGCAATCCAAACAAAAAACGCGCGTTGTCATTGGCGGTTCTCATGGGAAGACGACTATTACATCTATGATTTTGCATGTTCTTAATTTTAATAATAAGCATATCGATTATATGGTTGGTGCACAATTGGAAGGCTTCGATTGTATGGTGAAAATCACCGAAGATAATGATTTTATGATTTTGGAAGGCGACGAATATTTGTCTTCAACGCTAGATCCAAGGTCTAAATTTCTGTTGTATCAACCGAATATCGCACTTATTTCTGGGATTGCGTGGGATCATATCAACGTTTTCAAAACCTTTGACGATTATGTTGAGCAGTTCAGAAAATTCGTGGCGAGTATTACACCCGGCGGTGTTTTGGTTTATAACGAAGAAGATGCTGAAGTTGTAAAAGTTGTAGAATCTGCAGAAAATTATTTTAGAAAAATTCCTTACAAGACGCCAGACTACGAGGTTATTGACGATACAGTTTATTTAAAAACCGAAATGGGCGACATTCCGTTGTCGATTTTTGGAGCACATAATTTGTTAAATCTTGAAGGCGCGCGACATATTTGTCAACAATTGGGCATTATGGAAGAAGAATTTTATGAAGCGATTATGAGTTTCAAAGGAGCTTCCAAGCGTTTAGAAAAAGTTGAACGTCTCGATGGCGGTACCTTATACAAAGATTTTGCGCATGCGCCAAGCAAGGTGAAAGCCGCTGTTAAAGCCTTTGTAGAGCAATTTCCCAACAAGACAAAACATGGATTTTTAGAACTTCACACCTACTCGAGTCTTAATCCGATTTTCTTGGAGCAGTACGACCATGCAATGGACGGATTGGACAATGCGGTGGTTTTTTACTCCGAAGACGCCCTGAAAATTAAAAGAATGGAAGCCATTTCTCCAGATTTTATCAAAGAAAAATTCAAAAATAAAAACCTAAAAGTTTTCACCAATGCCGAAGATCTTCATCATTATTGGTCGACTTTGGACAAGAAAGACGGCGTCTTTTTGATGATGAGTTCGGGTAATTTTGGAGGACTCGATTTAACAAAATAAAATTTAAAATTAAAAATATTTGGGCGTGTCCCTCGTATTTTTTTTCTTGTCAAACCTCATAGGTTTTTAGAAACCTATGAGGTTTTCTTTTGCCAAAATTCTCGGGTCGGGCTCTTTGTTTCAATCTTTGAGCTTGGCGCTCGGACGGCTCCGCTGCGCTCCGCCGCCTCACGCCAAGCCAAAGGATTTCCACGTCGATCCCTCACGCGAGAGGCGGTGATATAAGACAAAAAGTCTTTCAGGATTTTAACCCTTGAAACACATTTTACTAAGTTGACCAAGCACAATATTGCGAAATCGTATTTAAACTAAATTTTATATAATTAAAAAGCATTAGTTCGAGTGGCGTTTTAAGAAATAATATCGAGAACTTCCCTTGATCATCTTTTTGATAAAAAATCTTCTCGCTTTTATTCTAGCTACACAAGTCAGCAAAACGAGCTTCGGTGACAATTTGTAAATCCTTTGGATTTAGAATAATTTGCAAGCCACGCTTGCCAGCGCTTATGATAATGTCGTTTTCCAGAGATGCTATTTCTTCAATGTAAGTTGGGAAGTTTTTCTTCATACCGATTGGTGAGCATCCACCTCGGATATAGCCAGTTGTAGCCAATAGATCTTTAAGAGGAAGCATTTCACAGTTTTTGTTGCCTGATGCTTTTGCTAGCTTTTTGAAATCCAATTGTGCATCACCCGGAATAACGGCCACCAAAAAAGGATCTTTTTGACCTTTCAGAATTAAAGTTTTATAAATTTTGTCCGCCGAAATTCCTAAAGATTCTGCCACGTGTTCTGCACTAAGGTCATTTTCGTCAACCTCATATTCTCTTAGTTTGAAGGTGATGTTTTGCGATTCTAGAATCCTTACAGCATTTGTTTTCTTAGACATGATTTTTAATAAAGACTAAATTTAAAACTTTTTTTGTTTTAATTCCCATCTTACACCGACAAAACTTCGGATGCCTTGCATTGGCGCATAAGCATAAGTCGTGTCAAAAGTATAATGATTCGGGTTATTTTCTGCATCATCAACCTGCTGGTCAAAAGGATCATTTGGTCGCATAATTGGATGTTTTGGTCGGAAGTTCAAAAGGTTTTTTACGCCAGCATAGATTTCAAAATTCTTGAATTGCTTTCTTAGCTGTATATTCGCCAATGTAAAAAACGGTGAATATTCTGGTCGAAAGTCATTTTCCAAAATAGGCAAACGCATCGGTCCATAAAATTGTCCTGTAACATCAACAATCCAATTATATGAAAAATAATAACTCAAATTATAGATGCCACTCCATTTTGGAGCATGTAATTGTTGTGCTTTTTCATTGTTCGATTTTTGATAAACATCCATGTAGGTAAGGCCTAGATTTACTTTTAATGGAGAAGACCAAAGAAGGTCTATATTTAATGACAAACCTTTAGAAATAGCATGACCTTCCAAGTTTGAAAAAGTAATTTTATCAGGATCTGTATCAAAATCACCGATAATTTTATTCGTGAAATAAGAGTAAAAACCAGACAAATCGATATTTATTTTAGAATCTCCAATCGGAATTTTAGTTATATAATTAGCAAATGCGTTGTAGGATTCTTCGGGTTTTAGGTTTTCAGAAATCTCAACATCGCGAGAACCTGTCAAGGCGGCATGATCTTCTGTGAAGACATGTACCACACGAAATCCTTTACCGAAACTCGCTCGTAAAGTGTGATTTTCGTTAGGGTTAAATTTCCAAGCCAGACGTGGTGAATGGATCGCACCGTGTTGATTGTCATAATCTAGTCGATACGCGAGAAGTAAGGCATTCGATTTCGAAACTTGCCATTCGTCTTGTAGAAAAGCGCCGTAGAGATTGCGGTTTTGTAACGATGAAGTCGCTAGATTGGCTTCTGTAGCAACGGTATTATCATCATAAGAAGTCAATTTCGTTGTAAAGCCAGAAGTTAATTGATGTTTTCTTAACTTTTTCAACCATTGGATTTGACCGAAAAAGACTTGTTGTTCTGCCAAAAATGAGTTGTCGCCGTAATAAGAATCTTGATGATGATAATTATAGGACCATAATGTTGTAATATTTTCGGTAGTTGGTAAGTCGTACAATGCAAAAGCTTCTACGCGGTTGGTATAGATACTTTCGCCATAGATTTGGTCGCTTCCGCGGTATTTTTTATCCCAATATAATTCACCTCCGAAACGATCTTCATAATAATATCGTAGTCCGAGACTTGATTTTTTGTGTTGTTTTCGGTTAAAATTCCATTTATTAAAAACAGAAATTCTGTGTTGTAAAGGTGTATCGGTAAAGTTATCTTTGTTAAGATCAATTCGATTTCCCAAATAAAAATGGTTGACACTCAATAGACTCGATATCTTAGGATTAATTTTAAAGCTTGTCGCAAAATCGATATTTAGTTCTGCATCCGACGAGGAGGAATAGTCGAGACTTAATTTCGGGGAAGTTAACGGATTTTTTGTGATGACATTGATGATTCCGCCCATAGCTTCGGCGCCATAAGTTGCGTCCGCCGGACCTTTGATAACTTCAATACGATCAACCAAATTGCTTGGTATTCCGCTAAGTCCGTATACCGTTGATAACGAGCTGACAATCGGCATTCCGTCGATAAGCATCAGTGTGTAAGGACCTTCCATACCGTTGATGTGGATGTCACCGGTGTTGCATACAGAACAGTTAAGTTGAGGTTTGATACCATTAATCATCGCTACCGAGTCAAAAATATTATTGGCATTACTTTTTCGTAAAAAAGTTGATGAATAAACCTCTATCGGTATAATACTATTCGTTTTCTTTTGAGGTCTTTGATGTTTAATAATGTTAACACCTTCTATTTTTTTAGAATTAAAAGTTGGGCTTACAGCCAATGTTTCATTATCTATTTGCAAACTATCAAGCTCTTGCGAGTTGTAAAAAGCCGATAAGCTAAGTGATAAAATTATATAAGTTTTAGTCATATTATTTTAAAGTTAGACAAATCTAACAAATATATTTCATTAAGACGAATTATTCGAAATTTTTATTGCGTAAGAAGTGCTTGAAAATGACTAAATTTGAAAAAAGCCAAAAGAAAAAATGAGATACCACAGCTCTGGAAATATTCCACAGAAAAGACATACAGTTTTTAAGTCGACCGAAGATAATTTCTATTACGAACAACTGTTCGGGACAGAAGGTTTTCATGGGATTTCTTCGTTGTTATATCACATCCACCGTCCTACGCAGATAAAGGAAGTGAAGCTTTATAAAAATGCAACACCACAAATTGCAGTGGCTAAGAACATCCAACCCAGAATGTTCAAAGGGAAAGATGTGACGCCCGAAGATGATTTTTTGGAAAGCCGAAAGATTTTGATGTTAAATAATGACCTTAAATTGGGACTTGCTAAACCTCGAAAATCTACCGATTATTTTTACAAAAACGCACACATGGACGAGTTGTTTTTTGTGCATGAAGGAAAAGGTGTTCTTAAAACTTTTGTCGGAGATTTAGAATTTGGCGTTGGCGATTACCTGATTATTCCACGCGGGACAATCTATCAAATGGAATTCGAAACCGAAAATAACGTTTTGTTTTTCATAGAAAGTAATTCGCCAATCTATACGCCGAAACGTTACAGAAACGAGTTCGGACAATTGTTAGAACATTCGCCATTCTGTGAGCGAGACATTATTTTGCCGACTCTTAAGGCACCAAAAGACGAAAAAGGAGAGTTTTTGATAAAGGTTAAAAAAGATGATATGATTTGGGATATCACCTATGCGACGCATCCATTCGATGTTGTTGGTTGGGATGGTTTCTTCTATCCTTTCAAATTTAATATCAAAAATTTTGAACCCATTACAGGTCGTGTACACCAACCGCCACCAGTGCACCAAAATTTTGAAGCGCACAACTTTGTAGTTTGCTCTTTTGTCGCACGACTTTTTGATTATCATCCAGAAGCAATCCCTGCACCTTATAACCACTCAAACATCGATTCGGACGAGGTTTTGTTTTATACCGAAGGCGACTTTATGAGTCGTAATCACATTGACTTGATGGATTTTACTCTGCATCCAGGTGGTATTGTCCATGGACCACATCCAGGCGCCATGGAACGTAGTATTGGCGTAAAAGAAACTCACGAATACGCCGTAATGGTTGATCCTTTCCGTCCTTTGTTATTAACAGAAGAAGCGATGAAGGTTGAAGATCCATCGTATTTGACAAGTTGGTTAGAGTAGCGAATGTTAGCTAGATTATATGAGAAATCTCATTTTTTCATGTTTTAACTAAGTGCTAATTTTAAAGAATACGACTAAATAATAAGTAAAGGTAATTATGATAAACTATGTAAGTGCTGAAGAGGCTGTATCTGTGGTTAAAAGCGGTGATCGTATCTTCTCACACGGAAGTGCATGTACACCCAATTTTTTGTTAAACGAATTGGCAAAACAGAGTCAAAGGCTTCAAAATGTTGAAATGGTTTCTATCACTCAACAAGGTGATGTGGCCATTGCGCAACCAGGTTATGAAGGAAGTTTTAAAATCAATTCTTTCTTTGTATCTACCCCCGTTCGACAGGCTGTTAATTCGGAAAGGGGAGATTTTGTTCCAATTTTTTTGAGCGAGATTCCGATTTTATTTAAAAATAATATTTTGCCTTTGGACGTTGCGATCATCACCGTGTCACCTCCAGATAAACATGGTTATGTTACTTTAGGGACTTCAGTTGATATTGCAAGATCTGCCGTTGATACTGCCAAAATTGTTATAGCACAGGTTAATCCAAAAATGCCAAAAACACATGGTGACGGGATGATTCACGTTAGCAAAATCGATAAATTGGTTTGGCATGAAGAAGAATTAATGACCATCGATTATGGTGCGAAAGCTGGTGAAGAAGAAGCCAAAATTGGTAAATATGTTGCCGAACTTATCGATGACAAAGCAACAATACAAATGGGTATTGGGACTATTCCTGATGCCGTTCTTAAGTCTTTAGGAAATCATAAAGATCTTGGAATACATACCGAAATGTTGAGTGACGGCGTCATCGACCTTATTAAAAATGATGTCATTAACAACAAGTTCAAAGGTTTCCATAATAATGTAAGCATAACGAGTTTCTGTTTTGGAACTAAAAAATTGTATGATTTTGTCGATGATAATCCTGCGATTGCCTTTTTGGATGTTCAGCATGTTAATTTCCCAATCAACATCATGAAAAATAAAAAGATGCATGCGATTAACTCAGCAATCGAAATTGACTTAACAGGACAGGTTTGTGCAGATTCGATCGGTACTTATCAATATAGTGGTATTGGAGGACAAATGGACTTTATGCGTGGTGCTGCGCTTAGCGAAGGTGGAAAGCCAATAATGGCCCTAAGCTCTCGTACCAAAAAAGGAATCCCAAGGATTGTTCCATTCTTAAAAGAAGGTGCTGGCGTAGTAACGACTAGAGGTCACATGCATTATGTTTGTACAGAATTCGGGATGGCGTATTTGTATGGTAAAAATCTTAAACAACGGGCAAAAGCATTAATCGATATTTCGCACCCTGATGATCGCGAAATGTTAGAAAGAGCTGCTTTTGAAAGATTTAGATAAAATTTTAATTTTAAAAAGATAAAGATAATTAGTGAAGCCTATTGTTTTGAGCTAATTATAAATGACAAAAAAAGTTTATTGATTAGTTTCAATAAACTTTTTTTATGTATCTTATTGTATTATTAAACTATCCTTTTGGAAGGACTTAGGCGTCGTCCCTTCATGTTGTTTGAAAACCCTTGTGAAATAATTAGTATCTGTGAAACCCGTTTGGAAAGCTACTTCTTTGATGCTTTCTCGTTTTTTTAATAAATCTTTAGCAAGGTTAATACGTTCTTTCAAAATAAAATCGTTGGGCGAAATGCCAAGTTCTTCTTTAAACATTTTGAAAAAATTAGACTTGCTGACATAGGCCATTTTTGCCATTTGGTCGATATTAAGTTTTTGATTGAGATTTTGTTTAATAAAATCTATGATGTAACCAAGTCGCGATTGGTTTTTAGAAAGTTGCAGTTGTATCATAGTACTCGCTTGGGTTTGCATTAATCTTATCAATAGTTCTTTAAGCGCAAAATCTGCCATCAGATCTTTGTGCGTATTATTGTCCATCGCGATCCGCATAATATTGTTGGTCGCCGAGGTCAACGATTCGGTATTGAAAACATAATACTCCTGATTTTGAAGTTGCCAAGAGCTTGTTTCGTCAACCTTTGTTTCATAAAGATTAAGGTAATTGAGGGTATTCTCAATAAACTCAGAATTTAGACTTAATGACAGACATTGCGAAGGCGCATCGTCTGCTTCTGGAAAGTCGATGACCATCGTTTAACCAGGTGCTACCAATATACTTTCACCGGGTAGATAATCGAAGTAATCTGTTTTGCCATCTAGTTTTAATTTCTTTTTGCCGCGTAACATTGCTGTACAAGCCACATCTTTAAAATGTAATTTAACATCAAAAGCAGAGCGATGGGTTTCATAAATATTAAACTCGCAATTTTTTAACGTATAAGAAGTTTTATTTTCTACCATGCTGCCAAGCTGCTTTTCGTTTAGTAGAGCAGGTTGATGGATGTATGATTTTTCTAGCGACATGTTATCATTCTTTTAAAATGGCGATTGTTAAAAATAAGTAATTATGTTTTAATAAACCTCTAATATTTTGTTAATAAAATTCTAAAGTTTGCAACATAAGGAGGATTTTACTATAAATGTGTAGGAATGTGCTATTGTTTTACATTTTGTCAAAGTAATTTCGAATTATCAATAACAAAACAACTAACAAGATTAAATGTTTATTGATTATAAGTTTAATTAAAATAAATTTTAAAATCATACATATTATGAGTACAAACGCAATACAAAGACCTGACTTTAAGGCTAAATATGATAATTATATCGGTGGCAAATTCGTTGCACCGGTTTTAGGGAAATATTTTGATGTCGTTTCACCAATAGATGGTAAAGTTTTTACACAAGCTGCACACTCTACTAAAGAAGATTTGGAGTTGGCTGTTGATACAGCCTCTAAAGCTTTCGAAACTTGGAAAAACATCTCTGTTACAGAACGTAGTATTTTGCTTAATAAAATTGCTGACCGTATTGAGGAAAATCTACAATACATCGCTTCGGTTGAGACCATAGATAATGGTAAAGCAGTTCGTGAGACTTTGGCTGCAGATATTCCTTTGGCGATTGACCATTTCAGATATTTTGCAAGTGTTATTCGTGCGGAAGAAGGCTCACTTAACGAGTTGGATAAAGACACGGTGTCTTTAATCGTTAACGAACCTTTGGGGGTTGTGGCGCAAATTATCCCTTGGAATTTCCCAATCCTTATGGCGGTTTGGAAGCTGGCACCTGCTTTGGCTGCAGGTAACTGTGTGGTTCTGAAACCAGCAGAAAGCACTCCGATATCTATTCTGGTGCTTATGGAGCTTATTGGTGATTTGATCCCTGCGGGCGTTATCAATATAGTTAATGGTTTCGGAGCAGAGTTAGGAAGACCTTTGGTAACGAATCCAAAAGTGGCAAAAGCAGCTTTCACAGGATCGACAGCGACAGGGCGTTTGGTTATGCAATATGCCACCGAAAATATCATTCCTGTAACTTTAGAATTAGGTGGAAAATCTCCGAATGTATTCTTCAGTTCAGTGATGGACGAAGATGATGAGTTTTTGGACAAAGCGATAGAAGGCGCGGTTTTATTTGCTTTAAATCAAGGCGAAATTTGTACTTGTCCTTCAAGATTGTTGATTCAAGAAGATATTTACGACGCATTTATCGCAAGAGTTGTAGAAAGAGTTAACGCGATTAAAGTTGGTAATCCATTAGATCCAACGGTGATGATGGGTGCACAAGCTTCTCAAATCCAGAAAGACAAAATTATGTCTTACATCAAATTAGGAAAAGAAGAAGGCGCAGAAGTATTAACAGGAGGCGACGCTAACCATTTGGGTGGCGACATCGAGGACGGATATTACATTCAGCCGACTTTGTTCAAAGGGCATAACAAAATGAGAATTTTCCAGGAAGAGATTTTTGGACCAGTGCTAGCGGTAACAACTTTTAAAGACGAAGCCGAAGCCATCGCGATTGCAAATGATACTATTTATGGTCTTGGCGCAGGCGTTTGGACAAGAGATGCACATCAATTATATACGGTGCCGAGAGCAATCCAAGCGGGTAGAGTTTGGGTTAACCAATACCACTCTTATCCAGCAGGAGCGCCGTTTGGAGGTTACAAGCAATCAGGTATCGGTCGCGAAAACCACAAGATGATGCTCGATTACTATCGTCAGACAAAAAATATGTTAATCTCATATAACAAAAATAAGTTAGGTTTCTTCTAGAAACAAATGTTGTGGGCGTGTCACTTGGTTGCCATCCTTAGATAGCTTTGATAATTTGAGATTTGGTATGTTTTTTTGTTAGTCAAACCAACCAAGTGTCGGTCTACGCACAGTCGCTTTTCTTTCGGGGCTTTGGCTTGGCACCAGCCACCACAAGAAAGAGCTCCGACAATGTGCTTCGTCCTCACGCAGAGGGAGTTGTCAAAGAAATAGCTAGGCAAAGAAGAGAGGTTTTATATGATTAATACCTAATTAATTTAACTTAATTTGCCTTATTTAATTTGTGTTTTAGCCTGACTTTATTTAATAGAGTCAGGATTTTTTTGTACCTAGAAATAATGTTTAACTTTTAATAAATTAAAAAAGATGATATCTCGACTAGATGTTACAGATAAAGCTTTGGAAGTTATTAATACTTTGGAAGCGCAACACGGACCCTTGATGTTTTATCAAGCTGGAGGTTGTTGCGAAGGCACACAGCCACAATGTTTTGAAAAAGGAAGCTTTTTCCCACGTATGAACGATGTTCTTCTTGGTCATATCAAAAATTACGAATTTTGGATCGACCGCGATCTTTTCGAATATTGGCAGCATTCGCATTTTACCTTAGATGTTCTTGACGGTTTTGGACCTGGTGGATTTTCGTTGGAAAGTCCTTTGGGAAAAACCTTTAAAGTACATTATCGGCTTTTCTCAACCGAAGAACTTGCAGATCTAGAACCTGTTAAAAGAAATGAATAACCAACTGTTGTTTTTCTTGGGGTAAAATATGAAACAAGCTTCTCAGCTAAATTTTAAATAATAGATAACTTGTAATCAATATGCAAAGTTTTATCTTTGCACGATGAATTTAGAAGCGACTTATCAATATTTACAACAGTTTTTAACCGAAGAACGCCTTCAAAAAATAGAACATTTTTCAGCGGAAAGTTCCGATTTTATTTTGCCAGTTGTGGAGGACGTTTATCAGTTTAGAAATGCTGCAGCAATTCTTCGATCGGTAGAGGCGTGTGGATTTCATAAAGTTGTCGCTTTAGAAAAAGAAAATATTTTTGATCCCAATCTTCGTGTTACAAAAGGCGCAGACACTTGGGTGCAAGTTGAAAAAATGCCGCGCGAGATTTCATCATTACAAAAAGTTCGTGATCGCGGCTACAAGATTGTAGCGGTTTCGCCAGAGCGCAACGCGACGATGCTTCCCGATTATCAGCCTCATGAGCCTTTGGCTTTGGTTTTTGGGACAGAATGGGAGGGCACAACGGACGAACTTTTAGATTTCGCGGACGAGACTTTAGCCATCCCGATGTATGGTTTTACACAAAGTTTTAATGTGTCAGTTGCAGCTGCAATCTGTATGTACGATCTAAAACAAAAATTACTAAATTCTAATAGTAACTACAAATTGACTGGCGATAAACTTCTTGAAACTAGGATTAACTGGGCGGTTAATTCGATTAAAAGCGGACCACAAATTTTAGAACAATATCTTAAGAATAACTTCTAAATTACATAAGAGCGTAATTCCATGCGGCTACGAAAACACCAGCTGTTTCGGTTCGTAGTCTTTGTTGACCTAGGCTAACCCCTTTGATGTTGTTGTCGGCGAGCATTTGTATTTCTCTTTCCGAGAAGTCACCTTCTGGACCAATAAGAAATGTAAGGTCTTGTAAATTAGAATCTTGTATTGTTTTCAAATCCATTCTTTTTAGATTTTCGTGACAATGGGCAACGAAAGTTGTTTCAGTATTTAAAGTTTTTATAAAATCAGAAAACTTCGTCAAATCATTTATAATTGGGAAATGAAATCTCAAACTCTGTTTAGACGCTGCAACACTTTGCTTTCTAAGTTTGTCGATATTAATATTTTTGCGTTCTGTTTTTTCTGTAGTGATGAGTGTAATCTCCGAAATCCCCATTTCCGTCGCCTTTTCAATAAAGAATTCGATGCGGTCAATATTTTTAGTTGGTGCAATGGCAATGTGAAGTTTTGGCGAAAAATCAGCTTGTTTTTCTTTAATTTCGATAACGTCCAAACTGGCTTTTTTACCTTCCAATTTTAAAGTTCCAAAAGCCAAATTTCCCAAGCCATCCGTCAAGTAGATTTCTTCACCTTCTTTTATACGAAGCACTTTGGTGATGTGTTGCTGTTCTTCTTCGTTGATTTTGATGTTAGGAAATATGTCGCCGTAGAAAAGTTTCATTGTGATGTTTTAAAGGTTAAGTTTTGAAGCATTTTCAGATTAGCAAAATTACTTAAAAATGCGCAATTGCGAAATCTAAGAATTTATTTAAAATCAAAAACAGTTCTTATTTTTTCTAAGCGATTATTATTGCTTTTTGTAACATTAAAAAAGAAATACGATTGCCAAAGTTTTGTTTTTTCTGCCTGTCTATTTGTTGGATTATCCCAATCTGGATAAAGTCTAAAACAGCGTTGTCCCAAAACATTTTCGGTTGTCAAAATTTTGTTTTTTACTAAAACCACTTTGGAGAATATTAAAAAGCCAAAAGAATCTACGCATTCGTCATTTTTTTGTAAATCAGAAATTTCAAAACCAATTGTCTCAAAAACTTCTTTTTCTAGTCGATTAAGTATAGATCATTTTGACCTCGGTTGAATTTTAGAAGCAAGTGTTTGTTTAAGTTTAAAAAACAATCCTGAAGTTTTACAAATCATACTTCGACGTTGCGGTTGTCCGAAGATCGGTAAATTGGCCACGTTCGTATTTTAACTTTGCAACCATCGCGATCATCGCTGCGTTATCCGTTGTGTATTCAAATTTTGGAATGTAGATATGCCAACCTAATTTTTCATGATTCGCTTGCATCGCTTCGCGCAAAGCAGAATTTGCAGATACACCTCCAGCAATCGCAACTTCAGAGATATTGAGATCTTTTGCTGCTTTCTCTAATTTCTTCATAAGAATTTCAATAATCGCTTTCTGTATCGATGCACAAAGATCATTTAGATTATCTTGAATAAAATTTGGATTTTTCTTAACCTCTTTTTGAATAAAATATAAAACCGAAGTTTTAATACCGCTAAACGAATAATCGTAATTGTCTAGTTTTGGTTTGTTAAATTGGAAAGCGTCGGGATTTCCCTCTTTTGCAAGTTTATCAATAATTGGTCCCGCTGGGTAATCGAGATCAAATATTTTTCCGATTTTATCAAAAGCCTCACCCGCGGCGTCGTCAATGGTTTTTCCGATGATTTCCATGTCGAAATAATCTTTCACCAAAACGATCATTGTATGTCCACCGCTAACCGTCAAACACAAAAAAGGAAACTTTGGAGGTTGTGGATTGGCATCTTCGATAAAATGTGCCAAGATGTGCGCTTGTAGGTGATTAACCTCTATTAGAGGCACATTAAGACTCATAGCTAAAGACTTAGCAAAGGAAGTTCCGACCAAAAGTGAACCTAAAAGTCCAGGTCCTCGTGTAAAACCTATGGCGCAAATATCATTTTGTTGTATATTTGCTTTTGAAAAAGACTTTGTAACCACAGGAATTATGTTTTGCTGATGCGCTCTGGAAGCCAACTCCGGCACAACGCCACCATATTCGTTATGAATAGTTTGGTTGGCAGCAATGTTGGATAAAATTTGATTTCCTTTGATAATTGCAGCAGAAGTGTCGTCACAAGATGACTCAATTCCTAAAATAATTGTTTCGCTCATAAGAATGGCAAAGTTAGAAAATAAACAAAACACAAATCAACCAATTCCGGAAAAAACGGAGCAGGTTATCAAGAAGTATAAAAGTTCGCTTTGGGTAAGAATTCCTCTTTACCTTATTCTAACCATACTTGGACTTATACTGTTAATTTTTATCGCAATTAATCTTCCTGTTACCAAACGTTATATTGCTAGCCAAGCGATAGAACTTCTGAACAACGATTTTAAAATGAAACTTAAAATCGATGATGTAGAGGTTGACTTCTTCGGAGATGTTAGCCTGAAGGGTGTTAAAATGAACGACTACAAGGATTTTGAATTCGTGAAGGCTAAAGAAATTCAAGCGAATTCGGATTGGTTTGCCTTGGCTTTTAACACGAGTGATCTTAAATTTAATAAAGTAGCTTTAGTCGAACCAGACATCAAAGTTATAACCTATAAAGGAGATAGCATCAGTAATTTTATCCGTTATATCGATAATTTTAGTAGTGATAAACCATCGGATCCGAACAAAAAGTTCAAAATGAAAATGGTAGTCGATATCATCAATGGTAAAGCAAGTATTGTTAACGAAAATCATCCAGGTGAAGAAGGTCGTTGGTTAGATGCTCGCAATATTTATCTTCATTCTAAAGAGGTAAATATTGATGGTTCGGACGTTAAAGCCGATATTGGGAAGTTTTCGTTAATTACTAAACGTTGGGGGAAAGAGCATGTCATTGACCAATTTTCCACCAATTTCGAAATCACTAAAAAACATTTAAAATTAGCGGATTTAGTTTTCAATACCGACCATTCTTTATTAATGGGCGGCGTCACGCTTAACCTTGATCCAAAAACAGGTTTTGCAGATTTTGGCGATAAAGTTAATTGGGATTTGGAGTTTAAACCAGGAAGTCAATTGAGTGGTTATGACCTTAGTTATTTTGTAACCAATTGGGATAACTATACGCCGATTAATGTGTCGGGGACAATGACTGGCCCACTTAATAAGATGCATTTGCAAAACTTCCAAGTGCGCTCGCAGGACGTTAATTTGCATTCTAAAAGTTTAAAAATTTCTGAAGTTCTCAATAAAAAATTCCTTATAGAAAGTGATCAACTCGACGCAGATATGACTTATAAAGGTCTTAAAGCAATGTTGCCGAGTTTTATTGCTAACAGTTTAGGAAATATTGCTGATGATTTTGGACGTCTAAAATACAAAGGTGCGATTAGCGCAAAGCCCGAAGAAATCTATGCCAATGGTGAAGCGATTACAGGTATTGGACAAGCGAAAATCAAGAATTTTTATCTTACAGATTATAGTGGAAAAATGCCTCGTTATCGTGGTTACTTTGATGTTAAAGATCTTAATGTAACAGCTTTTACAAAGAATAAACAAGTGGGTCTAGTTACTGGGAAGTTCAATGTGGATGGACGAAGTTTTGATATCAACACTATGCATTTGCGTACCAAATCTGAGATTGCTCGTATTGAGTTGATGGGTAAAAATATTACGAATGTTGTGCTGGACGGCCTTCTGGATCGTAAAACTTACAAAGGCTTGGTAAACGTTAACGATCCACATGCGAAAGCTAAGGTTAAAGGTCTTATTGATTTTTCCACCAAACGTTTAAAAGCGGATATCATAGCAGACTTACAATATGTAGATCTTAAACATTTTGGTGTTGCAGCCGGTGATACGAAAAGTGTTAGCGGTTACATCGATGGTAAAATTGCCATGACCGATCTTAATGATCTTAACCTCGATGCCAATGTTAAAAATTTGACTTTAGTGTCATCAACACAAAAATTGGTATTGCCAACGTCTGATGTCAAAGCCTTTTTTGAAAACGGAAATCGCATTGTCTCTGTGGACGCACCAGGCGCGGTTAATGGTCGAGTAGCAGGTCGTTTCAATCTTGAAGATATTGGTAAAATGGTGACCAACAGTATTAATAAAATATTGGTTGGTAATCCACCTCGTAAGACCTACAACGGGCAATATTTTAATTTTGATTTCGATGTTAAACAAGGTTTGGTTGCTTTTTTTATGCCAGAACTCAAAATTCCGAAAGGCGTATTGGTTAAAGGTCATTATCAAGGCGCAACTAATGATTTGGTATTGGATGCTGATGCGCCGTATATCAAATACATTATGACCAAGCAAGAAGAGTTAACCGAAGCAGAAAAGTTCTTGGCAGAAACCGACGAACATTATAAGCCAGAACTTAAAAAAACAATTGATAGCGCGATGGTTGATAGTCTTCAACTTCGTGTTAACACCGCAAATGTTGAGCAACAAGTCATGGCTTCTGTCAAAAGAGCGGAGTACAATAAAAATGTTATTAAAGATTTACAATTAAAAGCTAATAACGAGGACAATCAAAAACTTCATATCGCAACTAATTTCAAGTTGGGGACTTTGGATGACGAAGCTGAGGATAAACTGAAAGAATACGCTATTAATCTTAACCAAACGACCAATCCTCGTGGCGATTATGTCTTTAGATTTGAGCCAACTGAGGTTAAAATTAATAACGTCGCTTGGAGTATCGATACCAGTCCAGAGCTAGATCATTCGATAACCTATCGGTTAAAGGAGAAAGATTTTCAGGTTCATAATCTGAGGGTTTATTCCGATGACAGCTCGTTGTTGGTGAAGGATGCGATTTTTAAATCAGCGAAAGATTTCGATGCTGATGCCGAAGTTAGCAATTTTGACATTGGTAAAATTCTGGCGCTAACCTCATCTGGCGACAGCGATAATAATCTTGATATTAAAGGTAGAGCTAACGGCTCCATCAAGATTAAAATGAATGACAAAAACCTGGAGCCTTTAATAGATCTTAAAGTTGAAGATATCTTTATGAATGGCGAAGCGATGGGTAATTTCGTTATTAATGCGACCAAAAGTACACGTCCTAATGTTTTTGATATCGATATCCAAGCAAAATCTAGCGAAATGTTTGGTAGTAATAATCTGCATGTATTAGGGACTGTTGACAACAATACCAAATCGCCAACGCTCGATATGACTGCCGAAATGAACGACTTTGATCTTCGTTTTGCGCAACAATTTGTAAAATCTATTTTCGGAAACTTCCGTGGAAAAGCCTCGGGAGATCTGAAAATTTCTGGGACTTTGGCCGATTTAGATTATAGTGGCGATGTTGCATTAAAAGGTTTCGGGCTTAAGCTTTTATTTACCGGTGTAGATTATAAATTTGCAGATACTGTGATCAACCTATCGCGTGGACAAGCACTGATCAACAGTGTTGAAGTTAACGACGGTCGCGCTAATTCTAAAGGGCGTATTTCGGGGATGATACAGTTTGAGACTTTATCTTCCATGGCAATCAACTTGATTTTGGAAGCAGATAATCTTTTAGTGTTAAATAGTACGCAAGATGATAACGACCTTTTCTGGGGAAGAGTCTATGCACAAGGTGACTTGTATGTGTCGGGACCAGTTTCTGCCTTGGAGATTACAACACCAAGGATGAAAGCTCTTAACATGAGTAATTTTACATTTAATAGTAATTCTACATCGCGTGTTGATGAATTCAAAATGTTAAGATTTTTGAAACGTGACGAAGCGGGTGTAATTGCTGTTGAAGAAAAGAAGAGAAGTGGCGCCAACATGCTAATCGATTTTAACCTTGTGGTTGATAAAGGCACGACAGTTAATGTATTGGTTGGTGATGATGTTGGTGATATTAGCGTTCGTGGTGATGCAAATCCTCTAAGTTTTCGAATGGAGCGTAACGGAAATGTCGGTATCAACGGAACCTATATCGTTGACAACGGAACTTTCGTTTCTAAAGCGATTCTTAGTAGAACCTTCCAAATTGCAAAAGGTAGTAGCATCAGTTGGGATGGTAATCCGATGACGCCAGACTTAGGAATTACCGCCAATTATATGAGAACTGTGACCAACGCTGGTGAATATTTAGGATTAAGTCTTCAACCGATTAATGTACAGTTGACTGCCGATATCACAGGGAGCCTTATAAAGCCGGAGATTGCGTTTGGGGTTGGGGCGCCAGATGTTTCGTCGCAAGTTAAAGAAGCTTTAGCAACCAAAATGTCAGATGAAAGCGAAAAGATTGTTCAGTTCGGATCCATCCTTGCCATGAATAGTTTTAACGTTTCTAATGCGGCAGGTTTTGATATTAATATCGGCAGAATGGGAGAAAATGCAGGTTACAATATGCTGTTCAAACAGCTAGGCTCTGTACTTAATACCATTAGTAATGTGTATCAAATTGACTTAGGATACATCCAAGGTGATGCCGGTTCTAACACTGGTGACCGTGTGAATACAAGTGTAAGTTTTGCGCTTTCACCAAGGGTTAAAATTAAAACTGGTCTCGGGATTCCTGTGGCTAGATCAGACAATGCTTCTACCAATAACTTCCTATCAGGGGAAGGTATTATCGAATATGACTGGAGTAAGAGTAATAACGGTTCGCGATTGTTAAGAGCCTATTCTAAACCATCAAATATTGGCGTTGGTGTTGCATCAGCTGGTCTTAACCAAAGTTATGGCGTTGGGGTGGTGTACAGCAAAAGTTTCGATTCTTTCAAATATTTATTTAAGAATGAAAGAAAAGAAAAAAATGCGAATAAAAAAGATGATAAAAATCAAGTTATTAAAATTGATTCTTTAAAAAAAGATACAATTAAATAAATTTTTAGTAGAAAAAATGTGAAATAGCGTTAAATCTTGTTAATGTTATTTCGCATTTTTTTTATTTTAATCATTTTTTATAAATTTGCAAAAGATTCTTAGAATTTTTAACAAGACAATATTTAAATAGTTATGAATTACCAACTAGACGAGATCGATAAAAAAATATTAGATTTTTTGGTAGAAAACACGAGAATGCCGTTTACGGAAATTGCTAAGCAAATGGACGTTTCTGCGGGTACAATCCACGTGAGAGTGAAGAAAATGGAAGATGCAGGGATTATTTTGGGTTCGTCTCTTAATATCGATTACGGCAAACTAGATTACCACTTTACAGCCTTTATTGGGATACTTTTGACAAAATCTAACAGAACGCAAGATGTTCTTAAAGAACTTTCTTTGATTCCCAACGTTGTTGAAGCAAGTGTTATCTCTGGAAAATACAATATCTTTTGTAAAGTAAGAGCAAAAAATACGGAAGATGCTAAGCGTATTATTTATCAAATTGATGATATCCAAGATGTTATGAGAACTGAAAGTATGATTTCTATGGAAGAATACCTAAGTGACAAAAATAGATTGATCAACGCAGTATCAATATAATTTTTATCATCTAAAACTTAATGGAAAGGGCTTTGTTTATTCAAATGCCCTTTTTATCTTTATAGCATGAACGAGACAACGACAACAGACGATAAAAGTTGGGCTTCCAACAGATTTTTTTACGGAATTTTAATATTCCTTGCGCTACATTTTTATTTGTCAATCAATACCGATTTAGCAGAGTTTACACAGCACAAAGACATTAATATCCCGACTTGGTATTTCTATATCGTTTTTGTTGTGGATGCGTTGGTATTACTTAGTTTGGTACTCATTGCGATGTGGAAAAAGGTGGGCGTTTATGCATTTCCTATATTTATGGTTGCCCATTTTTTAATACACAATTACTTTTTGTCGACATTTCTATATTCGGATGTCAGTGTATTATTTTTCTTCGTTGGGCTCGGACTTTTAGCGATTATCCCACGTTGGAATAATTTTAAATAAATTTTAGTTTTAAATTTTCTTACATTTTTTCTGAAGTTCAAAAAGCTTTAGTCGTTAAATGTTTAAAAGTCTTTTTATTATATCAAATCTTGTTCTGGTTTAAAAGCAAGATTAATTCGTTTTTCCGCAACCTATAGTTGAGTTTTAAAAAAGTAATGCCCCAAATAGAAAATTGGTGTAATGCATCGATATGCTGTTTATCTTCATTAAATTTTAAATCCGGACCTTCGTGCATCGTCTTTACCAAACGCCTATAGAATTGACCTTTTTTTCTTTTAAAACAAAATAAAAACCAGATTCTCCACATTTTTTTCCATTCGATTTTAAAACCAAACTTCCATCATTTAATATTTCTTATTCTAGAAGAACGCTCGCATTGCCATTTTTAACGGGAAATTATTTTGAAAAAATCTTTGTCTTTAATGTTACAAAACGTATATATTCCCGAAAAGATTAACTTTTGGGTTTTGGCAGATTGACGATGCTACATTTTCCAAATCGTTTTATCATCCGAATTGTTTTTAAGTTTCAAAATGCTGCTAATTAAACTGGCGTTGAGGTCAGCCAATTTTGATGACCAATTAAGTTGCTGCAATCGATTGCTAAAAAGCAGTTGAAGTATATTCGAAAATATTTAAAAAAAGGATTCCAACTTGCGTCGATTCAAAAATTATAATTGGATGTCCTTTGATGAAAATATAAAATCATAGGATCAATTTTAAAATCAAAATCAGTTTTAAAAAAAGATCATCCTCCGTTAATCGCTTTTCTAGACTATTTTCATCCGACTACAAATGGCTTTCTTTTGCGATTTTTTCAGCATAATGTATTTGGAAATCCAAATCGCCAATTGGTCTAAGTAACCAATCATCTTCTTGAGAATTGAGTTGTCGACCAGTCGATTTAGTCCAAATTTGCGTGATAAAATCTTGTAACGCCAAGTTGTATTATTTACGATTGAGATATTTCCTGCCCGGAATAAAACAAATCAAAAACCCGACAACGAAAATACAAAGTCGTGACCACAAATCGCCTGTTCTCACATAGAAAGTCTCGCCCTCCAAGAGATTAGCTTGTGCCGTTAAAGCACCTTGCGCACCGTACGGAAGTTCGTCAACAATGTCACCACGAGCGTTGATGTGCGCACTAGTTCCGCTATTGGCAGAACGGACAATTTCTCGACGCGTTTCGATAGCGCGTAGTTTTGCATACGCCAACAACTGCTTGTGACCTTGCGAATAACCCCACCAAGAGTCGTTAGTGACGATGGCTATTAGATTAGCTCCTTCTTTAATATAATCATTAGTGAATTCGCCGTAGATGCTTTCATAGCAAATTACAGGCGCTAATTTCGCTTTATTAAAAGGATTTGAAAATACCTTGCGTTCTTTGTCTATACCTAGCGACCTAACGGTGCCGCCCATATTAAGCATTGCATCGCCAAGTAGAGGTTTTAGAACACTCATGTATGGAAAGATCTCGACACCAGGTACCAATTTGCCTTTGTGATAGACTTCTACATTTTGGTTGGGGATAATTTGCACCGCCGAATTGTAATCGTCAACCCAAAAATTGCGTCCTTCTACAAAACTTGCCGTGTTCGATTTTTGATTTTTTTCTTCTTCGTTTTGATAAACATAATAAGTAGAAGCGCCTCCCATAAACAAAGTTTTGGGATGTTGTGCTAAAAATGATTTGATGTCATTTATCAACAAACTATTATGAAAACCACGTTCGCTGATGCTTCCGTAACCAGGAAATGAGGTTTCGGGAGCGAGAATAATATCGATTTTTTCTGGATGGCGACTATCCTTCAGCACCGAATGTTGTCCTGCAATACTTAACAATTCTGAAACAATGGCAACACTATCTTTTTCATATTTTTCGTGATACGGATCGAGGTCTGGTTGTAGCATCGCTACATTAACACTTCCTACAGGTTTTTCTTCGTAATTAATATACATCAAGTACGAAATCAACATCGGGACAATCGCCAATCCTACAACCAAAGAACTATTAATAATCAAAGATTTTCGTTGTCTACCAGCTTCCCAAATTCTGATGGTGTAAAAGGCTAAAACATTGACTAGCAAAATCCAAAGACTGCCGCCAGTTGCGCCTAAAGTGTCATACCACTGGATAAATTGATGTTGATCGGCAAACACATTTCCTAGATTTAACCAAGGCCAAGTTAATTCCCAACTCAAATGGAATTTCTCGAAAACCATCCAAATTGCCACGAAAAATACCAATCCAAAATAAGTCCCTTGACTTTTTTTATACCAATGATAAAACTGAAATGTCAACGACATTAATAACGAATTGATGACAACTGGGAAAACAACAGCCATCATAGAGTGGCTTCCATCAGGATTAAGAGAGTTGTACAACCAACCAGTTGTGACAATATTCCAAATGGCAAATATTAAATAGCATAAGCCAAAAACTGCCCAAGATTTATGTTTTATTTTACTAAATTTTGAAATCTCATGTTCGACAAGAAGTAAAGGTACAAACGCGAAAAATATAAAATATGGTATACCGTAGGTAGGCCAAGATACACAGAATAGTAATGCAGATATTAAGCTAAGAATGATGTATTTCATTGCTAAAATTTGACTCAAAAATACGATAATATAATCTTCTAAACTTTATTTTTGCAATGATATTTAACTGTTTATGGGAAAAGTAATTTTAACAATTGGACTTTTGATTTTGTCTAACACTTTTATGACTTTGGCTTGGTACGGACATCTCAAATTCAAGGACATGAATTGGTCACAAAACCTCGGTCTTATCAGTATTATTTTGATAAGTTGGGGCATTGCTTTTTTCGAATATGTTTTGCAAGTCCCTGCGAACAGAATGGGTTTTAAAGAAAATGGTGGACCTTTTAATCTTTGGCAACTCAAAGTAATACAAGAAGTTATATCATTAAGTGTCTTTACAGTATTCGCTATTTTTGTTTTTAAAAATGAAACACTTCGCATGAATCATCTTATCGGTTTTGGCTTTTTGATTCTCGCAGTTTATTTTATCTTTAAAAAATAATGCTCAAATTTTTAAAAACAATTTATCGAATTCTCATCATTCCGTACGCGATTGTGTTGTTGTACTTTATGTTTTTGGGGTTTGGTAGAGAAGTGATGTCGATTAACATTGTAAGATTAACACCCTTGGTGTCGACAATACAATTTGTTGAGAATTCATTATTTTTAAAAGATATTCTCATCAACATTATCGGGAATTTTTTAATGTTTTTACCCTTCGGATTTTTGGCTTGGATTTCCCCAAGATTTTACGATTTCAAAACTTTGATTCATAGTTTTTTATTCGTTTTAATCATCGTTGAAGCCTTGCAATATGTCACAAGGCTCGGCGTTTTTGATATTGATGATATTATCCTTAACTCCATTGGGATGAGTCTTGGATTTTTTTTAATGATTTTTCTTGAGCGGATTTTAGTGGCTAAACATTAAGTTCTTTAGAACGTTTTTCGGCGGCTAAAATTCCTTTTTCAATACTAGATTTTAATTCATTTTCGTTAAAGCTTTTGAGTGCAGCTTCTGTCGTACCGCCTTTGGATGCTACATCTTTTATTAAATCTTCCAAACTTCTGTCCGAAGTGTTGATAAGGTGATAAGCGCCCAACATCGTTTGTTTAACAAAAAGTTTCGAAAGATTTTCTTCGATGCCCATTTCCATTCCTGCTTTTATCATCGCATCGATAATGTAATAAAAATAAGCAGGTCCACTTCCTGAAAGCGCGGTCACAGCGTCCAATTGCTCTTCATCTTCCAAGTAAACCGAACGCCCGGTACTGTTAAGTAGTCGCTCGATATTGATCAGTTGACTAAAATTAATACCATCAGCAGCGGTGTAACCTGTAATACCCATGCCGAGAAGTGTTGGCGAATTTGGCATCGCACGAACCACCATTTTATGATTAAATGCTTTCTGAATTTTTTCAATTTTAACACCAGCCATAATCGATAAAAGCATTTGGTTTTCTTTTATTTTGAAAGGAAGATGTTCTACAACATATTGAAAATCTTGCGGTTTTACGGCTACAATGATGAGGTTAGCCTGGATGCTTTCAACTTGATCAAACGTGCTAACATAAGACTTCGGGAACTCTGATTGTAGTTTTTCGGCTTTTTGATCGCTTCTAACGATTAGTTCGAGATCAGAAGCTTTGACAAGTTCATATTTTAAAAAAGATTTAGAAAAGGAGACGCCCATATTGCCAGCTCCGAGAACGCAGATTTTCATGTTTAAAAATTAGTTTGGATAATCGTATTTTAATTTCGTTTAAAAATAGTGATTTTATCCTTTTGTTTTTAGATTAATAAGAACATTATTCTGTTGGGAAGTTGGGGCTTCTCATTTTAAATTTTGTTCCTGACGTGGATTCTAAAATTAAAACTAAAGCACGGATCTCTTCTTTTGATAAATCTAATTGTTTGAGCAGTGGATCTGTTACTGGATAAAGTGGATTTTTTTGTTTTTGCTCAGGTTTCGGATCAATCAAATGCATGCCGCTGTTGTACATGTTAACAATGCCTTCTAGATCGTCAAAAAGTCCGTTTTGCATCCAAGGTCTTGTCAATAGTAATCTCGAAGTTGCAGTGTTTTTTAAGTATGCTAACTATGTTGCGACTTCCTTGCAGATGGTCGTTGCCGAGCGATACGCGACGGCGGTCTGTCCAACAGAGTTCTGGATGATGACCAGTGCTGCAAGAGATTTGGTTACTTTTAGAAAGTTTAGGATCGAAGAAAAGCATTTTGCCCAATATAACAATTGGTTTTTCTTGCGCTTTAAAGTAGTTAGAATCTCTTTTAATAAAAGAAAATTCTTTCTACGAAACGCCTTCCTCAATGTTGGGTTTTGGCCATTTCGAAATTGCATTTTTGTAGCTGTTGATGATACCTTGGAAACCTGCATCTTGGATTTCTAAAAGTTCGCAGTTAACCTTAGGTACAAAATTCAACAAAAACATCACGATTGTCGCCAATCCCAACAGCATTATTTTCGTAATGATCTAAAATGTAATTCCTAAAATTAATTATGTAAAGTCATTGTTTTTTTTCTACATCTTATATTGTTGCCACGTGCCTTCCACGTAGAAAGCTGGTAGTTTTGATAACTTTAAGTCGTAATGAATTTTGGCGCCATATTTTGTGATGTCACTTGCTAAATAATTGTAATCACACATTAACCAATCGAGGATATTTGGCGAAGATCGGTCGACATCGCATTGGTCGTTTTAAAAATGTTTTTGGAAGAAAAATTGGTTGAAAAACTTAGAACTTAATTGTTCGAAATTTCTTGATTGTAAAGAGCATCGAATCCTAAAGTGTAGCTTTTAAAGTTTTGCCACCTGAAGGGATACATGCGCTGCTCCATAATCTCTTGATATTGAAAATGAGGTGTTACACCAATAACAAACTTGTCAGTGTTGTATTGATAAAGCGCCTTTATAGTTGTGATGTCAGCTTCTTTTTTGTAGTTTTTTCTTTTATAAATCGGCTCGATTCAGATCGCTAACAAATTTTATCGATGTGTTTTGAGTATACTTGTTAAGATTTCCGAAAACGCCAACTTCTAGATCTTTGTAAAAACGGTAATTGGCGCCAGGGTTAATATTGAGATTAGACGTTGTGCTTTTCTTCCGCGGATCGCGATTGCGAGAACCCAGCTGCGCAAGATAGCTAGCTTCTAGTCCTAAAGTCCAACGGTCTATTTTTTGAGAAATTCCGCCCGAAAATTGATAGCGTTCCAACTTGGTGTCGCCACCCGCAGAATCGGCAATGCTGTATGGTGCAATGCGATTATAGTCGAGGTTTTCGTTCCGTTTTACAGACGTAAGTTTTAGATTTTGATAGCTTGCGTTGCGCCCAATGCTTAGATTTTTGTTCTGCTTTTTATAAGAGGTGACTTTTACGCTAAGTCCATTTTGAGAAAACTCAGATTGAACAATGATAAGTCCGTCAGCGTATAAGATTTTGTCGGTGTTATTAACAAATTTGAAATAACGGCTAGAATTGTAATTCTTTCCTTCAGGCGTTATTGTCGATAATAAACTTCGACCTAAGTGTCCTAGTGTTGTAACTGCATGGTGCAGAGTTGTTTTCTCGTAAGAAAACTCTGTTAGAAATCGTCAAGCTTGTTGTTTTTGCCAATCCTCTTGGCACCAGTTCCATAATATCAGCAAAGCTTGATGGTCGAAGATGTTCCATCGCTTTTGTCGTAATGACAGATCTACTTGCTAAGCCTTTTCCTTCTTTTGCAGTAACATTAACTTCTTGAATATTATTTTCGAAACTAGCTTTATTACTAATATTTGATGCTGTTTAGCATGATATTTTAGAAGCCTTTCTTGGTGAGAGGGATGTGCAACAACAATAAAATAAGAATGATCTTTATCAACTAAAAAAATAGTTTCACCTATAATATTTGTAGACCGTTGCTTGTTTTCTGAAACTTTTACAGTTGCATTTTCTAAGCTTTTATTTTTGTTGTCAATCACTATTATTTTTGGCTCAATTTTTTGAGCTACAACAACAACAACCGGCAACAAAATGATGATTAAAAATTAAAAAATGTTGGCAAGATTATTTTTAATTATTATAAATGAGCGATAAAAGTAAAAAGTTGTTAGTTTAAATGAAAATTAATTTAGGATAAATTTAAACAATTGATTTGTTTCATAAAAAGCACTTTCGAGAAGAGAATAGTTCTTTTTACATTAAAATTTTAGTTAAAGAATATTTACTTCGCGTTCTAGTTCGATTCCAAATTTTTCTTTAACCGAATTGATGATTTCAGCAGAAAAGTTAAATATTTCATCACCAGTCGCATGTCCTGTTTTGTTGATAATCACCAAAGATTGAAGATGATGCGTTGCAACATTTCCGATTTGTTTGCCCTTCCAACCGCATTGTTCGATGAGCCAACCTGCAGGGACTTTTACCCAATCGCCGTTTGGATAGGCTTGTATGTTCGGGAATTTATCTTTTAAAATCTCAAAAGCACTTAACGGAATTATCGGATTTTTGAAAAAACTTCCCGCATTTCCGATTTCTTTAGGATTTGGGAGTTTGCTTTCTCTTATGGCAATCACAGCTCTAGAAACCTCTTGGATGCTAGGGTTCTTGACATTCATTTTTTCGAGTTCAGCTTTTATAGCGCCGTAATCAGTTTTAACATCATGTTGATGCGTCGTCAACCGATATGTGACATTTAGAATAACGTATTTAGCTTTTCCTTCTTGTTTAAAAATAGAGTCTCGGTAACCAAATCTACATTTTTCTAAATCGAAAGTTTCAACTTCTAAAGTAGCAAGATTAAGAACCTCGCAAGATTCAAAAATATCTTTTATTTCGGTACCATAAGCGCCAATATTTTGCATTGGCGATGTGCCAACATTTCCGGGGATTAAAGACAAATTTTCTAAGCCACCATAATTTTTTTCTAAACAATAAAGCACAAATTGATGCCAATTTTCACCAGCATTGGCAGTCACCAAAACGTGATTATCGTCTATTTTTTTTTCAGAAATTCCTTTTAAATCTAGTTGGATTGTGCAACCATCAAAATCTTTTGTCAAAAGAATATTACTGCCGCCACCCAAAAACAATAAATCTTCGTTTCGGATTTCGGGATTTTGAAGCACCTTACGAAGCACTTCAACAGATTTTATTGTTACAAAATATTTAGAGGTCGCTTCAACACCAAAACTGTTGAAAGCTTTAAGAGAAATATTTTTCTGAATCATTCTTAGAATTTGAAGCTGCTAAATTATCAAAATTAAAAGAAATTGACTTCATAAAGCATCATAAAAAAAGCGGAAAAATTTTCCCGCTTCTCTATTTAATTTATCTGTTGTTGTAGACTTTAAGAGCATCTCGAAGAATTTCCGCACTGCGTTTTAGATCTTCCGATTTTAGAACGTACGCAATTCTTACTTGTTTTTTTCCTAATTCTGGATTGCTGTAAAAACCTCCTGCTGGCGCCACCATAATAGTTTCGCCATTGTTAGAGTAACTCTCCAAAAGCCATTGTGCAAAATCTTCGGTATCGTCGACAGGAAGTTCTGCAACGCAATAGAAAGCGCCTTTTGGTTTAGGACAAATAACACCAGGGATTTCGTTTAACAAGTCAACAAGAAGATTTCTACGTTTTGTATATTCTTCACGAACACCGCGGATGTAGGCATCATCGTTAACGTGTGCCGCTGCAGCAGCAATTTGTCCTAATAATACTGGACTTAGTCGCGCTTGTGCAAACAACATTGCGGCATCATGTATTTTTTTAGAACGTGTAATCATACAACCGATTCTTACGCCACACATCGAGTAACGTTTTGATTCAGAATCGATGATAATACAGTTTTCTGACAATTCTGGGAAAGCTAACATCGATATCTGTTGCTTGCCATCGTACACATATTCTCTGTAAACTTCATCCGAAATTACAACAATATCATGTTTAAGAGCGATGTCTGCCAACTGTTGTAATTCTTCCTTGGTGTAAAGATACCCAGTTGGGTTACCAGGATTACAGATGACAATTGCTCTCGTTTTGTCCGTGATTTTTTTCTCAAATTCTTCCATCGTTGGCAACGCAAAACCAGTGTCAATACTAGATGGGATAGCCACAACGTTAACATTAAATGTACTTGTGAAACCGTTGTAATTGGCATAATATGGTTCAGGGATAATAACTTCGTCACCATCATCACAAAGCGTTGAGATTGCAAAATTTAAAGCTTCGGATCCACCATTAGTTACAATGAAGTTGTCAGGTGTAATATCTTCGAAACCTAATGTGTTGTAATAAGTTGTTAGGGCTTTTCTGTAGTCAAGATTTCCCTCAGAAAGTGCATATTCTAGAACTTTTAAATCGATATTTTTAATAGCATCTAATGCCGTTTGAGGTGTTTCGATATCGGGCTGACCGATGTTAAGGTGATATACTTTTGTACCTTTTTGTTTTGCTTGTAAAGCGAAAGGGACTAATTTTCTAACCGGAGAAGCAGGCATGTGCTTAGCGCGTTGCGATATTTTTGGCATAATTTCAAAAATTTGTATGGCAAAAGTAAGATTTAATTTTCTAAATTTAAAGTTCATTTTTTCCTTAAACCAAAATTTAGAATCAGTATGCAAATAGAGGCGAAAACTGTTGATGATTATATTTCTAAAATTCCTGAAGAATGTCAAGAGATTATTAGACAAATGATTGATGTTATCAACACAAATCTTCCAAAGGGTTTTGAGAATATTACAAGCTACGGAATGATAGGTTGGGCGGTTCCGTTAAAAGATTATCCAGCGGGTTATCATTGCGCGCCTGGGACGCCTCTGCCGTTTATTAATTTAGCATCACAAAAGAATTTTATAGCATTGTATCACATGGGGATTTATGCAAGGCCTGATTTGCTGGATTGGTTTGTGGAAGAATATCCAAAACATTCTAAACGAAAATTAGACATGGGGAAATCTTGCATTAGATTCAAAAAGATGGAGGATATTCCGTTCAACTTAATCGCTGAACTTTGTCAAAAAATGACCCCTAAAGATTGGATTAACTGTTACGAGTCAAACTATAAACGATAAAAAAAAAACTCAGCTTAGCTGAGTTTTTTTATACTTATTTATAAATGAAGACTTCAATTTCGCCTTTATCGGTTACTGCGCCACGATACATACCTTCCGTATTAAAGGGCATTGCAATGTTTCCGTCTTTGTCCAACGCGATAATTCCGCCGTTACCACCCAATCTTCCAATTTCATCGATGCTTGCTTGACTGGCAGTTTTCACATTTTCTTTTAAAAACTTCATACGATCTGCCGCAGTTTTGGATGCTACGGTACGGATGAAGAATTCGCCCCAACCTGTTCCTGAAAGTCCAACTTGTTCATTAGCATAAGTTCCGGCGCCTATAATTGGAGAATCGCCGATACGATTATATTTTTTGTTGGTCATACCGCCCGTTGAAGTTCCGGCAGTAATAACGCCGTTTTTGTCCAAAGCGACAGCGCCAACCGTCCCGAATTTTTGATCGATTAAAAAATAATCAGGTTGTTTTTGTTGAGTTGCAGATGTCTTCTTATCAGATTCTTTAGCTTTCAATTTTTGCAAACTGTTCCAAGATTTTTCGGTCCAGAAGTAGTTAGGATCAACAATTTCTAAACCTTGTAATTTTGCAAAATCTTCTGCACCTTTGCCAGCCATCATTACATGTTCTGACTTTTCCATAACAGCTTTTGCTGCAAGAATAGGATTTTTAATGGTCTTTACACCAGCAACAGCGCCAGCTTTTAAATTGTTGCCTGTCATCACTGATGCATCCAATTCGTTTTTGCCTTCGTTGGTGAATACGGCGCCTTTGCCTGCATTAAACAAGGGTGAGTCTTCCATCACCATAATGGCAGATGTCACTGCGTCTAATGAAGATTTTCCGTTTTTGAGTTCAGAGTAGCCTTTTTGCAAAGCTTCCGCAAGTTTATCACGATATTCCTTTTCTTTTTCGGGTGTTAGATTGGCTTTAGTTATTGTGCCAGCGCCACCGTGGATGACCATAACATATTTTTTTTGAGCCATCGTCATAGCACTAATCAGCAAAAAAGGGAGCAAGAGTTTTTTCATAAAAAATGGATTTGCATCAAAATTAATAATATTTAAACGGTTAAAGCGTCGGTTTTCAAAAAGTTTTAAAATGCTTTTGTAAATTTGCAAACGTAAAAAAAGAAGCGATATGAAACTGAAATTATTCTTTGTTGGACTATGTATGATGCTGGTAAGTTGTGCTTCTCATGTAAAATATAAAGGTGTGGAAAACGGAGATTTACTTTTTGTAACAGCGCAACAGGAGGGACTTTCTGGGGCTATTAATAATGTAACGCAAAAAGAAGAACACGCAAATTTTGATCATATCGGTTTGGTAGAAAAAGCTGGAAAAGATTATTTTGTATTGCATGCTGCGCCAAGAGGCGGTTCTCAACGACAAGCGATGTCAGATTTTGTGAAAGAACAAAGGCAAAAAGGTCAACATATTGTGGTTTATCGTTTAAAAAATCCATTTCAGAAAAGTATTCCTTATGCGATAGAACAAGCAAATAATTTGGTAGGAAAACCTTATAATTTTGATTATATTTTAAATGATAAGGCTTATTATTGCTCAGATTTTATCGAAAGATCTTTTAGAAAAGATGATATTTTTAAACTCGAACCTATGACCTTTGTTGATCCAAAAACTGGTGTAACTAATGTTTTCTGGAAAGATTTTTATCAAAAGAAAAATCTCGAAGTTCCAGAAGGTAAGTTGGGGTGTAATCCCAATGGATTGGCAGCTTCTGAAAAGCTAGAACGCATCAAAATTTTAGATTAAATTTTTACCTTTTCGGTGACATTTTTACCGGTTTCAAAATCTTTTCCTGTCAGAAGAATATAGTCTGCATTTGGCTTTAATCCTGAGTTTTTTAATTGGATAAACATTTTTTCAAGATAAATTTTGTTGCCATTAACTGTTAAAAATACTGCAGGTTTTTGTTGGTTGTTAAAAGCTAAATAGAGTTTGAGCGTCTTTTGGCCTTTTAACGAAAATTCAAAAAAATTATCATCAATTTTCTTATAATTAATACCATACGCCATCGAGTTTTGTATCATGGTCAATGGTTTGACTTGTGCGTTCTCGTTGTATAGAATTCGATAAATATTGATAGGATTTTTCTCCGAAATGTTCTTGCCATTCATCAAAGCGTCGTACATGAAAGTATTGTGATTATCACTATGTTGGATGTAGAAAAGATGGTTTCCTTTTTTGTCAGGCGTTGGATAATTGGTTTGCGATTTACATATTTGGATACTAATAAAACAAACAAATAACAATAATAATTTCATTTCTATTAAAAGCTTTAAATCAAAAATAGTAATTTAAAATTAATTTCGGAATACTTATGTTATTAATAGAAAATGTGTAACTTTATCTCAAACCTAAGTTATGACTATACTTTTGATAATTATTATTATCGCAGTTCTTGTGGCCTTCTATGCCGTTTCTATCTATAACAAACTTGTTAGACTTCGTAATCTTGTCCAAGAAGGATGGAGTAGTATTGACGTGATGTTAAAGAAACGCCACGATCTTATCCCCAATTTGGTGGAGACCGTTAAAGGTTATGCAACCCACGAACGATCGACTTTGGACAGCGTGATCCAAGCGAGAGCTAGCGCTGTTAACGCAAATAATCTAAACGATAAAGAATCGGCGGAGAAAAATCTGAGCCAAGCGATGATGAATTTGATGGCTGTTGCAGAGCAATATCCTGACCTTAAGGCTAATGCCAACTTTCAACAGTTACAAGGCGAACTTTCTAATATTGAAGGCGATATCGAAAAAGCAAGACGTTATTACAACGGAACAGTTCGTGAGAATAATATGGCGGTTGAGTCTTTCCCAAGCAATATCGTAGCGAATATGTATAAGTTTGAAAAAGCGCAATTCTTCGAACTTCAAAATGCTGCAGAGCGCGAAGTTCCAACTGTAAAGTTTTAGGAATGAAATATTTACTGCTAATATTTGCGTTTTGTCTCTCAGTTTTTGGATTTTCCCAAGATGTTAATGAGGAACAAGCTAATACAACTAGCGACTATTATAGTCAATCTGAAAGGATTCTTAATTATCATTCCGATATTAAAGTTGATGTAAGTGGTGACTTAGAAGTAACAGAAACGATAAAAGTCAACGCCTTAGGACAGGATATTCGTCACGGGATTTTTAGAACTTTTTTGACAGAACGACAACTCAATGGCAAAAATCAAAAAGTTAAATACAAGATAATTTCTGTTACTCGCGACGGAAAGACTGAAAAGTACAACACAGAGAGAGGTTCGGGTTATTATAAAATATATATTGGTTCCAAAGAAACGGATTTACCAGCTGGTCAATACGTGTTTGCCATTACCTATAAAGTTGCGAAACAAATAGGATTCTTTTCTAATTTTGATGAATTGTATTGGAATGTCAACGGTCTAGATTGGGATTTTCCTATTGATAAAATTTCTGCAAAAGTGACCTTGCCTAGCAATGTTAATATTGTGCAAAATGC
This sequence comes from Chryseobacterium sp. TY3, assembly GCA_046269235.1. Classification (GTDB taxonomy): domain Bacteria; phylum Bacteroidota; class Bacteroidia; order Flavobacteriales; family Weeksellaceae; genus Soonwooa. The sequence goes on from JBJZOS010000001.1 coordinate 80,672, forward strand.
TTGTTATACAGGAGTTGCAAGTAGTAAAGAACGTCATTGCTCTTCTAAAATAATTGATAGCCACACGATCGAATGGGACGCCGAAAATCTTAATGCTAAAGAGAATTTAACAATCTCGGTTGGCTTTAATAAAGGTGTTTTAGTACCGCCTCCACCACCAAGTTTTCTTGAGAAAAACGGCGTTTTGCTATTCTTAGGATTATCGATGTTAGGCATAATCGGGTACGGTCTTAGTCTTTGGAAAAAATATGGTGTGGATCCTCCGAAACCTACTGTTTATCCTCAGTTTAATGTTCCAGAAGATATGTCACCAGCGACTTTAGGCTATATTAAAAAAGAATCTTTCGATAATAATTTCTTGACCGCAACCTTGGTTAATCTTTCTATTAAAGGTTTTACTAAAATTGTTGAAACCGAATCTAAAGGCTTTTTAGGATTGTCTTCTTCTAAAAATTATACTATTCAGAAAGTTAAAGAAGCTGATCAGAGTTTAGCCAAAGAAGAAATAGGCGTTATGAACGACCTTTTCAAAAATAGAGATGAGGTGACTTTGGATGGTTCTTACGACTCTAAAATAGAAAGCGCTGTTGACAACTTCCAAAGTAACATCGAATACCAACACAAAAAGTTTTTAACAGAAGGGAATAATCAAAAGTATGTTTTGTATTTATTTCTTTTTGCGTCTGCGGTTTATTTTACGGGATTAATACTTGCAGGATTTATAAGTGACGACTTTGCTTTTAGTATTATAGGTGTTTTCACTTATGCTATTTGTATTGTTGTTTATTTTGTGTTGACACGTTTTATTGGGAAAGTCAAAATCAATGGATGCTTCAGTATTTTGGTATTGTTTTTTGCGTTGTCATTTATATTAGCATTCTTAACGATGGGCTTTTCGTCGGTGTTAGGAGCAGACTTTAGATACTGTTTCCAATTTGCAATAATGTCTTTGTTGTTGCTATTGGCTTTCCAGTATTTTATTAAACGACCGTCCGAAGAAAAGTTAAGACAACAATCCTTAATCGACGGTTTCAAAATGTACATGGGTGCGGCAGAAAATGAACAGATAAAATTCCATAATTCTCCACAAATGACCTCCGAAATTTTCGAAAAATATTTGCCTTACGCCATGGTCTTGGGCGTTGACGATATTTGGGGCAAAAAATTTGAAACCGCACTATTAGCGATGGCTACAGGTTATACGGCATCTTGGTATGTTGGTGATTTTGTAGGCTTTAATAATTTCGGAAGCACGCTCAACTCTGGCTTGACAAATTCTATCAATTCTGGTTCTACCGCGCCATCTAACAGCAGTTCTGGCGGAAGTGGCTCTAGTGGCGGCGGATTTTCTGGTGGCGGCGGCGGTGGTGGCGGCGGCGGTGGCTGGTAAGATACAATCGTCATGAAGCATTTATTTTTAATATTTTTATTAGCGCTTAATTCAGTTGTTTTTTCGCAAGAAAGGACTACAATTATATCGTTAGAAGATATCGATTCTGAAGATTATCAAGATAGTCTTCAGAATTCTAATGTTCAGAAAGAGCGGATTATTGATTTCCATTCGGATATTGTTATTTCTAAAAAATCGGTCGTTAGAGTTACAGAAACTATTAAAGTCTATGCTGATGGTTACGAGATCAAACGTGGACTTTTTCGTGCGCTACCAATGATTAGAAATATTAATGGAAATCGCGAAGACGTCGATTACAACATTATTTCTATTAAAAAAAATGGATCCAAAGAACCTTATCATATCGAAAGGCTTAACGACGTTTTTAACATCTATATCGGTTCAAAAGATTATTTATTAAGTTCAGGAAATTACACCTACGAAATAACTTACGAAACAACAGATCAGATTGGATCTTTTAAAACCTATGATGAGTTCTATTGGAATGTCAACGGTACGGACTGGAGTTTCCCGATTGAGCATATTAGCGCAAAAGTGACTCTGCCAGCTGGGGCAGATATTATACAGAATTCTTGCTATACAGGACTACACGGAAGTCAGCAGAAAAATTGCACGTCAAAAGGCTTGGCCTAAACGAAATATTTTTTGAAGCTTCTAATCTTAAACCTAAAGAAAATCTAACTGTTGCAGTTGGTTTCAAACCAAATATTCTGGAAGCGCCATCAGCTTTTTCTAAACTTTTTACAAAAAATAAAGATAGAATTCCTTTGATTTTGGTGGCTTGTTTTTTAGTGTTTTACTTTGTTAAAACTTGGTGTAGACATGGCCGTGTTACCAATAAACCTATTGTTATTCCTCAGTTTGATGCACCTTACAATATGTCTCCTGCTGCAATTGGTTATATCGAAAAAGGCGAGTATGAGGCTTCTCATCTTGCGGCCAATCTTGTCGATATGGCAGTTAAAAAAGTGATTTCTTTACAGGAAGATACAGCGCATCAGCAGACTTTTAACACATTTCGAGTTTATGATATTAAAAAATTGACGGATAATACAGAGGCTTTATTAGATGATGAAAAGCTAATTTTTAAGGATATTTTCGGAGAGAAAACTTCCAAGCTTAAAATCGACGGAACCTATGATACTCGCTTAAAAAATGCTAGTGCAAATATTCATAAGTTGCTTCGCAAAAATCTCGAAAAATTTACGGTAGATATTACGAATTTGCGTTTTGTTTATAATGCGTTGATGATGATTGTTGGGACTTTTCTTTTGGGACTATTGTATGCATCTTTGGCAGACAGCAACAATTTCGAAATGTTTGGTATCGGCGCTATGTTTGTCTTCTTCGATGGACTTATTATTTTATTAGTTTTATCGCTGTGGAAGGAGTTTTATAAAACTTTGATCGTCTTCGTCTTGCTCGTTTTTCTGATTCTTTTTTGTGCGCCATTATTTCTTTTTGCGTTTCGAGGTTCAGAAGATATGACAAGATTGGGGTCAGATTGTTTTAAATTTTTAATTTTTGGAGGGATTAGTTTACTTATTTTTAAATACTTTATTAAACGACCTTCTGACGAAAAAGTACAAATGAAATCCCAAATCGAAGGTTTCAAAATGTATCTCGGTACAGCGGAAGAAGCGCAACTCAAGTTTCATAATCCGCCAGAAATGACAACCGATGTATACGAAAAATTCCTGCCTTACGCCATTGTGTTGAATGTTCAAGATATCTGGGGACAGCGTTTCCGAAAGTCATTAAAATCATCTTTGGTTAACACCACCGAGTTTTCAGAATTTGCTTTTGATTCTACCTTTGCTTCGGCATTTTCGATGTCGGTGTTAGAGTCCAGTAATCCTCCCGCACCAGCAAGTTTTACGTCTTCCTCATCAGATTCCTCTTCTTATTCGTCCTCATCCTCTAGATCTTCATCGTCGAGTTCTTATTCGGGCGGTTCTAGTTCTAGTGGTTCTAGCGGTGGTGGATCATCTGGTGGCGGTGGCGGTGGCGGTGGTGGCGGGGGTTGGTAAGTCTTGTCATTTGTTAAAACAGATTTGATGCATTTCAAATGATGTTTAGTTCAAGGTTTATTTCCAGAAAATAGTGCACCAATCGACAAAAGCGGTCATAAATTTTTTAAGATAGTCTGTCGTACGTTCGTCCAGTTTTCCATTTTCATCAAAAGCTTTATCGATCTGGCTTAAATATATTTCGGGCTGTTGCATCGTGTAGATATTGACCGATGTCAAAGTCTGACGTAGGTGGTGGTTAGCCCCAAAGCCACCCAACATGCCTGGAGAATTGCTGATAACCGCACCTGGCTTTTTGTCCCAAACCCCTTGCCCTCCTGGTCGAGAAGCTACATCGATGGCATTTTTAAGAACTGCTGGTACGCCACGATTGTATTCTGGCGTTACAAAAATACAAGCATCCAGTTGTTTTACAAGGTCACGAAATTCTTTATAATTTTCTGGAACTTCATCGTGGTCGTCAAAATCCTGATTGTACAAAGCTAATTGCCCGATTGGGACGATTTCTAAAATCAAATTTTCTGGAGATAAAGCAATTAGTTGCTCCGCAATTTTTTTCGAAAAAGCCTCTTTTCTAAGACTTCCTACAAAAAGACCAATATGTTTTTTGTCCATCATTTTATTATTTATTGATTTATAATTAACTTTTACTCGACAAGATTTTCTTCTAAAATCACTCTCACGGTCATTAGCTTTCTTATCCCGAAATCTCGTTAAAATTAATGAATTTTTCGAGAACATATTTATTTTAAAAGACAAAAGACATCCTTTTCAGAATGTCTTTTGTTTATTTTTCAGAATTAGATTCTCTTAATATCTGCGCCAAGTGCTTTCAGACGACCATCGATGTTTTCGTACCCACGGTCGATTTGCTCGATGTTATAGATGGTTGATTGGCCTTCCGCCGAAAGCGCTGCAATTAGCAAAGCATTTCCTGCACGAATATCTGGCGACACCATCGTTGTTGCACGCAAAGGCGTTTCGTGATTTAATCCAACAACTGTGGCTCTGTGTGGATCACAAAGGATAATCTGTGCTCCCATATCAATCAATTTATCAACGAAGAATAATCTTGATTCAAACATTTTTTGGTGTACCAAGACAGTACCTTTCGCTTGCGTTGCGACTACCAAAATAATCGACAACAAATCTGGCGTAAATCCTGGCCAAGGCGCATCCGAAATATTTAAAATCGACCCATCGATAAATTTCTGAATTTTATAATGTTCTTGCGCTGGGATCATAATATCGTCACCGCTTTTCTCTAACTGAATTCCGAGTTTTCGGAATGTATCAGGAATAATTCCTAGCTGATTCCAGTTAACATTTTTAATGGTAATTTCTGACTTAGTCATTGCTGCAAGACCAATCCAAGAACCGATTTCTACCATATCAGGAAGCATGCTATGCTCTGTTCCGCGTAGTGAAGTTACACCCTCAATCGTTAAAAGATTAGAACCAACACCCGAAATATTTGCGCCCATACGAATCAGCATTTTACAAAGTTGTTGTAGATAAGGCTCGCATGCAGCGTTGTAGATTCTTGTTTTTCCTTTTGCTAAAACGGCTGCCATAATAATATTGGCAGTTCCTGTAACCGAAGCTTCTTCTAGAAGGATAAATTTACCGTGTAATTCTTTCGCTTTTAAAGAATAATATTGTTCTTCTTCATCGTAAGAAAATTCAGCACCCAATTCAACAAAACCTTGGAAGTGCGTATCGAGACGACGTCTTCCGATTTTGTCACCGCCAGGCGTGGGCATATAAGCTTCGCCATAACGCGCCAGCATTGGACCTAACAACATAACAGAACCACGAAGTTTTGCACCATCTTTTTTAAACTCAGGAGATTTTATATAATCAAAATTAACAGCGTCCGCTTTGAAGGTATAATCGCCGCGACCATTTTCTGTGATTTTCACATTGAAGTCACCCAGAATCTCAATCAAACGATTAACGTCGTGGATGTCAGGGATGTTTTTGATTCTGATCTCCTCATCTGTTAACAATACAGCACACAAAATCTGAAGCGCTTCATTTTTAGCACCTTGCGGTGTAATGTCGCCATATAGTTGTTTTCCTCCTCGTATTTCAAAAGCTCCGTTCATTATTTTCTGTTGTTTTTCTGATTGTTTTGATTATTCTGATGATGTCTTTTTTTTGCGTTATTATTAGTGTTTTGGTTTCTGTTATTCTTGTTGTTATTATTACGATTGTTGTTGTAATATATTTTACTCTTATCTAAAGAGTCTATACCTGTCAAATCGAGTCTATTTTGAGATAAATCCTTTAGATGACGGATAATAACATCGTCCTGTACATGTTCTTTATTATACACATTGTAAGACTTTTTCATGTTGTTTGCGATCACTTGTATCAATGCATCTTTTTCGTCACCAGCTTCTAAAACAATAGCGCGTTCGATAAGTTGCAAAATACTTTTACCATAGAATTTGTACTCATTATCATAAGACGGATACGGCATTTTTCTAGGTTTGGTCGTTAATTCTTCCGGTGTCAAAATCGGATATGGCGAATCTACATCGAGATCATGATTGGCTAAAATAAATAGATGATCCCAAAGTTTGTGTTTATAATTTTCTTCGTCACGCAGATGCGGGTTGCGTTGTCCCATAAATTCTATAATGGATCTTGCGGCATCATTTCGCTCTTCTTTGGTTGGTAGTGTCCTACAGATTTCTACCATCTCTTGGATCATTCTGCCATATTCTGGCATTTGAAGCGCACTTCTTTCGGTGTTGTATTCCATAACTGCAAATATAGGAAATAATAGAAATTTTTGATAGTTCAAAATTCTATCAAGATGTTAAATTATCGCTCGTTTTTTTAACTAAAATTCGTCGGGGATCAATTTTTTTCGATCTTTTTCTGACGGAATTCTGCAATGTTGAGACATTATATTTTTGCGACGTTTTGCAACTTGGTCGTATAAGAAATCTCTAATAAAGTAAGGGAGCAGTTTTCCAAGGATGGCGGTGTGGTAGATGCCACCTATTGTTCTTGCAATTTTTATAGCAGCATCAGACTTTTTAAGATAAAATGAATTCGGTTTCCACAGGTAAATACTGTCATAATCTTGGCGTGGCAGTTGTCTTTCTTTTAAAAATTTTTGTCCAAAATTAGATTGTAAAGCTGCAAACAGAAACTGATCTTTCTTATCTCTATCCAAAATCCATTGCACCCAGAAGTTGCAAAATCCACAATCACCATCATAAAAAACAATGTATTTATCGCGGAAATTGTTTGGTAAATTTTCCATTAAAAAATATTAGCTTCTTCTGTATCTTGTTTAACTTGTCGGAAATACTCGATTAGCAATTTCTTAGTTTCTGGCGTTAGTTTCGCTTCCGGATGGCCAAGAAGATAAGATTCTAAAGGCATTTCGTTTTTCTCCAACATTTCTATTGATTCTTCCAATTTGTGAGCTTGGCGTTTTGCTTCGTAAGTGGCCCATGTTGAGAAGTTTAATTTAACCCTACCTTCGTCAATATGATTTTTCAAAAACCAAGATGCTGGCGCAATGTCAGCATACCACGGGTATTTTGTCTCGTTAGAATGACAATCATAACAAGATGTTTTCAAGATTTTAGCAACTGTTATGGGCGGTTTTTTCGTGTTTACAAAATCCATTTGTGGATTGATCTCAGGATTAATTTTATCAATTGGAAAAAATTGAATCATGATAAAAGCGACCAAAAGTACCGTAATTACTTTTTTCATTTCCGAAAGCTTTTTTAAAAAGTGAATTTACGAAAATTTCAGCTAATGGTTTTATTTCTTTTTTATTAATCATTTTCAAAATTTATTTTAGATTAAGGTTAAAATAAATGCTTGCAACATTCATATTTTACCACTTAATTGATAATTAATATTTAACGCAAAATATTTTATTTGAAAAAGTTTATCTTTGCAAAAAAAAATTGGGCTCCGAAAGTCGGAGAGACTCATTAATAATCAGGTCCTAATGCAAATACTAAAAGCTAAGGATTATTAAACATTTTTTTATGTCAAATATTGTTGCCATCGTTGGCCGCCCTAATGTTGGGAAATCTACGTTATTTAACCGTTTATTAGAAAGAAGAGAAGCTATTGTTGACTCTACTGCTGGTGTTACCAGAGACCGTCATTACGGGAAGTCTGATTGGAATGGTGTAGAATTTACGGTTATCGATACAGGAGGTTATGACGTTAATAATGATGATATCTTTCAAGAAGAAATTTCGAAACAGGTACAATTAGCGATTGACGAAGCAACGTCTGTCGTATTTATGCTAAATGTTGAGGAAGGGCTTACTGAAACTGATCAAGAGATTTACGAAATGCTTCGTAGAGCTAACAAACCAGTCTATATCGTTATTAACAAGGTGGATTCTTCAAAAGAAGAATTAGCTGCAACAGAATTCTATCAACTAGGAATCGATAAATATTATACATTATCTTCTGCAACTGGTTCGGGTACGGGAGAATTACTAGATGACGTTGTGAAGGATTTTCCTACGACAGAGTACAATGATCCTTTCGAAGGACTTCCAAAAATTACGATTGTTGGTCGTCCTAATGTTGGTAAATCGACATTGACAAATGCTTTACTAGACAACGAAAGAAATATCGTAACCAATATTGCTGGTACGACGCGAGATTCTGTACAAAGTTTATATAAAAAATTTGGTCACGAGTTTGTGTTGGTGGACACGGCTGGTATGCGTAAGAAGAATAAAGTTTCTGAAGATTTAGAATTTTATTCGGTGATGCGTTCTGTGCGTGCTATCGAAAACTCGGACGTTGTCATTATTATGGTGGACGCAACTTTAGGTTGGGAAGCGCAGGATATGAGCATTTTCGGAATTGCGCAAAGAAACCGTAAAGGTATCGTAATCGTTATCAACAAATGGGATTTGGTAGAGGATAAAAAAACAAACACCATGCGCGATCTCGAAGCGGCAATTCGTCACAAGATTGGTCAATTTAGCGATGTTCCAATTTTGTTTACATCAGCTTTAACCAAGCAACGTATCCTAAAAGCGGTCGATACAGCGATGGAAGTTTATGAAAATCGTAAACAAAAAATCAAAACGTCTAAGCTTAACGAAGTGATGTTGCCGATTTTTGAAAACACACCACCACCAGCTATCAAAGGAAAGTATGTGAAAATCAAATATTGTGTGCAATTGCCAACACCATCGCCACAGTTTGTGTTTTTCTGTAATCTTCCGCAATATGTTAAAGAACCTTACAAAAGGTTTACAGAAAACCAATTGCGTAAAGAATTTGGATTTTCGGGTGTTCCGATTGAAGTTTATTTCAGACAAAAATAAAATATCAGCCTTTCGATTTTTCGGAAGGCTTTTTATTCCTTAACTTTATAGCTAATTTATATTTATAAAAAGAATTACTCTTTATGGTAACAGAATTGTCCCAAGAATTTTCTTTAGTCAACTCGTGGATTAATGACTTACGAAATGTTGATGTACAACAAGATCGCATGAAGTTCCGTCGAAATTTGGAAAGAATCGGCGAGATTGCAGCCTTTGAAATTAGTAAAGGTATGGCGCAAGTCGATGTGGAAATTACCACGCCTTTGGATAAAGTTGCAGCTAAAGAAATTGCAGTACAACCAGTTATTACAACAATTCTAAGAGCGGGAGTTCCGTTATTTCAAGGTGTTCTTAACTATTTTGATAAGGCGGATTGCGGATTTGTAGCCGCTTACAGAAAGCATGATGCAAACGATTATTTTTCCATTAAGCAAGATTATTTAACTTGTCCTAATCTGGATGGTCGACCGTTGATTGTGGCGGATCCTATGTTGGCAACGGGCGCTTCGTTGATTGAAGCCATAAAAGATTTGTTAACCAACGGAATACCAACAGAGATGCACATTGTTGCAGCTATCGCAAGCCAACAAGGTGTTAACGCTATTGAGACAGCTTTTCCAAATGCTAAAATCTGGGTTGGCGTTATCGACGCTTCTCTAACTTCGAAAGGTTATATTACGCCGGGACTGGGCGACGCGGGCGATTTATCTTACGGCGAAAAGTTACAACGCTAGTTTTTTGATTTAAAATCGTAAATCGTAAATTTTTCTTAATCCATTGCAACTACTAAAATACTAACTTTTGTATTGGGGTGTTTTAGGATTTCCCATGCAATGCTTGCAAGCGTATTACCCGTTGTGTAAACATCGTCTATTAAAAGAATGTGTTTGTTTTCGGGATTTCCAATAACTGAGAAAAGAGTTTCTGTTTCCGTACGTTGTTGTTTGTCTTTTTGAGCTTGCGCTTTGTTGTGAGAATTTCTTTTTAGAAGTTGATGATTTATAGGGATGTTATAAAGTTTTGATAACTCATTTCCTAATAAAGTTAATTGGTTGTAACCTCGTTTTTTCAACTTTTTTGGATGCAGTGGTACGCTGACGATTTCGTCGATATTTGTAATGCTGATTCTGTCAAAGATCCAATGTGAAAAATGTTTTCCGATGAATTCTTGGTCGCCATATTTTAGTCGATGAAGTAGATTTCTGGCAAGATTTTTTTCTTTAAAAATAAACAAAGCATAAGCTTGTTCAATAGGAAAAAGAAGTTTTGCTTTTTGCGCTAAAGGATTTTCGCAATCAAATTTAAAATGGCTAAAACTCAGTTTTTCTTCACAAATATCGCAAAGAATTGTGTTTGCAGAGATAATTTCTTCGCAAGCCAAACAACGATTCGGAAAAAATAAATCCAAAAACATGGCAAAATTCTTTGCTTAAATATAAGAATTTTAGGCGATAGATATTTGTTTAAACTTTTGGGTTTAATAATGAAGCAAGCTCAGGATTTTTAAAAAAAAATTATTTTCCCAAAATTTGATTTCTAATTTTATCAATCGACTTTTTCATATCGTTATTGAAAATTTCTTTATCAAGTCGTGTTGCAGGCGCTTGTCTTTCCTTGCAGTTGCTGATGCTGCAATGTTCGCACGTGACGCCGACTGCGACAGTCTGTAGATTGGCGCTTTTGGCGAAATTAATTTTCTTGAGAGAGTTGGTGTTTAATAAAATTCCGAGACAATAGCTGCGGTTGCTACCATCAGAAAATGGATTTTTTTGCGACGTTGAAATCACCAAATAACTCAATCCAAAATCTTTATAATGTGAGATTTGTGCGTTGGTTAATTGCGCATCGCTAATTTCGAGTTGTTCCATATTTTTGAGCGCAACCCAACGACGACAATAATGCTCGTTCATGGCATTAGATCGGGGCGCTTGTTGTTGGTTGAGGTGCAACTCTTTAAGAATCTGAACTTTTGGGCTGTTTTTCTTTTGTACAAAACATAAATAAAACAAATCTTTAATTCCAAATTCGGATGCCAAAATATTGGTTAAACGATAATATAAAGTCTCCGGTGAGTTGGTGAAATGTTGAATTAAATCTTCAAAATGCGTAGAATCCCATTCTTTATGATCGAAGAAATCTCCTGTTTTTCTAACCAATTCTTTTTTAGGAATCAGCAATCCACCAGCAAAATAAGAAGCATAATAATTGTTCAGTATTTCTTCAAAACTGTTGATGTCCACCCAAGAATAAGTGTTGGGACGTGCTTTTAGATCTAAAACCTGAAACCCAATTTCCTTCGCTAGAATAAAGGTTTTTTGATTTTCGTCTAATCTTTGGTTGAGTAAAAGATTCTTCTTTTCAGGAATGTAAAGCGAACGAAGATGTTGTAAAGTCCCGAATTTGTCAAAGTCTTGAGAATGGATTTGATAACCGAAATGCTCTATTAAAATCTCTTCTAATTCGCTGGATTTTAATTCACGAGGATTGAGATTGTATTGGTGATAAAAAGCTTCCGCTTTTTCTTCAATTTCAGGGAAATGATTGTTGTATAATTCCTGAAACGATCGAAGTACAGCAAAGAAAAAACGTTCTTTTCCTAGGTTGTAATTTTGCGAAATTTCTATAAGGGTTGTAATAAAAGCGGTCACTTTTTTAGGTGCCTCACTTATCATCCCGATAAGGTTGTTACGGTTGATTCCGAAAAGATCCAATGGGATTTCTTTGAAAACATCCGATTGCAAAATCTCATTAATCGGTGCTAAACTTCTGTCAAGTTTTGTCGACACCAATTCATCAAAACTGCATCCTAAAGTTTCGGCAACTTGGATGATTTTGTCGTGTTTAGGATATTTTTTTCCGTTTTCGATTTCGTTTAGATAGGATTTTGACAAGCCAGTTTTGTTTGCTAAATCTTGCAACGACCAATTTTTCTTTTGTCGTTGTTGTCTTAGTTTGAGTCCAAAAATTACACGGATGTAGTCGCTATCGGCATTCATATAACAAATATAAAATAATTGCAATTGTTGGCATAATAATTTTTCTGTAAAATTAGCGAACGTTCGCTAATTGTGAAAGTTTTTTATTAGATTTGTCAAATCAATCATAAATAAAAAGTACGGATGACAAGTTTAGAAAGTTTAACAATAGAAGCGCAAGATTCTTACAGCCAATTGTTTACTGAAGAGTTGAAGGCTTTTCTTTTAGCATTGCATCACAGATTTGATCCTGAGCGTTTACGTCTTTTAAAACAAAGAGAAACGATTCAAAAAGAATTTGATAAAGGTCGATTACCAAGTTTTTTGGAAGCGACTAAAGACGTTCGCGAATCGTCGTGGGTGTGTGCGCCACTTCCTCGCGATTTGCATGACAGACGTGTGGAGATTACTGGGCCAGTTGACAGAAAAATGGTGATTAATGCGCTTAATTCTGGTGCTAAAATCTTTATGGCGGATTTTGAAGACAGTAATTCGCCGACCTGGGAGAATTGTATGCAAGGTCAGATTAATCTTTCGGATGCGATTAACCGTACAATCGATTTTGAAACTAACGGCAAACATTATCAATTGAAAGAAAAAACTGCAGTTCTGTTGGTTAGGCCTCGCGGTTTGCATTTGGACGAAAAACATATTTCGGTGGATGGTGACTTGATGTCAGCCTCGTTGGTGGATTTTGGTATTTACTTTTTTAGAAATGCTAAAACGCTTTTAACAAAGGGGAGTGGGCCATTTTTCTATCTTCCAAAACTTGAACACTACGAAGAAGCACGTTGGTGGAATGATGTGTTTTTATTTGCTCAAGATTATCTTAAAATCCTTTCTGGAAGTATCAAAGCGACGGTTCTTATCGAAACGATTACGGCATCTTTTCAGCTTGATGAGATTTTATTTGAATTAAAAGAGCACAGTGCTGGACTTAACTGCGGTCGTTGGGATTATATTTTTTCATACATCAAAAAGTTTAGAAATCTTCCACATTTTTTAGTGCCCGATCGCGATCAGGTGACGATGACTTCGCCCTTTATGGATGCTTACACCAAAAGAGTTGTTGAGATTTGTCATAAACGAGGTGTACCTGCCATTGGCGGAATGGCGGCGCAAATCCCAGTGAAAGATAATCCACAAGCTAACGAAGAAGCGTTTCAGAAAGTACGTGTCGATAAAGAGCGTGAAGTACAAAATGGTCACGACGGAACTTGGGTGGCACATCCAGCTTTGGTGCCTGTGGCGATGGAGGTTTTCGATCAATATATGCCGACCTCTAATCAGATTCATAAGTTGTTTGATTACGGAATTTCTGAAAGTCAATTGTTGGAAGTGCCGGTGGGGACGATTACAGAGAAGGGACTTTGCAAAAATATTAATGTCGGCATTCTTTACATCGAATCTTGGTTGATGGGCGTTGGTGCAGCGGCTATTTACAATTTGATGGAAGATGCGGCAACGGCGGAGATTTCGCGATCGCAAGTTTGGCAGTGGTTAAAACACGCCGTGAAGTTGGAGAGTGGAGAAGTTGTGACTAAAGATTTGATTTTAAAACTTCAAAAAAAAGAATTAGAACATATCAAAACTTATGTTGGAGACACTCGATTTGAAAATGGAAAATTTGACCTAGCTGTAGAGCTTTTTAATGACATGGTTTTCTCCGATAACTTCATAGAATTTCTAAGCTTAAAAGCTTATCCATATTTAGCTTAAATTTTTTCCGTAACAAGGAATAACAAACATTTTTTTTTAAGTCAATTTTTAAATATCACCCATTGTAAAAATGAGTGGCAAGGGCGATTTTATTCAAAATTTAAAATAAAACACTAGACATTTTAATCAAATTAAATCACAAAATATTATGAAAACAAAACAAGAACAAATCCAGATTTTAGAACAAGAATGGTTAAACAATCCGCGTTGGAAAGGTATTACAAGGCCTTATTCTGCTGAAGAAGTTTTAAGACTACGAGGGAAGTACAAACTAGATTACACCATTGCGACGCAAATGTCGGAGTTACTTTGGGAGAAGTTGAATACCCAGGACTTCGTTGCTGGATTGGGCGCTCTAACAGGGAACCAAGCCGTGCAAGAAGTTGATGCTGGTCTAGAAGCTATTTATCTTTCGGGTTGGCAAGTCGCGGCTGATGCTAATCTTTCGGGCGAAATGTATCCCGATCAATCTTTGTATCCTGCTAATTCGGTGCCGGCGGTTGTAAAGAAAATTAATAATGCATTGTTGCGTGCAGATCAAATACAGTCGGTTAATGGTGGTGGCGACAAAGATTATCTGGTGCCGATTGTTGCCGATGCCGAAGCAGGTTTTGGAGGAAATCTTAACGCTTTTGAGTTGATGAAACAGATGATAGAAGCTGGTGCGGCGGGCGTTCACTTCGAAGATCAATTGTCATCTGCTAAAAAGTGTGGCCATCTTGGTGGCAAAGTTTTGGTGCCGACACAAGAAGCGATTAACAAGTTGATTGCAGCGCGTTTGGCAGCTGATGTTTTGGGGGTTCCGAGTTTGATTATTGCAAGAACAGATGCTGATGCAGCGGATCTTTTAACATCGGATATTGATGATAGAGATAAAAAATTTGTAACAGGAGAAAGAACTTCGGAAGGTTTTTATGTTGTTAAAAATGGAGTAGAGCAAGGTATTGATCGCGGTTTGTCTTATGCGCCTTACGCTGATTTGATTTGGATGGAAACGTCGAACCCAGATTTGGAGCAAGCAAGACAATTTGCAGAAGGCATTCATGCTAAATTTCCAAATAAAATGTTGGCTTACAATTGCTCGCCGTCGTTTAATTGGGCTGCGCGATTAAGTGTTGAAGAAATGGAATGTTTCCGTGAAGAGTTGGCGAAAATGGGATACAAATTCCAGTTTATAACCTTAGCAGGATTCCATGCGTTGAATACTGCGATGTTTGAGTTGGCGTTGGCTTATAAAGAACGTGGAATGGCTGGTTATTCGGAGTTGCAAGAAAGAGAATTTGCTTTGCAAGCGAAAGGCTTCCGTGCTGTTAAGCATCAAAGTTTTGTAGGAACTGGTTATTTTGATGAGGTACAAAATGTTGTTACTAACGGTATGGCTGCAACTGTTGCGATGAAAGATTCTACCGAGGCCGCGCAATTTTAAAAATGAGGTAGACATTTTTGGCTCTTAAGTGTATGGGATTTTCAGGGCTCAAAATCTTAACAGTCATTTAATTAAAAAAAAAAGCTAGCAGTTGTGGAATATTGCTAGCTTTTTATTGATGTTTTAGAGTTAATTATTGTAAAGCAATCGGTAATACTCGTCTGCCATACGATCGCTATTAAATTGGAAGTGTACATCGTCCATTGCGTTAGTTACAATTTTGCGCCATTTGTCTTTGTCATTGTAGTAAGTCGGAATGATTTCGTTTTCCAAAATATCATAAAGCTTTTGCAGGTCGTATTGATCTTGCTCCAAAGTTGTCATGTTGTCGTAATCTGCTTTGGGAACGACAAAAGAATTTTGGCCATGTCTTGCAAACTCTGGAATCCAACCATCGTCTGTTGATAGATTGACAGAAGCATTCATGGCGGCGGTCATGCCAGATGTTCCGGACGCTTCACGGGGGACGCGAGGATTATTTAACCAAAGATCAGAACCTTGTTTCAGCGATTTACTTAATGATAATTCGTAACCCGTAAGAACTGCCATGTTTTTGTAATTCTTGCTTTCTTCCACTAAGTTATTAAAAGTCGAAATCGCAGAATAATCCATGGGATAAGGTTTTCCTGCCCAAATAATCTGAACGGGGAATTCTTTATTCTCTAATAAACGACGGAAACGCTCTTTGTCTTCTAGTAACAAATCGGCTCTTTTGTAACCTGCAAAACGTCTTGCCCAGACAATGGTAAAAACATTTGGATCAAACAATTTACCGCACTGATCAGCAACATTGCGGAACATTCTTTTCTTTAAATAATGTTTTCTAAAATCAAAAGCTGCTGTATCGCCGTCGTCTTTAGAGATGTATAATAATCTGTCCGCCCAATATTTGAATTCTTGAGCGTTGGTAATTGATTTAATTTCGCAGATGTCAGGATATTTGTTCCACATCGCTCGAGAAACCACACCATGCAGTTGAGAAACGCCATTGGCAACTCTCGCCATCTTTAACGCACAAAGTGAGTGGTTGAATCTATCGTCCTCGCTGCCTTCAATTTGTTTAACCTCATCTTTGCTCAATCCACAGAAATAAGACATATTATGGCAAAGTCCAAGGTCGTGTTTTTCGTTGCCGGCTTCTTCTGGTGTATGCGTTGTGAAGACTAGTTTTTCTTTAACTTTAGAAAGGTTGCCACCGTATTTTCTTAACAGATAAAATGCTGCAGGCAGTCCATGCGCTTCGTTAAGATGATAAACATCGCGCTCGAAATTCATTTCGTCAAGAAGCTTAGCGCCGCCTTTTCCCAATAAAATATACTGCGCTAATTTTGTAGACTCGTTGGCGTCGTACAATTTGTGACAAATTGTTTTAGAAATGTGATCGTTTTCTGGTACATCAGTACTCAACAAGAACATTGGACAAGTCTTAAAAGTTTCAGGATTAAGATACCAAACCTTTACCCAAACAGGTGCGTTGTGAATTTCGATTTGGAACTGGATGCCAGTATCTTCAAGATAAGAATACAATTTTTTAGTCCAAACAGGATTGAGTGTTTGGTCGGGGTTACGAGCTTGATCATAGTAACCGAATTTCCAAAGGATACCAATGCCGACTAAATCTTGTTTTAAATTATACGCGCTTCGCATGTGAGAACCTGCTAAAAAACCAAGTCCACCACTGTATATCTTAAGTGATTGATCGATCGCAAACTCCATAGAGAAGTAAGCTGTTTTTTTAGAATATTGAGGATTGATGCTATATGGCATCTGGAAGTTTCTAAAATCCATTAAGTTATCATTTGTTTAGCTTGGGTAAATTTAAGGATTTAGAATAAAAATAGTTTTAGAAAAAGCATTGCATTTTTTTTAAAAGTTATCTAATATTCATATTTAAAAAATCAACAAATTAATAAAAGACGCAAACGCCCATTTTCCTCTGGCGCACGATGCACGCAGGGCGGGACCTGCTGTTCGGGATGATCAACGGCTAATCGATAAAGGAGACCAATTTCTAGATTGACGGGTTTTGCTTCTGCATTGGGCTGATAATGAAGATCAAAAAAATTATCTTCTAGGAAGCTTTCAAAATCACCGTCTTGAGGATCGTGCAGAGCTTTTAATTTTTCTATAACTTCAGGAATCTGGATTTTTTGAGTAACCTCTTCGTTAGCAATAATATCGCTAGATGCTCCAAAATAAGTACACAAGAACGTGTCCGTTGCGATGGGCGAACGGTCTACATGAAACGAATAAACGTCGGTTGAGATGTAATCAAATTCTTCATCACGTTCATAACATTTCAGTAGGTTGACCGTTGGCGAAGCGCCGTATTCTCTTAATAATTTGATGTCGTTTAAGATAATTTCTCGGGCAAGAAGACCTTGTTCTGACAAGTTTAAGTGTAATAGATCTGCTTCTGAAACCACTGTGATGTCTTCTTTTAATTCCAATAAATTGACAATCTCCTCAAAATCACCTTCCAAAGGTCTTTGCCAACAAAGCGCATTATTTTTTCCAGAAAATTTTGTATCCACCAACTCTTGAAAAGACAATACGTTTTTTATTTGTTTTAAATGATCAAAGTCCAATTTCATGATTATTTGACAATTTTTTTAGGTTGTAAAATTAAACTTTTTCGAAATCATATTTCCTCTTAATAATTCTGAGGGAGATAAGAAATCTATATTTAATTAAAACCGACTAAACTTTTTTTTAAAAGCAAACAAACAATGCAAACCCGAAGATTTGCATTGTGTATTGTTTAATTAGTTCCTTTACGTTTTGGTTCTTTCACCTCTGGCCATTTTTGTCCGTCAGGAAGAACACGTTTTTTACGACTTACCAATTCCGGATCTTCCGAGGCCATGTACGCCATTACTGCTGCGGCGATAACATTGTTTCTAACTTCGTCAAACATAATTTTGTCATAAGTGTCTCTGTTGGTGTGCCAAGTGTAACCACCATAACCCCAGCTATTTGAGCTTAAAGAAATACCCGGTATTCCTGCAGCTACAAAAGAAGCATGATCGGATCCACCACCGCCAGGCATTCCAGGGAAAGATGTCTCAATGTTTTTTGAAACCTTTTTTGGAAGCGCTGCCATCCATCTTGTCAAGTAATCGTACGAATCTACAAAACCTTGACCTTGGATGTTTACAACACGGCCAGTTCCGTTATCTTGGTTGAAAACAGCTTGTGTATTTTTGATGATTTCGGGATTGTCATATACGAAACCACGCGAACCATTAAGCCCTTGCTCTTCGCTTCCCCAAAGTCCAATAATGATGGTTCTTTTATTGTTTGGATAATATTTTTTTAGGATACGAGCAGCTTCCATCATTGTAATAGTCCCTGTGCCGTTATCTGTTGCACCTTGCGCACCGTCCCAAGAATCGAGATGGGCTGAAAGAATCACGTACTCATTTGGTTTTTCTTTTCCAGGAATTGTTGCAATGGTGTTAAATGATTTTGCAGTACCAAGTGATTTAGATTGTGTGTTGATTTTCACTTTTGGGGCTTTCCCATTTTTAGCCAATCTGTAAAGCATACCGTAATCTTCTAAAGCGATGTCGATCATCGGGATGTTTTTGGTTTTAGCGCCAAAAATTCGGTTAGCGCCCATTATGCCAGTCCAGTTAGAGATAGCAATACCAGCTGCACCAGCCTTTTCTAAAGCTTCGGGAAGTGTTGCGTTATCAAAACCTGTATTTTTTACTAAAGTTCTGAAAGCTTCAGTATCTTGTTCTTTTTGTTTTTTATAAGCTTCGTAATTTTCGGGAAGTGCAAATTCTTTAACCTGATAATCTGGTCGACCTGTACGTTGGTATTGCGACATCAGTACGATTTTACCTTTAATGCTTTTTAACCAATTGGTAAATTCGGCAGGATTATTAACGTTTGGCAAAACGACAACTTCTGCTTCAATGGCTTTTTTAGTCGCAGGTGACCAAGCCAGTTGCATAGATTCCAGGCTTTTTACACGAGGCGAAGTCATTTCGACTTGTGTGATGCCACGTTGCCAAGATGCCCATTCCCCGAACTGTTGTTTTTTAGCATCGATGCCCCAAGATTTGAATTTGTCGATTGTCCAATCATTAGCTTGTTCCATTTCTGGCGTACCGACCAATCGTGGTCCAATAACGTCAAGTAATTCAAAAGCAAGGTTTTCTAATTGGGAATTGTTGTTGGTTTCGTTAACGATACTTTGGACAATCGGATCTAGTTTTTCCGTTGCATTACTTTGCTGTGCTACTACAACTTGTGAAGAAAGAAGGAGAGCCGCAAGTGTCATTTTCATGTTAAGTTTCATACACTTTTCTTTTATACATTTAAGCTTTCAAGTTAAGGATATAAAGTGAGCTTACAAAGTTTGTAACAAATGCTTTCTATTTTAAATAAATCTGTATTTTTAACTAGTATTTTTCTGGAATGTAAAATTTTTTCCTGTTTTAAAAACCGAAAGACTTATAATGTCATTTTATACTTTGGATGACGCACCACTTGTTTTTGTTCAGCGGTCAAGTCATGAAGTGATGTAATATATCAATAGAGCGGCTTATACCGATGTTTTGCAAGCCATTAAATGTCTTAATAAGAACGTTGAGCAATTCCAAAATGATCAATCAATAACTTGGACTTTGAGGTATGGAGACGGTGGCGAGTTGTTGGGTTTGATTTGCCTTTAGAAATTTTCTGAGATCAAAGAACAGCAGAAATAGGCTACAATCTTAGACAAGAATAGCACAACAAGGGATTGATGTCCGAAGCAATGAAAACGCAGATGGATTATGCTTTTAATGTTTTAAAATTAAATCAAATTGAAGCTTTCACAAGTTTTAAAAACAAGCCATCTATGGCTTTGCTATAGCTATTTAATTTTGAATTGAACGAAGCCAGAAAAAACGATAATAACGAGGATAATTAAATTGTTGAGTTAAAAGCAAATTCTTAATTTTCCATACTTCTTCTATTGTTTTACCAGTCTATGTTTAAGCTAAAAATTTTATTAAGATTTAGAAATGATACTTACGCATAATCACTTTTTTTAAAGTAAGAATAATCCTTTATGTTTGTTGATATTCTAATTTTTTTATCATGTTGAAGAGCAAAACTTAACATTGTTTTCATTTCGATTTATTGGTCATATCAATCAGCATCGTTTACAATATTGGAGGATTGTACTTTTCGCCAATAAGTCTAGTAGTTACCATGGCAGCAACCGTGTCGCCTGTTGAATTAAGAACTGTTGCGAGCGGATCTACCAAAGTGCCAATAATCATCACCGCAGGGATGGCTTCTTGTGGTAATTGATAGGCCGAAATCATTAACATTTCGCCAATATAGCCACCATTGGGGATTCCACCAGCAACAACACTCACAAAAACCGTGATGCCGAGCGCAATGATGATGTTATTAAACGTAAAAAAGTCCCAACCTAAAAGTAAAAATGCAACATATATTTTTACAATTGAAGATATCGACGAACCATTTTTATGAATGGTCGTCCCAATCGGGATTACGACGTTCGACACAGAAGGTGGTATTCCGATTTTTCTTGCTGCGTCTAGATTAACAGGCATCGTTGCAAGGCTGCTACAAGTACTTATAGCGGTAAAACTTGGCAGAATATTATTTTTCCAAAAAAGTTTAACGCCTTGCGGACCGCGACCAATAAAAGCATAAAGACTAAAAAACACAAAGAAATAAACGATACCCGCACCGTAATAGACCGCCAAAGGTTTTGCATAGAAGCCAACCAATTGTGGGCCTAAAGTCCCTACTTGATAGGCGATGTAAGCGCCAAGCCCGATTGGAGCAGCTTTCATTACCAAAAGTAGGAGGTTTTTCATGATGTCGTTGCCACCTTCAATAAAGCTTTTAAAAGTTTTAACCTTGCTAGGATCGCTTTTTCGAACAGATATTCCTAATAAAAATGAAAATATTAAAAGCGCCAACATATTTTGACGAGATAGCAACATATAAAATTCACCAACCGTGAAGAAGCGGACAATTCGGTCGCCCCAAGACTCAGTGTCAGTGATGTTTTCTACCACTTTTGCAGCCGTAGCTCCGGTGGGTCTTTCGGTCGGGAAAAGATAAACCGCAACCAGACTAAAAACCGCAGCAATTAGCACGAATGCTAAAAAAGTAAACATCATAGCAAATAAGATTTTCCCAAGTTTACTTTCTTGTTCGATAGATGATACAGCGCTTACAATAGCAAAAAACACCAGCGGAATAACCGTCACGAATAATAAGTTGAGAAAAATATCACCAACAGGTTTTAACAAATATATGGTCTGTGGGAAAAAAACTCCTATGCAACTACCGACGCTAATTCCGATCAATAAAAGGATAATGTTAGAATAACTATTCCAAAATGTGGATTGAAAAAATGGCATTGTCAAAATTTTTGTAAAAGTAAAGTTAAATATGTTTTTGAAAATTGAGCTATGCTAGCTAAATTTATAATCGAAAAAGATTTGTAAGGAACAATTATTGCACGTCAATAGCTATTAAAATCTAAGAAAATTATAGAACAATATGGCCTATATAGATTACTATAAAATAATTGGTGTCGACAAAAATGCTAGCCAAGATGATATTAAAAAAGCTTACCGAAAACTCGCTCGAAAACTCCATCCAGACCTTAATCCTAACGACAAGGAAGCGGAAAAGAAATTCAAAGAATTGAATGAAGCCAACGAAGTCTTATCTAACACGGAAAATCGTGCTAAATACGATAAATATGGAGAAAATTGGAAGCATGGCGAAGAGTACGAGAAAGCTCAACAGCAACAAAGATCATATTCTCAAAATTACGGCGGCGGTGGGGGATTCTCGGGCGCTGATTTTGGGGAAGGTGAAGATTTTTCAGATTTCTTTCAGTCGATGTTTGGCGGTTCTGCTGGCGGATTTGGTCGCAGCAGTCGAGGAAGTTCTTCTGGGAAGTTCAAGGGACAAGATGTCTCGGCAGAACTTAGTTTGACTTTAAAACAAGCTTCTGAAACGCATCAACAAATTTTTGAAATTAATGGCAGAAAAGTAAGAATAACAATTCCTGCTGGGGTTTACGATGGCCAACAAATCAAGCTTAAAGGTCACGGAAATGCCGGAATGAATGGAGGTCCAAATGGTGATTTGTTTATCACCTTTAATATTGCAGAAGATGCTGTTTTCAAAAGAAATGGCGACGATCTCGAAACAGAAGTTACTATCGATTTATATACCGCGCTTTTGGGCGGAGAAGTTATGATTCCGACACTTAATAGTCAGGTTAAACTTAAGGTGAAATCGGTGACACAACCCAATACGAGAGTTCGTTTGAAAGGCAAAGGATTTCCGGTTTACAAAAAAGAAGGTCAATTTGGAGATTTATTTGTGACTTATAAAGTGGAATTCCCGAAAGAGCTTAATGACAAACAAAGAGAATTGGTAGAACAATTAAAAAACAGTTAAAATGAACGAAAGAATATCCATAGAAGAAATCATTAGAATATATAATGTTGATCACAGTTTTGTCCATGCGCTTATAGACTCCGAGTTGCTGCATCCGCAGACCGAAAACAGTGTTCAATACATTATCCATGACGAGTTGTCGGATTTTGAAAAGTTTATGAACTGGCATTATGACCTAGAAGTCAACTTGCAAGGCATAGAGATTATCAATGATATGCTGAGAAAAGTTCGACATTTGCAAACCGAAAACAGAAACCTCTTGCAACGTCTCCAAGTTACACGATTCGATTGGGAAGAAAGTGATGAGGTTCTGTAGTTTTTTTAATTCTCCTTTAATTTAGATGGATTGGTCTCCGATAAAATTTGAGTCTTAAGTAAGTTTTATAGAAGGGAACTTTTACGTCTTTAAAAAAAAATCGATAAATAAATGTTAGATATTATCATAGTTGGTGGAGGTCCTATTGGTATTGCGTGTGCGATAGAAGCCGAAAAACACCAACTTTCTTATGTTATTTTAGAAAAAGGAACGATTGCAAATAGTATTTATAATTATCCTTTGTACATGCGATTTTTTTCCACGGCAGAACGTCTAGAGATTGATGAAATTCCGTTTATAACAACTGCTCCAAAACCAGGTCGCCAAGATGCTTTGGAATATTATCAAGGCATCACGCGCCAACGACAACTCAATATTCGCTTGTATGAGGAGGTTTTGATGATTAAAAAAAATGATAATCACTTTTCGGTGACCACTTCGAAAACGGGCTATACCAGCAAGCAAGTGATTATAGCTACGGGTTTTTATGATATTCCGAATTTGATGAATGTTAAAGGCGAAAATCTCCCAAAAGTCCATCACTATTACACCGAGCCTTATCCGTATGCGCAACAAAAAGTTGTGGTAGTTGGTGCAAGTAATTCTTCGGTGGATGCGTCTTTGGAGATTTATAGAAAAGGTGGCGAGGTGACAATGATTATTCGCGGTTCCGAAATTGGAAATCGTGTTAAATATTGGGTGAAACCTGACATCGAAAACCGAATTGCCGAAGGAAGTATCAAAGCTTATTTTAATTCAGAAATTACAGAAATCACAGATTCTGATGTTTTGTTTAAAACTAAAAATGAAATGCATAAAATCGAAAATGATTTTGTTTTAGCCTTGACGGGATATCTGCCAGATTTTCAATTTTTGAAACATTCTGGAATTATTTTAGAAGGCGAGGCCGAAATTCCAATTCATAATCCCGAAACGATGGAAACCAATGTTAATGGGCTTTATTTGGCGGGTGTTGTTTGTGGGGGTCGCAATACACATTTGTGGTTTATTGAGAATTCGAGAATTCATGCAAAAAAAATTATCGAACATATTACAAATCCTTAATACATGGTTGTTTTTACAAAATTTGGTCTAGTTTTTGAATGTTAAAAAATCGTTAAAAAACACGTTATGAAAATCAGTTTTAATGGAAAGTTATGGCTTTTAGTGCCAATTGTTGTATTGATTCAATGTACAAAAGACCAAGTCGCAACAGATAATTCTCCTAATATACCTACAGCAACAACCCCCGACCCTAACAAACAGGTCGTAAAAGTCGATACAGTTATCGATGGTAAAGCGATGGAGGTTAAAAAGGAAATTCCGAAAACTGTTATTCCGAACAAAGATTTTCATTATACAGCTTTGCCTTATAAAAAGAACGATTCTTTAGCAAAGGAGTTTAAAAAGAAATATTCTGCAGAAGAACTTTATACAATCTTAGCGATTAATAGACTTGACAAAAAGAATCTTTATCGCGCAGATACTTTGGTTGTGCCAAGTGTTGTCGAAAAAGATTTTCTAAAATACTCGCCTTTTCCAGGAAATGTTCCTGTCTTAAAGGATGTTAAAAAATTCGTGTTTTTCTCATATCCAATCCAAGCGTTTGGCGTTTACGAATACGGAAACCTTGTTAAGTGGGGTCCAACATCGATGGGGAAAAAATCAACTCAGACCGATAGAGGTTTACATTTTGCGAATTGGAAAAAAGAAGTTTCCATCTCAACCGTCAGCGATGAGTGGAAACTAAGATGGAACTTTAATATCAGCAATTTCAGAGGAATTGGTTGGCATCAATACGAAATGCCAGGTTATCCAGCGTCGCACTCTTGTCTTCGTTTGTTGGAGGAAGATGCCAAATGGATGTACAACTTTGCAGATACGTGGATTCTCAACAAAGGTGGCGCAACAGTTCGTGCAAACGGGACGCCCGTCTATGTCTATGGCGATTACAAATGGGGCGGTAGAAAGCCTTGGTATAACTTGATGGACGATCCAAAGGCTAACGACATGTCGGTAGATGATATTACTAAAGTTATCCAGCCAGAACTTGACAAAATTCTTAAAGAACAAGATAATCGCGATCAGGTGGCGGCTCAGGTTTTAATCGAAAAAGCTGAAAAGAAAAAACAAGACTCGCTTAGTATTGGCGGTGTTTAAGGTTTTTATTATGTAGGGTTTTTTCTAAAATTTAGAATTGACTTTTCGAAGATTTGTTTTATTTGTCCCATATCCGAAGGACTTATATAGCCGTATTTTAGGATTCTTTTATAGATTTTTTGATCTAAGCTCAGTAATGAAAATGATAAAAACCTGTTAACGTCTTGACTTTCGAGGCCAAATTCTGCAAAATACTCGTCGGTTAATGCATTGTGAAGCCATTCTATGCTTTCGACTTTTGTCCATTTATTAGCAATACCTCCCGTACTAAATCCTGGGCCAACGGGTTGTACAAAATCGCCAGGTTGTCTTAATTTTGCAACATAGAATTCGGATTTAAGTTTAATCGTTTTTCGGATGCCGTCGTTAAGACGTCTTTCTTTTAGATTTCTTCCAAAAGTTTCGCTGTCTTTGGTTAAATCGCCAGTTGGCGTAGCAGTAACTACGACTTCTTCAATTTCTTTTGGTATTGGGTTCAGATTAAAATCATGAGGTGTATTAATCTCTAGCACAGAGAAATTTATATTCTCATAGCCCTCGCGAACAATTCTTATTTTATCACCAATTTTAGCATTAATACTATAAAAGCCAACGGCAGTCGATGTTGTACGGCGTTCGTTTGATAGATTGATGATTAAAGCACCAGCAACTGGATCATTATTGAGCTTAATAGTTCCGAAAATGTCTTGAGCTTTGTGAATAATAAAACTTAGTAATAAACAAAAAAATAGAATTTTTTTCACGCCATATTTTTTGTTAAAATTAAATTTAAAACTAAAACTTAAGTGATATTTAACCATGATTAACACTTTTATAATTTTTTTATAAAATCAAGTTTTTGCTACTTTTTTTCTCACGAATTATGTCTTAACTTTACACTCAATTAGCGCAAAAATTTCAAATTAATGTACTTAGTTTTCGATACCGAAACCACAGGTTTACCAAAGAATTTTAATGCCCCTTTATCAGACTCCGACAACTGGCCGCGTATGGTGCAGATTGCTTGGCAGTTGCATGATGAAGAAGGTAATCTTACTGAAAATCAAGACTATATTATAAAGCCAGAAGGTTACGATATTCCGTTTAATGCAACAAGAATTCACGGGATTTCTACTAAAATGGCGCAAGAAGAAGGTCGAGATTTGAAGGAGGTTTTAGAAGAATTCAAAGCAGTTTTGGATAGGTCGAAAGTTGTTGCTGGACATAATGTGGAATTTGATTACAATATCGTCGGCGCTGAGTTTTATCGTAAAGACATCGAGGACATATTGCAGGCGCTTCCAAAGGCTGATACTATGCATTTGGGAACTGATTTTTGCAAATTAGGCGGTGGACGAAATGGTCGTTACAAATCACCAAAACTAGGTGAGTTGTATGAGAAATTATACGGTACAAGTTTTGATGAGGCGCATAATGCTGCGGCGGACGTTAACGCAACGGCACAAGTCTTTTTCGAGATGATGAGAATCGGCATTATTCCTGCGGATTTACTTAAAATTTCTGAAGATCAACTTCGACTTTATCAAGAATTACATCCTAATCCAATTGCACCTTTCGACATCGTCATTCGTCGTCAGGTTGCGGGCTTTAATAACAAAAAGAAAAAACAAGATTTTGGAAGTCTTGACGAGATCGACCTTGGTAAGTATTTCCATTTCAATAACCATAGTGTTTACTCGACATTGCAGGCTTCGTCAAGTATTAATGATTTGATTAAAAAAGCGGTGGATAACGATTTTCCCGCCGTTGGTATGGTTGATATCGGGAATATGATGGGCGCTTTCAAATTCGTTTCGGCGATGGAAGATGTTAATGCTGCTCGCGAAAAAGCTTACAAGTCTTATCTCGAAAAGAAACAGGAGGCGGAAGAAAAAGGTGAAGACTTTACTGAAGCCGAACCTCCGAAAGAGCCCTTAATGCCTGTTCTAGGTTGTGAGTTTTTTATCTCTGACCGTTATGAGCAAAAACAATTTACAAAAGATGATCCTGATAAAAGAACACAAGTTGTGCTTCTAGCCAAGGATTTTGAAGGTTATAAAAATTTAGCAAAATTATCCAGTATTGGTTTTGTGAAAGGCTTTTATTTTGGAGTTCCAAGAATTAGCCGTGAGTTGATTGCACAATACAAAGAAGGCGTTATCGCGCTAACTTCGGGGATTAACGGTGATATTCCTGATGCAATTCTTAATATTGGTGAGCAAAAAGGGGAAGAGCTTTTCAAGTGGTGGAAAGACACATTTGGAGATGACTTTTATGTGCAACTTCAGAACCATGAATTGCCAGAAGAAGAGCATCTTAACGAAGTCCTATTGCAATTAGCAGAAAAATATGAGGTTAAAATTTTAGCCCAAAACGAAACTTATTACACCAATAAAGAAGATGCCAATATCCAAGATATTTTGATGTGTATCAAAGATGGCGAAAAGTTGTCAACGCCTGTTGGTAAAGGTTTTGGAAAAAGAAAAGGTCTTAGCACACAAGAATATTATATCAAAAATAGTGACGATGTTAAGAAGACATTTATGGCTTATCCAGATGCTTTTGAGGCTTACGAAGATTTTTTAGCTAAGTTCAAACCTTATCGATTGAAGCGCGATGTTTTGCTTCCTAAGTTTGATATTCCTGAGCAATTTATCCATGCTGAAGATGATGTAGACGGCGGCAAACGTGGTGAGATGGCGTATTTAACGCACTTAACATATGAAGGGGCGAAAAAACGTTATGTCGAAACAGGCATCACCGACGAGATTAAAGAACGTCTTGATTTTGAATTGGATGTTATCGCCAATACAGGTTATCCCGGTTATTTTTTGATTGTACAAGATTTCTGTAACGAAGCTCGAAAAATGGGTGTCTGGGTTGGTCCGGGTCGTGGATCGGCAGCGGGATCTGCGGTTGCTTATTGTATCGGAATTACCAATGTTGACCCTATTAAATATGATTTGCTTTTTGAGCGTTTCCTAAATCCAGAAAGGGTTTCGATGCCGGATATTGATATTGACTTTGATGATGAAGGCCGAGACAAAATTATCAAATGGGTTGTCGACAAATATGGTAAAACGCAGGTTGCGCAGATTATTACTTATTCAATTTTGGGAGGAAAATCAGCGATTAAAGATGCTGGAAGAGTTTTGGATTTGCCAATTCCTGATACTAATAATATTGCAAAACTAATTCCGTCGACACCTGGGATGAATATAGCAAAAGCACTTTCTAAATATGATAAACTGAAACCAGAAGAACAACTTTTGGTAGACGAGATGAAAATGGTTTTGGATGATCCTAATGATAATCGTTACCAAGTTTTGGCGAGTGCCAAAAAAATGGAAGGTTGCGTTCGTAATACGGGAATCCATGCTTGTGGGGTCATTATTACGCCAGAGGATGTTAGTAACCTTGTGCCCGTAACCATCGCTGCGAAAGACGCGGATATTTTGGTATCTCAGTTTGACAACTCGGTTGCGGAAAGTGCAGGTCTTTTGAAGATGGACTTTTTAGGACTTCGCACATTGACCATTATCAAAGATGCTCTTAAGTTAGTGAAGCAACGTTATAATATCGATATCGATCCAGATTTGATTCCGTTGGATGATGTTAAAACTTATCAACTCTTTAAAGAAGGTAGAACAGTTGGGATTTTTCAATACGAAAGTCCCGGGATGCAAAAATACATGCGGGAGTTGAAGCCAACAGTTTTTGCTGACCTTATCGCTATGAACGCACTTTACCGTCCTGGACCTATTAAATATATCCCGAACTTTATCAATCGTAAACATGGCATCGAGGAGATTGTCTATGATTTACCAGAGACCGAAGAATATCTTAAAGAAACTTACGGGATTACTGTTTACCAAGAACAGGTAATGTTGTTGTCGCAGAAATTGGCCAACTTTACAAAAGGTGAGGCTGATACTTTGAGAAAGGCGATGGGTAAAAAACAAATCGACGTTCTTAACAAAATGTATCCAAAATTTATCGAAGGAGGACGCAAGAATAATCTTGATGAAGGAGCGTTGGAGAAAATTTGGAATGACTGGAAAGCCTTTGCCGAATATGCTTTTAATAAATCTCACTCGACTTGTTATGCCTTTATCGCTTATCAAACCGCTTATCTAAAAGCTAATTATCCCGCCGAATATATGGCGAGTGTGATGAGTAACAACATTAACAATACCGAACAAATCACTATGTTTATGGAAGATTGTAAGAGTATGGGCGTTGATGTTTTAGGACCCGATGTTAACGAATCTCAATATAAATTTGCGGTTAACGAAAACGGTCAAATCCGTTTTGGTCTAGGTGCGATTAAAGGGATTGGAGAAGGGCCAAGTGAAGCTATTTGTGCCACACGTCAAGAAGGAAAATTTAAAAATATATATGACTTTTTCGAGCGCGTACCAGCATCGCAAGTTAACAAAAGAGTGGCAGAAAGTTTGGTGATTGCAGGCGCTTTTGATGGTGTAGACAATTATCATCGCGGACAATATTTTGATATTGACCAAGCCGGAAAAACCAATCTTGAAAAGTTATTGCGCTACGGACAAAGCTTCCAAGAAAGTCAAAATGAAATGGAAAATTCTTTGTTTGCAGATTTTGCAGATGAGGTTAAAATAGAACAACCAAAGCTTCTTCCTTGCGCAGAGTGGCCTAATATGCACACGCTGAATAAAGAAAAAGAAAGTATTGGATTCTATCTGTCGGCGCATCCGTTGGACGAATTCAAATATCAGTTTCAGTTTATCCAAGGTGTATTGTCGAAAAAAGCAGTGTTGGAAAGTCAAAATGACCATGTTCCGCAAGAGAATCCAGTGTTGTTAACTGCGGAAGACGATAAAGATGAGGTGGAAGAAATCGATTTTGAAATCGATATGGAAGACCACGATGGAGAATCCGAATTGATGGAAACTTCAACTAAACATGCTGAACCAAAAGGAAGTTTCAACTTCTTTAATCTCGATGAGCTGGATTATTTTAAAGACAATGTTTTCCCTAAACTAGCAAAGCCAGAACAAGACAAAAAAGATTGGCGCAACCGTGATAAAGATACTGGTAAAGAATATTCTGTGGCAGGACTTATTACCGAATATCGCGTACAAGATGGTTTCAAAAGTGGTGAGAAAGTGGCTTTTGTAACGTTGGAAGATTACACCGGATCGTATTCTTTCCGACTAGGCGACCGCGATTATATGAAGCTAAAAGAGAAGTTGGAAGTGCAACGTTTTGTGATTCTGAAAATCAAATTTGCGCAGGTTAAAGACGGTCGAGTCTTCGTTAATGTTAATGACGTTATCGAGTTGAAAGAAGCTTTTGACAAGTTTGCAAAAAGCATGTCCGTGGTCGTGAGTCTCGACAGTCTTCGTCAGACGGATATAGACTTTTTCAAAAATTCGTTTTTGGGACACGATTATGGCGATCAAAAGTTAAGTTTCTGTGTCAAAAATCCCGAAGATAATAGTGTTATAGAATTGGTGTCTATGCAGCATCGCATCAAGATTAACGATGAATTGCTCAGCATAGTACACGATGTCAACAACTACGAAGTTTTCCTAAACTAAATATTTTTAACTAAATTTTTTTGGGCGTGCCCACAAGATTTTCCAAGGCTATTTCCAAGTCGAAAATCTTGTGGTCGGGCTCTTTGTTTCAATCTTATAGATGACGCTCGGACGGCTCCGCTACGCTCCGCCGCCTCGCGTCATGCATAAGGATTTCCACGGCGATCCCTCACGCAAAAGTGGGAAGAATTAATGAGTCGTTGACGAGTTCATTCTAAAAGTAAATCGCTGAATATTATATTATCTTAAAATGATTATTAGTATCATATTTATCACTGAAAACAAGTAATTTTAGTTTTTTTTTAATTTTAATTTTTGTGTTGGTTGAATTAATGTTAAGTTTAATCAAACTAAAAACAACCAATACGATGAAAACTTTTTCTATTAAAAATAGATCATTTGCCTATTTGTTAGCTTTGTGTACTCTATTACCTTTGCTCAATATTAAAGGCGCTTTCAGAGATTTAAAATCCACAGAAAACGACAAAGTTGTAATTGTTCAGCAAGATTCTTTTAGCCATCGAAAGACGAAGTCATTTCCTATTGATTTTCAGAAATCCAGTGATAACTTGTTGGGTAGACAGTATTTTGGGGAATTTAATTTTAATAAAAGATATCATAATGCGATAGCAACGCCTCAGAATGGTGATTTCAGAAAGACGCCCAATGCTACAGCTGCCATTTATTTTGACTCTAGTAACAATTGGCAAGTCTACGGAAACAGTGGATGGCAGACTGCAACAACGTCTCCAGAAGCGGCAAACTGGACGCCAGAAAATATTTTTTTAGATAGCGGACGCTATATAGATGTCGCTAAAGGAAGGCTTTATAATAATATCTATATTAATACAACAGCACCGGTGTTTTCTGGTAGTATGACTGTAGGTTTAGGAATTGCTTCTGGAAAAACTTTGGAAATAATTGCTGGTAATTTGAGTATTGCGGGAAAGATTACTTTAAACGCTAATAGTCAGCTTATTGTTCGATCAGGTTCTAGTCTTCGTTTTAGTAATAGAACTTCTGCTACAACTATCAATTCTACTGCACGCTTTGAAGTCGAAAATAATGCGAATCTATTTATTGATGTAACTAATCCAAACTTATGGGGTGGCTTAGAAGTTTTTCATGAAAACTCAAATGTTACAATTTCGAAATGGGATAATAATCCGTTGGTTACTAATCCGACAGATATTTCCGATAACGTTTATGCCTCGTTGTCTGCAAAATTTGGGAATTTAACAATATAAACGAACCATAATTGGGGAAAAGTTTTTCCAGAAGGTAGCTATCAAATTACGCACAATGACCTAAGTATAGAAAATAATACATCTGGTAATAATGAAATGTCGCTCAATGGTGGCGATATAAGAATTGGCGGCGATTTGACAATTAGTGGTGTAGGTCTTACCCAAATGCAAACAAGCAGTGGATCAAAGTCGCTAACAGTTAATCGGAACTTTAACAAAAAAGATTCAGGAAGTTTTATTCTTCTCGCAAAAACAGGAAATAAAACTGCTATTTTAAATATTAAAGGCAATTTTAATTTTAATGGAGGTTTGTTCAATATAAGTAATAATACTTCTAATACCATCACCTCAACGGTTAATCTTGGCGGTAATTTTACGAAAGCCAACTCGGGTACACTAGGCTCCTATTTAGTTAATACAAGCGCGGGCAATGTTAATGTTAATTTCAACTTTGTTGGTAACCCAAGCAATTTGGTTCAAACTGTTTCTTCTACTGCAAATGTCACAAATAATGATTGACAAAACTTATTTTTTAATATTAACGCCAATGCCAATGTGCAACTACTTAACGAATGGCAAGTTGGAACTAATACTAAAGTTAGTGTTTTAACGGTGGCTCTTTAAATTTTGGAGTAAGTGGTTTGAATCCAAACAATATTTCTAGAATATCCAATCAAATTTCACAAAGTTTTGAGCTAAAATCAGGGGGAACTTTAATTATTACTTCGCTACAAGGGATTACAAGTGGAGGTGACTACAATGGGAATGTCCAGATTGGAGCAACTGCCGCAGCGAGAATTTTTTCTGGTGATGCTACTTATAAATATATTGGTCGTAATAATCAAACTTCGGGTAATGGACTTCCTGATGCAGGATCTGCAAAAAAAGTAATCGTTGATCTTTTGTCAGATTTTTTCACTTTTCAACCCAATGGTCTTAAAAGAATCAATAGTGGTGGATTCTTAGAAATCCGAAAAGGCATTGTACTTGATAATAATATAGGGTGTTTTGCAGATGCGACAGATGTTAATCCTCTTGCTACAGATCTAGGGGCCCTCAAAATGACAGGAGGGCGATATCGTTTACAAAAAACTGACTTCAACCCAGGACTTTCTGGTGTTTATGATTTGACAGGCGGTGTTATAGAATTTAATAATGCTAATGCAGGCCAACAAAAAATTCGTGCCCCCAAAATTTATCATCAAATAGAAGTTACAGGCAAAAACGTATGGAGTACTTCTGGAGCTATCAGCTTGCACAATCAAGGACGTTTTACCGTAAAAAATAATGGAGAGTTTGGCATTAATACCCAAACCATCGATGGTCCTATCGGTACCCAAACTCTGATTGTTGAAGGTGGCGGTTTGTTCAAAACTGGTGATCAAGATGGTTTTAGTGGTGCAGCCAATACTTCTATCAGCTACGATATAGAAAATCTCATAGAATTGCAAAATAATAGCACTGTAGAATATTCTAGAAATAGCGAGCAAACCATTACGCATGCCGTGGCGACAACGACCCCTTCTGGAGCTAACTATGCGAATCTAAAAATATCGGGAAGTGGTGTAAAGACCGCTACAGGAACAACCATAGTCAATAATGTAGTATTAATAGAAAGTGGAGATATGGTGCTTCCAGAAACAACGAATAATATCGCTTCTAATGTTTTGGTAGCTAAAGAGGTATAAAAAACTCAGGAGGGACATTAACCTTGGAAAACAATGCTTTGCTAATGCAAGATTTTGATGCTGATAATAGTGGTGTTATTAATGTCCAGCGAAAAGCATATGTGCCAGCCAAGCAATATAATCTTTGGTCATCACCAGTTGTCGATCAAGATTTGTACTTATTGTATGGAAGCGCAAATCCGGTCCCAGCTGGTAAAGTCATGGCTTATAATACAACTACAGATTATTTTGTACCTGTATCGCAAGGGACGCTATCTGTCCAAGGGAAAGGCTATTCCGCTGCTGGTCTTTCCAGCAATGATGTGTTGGCAAAATTTTCAGGGGTACCAAATAATGGCGACATAACGATTCCTCTAAACGTTACTGGTAATCGCTTTAATGTTGTAGGTAATCCTTATCCATCGAATTTGGATTTACATAAGTTGTATAATGATAATGTCTCCAGTAACCCCTCTGGTATCAAAAATATTACTAATCTTGTCCGATTTTGGGATAATACCAACAATACCATCTATCGGCAACAAGGTAGTAGTTATCAAGGCCAGAATTATGCAATTTATAATCTAGACGCTGGCATCGGAGTGTCTGGCACTGCGGCTGTTAATGGTGATCAAACTAAAATTCCGGATGCCATCGTTAGACCTGGCCAAACTTTTGTCGTGCGCGCTAATACAAGTGGTGATCATGTTCTCAATTTTAAAAACACGCAAAGAGTGTTGACTGCTAATGCAAGTACACCATATTTTAAAAATGAAATCCCCAATAAAGATTGTTTTTGGCTGGCTTTAGAAACACCAAATGCTATTTTTACGACTGCTGCGATTGCATATAACGAGTTGGCAACTAATGAAAATGATATCTATGACACAACAATTCTTAATCCTAGCCAAAGCGATTTATTATATTCTTTAAGTGATAATCTTTACAAGCAAGTTATCCAAAGCCGCAAAGGCATTTTTACAAATACGGATGAGATTAAGTTAGGAGCTAGATATTTTAGCTCTGGTGAGCATCGTTTCAGAATTATAAAGAAAACTGGAATCTTCGACAATGCACAAAAGATTTATTTACATGACAAATTACTAAATTCTTATACAGACATTAGCCAAGAAACCTATAGCTTTCAAGTAACTGCTGGTGTTACCAATGACGAGTCGCGTTTCGAAATTGTCTACAAGCCTAACGCATTCCTTGGAAGTGCAGATTTATCACAACAAGATTTGATGATTTTTGAAGATGTTGAGAATATTGTGGTTAAATCACAATCAAGATTAGGCAAACTCCAAATCTATAACATGTCTGGTGCTTTAATTTTCTCTAAAGAAGTTAATGCTTCAGAATTGCTAATTCCTGCCAGTACATTTCAAAAAGGACTTTACGTCTTGAAATCAGATAACAACCATCGTGGCCTTACCAAAAAATTCAGCAACTAATTTGTCTTATAAAAAGCGTTTGCGAAATCGAATAATATTCTTCGGTATTTCACAACAAAAAATGTCACCCGTATTTGAGTGACATTTTTTTATTTTTCAAGCTTATCGTTATACTTTGGATTAAAATCTTTTTGTAAAGTTTTATCTAAGGTTTTTGCAAAGCTGTTAACCAAGTCTGTTAGGTTTTTAAAATCGATAACAGATATGTCATCATTAGCTTTGTGATAATGATTTTGATGGTTCATATCAACCGTGGAAAAAGAATGCGCAACAACGTCTTTCTTAACAAAACCTACATTATCAGAACGATAGAATAGACCTTGATTAAGATAAGGATCGCCAGCAATTTTGAAATCGCCAACTGCATTTTGATTCAGAATGTCTTTCAGATCCGACACATTATCACCAGTTATAAACATTTTGTTAGCCCCAAATTCTGATTTTGTACCAATCATTTCGAAGTTGAAAAGTGCTTTGATATTCGGAAGATATTTTTTGAATTCTGCATTATTCGATAAATTGTCAGAACCTACCAATCCTATTTCTTCAGCATTAAAACCTAAAAACATATAACTGTAATCGTCTTTTCGATCTTTGTAATAATCAGAAAGCGCGATAACTGCAGACGTGCCGCTGGCATTGTCATCAGCACCATTGTAGATTTTGTCCTCGCCAGTTGTACGTTCGCCAATGTGGTCAAAATGTGCTCCGAAAGCGATGATTTTATCTGTTTTTCCTTTTTTAATAGCACAAACATTAAAGTACATCTCGTCTTTATAATGAAACGGAACCAAATAAGACTTGCCGTAACAATAGTCTAATTTGTTCTTTTTGAATTGCTCGGCAATATATTCCGCAGCTTTTTCATTTTCAGGTGTTCCAACTTTTCTGCCTTTCATGCTGTCGGCGGCCAGCGTTGTTACAATGTCTTTCATTCTGATTTCAGAAATCGTTTGTGCGAATACCAAGCTTGTAGAGCAAGCTAAAATTAAAGTCGATATTTTCTTCATTTAATCAAGTTTTAAAATGTCCCAAGCTTCTGCAATTTTGTTTTGATGCAATTGCTCTTGTGCAAGGAGGTGTACAGCTTCTTTATCGGAAAATTTAGTTCCAGAAAGTTCTTCAATATTGGCTAACATCCCGAGGTTATTTCCGGTGAAAATTGTGCTGGATCTAATCTCTTCAGGCAATTGATCATATCCAATACCTTTGATTACTAAAGGTTTTGGTACTTCAAAAAGGCTATCAGCATGACTTCTAGAATAATAGTTAGCGCCAAGTCTCGCCACAAGATCCAATTTGTTTTGATCTAGATTGCCATCATCTCCAAAATATTGCTCCTGAATATGAATTTTTACAATCTCGCAAATAATCAAGTTCCCTGAACCACCAATATCGCCCAAGGATTTAATTTCTAAAACTTTACATTCAAAATTAACAGGCGATTCTGCAATTAATGGTGGTTTTACCAATTCGGCAGGCTTCATGGTGAGGCCAGATTTCACGAATTCGTTAACGCCGTCTTCATATTCGGTACTCGCCAAAGAAACTTGTTGCACCATGTTGTAGTTAACGTTACCTATAACAACTTCCGGAACTTCTAACAAGTTATGAAGCGTATGCTTGGTCGTGTTGTCACGAACGCGGCGACTCGGCGAAAAAATAAGAATCGGCGGCTTGGTACTAAACATATTAAAAAAGCTAAAAGGAGAAAGATTGATTTCTCCTTTTGCGTTAATTGTACTAGCCAAAGCAATTGGTCGCGGCGCAATGGCCGACTGCATCACCAATTGTAATTGCGGACTTGTAAGATCCGATGGTGTTAATGTTTTCATATTTTTATTAACGAAAATATTTTTTGAACCACAAAAGTTTCATGTAGCACTATATCTAATCAGGTTAACATGTCGTAATATTTATTTACAAATGTCTCTTGTCCGTGATGATAAAGATTTTTTACATTAAAATTGACTAAAATACCTTTGGGTTTTTTTAGTAAATTGATGTAATTTATAATCTGTGCTCTGTGGCTATCATTTAACTCTAATACCGCTTTAAGCTCAACTACTATTGAATCTTCAACTAAAAAATCACAAAAGAAATGACAATCTATAATTTTGCCTTTGTAGTTTACGGGAACTTTAAATTGCGACGCAAATTTTAAATCCCGTAGTTTAAATTCCTCTTCCAAACATTTATGATAAACACTTTCTAAAAGTCCAGCATCAAGAATTTTGTGGACTTCTATACAAGCGCCATTTTTCTTGTAGGTTAAGTCTTTTAAATAGGCTTGCGTGATCATAAGTTTCTTTTGTGCTTACATTTTGATTAAAAATTTAAATTTTTCTTGCCGGTAAAATTTTAGAAGTTACTTCTCCAAATCCTACACGAATTCCATCTTTTTCTGACCAAGCTTTCATCGTTATCGTATCGTTATCTTCCACGAATTTTCTTTCCTCGCCGTTTGATAATGTGATAGGATTTTGGCCTCTCCACGTTAATTCTAACATAGAGCCATAAGATTTTGGATCTTCCCCAGAAATAGTACCACTTGCATAGATGTCACCAACTTCGACATTACAGCCATTAACAGTATGATGCGCTAATTGCTGGCACATATTCCAATACATGAATTTGTAGTTGCTAGCACTAATCAGGTTATCCTCACCATTGTCTGGTTTTAGATAAACTTCGAGATTAATATCGTAATTTTTGTCACCTTCGAATTTTAGATAATCCAAAACTTCTGGATCTTGCTTAGGCGATGCTGTTCTGAAAGGATCTAAGGCTTCCATAGTAACAATCCAAGGCGAAATGTTTGATCCAAAATTCTTTCCTAAAAATGGACCTAACGGAACATACTCCCAAGACTGAATATCTCTAGCCGACCAATCGTTGAAAATCATCATACCAAAGATGGCATCTTCTGCTTCCTCGATTGAGATGTGCTCGCCAAGTTCTGTATTTTTGTTCACAACAAATCCCATTTCTAACTCGAAATCTAGTTGTAAACTTGGGCTAAAGAAAGGTTTCTCCGCTGTTGGTGGTTTTATTTGTCCAACAGGACGTTGGATGTCGACGCCAGAAACAACAATCGAAGATGCTCTGCCATGGTAGCCAATAGGAAGATGTTTCCAGTTGGGTAATAAGGCATTGGCTGGATCTCTAAAAAGTGTTCCGACATTGGTTGCATGTTGAATACTGCTGTAGAAATCCGTGTAATTCGGAACGTGTACAGGCATCATCATTTGTACTTCGTCCAAATCAAAGAAGCAAACCTCTTTTGTTTTTTCATCGTTTGCTAAAGCCGAACCTTCTAACAATAATTCTTGAATTTTTAAACGAACCTCGTTGGTAATTGGCTTACCAAGTTCAATAAATTCATTTAAAGTATAAGCTTCAAAAACGTTGTCGTCTAGACCTTTGATGTTTTCGAAGTAACCAAAATCGTGTAGGCTTGCTAAATCGATAACGATGTCACCAATTCTTGTTGCACAAGCGATATATTCTTTATTAAAAACCGCTACACCGAACGGAATATTATGGATGGAAAAGTCACTGTCATGACTGTAATCTACAAATGATTTCATAATTGTTAATTTTTATTTTTTTGTGCCAAGCTTGGCGTTTTCAATCCAGCGGCTTTCGTTAGTTAAATCTTTAAGATACCACATTTTTTTTGCATTCATCAAATACAAAGTATAAGTCAATGGAAGACCAATTTTTTTTCCTTCCAATTTGTCTGCTCTTATAGATACTACATTGTTTTTTCTGACAAAATCTCCAGTAAAGATGTTGGATGCCGTCTGTCCTGTTTCTTTATCATCAAACAGTTCTATTAATGTCACCGAATTGTCATTGTTGAATTCCAAAATGTGACGCTCATCATGATCATCAAAGCTTTTTACGAGAACAAATTTTTTATTATGGATGTCATAGTCCACTGCATTCTGTTGTTGCTTTGTCCGTTTTTCGATTTTACTGATAATATCATTTAGCGCGCTGTAATTCTGCGCATTAAGATAGGTTGTAGCAACTATTAAGGAACATGAGAAAAGAAGTTTTTTCATTAAAGTGTTTTTTTTGTAGTAAAAAAGCTTTGTCATATTTTTTTAAAAATCTAAGACAAAGCTTTTTATTTGTATTTAAAGATTTCCTCTTTTTTCTTGCTCTCTTTCTAAAGCTTCGAATAGTGCCTTGAAGTTTCCTGCTCCAAAACTTTGAGCGCCGTGTCTTTCGATAATTTCGAAGAAAAGAGTAGGGCGATCTTCAACAGGTTTTGTGAAAATTTGTAGTAAGTAACCTTCTTCATCACAATCTACCAAAATACCTAAAGACTGAAGTTTTTTAATATCCTCGTCAATAGTTCCCACTCTCTCAGGGATCATGTCGTAATAAGCTTCTGGTGGAGCAGAAAGGAACTCAATACCTCTTTTTTTAAGTTCAGTTACTGTGTGTACAATATCCTTTGTTGCTACTGCAATGTGTTGTACGCCTTCTCCTTCATAGAAATCTAAATATTCTTCAACTTGAGATTTTTTCTTTCCTTCCGCAGGCTCGTTAATTGGGAATTTTGCAAAACCATTTCCGTTAGACATTACTTTGGACATTAATGCAGAATATTCTGTATTAATCTGTTTATCGTCAAAAGAAAGAATGTTGACAAATCCCATGACGTCTTCATACCATTTTACGGTAGGCAACATTCTATCCCAACCAACATTTCCAACGCAGTGGTCAACATACAATAAGCCGACATCAGAAGGGTTATAATCGCTTTCCCATTTTTCGTAGCCAGGCATAAATTCGCCGTTGTAATTTTTTCTTTCGACAAACATGTGAATGGTTTCTCCGTAAGTATAGATTCCGGACATTCTAACTTCGCCATGTTCATCGGTTAGGGTTACGGGCTCCAAATAAGGTTTTCCACCTCTTTTTGTAGTTTCTTCGAAGGCGCTGTACGCATCATCAACCCAAAGCGCAAGTACTTTTACGCCATCGCCATGTTTTTTAACGTGTTCATTAATTGGCGAATCAGATTTAAGACCTGTAGTTAAAACTAAACGTATTTTACCTTGTTGTAAGACATAAGAAGCACGGTCTCTAACACCGGTTTCTGGTCCAGCATAAGCTACAGATTGAAAACCGAATGCTGTTTTATAAAAGTGTGCAGCTTGTTTTGCATTCCCTACATAAAATTCGATATAATCCGTTCCGTTGATCGGAAGAAAATTTTCTGCTTGCGCAATTTTTTCTGCAAAGGTTAATGTTGACATGATTTGATTTTACTTTTTTTAATATTATGTGCCAAATTACGAATTTTAAAACTTTTAGAAAAACCCAAATTTTCATAAAATTTTGAGTGCTTCATGCAACAGAATTCCAATAGTCTTGAAACTAAAAATGCTTATCTTTGCAATATGATTCGTATTACAAAAATTTTCACTTTCGAGACCGCTCATGTTCTTTATAATTATGATGGGAAATGCAAAAATATGCATGGTCATTCTTATAAACTTTTCGTTACTGTCAAAGGAAATCCTATCAATGATCTGGATCATGTAAAAAACGGAATGGTGGTCGATTTTGGTGATATTAAAAAAATCGTGAAAGAAGAAGTGGTTGATGTTTGGGATCATGCAGTGTTAGTAAATGGCGCTTCGCCACACAAGAATCTTGGTCAAAAGTTAGAAGACGAAGGACATAAAGTTATCTTTTGCGATTACCAGCCAACGTGCGAAAATATGTTGTACGACATCGCTGCAAAAATCAAAAATAAACTTCCTAACACTATCGAATTAGCTTATCTTAAACTCCACGAGACCGAAAACTCTTATGGAGAATGGTTGGCTGAAGACAATTAATTTTAGTTTAAAATCGTATTTCGAATTACTGAATGACGCCAATTAATCTTTCACCAGACAAAAAAATCTATTTTGCATCGGACCAACATTTTGGTGCGCCAAATCCCCAATCTAGTAAGAGTCGGGAAGAGCGTTTTATACGCTGGCTCAACGAGATCAAAAAAGATGCGCAGGTTTTGTTTTTGATGGGCGACTTATTCGATTTTTGGCACGAGTGGCAATACGTCATTCCCAAAGGTTATGTTCGTGTTTTAGGAAAACTGGCAGAGCTTAAAGATTCAGGAATAGATCTTTATTTCTTTGTTGGTAACCACGATTTGTGGATGAAAAACTATCTTGAAGAAGAAATCGGATGTACGGTTTATTTTTCGAAACAATATTTTTCGGCGGCAGGCAAACGCTTTTTGTTGGCACATGGCGATGGGCTAGGTCCTGGCGACAAAGGCTACAAAAGGATGAAAAAACTCTTCACCAATCCTGTTGCACAGTGGGCTTTCAAATGGTTGCATCCAGACATCGCCATGCGTGTGGCGCTTTATATGTCGCAGAAGAATAAAATGATTTCTGGCGAGGAAGACAAAGCCTTTTTAGGCGAAGACAAAGAGTTTTTGATTGTCTATTCTAAAAAGAAATTGGAGACCGAAGATATCGACTATTTCATCTATGGTCATCGCCATTTGCCACTGGTTTTGGACTTAGCAAAAGGTGCCAAATATGTCAACTTGGGCGACTGGATTTCTTATTTTACTTATGGTGTTTTCGATGGCGAATTCCATTTGAAAACTTTTGAAGAATAAATTTAATAATGCAAAATTCCATTTTTAATATACAATCCGAAGCTGATTTTCTAGAAGCCGCTTTGGCGTGTTTCCGTTACCAATATCAGAATATAGAGGTTTACAAAAAGTTTGTCGATTATCTCAACGTCAATCCCGACACGGTAACAACTTTGGAAGCAATTCCTTTTTTGCCCATCGAGATGTTCAAAAACCATCAAATTCTAGATCAGAGTAAAACTGCTGAAAAGTATTTTCAAAGTTCGGGGACCACGCAGATGAATCTCTCCAAACATTGGATTGCGGATTTTGGCCTGTACGAAGAAAGTATTTATAAAAGCTTTAATCAATTTATCGGAAAGCCAGAAGACTTCATATTTTTGGGACTTTTGCCGAGTTATTTGGAGCGCGACAATTCGTCGTTGATCTATATGGTCAACTATCTTATCAAAAAATCGAACAAAGCAGAGAACGGCTATTTTCTTTACAATCATGAGGATTTGTTCAATATTCTCAATAAAACCTCAGACAAAAAAGTCATTCTTTTTGGTGTTTCGTTTGCGTTGTTAGACTTTTTGGACACTTTAGAAAGTAAAAATCTCAAACTTAATTCTACCGAACATCTTATCGTTATCGAAACTGGCGGTATGAAGGGACGTAAGGAAGAAATGACAAAAGACGAGTTGTTGTCGATTTTCCAAAAAGCCTTTAAAACCGACAAGATCTACTCCGAATATTCGATGACCGAATTGCTATCCCAAGCCTATTCTATGGGCGACAATATCTACGATTGTCCCAACTGGATGCGCATTATGGTGAGAAATACCGAAGATCCCTTGTCGTATATGCCGTTGGGTAGGACGGGCGCCATCAACATTATTGACCTTGCCAATCGACACTCTTGCAGCTTTATTGCGACGCAAGATTTAGGAAAAATCTTGGATAATCCCAACGCTAACACACTTAGTAAAAGCTTCCAAGTTTTGGGCAGAATCGACCATTCCGACATTCGCGGTTGCAGTCTGTTGGTTTCTTAGGCTTTTTATTTGGGCGGCATCTCGGGCTATGCAGGGGTTTCGTCTTCAGAGGCTCAGCTTGTCTTGGCTATTCTTCAGACCGCTCGCTGCGCTCGCGCCCTTACTATCCCGGCCGCAGATTGCGGATAATAACTTCCAAAACCAATCCGTTGATTTTTAGATAAAGATATTAGATTATCGTTGCTTTATAGTCAGGTCATCTTTATCTACTTTTCTTAAGAGGATTATCACTTTTTATAAAAATCGGTAAGATTTTGTATCGAGAATTTTCATAGGTTTTGTAATAATTTTTTAAAATCGACGAGCACTGAGCTTTATTTTCTGATGCCGAACGCAGTTTCATTTATGTTATATGGGGGCGTGTTGTCGGTAATAATTTATTCTTTTATTTTTTTATTTTGACCGTCGCTTGTCCGTTGATGATATTGTTTTTGTTGTGTTTGGCTTTGCCAAATCGACGCTGCGCAAGGAGTATCTTATTGCTAATATCGCAATTAACTATTAACCCATTGGTGACGAAAAGCTTTGCTAGCCTATGTTTTTGGGGGCAATGTTAGTGTGCAAATTGTGAGGACTTAAAGATTAATTCTTAAATAATATTAAACAAAAGTCCTATTAATGGGCATCATATCAAGTTATTGTTAAATTTATAATTTAAGATACTTTTTATTGCGTAAAATATATATCTTTACCGCCCATATATTTCACCTTATGAAAACAAAATTATTTTCTTTTAAACTACTCTCATTAGTGCTTTTATCTTTTGTCTCGGCTAAAGTTGCTGCAAGTAATAAAGTATACGATAGAGGTATTACAGCTACTATTACAGGAACTGGTAATTTAGTTAGTGTTGTATCAAATGATGATGTTAACTTATCTGGTTCAGCTACAGGAACTTTCAATACTAAAACAGTTGGGACATCAAAACCAGTTGCCACTTCAGGTTTTACTCTTACAGGTACCAAAGCTGGTAACTATACGTTGACACAACCATCGGGTTTAACAGCGAATATAACAGCCATTGCACCAACTATAACTCCTGCAAGCATGAGTCTTAATGTTAATGCAACGGCTAATATTACATCTAACTCTACAGGAGCGACAAGTTATACATCGGCTAATCCAGCTATTGCATCTGTTAATGCTAGTGGTGTAGTAACAGGACTTGCAATAGGGACTACTACAATTAATGTTTCGCAGGTTGCAAATGGTAATTACACTGCTGGTACGGGAACGGTAACGGTGACAGAAGTAACAACCGGTACTTATAGAACAACAAGTTCAGGATCATGGCCTGGTGGCACTAGCGCAGCAACATGGGAGCGTATGACAGCTACGGGATGGACTACGGCAACGCCCGCAGCTAATGCCACAGATTTGTTAATCATTAGACATGCAGTGACATCTGGTGGAAATATAGCAGCATCAGGTGGTACTAAAATGCAAATTGATGACCAAGGAACAATGTCGATAACGCATCCTTCTACATTTGCCTCTATGGTAGTTAAGAAAGGCGGTACGTTGGATGTTGGAGAAACTGGTGTTGGTTTTAATGCGAGTGGTGCAACTTTGGATGTGGAAGATGGAGGTAAACTTATTATCTCTGCTGCTCTGACTAACACTAGTGCGTTCTGGAGAGCTAAAGAAAACTTTGCAAAAGGATCTACAGTAGAAGTTACCAATCATAGTAGTCCCTTCTTTGCTAACCGTTCTCAGATTGATACTAATGCTGATGGATACTTTTTTGGTAATCTTACATTCTCAGGTTCATTGGAGGGTTTAAGTGTTATTGGTGTA
The DNA here is from genome assembly GCA_046269235.1 of Chryseobacterium sp. TY3. Lineage (GTDB taxonomy): Bacteria > Bacteroidota > Bacteroidia > Flavobacteriales > Weeksellaceae > Soonwooa. The sequence continues at coordinate 124,900 of JBJZOS010000001.1, forward strand.
AATTCTGCTACCGATTTTAATCTTACTGAAGGTGATTTAACGGTTAATGGTACTAAAAATAATATACTCCTAGTAACATCCCCAAACAAAAATGTAACTATAAATGGTAGTGTTAATGTTAATGCGGGACAATTAAGAGGTTTTTCTGCGGCCTCCAATTCAACTTCTACATTAACAATTAATAAAGATGTTAATATCAATGCTGGGGTATTTAATTTTGCGCCAGGAAGTAGTAGTACAGTTGTTAATTATTTGAGATTAAAAGGTAATTTAACTACTGCTTTGGGTACTACGCTTCAAAGTGTTGATCCTGATAGTGATATTTACTTTATTGGTAATGATATACAATATGTAGATGTCGCAGGGGCAACTAATATTGCTCGCTTTAGAGTAAAGACAGGTGCTTCAGTAGAGTTAAAAAATAACCTAGTCCTTAATAAGAGTTCTGAGCTTTCTGTAGAAGATGGAGCTACTCTTAACTTTGGTTATAAAACTTCAGATTCTTCACCTTCTATTATTTCAAATGGTGGCACAGGGACTAATAAATTTGCTTTAGAAGATGGTGGTACCATAAAAATTACCCATCCAAAAGGAGTAGTTAAAAGTATTGCTAATGATGGTAATGTGCAGTTAGCAGTTAGTAACAAAACTTTTTCTAGCAATGCCACATATCATTATATAGGTAAGGCTAATCAAGAAATGGGAGATGCGCTTAATTCTTCATCTACAAAAAATGTATATGTAGAATTAGCAAGTAACGCAGTGACCATTTCTCCATCATCGTCTTTCGGTATTACCAATACAGGTACTTTAGATATTAGAGTAGGTAAATTAATAGAGAACGATGTTAACTACATAACGGGAGGTTCTAGCTCTACTAATGGAGGTACATTAAAAATGGCAGCAGGAACTCAATATTACATAACGAAAGCATCTGCTACCACTGCAGATTCAGAGTATATTCCTAGATTTTATAATACTAATTTACTTGGGGGTGAGATTGTTTTGGCATCTACGGGTAACCAAACTTTACGAGGTGGACAGACTTATAAGAATTTGACCTTTAGTAATGGTGGTGAGAAGACTGTATCAACAGCTACTGCAGCAATAGATAATATTTTAATTAAAGATAATACTGTTGTTAACCCAGGTAGTTCAGTATTTGGAGGCACTTCTACAACATTAACGATGCAGAATACATCATTGTTAAAATTAAGTGGTGGTGGTACTAAACCAGATATGACTGGAGCTTATACATTGGCACCCACAACTAAAATAGAGTTTACAGGAAGTGCGGCGAAGACTATTAGATTGTCGCCAACTTATGCTAATGTTACGATATCAGGAGATAACGTAAGTGTTAACTCTACTACTGGAGGGGTAACTTTGCAAGCAGGGACAAACTTTCATGTGACCAACACAGGTGTTTTCAAGGTGAAAAATAGTAATGGCTTTAGTGGAGCTGCCAACACCGCAGTTAAAAATATCAACAGCCCTAGCATTACATTAGATGCTGGTTCTACTGTAGATTATACTGGTGTTGATCAGTCAATAACCCATCAGATTCCTTATGCTAATCTTAGCGTTTCTTCGGCTGGTGTTAAAACCGCAACAGGTACCACTACAGTTAACCAAATAACAACAGTATCAGCAGGGGAGTTAAAGTTACCAGAAACCGCTAACAATGTAGCATCTAATGTTTTAGAGGCCAAAAAAGGTATCCATAATACTGGTGGTACAGTAACTTTTGAGAATAATGCCATCTTAATGCAAGATGCAGAAGCGATTAATACGGGTGATATTATTCTTAATCGTAAAGCAACTGTCCCATCTACTCAATACAATATTTGGTCTTCGCCAGTTAAAGCACAAAAACTATATGAGCTATATGGTTCGGCTGGTGCTGTGCCAGCTGGTACGGTGATGGAGTATATTACTAAGAGTGACATTTTTAAACCAATTATAGACCCTAACGTAACTTCGGACTTTGCTAAAGGCTATTCTGCAAAAGGTTTAGCGGATAATGCAAGCGGAGCTGTTACTGCTGTCTTTAAAGGTATGCCTAATAATGGTGCGGAGAGTTTTGACTTAAGTGTAGAAGGTAACCGTTTCAATGCTGTTGGTAATCCTTATCCGTCTAACTTGGATCTTAACAAATTATATGCTGACAATACATCATCTAATGTTTCAGGTATTAAGAATATTACGAATCTTGTAAGATTTTGGGATAATACTAATAATGAAGATTTTTGGCAACAAGGTAGCAACTATAGTGGTAACAACTATGCAATCTATAATTTAGATGCCGAATTGGGGGTGCCAGCAACAGGGGCTGCTAGTGGTGGTGATTCTACAAAAATTCCGGATGGTATTGTTAAGCCAGGACAAGGTTTTATGGTGAGAGCTAACACAAGCGGTGACAAGGTGCTTAAGTTTAACAACGGTCAACGTTTAGCTTCTGCACATGCAAATACACCGTATTATAAAAATAGTAGCAATAAAGATCGTTTTTGGTTAGCTTTAGAAACACCGGGTGCTATTGTTAACACCATTGCAATCGCATATAACGATTTGGCGACAAATAATAATGACATCTATGATACTTCGATTTTGGATGCTAACAATAGCGATTTATTCTACTCGTTAAGTGATAACCAATACAAGCAAGCGATTCAAAGTAGAAAAGGAGGTTTTGCAGATACAGATGCTGTTAAGCTTGGTGCTAAATATTACAAAGCTGGTACACATAAGATAAAAGTTATTAAAAAAGATGGCGTCTTCGAAGGTGGACAAAATATTTATCTACACGATAAAGTACTTAATAAATATATCGACCTAACGACTGAGGCTTATAGTTTTGATGCTAGCGCTAGCAGTAACGATACGCGTTTTGAGATTGTCTATAAACCGGGCGCAGTTTTAGGTGCTGTAGATGCACAGTCCAAAGATGCTGTTGTCGTTTATAAAACAAGTGATGCTTTTGTCGTGTTGTCGAAAGCGGATGCTATTACAAAAGTTGAATTGTATGATATGAATGGTCGATTGATTCAAGTCAATGATAAAGTTGCTAAAGAGCAAAAATTATCACACGAGACTTTATCTAACGGGGCGTATCTATTAAAGATTAGCCGCGGTCAAAATGTTGAGGTTAAGAAAGTTCTAAAATAAATTTTTAGGGCAAATTAATAATACGTGTGATAATTAAAATGTATTTTTTATCTTTACACCGAAATAATTTTCAGAAAATGAATAGATTAATCCTATTTTGTTTTATCACCATTGGTTTTCTAGGTTCAGCACAATATGCTGACCAGGATAATAGGTTCAATAAAGCTAATGCCGAACAACAAACTCCTAATACAGATGCTACTGCTAATGCAGGGGATGGTGAGGGCGATGGTGGTAATCCTAGTAATCCAGGTGGTGCCCCGATAGATGACTACCTACCAGGTTTGATGCTAATGAGTATTGGTTTGGTAGCTTATTATGCTTACCGACAAGAACAACAAAAATCTTAATAGACTATACAAAATCCGAAACCTAGGTTTCGGATTTTTTTTTAGTAATCTAAACACTTATACTAAGAAAGTTAATGGACGACATTAAAATGGAAGGCAATAGTAAATTTGTTTTGCGCATCTTTTTTAGTTATTTAGCTTTAGGATTGGTTGTAAAAGTCCATCAACAGGCTTTTTTCTGTTATTGGTTGTTTCGGGAATTCTTCAGCTTTAATAACGATGCGTCATATATTTGTTAAAAAATACATATTAGTTATTAATACTAACGTTAAAATATTATAAAGTTTTATTAAAATTTTTTAGAAAACTAACGTGTAAAAATGTAAATTTGTTTCCATTAAAATATTAAATCTATTTATAGAAAAAAAAGTAGTGTTTTACTGCTTATAAAGTAAAAATTAATGTTGTTGTGTTTTAAATGGAAGAAAAGATTTGGCTTTCGTCCCCTCACATGGGAGGCTCAGAAAAAAAATATATTGAACAAGCGTTTGATGGTAATTGGATTACATCTTTAGGTCCTAATATAAGTGGTTTCGAAAAAGATATACAGCGTTTTCTGGGTGAGGATGTGCATGTTGCGGCAGTCTCTTCAGGAACTTCTGCGCTCCATTTAGCTTTAATATTATTAGGCGTCCAAGCGGGAGATGAGGTATTGTGTCAAAGCCTTACCTTTATAGCCTCCGCTAATCCAATAGTCTATTTGGGGGCGAACCCCATATTTATTGACAGCGAACCAGAGACTTGGAATATTTGTCCAATCGCTCTAGAAGAAGCTATTATAGACCGAATAAAAAAAGGAAAAAAAGTTAAAGCCATAATTGCTGTAAGTCTTTATGGTATGCCATATAAAGTCAACGAAATACAAGCTATTGCTAGCAAGTACAACATCCCATTAATCGATGATAGTGCGGAAGCGCTGGGCAGCAGTTATAAGGGTAAAAAGTGTGGTAGTTTTGGTGATTTTTCCATTGTCAGTTTTAATGGGAACAAAATAATTACAACATCGGGCGGCGGTGCTTTGATTGTTAAAGATAAGGCAGATCGTGATCGTGCGGTATTTTTATCAACACAATCTAAAGACGATGCGCCACATTACCAACATTCTCAATTGGGTTATAATTACCGATTAAGTAACATAAGTGCGGGTATTGGTCGTGGGCAGATGGAGGTTCTTGAAGATCGCATTGTTCAACGTCGTAAGAATCATGATTTTTATGCCGAGGTCTTTAAGAATATTCCCGGTATATCGCTTTTGACAGAGCCTAATGCAGATTATTTTTCAAACTATTGGTTAAATACTATATTGATTGACCCTAAGCTAGCTAATTGTGATAGAGAGATCCTTAGGTTGGCATTGCTAAAGGAAGGTATTGAGTCACGACCACTTTGGAAACCTCTACATTTACAGCCTATCTTTAAGAATTGTGAGTTTTATGGAGGAAGTATTGCTGAAAATTTATTTGAGCAGGGTCTTTGTTTGCCTTCAGGGTCAAATATGACTATGCATCAGAGAGATTACATTAAACAAGTCTTGCAAGAAGTCTTAATTGTGTGTGAAAGAGAAATTAAAAATAAAGTTTAAAGAATTTTATTTTTTTAGAAAAATAATTATTTGCAATAGAAATTATGTTTGGAACTGGTCTTGGAAAACGTATCTACACAGGAGATAATCTTATTAATATTTCAGATATACGCTATTTGCCCAGATGGGTAATCTTTATTATTGATATATCGATATTAATAGTTTCTTTATTGCTAACCTATTCTGTGATAATGAAAATGAAGGCGCGTCCATACGATGTTTTCAATTATACACAAGTTTCTATTATGACTGTGGGGATCAATGTGCTATGTATGTATATGTTTAAAACATATGCAGGCGTTATACGACATTCTACTTTTATAGATTTATTAAAAATAATGTTGTCGTGTCTTTGTACAGCGGCAGTTTTATTTATAATAAACCTTTCGTTTATTACTTTTCGCGGAGAGAAGATTTTATTAAATTCTTTTATCGCATTATATTTTCTGATATCTGCGATGTTTTTATTTATGTTTCGTCTCGTCGTGAAAGAAGTTTTCCATTTTGCTAGAGAAATATCAAGGAGTAATCTCAAAAAGCGCATCATGGTACTCGGGACTGACGAACAGTCTATAGCAATTGCGAGAGCTATTCTCGATAACCCAAAGCTCCCTTATCATGTTGTAAGTTTCATAAGCACGCAGGATAGTACCGTTGGTATTGGTCTTCCAAAAATTTTGGGAAAAGCGATTATAAGCAAAGATTGGTTTCTTAAGAAGACGAAAGAGGATCTTGATATCGAGGGTGTTATCATGGTAAAGGAGTCTTTTGGAAAAGAAGCTATGGATGAGTGGATAGGCTATCTTCTCGAGAAGGATCTAAGGATATTGAAAGCGCCATCTGTGCAAAAGCTTAGAAGTACAGATAATGCTAATTTTATTAAGACTGTTCAGATTGAAGATTTACTTAACCGTAAACCAATCAAACTAGATGACGAGGAGGTCAGAAAGCGGCATTTTAATAAAGAGGTTCTTATAACAGGAGGTGCAGGGTCGATTGGTTCGGAAATTATTAATCAAGTAGCCAAGTTTTCACCGTCTCTAGTAGTCGTAGTTGATCAGGCAGAGACACCATTGTATGAAGTTGAATTGCAATTGCAAGAAAAATTTCCACATATTCAGTTCAAGTTTGTTTTGGCGGATGTGTCGAATATCCGAAGGATTGAGCCTTTGTTTGAAAAACATAATTTTTCGATGGTATATCATGCTGCAGCATATAAGCATGTGCCATTGGTAGAAAGTAATCCACAAGAAGCCGTTAGGGTTAATATTTTAGGCTCTAAAAATCTAGCACTTTTATCGAGCAAATACAATGTTAATCGATTTGTCATGGTGTCCACTGATAAGGCTGTTAATCCAACCAATGTCATGGGGGCGACAAAAAGAGTTGCCGAGCTTTTTATACAATCTTTACAAGATCGTCCAGATAATAAGACCAAATTTATTACAACACGTTTCGGAAATGTTTTAGGATCCAATGGCTCTGTAATACCTCATTTTAAGAGACAAATTGAGAAGGGGGGGCCGGTAACTATAACGCATCCAGATATTGTTCGCTATTTTATGACAATCCCCGAAGCTTGTGAATTGGTATTACATGCAGGTACAATGGGTAATGGTGGAGAAATCTATGTCTTTGACATGGGGCAGCCAGTTAAAATTTTGGATTTGGCAACCAGAATGATAAAATTGTCAGGTTTTGAACCACAAACAGATATCAAAATTGTATATACAGGATTGCGTCCAGGTGAAAAGTTGTATGAAGAATTGCTTAGCGATGATGCTAAAACACTACCAACTAATCACGAAAAAATATTAATTTCAAAAGATCCGGTTATGGAATTTGAAGAAATTAATTCTTTAATAATAGAGTTGTTAAGTTCTTTAGAATCAGATACAAAGTTTGTTATTGTAAGCAAAATAAAATATATAGTTAAGGAATTCATAAGTAATAATTCCGAATACGAGTCGTTAGATAAATAACTTTATACTATATTTGCAAATTAACGAGAAAAGAAAGTTTATGAAGAAAGTTTTCTATGTCACCTTATTAGGGTTTTTATTGTTAAATTATTCTTGTAAATCCAAAGAGAATATTAACTACTTGAAAAATATAGAAAATGTAGCCATGGAGGCTTCGTATAGTAGTATCAATAAAACAACAATCCAGCCAGGTGATAATCTAGTGATTAAAGTTTCTGCGAGCGATATGGACGTTGTTAAGCCTTTTAATCAATCTTCTTCATCTAGTGAAGTTTCACAATATTCACCATCCAGCACGAATTTGCCAACGCAAGGTCAGATTACAAACTCGGGACCAACTTATACGGTAGATTCTAATAATAATATCGATTTTCCAATTGTTGGTATTGTCAATACAAAAAATATGAGCATCGAAGAGCTTACTGCTATTATTCGCGATAAAGTATCGCGATATGTGAAGAATCCTACAGTAAACATAAAAAATACCAATTTCAAAGTCACAGTTTTAGGTGAAGTCAATAAGCCTGGTTACTATATGGTTCCAGATGGTCAAGCGGCAACGGTTTGGACTGCGTTGGGTATGGCGGGTGATTTAACAATCTATGGAGAACGTGAAAATGTGTTAGTGGTTCGTAATGTGGATGGGCAGACGACTAAGCAGTACATTAATCTTACTGATGCTAACTTTATGAATACTGACTTCTTCCAATTAAGACAGAACGATGTTATCTACGTTAATGCTAATAAGGCTAAACAAAACTCATCTTGGTTTGGTCCTCAAACTGGAGTATGGATTTCTATCGCGTCTGTAGTAGTTACAATCTTAGCATTAGTTATAAAAAAATAAAATTAGTTTTATTTAGCTTAAAAACAATAAAACTCCTTTATATTCTTGTTAGAATATGATGGTTAGTGTAATTTATATCTAGTTTAATGAAAGCATTCTGCTAGAAAGTACCAAAAAATAATTCCAATATTATAAATACTAAACATGAACAGCGAAGAAGTTATAATTGATGATGTCAATGTACGAGAACTTATAAAACCTTATATTAAAAAATGGTTTTGGTTTGTAATTAGTGTTTTTATTTTTATATGTTTTGTAATTTTTTATATAAAAACTACGGCACCTGTTTATAAAATAGAAACCACCGCCTTAATAAAAGATGCAAAAAAAATGTCTTCTGCATCAGGTGATTTTGGAGTGTTATCTGGTCTTGGTGGATTTGCAGGGATGGGAACTAATAGTATCGAGAATGAGATTGAAATATTTAAATCAAAAAAGCTTATTGGAGATGTGGTTAAAGAACTTAATATTCAATCTAAATTATATACTCGGAAAAAATTATACAAAGAGGAATTGTACAAAGAGACAGCTCCTATAATCGTTAATATTGTTAATGATAAAAAAGTAGATAAATTACCTAAGAAGCCTATTAATATAACTCTTAAAGGTGATAATCTTCAATTGGTATCTGAGGAATTAGGAGTCAACCTTACAACAACCTATGATAAATTAGTTAGCCTTCCTTTTGCTAATATTATTATTCAAAAGAATCTTTCATATATTCCTGGAAAGGACGGTAAAGTTAATAATATTGAATTTTATTATAATACTTTCGATGGTGCTGTTAATGATATCCAAGAACGTCTAAAAATTGATTTAGTCAGTAAGGAGGCTACTATTGTAAGTATTGCAATGAATTACTCTAATACAGATAAAGCAAAGAAAATATTAAATTCTATTGTACAGCAATATAATTTGGATGCAACCAATGATAAAAATATAGAATCTGAGAAGACTAAAAAATTTATCGATGAAAGAATTGAGATTATTTCGAAAGAATTAGGTGAAGTTGAGAACCAAAGAGAACGTTTTAAAATTGATAATAAGATTGTAGATATCCCAACGGAAGCGCGGATTAATTTGCAAAAAAAGACAGACGCACGAGCCAGACAACTTGATACAGATACTCAAATCCAGGTTAGTAATATGCTTCTTAATTATCTTAATAAGCAGGGTGCGGGACAAGTAATACCCGCTAATGTAGGATTAAGTAATGAAGCTGCAACTAGAAGTATTGATCAGTACAATCAATTGGTTCTCAAACGGAACAATTTGCTTGTTAACGCGACACCTGATAATCCATTAATTGTTGAGATTGAAAGCCAACTAAGAAATATTAAAGCAAGTGTTAGAGAAGGTCTTCAAAAGCATATCTCGTCGCTTAATTTATTGACGCAACAATTAGCTACTGAAGAAGGGAATTCAAATTTTGAGATTAGTAAATTTCCAGCGAGGGAGAAATTATTCCGTAATATAGAAAGACAGCAACAAATTAAAGAAAGCTTATATTTGTTACTATTGCAAAAAAGAGAAGAGGCCGCTATATCTTTGGCCATGACAGCTGACAAAGCTAGGGTTATAGATCACGCATTTGTAGAAACCAAACCCGTAGCACCTAAGAAAATGATTTATCTCGGCGCATCACTTATTTTGGGCTTACTTCTCCCCTTTATTATCATCTATATGAAAGAGATGTTAAATGATAAAATTGAAAGTAAGCATGATCTGGAAAAGTTGTCAAAATATCCAATTTTATCAGAGATACCAAGATTACATCGTGGTGAGTCTGAATTAATCAAGATGAATGACGTGTCGCCGATGGCAGAAGCTTTTAGAATTCTAGCTACCAACTTAAGCTTTATGCTACCTAAGAAGGAGAAAGGGAAAATTATATTTGTTACTTCGACAGTGAAAGGAGAAGGGAAAACTTTTATATCAATCAATATAGCTTTAAGCTTAGCGTCTCCAACTAAGAAAGCTTTAATTATTGGATCTGATATTAGGAATCCACAATTACAAAGATATAATCCAGAAAAATCGAGAGTTGAAGGATTGACAGAATTTCTTTCGGATCATGTCGATAATGTTAAGGATATTATCCATCAAAGTACATTTACTCCATATTGCGATATAATTTACTCAGGAAGTATACCACCTAATCCTACTAGCTTGTTAGAAAATGGTCGTTATCAAGTTTTATTGGAGGAGATAAAAGACCAATATGATTACATTATTTTAGATACTGCACCATTATTATTAGTTACAGATTCATTCTTGATTTCTGATTTCGCAGATGCAACAATCTATGTCACTAGATCAGAAGTGACCGAAAGAAGTCTAATAGATTTTGCTAATAAAAATATCGAAAATAAAAAAATTAATAACGTTGCTTTTGTATTAAATGATGTTCATAAATCTAATTTTGGATACGGAAATAAGTACGGATATGGTTATCAAACAGAAGAAAAAGGCTTTTGGGGTAAATTGATGTCTAGACTTAATATTAGATAAAACTAAAAACACGAAATATATGGAACATGATATAAGACCCTGGGGAGAATATTGGGTGTTAGAAGACTCTGACACACATAAAGTTAAAAGAATTAAGGTCAATCCGGGAGGAAGATTATCTCTGCAATATCATTACAAGAGAGGCGAAGTTTGGACTATAGTTGAAGGCGTTGGGACAATAACGATTGGAGACAGTACCGAAGATTATATACCGGGACAAGTGGCTGAAATTCCGCAAGGTGCCCATCACAGCATTGAAAACCGAACTAATGAGCCAGTTGTCTTTATAGAAGTTCAATACGGGACGTATTTTGGTGAAGATGACATCGTACGAATAGAAGATGATTACAATAGAATATGAGAATTGTAAACGTTATATTATCTGGGGGTGTAGGTAGCAGACTTTGGCCTCTCTCTCGAAAGAATAAACCGAAGCAATATCTTCCAATATTTGGTTCAAAATCATTGTTTCAATTAACAGCTCAGCGAAACGTAAATCTTTGCGATTCTGTCTTGGTACTTGGAAATATTAATAATTATAAACTTTCGCAGAAGGCATTAGATTTGGTTTCCATTGACAACTACCAGCAAGTTATTGAGGCAGCTCCCCGAAATACAGCAGCAGCAATAGCTTTTGCTGCTTTTGCCGCTGATGACCAAGATATCTTACTTATAACGCCTTCTGATCATCTCATCGAAAATCAAGAAGAATATAACCAATCAATAAAGGAAGCTATATGTCTAGCTCAAAACAACTATTTGGTGACATTTGGCTTAGTTCCAAAATTTCCGGAGACTGGGTTTGGGTACATACAGGTTAATGGTAATGACGTTATCAGCTTTAGAGAGAAACCCAATTTAGAAACTGCACAAGAATTTATAAAAAATGGCAATTTTTTATGGAATTCCGGGATGTTTTGTTTTAAAGCAGGTATATTTTTAGAGGAACTCAAAAAATATCAACCTAAAGTTTATGATACTTCTAAGAGATCATTCGATTTGCAAGAAGGTGAAAAACTGCCTCTTCAAGAAAGTTTAGTGATACCTTCTATATCGGTTGATTACGCGGTTATGGAAAAAACAGACCGTCTGAAAGTTGTAAAATCGCATTTCAAATGGTCAGATATGGGGTCTTTTGAAGCACTTTATGATTACTTAAAAGAAAACGGTCACCATACGGATGAAAACGGTAATATGGTAATTGGCAGTGATATATATACCGAGTTTTTGGGTTTTAGAAATAGTATATTAGTTGTTACAGAAGACGCTTTTTTAGTATTAAAAAAAGATAAGTCGCAAGATGTCAAAAATGTTTATGAAACTATAAACCAACAATTAAAATAAATTTCAATGAAGAGTGGCTTGGTGAAGAACTCCCTAATTCTAATGTTTAGAATGATTATTGTTATGGGGATTACACTTTATTCTTCTAGAGTTTTATTAAACAACTTAGGAGTTACTAATTTTGGAATTTATAATATTGTTGCTAGTACTATAGTATTATTTTCTTTTATTCAGAGCTCTCTTAGTGGTGCGTCTTCACGTTTTCTTACGTACGAGTTGGGTAAGAATAGTAGTAAAGATTATTTAAAGGTTTTGAATGGTGCTCTAAGTATACATTTATATATAGCAATATCTTTATTGGTTGCTGGAGAACTGATAGGAACTTATATTATAAATCAAGTTCTTAATATTCCATCATCATTATTATTATCTGCCAATATTGTTTTTCAGTTTTCATTAATTAGCACTTTAGTAGTGCTAATTAATATACCATTTGAGTCAGTTCTTGTTTCTCATGAGAAATTTAGTTCTTTTGCATATATCAGTTTATTTGACGTATTTTTAAAATTGATTTCGGCCTTTTTAATCGGATTTATTGATAATGTTAACGATCGTATCCTTTACTATAGTTTATTTTTACTTATTTCTACAGTAGTCGTTAAATTTTTACAGCGATTTTTAGCATTGCAAGTAATGGGTAAATATTCGTTTTTTTTTGTTAAAGATCGTAGTTTTCTTAAGCCGATATTTAGCTTTTTTGGTTGGGATTTATTTGGGAATCTTTCTCTGGTGATAAAAGATCAAGGCGTTTATATAATTCAAAATGTTTTTTTTGGAGTGTTAATTAATGCCGCAACGGCTATTAGTGGACAAGTTTTTGCGGCGATTAGTGCTTTATCAACTAATGTATTAGTCGCAGTTAAGCCCCAAATAATTAAAAGCTATGCAAATAACGAATTTGTTGAGATGAATATTTTAATTAATCGTTTTTCGAGAATTTCTTTTTATTTAATGTTATTTATTTCTATCCCACTATTTTTTAATATTGATTTTTTTTTAAAAACTTGGCTTGATAATGTTCCAAAAGATGCAAATGTTTTTGCTAAATTAAATATTTTAGTAGGTCTATTTACTGTTTCATTTTTGACCTTAAATCACGCAATTCATGCTACAGGAAGAATAAAAACATTAAGTATTGTGTCTGGTGGTCTTTATATATTAATATTTCCTGTTACATATCTTCTGTACAAAATTGGATATTCGCCTAGTTCATATTATTATGTTATGATTTTTTTTTGTATCATAGCGGCTATTTGTAATATGTATTTTTTAAAAATTGTTTTACCACAGTTTGATTTAAAAAGTTTCATAACAAATACTGTCGTAAGGATTGTAACAGTTTTATTTTTATCTTTTGTTATTTCTTACTACAGCTATCAGTTTAGATTTTTTTTGAATGATTTTCTTAATATTTTTTTATTAAGTGTAGTTAATTATATATTAATGAGTTTTATTATATTTTGTATTGATATTGAAATGAGAGAATATATCAAGAAAATAATAACTAAGAAATTTTTTTAATCTATGTTTAAACCTTTAGTTTCTATTATTGTTCCAATATATAATTCTGAGGAATATATAGAAGATTGTGTCAATAGTATTATTGAGCAGAGCTATAGTAATCTAGAAATTATTTTGATAAACGATGGATCAAAAGATGCTAGCTTAAGTATTATTAATGATCTAAAAGAAACTGATGATAGAATTATTGTTATAGACAAAAAAAATGGAGGAGTTTCTAAAGCTAGAAATTCGGGAATTCAAGTGTCGACAGGAGAGTACGTTGTATTTATTGATAGTGACGATCGAATAGGAAAAAAATTTATTACAAATTATATTGATATTCTTTCTCAAAATCCCAAAGCACTTATATATCAGAGTTTTATTTCTGAATATGAAAATAAAAATGTTCCCGAGGTACTACCTTCTGCTGTTTATTTTGATCAAGATATTCATAAAGCTATAATATTATTAGAGCAAAAGCGTTGTTTGGGAGGTGCTTGGAATAAAATCTTTAGAACTGAGATTATAAAAAATAGAGAAATACTCTTTAATGAAGGTTTTAGCTATGGAGAAGATAAAGTCTTTACACTTCAATATATGCAATATGTTGATTGCATTATACTTTCATCTAATACACAATATTTTTATAATAGAAAATATGAAAACTCGCTATCAAGAAAGTACCATCAATCTCAGGAATTATTGAATTTTGTAGAAGTAGAATTTTTAGAGTTTAATAACTTGCTAATAAAATATCCCAATGATGAATTGAAAAAAGTTATTAATGCAAGATACTCCTCTTTCCTTAAATATGTGCTTCTTTCTATGTATAGAAAAACTGATATTTTGGGTGAAACAAAAAAATCTGAACTCGTCAAAAAAATCTCAAAATTTGATAAATTAAATGAAAGAAATAATGACTTTGAGATTGAGGTTCCTAAATTAGTAAATTATATATATCAGTCAGATTTTGGAATGAAATTTTTGATGTTGCTCAAAGAGAGTATGCCTAATTTACACAAAAAATTTAATAGAGTTAAATCTAATGGCTAAATTATATTTTTTCATAGTATTTATTATTTCGTTATTTGTATGCATTTTAGCACCTCAGGATTATGATTTTGAGTACTCAATATTTTGTGCAATAGCATATTGGGTTAATTTTATTTTGTATTTGATACTGAAGAAAAAAGAAAACTATTTCGATTTTGATAACTTATTTTTTATTGCTTTTTTCTTTGTCACTCTTTACTATTCGGCTGTAATGTATGAAAGTGACCCGTACAGATATATTTTCTATAAGTTATATTTCGATAAAAATACTATTCCTCTTGCTTCCGGGATTGCATTATTAGCATCCAGTGGTTATCTTTTTGGTGCTATTCTAGTAAAAGAAAACAATAAAACGTTTCAATTAACTAATCTTATAAAGATTAAAACTACTTGGATATTTATTTTAACAATAATATTAGTTGCTTTGTATGTCATAACTGGAGGCTATAATGCTTTATTAAATGAGTACGTTGGTGGGGTTGAAGTTGTTGAGAAAAATGGCGCAAGTAGTTATTTTTATGCTTTTTTTCCAGCTTTTTTATTTTCTGGAATTATAGCAGAATTTTACAATCTAAAGATAGAAAATCAAACTAAACTAGTTTTTTCTAAAATAAATAAGTTTGCATTATTTACCACCGTTCTTGTTTTCCTTTTGTTTTTTTTGGCAGGTAGTCGTAGTATACCATTACAAATTACAATTATCTGTGTGGCACTCTACACTTTACTATATAGACCAATTAGTTTCTCCAAGTTTATCCTAATTATTTTAATTGGTTTTATAGCATTGGCTGCTGTAGGTTTTATGCGTAATGCCTTAAAATCTGGTTTGGGTAATTATGACAAAAAATTTCAAATTGAAGATTCTGCAATGGACTTAATTGTAAATAATCGAAATTCATATGTTATTATAGACCATGTTGATAAAAAAGGATTCAGCTATGGCGAATCTATGTTATCTCCGTTGTTAGCGCCAATCCCATTTGCTCAATCACTTGTAATTAGTATTTTTGATTTAGACGAAGATAACATGCGATCGGCGCTTATTACAACAAAGGATACATTTGGTGAAGTAGGAACTTGGGGGTTGGGTACCAATATTGTTGGTGACGTTTATCTAGCTTTTGGAATCTTAGGTATTTTTATACTGTTTCCGATAATGGGATATGGTGTTAATAATTTGAGAGTCAAAAGTTATAATTCACCAATTATTTTATTGTATTATGCAATATTGATATCATACGCTGTTTATCTACCAAGAGCGGAATATTTTTATTTTGTTAGATATTTTGTGTGGTGTTCTATTATATTATACTTAGCTATTAAACTTCAGAAATTGAAAAGAATAAATTGAAAATTACAATTATCATAGCAGATATTACAAGAACTGGTGGTACAGAAAGAGCTACAGTTAATTTAGCTAATATTCTTGCGAAAGACCATCAGCTTACTATATTAAGCTTAGGCAGGAGCGGTGCATCTTTTTTTAAACTAGAAAGTGCAATAACATTACATTTTTTAAATATAGGAGATATTCCTGTAGCTTTAAAAGGTAAAGTTTTTTGGTATTATAAATTTTATAAACGTACTATTAATTATTTCAAAAAACATTCTGCAGATACTATCATTGGACAAGGTCATAACATAAATGTTTTTTTGCCGTTCTTTAGGAGAGGCAATACAAAAGTTTTCGCTTGTGAGCATATTGATTATGATACTATACCAGGTGTTTCCAAGAAGCTTATGAAGTTTTGCTATCCTCAACTTAATGGTCTTGTTGTTTTATCGGAAATTGCTAAGAATAAATTAAAAAAATTTAATAAAAATATATATATAATACCTAATTCATTACCTTTTGAAACAGAACAAACTTCTTCTCAAAACAATAGAAATTTAATTATGGTTGGAAGAATTAGCAAAGAAAAGGGTTACGAAAGGATTATTCCTATAGCTAAAAATCTTTCTATTGATTTTCCAGATTGGAGAATTGATATCTATGGAGACGGGGAGATGAAAATTGACTTATTACAATTAATTAAGAATCATAATATTCATAATGTTTTTTTACATAATCCTGTTGATAATATTATGAATAAATATATAGAATCTTCTATACTACTTATGACCTCTTATAGTGAAGCCATGCCAATGGTTATATTGGAGGCGAATCATTGTGGTTTACCTATTGTCGCATTCCGAAATGAAGGAACAGAAACTCTTATTGATAATACAGGATACATTGCTGATAATTCCGACGAATTTTACAAAAATCTTAAAATATTAATAGAAAATAAGATACTAAGAAATACACTTAGTCGTAATGCTCGTAATTATGCAGAACAGTATAGAAAAAGACACATTGAAGATAAATGGAAAATACTTTTGTTATGATGAGATTTAAAATTATTCATTTTTTTCTAATATTATGTATTATAAAATTGTCAGGACAAAACTCGGGGAGTAGTCAGATTATTGATGAGAATTACATTCAAGTTACAAAAAAGCCTGATGGTACGGCTTATACAGACGCAGATACAGATGGTTATATAATACGAAAAAGTAATAATGTCTTCTTGAAAAAAATACTCAATAGACCATTAAATATTACCGATTTTGGTGCTGTTGGTGATGGTATTACTGATGATTCTGAAGCGATGAACAAAGCTTTAAAATTTGTAACTTCTAAAAATATTAGAATTTTGGAATTTTCTGGAAATAATACTTACAATTTAAATGCTAAGTCTTTTCAACTGCCCAAAAACTTACTTTTAAAATTTTCAGGAGCCATACTTAAAAATGGTAAATTTATTGGTAATAATAATTTAATTAGTTCAGAGGCGATAAAGATTTTTGATAATTTTACACTTAACGGTAGCTTCATAAATACGGATAATGTATATGTAGAATGGTTTGGTACTATACCAAATGATTCATCTTCAGTAGATCTAAAAAATTCTTTAGAAAAATTATACAATGTTTTTTTTTCAGTTAAACTAAATCAGGGGATTTATTATACGAAAATTGGAAATATAGATATCAAAGGATTAACAGGTTTATCACCTCAGCTTACTTTTGTTGAATTTGATACTGATAATGATGGACAGCATTTGTTTCATATTGGAAAAGTAGGTGCAAAGCCTGAGCAACGGACTTATGATAAC
Organism: Chryseobacterium sp. TY3; assembly: GCA_046269235.1. Classification (GTDB taxonomy): domain Bacteria; phylum Bacteroidota; class Bacteroidia; order Flavobacteriales; family Weeksellaceae; genus Soonwooa. Next base: position 142,398 of record JBJZOS010000001.1, read on the forward strand.
AATTTTTTGAAGTCTATGTCTTTGGTTCTAATTTCAAAAAATAAAAAAATACATAATAATAGTTTATTAATAATTGGAGCATCTCACCAAGTCAAAATTGATGAAGTGAAATTCATTGCAAATTCCCAAAATGTTTCGCTAACTCCTATCGAGTTAAGTACATTATATAAAGATGATGTAAAGCCAACATTGGCAAATTATGCAATTAATTTTAATGGGGGTAGTGAATTGATTTCACTAAATAATATTTTTACTTTATCTGATGTTGGAGTACTTTTTACTACAAATACTGATTTTGTAAACATTTCTAACTTCACATCTTGGAATGGTAAAAATGGCTTGGCAACGACATATTTTTATGATACGACACAGTCCAATATTTTATTTTCAGGAAGTCAAAGTTGGAGTCAAGGACTTTTCGGGGTTTATGCGCGATCTAGTAGTAACTATTCCAACTTTATTAATGTTAAGTTTGAAAATTTGAGAATTGAGCAATTAAATGAAGACTTGAAATCCAATAATAAACTTGTAGCTTCATCGTTCTGGTTTGGAGATTATACCTACATTGCTAATTTAATATTTAGTAATGTTATGCTTGCTGGAACAGCAAATGGTTTTAAATTTGGCACAATACAAGATGGTAAAATTTCTCTTAATGATATCTTGGTCCATTACGATGCTAAAGCGCCTAGAAAATTTGCTTTTGAGGCAAAACTCAAAGAAAAAGGGAAAACCGAAATTTTTATGCATAATGTTTCGTTGGCACCAGATATACAAGTAAGTATTGATAATAGTACATTAAAAAACACCAATATTTTTGAAAATAAATTTAGAAATGACGTAATTGTAACCCAATAAAAGCTTGTTTAATTGTAGATAAGGTTACATAACAATGTGTTAATTAGATTATTGCTTTTAGCTCAATGTTGATAGATGAAAACTATTTATTTAGTTTGATATTAGCAAGGTTAGAAATTTTGATTATTATTATTATTATTATTATTATTATGGTATGCTGTGGGGCAAAAAAAAAATGGAGCTAGAGGAAAATAATTTGTATAGGTTTAAATAAAAAAAAATGAGAGAGTTTATAAATATGACAATGCTAAATAGTAAGCCAACAGGGGTTGGTGTCTATTGTCAACAATTATATGACCATATAAAAAATAATTCCAAATTTGAGTTTTTATTCATCAATGAAAGCAAATTTCTTACATTAAAAAGACTTTTGTGGAATTTGATAATTTTACCATTAAAAGTTAAGAGACATTTAATTTATTCTCCCTCCACACATGGATCGCTATTTGTTAAAAACCAAATTATCACGATTCATGATTTAATTGCGATTAATTTTCCTCAACAATACAAATTTCAGTACTATTATTTTAAGTATTATGTTCCTTTATTAATTAGACAATCAAAATATGTTGTTGCAATTTCAGAATTCACAAAAAAAGAAATCGTTGATTATTATAAAATAAATTCAAACAAAGTTAAAGTCATACATAATGGCTTTACAAAAGCAAGTGTCGACCAAAGTAGTAAAGATAAAGAGGAATTAAAGGATATTTTGCAAGATTGCAAATATTTTGTTTGTATTGGAGCATCTTTTAGTCACAAAAATATTACTACATTAATTGAGAGCATAGCCCTTTTTAATGATAATAATATAAAATTTGTTATTGTTGGTAAAGAGAATGATTATTTTAGAAGTATGAAAGAACTAGCATTATCTTTTGGTTTAGAAAATATTATTTTTTTAAATTATATTTCTGACGGATTACTTCATGCTTTGTATGATGGAGCATTAGCAAATATTTACATTAGTCTCTATGAAGGTTTTGGATATCCGCCACTGGAAGCTGCGAGCCATGGAACAATATCTATTATTTCTGATATACCAGTTATGAATGAAATTTATGGTGATAGTATGATATTTGTCGATCCGAAAAATAAAGTGGAAATTGCAGAAAAGCTGACTTTACTTTCAATGAATTCACCAAGTAAAGAAGAGGTCCATAGTAAAACCGATTATCTTTTCAGTAAATACTCGTGGGAAAATACAACTAAATCTATTTTGGATCTAATTAATTTAAATAATTAATATGAACATATCAGCGTGTATAGTATTGTATAATAATGATGAAGATATCCTATTGAGTGCCATCAATAGTTATCTTAATTCATCTTTGTCTGGAAAGTTATATTTAGTAGATAACTCTCCAACAGAAAAGCTCAAAAATATTAGTACCGACTCAAGAGTAGAGTATTATCATAATCCTTCAAATCCTGGATTTGGAGCTGCACATAATATTGCAATAAAAAAAGCAATAGAGAAGGGTTATGATTATCATTTAGTTCTGAATCCAGATGTTTATTTTGATATAACTGTCCTAAAAGATATATGGACATTTATGGAAAAAAATGAAAATGTTGGAAATCTTATGCCAAAGGTTTTGTACCCAGATGGTAACATACAATATTTATGTAAGTTACTTCCTACACCTTATGATTGGATTGGGCGAAGGTTTAATCCTTTTAAAGGTATGGTTGAAAAGAGAAATAATTTGTTTGAACTGCGCTTTACTGGATATGATAAAGTGATGAATGTCCCTTATCTATCTGGTTGTTTTATGTTTTTACGACTATCTGCAATCAAAAAAATTGGTTTTTTTGACGATGGCATTTTTATGTATGGTGAGGAAACTGATTTGTGTCGAAGATTAATTGCTGGCGGCTATGACACTATTTTTTATCCAGAAGTTTGTATTTATCATCATTTTGAAAAAGGTTCACATAAATCTTGGCGATTAACTAAAATTGGAATTCAATCGGCTATGTATTATTTTAATAAATGGGGATGGTTTTTTGATAAAGAAAGAAAAGAGATTAATAACAGAACAATTAAAGCTTTGGAAAGATGAAGATTTCTATCATTGGTGCATCGGGATTTATTGGACAAAATTTATTGAAAAGTTTGTCAAGTAGTCATGATGTCAAAGCAGTTTCTTTAAGAAATATTAATTGGAAAACTTTAGTTCAAGGTGGTGATGTTTTCATAAATCTTGTGGGAAAAGCACATGACCATAAGGGAACAGCTACAGAAGCTGATTATTTCTATGCAAACCTTGATCTGGCAAAGGAAGTTTTTAATGAATTTGTGACATCGGATGCCAAGTTATTAATACATATAAGTTCGCTTGCAGCAATTGAGGAGTTTGAAAGTGACAATCCGCTATCAGAAGATCACAAAGCGAATCCTCAATCTTTTTACGGAAAATCAAAGAGAATAGCAGAAGAGTGGCTTTTAGAGCAAAATTTACCTTCAAATAAAAAAATAATTATTCTAAGACCACCTATGGTGCATGGTCCAGGTGATAAAGGAAACCTTTGGTTATTACATAAGCTAATTTCGAAGGGAATTCCTTATCCTTTAACTTCTTTTGATAATCAACGATCTTTTATATCTATTGACAATTTTTCCTTTTTTATTAAAGAAATTATAGAAAAGCAAGATTTATTGCTTTCTGGGATTTATCATATCTCTGATGACGAAGTGCTCTCCACTAAGCAAATAATAGAAATTATTAAAAAAGTTGAAAATAAAAAAGTGATGAATCTAGGTATTCCGAAAACAATAGTAAAAGGTTTGGCTAAAGTTGGTGACGTTATCCCGATACCTTTAAATACGAAAAGGTTGAAAAAGATGACTAGTAACTTAACACTCTCCAATGAGAAGATTAAAAGTACTCTTGGTGTTGGAAAGTTACCTATCTCTGCACAACAGGGTTTGGAATTAACAATTATAAGCTTTAGAAAGAGGTAACATATTACCTCCAATCAACATCAGTTTTAATAACTTTTGCAGGAATTCCTGCAGCTAAAGATTTTGTGGGAATATCTTTGTTGACAACACTGCCAGCAGCAATTATACATCCATCGCCAATAGTAACCCCTTTCAAAATTACTACATTTGTACCAATCCATACATGATTTCCTATTTTTATGGGATCTGTGATTTTATGAGAGGATGATAATATTTCATGATTGTCAGAATCTCTAATAACCACATTTTCTGATATTACTGTGTCGGTTCCTATTTCAATACTATTAAAACAAGCAATATTTACATTATGATTTATATATCCTGTGCCAAGCTTTAATATTGCATTTTCATTAACACTAATATTGGCGCCTGAATAAATTGCAAAATGATCAACAATTAGAATTGCACCTTCTCTCATTATTAAAAATGACTTTTTTGGGTCATTATTTGCCCATTTTGCATTAAATGATAATCTTTTGTTTATAGAAATGTTACTAACAGAGTGAATATTAATGTATGAGTTCTTGTATAGTGCAATTTTTCTAAATTTTTTTCTAAATACTGAAATAAAAATGTTTTTTAAGCCTAGTTTTCTGAAATTTATTATTAATTGTTTCATTTTATCTAATAAGTTTAATAAAGGTATAAATGTAATAATTTATATTATTCTTTAAAAAAAAATTACTTTTGCAACAAAATACTATTATGAGTTATTTAATAATCTTATTAGCACTTTTCCTCATTGAATTACTATATTTCAAAGTAGCTGATAAGTTTAATATTATCGATAAACCTAACGAAAGAAGTTCCCACTCACAGATTACTTTGCGAGGAGGAGGTATTATTTTTTATATTGCAGCGGCAATTTATTTTATTATTTCAGGATTCGAGTATCCTTATTTTTTCTTGGGATTGACATTAATTACTATTGTTAGTTTTATGGATGATGTCATGACATTATCAAATAGAATTCGTTTGCTCGTTCAGTTAGTGAGTATGGTATTAATGTTTTATCAAGTGGAAATGTTCACTTTAGCTTGGTGGATTATCCCTATTGCTTTGGTAATTTCTGTAGGAACTATCAATGCTTATAACTTTATGGACGGTATTAACGGTATTACAGTTTCCAACAGTTTAGCAGTACTTATTTTATTAGCTATTGTTAATCATTCGATTGCTTTTGTAAACATGAATTTAATTTATTACGCCATACTTTCTTGTGTAGTTTTCGGATTTTTTAATTTTAGAAACAAAGCAAAAGCTTTTGCTGGTGATGTAGGCTCGGTAGCTATGGCATTTATTATTTTATTTCTTTTAGCAAAACTTATTATACAGACAGGTAATATTATCTATATCTTATTTCTTTTGGTTTATGGCTTAGATGCGGTATGGACAATTGTAAGACGTATTCTAAAAAAAGAAAATATTTTTGAAGCACACCGCTCTCATTTATATCAATTCTTTGCGAATGAAAATAAAACAAATCGCTTACTGATTTCAGGGATCTATGGATTAATCCAGTTATTAATTGGTGTTTTAATAATTTATTCAACATCACAATCGCTTATATTTCAGTGGATTATTGCGTTAGGTTTAATGTTAATAGGAACGCTTGTTTATAATGTTTTAAAACAAAACCTAATAAAAAAATATGACATAAAATAGTGCAAATAATTTTTAATATTTAGCCAAATATTGATAAATTAGCACAAGATAAATGATGAAATGAAATTAAAAGAAACACCGCTTAAAGATTGCTATATTATTGAGCCAAGCATTTTCGAAGATGAAAGAGGCTATTTTTACGAAAAATTCAATGAGAAAAAATTTGAAGAATTAACGGGGCTGAATGGTCATTTTGTTCAGGATAATATTTCTAAATCTTCTTATGGCGTTGTCCGTGGTGTTCATTTGCAAAAAGGAGAACATGCACAAGCCAAACTTGTATCTTGCTTAGAAGGTCGCGTTTTTGATGTCGCGGTAGATCTCAGAAAAGATTCCGAAACTTATGGACAATGGTTTGGGATAGAACTAAGCGCAGAAAACAAACGTCAACTTTATGTTCCAAGAGGTTTTGGGCATGGCTTTTCGGTACTAAGTGAAACCGCAGTCTTTTCTTATAAATGCGATAATTTTTATAATAAAGATGCTGAAGGAGCCGTTGCTTGGAATGATCCAGATTTAAGGATTGATTGGCAAATTCCATTAGAAGATGTCATTCTTTCAGAAAAAGATAAATTATCACCTGATTTTAAGGAAGAAGATTTCTTATAAATATTAAAGAACCAAATTTTGGTTCTTTTTTTATTCCTAAATTTGCAAACTCAAATTCTTAATAATGCGTACAAAATCAACAGGTAAAAAGAAAATTAATATAGTAACACTGGGTTGTTCTAAGAATGTTTACGACTCCGAGGTTCTTATGGGGCAACTGCAAGCCAATGGCAAAGAGGTTGTTCATGAAGACAAAGGTGACATTGTCGTTATCAACACTTGTGGATTTATTGACAATGCAAAGGAGGAATCTATTAATACGATTTTGGACTATGTTGAAGCAAAAAATAGAGGCGAGGTGGAACAAGTTTTTGTGACGGGATGTTTGTCAGAGCGTTACAAACCGGATTTAATTCGTGAGATTCCTGATGTTGACCAGTATTTTGGAACTCGTGACTTACCAATTTTGTTAAAGCATCTTGGTGCCGATTACAAGCACGAATTGGTGGGCGAACGTTTAACGACAACACCAAAGCATTACGCTTATTTGAAAATTTCTGAAGGTTGCGACAGACCATGTTCGTTTTGTGCAATTCCTTTAATGCGTGGAGGACACGTTTCTACACCGATAGAAAAGTTGGTTGAAGAAGCTTCCAAGTTAGCTAAAAAAGGAACTAAAGAATTAATTCTTATTGCTCAAGATTTGACTTATTATGGTCTTGATATTTATAAAAAACGTGCACTTGGCAAATTATTAAAAGAATTAATCAAGGTTGAAGGTATCGAATGGATTAGATTGCATTACGCTTTCCCATCGGGTTTCCCAGAAGATGTTTTGGATATCATTCGTGAGGAGCCAAAGATCTGTAACTATATAGATATACCGTTGCAACATATCAACTCGGATTTGTTGAAGTCTATGAAGCGCGGTACAACACATGAAAAGACTGATGCTCTTTTGGCAAAATTCCGAGAGAAAGTGCCAGATATGGCAATTCGTACAACTTTAATTGTTGGTTATCCAGGTGAGACAGAAGAGCGTTTTCAAGAATTAAAAGACTGGGTTCGAGAGCAGCGTTTTGACCGTTTAGGTTGTTTCACTTACTCGCATGAGGAAAATACAACGGCGCATGTACTTGAAGATGACATCCCACAAGAGGTGAAAGAAGCTCGTGTGGAAGAAATTATGGAGTTGCAGTCGCAGATTTCTTGGGAGAAGAATCAGGAAAGAATTGGAAAAGTTTACCGTTGCATTTTTGATCGTAAAGAAGGAAATTACTTTGTTGGACGTACCGAGTTTGATTCTCCAGATGTTGATAACACAGTGTTAGTCGAGGCTACAGATACATATATATCGATTGGTGAGTTTGCGAATGTCAAGATTACATCGGCTGAAGAGTTCGATTTGTATGGCGAATTAGTTTAGTTTTATATCCAAATAAACACAAAACCTTGAGACTTGCTCAAGGTTTTTTTATGCTCAAATTTTCGTTTTTCTTAATTTTTGTCTGTTTTTGATTTAAGTTATTGTAAATCAATGTTTTATTTGTTTTAAATGTTTGTAAATTTTAATATTTTAAAGTATTGATTGGTATTTGATATTATTTTTACGAATTTGATAAAGTTTTCATCTGTTTTAATTTTTGAATTTTTTATAAAACCGCTTTAGATTTAATATATGTTCAAAATTATGAAATTCATAATAAATATTAAAAAGCCTTATTTACCAATGCTTTAAGTAGTTTTTAAGCTTTTTGTAATATTAGATTTTCTTTTAAAAATTAACAAAATCAAGATAAAATTAACATTCTTTAACAATCTTTGAAAATGACTGTAAATAAAAGACTTAGAGCTTGTGTTAATTTAATTTTAACATAATTTTAAGACTTGTGGCTGTCGAATTTGCGGGTTGAAGTCATTTCGAGATAACTTTGCGGAGTCAAAACAAATAAAATAATGTTCAACATGATGAAAAGATTCATTCTAGTAATCATAATGATGATTTCAACACTTGGTATTTTCTCTTTTACATACAAGAGTGATGCCACAGATGCTAAAACAAGTTTTGCATCGTACTACCACGATAAGTTTGAAGGTAGAAAAACAGCAAGCGGTGAGATTTTCGATAACGATGAGCTTACAGCTGCTAACAGAACGATCCCGTTTGGGACAAAGGTGAAAATTACGAATCTTCGTAATGGTAAAAGCGTAGTGGTAAGAATTAATGATAGAGGTCCTTTTACAAAAGGTAGAGCGTTTGATATGTCGAGAGCAGCCTTTGAAGAGATTGGTAGCCTATCAGCAGGTCATCTTCCAATCGAATATGAAATTGTCGATTAAGATTAAAAATTTTAGTTAGTAAGAAAAAGCATCTATAACAACTTGGTTATGGATGCTTTTTCTATTTTTGCTAAAAATTATCAAATGTTCAGTATCGAAGACGAGTTTCAAGAATTCAAACAAGAATTAGAAAAATTGGGTATCAATGTTATTAAAATCCAAAAAGTAGGTAATGCTAGTATGTCTTTTCATGAAGTCACTTACAAATCGCCACGTTACGACGAAGAAAAAAAAGTTTTTGTAGAACGTCACAAACTTGACGAACTTTTAAACGATTTTAAAAAAGCTTATTCCTAAATCGTGATTTTGTTTTAATAAGGGTATATTTTTGAATGCCATTCACCTTTTCAAATCCAGCAATAGCTCTACCTCTTGATAGGTGGTTTTCCACATTTTTTTCATCTTTATTACATCTAAAATTTATAAGAAACTAATATTTCTATCCGTAAAGTAAAAGTCTTTTAAAAGCACAGATCGATAGTAATGTCGGGAAATCTCAAAAATGATTTGCGCGTAATCATCAATGCTTAAAACCGCCGATTTGCGATTCCAATATTGAGCTGGGATTTGTAATCTTATTCTTGCGCCAAGTCAGAAAGGATTTTATTAAGTTATTTTCTGGTTGATAAGGCATTTGCACCGCCAATTGTCCAGCTTTATTTACTTTAGAAATAATTTTCGGAAACAACTATTGATGGTTGCCCGACCATTGTAAAGGAGCATTAGACGTTTGTTCGCCTGTGCCACAACCCAAAGCGATGCCGGTCATCTTATATTGATCTTCAGTTAGATCCATCAAGTCAAAAAAAGGAAGATATCTAATATTTTTGAACTGATTATAAACGTCAGGATTCCAAGGATTTTTTTTAATTAAACAAAGGATAAAAGATGGACAATCATAAATTTGTTTTAAACTTTATTAAATTTATAAAGAATTGCTGACTTTTACCGACATTTGTTCTGTAAATTTCAAGTATGAAAAACGCCATTCTCATCACCATCGGCGATGAAATCCTTTCTGGAAACACCATTGATACTAATTCTAACTTTATTGCAAAAGAACTAAAATCCATCGGCATTTCTGTGAAACAAATTTTCACGATTTCAGATGAAATTGAGGTCATTAAATCGACTTTGAGAGAGGCTTTTGATTTGGGTGATTTGGTGATAACAACAGGCGGTTTAGGACCGACCAGAGATGATAAAACCAAGAAAGCTTTTTTGGAATTTTTCGATGATGAATTAATTTCGGATGAAAAAACATTCAAGCATTTGTCAGATTATTTGATTTCCCGAAATCGACAAGATCTGTTGGCGTTAAATAAAAGTCAAGCCGATGTATTGTCGAAAGCTGTGGTTTTTCAGAATGATTTCGGAACGGCGCCTTGTCAGATGCTTAAGCGAAACGGGAAATTAGTTTTCTCGTTGCCAGGCGTTCCTTATGAAGTAAAACCCTTGATAAAAGATAAAATTCTTCCTTATTTAAAAGAAAAATTCGAGCTCGATTCTATTTTTACAAGAATTGTTTCAGTAGTCAACGTTCCAGAAAGTATTTTGGCTGAACGAATCGCAAATTGGGAAGATCATTTGCCATCGCACATTTCGTTATCTTATTTACCAGTTGGCAACCGCGTGAAATTAAGAATAACCGCTTTTGGAAAAGATTTTTCGCAATTAGAAAACGATGTTGAAACGCAAATCCATTCTTTGTTAAAAATTATTGGTGAAAATGTCATTGCAACTTACGAAGATAAAATCGAGAAGATTTTAGGCGAAATTCTAACCGAGCGAAAACTTAGTATTTCAACAACCGAAAGTTGTACTGGTGGCGAAATTTCAAAATTGATAACATCGGTTTCTGGAAGTTCTCAGTATTTTCTGGGAGGGATTGTAACCTATGCAACCCAAAAGAAAATCGATATTTTAAAAGTTTCTAAGGAAAGCGTAGCCAAGCACAGCGTTGTAAGTGAAGAAGTCGCTCTAGAAATGGCTCGTGGTGGACAGAAGCTATTTGGGACAGATATTTGTCTTTCTACGACTGGCGTTGCGGGGCCAAGCAAAGGTGAAGATGGGAAAGATATTGGGACGGTTTTTTATTCAATTAGAATTAATGATGTCGAGAAAGTTTCGCATTTGTATTTGCCTTATATGGAGCGAACAGATTTTATGAATTTTGTTGCACAGCGCATTTTGCAAGATTTAGTGGCGATGTTGGTGCAGAATCATTGATATTTCTCATCGTCCAAGATTCTTCGTTAAATTTTATCTTTTGTAGCTTTGATAGGTTTTAATATTTAATCATGAAAAATGTAATTTTAATTGGAGCAGTCGCTTTTGCTTTGGTTTCTTGTGAAAAGAAAAATCTTGAAGTTAAACAGGCTTCCGAAATGGAATCTGGACTTAAAATCTCGACAAAAGTGGTAAATGAAGAAGATCCTATTTGTCACATGAAAACCTCTGATCATCTTAGCGATACCTTGACTTATAAAGGCCAGGTTTATGGTTTTTGCAGTTCGATGTGTAAAGATGAATTCAAAAAAAATCCTGATTCTTATTTAAAATAAAATGTCAGCATCCGAAAATATCCCAACTTCAAAATCAAAGAAAATAGGGATTCCCGTTTTGGTAATTCTGTTGATTGCTGCGTTGGTTTTTGGTGTTCGACAATACATGAATTCGTCGCTTTTTACAGTGATGAAAGTCCCAGAATTTTCTTTAAAAAATCAAAATGACAGAACGATTACCAACAAAGACATGCTGGGGAAAGTCTATTTGGTGGAGTTTTTCTTTAGTCGTTGTCCAACGATTTGCCCTGTGATGAATAATAATATGCGTCACATCGAAGAAGAAATCAACGATCCAAATTTTGGAATAATCTCCATAAGTATCGATCCAGAAAACGATACACCCGAAATTCTGAAAGAACACGCAAAAAAAATTGGTGCTAGATCGCCAAATTGGCATTTTTTGACAGGTGACAGAAATTATATTGGGGACATTGCAAAGAAATTTGATATTTACGTGGGAGATCAAAAAGATAAAGCGGAAAGTCTAAACCATAGCGGAGAAATTGCTTTGGTAGATAAAGATGGAAACATCCGTTGTCGTTTTGGGAAAGATGGCATGCCGATTTTGTATTATTCTGGACTTAATTACGTCGATGAAGCGGGAACTAAAACCAGTTTGGTGGGAAAATATCATCCCGACCGCGAAATTTTGATTGAAGACATCAAAAAACTTCTAAAATAGGTGTTAATTATTGTTAATGCTACTTTGTCAAAGGCATGAATAAAGTATCTTTAAGACAATTAAGTTAATGTTTAATCGAAAATTTTAAAAATGAAAGTATTAAAAATAGCAGCTGTCGGTTTCTTGATGGCTTCGAGTTTTATGTCAGCACAGTTTAAACAATCTACACTTCCTTATGCGTATAATGCGCTAGAAGCTGCCGTCGATGCAAAAACTATGGAAATTCATTACAGCAAACATGCGGCGGGATATACCGCAAACCTTAACAAAGCAATTGCGGGAACGCCGATGGAAAAGGAAAGTCTTTTCACTATTCTTTCTCATATTTCTAAAGAATCGCCTGCGGTAAGAAATAATGCTGGTGGACATTATAACCACGAGTTATTCTGGACGGTTTTAACACCTAAAAAAGACACAAAAGCGTCTGCAAAATTAGCCAAAGCAATTACAGATAATTTTGGAAGTATGGAGGCTTTCAAAGAGAAAATTGCAAAAGCTGCGGCTGACAGATTTGGTTCTGGATGGGCTTGGTTAATCGTAACACCAGATAAAAAATTAGCTATTACCTCAACTGCAAATCAAGATAATCCGTTGATGGATGTGGCAGAAGTTAAAGGAACACCTATTTTTGGAATTGATGTTTGGGAACACGCTTATTATTTAAAATATCAAAACAAACGGGCAGATTATTTATCGGCTTTATGGAGCGTTGTTAATTGGGATGAAATCTCAAAACGTTACGATCTAGCAATTAAATAATTTTTTTTACGATAGAACAATAGCTCGCTTTTCGATTTTGAGAAGCGAGTTTTTTAGTGAAATTTTATTTTATTTTAACTTCAAATTAAATGGTTTTTCATGGTTCTTGTAAATCTCTACACATCAAAAATTAACAGGAAGCTGTGGGAAAATCAAGACAAATTTTTCAAACGCAAAATGCAAAACGGTGGAGACGTGTAAAGTGGAGTAGTCGCCTCATTGTCTTCTATGTCGCGCTGCTTTTTGGGGCTTTAGCGCTAATGATGAGGTTAGACAAAAATCCTCAGCTTCCTTTTCATGAAGATTTCAAAGCTGTAATTCCGGCAAATAAAACTTTTTTTCAAGAGAACAAAATTTCTAAAGAATATCACGGTTTTAGAGGTTTTATTCCTGACAAAGAGATGAATACTACTGAAGACAAAATCACGCAAGCCTGAGAAGATCGTCTAAAAAATCAAAGCAAAAATTGGTGTCAATTTCCTGCGGGAATTTTTTCGGCGTTCCATATAGCGTGGGGTTCGCAATCTGTGATGTCTTTAGAAAGAAATATCAATCACCTAAATCTGGTCTTTCCAGAATGGTTTTTTACCGATTCTAAAAAGGGCGATTTAAAAACCTAAAAGTATTCCGAAGGTTACGAAATCATCAAAAGAACAGATGTCGCTGCGATACCAATTCTAAATAACAATTCCAATCAGGAATTCCATGAAGAAGGGATTGGGAAGATGTTGGGTGATTCTGCAAAACCTATGACTTTAATGGATAAAGTGGCGAGTCAATGTGTAAAAAATAATTTCAAAGGGATCAACATCGATTATTTTTGAAGATTTAAATCTTAATTCAGACCAAGTTTTGGTGAACTTTATGAAAGATTGAAGCACGGTTTTCAAGAAAAATAATCTCCTCATTACGATGGATATGATGACGGATAATGCCGATTATAACATTCAAAAACTCGATCCTTATGTAGATTATTTTGTGTTGATGGCCTACGATGAATATTCTGCGGATAGCGATGCTGGGCCTATCTCTTCACAAAAATGGATTTGAGGTCAAACCGACAAAATGATTAAAAAAACAAGTCCTCAAAAAGTGATTTTGAAACGTGGGGCTTCCTAAGACGAACCGAAAACTTAAAAGATATTGTCACTAATCCGCGATAGAATTTTAACATAAAACAATTTTAGTGTTGCAAAATTTTAATTGACTTCATGACATTATCTTTTGTTTATTCCTTTTTTTAAAACAAAGAAATATTAAAAAAAAATATATTTGATAACGTAACAAAAACAAAATTCTCACGACGTATTTGAACAAATTGTATCAAATGAAAAAACTCAATATTGGAATTCTAGCTTTTTCGGGTTTAGTATTTCTTAATTCTTGTGGTTCTACAAAGACTGCTGCAACTAAAACAGAAAGTATAACTACAACTGTAACAGAGGTGAAAACAACGCCAACAACACCAAAAGAGAATGGACTTGACATTAGCCTAATGGACAAATCTGTTCGTCCTCAAGATGACTTTTACAACTACGTTAGTGGAACTTGGATGAAAACTGCCAAAATCCCTGCAGATAAGCCAACTTGGGGAAGTTTTAACAAACTTGCTGAAGATACGGACAACAACTCTATGACTATTTTGAATTCGCTTTTAAAAGATAAATTTGCACCGGGTACCGAAGGTAAAAAAATCCAAGACCTTTATGGCACTTACATGGATATGGATAAGCGTAATGCTGACGGTATTAAGCCAATCCAAGCGAACCTGGATAAAATTGATTCTATCAAAAATATGGCAGATCTACAGTCTTACTTGATATCTGTAACTAAAGATGGCGAAAATACACTTTATGGTTGGGGTATCGATGCTGATCTTAAAGACTCTAAAATGAATGCTGTATATCTAGGTGACGCTTCATTAGGATTGGGAAGAGACTACTATCAAAAAGTTAATGAAAAAAATACTGAAACAATTGCAGAGTATGAAAAATATGTAGCTTCGATGCTAGATGTTTTGGGATATAAAAACTCCGCAACTACGGCGAAAAGTATTGTCGCTTTTGAAAAGCAAATTGCAAATACCTATTTAACTAACGAGCAGATTCGTGATGCAACTTTGCAATATAATCCAAAAACAATGGCTCAGCTGAAGTCATTAGTTAAAAATGTTGACCTTCCGGCTTATCTTAAAAGTGTGGGCGTTAACACCGATAAAGCTATAATTGGAGAAATTGGCTATTACAAAAATTTTGATAAATTATTTAATGCTAAAAATCTTCCGCTAGTTAAAGATTATCTTAAGTTCCATATGATTAATGGTAGTGCAAGTTATTTAACTAAAGATTTGGACGAAAAACGTTTCGCCTTTTATGGTAAATATCTAAGTGGACAACAAGAGCAAAGAGCGCTTAACAAGAGAGGTTATCAATTAATTAACGGCGTATTAGGTGAAGCTTTTGGTAAATTGTATGTTGAAAAATATTTTCCAGCGTCTGCAAAAGCGCAAATGGTGGAACTTATTGATTATTTAAAGAAAAGTTTTGCAGTACACATCAACGATCTTAAATGGATGTCATCAACAACTAAAGTAAAAGCTTTAGAGAAGTTAAATAAATTCACGGTTAAAGTAGCTTATCCTGATAAGTGGAAAGATTATTCTAAACTAGATATTCTTGCTGGTGCGCAAGGAGGAACCTTGTATAGCAACTTACAAAATGTAACAGAGTGGCAATATCAAAGAGATTTAGACAAAATTGGAAAACCAGTTGATAAGTCAGAGTGGGGGATGACGCCACAAACGGTGAACGCCTACTATAACCCATTGAACAACGAAATCGTTTTCCCAGCGGCTATTCTTCAACCGCCTTTCTTCAATCCTAATGCCGATGCTGCCGTTAACTTCGGTGGAATTGGAGCGGTTATCGGTCACGAGATGACGCACGGATTCGATGATTCTGGAGCACAATTCGATGCTGATGGTAACTTAGTAGACTGGTGGACGCCAGAAGATAAAGCTAACTTTGAGAAAGCTACAAAATCTCTAGCGGCACAATTTGATAAATATGAGCCAGTGAAGGGTACTTTCGTAAACGGAACCTTCACAAATGGTGAAAACATCGCCGATCTAGGAGGGGTTAATATCGCTTTCGATGCTTTGCAAATGTATCTTAAAGATAAAGGAAATCCTGGTAAAATAAGTGATTTCACGCAAGATCAAAGATTCTTCTTGAGCTGGGCAACCGTTTGGAGAACTTTATCTAGCGAGAAGTATATGATTAACCAAGTTAAAACAGATCCGCACTCTCCAGGATATTTCAGAAGTTTTGGACCTTTGGTTAATACCGATGCGTTCTACAAAGCTTTTGATGTTAAAGAAGGTGATAAGCTTTATAAAAAACCAGAAGAAAGAATTAGAATTTGGTAATTCGGTCTTTTTATTAATAAGAAAACCACTCTTTTTAGGGTGGTTTTCTTATTGTGGATTGAAGATGTTTAATTATTTTAATTCAGAAATTCAAAGACCTTAAAAATAGGTTGGTCGATATTGCATTAACAATTATACCACGTGTTATTAAAATATTTGTGCTTTAGGTTTTATATTTTAATATCCACTCGGAAAGCATTTTTTTAATTTCTGAAAACTAAGAAAAAACGCGAAACCTCTTTTTCCTTCAATTCACAACTATTTTTAAAAATTAATTTTATCTTTGAAAAGAAAAGCAAGACATTGCTAATCATAAAAATTTAAAATTATGAAACATTTAATTCTTACAATATCAGCAGCTCTTATGTTGGCATCATGTGCCGCATCTAACTATTCTGTTAAAAAAGGAGGAAGCCAAGTGGCATTAGAAGGTAGCGCTTGGGTTTTGGCAGAGCAAGTAAGCACCGAGCAGCCGACTTTGGTTGTAGAAGCAGGCAAGATTACGGGTAACGCAGGATGTAACGATTATTTTTCTAACAGCGTCGCTATCGATGCCAAAGCAGGTACATTTGCGGCAACCAAAGTAGGATCTACAAAAAAAGCTTGTATCAATATGAGTGTGGAGACAGGATTTCTTAACATGTTACAACAAGCTAACAGATATGTAGTAAATGGCGAAAGTCTAGAGTTATACAAAGACAATCTATTGTTGCTAAAATTCAACAAAAAATAATAAAAAAAAACGGAACTCAATGTTGGGTTCCGTTTTCATTTTTTTAATATCGATTTAGATTACTCTTCTTCTTCGTCATCGTATTTTGCTAACTCAGCATCGCAGAATTTGAAAGCCTCTTCAACTACTTTAGTAGCCTCATTAGCCAAAGTTTCTTCGTCATCACCTTCTAGATCATCCAACCACTCAACTTCTTCCTCTTCAACGTTAAGGATAAAACGAGGATATTCTGTATGTACTACAAAAAGATCTTCTGGAAAATCTGTGTTGTCTGCTAATAAAAACTTAGGTAAAGTCATATCTATAAAATTTAATAGTTTCTAATAATATTTTTTAGGAGCAAGTCAATTTTCTCATACTTTAGACAATATGTCCCGCTTTTTGTTACAATCTTTTTGCTCGGCAAAGCCTCTCGCAAAAAGGATTTCCACGTCAATCGGGGCTATCGATAGGCATCCTCAGTTCTTAGTCCAAAGACTCAATCCCTGCATCAAAGATAACAAAAAATCTTATTCCGAAAACCGAAAATCAAGATTTCGGAGAAAATCATATTTTTTGAAATCCACAAGCTATTTCTTATCAAACTTCTGAAACTGATTTCTCTTTATTTTTAGTTTAGAATCAACACGGTAAGGCGTCAAAACTTTTGGATCCAAAGTATCTTTAGCCGAAAAAGTAGTGTAGATCATCGGATTAACTGTGCTGATGATCTCTGCAGAACGTACATTTCCGAGGTCTTCTTCAGACTTTAACCAGAATATTATCGTTCCAGTTTCTTTATTCTCGTTTTTTAGAAAAGTTTGTATTTCTTTACGGTTTTCTAAATAATTTCCTTTTGATAACCACGTAAAAGCAAATCCCGTTATCAAACTTCCGACAGGAATTAAATAAGTCAAATTCCCAAAAATGGTCCATAATCTTCGGAAATAATACATCCAAATCGGAAGACTAAAAGGCGCTAACAGTCGATAATCAATAGGATTAACCGAATAAAAATATTGCACGAAATAAGAACACGCAATACCAACACATCCAGTCCAAAGCAATAACAAATCAAAATCCGAATGTTTTGTTTTAATAACGAAATATAAAATAACCCCAATATTGATTAAGCCAATGCCATAGATAGCATAATTGACAATGCCGCCAGAGGGATCTGCAATATGTACAAAAGGGTCAAAGGTTGTGGCCAGGCCTTGCCAAAGCTCGGTTAGAAGTTTAGAAGTTGGTTTTAATCCGATGTTTAAAAAATCTTTGACATAATCTTCGTTAAAGTAATCAACATACAAAAACTTAAAAAATACGACAAACAAAACGCCAAAAAGTGCCGATAAAATAAAAAAATTATAATAAGTTGTTTTTATTTTTAGTAAACCAAACCAACCCAAACCAGCCATCAAGAACAAAGCGCTATACCGAATGTTATAACAAATAATCAATAATAAACTAAGTGTCAAAATAGCTTTTAAACCTTTAAGATTTTCTTCTATAACTTGCTTAGAATAATAAAAAAGCAAAAAGACAAATGGCAAAATTGGGGCTTCGCTCATGGTATAAGAAAACACCGACACAAAACTAAAAAGTGCCGAAATCATGAATATTTCTTTGAAGTAAAAATCTTTTTTCCAAGCAAATATTAGCATTGCGGTGTAGGCTAATAGACCAACGACTTTACTACTCCAGAATTCGTCCAAGCCAAGATTGGTGAACAACCAAATCCCAAAAGGATAACCCAGTGGCGCTGTGGTATTGTCGATAACAGGCAGCATGTGCGCTTGTCGCATATAACGAATCGAATCTGGATTGACGCGACCTTTTTCATTCAATAAAAATCGAACTACAATCATGGCATAAGTTGCAATAATCAAGAAAATATTAAGGCACTTGGTAAGTTTTGGGTTGTATAATTTTGGTGAGAAAGTCATGCTTATTTTTCAATCTTAATCTTAGAAATACGTTGTCCGTTCTTTTCCAAAATAGTGTATTTTAGGTCTTTTATTTCGAAGTGGTCATCCACTTGTGGTAAATTATTGATGTTGTTAATAATGTACCCAGCCACCGTATTGTATTGGTTGTTGATGTGCTCTTCTTCCTCTTCTTTATTGAAATAATCTAGGAAGTCATAGATATCCATCCCAGCATCTACGAGCCAAGTGTCGTTATCTATTTTCTTAATCTCTGGGTTCTTCTCCTCATCATGCATCGTATCACCGACCAGCTCATCAATAAGGTCGTTTAACGTGATGATGCCTTTGACGCTTCCGTATTCGTCAATTACAATTCCGTAATGGATTTTTGTCTTTTTGAACTGCTTAAGAACTTGATAAGCTTTTGCAGCTTCATTGAAATATAAAGGCTCTTTTATGTAATTCGAAACTTTAAAATCTGGTGTATTAGAGGCTAAAAACAAATCTTTTATAATGACAATTCCTAGAATATTATCCACATTATTGTTTTCACAAACCGGGTAAGCAGAATGTTTTCCGTCCTGTATTTTGTACCGAATATCATCCCAAGAATCTTGAGTATCAAAAATAATCATCTCGCTTTTCGGTGTGTACAAAGCGCTCGCTTTTCTGTCGCCAAACTCAAAAACACGTTCTACAATATCCTGTTCTATGTTTAAAATCTCGCCGCCTTGTGCACTTTCTTTCACCATAGAAACTATTTCTGCTTCAGAAATCGTGTTGTCGTTTTTATCATTAATTCTAAATATTTTAGATAAAAAATCATTAGAAATGGATAATAACCAGACGAAGGGCGATACAATTTTAGACAGTAAATCCATTGGTCTAGCCAACATTACGGCGATAGATTCTGGGAAAGTCATCCCAAGTCTTTTAGGAAATAATTCGCCGACAACAATAGAAAAGTAGGTGATGATAATGACACTCGCCGATACTGCAATTTGATTGGCATAAGGCGCAAGAATATCCACTTTTAGAAGTAGATTTTTTAAATCTTTTGTAATGCTTTCACCACTGAAAATACCTAATAAAACACCAATTAGCGTAATGCCGATTTGTACGGTTGACAAAAATCGGGTAGGCTTGTCCATTAACTGTAGCGCGGTTTTAGCAGCTGGACTTCCTTTCTTTTTTAAGCTTTCTAGCTTGAATTTTCTAGAAGAAACCAACGCCATTTCGGACATTGCAAAAACGCCGTTCAGTAATATTAATGCAATTAGAATGAGGAGTTCCATAGAGTTTTTTTCAATTTACTAAAATACTAATCTTTCTAGCTAATTTTTGTATTTAAATAAAAAAAGCCACAAACAAAATTTGTGACTTTTTAGATTTAAGTTTTAAAAGAAATTATTTCGAAAACATTTTCGAAACTTTTTCAGCTTTTTTAGATTCTGAATAGTCGTAGAAACCTTCACCAGATTTTACACCTAGTTTTCCTGCCATTACCATGTTTACCAATAATGGATTTGGAGCGTATTTAGGATTTTTGAAACCGTCGTACATTACATTTAAGATTGCTAAACAAACATCTAGACCGATGAAATCTGCTAACTGAAGTGGACCCATTGGATGTGCCATTCCTAATTTCATTACTGTGTCTATTTCTTCAACACCTGCAACGCCGTTGTACAAAGTCTCGATAGATTCGTTAATCATAGGCATTAAGATTCTGTTCGCTACGAAACCTGGATAATCATTTACTTCCACAGGGACTTTTCCCAAAGTTTTGCTCATTTCGTAAATCGTATCGAAAGTCTCTTTAGAAGTAGAATAACCTTTGATGATTTCAACCAATTTCATAATTGGAACGGGGTTCATAAAGTGCATTCCGATTACTTTGTCAGGTCTTTTTGTTGCGGCAGCAATTTTAGTAATAGAAATTGAAGATGTGTTGGTCGCCAAAATGCAATTTTCAGGAGAAAACTCATCCATTTGACCGAAGATTTTTAGTTTCAAATCTTGGTTTTCTGTAGCGGCTTCCACGATAAGATCAGCAGTTTTAGCAGCATCTTGTAAGGTTGTATAGGTCGTAATGTTTCCTAGAGTTTCTGCTTTTTGTTCTTCGGTAAGGTTGCCTTTTGCGATAATTCTGTCGAGGTTGGTCGTAATGGTTTTAATTCCTCTGTCTAAAGCTTCGTGAGAAACGTCAACTAAACTTACTTTAAAACCTGTTTGTGCAAACGTATGTGCAATACCATTTCCCATGGTTCCTGCGCCGATAACAACTATGTTCTTCATTTTTATATTTTATTTTTTAACTTTAGTTTATTCTTAAATTATGTTGATCTCTATTTCAGAATTTATTCGGATTCCCTCTATTGTTTCAGGTTTCCACCGAAAGTTTTCGACATAATTTTTAACTTTTTGATTGGTTAAATCTTACCAATTAAATCCATAATTTTCAAAGCAACTTTCAGAGCTTCGGTGCCATCTTCCAACGAAACCTGAATTGGTTCATTATTTTCGATCGCATCAGCAAGACTTTCTAGCTCATCCAAAATCGCATTATTGGGTTGAATATTTGGATATTCAAACAAAATCTGATTCTTTTCGCCCTCCGCATTTTCAATAATCATATCGAAAGGAGAGGGATCGCTAGGAGCCTCCTTCATACGGATAACTTCGGCTTTCTTTTCTAAAAAATCGACAGAAACATAGGCGTCTTGCTGGAAAAATCGAGATTTTCTCATGGCTTTCATAGAAATTCTCGACGTTGTTAAATTGGCAACACAGCCGTTTTCAAATTCGATTCGGGCATTGGTAATGTCTGGCGTTTTTGAAACCACACAAACACCGCTGGCGTGGATGTCTTTAACGGGTGATTTTACCAAACTTAATAAAATATCCAAATCATGAATCATCAAATCCAAAACTACAGAAACATCCGTTCCACGAGGGTTGAACTCCGCAAGACGATGGATCTCGATAAACATCGGATTTTTAATATAGTCTTTAGTCGCAATAAAGGCAGGATTGTAGCGCTCTACGTGGCCAACTTGGACTTTTAGATTTTTTGCTTGCGAAAGTCTAATCAGCTCTTCAGCTTGTTCCAAAGTCTGTGTCACAGGCTTTTCTATGAAAAAGTGCTTGCCACTTTCAATCGCTTTTAAAGCATATTCGTAATGGAACAATGTCGGCGTTACAATATCCAACATATCAATCTGAGAAAGTAATTCGTCGAGATTGTCAAAATATTTATAACCGAATTCGGCTTCTAATTTTTTTCCGTTTTCTTTATCGTTGTCAAAAAAACCAACCAAATCATATTTTTCGGATTGATTAAGTAGTTTTAAATGTATTTTTCCTAAATGTCCTGCACCGACAAGACCTGCTTTTAACATAAATAAATTTATTTTTTAGAGTCGTAAAGATAATGATTTTAAGCGTTTTGAAATGTCATTTTTTTTAGCGAAATTATTTTTCCTGTCAACGCACTTTCTTCTGCGGCTTCCATTATTTTTAAACTTTGGACGGCATCACTCGCTGGGACTGGGACTTTCTCATCCATAACAATACTTTTGTATAACGCATCAAATAAATGCAGGTAGTTTCCTTGTAGAGTTTCTAAATTTTCGCGCTTGTCACCAATATTAATAAAGCCTTGGTTTTCAGAATACTCTGTTCCCCAACTGCTACGATTTGGGGTTTTTCCGAGTTTTAATTCATCCTCTTGTACATCGCCACGCATTTTGATAAAACTCCCGTTACGACCTTGCAATACATAGCCAGGAAGTGGCTCTTTGGCAAAGAAAGTCGCTTTTAGTCGGACGCGATTGTTAGGATAATACAACAGAATATCAAAAAAGTCGTTGACTTGCGTGCTTGGACGAAGATTTCTAATATCTGCGAAAACCGCTTCTGGCCAACCAAAAAGCACTAAAGCTTGATCGATAATATGGGCGCCAAGATCCATTAAAATTCCAGAGCCAGGTTGTTTTTTTTCTTTCCAAGCTTTTGGGCTGAGGTTAGGATTATATCTTTCAAAACGTATTTCGGCTTCCAAAATTTCACCAAGTTCTCCACCTTGTAAAACTTTTTGAACGGTTAAAAAATCACTGTCCCAACGGCGATTTTGATATACACAAAGTTTTAGATTTTTTTCTTTTGCGATGTTGTCTAGCATTTTGGCTTCCTCAGAAGTGCTTGTAAATGCTTTTTCTACCAAGACGTTTTTACCCGCTTCTAAAGCTTTTTTAGTATATTCGTAATGCGTGTAGATGGGTGTGTTGACGATAATTAATTGGGCATCACTTGCTAATATTTCTTCTAAAGTATCAAAACTTTTTGCATCAGGATAATCATGTTGAATGTTTTTCTTACTTCTTTCCCAAGCGCCGATTAGTTTAAAACCATTATGAACATTAAGAAAAGGTGCATGAAATAATTTTCCAGAGCCACCATAAGCTAACAAAGCTGTTTTGATGATTTGCATATTTTGAGTTTTAAAAATCTAAGTTGCAATTTACGAAATAGGATTTTTGTTTTTGATTTATGAGTTGCCAATTTTTTTAATCTTAAGTCAAGAACCAAGAACCCAGAGCCAAGAGCCAAAAACTAATTAGTAAAATTTTGAAATGCGATTTCATTCTTTTAATTTTGCGTAGATGAGAGATTCTTTTGTACATCGGGGAAAGCGTCGGCAGTTGGTGGAATATCTTCAGCGCGGTTTGGGGATTAGTGATGCGTTGGTTCTTAATGCCATGAACGAAGTGCCACGTCATCTTTTTATAGAAAGCGTTTTCGAAGATTACGCTTATGAAGATCGTGCGTTTCCGATTGCTGCTGGACAGACCATTTCGCATCCGTCAACAGTTGCCGAGCAGTCCGAATTGTTAGAATTAAAACAAGGCGAAAAAGTTTTAGAAATAGGAACAGGCTGTGGTTATCAAACTGCAGTTTTGATGAAAATGGATGCTCAAGTTTACACCATCGAAAGACAAAAAAGCCTTTACGAATTTTCCACCAGAATGTTCCGAGAGTTGATGCTGAGACCAAAGTTTCAGAGTTTTGGTGACGGTTTTGATGGACTTCCGAGTTTTGCACCATTTGACAAAATTATCGTGACTTGCGGTGCACAACAATTACCAACCGAGCTTTTACGCCAATTGAAAGTTGGTGGTAAAATGGTTATTCCGTTAGGGCCAACCGATCAACAAATGTTGTGTCGATTTACAAAAATTTCGGAAAAAGAAATTGAAAAAGAAGAATTCGGGATTTATAAATTTGTCCCAATGTTGCAGGATAAAAAGCATTAAAAATGATGAATACAAAGCAGGAAAAAATGGAAGCTTTCGGCCGTTTGCTAGATATTATGGATGATCTTCGTGAGAAATGTCCCTGGGATAAAAAGCAGACTTTCGAGACACTTCGTCATTTGACATTGGAAGAAAGTTATGAGTTGTCGGATGCGCTTTTGAATGAAGATTTACAGGAAATAAAAAAGGAATTGGGAGACGTTCTTCTGCATTTGGTTTTTTATTCTAAAATAGGTTCTGAGAAGGAAAGCTTTGATATTGCTGATGTCATCAACTCGCTAAATGAAAAGTTGATTTTCCGTCATCCACATATTTACGGTGACGCGATTGCAGAAGATGAAGAAAAAGTGAAACAAAATTGGGAAAAGTTAAAACTTAAGGAAGGGAACAAGTCTATCCTTTCTGGGGTTCCTAAATCTTTACCCACTTTGATAAAAGCCTATCGAATTCAGGATAAAGTTAAAGGCATCGGATTTGAGTTTGATTCAGCGGAGGACGCTTGGCAAAAAGTAGCGGAGGAACTAAGTGAATTTCATGCTGAAAAAGAAAACGATAAGAAGGAAAAAGAGCTGGGCGATGTTTTCTTTTCGTTGATAAATTATGCCAGAATTTCGGGCCTTAATCCAGATTCGGCTTTAGAAAGAACCAATATTAAATTCATTTCTCGTTTTCAAAAAATGGAAGACTTGGCTAGAAACAAACATTTAGTTTTAGCAGATTTAAGTTTAGAAAAAATGGATGAATTGTGGAACGAAGCAAAAAGCTTTGAAGTTTAGTTTTAAATAAAAATTGAGTTTTTAAATAAGATATAAAAATCCGACTCAGCATATTGAATTCGGATTTTGTGGTTTAAACAAAAAGTAAATTCGACAACGTTTTCTCAGAGTTGATTTTTCATTTATTAAACAAAATTTTAAAATTAATAAAGAGAATTATCTATCTTTGATTTAGTAACAAATAAAAAAATACATAAACTATGAAAGGAAAAGGCTGTCTAGTCCTAGTAATCGCCCTTGTTGTTATTGCCGGTATTGCAGTGATGTGGGGCATTGGCGTGCGTAATAATTTTGTAACTCAAAAAAATGGAGTAGAGTCAAAATGGTCGAACGTTGAAACGGTATATCAAAAAAGAGCAAATCTTATCCCAAATCTTGAGAGAACGGTAAAGTCTTATTCAAAATTTGAACAGGAGACTTTAACACAAGTGGTTGAAGCAAGAGCAAAAGCAACGTCGGTAAATATTGATCCTGCTAATATGACAGAAGCGGATATGGCAAAATTTCAAGCGGCGCAAGGTCAATTGTCTAGTGCCTTGGGAAGATTGATGATGGTTGTTGAAAAGTATCCAGATCTTAAAGCAGATCAACAATACACCAATTTCCAAAGAGAGTATGTTGCTATTGAAAATAGTATCCGTACAGAGATTGTGTACTATAATGATGCTGCTAAAGAGTATAACATTGCGGTTCAAAAATTCCCGAACAATATTGTAGCTAACTTTACTAATTTTAAAGAAAAGCCTTACTTCAAAGCTGAAGCAGGTGCCGAAAAAGCGCCAGAAGTTTTCAAATAATGTACACTTCTTTTTTAACAGATAAAGAAATAGCCACGTTGGTTGATACGATCCAGACTGCGGAAGATTTAACTTCTGGAGAGATTAGGGTGCACATCGACTCGACAACGCTTGATCATAATGCTAAAGTGGCTTGGGAAGTTTTCAAGTCGCTTAGTATGGAACAAACAAAGGAGCGAAATGCTGTCTTGTTTCATGTTAATTTTGAGCAAAAGTATTTAACCATTATCGGTGACGAAGGTATTCATCGTAAGGTGAGACAAGCGTTTTGGGATCGATTGCATGACGAGATAACAACAGGCTTTGCAAATGCCAAATATTGTGAGGCTCTGCAAAACGCTATTCTTAAAACTGGCCACGAGTTAAAAAAATATTTCCCTATAAAAGGAGAAAATAAAAATGAATTACCTAATGAGATTAGTTTCTCGTAGCTTTCTGATTGTTGTTGTTTTATTAAGTTTCATCGGAAATTTAGCAGCGCAAAGCATTCCAGAGAAGCCGAAAATTCTATACCCCGTTTATGATCAAGCGAATCTTTTGAATCAACAGGAGGAAGACCGACTTAATCAAAAACTAACTAAATTCGCAGATTCTACATCTACCGAAATTGAAGTCATAATCCTGCCAACCACCGGCGGACAAGATATCAACTTTTTGGCAACTATGTATGGGCAAAAATGGGGCATTGGACAAAAAGGTGTTGACAATGGCGTTGTCTTTTTGATAGCGACAGAAGATCGTACCATGTCTATCCAACAAGGTCGCGCGGTGGAACAATATTTGACGGCGTCTGTCGCAGGACAAATTTTGGATTATCTGGTAACGCCTGCTTTCAAAAATGGCGAATGGTACAAAGGTATAGACCAAGGTACCAATGCGATTATGGAAGCTGTGGAAGGTAAATTCAAGCCGATTGTTAAGAAGAATCAAACCGAAGATGGTGTTAATATTGGGACAATACTTTTCATCATTGTCTTGTTAATAATCTTTATCGGAGCCATTAAAGGTGGAGGCGATGGTATGGGGGGCGGTAATTACGATGACGATGATGTGATATTGTCACGTCGCGGAAGTCGTAGATATCGTGGCGGATTCTTCCCATTTCCAGGTAGTTTTGGAGGCGGTGGCTTCGGCGGCGGATCATCAGGTGGCGGTTTTGGCGGTTTCGGTGGTGGCGGAAGCTTTGGTGGTGGCGGTGCCAGCGGCGGTTGGTAATTAATCTTAAACAAATACTTCAAGCAAGTCTCAATCGTGACTTGCTTTTTTATTATATAAATAGAAGCGATAGATTGGATTTTTTTTGATATTTAATTAATTTTACAGAAATCTCAATTTTGAAAAAGACTTTGGTCCTTTTTGCACATCCTTATTTCGAACATTCTACAACAAATGTAGAGTTAATAAAAGCCTATCAAAATAATCCGAATATCGTTTTTAGAGATCTTTACGAAGATTATCCAGATTTTCATATTCAGCCATTTAGGGAGCGAAAAAGGATTGTAGATTTTGACAGAATTATTTTTCATTATCCAATGATTTGGTTTGGTATGCCACCACTTCTTAAACTTTGGCTAGAGGAAGTTTTTGATATGAAATGGCTTAATGAAGGCTTTTCTAATCCACTAGCAGGGAAAGAATGCGCTATTGTTGTCACGGTTGGCGGTAATGAGGAAACTTATTCTACAACGGGTCGCTATAAGGTTGCTTTGGCAGATTTGACGCTTGGTCTTAAATTGAGTATTGAGTCCAATGATATGCTGTTGAAAGACGAATTATACATTTATCAGGCCGACGATCTTAAAGTCTATGAGATAAAACTACTTACAAACCAATTAAAAAAAATACTCGATAACTGATGGTAGGCTCGATTGCAATAATCGCATTAATATTTTTAGGAGCTGCAATTATTATGGTTCCTATTGTAAAGCGTTTGGGACTTAGTTCGGTTATTGGCTATATTCTTGGTGGGATAATTATTGGACCTTTTGTCCTCAAACTTACAGGTCGATCTGCGGATAATGTGATGCATGCTACCGAATTTGGTGTGATCATGATGTTGTTTCTTGTAGGATTAGAGCTAGATCCCACAAAACTTTGGGCAATTCGGAAACGTATTTTAGGACTTGGTTTAAGTCAACTCTTACTGTCAATTTTGTTTCTATTTGTAATATTTTATTTTGCTGGTTGGCATGTTAACAAAGCTTTCGTTATCGCGATGTGTTTTGCATTATCATCGACAGCAATTGTTTTACAAACCTTAAAGGAAAAAAATCTTTTCAGGACGGCAAGTGGCGAAGCATCGTTTTCAATCTTGTTATTTCAAGATATTGCGGTTATACCAATTTTGGCTTTGTTACCTATTATTTCTCCCTTAGATACTGATAACTCGCATGAGAAAATATTACTGCAATATTTGCCAGATTGGCTGCAACCTTTCTCCTTGATTGTCGGCATAACAGCTTTAATACTTTTAGGACGTTATATTTTTGTACCGTTTTTAAGATTTGTTTCAAAATCTGGGATGAATGAATTATTAACAGCTTCATCTTTATTTTTAGTAATTGGCGTATCCGAATTGATGATTTCCGTAGGATTAAGCCCAGCATTAGGTGCTTTTATCGCTGGTGTTATGCTTGCCAATAGTGAGTTTCGTCACGAGTTAGAAAGCCAGATTGATCCTTTCAAAGGTTTGTTATTGGCTGTTTTCTTTGTAAGTGTAGGTTCGACCATTAATTTTAGTATTATTAAAAAAGATCCTATTTTTATTTTTTCTACCGCTTTTGCGGTATTGTTTGTTAAAGCTTTAATACTTTTTGGTATCGCGAAGTATTATAAAATGAATAACAATCAAAGTTTTTTCATTGCTTTTGCATTGTCGCAAGTTGGCGAATTTGCTTTTGTATTGGTTAATTTTTCAACAAGTCTGTATTTAATAGACAAGCAAACAAGCGCTGAAATGTTAGCAATTGTTGCCATAACGATGTGCATAACGCCATTTTTATTAATGTTGAAAGAACGTTTTCTCGATGATAAATTTAATAAAGAAGATACAGGAGCTTTGCCATTAGAACCTATTGCGCAAAGTAAAATAATTATCGTTGGATTTGGCTTTTTTGGAAGTACAGTTGGACGACTTTTAAGAGCCAATGGTGTTAGATCTACTGTATTGGATAGCGATCCTGACAGAATAGCTCTGCTTAGATCCAACGGTTTTAATGTTTATTATGGTGATGCTACTAAGCATTCTTTATTACGAGCTGCAGGTATAGAAGAGGCTTCTATTTTAATTATTTGTTTAGATGATCCCGAAAAAAATAAACTAATTGTTGAATGGGTTCACGAGAATTTTCCTCAAGTTAAAATTTTTGTAAGAGCAAAAAACCGTTTGGACGCCTACGATTTTATCAATAATGGCGTAGACAATATTTATCGTGAAACGCTTGGTACGGCTGTTGATCTTGCAGTTGATGTTCTTAAAGCGACAGGCATGCGAAGTTATGCGGCACGTCGTATGGGAAAACGATTTATGTTGCTTGATAAAGCGTCAACAAAGAAACTTGCCAAACAAAAAGTAAGCGATATTGTATCTTTTGGACTGAGAGAATCTCTCGAACGAGAAGCCGAATTATTAGCCTACGACAGCATATCTTTTGACGAAAACTACTGGAGTGATGATGAGGACGAAGATCAAAAAAGTAATGATAAAACCAATGATGTCTAAATAAGAAACGGCATTTGCATTATTTTTTCTACCTTTAGATATTCAATAATAATCATTATAATGAAAAAAGTAACAACTAGCGTGTTGATGGCTGTTTTGGCTTTCAATATTTCTTGTAGTACAATGAAACAAAATTCAACAACCGAAGTGGCAACAACTAACCAAAATACTTCTGGCGACGAGTCTATGAAAAATAATCCTTTCATGACTAAGAGTAAACTTCAGTATGAAGCACCAGAGTTTGATAAAATAAAAGATTCGGATTTTAAACCTGCGTTCGATTATGGATTAAAACAGCAAGAGCAAGAGGTTAACATGATTGCAAACAATCGTATGACTCCAACTTTTGAGAATACCATTGTTGCTTTAGAAAAGAGTGGAGAAGTCTTGAAGCGTGCACAGATTGTATTTTATAATTTGAGTAGCGCCAATACCAATCCAACGATTCAGGCTTTGGATGAAGAATATGCACCAATTTTTGCGGCGCATTCTGACAAAATCTATCTTAACGAATTCCTTTACAATAAAGTAAAATCGATAAAAGCAGATGGTCTAGATGCGGAAAGCAAAAAGTTGTTACAATATTATAAACAAAATTTTGAAATCGCTGGTGCTAATCTCTCAGAAGCTAAAAAAGAAGAATTAAAACAGGTTAATCAAGATCTAGCATCGTTATCAACACAGTTTTCTAACAAATTGTTGGAAGCGAGAAAACAAGGCGGTGTTTTAATTTCTGATGTTAAAGAATTGGATGGTCTTTCTGCTGACGAAATATCTGCGGCGGCGGCAGATGCTAAAGCTGCTGGCCAATCTGGAAAATACCTTTTAGCTTTACAAAATACAACGCAGCAAGCGATTTTGCAAAACCTAAAGAATAGAGCGACGCGCGAAAAGCTTTTCAAAGCGTCTTGGGGTAGAGCAGAGAAGAGCGATGCTAACGATACAAGAGATACAGTTGAAAAATTAGCAAAACTTAGAATTAAAAAAGCGCAAATTCTTGGAAAACAAAACTTTGCAGAGTGGAAGCTACAAGACCAAATGGCGAAAACACCTGAAGCTGCAAAACAGTTAATGGATCAATTGGCAAAACCTGCGGTGGAAACTGCAAGACGTGAAGCTAAAGATATTCAGGATTTGATTGATCAGCAAAAAGGCGGTTTTAAAGTTGAGCCTTGGGACTGGAACTTCTATGCAGAGCAAGTAAGAAAAGCTAAGTATGACCTTGACGATAACGAGATAAAACCTTATTTCGAAATTACAACTGTACTAGAAAAAGGCGTTTTCTATGCCGCTGAGAAATTCTACGGTATTACTTTTAAAAAGAGGACTGATCTTCCGGTTTATCATCCGGATGTTGTGACCTACGAAGTTTTTGATCACGACGGAAAGTCTTTGGCGATATATTATTTGGATTTCTACACAAGAGATTCTAAAAGTGGTGGTGCTTGGATGAGTAATTTTGTTGAGCAGTCGCACATGATGGGCACTAAACCTGTGATTGTCAATTGTTATAACTATCAAAAACCAGCGCCAGGAAAAGCCTCGTTGATTAGTTATGATGATGTGACGACGATGTTCCATGAGTTTGGGCATTCCATTCATGGGATTTTTGCTAACCAAAAATATACGTCACTGTCAGGAACTAACGTGCCGAGAGACTTTGTAGAATTCCCTTCGCAGATTAACGAGCATTGGGCTTTGGATCCTATGGTTCTTAAAAATTATGCAATTCATTATCAGACGAAACAGCCTATTCCGCAGACTTTGGTTGATAAGATTAAAAAAGCAGCGACTTTTAACCAAGGTTATATGACAACAGAGTTGGTGTCTGCTGCGATCTTGGATATGGATTGGCACACGGTGTCGAAAGATTCGGATTTTAAGCCTGCTTTAGATTTTGAAAAGGCGTCTTTGTTGCAACATGGTTTCACGTTGGGGACTGTTCCGCCGAGATATCATACGCCGTATTTTGCTCACATCTGGGGTGGCGGATATTCTGCTGGTTATTACGCATACATTTGGTCTGAAACTTTGGATGCAGACGCTTGGGAATGGATCCGTGATAATGGTGGATTGACAAGAGAAAATGGTGATAGATTCCGTAAGTATATTTTGTCTGTCGGCAATTCTGTGGATTTGAATAAAGCTTTCAAAGAGTTTACAGGAAGAAATCCTGACATCAAACCATTGTTAAGAAATAGAGGTTTTATTAAATAAATTTTTTACAACTCTAAATAAAAAAAAGCAAGTTGACTGTTGTTAACTTGCTTTTTTATTATCCCAAATCTGCGGCCGGGATAGTAAGGGCGCGAGCGCTAGCGAGTGGTCTGAAGAAAAGCTTGCGAAAGCGCAGGCTTCTGAAGACGAAACCCCTGAATAGCCCGACATGCCGCCCAAGAAATTGGCTCTATGGGGTTTATAATTTTTGAGAAGTAGTTTCGGTGCGGCCAAAGGCCACACCGAAACTTTTAAAAGTCAATATTAATTTGTTCTATTTTTTCATGAATTTCAAAACAATAGGTTCTTCTTTATTATCTATTTTAATGATATATAAACCTTCAGGAAGTGTGGATACATTAATGTTTTGCGATTCTGAAGTTAGTTTTACAGACATTTTTTTGTTTCCATTCATATCAAAGATGTCAGCTTGGGTATCCTTAATGAGTTTTTCAGGAATATTTAACGTAAAGCTGGTTACAACAGGATTTGGATACAGTTTGATATTGTCATTTGACAATTCAGTATTATTAGTAGCTGGGTTGTTAGCGTTTCCAATTGTATAGCCTGGTTCTACTCTTAGGTTGTAGCAAGAGTTGCCGTTATAACCCGAATAAGGATATACTTTGATGTAGTATGTTCCTGCAGCAAATGTATACTGGATTTTTTCTGCTGTTGTTCCTCCATTGAGAGAGGATTTAAGAACTGTAGAACCATTAGAGCTGTATAATCTTAGATCCACGTCATGTGTGAGGTTGGCCAGTTTTATTGTTGCTTGTCCAACTGTAGAGAAAACTATTTTGTACCAGTCTATGTCACCAGAAACTTGGATCGCCGCATTATAATGTGTGCTTAAAGCTGTAATTGGAGTCGCTGTGGCTACTGTATTGTTAGATTCGTATGCGTTAGAACAAGAGCTTGTTGACGCTGTAGTTGTAAATTGTCCTGTTGTGTAGTTGCTGCTACTGGTCGTAGAACAATTGTTTTTAACACGGATGTCATAGGTTGTTCCGGCAGATAGTCCTGTTAAGTTTTTTGAAGTTGTGGAAACGTCACTTGGTGTCCATGTGCTAGAAGCTGTTGTTTTGTATTCTATCGAATATCCAACAGAACCAGTTACTGCACCCCAATTGATTGTTGCAGTTGTTTGAGTAATGTTTGAAGAGGTAATAGTGCTTGGAGCAGTACATGTTGTTGTTCCACTACCTGCGGCAGCACCAATACCTACGGCATAGAAAGCATTCATAACTTGATTAGCCTCGTTGCTGTCTACACCATAAAGATCTTCAGCGGATTTTATAGAGTAGGTTCTTGCGTCAGCATAAGTAGAAGATGAGCCTAGATAGGATGTATTTGTACGGTAAGCAATTGCTGCGGCTTTGGTTATGCCAATTCCGCTTACATTAAAGTTGCTTCCAATATCATTGGTGCCAGAACCTCCTACTGTTAGTAGATAAAACCAATAGTTAAGAACGCCTGAGTTGGTATGGACGCCACAGTAATCGTTGTTTTGAGTAGGGGAGCAATCTGTTACAGTTACCCACTTTGTGCCTTTGTAGGTGTCGGGTTGATTGTATTGATTAGGATTGCTCATGCTTCTGAAGGTCATCCCAATTTGCGAACCCATAAGCCAGTTGGCAGTTGTTGGTTTGGCATAGAATTCTACTGCTTTTCCTAGAATATCGCTATAGGCTTCATTTAGAGCTCCAGATTCTCCACGATAGGCTAAAGCTGAAGTTCTTTCTGTAACGCCGTGTGTCATTTCGTGTCCTACAATGTCGAGTGAAGTTAGCGGTGTGGTTGTAGAGTCGCCGTCGCCATATGTCATTCTCGATCCGTCCCAGTATGCATTTAGATAGTTGGTGCTGTAGTGTACATAGCTTAACATTTTCATTCCATTAGCATCAATACCATTTCTATTGTATGATCCGAGATAATAGTCGTATACCTTTTCGGACCCTCAATGCGCATCCGTTGCGTATTGATCTTCCGCGGCGTTAACATTATTCCAGTTGTTATCGGAGTCTGTAAAGTCTACAGCAGAAGAGTAGCTTGTCGATTTTTTTAGGTTTTATGTCTCGATACCATTGCCCCTTCCTATCTCCCTTAATCTGTATGTCGTGCCTGTGTAGTCTGTTACTATATTTTGAGTGCCACTGTAGACTGTTGTAGCAGTACCCGTTGCGTTGGTTAGTAATGATGAGTTATTTGATATTATTGGATGATAATCGACGTGGATGCTCTATCCGTACCTTCACCATTTATGGTTTTAATAAGTTCTTCAGCTCCTAATATTTTCCATTTTGGGCATCTACAAAAACAAATTTTCTTGATATGGGCACTTCAGCATAAATGTCGAATTTGTACGCTAGCCTCAGATTGTCAGCATTGAAGTTTGATCCGGAATTGTAGTATACCAATTGACCTTTTGGGAGAAAAGTAGCATTAGGGTTTTTTGTTTCTTTTTTTAAGAAATTTTCTTCGTCGACAGTTTCCCATTTATATCTTTTAGCAGCAATATAATTTTTGGCGTTTTCTAGAGCTATTTGTTCGGATATTTTAGAATGTCCTTTGTTGGAAATAACTTCAGAAGCTTTAATTATTAAGCCGTTTTGGCTAAGAACTTTGCCTGCTTTTACATGTTGTACAAGATAAGCGCCCTCAATTGGAATACCGTTATGTGTTTGTTGGTAACGAAAATGTTCAATTGCTAGTTGATCCAATTCTGAGGAAATAAATAATAAATCTGGTTTTTTCTCATTTGTGTTTTTAGAAATGTATACTCCTTTTTGGAAGTTGGGTGCTTCTGAGTTGTTAAACTCAATATTGGGATTTTGAAATTTTTGAGAATTAATTTCTTGTCCATAAAATGCAACTGTAATGCCTAATGCAGCAACAGATAAATAATACTTGTTTTTCATTTATTTATAATTTGGTGCTAGCAAATATATAAGAAAAACGCAATGAAAAATTAAATAATTTAAAAATAATTTAATATATATGCTTTATCAATAGGAATTAATTAATTCGATATAATTATTCTATCGATAAAATATCTGGGTATGTTTTCGTTTTTATGTAATACATAATTGTAAAATTCAATTGATCAATCAATTAATTAGTTTTTGATGACTGAAATCAATATTAAAATTTCTATTTGTAAAATAAGTTATATGCAAAAAAAAATCCGCTCTCCTATAATGAAGAGCGGATTTTTGTTTATTTTTTGAGATGTTCATCGAAATAATCGGTTACTTTTTGCATCAGATGGACGCGATCTTTGCCGATGACATTATGCTCGTGCCCTGGATAAACGAAGTAATCCAATTGTATGCCCTTATCAACCGCAGACTTTAGGAAGTCGATAGAGTGTTGCCAAACCACAACGTTGTCTTGCGCCCCATGGATCATCAAAAGATTGCCTTTTAGGTTTTGTACTTTGTCCAAAAGATTGGCTTTGGCGTAACCTTCCGGATTCTCTTTTGGTGAGTCCATGTAACGTTCTGTGTACATAATTTCGTACATATTCCAGTCGATAACTGGACCGCCAGCAACACCAGCTTTGAAAATTTCTGGATGCTTCAACATAAATGAAGTTGTCATAAAGCCACCAAAACTCCAGCCGTGGATTCCCATGTTTTGAGCATCAACATAAGGGAGAGACTTAAGATAAGAAATGCCTTTTAGTTGGTCATTCATTTCGGTTTCGCCAAGGTTTCTGAAAACTGCTTGTTCAAACTTTAGACCTCTGTTAGATGATCCTCGGCCATCCATAGTGAAAATAATATAACCATTTTGCGCCATATATTCGTACCAAAGATTACCCGAAGCTGGGAACGAATTGGTGATCAACTGCAAATGCGGACCATTGTACAAGTAGACAATTGTCGGGTATTTTTTGTTGGGATCGAAGTCTGTTGGAAGAATTATTTTTCCGTAAAGATCCGTGCCGTCGTCGGCTTTTAAAGTTAGGTTTTTAATGTCTGGGCGCTTGTAGTTTTTAAGCGGATTTTCGGATGTTAAAATGTTTTCTGATTTCAGATTGTTGGTGTGGATAATATTCGCAACGCGTGGCGTTGTTGCATTAGCATAGACATCGTAGATTTTGCTCCCATCTTTCGATAAAACTGCTTGATGCATACCTTCGGCTTTATCCAATCTTTCCATTTTTTGATTCTGCCAGTTAACGCGGTAGATGTGTCTTTCTAAAGCTGTTTCTTTGGTTGAAATGAAATAAATATCTTTTAGCTTTTCGTTAAATCCAAGAATCTCAGTTACCAACCAATCGCCTTTTGTCAATTGAGAAACCAAACCTTTCTCCAAATTATAATGGAACAAATGGTTATAACCCGTTCTCTGACTTTGCCAGATAAAATCGGTGTTAGAATTTGGTAAGAACAGCATTGGATTTTGAGGTTCTACATATTTGTCATTGGTTTCTTCGAAAAGAGTTTTGACAAAGTTTCCGCTTTTTGCGTCATATTGATTCAGTTTCATGTGGTTTTGTCCACGATTAAGCACCGCCACAAAAACATATTGAGAATCTGGACTCCAAGAAATAGCCGTTAAATATTGCTCTTTATCGCCATCTATTTTTAGGAAATTAGTTTTATTACTTTTAACATCGTAAACACCTAAAGTAACCTCATGCGACTTTTGTCCAGCCATCGGATATTTGATGTTCGTGTTAACAGCGGGCGTTACCGACCAATCGATAATCGGGTAATCTTTCACCATACTCTGGTCCATTCTGTAGAACGCAATCAACTCAGAATTAGGTGCTGCGAAAATTCCGCCTTTTATCCCAAATTCGCTTCTGTGGACAGCCTGACCGTTAAGGATATCTTTATTCTGGTCATTAGTTATTGCGGTTTCTTTTCCGTTTTGATTGATGAAAAGATTATTGTCTTTGGTGTACACTAAACTTTTATTGTCTCGTAAAAGTTGAAGATTGTCGTTGTTTTCGCCTAACGTAATCGACTCGCCAATTGTCCAAGTTTTATTTGATTTATTAAGCCAAGTTACCTTGTTTCCGCTTACATAATAAGCTTTATCCTGACCTACAAAATTGATTCTGGGAAGTGATTTTAGCTTTGCTGTGCCAAGGTTTTGGTTAAGTTGCGACAAAGAGATTAACGTATCTTGTTTTTTACTTTTAACATCGGTTGTTAGATAAGCATTTTTTACATAATGGATGTAAGATTGCCCATCATCTGACCACGAAAATTGTACAATGCTTTTTGGTGCTAAATTGCTTCTCAATCCGTTGACCGCTTCTGCCATTGTGAGTTTTTGATGCTGCGCAAAAGCAAAGTTACCAACGGTTAAAGCAACCAGTGAGTATTTTAAAAATTTCATTGAGTAATTGTTTAAGTACTCAAAAATACGCATTTATCTTGATTATAAATTTTGGATTAATTAAAAGTCTATTTGCAAAAGCTGCTTTTGGAGTTTTACTATTAAGTTCAAAAAAAAATCCTCCGAAATTGGAGGATTTAGTATTTATGAAGTTTGTTCTGATAGGTATTCCCATTCTTGTAGCGCAAGATCAAGTTCTTCTTTTGTTTTGTTGTATTGCTCCAATGTCTCGTCCGACGGATTATCTTTTGTGAATTGTGCTTCAAACTCTGAGACTTTGGTCTCAAGCTCCGAAATTTTTTCTTCCACTTTTTTAATCTTGTTTATAACCGCTTTTTGCTCTTTACTTACAAAACCAGAATTAGTCAAAGTTTCCTTTTCAACAGGTTTTTCTTCTTTTTTAACTTGCTCAATTTTGGCTTCCTCTCCATGAAGTTTTGCTTTTTCGGCAGATATCTCGCGGATGCTTTCTTTTTGACGGAATTCTAGATATTCGTCGATGTTTCCTAAAAATTCTTTCATTTTTCCATCACGGAATTCAAAGATTTTATCACAAAGACCTTGTAAAAATTCACGGTCGTGAGAAATAACAATTAAAGTGCCTTCAAATTTTTGTAGCGCCAATTTGATGATTTCTTTCGACTGGATATCCAAGTGGTTAGTCGGTTCGTCCATAATCAACGTATTGAAAGGACGTAACAATAACTTACAAAGTGCTAGACGGTTACGTTCTCCACCCGACAGGACTTTTGTCTTTTTGGTAACATCTTCACCTTGGAATAAGAAAGATCCTAAAAGATCACGCACTCTTGGTCGTGTTTCTTCTGTTGCTGAATCTTCCGCCTCCTGAAGAACCGTTTTGTCCGGTGTTAAAACTTCTTCCTGATTTTGAGCAAAATAACCAATATTAACATTGTGTCCTAAAGTCCAATTCCCGGAATAGTCTTTAATTTCGCCAGCCAAAATTTTAGCCAAAGTCGTTTTACCTTGACCATTTTGTCCCAACAAAGCGATACGATCGCCGCGTTGCACAAAGAAGTCTACATCATCAAAAATCTGTTTTTGTCCGTAAGCTTTTCCTAGTTTTTCGGCTTCGAAAACGACCTTCCCCGGAACGACAGATTGTACAAATCGAATATTGAATTTAGAAACGTCCTCGTTGTCGATCTCGATACGTTCTATTTTTTCTAGTTTTTTAATTAAAGATTGTGCAAAAGAAGCTTTGGTAGCACTCGCACGGAACTTGTTGATGTTGTCTTCCATCTGTTTAATTTCCGCATCTTGGTTTTTCTTCGCTTGTGATAACTTTTCGCGACGTTCTTCACGCATCACCAAATATTTGGAATAATTGGCTTTGTAATCGTCAACTTTTTTGTTGTTAACATCAAAAGTTCTGTTACAGACTGCAGTCATAAATTGCTTATCGTGACTCACCAAAACAATTGCGCCATTGTAATCTTTCAAGAAGTTTTCTAACCAAATAATGGACTCCATGTCCAAGTGGTTGGTTGGCTCATCGAGAAGCATCAAATCATTTTTCTGAAGCAAAAGCTTCGCCAACTCGATACGCATTCTCCAACCGCCAGAAAACTCGTCAGTGATTTTATGAAAATCTTCCGCTTTGAAACCAAGTCCAAATAAAACCTTTTCCACATCGCCTTCTAGGTTATAGGCATCGTGATTCATTAACAAATCGTTTAGCTCCGTCATTTTCTGAATAAGGTCAGAATAGGCGTCACTTTCGTAGTCTGTTCGGGTTGCCAATTGGTGATTGACTTCTTCTAATTCGTCCTTCCAAGCATTAATTTGCTCAAAAGCTTGCATGGTTTCGTTCCAAACAGTTCTGCCTTTTACAAAATCTAAATCTTGCTTTAGGAAACCAATCGTAATATTACCTTCTGTAACAACATTGCCTTCAAAAAAAGTTATTTCTTTTGAAAGTATTTTAAGAAGTGTAGATTTTCCTGCTCCATTTTTACCTACCAAACCGACTTTGTCATCTTTTTTAATAGTGAAATTCACATCTCTAAAAAGATAATTTCCGGAGTGATGAAGTCCTAAACCTTGTACTGAAACCATGAGTTAAATTTTTCGGTGCAAAAGTAAGGATTTTAAGCGAGAGAGAAAATTGAAGTTTTAGTTATGAATTATTTTTGAGTCAAGAGCCAAGAATCCAGAGCCAAGACTAATAATTTCTCACGGTCACATGGTAGCAACTTTGCTGCTTTTCTTTAATGAAATAAATTCTGCCCAGGCTTTCGTAATATCTCAAGACTTTTGAAAGAGCAGCATCCAATTTGGTGTTTTGTTCATGTTTACCATTAAATCTTATATAAGAAATGTCAAACGAATTGCCATAATTGTGAGAGCTAATGCCTAAAGACGCATTTTTATTGACTTTGCGAAGTTTGCACTGATCTTCCAAAGTTCGCGTTATAGAAGTGACTGTAATTGTGGCGCCTTTGTTGTCTTTGCTAAATTTAGAACCAATTTTTTCTAAAGTTGTTTTCGCTTTCGAAACAAGATAAGGTCGGCTGTAATCCAATTTCTGAACTTTATAACCTTTCGCCGTCATTTTAACTTTCG
The DNA here is from genome assembly GCA_046269235.1 of Chryseobacterium sp. TY3. Lineage (GTDB taxonomy): Bacteria > Bacteroidota > Bacteroidia > Flavobacteriales > Weeksellaceae > Soonwooa. The sequence goes on from JBJZOS010000001.1 coordinate 181,623, forward strand.
GCATCTTACCTTTGTTATTATACTTTGTGACATCTTTGGCGTCTTTTAACAGTTTGATGTTAAACTTTTTTGAGGCGTCAAGATGCGGTTGATATAGAGGTGTTGCTTCAACCTCGAGAACTTTTTTCAAGTCGTAGCAATCTAAAGATTTGTTTTTTTGGCTGAAGTAACAATTAATATTTAAAATTAAAAAAACGAAAATATAGCCTTTCATTTTATTGAATTGATTCTGCAAAGATAAGTCTTTATTAAAAAAGATAATCCGATTGCTTTATATTAAACTTTTAGAAGTGTTTTTTATTTCATTAGTAATTGAGAAATTTTAAGAAATGATAAAATCGGCTTTTCCTTAACCAAGATTTAGCCTATACGTTTCAATATTCCTATCTTTGCAAAAACTTAATTTAAAATGAGCAATAGACCAATTTCAGAATTTCTTGAAAAGTACTATTTACACTTTAACGCAGCTGCGCTTGTAGACGCGTCTAAAGGTTATGTTGCCCACCTAAAAGATGGCGGGAAAATGATGATTACTCTTGCTGGTGCAATGTCAACAGCAGAAATGGGTAAAATTCTTGCGGACATGATTCGCCAAGGGAAAGTAGATATTATTTCTTGTACAGGTGCCAACTTGGAGGAAGATGTAATGAATCTTGTTGCACATTCGCATTATAAAAGAGTTCCTAACTACCGTGATTTAACACCAGAGCAGGAAAGAGAACTACTAGACCAACACTACAATCGTGTTACCGATACATGTATTCCGGAAGAAGAAGCTTTCAGAAGATTGCAAACGCATTTGGAAGATGTTTGGCATGCCGCTGAAGAAAAAGGCGAAAGATATTTCCCACACGAATTCTTATATCAAGTGGTGAATTCTGGAGTTCTAGAACAGTATTATGAAATCGATCCTAAAGATTCTTGGATTGTAGCAGCGGCGGAGAAAAACTTGCCAATCGTTTGTCCAGGATGGGAAGATTCTACAACAGGTAACATCTTTACATCAAACGTTATCAAAGGAAATCTTAATGTTCATACTGTAAAATCAGGTATCGAATATATGATTTATTTAACAGAGTGGTACAGAGCAAATTCTGGTGGAAAAGGTGTTGGATTCTTCCAAATCGGTGGAGGTATCGCTGGAGATTTCCCAATTTGTGTGGTTCCGATGATGTACCAAGATCTGGAGTGGGAAGATGTGCCTTTCTGGTCGTATTTCTGTCAGATTTCAGATTCGACAACGTCTTACGGTTCATATTCAGGAGCTGTTCCTAACGAGAAAATCACTTGGGGGAAATTGGATGTCGATACACCAAAATACATCGTGGAATCGGATGCAACGATCTGCGCACCATTGATGTTTACGTATATTTTAGAAAATTCTTAATCGAGATTTTAAGATTTAAAATAAAATGAAAACCTCTAGAATTTCTAGAGGTTTTTTAGTTTTTATAATCTTCTTTTTTTAATTCTATAGTCTTACAGAATCAGGAACCATAATCTCGTAGTTGCCACCAAAAGAGATAATTTCTCTTACGATGCTACTGCTGATAAAGGATTTTCCAGAAGATGTCAGTAGAAAAATAGTTTCAATAACATTTTCACGTGTTAATGCACGATTGGTTTGTGCAATTGCTTTTTCGAACTCAAAATCGGCAGGGTTTCTAAGACCACGCAAGATAAAATTAACACCTTTACTTTTACAATAATCAACTGTTAAACCTTCGAAGTCATCCACTTCAACATTCGGAAAATCTTTGAAAGTGTTACGGATAAACTCTTTGCGTTGCTCCAAAGAGAACATATATTTCTTTTGAGAGTTTTTGCCGATGGCGATAATTATTTTGTCAAATAAAGGGGAAGCTCTTTCTACGATGTCGTAATGTCCAAGTGTGATCGGATCAAAAGAACCTGGGAAAACTGCTATTCTCATTAGTTTCAGTTTGGTTAATGTAAAGGTTTGTTAAGCGCTTTTTCAACTTCGTTACCACAAAGGTCTTGTATGCTGATGCCGTAGATTTTGGCTTGTTGCGGAAGGATGCTTGCTGGCGAAAAACCAGGATTGGTATTCATTTCCAACATATAGGGTTCGCCGTTCATGATGATATATTCGCTTCTAGAGAAGCCACTCATCCCAAGAGAATCATACGCACGAATCGAAATCTCTTCAACTTTTTTGCGTGTTTCCTCGTTTAGTCTTGCTGGCGTTATCTCTTGGGAAGCGCCTTCGTATTTAGCTTGATAATCAAAAAATTCGTTGTCAGGGACAATTTCCGTAATACCCAGAACAATAGTTTTTCCTTGATAATCTAAAACACCAACCGACACCTCGGTGCCGTCCAAGAAGCTTTCGATAAGGATTTCGTCATCTTCTTTGTAAGCGATTTCAATCGCTTTATTTAGTTCAGAGATATCTTTAACCTTGGAAATTCCGAGGCTGCTTCCAGATTGGTTTGGCTTCACAAAAACAGGAAGTCCCAGTTCTGCCACTATTTTTTCTTGATCGACAACTTCGCCTTTTCTTAAATATATACTTTTCGCAGACGGAATATTATATTTTGACAAAACTGCCAACGTATCTTTTTTATTAAAAGTCAAGGCACTTTGGTAGAAGTTGCAACCTGTGTAGCGTTGCCCAACCGCATCCCAATAAGCTTGCAGAATGCCATTTTCGCCTGGCGTTCCGTGGATAATATTAAAGCAAGCATCAAATTTCAAGGCGCTACCATCAGCCAACGTCACCGAAAAGTTCGCTTTGTTAATGCCATATTTTTGTTGGTTTTCGTCCAAAAAGTACCATTCATCTTTTAAGATAACAACCTTATAAACATTGTATTTATCTCGGTCTAAAGAGTCGTAGATCAATTGTCCACTTTTTAGCGACACAATATATTCATCAGAATAGCCACCCATAACAACAGCTATATTTTTCTTTTCCATAACAGATTTATATTGCAACAAATGTAAAAATTTTATCACCAAAGACCGTCCCGTTTGCTTTTTATTTTTGGGCGATTCCCCAACTTTCCCTAGCTTTTTCCTTCGCACAGTTGCGGTCAGGCTATTCGCTGCTATCTTCTGTCCATCGCTTTAGCCATTTCTTCAGAAGGATATCCGCTGCTATCCCTATCGCTAAATGGCATAAAAAATGAAGCAACAGGAAAAAACTACAAAAATTATTATTTATATTTGCTAGATATTTTTGTAACAAAACAATAGAATATGTTCAAATCTTTTTTCCATTGGAAAGTTCTTGTTAACCTCCTTGTTGCTTTAGCGGTATTTGCAGGTCTTGTTTGGTTGACTTTCCGTTGGTTAGAGTTTCATACCAATCATGGTGAAGAAATTCCTGTTCCTAATGTTGTTAATATGACGGTGCATCAAGCCATCAAAGTTCTGGACGACTCAGGTCTAGAGTATGAGGTAGACAGTGCGCAATATAATCCGGTATACAAACCTTTCCAAGTGTTGATGATTTCTCCATCACCAGGATCTCACGTTAAAGGCGGCAGAACTGTACTTTTAAAAGTTAATCCAAGAACTTGGGCAAAAGTTGCGGTGCCAGATATTATCGATCGTTACAAAGGTTTGGCTTTTAACCAACTTAACTTGGTTGGTCTCAAAGTAGGTGACACCCTTTACGAACCAAGTATCCAAAGAGATGCGGTTCTTAGAATTCTATATCAAAGTCGCCCCATTAAGCCAGGCGAATTGCTTCCGAAATTCTCTTCAGTAGATTTGGTAATTGGCTCGGGTCCAATGCGTAACGTGACCATTCCTAATTTGGTTGGTCGTACGGTACAAGAGGCTAAAAAGATTATCGCTCAAAATTTATTCGAAGTTGGTATCGTAGAATATGAAGATGGCAAAACCGACGAATCAGCAATTATTTACTATCAAGATCCACCAGCGGGAGCACTTCGTGACCAAGGGATGCAGATTGATCTTTGGGCGAGTAAGAAAACACCTGCCGAGATGTTTAATAAAGTTAAAGAGTTGGATTTGATGTATCGTCCAAAAGTTGATACAGTGGCACCATCACCAATTAGATATGAAGAAATAGATTTTGACGAACCAGCACCTGTACCGGTTGCTCCAAAACCAAAGCCTACGCCAAAACCAGAGGCAGAGAAGAAGCCGCAAACAACAACGCCAAAACCGGCAACAACTTCTTCTGATAAAAAACCAGCAACAACCGAAAAACCAAAAGAAAAGAAAAAGGTTATTGTAGAATAATTTTAATAAAAATTAAACATATAAAAGTGGCTTCAGCATAGTTGTTGAAGCCAATTTTGATAAATAAAAGTATGCAAGAAGATAATTACGAAGACGAATTTGATGATGCTTTAGAATCTAATGACGAAGTGGGATTGGCTGATGAAAATAATGGCCTCTATGAACATCTTAATATTACCGTTGATAAAAAACAAGAACCGTTACGTATAGATAAGTTCTTATTAATCTATCGACAAAACTCGTCCCGTAACAAAATTTCACAAACTTGTCGCGCTGGTAACGTTGTAGTTAATGGTAATCCTGTTAAGCAGAATTATCGTGTAAAACCAGGTGATGAGATTAGCGTACTTCTTGCGCATCCACCAAGAGAAAATGTCATCATTCCACAAGATATTCCAATTAAAATCGTTTATGAAGATGACGAATTGGTTGTTGTCGATAAAGAAGCTGGGATGGTTGTACATCCAGGTTTTGGAAACTGGGATGGCACCTTGGTTAATGCTTTGGCATTTCATTTTGCCAAAGACCCGAATTACAATTCAGATTTAGATAGAGTAGGATTGGTACATCGTATTGATAAAGATACATCAGGATTGCTTGTTATTGCAAAAACCGAGTATGCGTTAAGCTATTTGGCGAAGCAGTTTTTTGATAGAAAAACAAAACGCCTGTATTGGGCTTTTGTCTGGGGTAACATTGCTGATGATGAAGGAACAATACGCGGACATATTGGGCGCCATCAGAAGAATAGAATGCAAATGGCGGTCTATGAAGATGGTAGTCATGGCAAACATGCTGTAACGCATTACAAAGTTTTGGAACGTTTTCGTCACATGACTTGGGTTGAGTGTAAGCTAGAGACAGGGCGTACACATCAAATTAGAGCACATTTTAAACATATTGGTCATACTTTATTTAACGATGAACGTTACGAGGGACATACAATTTTGAGAGGTGTTAATCTTCCAAAATATAAACAATTTGTTCAAAATGTTTTTGAAGTATTGCCAAGGCACGCACTGCATGCGCATACATTGGGATTTATCCATCCGACCACGAAAAAAGAAATGTACTTCGAAAGTCCAATGCCTAGCGATATGCAAGAGGCCGTCGAGAGATGGCGAAAGTATTTGGAAAGTAATTAAAAGTATCTAACACAATATTTTTTTATATTTGCCTTGTGAGAAAAATTTATAAAATCTTTAGCGCTGCTTTTGTGTTGACTTTGTTTAATGTAAATGCAATTAAAGCGCAGGAGACTTTGCCTCTATATCAACAATATTTATTGGATGGGGATTTCCTGTTTAACCCAGCATTGTATGGAGAATCTGATGATGTTGTTTTAAATTTAAACTATCAAAAACAGTTTTCCAATTTTGGAGAATCCCCTAATGTACAATCTGTTGGGATGCACGCCAATGTTTTTGATAGAGTAGGTGTTGGTGCGTCTTTTTTTAGAGATCAAAACGGTCCTATTTCAGCCAATGGCATTACTGTAGGATCCGCATATTTCATTCCGCTTGGTGATGAAGAGAATCGTGAAAATCAATTTTCATTTGGTGCAGGAGCAAGTTTTTATAACATGAATTTGGATACAGCTTTGTTAACGCCAGAAAATCCAAATGATCCCGTACTCTATGATAAGAGTATTTTTCTAGCTTATGCTAACTTAGGTATGGCGGTTAAATATAAAGGTTTTGCGGGTGGTGTTTCGGTGATGGATATTGCATTGAATAATGACATTCCAATCGTTAACGGTATCGAACCTTCGCCCACCAAAATTATTTTGAATGCTGGTTACGATTGGCATTTTGCAGATGGTTTTTTTGTAACACCATCGGTCCTGTGGAATCTTAATACCAATTCATCCAGTATGATGGATTTAAATCTTTTAGCAACTGTTATTTCGGATAATGCAAGTTTTTCTGGAGGTGTTAGTTTTAGAAGTGCAAAAAGTAGCATTGGTAGCCAAAACTTAGCACTTTCTCCAATTATTAAAGGTCGTGTTGGTAATTTCACTTTTGGAGCGGTTTATAACTTCGGGATGTCCGAGTTACAACAGACCGTGGGTAATAGTTTTATGTTGAGTCTCGGCTTTAGATTCGAGAACTTTATTAATGGAAAAGGTTTCCGATATAGATAGGATTTTATTTTAATTTAAATATCATAAAGCCACATTAGTTGGCTTTTTTTGTTGATGATCTACATACATATTCCGTTTTGTAAGCAAAAATGCAGTTATTGCAATTTTCATTTTTCAACTTCTTTAAAACTTAAGGAAGATATGCTTTCGTCGATTATCAAAGAGTTTTCGTTAAGACATCAAGAGCTCAAAAACAAAAAACTCGACTCTTTGTATTTTGGAGGTGGGACTCCATCCATTTTGGAAGCTAAAGAAATTGGAAAGATTATTGATGAAGCCAATCGCTATTTTGAGTTTACGCCAGATATGGAATTAACGCTGGAAGCGAATCCAGACGATCTTAAGTCTTCATTTTTAAAAGAGATAAAAAATATTGGCGTTAATCGTTTAAGTATCGGCACCCAATCTTTTTTTGAAGACGATCTTATATTAATGAATCGTGCGCATACAGCTTCGGAAGCAGAATCTAGCATCAAACGTGCACAAGATTTTGGTTTAGAAAACATTAGTGTTGATCTTATTTATGGATCTCCGACATCAACGATCGAACAATGGAAACAGAATCTTACTAAAATTATAGAATTGCAAGTTCCGCACGTATCGTCTTATGCTTTAACCATCGAGCCAAAAACGATTTTGGATAATTGGATTACTCAACAAAAAGTAAAATCTCCTGACGAAGCCTTTCAGAATGATGCCTTTTTCTATATGTCAGAATTTTTAAAACAAAATGGCTTTGATCATTATGAAATTTCAAATTTTGGAAAACCGAATTTCCATTCTAAACACAATTCTTCGTATTGGGAATATAAAGAATATCTAGGTATTGGTCCGTCGGCGCATTCTTATGATGGCAAAAATCTGAGAAGTTGGAATGTCGCTAATAATACAAAATACGTTAAGTCGATTTCTGAAAGTCAATTGCCAATCGAGCGCGAAGAACTTAATGAAAATGATCGCTACAACGAAATGCTGATGATTGGACTTCGTACACAAAAAGGTGTTAATTTGATGAGGTTCAAAAATAATTTCTCCAGTGATATGATTTTTACTTTTGAAAACTCAATTCAACAAAAAATTAAAGAAGGCATTTTAAAAATCGAAAATAATCGTTTAATAATTCCAGAGCAACATTGGTTTATGGCGGATGGTATCGCCGCGGATTTGTTTTTGGTTTAGATTAACTTAATTGAATTAAATTGATTCGTAATTAAGTGATTGACTGGTTGCTGAGTTTTAATTTTTGTTTTGTCGTTTCTTGGGTTTTTCGCAACATGCAGAATATTTGGGCATTTTTGACTTAAGTTTAACCCAAATGGAAGAACATCAAATAAATGCAAATTTAAAAGTATTTGGTGCGAACGAACGCGATTGTTTGACTTATAAAATAGACGCTTTAGGATCACAAACTACACATTCCGTCTGTTATAATGTAACAGTTCTTGGCTCAATCATTTATTATGACCACGATTTTGATATCGATATTCCTACAATTCCTATTAATTACAATCTGAAAGTGGACGTATATCAAACTGACCTGGTCTGTGATTATAGAGTAGTCGTTTTTGGTGAGTGATAGCAAAGCTTTTTTTCTGTTTAAAATAAATTCCCGATATTAAAGCTGAAAACATAATTAATAAGTAATTTTGCACAAAATATTTTTTTTTGAAACCTAACTATACACATTTGTCATCAAAGCAACCTATCGGGATTTTCGATTCTGGTGTTGGTGGTTTAACTGTTGCAAAAGAGATAAAAAGATTGATGCCTCAGGAAGATTTAATCTACTTTGGCGATACCAAACATCTGCCGTACGGCGAAAAGTCCAAAGAAGCGATTGTAGGCTATTCTCTACAAATTGTGAATTTCCTTCTTAGCATGAATTGTAAAGCGATTGTTATAGCTTGTAACACTGCAACAGCAAATGCTTTGAAAGAAATTCTAGACCTTGTGGCTGGACAAGTTCCTGTATTCGACGTTATCAATCCCGTTGCCGAAAAAGTAGCTTTCGAAATTCATAATAATGTTGGTGTTATTGCAACCAAAGCAACGGTTAATTCGGGACTTTACAAAAAAAGTATTCGCAAGCATAACAAATTTATCAAGGTGGATGAGTTGGCAACGCCGCTTTTGGTCCCAGCGATTGAAGAAGGTTTTGCGAATCACCCAATTACGCATGCCATTATTTACAACTATCTATCCAATAGCAAACTTAAAAATATTGAAACCCTAATTCTCGGATGTACGCATTATCCACTGCTTCTAAGTGAGATAAAACAATATTACGGCAATCGTGTCCGCGTGATAGATTCACCAAATATTGTCGCCAACCAAGTGAAAAGTGTTTTGGATAAATATCAATTATTAAACGAAGAAAATCCTGATCCCAAATACAGATTTTTCTTGTCAGATATTACGAAGAATTTCGAGCGAATATCGAAGAAGTTTTTCGGAAACCGAATAGCATTAGAGCTGAAAGTCTTATAGACCTTCAGCTTTTTTCTTGTCAAAAAATGAGAAACTCACATTCCCATATTTTCTAGTTTCAATATAGTTAGGATGATCGAATTTTTGTCGACTTTGATGTTCCAAAACAAAAGTTGCGTTTTCTTTTAGAAAGTCACCTGCCATCACCAAAGTTATCAAATCGTTGTACTTTTTTTCGTCCATGTCAAATGGTGGATCAGCGAAAATTAAATCATAAGTTTTGGATTGATTGCGTTTCTTTTTTAACCATTCGAAAACGTCAGAACGTTGCACATTAACTTGCAATCCAAATCCTAATTCTTGCGCAGTTGTGTTGATGAAGCCTGCATGTTTAGGGTTCATTTCCACGGTTGTGATGTCTGGACAATCTCTAGAAGCAAATTCTAAACAAATGGATCCAATCCCGCCAAACAAATCCAAAACGGAAATAAATTGCATATCAAAACGATGTTCTAACATACTAAACAAAGCTTCTTTTGCGAAGTCAGTTGTTGGTCTAACATCAAAATTTTTGGGAGCAGCAATTCTTTTTGCTTTCCATTTTCCGGATATAATTCTGTACATTTTTTTAATTTTTAAGATTGAATTTTCTCTTCTAAGCGTTGAGTATAAAGGATTTTTTATACAAATTGTCGAAAAGAATTTTCATGTGTTTTGCAAACTTTTGCAACTCAGAGATAAAGGTGTCGTTTTCTGAAGTTTCGCCGTAGATGTAGAAATACGTATCGTTAATTCCAAAGCCGATTTTACTTAATGTAAACATAATAAAATACAAAAAGTCAACTTCCGAAGATGCATCAAGATTGTTATAGAGCACTACTTTTTTATTCTCTAAAGCAAAAAATTCAACCTGGTTTTTGTAAAGGTTAATGTGGATTTCCTTTTTATGTTTATTATTAATCGTATTAAGAAATTTCTCCCCTGTAAAATTAAAATAAGTTGGTAAGTCTTTGGATTTTATCGCTTTATAGAAATTTTTCGGAAAACTATAATAAAATTGAACATCGAATTTTTTATTAATCGATAACATCAACTCTTCGTTAGCTTTGTCAACATCGGAATTGTACGCAATAAGGTCAAATCCTAGATTATGTTTGTCAAAACCTTCTGGCATTACTGTAAAATGATTAAGCGTACTCAGCACCGTAATGTCTTGGAAATCATCTCTAGAAAGCACTTCATTAAGTGCTTCTTCAATAAGGTTTGTAGGACTTTCTTCCGTTACGAAAAATTGTTTTTCTTCAATGACTTTTTTCGCTTTCAAAATTTGCCATTGCAAGCCGTCCTTCATGAAAAGAAGAGATAATTTTTGCATAAATAACTTTTATAAGTTGCAAATTTATGAAATTCTTAGCATTGCGTTTTAGTTTTGTTAAAAGTCATTGTCTTAGGTTTTTCAATTTTGCAGTATATTCGCATATTATAAATTAAAGACAAACAAGCTTATGTCATTTTTCGTTGAGCAATCTATGTTGTTGAAAAAAGCCGCCGTTATACTTGGATTGGGGATTTCTGTTGCTGGTTGGGCACAAAATTCTATCAAATTTGAGGATACAGACTTCAAAACTATTTTAGCTAAAGCCAAAAAAGAGAAAAAATTAATCTTTATGGATGCTTTTGCAGCTTGGTGTGGACCTTGTAAAATGATGGAAAAAAATGTGTTTACTGATGCTAAAGTTGCAGATTATTACAACAAAAACTTCATCAATGCCCGTTTTGATATGGAAAAAGGGGAAGGAAGAATATTGGCGCAGAAATATTACGTAAGAAGTTACCCAACTTTTTTGTTTTTAAATGGTGATGGCGAAGCAGTTGGACAAGAGTTAGGTTATATCGAAAGTTCCGAGTTTATAAAAGTTGGAGAAAAATTTAACAAACCTGGTAACACACAAGAAAGCCTTCAAGAGCGTTTTGATAAAGGCGAACGCGATCCAGATTTTTTAATCAGCTATTTTAAAACAGCCATACAGACCAATCCTATTAAAGCGAAAATGGCTGCAGAATCTTATTTTAAAGCAAAGAAGAATCTAGAATTTTCCGCTGACGAAATTAATATGTTGTTTGGAAGTATCCAATCTAACCAAGATTTTAATTATCAATATATTGTTAATAATAAAGATGTACTTTCTAAATACATCGGTAACGACAATTATTCGCAGTTCATTTTCCGAGTTAATATTCAGAAGATTATTCAGGATGCAACCAACGTGGATAAAAAGACTTTTGATGAGCAGTTATACATTAAAGAAGCGTCAAAATATATTTCTGCTGAAGAAGTTCAAAAATCGCTTTCTATTATTAAATTAAGCTTTTATCAAAGCGTACAAAACTGGAAAGATTACGAAAAGGTTGCTTTAGACGTTTTTAAAACTGGAGATGGCTTTTCGGCAGAAGATTTATTAAACGCTGCTAAAAATTTTAGCGATCATGTCACAACAAAGTCTTCATTAGAAAGAGCCTCCGTGTGGGCAGAAAAAGCTTTGATGACAGAAGATTCTTTCCGAACCAATGCGATGGTTGCTACACTTTATAACAAAATCGGAAAAAAGAGTGAAGCTAAAAGTTTTGCAGAATCTGCCGTAGCACATGCTAAAGGTCAAAATGTTGATCTCACAGAGATTAACAAAATTATCAATCAGAAATTAAATCAATGAGGAATATTATTATTGCAGGAGTACTTAGTCTAGGAAGTTTTGTTTTTGGACAAGAACAAGAATCTAAGTATATAAAAAATTTAAGAATAAAAGCTAACCTGTTAACCTTGCCTATCAGCATGATTAATGTTGGTGTAGAAAAGCAGATTAGCGAACATTATACTGTACAAGCAGATGTTTTTGTATCCCCTTGGAAGTCTTTTATGGGCAAACATGCACAAGCTTATTTGCTAGGTTTTGACGCACGCTATTATTTCAGCAAAGCATTCGACAAGTTTTATATCGGAGCTAATGTTTCTGGTGGATTTTATAATATTCAAAAATGGAATTATTGGAATGACAACTTTTATGTTCACAAAAATGGTGAGGTAACGCCTTATATTAATTCTAATCTTTATCAAAAAGGATATACATTTATTTTAGGCGCTGTTGGCGGTTATCAATTCCAATGGAACGATCATTGGGGACTTGATATTTATTTAGGAATTGGGACAATGCAGAGTTTCTATAAAGGCTATGATAAAGTAACTGGCGATCGTTATGACAGTCTTGAAGATCGCGCAGGAAATGATTTGGATCAAAGTGGTGAGTGGCTGCCTTACCGAGGCGGTGTGATGTTAACCTATAAACTTTAAACTAATGAAGAAAATTTTAAATCCAAAATACCTTTTAATTGCAGTTGCAGTTTTTGTAGTTTTATTTTTAATGAATTATATTGGTAACGATAATCCGGACAAAGTAGAACGTGCAGTGTTAACAGGACTTGGTGGCGTTGCGGGACTTACAATATGGATGTTGTTCTTTAATAAAGATAATGATCCTCCACAAAATTTTGATTAAATTATTAATAAATAAGAAATCCACCCCAAAAGGTGGATTTTTATCGATTGTTAATCGTGTCGTTTATATTAAAAGTGTGTTTTTCTTGATTTAATAACATGTGTAAGTAGTTTGCAAGCATCGTGCCAAAAATTATTTTAATGTATTATAACAAATAGAAAATCCTCAAAATATTTGAGGATTTTTGTTTTTATATCAATAGATGTTTTTAGTTAGGATAGATAAGATATTTGTTTCTTATTTTACTAAATGCTTCAAGATCAGACTTCCACGATTCGCGGATGTCTTTCTCGGATTTTCCGGCGATTAACTGTTTCCTTAAGTCGTCGCTTCCTGCCAATTTATCAAAGAATAAATTTTTCAAAAAGAATTGTTTTTTCGAATGGTCAAAATTTTTGTAAGCTTTCAATAACCATGCGATATCCAGTTTTCTAAGATCACCTTTATCTTTACTAAGATTTTCTCCGTAACATAATTGACCATTAAGGAAAGGATCTTTGGCACCATAATTAGGTTTGGGAGTGAAGCTATACGTCCTACTTTTAATCCAAGGTGAACCATATATTTGAAACGGAAAATCCGTTCCTCTGCCAACCGAAACTTCCGTCCCTTCAAAAAAGCAAAGACTTGGATAGAGATTTATCGATAGATCGTTTGGAAGATTAGGAGAAGGACGCTCCGAAATTGGATAACGTTTTTGTTTATGATAGTTTTTCATCGGGATCACTTCGTAATCGCAAGTCACGCCGTTTTTCATCCACTTTTCGCCGTTTAGCATTTTGCCATATTCACCAATGGTCAGTCCGTAGATAACAGGCACTTGATGCAATCCAACAAAGCTCGACCACTTTTCTTTTAAGACAGGACCATCGATGTAGCCATCGTGTGGATTGGGTCGGTCAAGAAGGATTACTGGGATATTATTTTCCGCCGCCGCTTCCATTACATAAGTCAAAGTTGAAATGTAGGTGTAAAATCTCACGCCAACATCTTGAATGTCAAAAAGGATAAGATCAGCGTCTTTTAGTTGCTCGTTGCTCGGTTTTTTATTTTTACCATACAACGATACTATTGGTAGGTTGGTTTTGGTATCGATACCATTTTTGATATGTTCGCCAGCGTCAGCATCACCACGGAAACCGTGTTCGGGCGCAAAAATACCTTTAATGTTTATTTTTTTCTCTACCAAAAAGTCTACAAGATGTTGTCTGTTTTCCAAAAGCGAAGTTTGGTTAGCAACAACGATGATGTTTTTTTTGCTTTTAAGTTTTTCTAAATAAATTTCGGGTTGGTCAGCGCCAGTTCGGAAGCTTGTGTTTGTGATATTTTGAGCACCTAAATTTTGACTGATTCCAAAATAAATTAGGCACATCAAAACTAAATGTTTAATTTTGAACTCTAAAATCATTAAGTTGAATTTTCCTGTATTTTTTTCTAAAAAAATTGCCTTTTCCAAAGATAACAAAAATAATCTATCAAAGGTTATTGTCTACATCGGGCGCATCTCGGTTGCGTTAGGGATAATTGTGTCACTGATTACCGTGGCAACAGGTCTTGGATCCAAAAAAGCAATAGAAAACAGGATTTCCAATTTTAGTGGTGATATTACTGTTAAATCTACGCGCTCTAATAATTCTTATAATTCCTCAGTTTTAGACAAAAAAGGTCTTAATCTTAAAGCACTGAAATCTCTTGACGAGGTTGCAGGCGTACAATCTTATGCAACAGTCAGTGGGATTTTAAGAACCGAAAAAAACTTTTCTGGTGTCATCCTAAAAGGTGTTGGAAAAGATTTTGATAAAGAAAGATTCCAAAGTTTTATGGTCGCAGGAAGTATTCCTAACTATGATGAAGACGGCTATAACAACGAAATTATCTTGTCCGAAAAAACAGCTAATGATCTAGATTTAAAACCAAGAGATAGCATTGTTGCAATCTTTTCTAAGGAAGAACAAAAACCAATTTATAGAAAATTTGTTGTGTCGGGGATCTATAAGACTGATATTAAGTTAGTTGACGACTTATATATGATTGGCGACATCAATCATGTTAGAAAAATACAAGGACTGCAAGGAGAAGATATTGGTGGCATGGATATTTTCTTGAAAGATAATGCGAATATGACCCGCGAATATCCCGAAATCGAAAAATATATCGGTTACAAAAACTATGCAGAGCGTGTTATCGATCGTTATCCACAGATTTTGGATTGGATTAATATATTTAATCAAAACATCAGTTTGATAATCACGATTATGCTTTTGGTGGTGGTTATTAATATTGTCATGGTGCTTTTAATTCTAATCATTGAAAGAACCAACTCCATTGGACTTTTAAAAACATTTGGTGCAACTAATGGTCAGATACGAGCGATCTTCATCAATTATACTTTGATGATTATGGTGCCAGGATTAATTATAGGTAACGTTGTTGGCGTTGGTCTATTGTTGATCCAGAAGTATTTTGGTATTATCAAACTTGATCCAAAAAACTACTTTATTAGTACTGTTCCTGTGGATCTCAATCCGGTGCATATCATTTCGATATCGTTGGGAATTCTTATAACATCTGCAATTGTGATGATTATCCCAAGTTATTTAATAAGTAAGATTTCACCAGTGAAGTCTATTAAATACGATTAATTTTCAGAAAAAAATATTTTATGAAATATTATAATAACATTTTAGAAACCATTGGTAATACGCCATTGGTCAAATTGAATAAAGTTTTAGGAGACGACTTCCCAGCTTTGGTATTAGCAAAAGTAGAAACAACCAATCCTGGTAATTCTGTTAAAGACAGAATGGCGCTTAAGATGATTGAAGATGCCGAAAAAGACGGCAGATTAAAACCTGGAGGAACCATTATCGAAGGCACGTCAGGCAATACAGGTATGGGATTAGCTTTGGCAGCAATTGTTAAAGGTTACAAATGTATTTTCGTAACCAATTCTAAACAGTCCAAAGAGAAGTGCGATATCTTACGCGCTGTAGGTGCAGAAGTTATCGTGTGTCCTACAGATGTTAAACCTACGGATCCTCGTTCTTATTATCAAACAGCAAAAAGATTGAAGGAAGAAACCGAGAATTCTTGGTATGTTAATCAATATGATAATTTATCAAACAGAACCGCACATTATGAACAAACAGCGCCAGAAATTTGGGACCAGACGGATGGGAAATTAACACACTTTGTCGCCGGTGCTGGCACAGGAGGTACTGTAACAGGTTGCGGAATGTTCTTCAAAGAGAAAAATCCAAACATCAAAGTAATAGGTGTTGACACTTACGGTTCTATCCTTAAGGAAGTACACGAGACAGGAGTGCTTCGTCCAGAAAATGCACATGTCTATATCACTGAAGGTATTGGTGAAGATATTTTACCAGAAAATTACGATATGTCCGTGATTGACCATTTCGAAAAAGTGACAGATAAAGACGGTGCAATATATGCGCGCAAATTAGCGAAAGAAGAAGGCATCTTCTGCGGATATTCTGCCGGTAGCGCCATGTCAGCCTTGGTACAGATGAAGGATCAATTCACCAAAGATGATGTTATCGTGGTATTGTTGCATGACCATGGTTCTAGATATGTTGGTAAAATATATAACGACGATTGGATGAAAGAAATGGGTTGGTTATAAGATCAACTTATAGTTTTTTCGAATTGTTTAAAAACCTCGTAGACTAATGTAAGTCTACGAGGTTTTTTTTTTGACTGTTGGCTTAGCATTTATTAATTAATCTATCATATGTGAAAAAAAAAATATTTTAAAACAAAAGCTTATATCTGCAAAAACAAAACTAATAATCCAATGCTTATAAAAACACATTTACATTTTCGTGTTTGCGATGCTGTCGATATATAGCTTTTCACAAATTTTATTTTATGAAAATTTTAACGGAATAGCTGGATCGACTGCTGGTGGATCGGGGACATACAAGTTTGCAGATGGTTGGAATAAAGAAGTTAGAATCGCTTTCAGAAATGATTTTAGTGATAAATTTTTATTACTAATAGACGATGTCAAGGTAGAATTAATTGCACCAAATGATGTCGCCTTAACCAGTGTTTTAAATAATGTGTATACTAAAATACCAATTTCGAAAGCAGAAAAATCTTCATTTGTCTGGTACAATAAGAAATACTGGAAGCAGTACTTTTTCAAGGATTAAAATAATAGCGAACCTTATCAAAGTAAGTAATAGCAGTGTTATAGAAACACAATATTCTGATGAGGTTAGTAACTTAGAAGCTTATCAAAGTGCAACACCAAGTTTTCGAAACTTAACAATCATCACTAAAGGTGATTTCTCCAAAAATTGATAAGACGGTTGTTTTTGAAAATCAAGGAGGTAGCACAGGTGATAGTTATAATTCTAATGATTCAACGCCAGATATCAAAAATAGTGGTAGGACAGCAGTTGGATGCTAATCATACTTTTGTTGATAACAATCCATTAGATGCTAATTACCGTACTTTGATTAATTATGATAATGCTAATATCGCAAATATCGCAAATAATAGTGGGAATAAAAGTCTTTACAATATAGCGATGTATGGCAATAAGACTTGTTAGGAGGTTTAAGAGTGAGCGGATCTAAAATTGATATGAACGCTGTAGAAATCCAAGAAGGAAAATTATCTGCAGAAAACTTTAGCAAAAATGGAATCTCTATCAATCCAAATCCATTATCGGACTCTAGATTCTTTACTAATAATAACTACGCAAGTACTGCAAGTATTTTTGATATAAGTGGTAAGTTGGTTAAAACCATTTTTCTAGAAAAAGGTTTTACTACGATTAATATCAGCCTAGAAAAATGAGTGTATATTATCAAAACTGATGATAACAAATTCAAAAAACTTATTATTAAATAGACTTCTCCGTTAATAAAAAAATCCCCATTACTCAATTGAGAAAAGGGGATTTGTATTTTAGAACGATTTTTAATTTAATCAAAAACCTTATGCTCGATTCCATCGTAACTTGCAAATACCATGGTAGGATAAGAATCTTGATGAAAAATGTTGCCATCAGAATCTATACCTATTGCACCTGCAAAACCATCGATTTGTTTCAGCTCATCAAATGTTTTTTCGAAAGCGGCTTTTATAGACATTCCATCGGTAACACGGGTTACAATTTTAGCGGCGGTAGCATTGCTAACGATATCTTCGCCAACACCAGTACAGCTGACAGCACAATAGTTATTGGTGTAGTTGCCAGCAACCGTCGCAGAATCCGAGATGCGACCAGGAATTTCAAAACCCTTTCCTCCAGTTGACGTCGCGACAGCTAGTTTTCCGTATTTATCGATAGCTACAGCACCCACAGTACCTTTGCCTCCTGTTTTTAGTTTTGCTTCATATTCTGCACGACGTTGTGGAATCTCCGTTGAAAAATCTTCAAAGCCAAGTTTTGTCGCATAGTTTTTAGCACCGGAATCTCCCAAAACGCGATCGTCTTCTTGTCGCAAAGCTTTCGCTACAAAAATTGGATTTTTAACATTTTCGATATTAATAACACCACTTAGTTTTTGGGAGTCTCCATCCATAATGGCAGCACTCATGCGGATAACACCATCACTTTGGATTTGCGATCCAATTCCCGCATTAAAGAGATCATCGTCTTCCAACAATGATACCGCGTAGGCTACAGTGTCATAAGCGGTATTTGATTTTAAAAACTCAAAAGACTTTTCAATAATCGATTTTAGCGCATTTTGTTTTGCGAGTTTGGTGTCGTGGGTTTGGTCACTTTCTGAGAAAAAACCACCGTGGATAATAAGTTTCATCATTATTAATTAACTTGTGGAATCGGACTGTATTGAGAGTTAATAATCGTCATATCACGCGTTGTAAGATTATAAGTGTCATTCATTGACATGACATTGACAATAAGGTTTTCAATAGAAATTGGTTGTCCCATTTCGACATTGGTAAGGTTGGTATCTTTTATAAAACGACCATCTACGATGATGACAAGACCAGATCCAATGGCTGTCATTACATCACCCGAGATAAAAAGTCCAGTATCTTCACCAAGACCAACACCCAAAGTACGAGGATTGTTAACCACCGCTTGAAAGAGACGTCCTATTCTGCCACGTTGTACAAAGTGGGTATCTACAGTAACATTTTCGATTAGGCCGAGACCTTGCGTCATTTTGATTTCACCTTTTAGAAGTGCTTCTGTACTGCTTCCTTGATATATCATGTTTTCGGAAGCGGCAGCTGCACCAGCAGAAGTACCAGCGTAGATAAAGTCTTCATTTTGATACTTGTTTAATAACGCATCATGAAAAAGGGTTCCTCCCAATATAGAAGTCAATCGCAATTGATCACCACCTGTAAACATTACAACATCCGCAGCATTTATTCTTGCAACGACCTCGTCGCTATTAGCCTGCCCGCGTGTGAAGATATCCAAAACGTTAGCATGCTTCGCGCCTAGATGCGTGAAAGCTTTGATATATTCTGGTCCTACGATATCAGGGATTTGAGAGGCTGTCGTTATGATTTCTATAATAGAATCTTCTTTCAGACGAGATTCTGAAATAATTTTCTTTAAAATACCTCTTTCAAAAAAGTTAAGATTTTTCTCTACATCTTGGTCGTATGATACTTCGGAAAAGCTGCCAACATTTACGGCGCCTCCTATGATCACTAATTTTCCTATCGGTTTCATATTACAAAATTAAGAATTATTAATATGCAATCTCTTTAATGTGTATTGATATTGATAATTTCGATTTAGTTCTTTAAAATTGAAAAATTAATAAAAAATTTTAAAACTTCCGAATTTATATTGTTGAAAATTAATTGGTTTATATTTTCTAATAAAATATTAATTGTTTTGAATGTTAATTATTAAGAAAATCTTTTATCTTTGATTATAACGATTAAAAAATGATAAAATATGCGCATTGAGAAAATACAAGTTTTACGCGGTCCAAATATTTGGAGTATAAGAAGAAAAAAGCTTATTCAAATGCGCTTAAATTTAGAAGAACTAGAAAATTTTCCGACTAATAAAATCGATGGTTTTAGAGAAAGAATAGAAGCTTTGCTACCGTCAATGTACGCGCATCGCTGTTCCGAAGGGGTAGCCGGTGGATTCTTCAAGCGTATCGAAAAGGGAACTTGGATGGGACATGTTATTGAGCATATTGCTTTAGAAATTCAACATTTAGCAGGGATGTCGGTTGGCTTTGGACGTACAAGAGAGACCAAAACACCAGGCACTTATAATGTTGTTTTTGACTATGTGGAGGAGAAAGTAGGAGTCTTTGCAGCCGAGGAATCTGTGAAGATTGCGCAATCTTTGATAGATAACACCGATTATAATATCGCTGATTGCGTTCAAAAATTAAAAGAATTTCGCGAGCAAGAACGACTTGGCCCATCAACAGGAAGTATTGTAGAAGAAGCTGTCTCACGCGATATCCCATGGATTCGATTAGGAAGAAATTCTTTAGTGCAGTTGGGCTATGGTATTAACCAGCAACGTTTCCAAGCAACAATCACAGGTAATACAAGTAGCATTGCTGTGGATATTGCTTGTAATAAGGAGTTAACTAAAAAGATGTTGGACGATGCTGCTATTCCTGTTCCAACGGGAGGTTTGGTTAGCGATGTCGAGCAATTAGAAGCTGTTATTAAAAAAATAGGTTATCCGATTGTTATCAAACCTTTGAATGGCAATCACGGTCGTGGACAAACGATCAACGTTAACGATTGGGAAACCGCAAAAACTGGTTTAGACCATGCACAAAATGTCTCTAAACGTGTTATTGTTGAAAAATATGTTACAGGTTTTGACTTCCGTGTTTTGGTGATTAATCACAAAATGGTTGCAGCAGCGAGGAGAGTTCCCGCGCATGTAATCGGCGATGGCGAAAATAATATTCAGTATTTAATAGATTTAGCAAACCAAGATCCGCGCAGAGGTTATGGCCACGAAAATGTTTTAACAGAAATAAAAGTTGACAAAGATACCAATGAGCTTTTAGAAAAATTAGAATATAGTTTAGAAACAGTTCCTCAAAAAGGTGAAATAGTTTATTTAAAATCCACAGCCAATCTTTCAACTGGGGGCACTTCCATTGACGTTACCGAAATGGTGCATCCCGAAAACATAACGATGATGGAACGTATTTCAAGAATCATTGGTTTGGATGTTTGTGGTGTTGATGTTATGGCAGAAAATCTGACGCAACCACTTAAAGAAAGTGGTGGCGCTATTTTGGAAGTTAACGCTGCACCAGGATTCAGAATGCACTTAGCGCCAAGTGAAGGTCTTCCGAGAAATGTCGCTGCGCCAGTCGTTGATATGTTGTATCCTCAGGGGAAAGAATGCCGAATCCCGATAATGGCGGTTACGGGCACCAACGGTAAAACAACCACAACAAGGATATTAGCTCATATTGTTAAAAATAGTGGTTATCGTGTAGGATTTACGACATCCGATGGTATATATATTCAGAATACCATGTTGTCAAAAGGCGATACAACGGGACCTTTGTCGGCAGAATTTATTCTTAAAGATCCAACAGTAGAATTTGCTGTGTTAGAAACAGCAAGAGGCGGAATTCTCCGTTCTGGACTTGGTTTTTCAAGATGTGATGTTGGGATTTTAACCAACATTAAAGAAGATCATTTAGGACTTAATGACATCCACACACTTAAGGATTTAACACGAGTAAAACGTGTTGTTTTGGACAGTGTCAAAAAAGATGGTTGGGCAATTCTAAACGCTGACGACGAATATTCCATGAAAATCAAAAATGATTTGGATTGCAGAATAGCAATTTTTAGCATGGATGAAAACAATCCTTATATTCAGAAATATGCTAAAGAAGGAAAAATAACCTGCGTCTACGAAGATGGTTATGTTACCATCAAAAAAGGTGAGTGGAAAATCCGTATCGAAAAGGTGAAAAACATCCCAATTACGATCGAAGGTAAAGCCCGCTTTATGATTGAAAATGTTTTGGCAGCTTCCTTGGCAGCTTATGTCTACGGTTTCGAAATCCAAAATATTGCGCAAGCATTGACCACTTTTATCCCCACTGCGCAATTGACGCCAGGACGACTTAATATTTTTAAATTCAAGAATTTTAAAGTAATGATTGATTTTGCCCACAATCCTGCGGGTTACGAAGCGATCGAAGACTTCCTGAAAAATATAGAATCTAACAAAAAAATAGGAATTATCTCTGGAGTTGGCGACCGCCGCGACGAGGACATCCGCGAATGTGGCAAAATTGCAGGTCGCATGTTCGATCACATCATTATCCGCAACGAAAAACATTTGCGAGGCCGCGAAGAGGACGAAATCAACAATCTCATCATCGAGGGCATCAACAGCTCGGGCAGAGAAGTAAGCTACGAAATCATCCCAAAAGAAATCGAAGCTCTAAAACACGCCATAAATATGGCAGAAGATGGCATGTTTATCACCGCGCTCAGCGACGTTTTGACCAACGCTATCGAGCTCGTGCAGGACTATCAGCACCGCGAGATGATGGAGGACAACACCCTATAATTTCAGAAGCTAGGTCGTAAGACTTAGCTTTTTTATTTGGGCGGCAATTCGGGCTATTCAGGGGTTTCGTCTTCAGAAGCCCGAACTTTCCCAAGGCTTTTCTTCAGACCGCTCGCTTTGCTCGCGCCCTTATTATCCCGGCCGCGACTACCAACTGCCATAATTATAAAACAAAAAATCCTATCGAACGATAGGATTTTTTGTTTTATTCAAGCTTAAAAAAGAATTTTTTATCAGTAAAACTGCCCAATTATAATCTTTAGAAAATACTAAAAATCAAAAGAATAACTGCCGTTATACTAAGCTTGTTTTAGATGTATTATGCATTTGCAACTTCTTCGTCAGTTCTTTGCAAAAGGAATTTGTAGATGGCACCACCAACAATGGCTCCTAATATTGGTGCAACCCAGAATAGCCATAACTGCGACATCGCTTGTCCACCAACAAAAACAGATTGAGAAAGTGATCTTGCAGGGTTAACAGATGTATTTGTAATTGGGATAGAAATCAAGTGGATCAATGTAAGTCCTAGACCAATGGCGATACCCGCAAATTTTCCGTTCGCAAATTTATCTGTTGCTCCCATAATGATAATTAAGAAAAAGCAAGTCAATAAAAATTCCGTCATAAAGGCTTGTTGCATCGAATAGCTTTTACCAAAATAGACGGCAGACTCGTAGAAATTGGTAGCAAAGGATCCAGCACTGCCATCGCCAACACCACCATTGATGAAACTAAGCGCACCAGCAGCTGCAATAGCACCAACGCATTGCGCCACAATATACGGCACCAATTCTTTAGCTGAAAATCTTCCACCCGCGAAAAGTCCAAAAGAAACCGCAGGATTGAAGTGACCTCCCGAGATATGCCCAACAGCATAAGCCATCGTCAAAACCGTAAGACCAAAAGCCAAAGCAACACCAACCAAAAGAATACCCAATTGCCCAGTGCTTGCCGGGGCGATTTGAGAAGCGAAAATAGCACTTCCGCAACCTCCGAATACTAACCAAAATGTGCCGAAAAATTCAGCAAATAATTTTTTTGTCATAGTTTGAAATTTTTTTGTGTTTATCAAATGTAGGATAATTTTTAATACAATTTTTATTTCATTGGACTAAACAGGCAACTTTGTCTTATTTTTTTAGTGGTTCGGTTTTTGTCCCGATTTAGAAAAGAGAAAATATGGCAATTAAATATTCGGTGTTAGATTTAGCAACTATTATTAAAGGCGATAATCTTAACCAAACTTTTGATAAATCTGTTAGAGCGGCTCAAAAAGCAGAAGAATTAGGCTTTACGAGATATTGGTTTTCGGAGCATCATAATATGCCCAACGTAGCGAGTGCAGCTACTTCCATATTAATAGGACATGTTGCATCACAAACCAAAACGTTGAGAATTGGCTCTGGTGGTATTATGTTACCCAATCATTCGACATTGTCAGTTGCTGAACAATTTGGGACTTTGGAAGCTTTATATCCTAACAGAATCGATTTAGGTTTGGGAAGAGCACCAGGAACGGATATGCTGACGGCAAGCATTTTGCGACGAGGACAATTGGATAATACCTATAATTTTGAATTCCATATTCAAGAGCTTAGACAATATTTGAGTGAAGAAAATAGAAATTCAAAAGTTAGAGCAATTCCAGGAGAAGGCGCAGATGTTCCGTTATACATACTTGGATCTTCTACAGACAGTGCTTTTCTTGCAGCAAAATTAGGTTTGCCGTATGCTTTTGCAGCGCATTTTGCACCATCACAAATGGAAGTTGCATTTGAAATTTATGAAGAGCATTTTCAGCCAAGTGACGTTTTAAACAAGCCTTATAAAATGGCGTGTATTAACATTATTGCGGCTGACACAGTCGAAGAAGCGCATTACTTGTCGACGTCGCATTTTCAAGCTTTTGTTAACATTTTGACGGATCAACGTCAGCCACTTTTGCCACCTGAAGAAACGCAGTTGGGCGATATGTCTAATGAGTTGGCTGTACATCTCAATAGAATGGCTGCCAAAACCTTTGTTGGCGATAAAAATCTTTTAGAAAAGAAATTATCAGACTTTGTAAAATTGAATAAGGTGGACGAAATTATTGTGTCAGGACATATTTATGATTTTGATGCAAAACTTCATTCCTACGAAATCGCTGCTGAGGTTTTGAAAGCATTGTAGTCTTTTAACCACAGATTTTATAGACAATTATTTAGTCTAAAACTTAATTTAAAAACAAAAAAGCTTCAGAAGAACTGAAGCTTTTTTAAATTTTATTAAAGTCCAAATTGCTTGACAAACAAGTCTGGATAAACACCTAGACTGATAATGGCGAAGATAATAACAACGGCCACAATGTTATAAGTGATGCTTACTTTTTCTGAGGTATTGAATGTACTTTCTTTATAGAAAAACATGGCAATGATTAATCTTAAATAATAGGCGATACTTAATGCAGAGCCGAAAACTGCGATTAACACTAAGAATTCGAAACCACCTTTAATTGCTTGGTTGAACAATGAGAACTTAGCCATAAATCCTGCTGTTAAAGGAATACCAGCCATTGATATCATCGAAATAGATGCTGCAACAGCTAGTAAAGGATGTCTTTTTCCTAAACCGTTAAAGGCATTGAAAGAGGTTTCTCTTTTCACTTTTTCTACCCAGATTAATGCCATGAAAACACCAACTGTAGATAACGAATAAGCGAATAGATAGAATGCTAAGTTATAAGGTGAAAGACTATTCATTCCAAAGAAGATTAGCGTCACATATCCAGCATGCGAAACACTAGAGTAGGCCAACATACGTTTTGCGTTGGTTTGTACCAATCCCATAACGTTTGCTAATAACAAAGTCACAATTAATAGTACGCCAACAATGTTAATCCATTCTCCTACGATTCCTCCAAATGCGATAGTCATTAATTTTAAGAATGCAAAGAAACCTGCGATTTTAACAACTGTTGCCATGAAAGCAGTAATCAACGATGGTGCACCTTGATATACATCTGGACTCCACATGTGGAAAGGTGCTAAGGATACTTTGAAAGCCATTGCGGATAACATAAGAATCGAGCCAACAATTAGCATCATATTCTTAGGATTGTTAATCGCGAAAGAGCTTATTTGATAAATATCAAAACTACCAGCAGATCCGTAAACTAATGCAACACCGAATAATAAAAATCCTGTTGCAAAAGCTCCCATTAAGAAATACTTCATTGAGGCTTCTGTAGAACGAAGATCTGTTTTGTTACTACCCGCCATTACATATAATGGGATAGAAAGGATTTCGATACCGATAAATAATGTTACTAAATTTTGATAACCCAAAAGGACAACACCACCCGATAAAGAAATCAGCATTAATGCATACAATTCTGATTGGTGGCTTCTATGATTACTAAATGCAAATCCTCCAATAAAGAAAATTAGCAAAGTCGTTACGATAGAGATTTTTGTAAACAAAGCAGCATTAGTACTGTAATCGAACATCGTTTTGTAGGCTGCGAAAAATTCGCAATCTGGCAGATAACTTGCATAAAAAGCTACTAACAAACCTGCAATGCCGATGTATCTGGAATATTTGCCTTGTTCGAAAACACCAGCAAATAATGCTAAAACTGCGGTAATGAATAATACTATAAAAACACTCATTTTTTATATATCAAATTAACTTATCATTGATAAGAAGATAAACTTCAACGAACTACCCACCATTTCGATAATAACTTGCGGGAAAATACCCATAAGAATTACAAAAACAGATAAACTTGCAAGAACTGAAAACTCTGCAGTCGAAAGATCTTTTGCGGTTGATAATAACATGTCATCTGTCTTACCAAACATTGCTTTCCCATACAATCTCAACATGTACACGGCACACAAGATTACTGTTAATCCTGATAAAGCACCCATAATGAGGTTATAATCAAAAACTGATTTAAGAAGGATAAATTCTCCGATAAATCCGTTAGTTAATGGCACCGCCATAGAACCTAATAAGATAATCATAAAAAGAACTGCAAACTTAGGCGCGATTTTCGCCAAACCTCCCATTTGTCTAATATCTCTTGTTTTAAATCTTTTATAAAGAATATCAGCACAGTAGAACAATCCTACAACGTTGATACCGTGCGCAAATGTCTGTACCAAAGCACCTTCTGCGCCTTCGATAACCAATGATGCTGGATTAGCAAGTCGCACTGTCAAAATTGCAGAAGCAAAAATACCTGCAACCATTAATCCTACGTGTGATAGGGAAGAATAAGCGATAATTCTTTTAGAATCGTTGTTAACAATGGCGATTAGCGCACCATAGATAACACCCACCACTGCTAGTATAACAACGATATCTCCCGAAATCCCACCAATTGCTAAAGGTGTAATTGGTAATAAATATCTTAAAACGCCATAAACAGCCATTTTTAACATGATACCTGATAACAACATCGAGCCTTGTGTCGGCGAATAGGTATAGGTGTCTGGTTGCCATGTATGGAATGGGAATAATGGTAGCTTAACTGCAAAAGCAAAGAAGATAAACCAGAACATTAGGGTTTGTTGATTAAGGTTAAGCGCTGCGTTATACATATCCGTTACTGCGAATGACGCCGAATAGTTGTAAACGTAGATGAAGCCAAGTAACATGAATAGTGACCCAACAAAAGTGTAAACAAAGAATTTTGTTGTGAATTTAATACGTTTGTCTTCTTGTCCCCAAACTCCTGCGATAAGCCAAATCGGGATCAACGTCACTTCCCAGAAAATGTAGAATAACAAACCATCTAATGCTGTAAAAACACCAATTAATCCAAACTGCATTAACAAGATTAACGCATAGAAATTGTTGTTGTAAGGCTTGTTTTCGTTGTATGATGAAAGTATAATTAATGGTACTAAGATATTAGTTAGTATCACCAAAAGCATACTCATCCCATCTATTCCGAAATGAAGTGTACTGTTAATAAACTGAAACCACGGATATTGGATTTCGTATTGTAATCTAGAATCTACCGTTGGTCCAAAGTCAAGATTGGATAACATGTAGAATGCTAAAAACATTTGTATAAACGCAATTGCCAGCGCAAGATGCTTGCTAGAAGAATTTCTCCATGCAAAAATCAATCCCGAACCTACAAGAGGTAATAGTAATAGTGTTGCTAAATATGACATTACTATTTCAATAAAAAGTTAATAATTAAAATTATTCCGATTGCTAAAGACATGATCAAAACATAGTTTTCGACCTTACCATTTTGTAATCTCTTCGCTGCTCTACCAGAGTCTGCTGCACCTAGCCCAATGAAAGTAACAATTGGGTTAAGAACCGATCTGTCGAACATTGATGCTGCTTTACCAAGTCCTTCAACTGGTTTTACAACACAAGCCTGATATATTTCGTCGATAAACAACTTCTTTGCAGAAAGTCTTTGCCAACCAGTATATTCGTCTTCTGGAAGCGCCACTTTCTTTTTGTTAACATAGATATTTTTAACAACGAAGAAGATGACAGCAACCATACCAATTGTTAGCGTTAACAAAATCATCTCGATGTTAAACGGAATCTCAGCTGCAGCTTGTGGATATTTGTAAATTTTACTTAACCACGCTGCCAAATTCTGATACTCACCATGTCCAATAAAATGTGGAAGATTGATGAAACCACCAACTACTGAAAGAATCGCTAAGACAACTAAGGGAAGAGTCATAGAAGCTGGACTTTCGTGGATGTGTTTCTGTTGTTCTTCAGTTCCACGGAAATCTCCGAAGAAGGTTAAGAACAATAATCTGAACATATATATCGCTGTCAGTGCTGCACTAAATAATGTTAATGCCCAAAGAACAGGACTTTTCTCATAAACTGTTACTAAAATTTCGTCTTTAGAAATCATACCTGACAATGGCGGAACACCACTAATAGCCAAAGTACCGATTAAGAATGTCCAATAGGTTACGGGGATTTTCTTTCTAAGTCCGCCCATAAAGCGCATATCTTGTTCGCCACTCATCGCGTGGATTACAGATCCTGCTCCCAAGAATAATAAAGCTTTGAAGAAGGCATGCGTCATAACATGGAACATTCCCGTTGTATAGGCGCCCGCGCCCAAAGCAATAAACATAAAACCTAACTGCGAAACAGTAGAGTAGGCTAATACTTTTTTGATATCGTTTTGTCTTAAACCAATGAAAGCAGCAACTAACGATGTTGCTAAACCGATTAACAAAATAACATTAAGTGTTGTCGGCGCTAAAGTGAATAAGAAATTTGATCGTACTACTAAATAAATACCCGCCGTTACCATTGTTGCAGCATGGATTAACGCAGATACAGGCGTGGGTCCAGCCATCGCATCTGGCAACCAAGTGAAAAGCGGAAGCTGAGCAGATTTACCAACAGCCCCAACGAATAGACACATCGTGATGAAGATAATCGCATTACCATCTAATTCAAAAACTGATGAATTTTCTGCAACACTCAAGAAGTCAATGGCGTTAAGGTGATTTGCTAAAGCAAAAATACCTAACAACAATCCTAAGTCACCAATACGGTTCATGATAAAGGCTTTGCGAGCAGCTTTACCATATTCAACATTGTCATACCAGAAACCAATTAATAGGTAAGAACAAAGTCCTACACCTTCCCATCCGATGAATAGGATAAGGTAATTGCTTCCCAATACCAATAACAACATCGAAAAGATGAAAAGATTTAGGTATGTAAAAAACTTATAAAAACCTTTGTCATGGCTCATATAACCCATAGAATAAAGGTGAATTAACGATCCGATTCCTGTAATAATCATTACCATCATGATTGATAGTTGATCAACTTGGAATCCGAAGTTAACCTGCATCCCATTAACTGTGAACCACTCAAATGCTTTTACAATAACAGGTGCGCTATCTTTTGACATTCCTATAAAGATGCTAACAGCAATAAGGAAAGATCCAAAAACAACCAAAGTTGCTAATCCACCAACAAGAGCTTTAGAAAGATTCTTCCCAAATAAACCATTGATGAGGAAGCCTGCTAATGGTAAAAGAATAATTGCGTAAACTAAATTTTCCATTCCTAATTATCCTCTTAATTTATTAAATATACTTACGTCCACAGATTTAGTATTTCTGTACATCATAGCGATAATTGCAAGTCCAACTGCTACTTCGGCAGCTGCTACAACCATGATAAAAAATACTAATAATTGTCCATGCGCATCGCCTTTGTAAGCAGAAAAAGCTGCTAACAAAAGATTGACAGAGTTAAGCATTAACTCCACACATCCAAGAATGATGATCGCATTTTTACGAATTAGAACGCCCAATACGCCTAAACAAAACAAAATGGTACTTAGAATAATAAAATATTCTAAAGGTACAGATTGTATAAAACTGTTAACTTCTCCCATTTTTATATTTCTTTTTTACCAATTAATACCGCACTAACGATCCCTGCAAATATCAAGACTGATGCTAGCTCGAACGGTAAAACATATTCGTTAAATAATAATCTTCCTAAGTTTTTTGTCAATCCAACGCTAGCGTCAACTGTTGCTGCTGCTGTTGTATTACCAGTAAGACCTTTGTAAGCGCCTAACATCCCGATAAACAAAATACAAACCGTGAAAATCCCGATGAATTTTGGAAGGTTTTTCTTTTTACTTTCATCTTTAGCATTAAGATTTAACATCATTAATACGTAAAGGAAAAGTACCATAATGGCTCCAGCGTATACGATAATCTGTACAATACCTAAAAATTGAGCATTAAGAAGAATATACATTGCCGCAATACTGAAAAACGTTACGATAAGAGACAAGACACTGTATAATGGATTTCTTGCAAATACAAAATACACAGCACTAAGAATTGCAAAAAAAGCAACTGTGAAAAATAATATCTGATCCATTCTTAATAAGTTTTCTTTTGACGTTCACTAATATCGATACGTTGTTCGATTTTCTCAACTAACTTGTCCTTACCGTAGACAAAATTTTGTCTTATCATTTCTACATCTACAAGACGATCTGTAAGGAAGATGGCTTGCTTTGGACAAGCTTCTTCGCACATACCGCAAAAGATACAACGCAGCATATCGATTTCGTAGATTTCGGCATATTTTTCTTCTCTATAAAGATGTTTTTCGTCTTTTGTACGTTCTGCAGCAGTCATTGTAATCGCTTCTGCAGGGCAAGCTACAGCGCACAATCCACACGCAGTACAACGCTCTCTACCTTCATCGTCACGTTTTAGGACATGTTGTCCACGCCAGATTATAGCACGTGGTCTTTGCTCGTCAGGATATCGTACGGAAGGTACGCCTTTAACAAGATTTCGTACAGCATGTTTCAAAGTAATCCCCATACCTTGTGCAATTGCAGGCAAGTATAGTTTTTCCTTCAAACTCATTTTCTTGTTAGAAACAACTTTTGATCTGTTTGTTAGTTTCATTTAATTATAGATATTTGATGTTAGACGTTAGATGTTAAAAGATAAATTTTATCAGATAGCACATCTTACATCATCATATTATCACTTTTTTAATTTCCGAATAGCAAGATTAATGCTCCTGTTACTAATAGATTAACCAATGCTAATGGGATTAACGTTTTCCATCCAAGGTGCATCAATTGATCGTATCGGAATCTCGGTAAAGTCCATCTTATCCACATAAATAAGATAATACCGAATATTGTTTTACTTAAAAATGCTACAACACTCAATATACCAGCAACGTTTTCGCCCCAGTTCTGAGTAACCCAATCGATTCCTGGATAGTTGAAACCTCCAAAGAATAAAACGGTAATTAAAGCATTAGAAATAAACATGTTAACATATTCTCCGAACATGAATAATCCTAACTTCATCGAAGAATATTCGGTTGAATAACCTGTTACAAGTTCAGACTCACATTCTGGTAAGTCGAATGGGTGACGGTTGGTTTCTGCCAAAGCTGCAATTAAGAAAATAATAAATGCAACGGGTTGGTAGAAGATGTTCCAGTTCATCCCAGAAATTTCAGGAATTATGCCCCAAAGCTTACCATGCGTTTGAGATTCAGTAATAACTTTTAAATCTAAAGAACCAGCCATCATAATAATTGCAAGCAACGAAAGTCCCATTGCCAATTCGTAAGAAATCATTTGTGAAGACGCTCTAACCGCACTTATCAAAGAGTACTTGTTGTTAGAAGCCCAACCTCCAATCATGATCCCGTACACACCGATTGATACCATCCCGATAAGATAAAGTACACCAACATCCACGTTAGCAACTTGAAGGTCAAAAGACTGTCCACCAATGTTAAGGCTTTTTCCCCAAGGGATAACCGCACCTGTAATTAATGAAATAAACATCACCAAGGCAGGTCCAATTACGAATAGGAATTTTTCGGCATTCGCAGGTGTAAAGTCTTCTTTGAAGAAGAATTTTCCACCATCAGCCAAAGGTTGTAAAAGTCCAAAAGGCCCCGCACGGTTAGGTCCAATACGGTCTTGCATAATTGCTGCCACTTTACGTTCTGCCCAAGTCGAGTAGGCTGCCACCGTAAGTGCTAGCAAGAATAAAGCTAGGACTAATATTAGTTTAAAAGTTAATAGTTCCATATTTTTGATTTGAAATTTGAAATTCGATTCTGAACAACATGCATCCTCAAACTCCCAAATTACCTAATTTTCAAATTAATTATTGTTCTCGATTTTTTCCTCGTCTTTTTTAGCGATTTCTATAGCGTCAGGATTATCCAATTGTCTGTAATAATCTTTTGGCTTTTCGTAATGGTTAAGCGAGATAACAGAATGTCTGTCGATATGTCTAGGACCTTCGATGCTCCAATATTTAGGATCTTTTCTTTCGAAACGGCATTCGTTACAGATCCAATCTTGTACTTCGTCGTACTGATCTTTTCTAGCAGTTACACGTACAATCTCGTCACCCTTCATCCATAACACTGCTTTACCACTACATTTTTCACACTTACAAGTTGCATTAACAGGTTTAGTAAACCAAACTCTACTTGCAAAACGCGCCGTTCTGTCTGTTAAAGCACCTACTGGACAAACATCGATAACGTTTCCGATAAAGTCATTATCCAAAGCTTTGTTAAGATACGTCGAAATCTCCGCATGATCTCCTCTGAACAAAATACCATGTTCGCGCTTTTCAGTCAACTGATTAGCAGCCAAGACACATCTTGCACATAAGATGCAACGGTTCATATTTAATTTAATATAAGGACCGATGTCATCAGCATCGTAAGTATTTCTTTCGAACTCCGTTCTTGTACCTTCAACCCCGTGTTCGTAACCTAAGTCCTGAAGATGACATTCTCCAGCTTGGTCACAAATAGGGCAGTCCAAAGGGTGATTGATTAACAAAAATTCGGTTACCGCTTTACGACCTTCTTGTGCTTTTTCCGAAGTTAAATTTTTAACTTCCATACCGTCCATAACACCAGTTCTACAACTAGCTACCAATTTTGGCATTGGACGAGGATCAGCTTCAGAACCTTTTGACACTTCTACCAAACATGTTCTGCAACGGCCACCGCTGGTTTCCAACTTGCTATAATAACACATCGCTGGTGGTACAGATTTTCCTCCAATTTGTCTAGCAGCTTCCAGAATGGAAGTGCCTGGCAAAACTTCGGTCGTTTGTCCATCGATGGTTACTTTAAATTTTTTAATTTCCTCGCTCATTATCTTATTGTTATAAGCTTATCATTAAGGCAAAAGCCTGTTAATTTTTCTTTTTTAAACCGAAAATATATCCGATTCCTAAATTAGCCTGCGCAAACATAAAATCTTGCGACGCTTTATCAGACTTATTATTTAATGTCGTTTTGATATCTGGCATATTGATGTAACCAATTTTACCTTCTAATCTCAACATAATATGATTTGCAAAAATAGCATTGAAACTCGCTCTGGCATCAGCTCCAAATCCTGCTAAATGAAATCTGTCGCTTCTTTCGTTTCCAAATAATTTAACATTACTTTTCGGAAACAAAGCACCGACACCAGCACCGTAAGCAAACTCTACATCGAATCCTTTTTTGTTAAGGATATTTTGGTATTTTTCAACACCAACGTTAATGTAGTTAAGTCCATCGGTATGTTCGAAGGTTAAAAACTGCTCATTCGTAAGATTAACCGCCGAACCTGACTGTACCATACTGGCATAAGTCTGATCCGAAATGTGACCTTCGAAGCCAACAGTTTGATTTTGGTCCATCACATATTTCATGTGGTCAAGACCTAAAACAACTGCAACATTATCTTTTACAAAATATCCAATTCTAGCATTAGTCTGTGGAATTGTCCAACTGTCTGGCGCAAAATAATCTTTAAAAGTAAATGGTGTAATTCTATCATGAGCGCTTACACTTTTCAATGTAAAATCATAACCATTTCCTTTAAAATGAATATCTGAGTCACTATAAGCTGCAGTATTCCAACCCCAGAATAAAAATATTTTTCCTTTTTTAGTTAAAGAACTATGCTCTTGGGAAGTTTGCGATTGTGCAAAACCTAAAGTTGTTGACAAGGCACAAAGTCCAGCTACAATTAATTTTTTCATTTTAGTTTCCTGCAACTACAGGAATTGGGTCGGCATAATTAGCCAGGCCGTAATTTTGAGTTAAACATAATTCCGGATTGTTAACGTGCCATTCGAACTCATCACGGAAGTGGCGAATTGCCGCTGCAACTGGCCAAGCCGCTGCATCTCCTAATGGACAAATGGTGTTACCTTCAATTTTTCTTTGGATGTCCCAAAGTAGGTCGATGTCTGCTAAAGTTCCTTTTCCAGAATTGATTTTCTTTAAGATTTTGTACATCCATCCTGTACCTTCGCGGCAAGGTGTGCATTGTCCGCAGCTTTCGTGGTTGTAGAATCTAGCCAAAGTCATTGTATGTTCAACAATGCATTGGTCTTCATCCAAAACTTCGAAACCTCCAGAACCCATCATTGTTCCTGTTGCGAAACCACCATCTGCAAGAGATTCGTAGTTCATCAAACGAGGTTCACCATTTATGGTTTTTAAAAGTAAATTCGCTGGTAAAATCGGCACCGAAGAACCTCCAGGGATACAAGCTTTTAATTTTTTACCATTGGGGATTCCTCCACAATATTCTTCAGAATAGATAAACTCTTCTACAGATACTGTCATGTCAATTTCGTAAACGCCTGGTTTGTTGATGTTACCACAAGCCGAAATTAATTTAGTTCCTGTTGAGCGTCCTACACCAATTTTGGCATACTCGGCACCAGTGATATTGATAATTGGGACAACTGCTGCAATTGTTTCTACATTGTTAACCACGGTTGGTCTTTCCCAAAGTCCTTTAACTGCAGGGAATGGTGGTTTAAGACGAGGATTTCCTCTTTTGCCTTCAAGAGATTCCAGCAAAGCTGTTTCTTCTCCACAGATGTAAGCACCAGCACCACGTTGAACATATATTTCTAAATCGAAACCAGTTCCTAAGATATTTTTACCTAAGAAACCAGCTTTTTTAGCTTCATCAATTGCTTCTTCTAAGATGTCTGGAATCCAAGAATATTCGCCACGGATATATATATAAGAAGTGTTTGCACCTAAAGTGTAAGAAGAAATAATCATACCCTCTATCAAAAGATGCGGAATGTACTCCATCAAGTATCTATCTTTGAAAGTCCCAGGCTCAGATTCGTCAGCATTAACAACCAAGTGTCTTGGTACGCCTTCTGGTTTCGCTAAGAAACTCCACTTCATCCCGGTTGGGAAACCTGCGCCACCACGACCACGAAGTCCAGAAGTTTTAACTTCTTCCAAAACTTCATCGGTTGTCATTTTCAAAGCTTTTTCAACAGCCTCATAGCCACCTTGCTTTCGATATACATCGAAATATCTAATGCCTTCTACGTGGGCGTCTTTAAGTAAAAGTTTTTTACTCATTTTTATTTGCTTATTGCAATTGGCTTTTCCACTTTGATAATCTGTGTGAGTCAGCTTTTTGCATTTTAATATTAATTACCTAGGTTTGATTTAATTCAAAAAAAATTAAATCGTTTTAAACTTTATTAGCCTAAATCAACTTGACCTTGTCTACAAAGCTCAAGGATTTCGTCAACCTTTTCTATAGTTAAGTTCTCATGATAAAATTTGCCAAGTTGTAGCATTGGCGCATAACCACAAGCACCAAGACACTCAGCTGGTTTTAATGTGAATAATCCGTCAGCCGTTGTTTCGCCATCTTTAATGTTTAAAGTTGTACGAATGTGGTCTAGGATTTTTTCACTACCTCTTACCATACAAGGTCCCGTTCTACAAACTTCAAGAACATACTTTCCAACAGGCTTCATGTTGAACATTGTATAAAATGTCGCAACTTCATAAACCTCAATTGGTGTGATGCTAAGAACTTGTGCAACGTAATCCATCACAGGTACGTCTAACCAACTTCCAAATTCCTTTTGAGCAATATGCAAAACAGGAATAAGAGCCGATTTTTGACGACCTTCTGGATATCTAGCGATAATTTTATTAACCTGTTCTAAAGTTTCAGGTTTAAAAGCTATAGTTTCGCTCATTTTTATTTCTTGTAAAATGTACAATGTACAATGTACAGCGTACTTTAATAATATTTAAATTTTTTACATTTTACTTTGTACTTCGTACAAATTACGCGTCTAGCTCGCCTGCAATCACATTCATGCTACACATCGTTACAATCGCATCCGAAATTACAGATCCTGTAATCATTTCTGGATAAGCTTGATAATAAATAAAGCAAGGTCTACGGAAGTGCAATCTGTATGGACTTCTACCACCGTCGCTTACTAGATAAAATCCTAACTCACCGTTTCCGCCTTCTACAGCGTGATAAACTTCGCCACGAGGAACGTCTGTTTCACCCATTACAATTTTGAAATGGTAGATTAAAGCTTCCATTTTGGTATAAACGTCCGGTTTTTCTGGTAAATAGAAATCTGGAACATCTGCATGGAAAGGTCCTTCTGGTAAGTTTTCGTAAGCTTGTTTTATAATTTTAATCGATTCCCAAACTTCTTGCTGACGTACCATGAAGCGGTCATAAGTGTCACCAGCTGTACCAATTGGTATATCGAAATCAAAATCTTGGTAAGATGAATAAGGTTGCGCTACACGAATATCGTAGTCAACACCTGTAGCTCTTAAGTTAGGTCCTGTGAAACCATAGCTCAAAGCACGTTCCGCAGAAATACCTCCAACACCGATGGTTCTGTCCATAAAGATTCTGTTTCTTTCTAATAGATTACAGAACTCTTGGAAACGTGGTGGGAAAGTTTTAAGGAAATCTTTTAATAATTCATGGAATTTTGGAGAAAAGTCTCTTTCGAAACCACCAATTCTACCCATGTTAGTTGTCATACGAGCACCACAAATTTGCTCATACATATCATAAATACGCTCTCTCTCGATGAACATATAAGTTAGACCAGTAATGGCTCCGGCATCCATACCTGTAACACCGTTACAGATAAGGTGGTCACCAATTCTTGCAAGTTCCATTAAGATAACGCGCATATAATCTACACGTTTCGGCACTTCGCAACCGATTAACTTTTCAACTGTCATGTGCCAGCCTAGATTATTAATAGGTGCAGAACAGTAATTCATACGGTCAGTAAGTGTTGTAATTTGCGCGAAATTTCTTCTTTCGGAGATTTTTTCAAAAGCTCTGTGGATATATCCAACTGTTTGTTCAGCATGAAGAATACGCTCGCCATCCATGGTTAACACGTTTTGGAAAATACCATGCGTTGCAGGGTGGGTTGGTCCAAGGTTGAGGGTGTACAGTTGCCCGTCAATCTGTTCTTTTGACTCGTATTGGTTAAGTATGTTTGATAATTCGTTGTCTTTCATAATATTAATGCTTTAGGCTTTAGGCTCTAGGCGTTAAGCTGGTAGCTTATTGCTTATGGCTTCTTGCATTATTTTTTATCTTCCGAACATGCTGTCGTTCTTATCCGTTCTTGTTCCGTCTTCCAGTCGGTATTCTTTTAACATTGGGTGATAACCAAGATCGTCCATATTAAGAATTGGTCTTAGGTCAGGATGTCCTTTAAAGTTAATACCATAGAAATCATAAGTTTCGCGCTCCATCCAGTTAGCGCCTGCAAATAATTCTGTTAAAGAATCTATTTCAGCATTTTCTCTTGGCATAAAAGCTTTAAGACGTAATCTGAAATTCGCCATCATGTTTTGTAAATGATATATAACGCCGATTTCTTTGTCTGGTGTTTCTGGATAATGAATACCACAGATATCTGTTAAAAAATTAAATTCTAAAGAAGAATCTCTTAAATAATGGATAATCTTTTTAGTATCATCTTTTTTAACCTCTATGGTTAACATGCCATAAGGCTCCGATGATGCAAGGATAGAATCAGGAAATTCTCTTGTTAAAGCTTCTAATACAAATTCGTTTGTCATTGTTTCCTGATTTATTTAATTCCGTAAGATTCTAACAAAGCTTTGTATTCTGGCAAGTCTCTTCTTCTAAGACTTTCGGTTTGTGCTAGTTCTTGCACTTGCATTACACCTTCGATAATTTGTTCTGGTCTTGGAGGACATCCCGGAACATACACGTCCACTGGGATAATCTTGTCAATACCTTGAAGTACAGAATAAGTGTCAAAAATACCGCCACTAGAAGCACAAGCACCAACAGCTACAACCCATTTTGGTTCTGCCATTTGTGAGTAAACTTGCTTAAGAACTGGGCCTAATTTTTTAGAAATAGTTCCGCAAACCATCAACATATCAGCTTGACGTGGTGAGAAGGAGTTACGCTCCATCCCGAATCTTGCTGCATCATAGTTAGGGTTAAGTGTCGCCATAAATTCGATACCGCAACAAGATGTTGCGAATGGTAATGGCCAAAGCGAATAACTTCTGGCAAGACCAATAACGCTACTTAATTTTGTCGCAAAAAATCCTTCTCCTTCATAACCAGCAGGAGCAGGGTTGTTCATGTTAACGACTGGTTTATTATCTGACATTTTTGTTTATGATTTAAATATTTAAAGATTTAATGTTTTTAAAGTTTGAAACAAAATTCAATTATTTAAGGTTTAAATCTTTTAATGTTAAAAATTATTTATCCCAATCCAAAGCGCCTCTTTTAAGAACATAAAAGAAACCAAGGAAAAAGATGGATACAAAAGTTACTATAGCTAAAAAGCCATCAACACCCAACTCGCGGAAGTTAACAGCGTAAGGGTAGAAGAATACGATTTCGATATCGAATAAAACAAATAGAATAGCAGTTAGGAAATATTTCACCGAAAACGGCGTTCTCGCATTACCCACACTTTCCACACCACATTCCCAACTTTGGTCTTTAACTTCACTTTTTACTTTTGGTCCCAAAAAGTGAGCACCTAATAAAGAAACTATCACAAATCCAAGGCCTACAGCTGCTTGGATGAGTATCGGAATATAATTTTCTGGTAAATTCATTATTGTACCTAATTTATGCACCTGCAAAAATACAAAATTAAGATCGAATAATTGAAAAAACCTAGGCTTTAAGTCTTTTTAGAATGGCGTAAAAAAGCTAATTTAGAATTGTTAAAAATAAGTGGATTCTTATTTTTTCTTGGCCATTTTTTTTAATATAACAAATGCGATGTATGCAATGTAAAGGAATAGAATGCTTGCGAAAACTATGTTAATCAATGTGTTAGTTTTCGGATCTTTAATTGGATCAATAAAGTTGAAAGCTAAAAATATGATGATAAGAATTGCGTATATGATAATTTGAGTCTTCATTATTCTGTGATTTTCCTTTTTAGATAAAACTTACCGTTCGCCAATATTTTAGACTTCTTTGCTATAAGTGCGTCTTCTTTTGTGATTAATAGGATTGTAATCTTGCCACAAAAGTTGGATGTTTTTGTTCTCTTCTAATTCTGGATTAGTTTCTAAAAACTTAACACCTTTTTTCTTAAAAGTCTCGTAGATTTCTTTAAAAATAATTGCCGTTACCCCACGTCGTTGGTATTCTGGATGGATGCCAATTAGATAAAAGTTAGCGCGATCGTTTTTTTTGCTCGCTTTTAAAAGATGCCACCAGCCAAAAGGGAAGAGTTTTCCGTTGGCTTTTTGAAGCGCACGAGAATACGAAGGCATTGTAATCGCAAAGGATACTAAATTGCGGTTTTCATCTTCAATACAAATAATATAATCTTTGTCGATAAAACCGAAGTATTTCTCTTTATAATGTTTGATTTGCTCGTCAGTAATGGGCGTATAGGTAGAAAGTCCTTTGTAAGTCTCGTCCAAAAGCTTGAACATTGGTTCGACAAGTGGAAGAATTTCTTTTTTTGATTTAAATTCTAAAACTTTCAGTTTATATTTTTCTTTGATTAAATTATTAAATTTCACCACTTTTTCTGGTAAAACCTCAGGGAAAATAATCTCGAATTCTACCCATTCTTTTTCTTTTACAAGTCCAAGATTCTCCAAATGTTTTGGATAATAGGCTTCGTTGTAAATGCCAATCATGGTAGCAAGCTTATCAAATCCAAGTGTTAGCATCCCAGCTTTGTCGAGGTTGGTAATGCCCATTGGACCTTCGATTTTTGTTATGTTGTTAGCTTTAGCATATTTAATAGCTTCATCAATTAAAGCTTTAGACACTGCTTGATCATCAACAAAATCTAACCAACCGAATCTCACTTTGTTGATGCCTAAATCTTTTTCTTCCTTATGATTGATCATTACAGCAATACGACCAACGATTTTATCACCTTTAAAAGCTAAAAATTGTTGTGCATCGGCATACTCTAAAGCAGGGTTTTCTTTAGGATTCCAAATATTAAGTTCGTCGTTGGTTAAAGGCGGAACGTAGTTATCATTATTACGATATAAGTCATTCGGGAATTGGACAAAATCTGCCAAGTCTTTTTTAGTTTCAACCTTTTTTATAATGATCTGTGCCATAATTTTCAAAATTAGACAAATATAAGCGCAAATGGCAGTTATTACAATACTTTGGCATACTTTTTACTCAAATTTATTCAAAGTAAAAGTTATAAAAATATATAAAAATGACGGGTTATTATTTAATTATTGGTCTTACGATGTTAGTGAGTTGGATTGTGTCCAATCGGTTGAAATCGAAGTTCCAATATTATTCGCAAGTCCACTTAAGGAACGGGATGTCCGGAAAAGAAGTGGCAGAAAAGATGCTGAGAGATCATGGCATCAACGACGTACAAATTACTTCGGTGCCAGGACAATTGACGGATCATTACAATCCTGCTGATAAAACAGTTAACCTTTCCGAAGCTGTATATATGCAAAGAAATGCCGCGGCCGCAGCAGTTGCAGCGCACGAAGTTGGACACGCCGTTCAACACGCTGTTGGTTATTCGATGTTGCAATTGAGATCGAAACTGGTGCCGATGGTTAACATTAGTTCTACTCTATCTCAATTCGTAATTATGGCGGGTATCGGTGTCATGTTTGCATCTAGAACAATCGACAACCCACAAGGCAATACTTGGATTTTGGCAATTGGAGTAGTGCTTTTTGCAGTGACAACTTTGTTCGCATTTGTAACATTACCAGTTGAATATGACGCAAGTAACCGGGCAATGAAATGGTTAAAATCATCTGGAACCGTAACACAAGAAGAATATGTTGGTGTTGAAGATAGTCTAAAATGGGCGGCAAGAACTTATGTAGTAGCAGCAATCGGCTCTCTTGGACAGCTTCTCTATTGGGCCTCGATGCTCTTTGGAGGTCGTCGCGACTAACTACATTTATAAGTCGATAATTTTGAAATCTAGAAGCATCTCCGCCAATTGGTTGGAGATGTTTTCTTTTTGAGACGTTTTTATCCGAGCATCAATCGTGCAAATCTGCTGCGCGTCGAAGTTCAGAATCTGCGCGCCGTTTTTATTTAATAACGAAAAAATAATATTTTGCTGACTGAATTTAAAACTCAATTTTAAGTCGCTTTCCAATTCTTTAGTGATGATTTTTGCAGATTCTAAAGTGTATTTTGCGGTTTCTTTATAAGTTTTAACCAAGCCAGAAACTCCTAATTTTGTTCCACCATAATATCGAATAACAACAACCAGAATATTGGTCAATTGGTGCGCAAGAAGTTGATTGTATATTGGTAAACCAGCACTTCCACTAGGTTCGCCGTCGTCATTTGCTCTGTAATTTTCACCAGAAAGTCCCAATCGAAAAGCATAACAATGATGCGTGGCTTTTGGATGTTCTTCGTATAGTTTTTGCAAGCAAGATTTTACCTCTTCTTCAGAAACAACAGGATATGCAAATCCAATAAATTTGCTACCTTTTTCCTTTATTAAAACATCTTCAACTGCTTTTTCTATACTTTGATATTCGAACATTTTCTATATAAAATTGTTTTCTGGATTAATGTAATACTCGATGTCATTGTCGCGAAAATCTATTCTTTCTTCGGTTTCAAAATTAAAATCTGGCGCTTTTGTACCATTTTGTAATTTTAGATCAGGGCTTTTTAAAACAAACGCTTCGTCCCAGATATTAGCATTGATAAATTGTTGCAACGTAAAGCTTCCGCCTTCTACCAAAACCGATTGTATATTTAGCTCAAATAATTTTTCCATCAGATTTTGTATGAAGTTATCCTTTTCAATAAGGACAAATTGAACATTCTTTTTGACTTCACTTTTTACAGAATTGAAAACAATTGTTTCCGCTTCCTGGTTGTAAATGGCAAAATCTTTGGGAACCTCCAACCTAAAATCAATTAATATTCTGATAGGATTTCTTCCTGCGACTTCTCGCGTAGTCAAACTCGGGTTGTCATGCAAAGCTGTGTTTTTTCCCACCAAGATAGCATGTTCTTCGCTTCTCATTTTATGAACAAATTGCTTGCAAAGGCTATTGCTAATTTGGCTTGGTTGGAAGTTTTTGTCCATAAATCCGTCAGAGGATTTTGCCCATTTCAGAATGATGTAAGGCCTTCTTTTTTGATGAAAAGTGAAAAATCTTTTATTAAGAGCCAAACTTTCTTCTTCAAGAATTCCAGATTCTACAGAGATGCCAGCATCTTCAATTATTTTGATGCCTTTTCCGCTCACTTTATCGTGGCTATCCATAACACCAATCACGACTTTTTTGAAATTAATATCTTTAATTTTTAAGGCGCAAGGTGGCGTTTTTCCAAAATGTGCGCAAGGCTCTAAAGAAACATAAATGCTTGATTCTTTTAGTAAATGCAAATCTTCATCTTTAACAGAATTAATCGCGTTAATCTCCGCATGCGCCTCGCCAGCTTTTTTATGAAAGCCCTCGCCAATTATTCTATCGTTATGGACGATGACTGCACCAACCATGGGATTAGGATAAGTTTTGCCAATCGCTTTTTTTGCTAAATGAATACAGCGTTGAAGATAAAGTTGGTCTATCATAGGAATAAAAAACACTTACGCAAAGTTAAATGTTTTTATAATTTTAATATGATTGAATTTATGAATTGCTAATCTGTGATAAATCACTTTTCGTCACTTCGGACAGTGCTGTATATTGAGAAGTTGTCGATACGATTTCTGTGAAAAATTCTCGCACTGAGGATTACTTTTTTTTATCAAATAATGTTACTTTACTAAAACCTTTATCCTTGGCATTGGTGCTGTTATGACGTAATCTAGCAATTTGTTGCGTTGTTTGTTAATGTATTTTGAAGCACTTCTAAAATCGAAACCATACAATCTTTTTGAATAAGAAAAAATCAAAAGTCCATTTTGATCACCGTTTTTAGTTGGGCGAAATCGATCAATATTATATTCTGCATAAGCTTCGCCGGCACCTTCTTTCGGAACAATCGTTACCAAATAATCTACGATCAACTCTTTGCCATCAGGACTTTCAATAACATCGATAAAGGAATAATTGTCGTTAAGATTCGTTTTTCTTGTTGTAATGTTATCTACTTTTTTCTTAACAGCGTCGTCGATATCTATTTCTTTGTTGAAAAACGAAATATTAACTAATTCTTCGTAGTTATCATAATTGTCATCACTTCTCAAATATTTTTGTTGAAACCATGTTGCCGAATTTTTTTTACTCCAATATAGAAAAAACTCTGAATCTCCGATTTTTAAAGGTCCTGGAACAGAAATATAATCAGCAACATCGCGACCTTCGATTTTTGTATCTTCTTGTGCACTTAGCTGTAGAAAAGCAAATCCGAAAATCAAAAGGAATGATAATTTTCTCAACATGATATTTAGATTTTAGTTATCGTTGCTGCTAATGATGTTGTGAAGTGTTTGCTTTAAGCTTTCTAATTGCTCCTTCTTATCATCCAATTTCTGATAAGCATCTTTTAATAATGGATTTTCTCGCGATGCGTTATTAAAGAACGAAATATTATTATCCAACTTAACAACTTCAGCCTCCAGATCCGAAATTTGATTTTTAATTTTCCGCGCTTTGTCTGTTAACTGATTTTCGGTTAGATTTTCCTCGTTCAGGTCAAACTCATTGATTTTGTTAATCTTAAGTTTATCTCTCAAGGTTTTGTTAAATTCAGTATTGATGCCCAATTTATCTTTCGGAACTTTACCGATGGCATTCCATTGGTTTTTGATTTGCTCAATTTTTTCGATGCTACCTTCTTCGTTAGAAATTGTTTTTAATTGATCTAACAAGGCGCGTTTATTTTTGAAATTATCTTTCCAATTGTCGGTTGCAGCGTTGTTTTTGTCACGGAAGTTTTTGAAAAAC
Organism: Chryseobacterium sp. TY3; assembly: GCA_046269235.1. GTDB lineage: Bacteria > Bacteroidota > Bacteroidia > Flavobacteriales > Weeksellaceae > Soonwooa. Next base: position 225,290 of record JBJZOS010000001.1, read on the forward strand.
GTGTTGCATGCCTCACGGAATTCGTCCCAAACTTTATTAGCTTGTGATCTAGGTACATGTCCAACATGTTTCCAATCTTCTTGTAGTTTTTTGAAAAGTGGGACAGTAGTTTCCCAATCTTCCGACAACATATTGTCTTGCGCGGTTTTTATTAACGCTAATTTCGCTTCCAAATTTTTGATTTGGGAATCTTTTAAATTCTTATAAAAACTATTTTTAGCAGTGTTAAAAGCACGAAGATTCTGTTTGAAATCTGTCCAGGTTTGGTTAGAGACTTTCTTGGGAACACTTCCCGTTTTTAAAAATTCAAGACGAAGATTTTCAATAGTTTTAATGGCGTTTTGCCAATAATTGTGGTTGACGTTTTGAGTGGGTGAAGCAAGTTTTTTTAATTCCTCTATGATCTCGGTTTTCTTCGCAAGATTAGCTTCTTGCTCTTTTTCTAAATTAGCAAAAAGTTCAGATTTTCTTTCGTGGATTTTTTGCGAAATATCTTTGAATTCTTCCCAAGTTTTTTCACGGAATTCTTCTGCAACTGGCTCTGCTTCTTCTTTCCAGAGTTTGTGAAGATATTGTAGCTCGTTAAGTGCTTTTTGTACTAAAGGTTCATTAAGAAGCTCTTTGGCGCGATCTATTATATGATGTCGTTTTTCCAGATTGTGGCTGTACTCTTGTTCAAGATATTCTTTATTAAGATCTAACATCTCGTTGAACATCTTAAGGTGGTGGAAGTAGTTGTTATTCAGGTTTTTAAATTCTGACTTTGCTACTTGTCCCGCATTAGACCAAGATTCTTTAATCTCACGAATTGCTTTAAAAAGGTTAGTGCCTGCCTCGGTATTGGTATAAAGATTTTTTAATCTTTCGATGATGTCGTGACGTTCTGCTAAGTTTTTAGAATGTTCTTCTTCTTGCTTTTTGTGAAAGTCATCTATTTTTTCTTTATAAATGTTGACTAAAGCAGAAAGACGCGACGCCTTTGGATGTTGATAACTGAAGTTGGTCTCGTCGTTACCTTCTTCTGTATATTGATGTTTTTTCTCTTCAATTTCGTCGTGAATATGAAGGTTAGCAGCATCTCGCAGTTGTTGGAATTTTCTCGAATGAGAGCCAGCATCTTTAAGGTTGACAATTTTCTCCAACTCGTCCAATATTTGATCCAAAGACAAGGATTCCATCGGATTTTCTTCGGGCAAAGCTTCTATTTCTGCTTCGTAATCTATATCATCGTGATGATGATTTTGCTCGGAATTGTTTTGAGATTCACCTAAAGATACTTTGTTTTCTTCATTTTCAGGATTTCCAGTCTCTGTTATCATAACCCAACTTTTTATTAGAATAAGAACTTTTTATCGTACTAAATTAATTTTTTTTTATGGAAATAGCCAACTTTTAAGGTTTTTTTATTAAATCCTTGATATTTGAAAGCATTTTTAAAAGCTATTTTGTCCAAATTGACCAAGCTTTCTCCGCTTGTTGTTCTAGCATATAATAGCCATTCATGGTTGTAGCACCATGTTTTCTAGCGTTTTTAATAAAAGATGTTTCGGTAGGATTGTAGATCAAATCAATAATGTAATGTTGGTTAGTTAAAGCCTCGAAAGGAAATTTTATACAGTCATCAACATTAGGAAAAGTACCAACAGGCGTGCATTGTACAATCAAAAAATGTTCGGAAACAATGTCCGACGTTAGGTTTTCAAAATTTAATTCAGATTTTCGAGACACCGTTTTGTATGCGATGTTATGTTTTTCGAGGATAAATTTAACGGCTTTTGCAGCACCGCCATCACCCAAAATAAGAGCTTTGGTATGATGTATTTTTTTATGAATTAGTAGACTTTTTTCAAATCCAAAAGCATCGGTATTAAAACCAATTTTTTTGCCATCAATAATTTTGACACAGTTAACGGCGCCAATTTTTTCGGCTTCTTCACTTAATTCATCCAAGAAAGGAATAATAGTTTCTTTATAAGGAATGGTTACGTTAAAACCTCTTAGCGTTGATGTATTAAATAAGTCGCTGATGTTATTTAAATCCTGAACATCAAAAAAGTTATACGAGTGCTTTTGCAAGAATAATTTTTTGAATTTTTCTTCAAAATATTTTTTTGAGAAAGAGTAGGAGATGTTTTTTCCTAAAAGTCCAAATTGCTTAGCCTGTTCCATAAAGTAAAGTTATAAAAAAAGACCGAAGAAAACTCCGGTCTTTAGTGTGATTATTTTCAATACTATTCAACAATAAATTTAGTTGAAGATGTTGAAGTTTTTAAAATGTACATTCCTTTTGGCAATCTGTTCAAGTTAAGTTTTTGCTTGTTTTTAACTTGGTTAAAGTTTTGAACTTTTTGACCGTTAAGGTTGTAGATTTCTACATTTTCTGAAGCTTTGATGCCGTCAAGGAAAATCGCATGGTTCTTAACAGGGTTAGGATAAACTTTGATTTTGTTATCAGCGTTTTTCAACTCGTCTGTTGCCATTTTAGTATAACATGTCCAAGATAGGTTGTCAAGAGATACACGGTTAATGTAAGTTAGATTTTGGTCAATGATTTCTAATTCTACATTTCCTTCAATATTAATATTAGAAATCGTGTAAGTTTTTTTGTTTGTAGAATAATCGATAGATCCTACTTTTTGACCATTTATTAAAACGCTAAGACTTCCAGCTTTATCTGTCCCGAAAGGCAAATAGGTCTTAAGAGAAAGACTTCCGATACCCCCTGTAATTCCGCTTGCTTTTAGGCTTCCTGCGTTAGTACCACCAGTTTTGATGTTGATTGCTTTGTTAGTATCACCATCGATATAGATTTGTTTGTCAGTTCTTGCATTAGTTGCTTGGTAGATAACGCCATTAGTTGACCACTCTCTTAATGAATAAGCTGATGCAGGGGGCTGACTCGGAACTGGGATATTATCGAAAGCTTCTGTACCACAAGTTGTTCCTGTGTTGCCACCATCACCGTCGCCATTTCCGTTAGATTTTGTTGTTGTTACTTCTATTGTATTACTGGCACCAGATACGTTACCAGCGGCATCTTTAGCTTTAACAAAGAAAGTATAAGTTGTTTCTGGCGCTAGACCTGTAATGTTGATGCTGTTATTAGAAGCAGTTTGTACATATTCATTATTCATGAAAACTGTATAGTTAGCTACACCGACGTTGTCTGTAGAAGCTGTCCAAGTTAAATTAGCGGCAGTTGAAGTAACATCGCTAGCTTCCAAATTAGTAGGAACAGTTGGCGCTTGTGTATCGGTAGATGTTCCACCGTTAAAAGAATCTGGCCAAGTATTTTGTGCATCTGGACCTCCCCAAATAACTGTTGCTAAATAAGGATTATCGATGAAAGGATTTCTGTTTCCTTGTTTGTTAGCAACGATGTTGTTACGTTGTATTTCGAAAGCCGAAACTGGATCTTCGATGTTCCATTTTAATAAAATATCTGGAAAGTCTGAAGAGTAAGTGCTAGGTCCCATTGTGATATTAAGTGGCTTACATCTATCTTCGTAGCGCACATACATATACATAAGGATTCTTGCAACATCGCCTTTCCACTCGTCGCCTGGATACCAACCTCCACGATTAGACTTTTGCGCCATTGCGCCCACACCATCATCGAAAGAAAGATTTCCTCTTGTGCTATTAAGCGATATGTCAGCTGGACGTAAGTGGTGACCATCAGCACCAGGACCAGAAGTGCCTAAGTTAGGTGTACCTTTAGATTTAGCATATACGTGTTCTCTATTCCAAGATTCGTTGATGCTTCTACTTCTTTGGTGTGTGCCACTACTTTGAGATCCGTAGATCAATAAAAGATTACCAGCCACATCTTTGTCAACGTCACTCACTTTTAAAAGGTCTTGAAGTTGAGAGTAAGAGATCGTTGTCGTGTGAGTACTGGTGATGGTTGTTGCTAACTGGCTTTTCATTTGATTACCAGTTGCCTTAAAATCGACCTGGTTATAGTAAGCAGGTGCCGATTGCGCATTTACTACAAAAGTAATAATGGATGCTAAAAAAGATAACTTTAGTTTCATAAACTCGATTCTTATTTTAAGCTTGTTATATTGTTGCGATAATATTATTGTTGTTGAAGATAGTAACCGAATGATTAAAAATTGCCTTTTCAATCTCTTTTTCAAATTCTAAAAAAATAATTTCTTTAAAGAGATAAAGCTTTGCTTCTAGAATATCTTTAGTTGATTGATTTTCAATTTTAACATTAAATGGTGCATCGATTGACAACTCCTTATTCCATTTTAACTCTGATTTTGAAAATTTAAAAACTTTCGCAAACAAACCTGGATGATTGTGTCCGGCACCAGCAAAAATTCTGTTTTCAGACTTGTCGATAGCGATAACATAAAGAGATTCTTTTGCGCCACCTATTTTATTAACACCTTTTCTTTGACCGATTTTAAAATGTTCGATACCATCATGACCACCAATTAAAATTCCGTCAAATAATGAATACTTAGGATATTCTGCTTCCCAAGTAAGCTCAGCTTCTTTATTTTGGAATTCAGGTTTCTGAAGTCCATAAAGTGGCGAGTTGGAGGGGATTTCGACAATTTGACCTTTTATATTCATGTCAAGTCCAATATTTTTTTTGAAAGGGCATCAAAGATAAACAATATTTTTTTATTTGTAAAAGGCAGAATACTAAGGTTTTGTGAATTTTTAAAATTCATTTTTTTTTATTTTTATTAAATCTGCAAAGATGATGGAAGACGTTAAACAATGGTTTAATAATAAAATAAAAAAGCATCCAGAAAACTCTGAATGCTTTCGAAATGTTGTTTAAACAGAAATTATTCTACGATGAATTTTGTATTCAATTCTCTAGTTTTCAGAATATAGATTCCTTTTGGAAGGTTATTAAGTTGGATAGTATTTCCATTTTTGAATGGTTGATCAATCTCTTGTACTCTTTGTCCTACCATGTTGTAGATCCAAGCTTTGTCATATTGTTTTAGATCGCTGCCTTGTACCGTAATAGAAGATCCAGATTTAGCAGGGTTAGGATAGATTTTGTAGTTTTTAGAAAAACCTGTATCCTCAACAGCTAACGGAGATAATCCCCATGTTCTTGTAACGAATTCTGGATTATCTATGAAAGGATTTCTGTTGTTTTGATAAATATAGGTTGCATTGTTACGATCGATTTCTATTTGAGAAACCGGGTCTTGTTGATGCCATAGAAGTAGCGTGTTAAGCTCCCAAGTCTGTAGTCCAGGGAATTTTGAAGTTGATAATATTTCATTAGCGTTGAAGCTAGATAACTTATCTTCGTATCTTGTTGCGAAGTATAATACCATTCTCGCTACATCTCCTTTGAATTCATTAATCGGTTCAGCGGCAGAACCTGAATAACCTGGAGAACTAGAAGAGCCAACTTTAGTTCCGTTTTTGGAAGTGAAGGTGGGCGAGTCTACTTTTGCAAAAGGATAGTTGCTTCTCATTCCATTTACTTTTCCATCTGTTGGACGGATGTGGTGCATGTCAGAAACCATTGGAGAATTTTTATCGAAAATACTTTGTGGTATTATGTGTTCTCTATTATAACAGTTGTTTTCTGCAGAATAGCTTCCGCATTTTCTTTGACCATGTATGTAATTGTAAGGGTCTGGACCATTTGGATTTTCAGAATAAATATCTAACACCGTTCCGTCATTTTCGTAACCAGCAATCGAATACTTGTCTGTATCTGTTGATGGATATCCGTTGTACAAGTTGTCATAACTTTTAGTAACATAACCAGCACTAATAATAGCGCTTAATTTTGTTTTAAGAGCAGCTCCAGATAATCCATCTGTGCCACTGTAATATCCTGCGGGGATCTGCGCTGATGCAAATCCAAATGCAGCTAGTCCTAACAAAAGAGAGATTTTTTTCATTTTCAATAAAATTGGGCGGTAAATATACATTTTAATTTTAAAGTTGTTCATTATTTTTTAATTAATCTTAAAATGCCTTTGTTTACAAGGACTTTACAATTTTTTAATTAAATTCTATATTATTTAATGTGTTGGTTTTTAATCAGTTGTGTTTAAGATTAAATTCCGTTTATATTAAAGGAATTTTTTAGTGATAAAGAATATTTAACTTTTAAAAATAAAATTAAAACTCCCAAAAATCTCTTTAAGCTTGTTTAAAAATTGTATTTTAAAAAAAAGCATTCATGACTATATGAATGCTTTTACTCAAATATAACAAACTAAACTATTCTACGATAAACTTCGAATTAATTCTTTTGTTTTTAAAACATAAAGATCTTTTGGTAAATTTTGAAGTTGGATTGTATTGCCATTTTTGAATGGTTGGTCGATTTCCATAACTATTTGTCTTATAATATTTTATATCCTTGCTTTAGTACGATGTTGCAGGTTTTTACCATCAACAGATATAGTGCCGCTCGATTTTAAAGGATTAGGATATATTTTGTAGTTTTTTGAAAACACCAAGTCGTCTGTTGACATATTGCTTGTCCATATTTTTGAAATCCACTCTGGATGAACAATCAAGGGATTTCTATTACCTTGGAAGACATAGACAGCCTTATTCCTGTCAATTTCTTTTTGCGAAACTGGATCTTGTGTTGCCCATCTCAAAAGCATCTGGAGATAACAAGTTGTAAATCCTTGGTAAGTACTACCATCAATAGGCGTTTCTGGTTTGTTCAAAGCATAAAAAGATGGAAGTCGTCTTTCATATCTTGTGATGAAGTATAAGTGCATTCTTGCAAAATCTCCCTTGAATTCGTCAATTAGATCAAACACTATATTGTTATAATCTGGTGGTATATAGTTGCCGATTTTTGTACCGTTTGAGAAAGTTTTTGTTGCCGTTCCTACTTCGCCATAATTATAATCTGACCGTTGATAATTCACGTAATAATCCGACGGGATTATAAAGTTGGCATCACTAGACATCGGCGACGCGCTCTGTCCTCCAAAGTAATTTTTTGGTAAAGAGTGCTCTCTGTTGTAGCAAAAACCTTCATTATTTTGGTTAGCACTTCCACATTGGTTGCCGTCAGCAATGGCTGATCCATAGTTATATTCGTAAGAATCGTTAATTGTATCAGGATTCGATGGCGCAGGCTTTTCCTAATACATATCGAGTATCGTATTATTTTTTTCGTAATATTTGTCCCTGCCGGTTGTTTTGTAAACTAACTAAAGTCCATAAGATCCGCTTCCGTAGCCTTGGTCCACGTGACCTGTTGTAATAAATTGACTTGGTTTAGTTTCAGTGCGGCATTTGTTAGTGCATTGGTTCCATTATAAGATCTATTCGGGATTTGTGCAGAGGCAAAACCAAAAATCGTCAAGCCCAAAAGAATAGAAAGTTTTTTAATATCGAGATAAAATTTGACTGTAAAATTACAGATTATACTTAATCTCCATAATTAAATGAAAATTAAAATTTAGCGTTTTAACTTTCTAGAAAATATGTAAGCAACTAATACTCCGAAAGATAAACCAACTGCAGAAACAATTGCATAGTTGAAAAGCGTGATTTTGACAGGGAAAGGGAGATTCTCTCCAGCCATGAAAAAGTTAGTTTGTATCTGTGTAAAACATAAGATTGTCCCTATAACCAGTCCTAATATTACACCAATAACTACAATTAGAAGACCTGTGTTAAAATATGTCGTATTAAGATCTTTTTGTGTAAAACCTAAAGAACGTAGCGTCTTGGCTTGTGGCGCTTTATCTAGTTGCAAAATAATAACAGCTCCCGCCAAATTAAAGGTTGTAATGAAAATCACCAAGGAGAATATCAAGTAAATCATCAATTTTTCAGTGTTAATCATTTTCCAAAAAGCAGCATTCTCTTCAGATTTTGTGCTTATTTCTACTGTATTTTTCAGTTGATTTAATAAGGTTAATTTAACTTGGTCTGCTAATTCTGGATTTTTAAGTTTAATAACGACTTGGTAGGCAGCGTCTTTTGGAAGATTTAATAACTGTTGCGATAAATCTATTGGCGCAATAATATAGTTGTTGAGTTGGTCATTGCTTGGGAAAATCCCAGTAACATAAATTTCTTTTCTATTAAAAATGTCGTCCTCTTGCTGGATAATACCTTTTCCTGCTTTCGGCATATAGATGGTCGCAAAATCTTGCGAAGAGTTGACTGGTATCGCCAGACGATTGTCCAGTTGACCTTCCATCAAAACTTCGTTAGAATACTCAAAACTTGGATAAGTCCCGTATAAAACTGTTTTGTTAATCGGGTTTACAAGTGTGTAAGCGGAATCTACACCACGCAGATAGGCTATTTCGCCATTATCTTTGTAATTGATGTAGACTTTTTCTTCAATCATTTTAGAAAAACTCTCGACATTAGTATTCGATTTTAGAAGACTAGTAATGTCTTTAATGTTTGTAAGCGTTTTTCCATTTTTACTTTTAATAGTGAGATCCGCATGTAGATTTGCAATCATATCACTGTTGATATCTTCTAACGCAGAAAATACCGACACGATCACAAACATCGACGCCACCGCAATCATCATCGCAAAGGCAGCAAGCCAAGTGATGAAAGTTACAGCATGACTACCTTTTTTGGCAGTAATGTAACGCGATGCGATATAAAGCGGATTATTTCTCACAAATCTTACAAAATAGGATTGTCGCCTTCGCCTTTTAGTTCTTTTTCGATACGTTCTACATCGTCAAGACTTGTGTCAAGATAAAATGATAAATTAGGTATAATACGCACCTGTTTGCCCATTTTTTGCCCAATAAAATTACGATACTGAGTTTTATTTTGCTCAATTTCCTTCATAATCGGCGTTCGTAATTCTGCCGGGAAGATGCTCAAATATATCTTAGCAATACTAAGGTCGGCAGTCACTTTAACGTCGCTAACACTAATTAGAAAATTCTGGTTACTATCGGCAGATTGTTTTCTAAAAAGTTCAGCAAAATCCTCTTGTATAATTTGTGCGACTTTTCTTTGTCTATTACTTTCGTTCATGGCGCAAATTTAATACTTTTGTTTGATATAATATGGGCGTGCCCCTTTGTTTTTCCAAAGCAAAGCCAGAAGCTTGCCTAACCCAAAAACAATCGGGTCGGTCTACGTGCAGTCGCTTTCCCCAATGGCGGCTTTGCCGCCACTGGGAAAGAGCTCCCACAATGCACTTCGCCCTCACGCAAATATAATAAGATCTAAAACATGAAAATAGAACATCTCGGCATCGCTGTCAAATCCTTAGGATTATCCGACGACTTATTCTCAAAACTATTAGGAAAGCCCTCTTACAAGCAAGAACGTGTAGAACGCGAAGGCGTTGTAACCTCTTTCTACCAAGTTGGCGATTCCAAAATCGAACTCTTAGAAGCCTCAAAAGAAGAAAGCCCTATTTCAAAATTCATTGAAAAGAAAGGTGAGGGCATACATCACATCGCATTTGGCGTTGACGATATCTTTTTCGAAATCCAAAGATTAAAAAAAGAAGGCTTCCAATTTATATCAGAAGAACCCAAAGATGGCGCTGATAATAAAATAGTTGTGTTTTTACATCCAAAATCCACAAATGGGGTGTTGGTAGAATTGTGCCAAGAAAAGTCATAAAAAATTTGCATAGCACAGAAAAATTAGTATTTTTGCACTCACAAAATTTAACCAAATTTTGAGGCCCTATAACTCAGTTGGTTAGAGTAGCTGACTCATAATCAGCAAGTCCTTGGTTCGAGCCCAAGTGGGGCCACTTGATTATAAAGCACTTACAAAAATGTAAGTGCTTTTTTTATTTTACATCAAGAATAACATTAGTATAACAATGTTTCTGATTCAAAGATAGTTATAGTTTTCGTATAATAGCAATAATCGTATTTTTACGAAAATTCAAATGATATGGAAAATAATTTAATCTTCATAAACAGAGAAATAAATATTATCGCATAAAATTTCAGAGTAATTTTAATTTATTCATACATTCTTTACTTTTTTGGAAAGTTATTATTATATTCTTCTTCCTATTTACTGGATTTTATCTTAATTTCTTTTTTTACCTGCATTGGATTTTAGGATCAATATTTCTTATTGTATGCATCTTTTTTAATGTTACCCTTTTACCAGCATTTTATTACAAGACTAAAGGAGTAGACTTTTTTAAAGATCTTGTAAATAAAAAAAACTAAACAGATTTCAAGTTTAAATAGTTGCAAAGAGACAGTTCGTAAATGTTTGGATAAAAAACGTATAGAGGAATTATATTCATTGCTACTAAAATCACATCTTTTAGATTATACTTCCATAAAGTTTAATACAAATATTGATTTGGTAAAAGTTTTCAGTTATGAGTATTTTGAAAAGGTTGTTTTGGAACTTTACGAGTACGGGAAATCAGATATTTGTACATAACTTCGAATCAAAAAGAGTTGAGTTACCTTCTTTTTGATCTTTTTAAACCATTTTTAAACAGAGATGTCAATACATTTTATAGTAATTTCTTTTTTACACAAAAAAAAATCTTTTAAGCCAGTAAACTATGATAGTATCTCAAGGGAAGAAAATAGAGGTGCTATTAAAATAATTAGCGATGTGCTGCCTGATTTTTTGAATAAAAGTTCGGTTAGATAAATAAAAGTTCGGATAACCGAGCTTTTCGATTTCATCGAGTTTCGCTACAACTAATTTTACGGCATAATTCAAAATCAAAAGATTATTATGTCACCACTCATTCAGCAAGAGCTAAATGAAATTAAGAAACTGATTAAAGATAATTTTGTCAATGACAAGGAAGTTCTTACAGGAAAAGAATTAATATCTTATTTAAATATCAGTTATAGCTTATTGAGTAAACTTTCTGCAGCTGGTATACTACCTTCACACCAGCCTACCAACGGACTTAAATTCTATTTCAAGTCCGAAATTCATGATACAGGTAAAGGAAAATCAATATTAAGCGTACAATTAGCGGAAAGTGTTGCATCTGAAAAGATGATTCTTAATATCTATATAAGCCTACTAAAGCCTATGCTTTTTGACTTTGAGTTATCTGCAAATGTTTTAAAGAAGATATACGGTAGAAAATAACGTATCTCATTCATTCAGTAAAAATTTAATTCGTATTAAGATTGATAGAGACAAATCTCTAGAATCAAAAGACCAATCCTTTAAAGAACTTATCACTTAATCGAAATGTAAACTTATTTAATCTCTGAAAAGAATTAAAAGTTTTACCTTTAATTCTTTTGGTTTATAGTTGTTTTATAGAAGAAATTATTTTCGACATATAAATAATTCATAGACCTTTCTGTCTTTTTCAGGTCAAAATTTAAATATTCTGCAACAACTCCAATGACCTTATCATATCAATTCCCTTTCCCAAAACAGGTATAAACAAATCCCCCTTCTCTTTAATTCTCCCCAAAGCATTATGAATATTGAAATCCGTTGGTTTTAATCCTTTTTTTAATTCCTCCCATTCCACAGGCATCGAAACGGAAGCGCCTTCTTTCGGACGAACGCTGTAAACACTCGCCAAAGTCTGTCCGATTCGGTTTTGAAGATAATCGAGGTAGATTTTCTTGTCGTCCCTTCTTTGTAAACTTCTTTCTAATGTCGTGAGTTTTGGCAGTTTTTCATTGACTTGTTTCATCAAAATATGCGCAAAATCTTTTACCTGGTCAAAATCATATCTTCTACCCATCGGAATATAAACGTGAATTCCGCTACTTCCGGAAGTTTTACAATAGCCTTTAATTTTGATAGATTTTAAAACTTCATTCAGCTGTAAAGCTGTTTCAATTACATCAGCAAATGTATTTTTTCTCGAAGGATCAAGGTCGAAAACCAAAAAATCAGGATGATCCAAATCTGGAAGTGAAGAATTCCAAGGGTTGAGATCAATACAGCCTAAATTATTAAGATAAGCCAAAGTTTCCTTGTTATTGCAGTAGATGTAATCGATATACTTGTCGGTGGATTCCGAATACACCTCTGTTTTTTTAATCCAATCCGGAATGCTATCACCTGCATGTTTCTGATAAAATCCCTGTTCTTCAATGCCATTTGGAAAGCGGTTTAAAGAAAGCGGTCGGTTTTTTAGATGGGGTAAAATATATTGCGCGACTGACTGATAATAATCGACCAAGTCACCTTTGGTAATGCTGTCTTTCGGAAAATAAATTTTATCCTGATTGGTGAGTTTGAGGGTAAATTTATTCAATGTAATTTCTTTCTCTTTCTCAGAAATTTCTGTTTTCATTGATGGAGTTTTTGCTTTCATTTCTTTAGATTCTTCCTTTACATCTTCAGGATTTTTATCTTCACGAATCGTGATAAACACCGGATGTCGGAACATTCCGTCTTTGGTAATTTCAGAATATTTTATTTCGCACACTAATATAGGTTCTGTCCATGTTACCGGCATATTAGTTTTAGGAATGGCATCAAACGGTGAAGTTTTTGTCGTTAATTTTTTTAATCTTGAATGAATTTCATGAATCAATTCTTTAGTAAATCCGGTTCCGGTATGTCCGGCGTAAATCAATTTTCCATCGCTATATTTCCCTAAAATCAAGGCTCCAAAACCTTCTCTTGAACCCCGAGGTTCGGTAAATCCACAAATAATAGCTTCTTCTGTGTTGGTGAATTTTATTTTCAGCCAATCGGAACTTCGGTGATTTTCAATATAAAGACTGTCAGATTTTTTGGCAATCATTCCTTCCAAGTTCATTTTTTTTATTTGATTAAAAAATTCAATGCCTTTTTCCGGAATATGATCGCAATATTTAATAACGTCTGTTTCAATTAACGCTTCTTTTAAAAGTTCTTTTCGCTGAATTAAAGGAATGTTTTCAGTAGAATGACCATTCAGCCACAAAATGTCAAAAACCTGATAAACTAGGGCTAAATTTGGGTTGTTTCCAATCTGCTGTAATAAATGGAAATTCGGTCTTCCGTTTTCGTCGTAAGCAACAATTTCACCATCTAGAATCATTTTATGCTTTTGACTTTCGAAATTCTGCGAAATTTTTTCGAATTTGGATAAAAAGGAAATTCCGTTTCGTGAATAGAAAAGTGGCTGTTTTTTTCTGAGATCGGCAACAGCGCGGTAACCGTCCCATTTTATTTCAAAGATCCAATCCTCATTGTCGAATGCTTTTTCATGAGGTTTTGCGAACATTGGTTTAATGAAATTCTTTAATTTTTTTTCGTTAACTAAAGAATTGAATCTTTGAAATTTTGGTTTTATTTCAGAAGTTATGACTTCTTTCGGTTGCTTTTTAGACTTTTTTTTTCCTCTAAAAATTTTGTAACCTGAGAATTTTTGGTTGTATTTTCTTCGGCATCATAACGTTCTTCTGCAAATTTATCATTATGTTTTATGAGAAGCCATGCATTATTTTCTGCATTTTTCATTTTAACCAAAGCAAACTCTCCTTTTAATTTTTTTCCGTGTAAAACGAATTTTAACGAACCGGCTTTTAACTCTTTCAGCAATTCCTTTTCATCAGAAAGTTTTGAATTTTGATCTAAAGGTTCATACGTTCCCCTATCCCAAACTTCCACTTGTCCCGCCCCGTAATTTCCTTCAGGAATATTTCCTTCAAAATCTTTATAATCGTAAGGATGGTCTTCCACCATCATCGCCAATCGTTTATCATTTGGATTTAATGATGGGCCTTTTGGAACTGCCCAACTTTTCAGAACGCCTTCCATTTCTAATCTAAAATCATAATGAAGTCGCGACGCAGCATGTCTTTGAATTACAAAAATGAGCTTGTCTTTGCTTTTTCTTGTGTTTCCTTTCGGTTCGCTCGTTTCGTCGAATTTCCTTTTTTCATTATAGTCTTTGAGAGCCATTAGGATGCATTTTTGGATTTGGAAGTCTGTAAACTGGCTTTTAACTGAGCCATCAAATCAATCACTTTGCCTTCTTTGGCAGGTTCTGCTTTTCTAACTTTTACCCCTTGTCCTTTCGCTTTATGCTTAATAATTTTCATTAAAGATTCGGAATAGGTGTCTTTGTACAGTAGAGGATCAAATTCCTGCGAAAGCTGTTCTATTAAACTTACCGCCATTTTCAGTTCGGCTGGTTTTGGAACTTTTTTAGAGGGAATTTTTAAATCTTCATAATCTCGAATTTCCTGAGCAAATCGTAATCTGTTTAAGACCAAAACGTCATCATTGTAAGGGCGAATCATTCCGATAGCTTCACTTTCACGAAGAACAAAAGTGCCGACGCCAACCATTTTAGTTTTGGATAGTGCATTTAACAGCAATTGGTACGCATTTTCACCATTTTTTTGAGGTTCCAAAAAGTATGGATTTTCAAAATAAACGGAATCGACTTCCACTTCTTTTACAAATTGGTCGATGGAAAGTATTTTAGATTTTTCGGGATTCGCAGCTTCGTAATCTTCTTCATCAAGAATGATGTATTTACCGTCCATGAGATATCCTTTCACGATGTTTTCCCACTTCACTTCTTTGCCTGTTTTTTCGTTTACTCTTTTGAATTTAATATTCGAAAAATCGGATTTATCAAGCATATCCAAATCCAATTTGCTGGTTTCAGTGGCGGAATAAATCTTTACAGGAATATTGACTAAACCAAAGCCAATGGCGCCGTTCCAAATTGCTTTCATTGTACTTTATTTTGAATAAAACATACAATGATTGTGCCGTGTGAAAAAGGATTAATTGAAATGTCTTAATATAGAGTATGTAATATATTAGGTAGGAGTTGTTTTGGGATTGAATAATGAATTTTTATTTTCTTTGATTTGCAATATTAGAAGTAATTACACTTAAAAAATTTAATTAGTGATCGGTGTTTATAGTTAGAATCTGATTTTCACGTACCATATTTTGATAATACATTATTTATTGGTCTTATAGTTGCTAAGCTTTCATTATCAATTTATCACACCAAATACTCTATTAATGAAAAAGCAGACTACAAAAAGTAATGAAATGGGTGAGGATGTGTCAAACATCCATATCAATTTAAGAGAATCTTCATTACAAAAAAAAGAAAATCAAAGGGATTTAGTATTGATAGATCCCGTAACAGAATATCCTAAACCACCTTTTAAGAGGCAGTTTTAGCCATTTTCAGGATTAGCAGGTAAGATGGATCCAGTTCCTGATTATGGTGAAAAAAAGTTATATAAGCTTTGGCAGGTTGAAAGGAAGAAAAGCTTTAATTACTGGAGGAGATTCAGGTAGCGGAAAAGCAACTGCTATAGCAGATGCGAGGGAAGGAGCTGATGTTGCAATAAACTATCTTCCTGAAAAAGAAGCTGATGCTAAGAAGGTAATCGCTCCCCTAAAAAAGCAGGCTTCATAGCTATTGCTATTCCAGAGATATAAGATATGAAAGTTTCTCTAAAACATTAGTATCTAAGACTGTTAAGGAATTGAGCGGTATTAATTTTGGTAAATAATGCTGGTCATTTAAAAAATCATGAATCCATAATGGATATACATACCGAAGAATATGACAGGACTATGACAACCAATTTTTATGCTCCGTTCTGGATAATAAAGGCCGCATTACCACATCCAAACCAGGATCCTGTATCATTGATCTTACATCAGTACAGGCCTATGATCCATCTGAGGATTTATAGGATTATACATGAACAAAGGCAGCCACCACAAGCTATATAAATTCATTAGCCAAGCAATTGGGATCAAAGGAATCCATGTGAATGGTATCGCTCCAGGACCCGTTTGGACTGCTCTTGAAATCAGTGGAGGACAAACACAAGAGAAATTCAAAAATTTGGTAAAGATACGGCACGCGACAAACCGGGACAGCCCGCTGAGCTTGCTTCGATCTTTATTCAGCTTGCTGATAACAGTGCCAACTTTACAACTGGGCATATAAATGAAGTAGTAGGTGGTAATGGGCAACCATTAAAAATAAATGTAATTAGACAATAGGAAGTGGTTAAATGAGCAATTTCTATTGTCAAGTATTTAGTTAAATTAATTATTTTTGAGGATTTTCTTTTATATCGCTATAGTTTTACTTTTCTCCATGTTACAGAAGAAATACATCTTTTACAGTACATGCGATACAAACAAACCCCTCATAAAATACATATTGATGTGATCATGATCATATTAAACAGAGTTGATTTTTTCGAAATTTGGCAACTCTCATAAAAGTTTTGATTGGGCAGTAAGAATTTTATTTATCTAAACTATTTAACTGTAAAAGTTCGGTTCCTAGCCAAATATTTTGAGAAGTGGGTCAAAAAAAAGGATCATTAAACACATAATCTTTATTAAGTATATTTCAATATTAATAATAATTTTTACATATAGTTTATAACATGAAAAAGAATTTTTTTGACAGATTTGCAGATTGGGCTGCCTGTTTTGCAGGAAGTCCGGGTGCCTTTATCGGGGCAAGTATAATGGTTATTATCTGGGCAGCTACAGGACCGGTATTTAAATTTTCTGAAGTATGGCAAATGGTTATTAACACAGGAACCACCATCGTTACATTTCTCATGGTTTTTCTAATTCAAAAAGCACAGAATAAAGATTCTAAGGCCATCCAGATAAAGCTTAACGAATTGATTTCAGCTCATGAAAGAGCCAACAATCGAATTGTGGATATCGAAGATTTAACAGAAGATGAACTGGATGAGCTTCACAAAAAATATGAGAAGCTTGGCAAGTTCAGTAAAGATAACGAAACCAGAAAGTAGTTGGAATTAAGAAATTACACTAATTGTAAATTAGGACCCTCGAGACTCCTTATCTTTTGTGAAGAAATGAATAAAGGATGATTTATTATAAGGAAGGAATGCTCGAAAGAACATTCCTTTTTATCTATAGGATTAAACTGTAATATAATTGTCCCATTGTATAGTGAGATCTATATAAAGTTAATACATAATTTTTCGGTTTGTAATTCTGACTATTTTTTCTTGTTCCATCTTTTTTATAGCTCTGATAGCTGTTTCCACGCATAATCCTGTTAAAGAAGCTAATTGTTGACGTGTAATGGGAACTTCATATGTAAATGGAGTTTTATTTTCGTGTTTCTGCTTCATGAGGTCCAATACTTCCTTAATCCGTTCAACTGCACTAGCTGAAGATATTTTCTGCATGAGAATAAATTTATGGTAGAGGTGCTTTGATAAGGATTTGCAGTGCTCTACATAATGGCTTGGATGCTGGTCTAGATAGCGTGTGAAGCTACTAGCACATAATTTAATAATAGTACAATTCGAAAGAGCTACAGCATTTACGGGGAATGTCTGTTTGAGATATAACATATAATCTCCTATAGGATCTTTTGAACTAAGAATATTTTGAATAAATTCTTTACCTGAACTATTATAGTTATTGAGTTTAACATCACCAGTAACAATCTGAAAATAAAATTTTGGAGTTTCACCTTCCCGGAATATATAGTCTCCTGAACTATAATTTTGTTCTATTGCCCCAATGGAGAGTAGAAGTTCTTCTTTAAAAAACATACTTTTTATTTTTATGGTTAGTGATAAAAATGGATGAAAATTCCCAATGTAGGATCCTCAGCGTAATGCGAATGTCATAATTCTACTGCATTTTACAATATTTTTTTAAAGCAACAATCTAATTTAAGATGGTAGACCATCATGAAGCGGATTGCATCTTTTTAAAAATATTCCTCAAACTTTATTCCATGCAAAAATTGCTAAAACTCGATTGTTTGTTAGGAGATCATATAATTCATCAGCAATTATTATGTATCAAATATAATGCAAACACTATTTGAATGATATGTTTTGAGTCATGCTCTAGTATGTTTTATTTTTTATTAACCCTATAATTAATTAATTGTTAAATATAAAATGTAATGATATCGGGATTTATAAACTTATTTCAAGGCTTTTATCATAAAGATGTTAATTAAATCATAATTATTTGATTCTATATATGTTGTCAGTTATTATTGTATAATTGCCACTATCTTAAAATAAAAGTTAAAATACGTAATAGTTGGTTATAACTGTAGATTTAGATATTGTTATTTTTTTGAAAAATTCCTCTACCCAATATGAATTACAATTAGTAGGCTTTAATAAAATATTTTACTATTAATCAATTTCAATACATGATCACTTTCCATTTTCTTAATAGTTCTAATTACGGTTTCAATTCGTAAACCCGTGATGGCAGCCATCTGTTTTCTGGTCAAATAAATCTAAAATGAATATTTTTCTTTGTTATTGCTATAGCTTTTAAAGTAGTCAAGAATACCCAAAAGCCTCACCTCCGGTCTCAATGATAAATTATGCTGCATCATGACAAATTTTTCGAACAATCGTTCGGATATAAACTTGTTGATATCTAAAGATACATTCGGATGATCAGCAAGTAATTTAAATAAGTTGTCTTTTGGAATGGTAATGATTTCACACGGAGTTAATGTTATCGCATTGACAGGATATTTTTCGGTTATAAAGAGAAGTAACTCACAAACGCTCTGTCCTGAAAACAAAATGCTTTGAATAATCTCTTTCCCTTCTTGATCGTAATGATTTAATTTAACTCTGCCTTCTATTATTTGATAGTAGCGTTTTGGCGTATCACCTTCCTGAAATATTGTATCATGGGCTTTAAAATTTGTTGTTTCTGCACCGTATAACTGCAAAAGATTTTGATCGATAATCATATTAATGTGGTGTTGAAGTTACTAGAATATCAAAAATTAAATATTTCTGATTATAGTAGATCTTTTAATAATAAATAGTACAATTCCTATCTAAAGATAATACAAAAACCAGCAATCAAAAATCAATTGATTGTACTGGTTACCTAAATTTTTAATAGATATAGGTAAAAGTGTTCCATTGACGGATTGATATTTTGTATTCATAATTCACGTATCAGTTTTTTAGGGTCTAATGACCACATGCTAACGAATAAACTCCAAACCACAAAATATAATAATATGAAAATAGCAGTTTTTCATTCGCCGGGTAATATTACCTGCGATACCGTCGATGCTTCAAAGCTTGAAGATCAAAATGATATTATTCTTCGTGTAACATCTACCGCAAACTGTGGCAGTGACCTTCAAAGGTATTCGGGAGGAATTCCTCAGCCACGTCCTATGGTAATGGGACATGAGTTTATGGGAATTGTGGAGGAAATAGGAAAAAACATCAACCATCTACAAGTGGGTGACAGAGTTGTTGTTCAATTTCTGATTGCATGCGGGGGGTGTGATTTCTGCCAGCATGATTTACCATCAGGCGGTGAAAACTCCAATATAGAAAATTATGCTCCCGAAGGAGGCTTGGTTACTGAAAAAGAAGGTGGAATGTTTGGCGATGCCGAGTTGTATGGTGGGTATAAATCTGATGGATAGAGCAAAGGCAGTTGGCAATTTTGAAAAAGGTTCTATCAAAGTGCTGGAGGCATGTATGAGTGGAGTAAGAGGCGAAGGTTTTGTTTCCATATTAGGAGTTTACCCAATGAATTATGACAGTTTTTGGGTAGGTCAACTTTTTGATAAAGGCTTTACGTTCAAAGCGGGGCAATCTCCGATTCATGCGATCATAGATAAATCAATGAAATATGCGGAAACCATGCAGGTAAAATATGATCATGTCATCACGCACTGCCTTTCCCTTGATGAGGTGGCAAAAAAATATGAAATATTTGATAAAAAGCAGGATGGATGTGTAATAATCGTACTTGATCTCTGGATATAAGTAAATCTCTGTAGTATTAGAAGAGACGTATTTTTAATTAATTAGAATGTATTCTCATGGAATTTAAACAGTCTTTGTTCGATTATGTCGGCGAGGCACCGAAATCTGCCTAGGAATCATTTACTGTGGCAGAAAGTGTTACTGCTGGCTGCCTACAGGTTTAATTTTCGCATATGAAAGATGCCTCTGAATTTTTTTAAAGCGGGTAACAGCCTATACTCTTGAGAAAAAAGTAAAACTTTTGAAAGTTGCTGAGCAGGAAGCGATAAAGGGTTATTGTGTTTTTAAGGAAGTTGCCGATGAAATGGCGTTGAATGTTAGTTCGTTATTCCATACGGACTGGGGAATATCTCTCACCGGATATGCAACTCCTGTGAAAGAATCGGATCAAAAAATATTTGCGCATTTTTCATTCACCTACAAAAATGAAATTATTTTTTTTAAAAAAAATTGGAGCAGCATTGTAAAACAAAAGCTTCAACCGTCTAGCTACGGAATTTATTCTCGGATGCTTTAAAGCTTATTTCTTCAGAATTTTTAAAAGAGTTGATTAGTTATATTAAAACAGAAATTAATTCTAACTACTATATTTTGGGAGAGTTTTGGAAAGAAGAGGTCAGAAAACTAAATTATTTTTCGGATGAAATGAGTAATTTAATTTCATGTTTCGATGTGACTCTACACTATAATTTTTTCAAAGCATCTGAAGAAGGAGATCAGTACAACCTGGGTCAGACTCTAAATAATCAATTTGAATTTTTGCATTTATCAATTCAGGGTCATCTGTACCGAGTAATTTAACTAATTCGTCATATTTCTTTTTTGATTCATTTAAATTTTCATTTTCAATCAATCCAAATAAAACAGTAAGCATTTTCGTAACCTCGGGTATTCTTTCTTCAACATTCATAAGTTCATATAGGATGGTACTAATATCCTTTCCATAGTAATTTGGTGTATGGTTTAAAACTTTTGCGTTTTCAACAATTTTCACTTCAGAGTACTCATTATCTGAATTACTTAATAATTGAGGTGAATGTGTTGTAATTATAAAATGTGATGTGTTATCTTCAGGTATATTGTTATTAATGAGTTCAATATATTTTCTTTGCCAAGAAGGATGAAGATAGGTATCAGGTTCGTCAAATAGGAATAAAGTGTTTTCTTTACCCGATAATTCAATCAAGCCTTTCGCAATTATTAATTGTTGTTCGCCCTCACTTAATTGAGTGAATTGAACATCATCATTGTTTTTAAAAGTGAATGCAAATTCAGGTTGAAAACCATCTATAATTAATGTATTGAGAATTTCAAACAATCGTTTTTCTTCAACAAAATACTCGCGGGTTGAGTAGATCATTTCAGCCCCTAAAATTGTAATATTTAAAACAGTATCTTCCCATGCTTCCATCACAACATTTCCCAGTTTTGAATCTGCGAAAGGAACTGAATCTAATGGTTGCTCTAAGCTTTCCAAAAATCTTAATAACAATTCTACTTCCCCTTCTGCACCCCAGAATTCATTAATTTTTTTCTTTGCCCATTTCGGTTTTCGAAGATTGATTTTTACGCTTGCAACATTCCTGATTTTTGCAATTTTTTGAAGAAAATCCGGAATATCACCAAATTCATAGGACAATAACGATAATAAAATAGTTCCAAACAAATTTGGCTCATAATATAAAAAAGGCCGATCTAAATGCTTGTTTTCAGAACGCAGATTAAATGAAAGCTCCTTATTTGGTTTAGTATTATAGCGTTATATTCTTCAGGCTTAATTATAGGTGTTGTACAAATAAAGAATAGAAGGAAAATTAAAGAAAAAGAGATTTTATTAGAATCTAAAGAAGAACTTATTTTACAACATGAAAAAAGTGTAGAAGAACTCGAAGGGAAAATTTCTACGCCAATTGAAGATATAATCGAATTGGCAAAAAAAAATAATCCTCTGTTTTATTCAAAATTTTTACTAGCGAATCCCAATTTTCAAAATAATCTTTTGAAAATTAATTCTGATTTGAATGTTTCTGAACTTACTTTCTGTGCATATCTGTTTTTAGGTTTTCAAACAAAAGAAATTGCAAACTACACTTTCAAATCTATCAAGACAATTCAAAATCGAAAAAATTCAATCCGTAAACGATTAAATATTCCTTCGAGTGCAGATATAAATATCTGGATTCAAGAGCATGTGGTTTAGTTTTTATATGATTGATTTTTAATATTTTATGTTTGTTAGGGTATCTTTTGGGTATCTAATTATTTGTTAATAGAGAAACTACAATTACTAGTTCTATTAAATAGATAATAAAATGATGAAATTATTTTTTCGCGAGTAACACTGATCTTTTTTTATATAGGTATTTATAGGGAGTGTGTTTATTTGCTTTTAAAGAAAATTAATGATAGTTTTGTCTAATCAAAAAAAACACAAATGAGGAAAATAATATTTTTTATTTTATTAGTAGTAACAATTCCAATTTTTGCACAGACGCCAGTTAATTTTACTGTTTCTCCTACAGTATCCGGAATTAATTCGAGTCTCGCGGGTTCAAATATTACAATAACTGGAGGTGTGATAAAATTTGGGAAATCTACTCAAATAGCAACTTTTACACAAGGTTTGGGAGCAAATTTGCAAATGGACAAAGGTGTTTATTTTTCAACAGGTTCTGCATCCAGTGATCTTACAAAAATGAATACCTATGGTGCTACAAGTAACAGTCCCGCTGGCGGTGTTACTTACACCGATATAGATTTAGTTAATATTGATGCAAATGCAGTTCATGATGTTATTTCGTATGAATTTAATATTACTTTAGCAAATACTGTTTCTGGAGTTAACATTGCATATCAATTTGGTTCCGAAGAATATCCTAATTATGCTGGATCTATTTATAATGACTCATTTGGATTTTTTATTTCAGGTCCGGGACTTAGTGGAAATGTAAATCTTGCTAAGTTACCAAATGGAAAAGATACTAATGTCAGCACAATAAACGCCGGTATTCGTGGTAATAATGCTTCGTTTTATCCTAATCCTGCTTTTGACCCGTCGCAGGCTTCAAATTATATTAATAACGGACATACAACTCAGACCTATGTTAACAATGGGATTACTTATTATTATGATAACCCGGAACCTCAACCTGGTCCAAGAGTGGTATATACTGAACATAACGGTATTTCAAAGCTAATTAATTACTCTATACGTAATCTAATCCCTGGTTCTACTTATACTTTTAAAATTATTATTGCTGATTCGAGTGATGATCAACTTGATTGTGGAGTGTATATTAAGGACATAAGTGCTTTTGCAGATTTAGATGCAGCTGATGACTCTTATACAGTTAATCAAGGCTATAATGTTACTTCTTCTATTCTTAATAATGATACATCTAATGGTACAGTTGTCACCAGTTCATTAGTTAGTATTACTTCATCTAATCTTCCAGCAGGTTTCTCTATTGATTCAGAAGGTAAAATAATCATTCAAAATACAGTGATTCCAGGTACATATAAATTCAATTATACAATATGTGATAAATCTAATCCAATATATTGTAAATCTGCAGCAGTAACAGTAACAGTAATTGCACCTGTTAAATGTTATAAATCTGCATCAACTACTGGAACTGTAATGGAAAGCTTACATGGAATAACATCACTTGGAAGAGCAGGAGAAAATGGGGATAACTGGCCAATGGTTAGAAAAGGTGCTCATACAGTTTTAGAAGCTAAAACAAAGGGTTTTGTTCTTAACAGAATGACAACGATTCAAAAAAATAATCTAATTCCAACAATAGGAATGGCAGTCTTTGACACAGATTTGAATTGCCTAAGTATATTTGATGGAGCGCAATGGAAATGTTTCAATACACAAACATGTGATAACTAAAAATACAAATGATGAAAAAAAATTTTTGCCTACTTTGCTTAATTCCTATATTAGGATTCTCTCAAGTAATTATAGGAAAAGGAAAAACTACACTCACAAACAAATCGGTTTCATTAGAATTTGGTACAGAACCAAAGGGTTTAGCGGTTCCAATGGTAACTTCAGCTATAAATACAGATGCCGCAGGTGCAGTTCCGGGAACTCTTATTTTTGATACTGCGGATATGAAAATGAAGCTTAAACTCTCAAATCAATGGTATGATTATACCGTAGATACAACAGGAAAAGCAGATCTTACTATTCAGAATAAATATTCAGAATTACAAGAAGCAAAAGTTGCTATTGGGAAACTTTCCCAAACACCTGGAATCTTAGTATTAGAAGATTCTGATAAAGCTATGATTTTGCCATTAGTAAATACTTATAAGGATATTCAGTCTCCAACATCCGGTTTGATAGTTTTTGATACCACTCTTAAATTATTATGTAATTATAATGGAACTGTTTGGAGCTTCTGGAAAGCTTCCTAAAAGTTTATATTTGAAGTATTTAATTGTTAAATAAAAATAAAATAATTATACGTTTTATGATTTCGAGTAATTGGAAAATGTATATCTTTTGAAGAGTTAGTGATAAGATAGCTATCAATAAACATAAATCTTTACATATTTTCTCTACTTTGTAAATCGTCAGCAAAAAGTGTACTGATTTAAGATAGTGTTTTCATAATAAACAGAACAAAGAAATAATTAAATTTGATTTATTATGACAGCCAAAAAACCAATCAGTAATCCTGAAAATTATTTAAAAGACATCCGCAGAAAAACCAGAAGGATTTTCGCTGCGTAACAAAAAATCCTCATTGTGATGGAAGCCCTTCGGGCTGAAACCTCCATAGCCGAACTCTGTCGCAAGCACGGTATTCAGGAATCTACCTTCTACAAATGGAATAAGGAGTTCATTGAAGCCGGTAAAAAGCAGCTCTCCGGAGATACTCTTCGCCAGGCAACCTCCGAAGAAGTCTCTCAGCTTCGGGAAGAAAACCTCAAACTCAAGGAGACGGTTGCCGACCTTGTCATCCGCTACGACATCGTAAAAAAAAGTTTGGAAATTCTGGAATAACCGAAAAATACAGAAAGTATATGAGGTTGTTACCTGAAGAAACTGGAAATCATCCAAATGGTTACCCGTAGTGAAATCGGTGTCAACAGGATGCTCAGGGAACTTGGTATTCACAAAAGCACCTTCTATAAGTGGTATAATTTATATCTGGAGAAAGGAGAATGGGGATTTCAACCTTCTCCATCTTCCTCCAGGCGGCAGTGGAACAGCATTCCTGAAGAAGAGAAAAATCTGGTGGTAGAAATCGCTTTGAATTATCCTGAACTCTCCAGCAGAGAACTGGCTCATAAAATCACCGATGAGAAGGGTGTATATATCTCAGAATCCAGTGTTTACCGTATTTTAAAGAAAAGAGGACTGATAACGGCTCCATCGCACATCCTGATTTCTGCCTCGAATGAATTTAAAGATAAAACCAATTTTGTTCACGAAATGTGGCAAATCGAGGGTCGAGATTCGTGAATTCAAAAATAAAATAAAAATACAATGAACAAACGGATTTTACTTACTTTAAAATTCTGGGTTGGGGCTGGTACTATCTAAGCACGGTGATTGACGATTTTAGCCGCTATATCGTTCATTGGGAATTGTGCCGAAATATGAAGGTGAATGATGTTCAAAGAACCATTGACCGAGCTGTGAAGAAAGCAGGTTTAAGAAAAGGACAAGTTCCGAAACTTCTATCGGACAACGGTTCTTGCTATATTACCGAGGGATTAAAGGATTATTTACACGATAATCACGTCATGAAGCAAATCCATGGAAAGCCCGCTCATCCACAGACACAAGGCAAGATTGAACGCTACCACAGGACGATGAAAAATGTGGTGAAACTGCATCATTATTACAGTCCGGAGGAATTGCAAGCCGCTTTGGAAGTGTTTGTAAACCGCTACAACAATGAGCGTTATCACGAATCTTTGAAGAATCTCACTCCAGCGGATGTGTATTTTGGAAGAGCCGACGAAGTCTTGAAGATAACACAGCAGATAAAATCTGAAACTCTAAAAAGAAGAAAAAAGGAATATTACAAAAGAAAATTAATCGAAACCTAATTTTTTTTCTTTTTAAAAGGTAGCGTCCTACTAACTGTGTAAGTTGAAAAGTTATTCTGAAAAATTTCGGGGCCTTACAAGCCCGGAAATTTTCCGGAAATAACTTTTTACTATTTTTAAACCTTTATACAGTTATGATCGACAAAGAAGAATTATTAAGCAACAAAGAATTTTACAAATCTTTTAAAAGTGGAGAAGACTTGACGTCTTTCTTCAAACAATTGCATAAAAGTGCCGTAGAGCACATGCTGAACGCTGAACTCGATGCCCATCTGGACAACGAAAAGCATGAAAAGACCAAAGACGGAAATTACCGTAACGGTCACGGAACAAAAAAAATAAAATCCTCTTTTGGAGAATCTGAAATCAAGGTTCCCAGAGACCGTAATGGGGATTTTGAACCTGCTTTAGTTCCTAAAAGACATAATATAATCGAAGGCTTAGAAAACGTGATCATCTCTTTTTATGCAAAAGGGATGAGCGTAAGCGATATCGAAGAACAGATTCGGGATATGTACGATTTTGAGGTCTCTACTTCCACTATATCCCGCATCACCAGCGCAGTTTCCAGTGAAATGGTGAGCTGGCAAAACCGTCCCCTGGATGATCTTTATCTCATTGTGTGGATGGATGGTATCGTTTTTAAAGTTCGGGAAAATTCCAAAGTCATCAACAAAACAATCTATCTTGCAGTGGGCTTGAACCGTGAAGGCAGAAAGGAGGTTTTAGGCATGTGGCTGGGAAAGAACGAAAGTTCCAGCTTCTGGATGAGCGTACTAACGGATCTCAAAGCCCGCGGCGTAGAGGATATTCTGATTACCGCTACTGACAATCTCAATGGGTTTACTCAAACCATCCGATCCGTTTTCCCTCAGTCACAAACACAAATCTGCGTAGTCCACCAGATTAGAAATGCTTGTAAATATGTTGTTTGGAAGGACAGAAGAGCCTTTACCTCAGATATGAAGCACATTTACACCGCACCAAATAAACAGGCTGCAGAAGCGGCATTAAAGGACTTCGCCGAAAAATGGGAATCCAAATATTCTTACGCCATCAGATCCTGGAGGGAAAATTGGGATGAGCTCACCGTCTTCTTCGACTTCCCTTTGGAAATTCGTAAGATCATCTATACCACCAACTTAATCGAAAATCTGAACGGAAAAATAAGAAAATATACCAAAAACAAAATGTCATTCCCAACGGATGATGCCGTGATGAAATCGGTGTATCTTGCCCTCAGAGAAGCCACCAAAAAGTGGACAATGCCCATCCAAAACTGGGGATTGGTTTTAAACCAATTTATGCTTATTTTTGAAGAAAGGCTCAGATTATAAAATCAAAACCTAAACTTTTTAACTTACACACTTTACGGGATAGTGTCGTCTATTACTCGATTCTGTATAAAAGATAAGATAAAATAGAGTTCAATAATTATAAAAATAAACTTAACCCTCTCTCTGTAAAATTATATTACACGGAAGAGATAGTGTCTCCATGGGATTTCCTCAAATTTACCTCTTGCCATTGCGTCATTATTATTTACTCAGACATCTATTCGCCCGAATTTTTGCAAGGCAAAATCAACTAAATTTTTGACCTCTTGGGCAGTTCCATATCGATAGATTTATAAAAAACTGTAGCTCCTAAGTTTCTGCATTCATTTGCAGCTTTCTGTAAGCAATTTTCACCTCGCACTGCTAATATTATTTGATAGCCCTTTTTGGTAAATTCTTGTGCAGTTGTTGAGTCTAGTCCACTTGAAGAGCCTGTAATTCCTACAGTTTTGGCAACTTTTGCTTTATCTATATTATTTTTTTTCATTGTAATAAATTATGATGGAACTTTTCTGCTACCTTCTCGGTCCCAAACCCGATGCTCTTTTAAAACACTTATAAAATCTTTAACCCAATTTTTATTGTCGGTTTCTATAGCAACAGCACGATCTTTCCCTACAAAAGATCTTTCAATTAATTTTTCTGCATCTTTTGCAAATGCCAAAGCCTTACAATGTCTATAAGCGTCTTTAATAAACTCAAAATAATCAGGATTGGATAATAGCTTATCACCCGAAGATCCCGCTGGCGTGTATACTGCATCATACAATACCGATGGATCTGTTAAAAACGTATTTTTAATTTCTGTTGGACTGCCATCATCAAATTTAATGTATCGACCTTAGAAGAAATTAAAACGAGTTCAGCCCCTTCTTTTTCTAGAATTGGTTTTAATGCATCTACGCTTTCTTTAGAAACTCCCTCGTTTACAAGAAAAGCACCTTTTCTGGTTTTAATATTTCTTCTCCTTTAGGAATATTCATACTAAGTGCTGATGATTTCTCAATCTCTAGTTTTTTAAGTTTAATAGGATAATTAGGATGATTTTGACGTGCAACTTCTTAGGTCAGCTCATCGAGTTCCTGAGGTGGTCGGATGCCTGAGTGATCGCCAACTTTTTTTGCTAAATTTTTATCAATTTGGTTCAAAATTGACAATTGTCGCTCTCTTATTTTAGCATCTTTCACTTTGCTAAGTTCAAAACTTAAAGCGTTGATAATGTGGTTTTTTTCGGGCTCTGATTGCGTATGGAAAAACAGTGTAGCTTGAATGAAATGGTCTGCAAATGATTCTGATCTTGCTCTTATTTTTTTACCGTCCACCACTTCTTGAGATTTAAAGCCTTCTTGACCTTTCAACATGGCGTGATAAGGGCATCCGGATGCTTTACTGTTCGGAAAATAACTTACTTAGCCTTTTAAAATATTAATTCTGGAAGTGCCATCCTTTTGGTTATTATGTTTTTCGTTTACAGATATATTGATTGGGATTTCATGGAAGTTTGCCCCTCCTAATCTGTAGTTTTGTGTATCCATATAAAAAAATACACGAGCTTGAAGCAAGGGATCATTCGTTAAATCGATAACAGGAATAATTCTTCCAGGATCAAAAGCCAACTGCTCGGTTTCTGCAAAGAAATTTTAAGGATTTCTGTTTAATATCATCGTTCCTATAATTTTTACAGATACCAATTCTTCCCGAACAGGTTTAATAGAGCTCAATATTTTATGATTTGTGCCGATACCAAAACCCGTTTAGGTGAATTGGCTCCCCTGAATACGAAAGTCAGGTTTCAAGCAATCAGTTAAGTTTATTCTAAAATTGTAAATAACAAAACATTAAAAAAAATAGATTATGAAAAAGAAAAATTTAAAAAACGCTATCATCGCACTAGCAAAAATTGGTTAAGTAGCTGGACTGGCAGCTTGCAGTACAAAACCTAAAATGAGCTCGAAAGTAAAAGTTGTACAGAATTTTGATGCAGATCAATACTTAGGACAGTGGTACAAGGTGCCAAGGTTCGATTTTAAGCATGAAAAGGATTTAAAAAATGTTACTGCCAACTATTCTAAACGTGAGGACGGCAAAATAAAAGTGATAAACAAAGGTTTTAACTATGTAAAAAATGAGTGGGAAGAATCTGAACGTAAAGCGAAATTTACAGGTTGTGAGCAAGAAGCAGCTTTAAAAGTTTCTTTCTTTGGACCTTTTTATTCAGAATATAACGTTGTGATGATAGATCCTGCTTATGAAAATGCTTTGGTTTTTGGTGAAAGCACAGATTATATTTGAATTTTATCTAGAAATAAAATCATACCTGAAGATACAAAACAAAAATTGGTAGATTTTGCAAAGAAAAATGGTTATGATACGTCTAGATTTGTGTGGACTCAGCAAGACTAAAGAATGTTTTATATTTTGGATAGAACTTATAAAGGATTTTTAACAGTAATTTTTGAAAATTTCGAAAAGAAACATTATGATGTAACGCCCGTTATTCAAAATAAATTTTCGGGCGTTTTTTTTGAACAAATTATTGAAATTAGTACGGATACCACTAAGGCAGAACGTTTACTGAAAAATACTTCATCTACCAACATACAAAATTTTTACAAAGTTTTTTTGTCTGAGAAGCAAGATGCTCAAAAAGCTCTTTCTTATATTATTCAGCATATTTTTCTTAGTAAAAAAGATATTTTGAAAAATTATGGCGATGTAAAGGTCTTATTATTTGATAAAACATTAACCAGCGTTAACAGAGAAAGACATAGGATGAAATCATTTGTACGTTCCCAAAAAAGTAATAATGCGGTTTCATGCTGTAATAGAGCCCGATTTTAATATACTTCCTTTAATTGCAAATTTTTTTAGAAAAAGATACTCTGACCAAGCATTGCTTATCTACGATATCAAAAGAAAATACGGATTGCTGTATGACTTAAATAATGTTTCAGAAGTTCAGCTCTCATCTCGTGAGAAAAATTCATTATCAAAAACAAAAGAAATCCTTAACTTAGATGAAACCGAAGAACATTATCAAAATGGTGGTAAAAATACTTTCAAAGCACAAACATTGAAGTCAGAAAAAACTTGAAATTATATTTGCAACATGTTCCGAGAAGATACTGGAAATATTTAATTGAAAAATACTAATTATGGATTTAAAATCTAATGAACCTTTTTGGTTGGTAAAAAATGGAATTATCAACTCGTACCCTTCCCTCCAAACAGACCAGTTTTGTGATGTATTAATTATTGGTGGTGGCATTACAGGAAGCCTTATGGCACACCAGTGCATTAAGGACGGCTACAATACCATACTTATTGATAAACGTGAAATTGCCAACGGAAGCTCTTCCGCAACTACTTCTATGCTACAATACGAAATTGATGTTCCCTTATATGAACTCATCGAATTAATTGGAGAAAATGGAGCTGTTATGAGTTATAAAGCTTGTTATGATTCTATAGATACTTTGAATGAAATATGTAAGGATATAAAATCTAAAGCTGGTTTCAAAAAGAAGAAATCTCTATATTTTGCTGCATTTAAAAAAGATGTAGAATGCCTCAAAAAAGAATTTGAAGCACGGGAAAAAGGAAATTTTCCTGTACAGTGGATGGAAGCAGAAGAAATAAATACTCAGTACAAAATTCCTACCTCTTATGGAGGTATTTTATCTAGCCAAGGAGGAAGTGTAGATGCCTTCCAATTGGTTCACGAACTTTTAGCATATAATGTAAAAAAAGGTTTAAAAGTGTATGATAAAACAGAGATGATTTCTGTACAATACAGAAAGGGAGACAATATTGTAGAGCTGAAATCGGGTGCAAAGATTAAGTGCAAAAAGATTGTGTATTGCGTGGGTTACGAAAGCACCAACTTGATAAAGGAAAAATTTGTGGATTTATTGAGTACTTATGCCATAGTATCTGAAGTAAATGAAAAACTTACAAAAGCGTACAGAGACATTTTATTATGGAATACCGCAAATCCTTATCTCTATATGCGTACGACAGATGACCATAGAATGTTGATTGGTGGAGAAGACGATGAATTCTACAATCCGAAACTAAGAGATAAAATCCTCACTAAAAAAGCAAAAATTTTGGAGAAAAAATTTGAAAAAAACTTTCCGGATTTTAAATTTCTTACAGATTTTGCGTGGACAGGCACTTTCGGTTCTACAAAAGATGGTTTGCCTTATATAGGTCCTCATAAAGATTTTAAAAATTCATATTTTGTTCTCGGTTTCGGAGGAAATGGTATTACTTTCTCGGTAATCGGCATGGAAATGCTTTCCAACTGGCTCAAAAATGAAAAACACGAATTAAGTCAATACTTTAAGTTTGGAAGATAAAATTTGAATTTTGAAGCATATATTTATTAGCAGTTAGAAGTTCATGATTTATACATATTATTTAGTAGGAAGTTTACTTATCATTGCTATCTCTGTTATTTCATATAAAAGTTCTAAAAAATCGACTGAATCAAAGCCATGATGATCTATGAAGTTGTACGTTATTTTTTTTTGCAATATCTAAAGTGTTTTTCTTCAATTTGTAATCATAAGACCAATTTCGAACAGCTGTTGTATGCATAATCATTTCAGTCCGAAGCAGATGATTAGGAAGATCTTCAGCTGTTAAGACTGTATCAGGAAAATGCAATTGTTTGGTTTGTATGATTCGTCGATTTCCTGTAAACTTTTTTTGAAATTACTAGCCTCATTAGAAAACGGTGCTGCCTCATAGGCTCTAGGCATCGTTAGTGCAAAAGCCTGCCATAATTCTTGATAGAAAGTAGGAAATTCTCATTTTTCTTTTACAGCTTCCTCATCATATCCTGCTTCAGATGTTAGGAAATAGTAAAAGCAAAAAGCGAGTAATTTGGGCTGATCATATTTTTGAAACCATCCTGAATACTTCTATATTGTTCAGGAAATTTTTCGGTGGCAAGTCTTCCAACTTCTCTTACTGATTCAAGTCGCTCTTCCACGGTATTTTCTAAATCATTTATAGATGCTTCAAAATATTTCATTTTAATCGGCGTTGGAGCAGAGCTGTTATTCTTAAAATCTGAAGAATTTATACTACTTTTTGAAGGTCTTTTTCCTTTTTGGGATGACTTACTATTTTTTCTTTTTTTTGTGTGACATTTGTTATTAGTTTCATAGAAAATTAGGATTTTTTAAAAAAAAATATTGAACAAAATCGTAGGGATTATCTTTAGTAATATTGATTAAGGATAAAATCGCTCGAAATGACACTACAATTTTTCATCAAAATAAATTTGAAAAAGAAAATAATCAATATTTGAAATATTTCGAAACTGTATTCAATACAGAAATTTCATCGTTACTACGAAAAGGTAGTGATTTTTTCAGATATTCATTACTCAACTTTACGTCACAAAAGTTGATCAGGTGTTCAAAAAAATTTAACATCAAAATCACAGTTATGAATATCGAAAGAACAGAATTTTTAGCATGGATGGAAAGGATCATGGAACGATTCGATATTCTTAAAGAACAAACCATATCCAATCAATCCAAATTTATTGAAATCGATGGTGAAGTGCTGCTTGACAATCAGGATGTACTGCAACTCCTAAAAATAAGCTCAAGATCCCTGCAACGTTATCGTACCAATAAAAAACTAGCATCTTACACCATTATTGGTAAGCTATATTACAATCTTTCTGATGTCCATCAGCTGATTAGGGAATGTTTAAGTTCTTGATTTAAGAAAGACAACTAAAGCCAATGATGTAGCTATCCTCTTAGTTTCATAAGATTTGAATTGTTTAAATCTAATTTCACTGAATTAAATCTATTTACAATGCAAGAGAAAATAGAAAATTCAGATAACGAAATCAAGCTGAGATCAGATACACTGTTAGTCCATAACCTCCATAACAATAAAATCGAGATGGTTCAAGGCGTTGATAAGGAAGGGAACCTTCAAAAATTCCCACCCGAAGAAAAAAAAGAAAATAACAAGTTGATTAGAGTTGATAAACATGGAGATATTTTCTCCAATTTCTTTTCCAATTTCTACAGTTAACTTAAAAATCCCACCCGTTTCAACTTTTTCAAAGTCTCAGAGTATGATGCTTTTAAAACGGCTAAAGATTTACAGCAATATGTTAATCAGGCTAGTCCCGAAGAAAAGGAAAAGCTGAAAGACTATCATGTATCAACAAAAAATACAAACCCATTAAAAAATAAGAATGCAATGAAAAACAACACAGACAATCAGGAATACCGTTCAGCCGGAGCAAATCGACTGGAAAACAATGGAGAAATTCGCGCCTAATCAGGAGAAGCTTGAAAAGATGAATGTAATGGATTTGGTCAATCCTAAAACCGATGAGATTATTCCCTGAGTTATCAGCCGAGACAGATTAACAAACTAGCTTGTGACTTATAGAGCAGAGTATATGAAAATCCCTGAAGAGATCAAAGGTGTTAAATTGAATGAACATCAGAAACAAACTTTATTGGAAGGAAAGCCTCTTTATCTAAAAAATAAACAACATGTCATAGTTGTGAATTGCTTTCATTTTTCAGTATCTTTGAGATATAACACAACTAATGCCGATAATATCTTGTGTGCTTAGATGTTGTGAATTGCTTTCATTAAAAGGTCTGTACCTTTTATAGAATGCTAATATTTCTTGAATAATTTTGTTATCTGGCAACTGGATTTTAATAAGTACATCTGTTTTGTTTCTGATGTATTTAAAGCGATTATTTTCAATTTGTGACCATTCTAGCTCTGCTATATCTGTAAAATTCATTCCACGAGCATAATAACTGAAAATATAGGTATACCAAGCATTTTTTGCCGAAGGCATAGTACTAATATTAAAACTAATTAAAGTTTGTAATTCTTTTTCGGTCAGGGCTTTCTTAATATTTTGCTTTTTATATTTCGAAACTTTAAAATCCCTAAATGGATAATACTTAGGCTGTACTATCTTGTAGTTAATTGCTTTATTATAGATAGCTCTAATATTTCTCATATAAACACCAATTCCGCCATCATTCCAACCTCTTTTCTAAGAAAGTTTTCAAATTCAGTCAGAAATTGAAAGTCTATATTCTCAAATACATATTTATCAAAGTCCTTTTTAAACTTCATTAATGCCTTAAAGGTATCATTCATTGATATTGAATATTTAATTTGATCATTTTCAAGCAATAGTTTTATTTCTTTTTCAAAAAGTTCCTTGCATCTAATTCCTTCAAAATCTTTTTTTGAAAAGTATTTATCAAACAAGATCAAATTATAGGTCCCATAATCTTTTTCTAGATTGCTGATTACTTCTGATGCTTTATCTTTAAGCCCTCTCAAAGTTTTGTTAAAAGACAAAGCATTTAAGAATTTTGACTTGAATTCTTCCTGATTTTCGTCCCATTCAGAAAGCTTGCATGAAAAAGGTGTTGAATAGAATTTACTTTTTCTATTAATTGTTACCCGCAAGTAGATTGGAAATAAACCATTTTTGAGTGCATTTTTTTACAAATAATTTTAGTACTAGAATTCATAATGATGATTTTTAAGTTTAACATGAAGACAACATATTATACTTTTTTGTGTTACTTGATGAATTCAAATGTAAAATTAAATATCCGTAACTAATAGATATTCAATGAGTTTGATACTATATGATATTCAATGAAAAGTGTTCGTTGCTATCTCATAATCAGCAAGTCCTTGGTTCGAGCCCAAGTGGCGCCACTTGATTATAAAGCACTCACAAAAATGTAAGTGCTTTTTTATTTAAGTAATTATAAATGTTGAAGTGTTGTTCTGCTTATATTTTCAACTCCGTATTTCTATTTTATTTTCCCCAAACTGAATAGCTAAATGAAGACTAAAAAAAAGTCATTTTTTTTTTAAGCTAAAATAAAATAATTTGAAAAGTTACTAGAGTAATTATTAAAGCCTTGAATTTCAGTTGTTCAAAGCTTTTTTTAGCAAATTCAAAATCCGAAATTTTTTCTTTATTAAATCATGTTTCAACCAATATGATAAAGCTAAGGTTTGATCATAAAACTTATGCTGAAGCTTTTAAACATTCTTTCAAATAAATACAGACAATCGTAAAAATTATTGATGCATTAGCATTTTTAAACTCAATTATTGCTGAAAAAAAATGCTCATTTAGTACCCGCGCTTTACCATTGTGGCTTTTATAATTCTAACATCTGTAGAAGGACGATCTTTATCTTTTCCAGCACTGGTCGGTACGGCAGCAATTTTATCAAGAACCTCGAAACCTTTGATGAGTTGTCCAAATACAGTGTAATTTCCGTCCAAATGTGGCGTACCACCTTCGGTCGTGTAGACGGCTCTGCGATTTTCGGGGATGATAGCACCATTTAAGCGTTTTACTTGCAGCGTGTCTAACGCACCATTTCGCCATACTTTCCCTTGAACAATATAGAACTGGCTTCCGCTGCTTGCTTTTTGCGGATTAACAGCATCTCCCTCTCGCGCTGCTGCCAAAGCACCTTTTTTATGAAACAAAGTGTTGTTAAACTCTGCAGGGATGGTATACTTTGGCCCTCCTTCACCCAAAGGCATTCCTGCTGCTGCGTTGCGACTATTTGGATCACCAGACTGAATCATGAAATTCTTTATAACCCGATGAAAAAGTACACCGTCGTAATATTTTGATTTTACCAATGTGATAAAGTTGTCACGATGTTTTGGTGTCAAATCGCTTAAGCGGAGTTCCATATCGCCATAATTGGTGTGGAGCAAAACATCTTTGTGATAATCACGAACAGTCGGTTTACTGGTTGTACAACTTAGCACCAATGCTAAACCAACAATCAAAAATCTATTGTAATGAGCCATAAGTTTTGGTTTTTTTTTATAAACGGAAGGTATATCTTTTCAGACAAAGTTTATGCTTCTAAATCTAATTTATTATTCAAATTTGCAAGATGATAGGTAAGATCACTCAAAGCTGATTTTAATCTTTTGGAAATGATAAAACTGATAATTATCATAGCGTTTATTTATAATTATTTAACATTCCATTACTTGTATCTATAATCTTTAAGTTTTATTTTTGCATAAAATATCTGTAACAACAGCTTATGAAATTGAGTAGAATTTTCAAATTCTTTATTTTCTCACTATTATTTGCGACCATCAGTGTTTATGGAAATTCTAAGGTCTCCAAAACACCTGATGCGATTTTGTATGCAGTTGATACTATTGTCCCAGAGTTTTGTCAACATATTGACAACGAGCAAGAAATTTTTTCGGCCAATCGAACGATTCCTAAAGTTTCAAAAAAGATCATTTATCTTGAAAATTTCTATTTTGACTTTTTGGATGTTGAATGTGACTACAATTTAACGACCAGCACCAATGATAGTCCGCGACTGCGTTGTGGCGTCAAATCTTTTCTCCATCTTTTACAGCTTTATTAGGACATGCTTTCAATTCAATCCTAGATTATTTTAAAAGTATTTTAACCTAATTAAATTTCAATGCAAATTAAATATTGGATAATAGGCCTTGTTGCGCTATTGTCTGTAAGCTCTTGTGGCAAAGAAAATGCTGCAAAAAAAGATGACGTAAAAGCAGTTCCCGTACTTACCATCAAAGAAAAAGATACCCTTGTTAGCAATCAATTTGTTGCTGATATTCAAGCTAAAAAAAATATCGAAATCCACTCGCGAATGTCGGGTATTATGCAACATGTCTACGCGCACGAAGGTCAATTTGTGAAGCGTGGTCAACTGTTGTTCAAGATTAGCGATGCCGAATTACAAATCGACTTGCTCAAAGCCAACGCAACTTTAAAGCAAGCTCAAGCCGATGTAAGGATTGCAGAAGTTGAGGTTAGTCAATTGCAATCTTTATTCAAGAAAAATTTCGTTGCTAAAAATGAATTAGACATGGTGAAAGCTAAACTTTCTGCAGCGCAAGCAAGACGTTCTTATGCTGATGCGGAACGTAAAGCGGTTCTTCAAAAAATTAGTTTTACCAATATTACAGCACCTTTTGATGGTGTTATCGATGTTATTCCGTTCAAAGAGGGAAGTTTGGTCGAAAACGGCTCGCTGCTGACAACTTTGTCGTATTTAGATCAGATTTATGCCTATTTCTCGATTCCTGAGAATTTATATTTTGAACTTCAAAAAAATGATAAATTAAACAACACCAATAAGATTGAATTGGTGTTACCAAATGGCGCTAAATATGATTTTAATGGTGTTTTAAAAACCGCCGAAGGTGAAATAGATCAAGCAACAGGTTCCATTCGTTACAAAGTGGAATTCCCGAATGCAGATCGTTTAATTAAACACGGAACTTCGGGTAAATTGGTGATTTCTGATTACCAACCGAACTCTATTATCATTCCTCAAAAAGCAACTTTTTCTATTCAGGATAAAGTCTATGTTTTTGTTGTAGATGCTACTAACAAGGTCAGAATGAAAAACATCAGCATTGCAAACACTTTGCGCGATTCTTACATGCTAGATTCTGGACTTAAAACGGGTGATAGAATAGTTCTGGAAGGGACGCAAGCGCTTCGTGACGGACAAACCATTCGAGTTAAAAAATAATAAACATTCAAAAATAAATTATTATGGTAGAAATGTTTATTAGACGAAAAGTTCTTTCGTTGGTGATTTCGATTGTTATTGTGTTGATGGGGATTTTGGCTTTAATGAAGCTTCCAATCACGCAATTCCCAGATATTGTTCCGCCTTCGGTGACAGTTACTGCAAAATATACAGGTGCAAATAGCGAAGTGTCTGCAAACGCCGTGGCCTTACCGTTGGAACGCGCTATTAATGGTGTTCCTGGGATGACGTACATGTCAACTGTGACGTCCAATGATGGTTTAACGTTAATTCAGGTGTTCTTTGAAGTCGGTATCGATCCAGATGTAGCGGCGGTTAACGTACAAAACCGTGTGACAACCATCTTAGATGAGCTTCCAGAAGAAGTAATTCGTGCAGGTGTAACCACCGAAAAGGAGGTGAACAGTATGTTGATGTATCTTAATATTACTTCTACAGACGAAAGTCAAGACGAGCAATTTATTTACAACTTTACAGACATCAATGTTCTGCAGGAACTAAAACGTATTGACGGGGTTGGGCGTGCCGAAATTATGGGACAAAAAGAATACTCGATGAGAGTTTGGCTAGATCCTCAAAAAATGACCGCATACAAAGTTTCGGCGGAAGATGTGGTGAAAGCTTTACAAAAGCAAAACATCTCTGCAGCGCCTGGAAAAGTAGGCGAAACTTCGGGTAAAACCAATAGCCAACTTCAATATGTTATTAAATACACTGGGAAATTTTTCCAGCCAGAGCAGTATAAAGAAATTCCGATTCGTTCGGATGCTAGCGGAACAATTTTAAAATTAAAAGATATTGCTGATGTAGAATTCGGTGCGATGAACTACGGAATGGTTTCTAAAACCGATGGTCGTCCGTCTGCATCGATTATGATGAAGCAACGTCCAGGATCCAATGCATCAGAAGTTATTAAAAACGTAAAAGACAAAATGGCGGAGCTGAAAGAAACCTCTTTTCCGCCAGGAATGGAGTTTAACATGGCTTACGATGTTTCGCGTTTCTTGGATGCGTCGATCAGCGCAGTTTTAATGACTTTAATAGAAGCTTTTATTTTGGTAGGAATTGTGGTGTTCATTTTCTTGCAAGATTGGCGTTCGACCTTAATTCCTGTTTTAGCCGTTCCAGTAGCACTTATCGGTACTTTTGCTTTTATGCAAATGTTAGATTTCTCAATTAATCTCTTGACTTTATTTGCTTTAGTATTAGCCATCGGAATTGTCGTCGATAATGCGATTGTCGTCGTAGAAGCCGTCCATGTAAAAATGGAAGAAGGTATGGCACCACTTCATGCAACTATTGAGGCTACAAAAGAAATTGCAGGAGCTGTTATCGCAATTACGATTGTCATGTCGGCGGTGTTTATCCCAGTGGCGTTTTTGGATGGTCCAGTCGGCGTATTCTATCGACAATTTTCATTGACTTTAGCAATTAGTATCGTGATTTCAGGGATTAATGCTTTGACCTTAACACCAGCTCTGTGTGCCATTATTCTTAAACCTCACAAGCATGAGAAAAAGAAAAACATCGTTGACAAATCCTTTGCAAAATTCAATCAAGCTTTTGATAAACTAACGAATGGTTACACAAATATTCTTTCAAAATTTGCAACAAGAACGAGTGTGACGTTTGGTGTTTTATTTCTTTTTATAGGTTTAATGGTGGTTACGGCTAAGTTTTTACCATCAGGATTTATTCCAATGGAAGACCAAGGTATGGCTTATGTAAGTGTTACAACGCCGCAAGGTGCAACCGTTGAGCGTACCGAGAAAGTATTGGATGAAGTAACAAAAATCGCAAAAAAAATTGAAGGTGTGGAAAACGTAACGACTTTGGCGGGTTACAGTATCGTTACCGAAATCGCAGGTTCAAGCTACGGAATGGCGATGATTAATCTTAAAGATTGGAAAGAAAGAAATATTTCTGTAAACGACCTTATTGCCGAGCTTTCCGAGAAAACAAAGGATATCTCGGATGCTCAGATTGAAGTTTTTGCGCCGCCCACCGTTCCAGGATTTGGAAATACGAGTGGTTACGAACTTCGTTTGTTGGATAAAAGTGGTGGTAGCATCGAGAATACTGATATAATAACGAAAGATTTTGTGAAAAAATTAAATGAAGCGCCAGAGCTTCAAAACAACTTTACGAGTTTTGATGCTACTTTTCCGCAATATTTAATCACAATGGATTACGATATGGCAGCGAAAAAAGGCGTTTCGGTAGACAATGCCATGTCAACTTTGCAGACTTTGTTGGGGTCGTACTACGCAACCAATTTTATCCGATTTAGTCAGATGTACAAAGTGATGGTGCAGGCAAGTCCAGACCAAAGAGATACACCAGAAAGTATTCTGCAATTATTTGTTAAAAATGATACCGGCGAAATGGTGCCGTTTTCAACCTTTATTAATATTGAAAAAGTGTATGGTCCCGAAGTTTTGACGCGCTACAATATGTACATGTCCGCTATGATTAATGGTGAACCTGCCAATGGATACAGCTCTGGAGACGCTATCGCAGCAGTTGAAAGAATTGCAAAGGAAAGTTTGCCACGTGGTTTCGATGTCGAATGGTCGGGAATGACACGTGAAGAAATTCTTTCAGGAAATCAAACTTTTTACATTTTTATCATCTGTTTAATTTTCGTGTACTTACTTCTGGCTGCGCAATACGAAAGTTTCTTGTTGCCGCTACCAGTTTTATTAAGC
Organism: Chryseobacterium sp. TY3; assembly: GCA_046269235.1. Taxonomy (GTDB): domain Bacteria; phylum Bacteroidota; class Bacteroidia; order Flavobacteriales; family Weeksellaceae; genus Soonwooa. The sequence goes on from JBJZOS010000001.1 coordinate 265,726, forward strand.
TTGCCAACAGGGATTTTTGGTTCGTACATCGCTTTGATGGCTGTTGGTTTAGATAATAACATTTATGCCCAAGTTGCCTTGGTGATGTTGATTGGACTTTTAGCGAAAAATGCCATTTTAATTGTAGAATTCGCCATCCAGAGAAATAAGGAAGGTTTTGACATTATTCCCGCTGCCATCGAAGGTGCAAGACAAAGACTTCGTCCGATTTTGATGACCTCTTTTGCGTTTATCGCAGGACTTATACCATTGGTAATTGCTTCTGGAGCAGGTGCTATCGGCAACCGTTCGATTGGTACAGCCGCAGCGGGAGGTATGTTTGTCGGGACCGTTTTCGGATTGGTAATTATCCCAGGACTTTACATCTTTTTTGCAAAACTAGAACAAAGAAAAGAACGAAATGAACAACGAACTAAATAAATATTTAAAAATAGGAATATTATCGCTTGTTGTGATGTCGTGTGCTACACTGCAAGTTGCTGAGGTTAAAAAAGCAAAGGAAATTCCCGTCAATACAATTTTTGATACTGATGTTAAATTAGATTTGAATCAGCAAGTTGGACTCCGGACTTATTTTAACGACCCCGAATTGTTGAATCTTTTTGATGAGGTGGTAAAAGCTAATCCAGATTTTCAAATTGCACAACAACGCATGGACATTGCGAACAGCTTTTTGCAACGTTCCAAAATGGCGCTTCTGCCATCTTTAGAAGTTGGAGCTGTTGTAAGTGGTGACCATTACGGAAAATATACGATGGATGGTGTCGGGAATTACGACACCAATTTGTCTGGAAACATCACGGAAGACCAAAAAATCAACAGAAATGTAACGCCAAATTATTGGTTGGGCGCGAGAAGTTCTTGGGAAATCGATGCTTGGGGAAAACTTAAAAATCAAAAATTAGCTGCTCAAAAAAAATATCTGGCATCAGAAGAAGGTTTAAAATTGATTCAGGTTGAGTTATTTACAGAAATAGCCAACTTGTATTATCAATTGGTTTCACTCGATACCAGATTGGATATTTATCAAGAAAATTTCAAACTTCAACAACGCGCTTACGAAATTGTTTCAGCGCAGCGCGAAGTCGGGAAGGCGACAGAATTGGCGGTTCAACAATTTCGTGCCCAAAATAACAACTGGCTTGCTGAGATTGAACATATAAAAGCCGAAATTGTTTCTGTAGAACAAGCGATTACGACTTTAACAGGTCGCTACGGTGGCGAAGTTAAACGTAGCAAACAGCTTCTAGCAACCAATTTAACCTTGTTGAATAAGTCAATGGATGTCAATTCGATTATCCATTCTAGACCAGACGTTATTTCTAATTATTTTGTTTTGGAAGCTACGCAAGCAGATGCAAAAGCTGCTCGAGCGGCATTTTATCCAAAAATAGACTTGGGCGCACACGTCGGATTAAATTCATTTTCAGTGGATAAGCTATTTAATCCCGCTTCGTTGGCTGGTCAATTATTGGGAGGTTTGATGGTTCCGATTTTTAATAAAGGACAATTGAAACATGATTTTAATGTCGCTAATAAAGAGCAAGAAATTGCATTTATCACGTATCAAAAAAGTGTGACTACGGCTTACAACGAATTGCAATCTATACTCAAACAAACCGAAATTTTTCAAAAAGTTTTAAAACTCAAAAGCGATGAGGTTAAATTTTTGGATAACGCTATTGAGGTTTCCAACGACTTGTATCTCACGGGTTATGCCAATTATATGGAATTAATCAACTCGCAACGAAGCAAACTCAATGCGGAACTGAATTTATTAGAATTTCAGTTCCAGAATACAAGAAATAACGTTCTTCTATTTAAAGCCCTTGGCGGAAAATTAGATCGTTAATATGTGATGTGGTGGGGCTGTCCGAGAGGGCAGTCTTTTTTGTTTAAAATTTTCCTATTAGCATAGATCAATTGATATGTTATTGTTTTAATTTAATTTTGAATAAAAAAATAAATGAAACCAGAATTTGAAAATATTCCGTTAGTAGAAATGGATAAACAATACGAAATAGAAATTGATGGTGCTAAAGCTTTCATCGTATATAGAGAAAGTGACGCAACGATTACGTTAATACATAGCGAAGTGGAAGATGCTCTGCAAGGTCGTGGCGCGTCAACTCCGATTATTGAAAAAACGCTTGCAGCGATAGAAGCGAGCGGTAAAAAACTAAAAGCACTTTGCCCTTTGGTTGTCAAATACTTTAAGAACCATCCGGAGTGGAACAGAATTGTAGCTTAAATTTAAATAAAAAATAATATGTCAAATATTGGAATCATCATCCCAGAACGTGCCGCAGATATCGGAAATTTTATGGTTGGACGACTTTTACCTTTTATTGAAAAAAGATCCGTTGGCCCTTTCGTTTTTATAGATCACATGGGACCTGCAGAGCTTAAAGATTATCAGAATCTTGATGTGCCACCACATCCGCATATTGGTTTGTCCACATTAACTTATCTTTTCGAAGGTGCGATTTTTCATCGTGACAGCATTGGTTCGGCAGTTGAGATTCAGCCCGGAGCGGTTAACTGGATGACGGCTGGTAAAGGTGTTGCGCATTCTGAGAGAACACCCGAGAATCTTCGTCATACTGATAAAAAATTACATGGTTTACAGATTTGGGTTGCCTTGCCAAAACATTTGGAGGAGTCAGAACCTACTTTTCATCATATCGAAGCTAAAGATATCCCTGCTTGGGAAGAAGATGGTCTTAAAATAAAATTAATTGCAGGTAAAGTTTTTGGTAAAGAATCGCCTGTGCCAGTGCATACTCCGCTTTATTTTATTGAAATTATCAACGATTCTGATGAGTCTAAAACGGTAAATATCGGTGAGCATCTTTATGATGAAAGTGCGCTCTATATTTTGGAAGGTCAAATTAAAAATGACGGAAATGCTTATGATCCAAAACAGATTTTGATTGCGAAAGATACCAAATTATGCTCTTTCGAGATGGCTGCAAATACGACGGTTTATATTTTTGGTGGTGAAGCTTTTCCTGAAGAGCGTTACATCCATTGGAATTTTGTGAGTTCCAGTAAAGAGATAATCGAAAAAGCTAAACACGATTGGAAGGATCAAAAATTTCCGAAAGTTCCTGGTGAGACCGAATTTGTGCCTTTGCCAGCGACTTCTCTCAAATAGTTTTTAAAAAATGAAAATAGAAAGCTGCCCTTGGTTGAGTAGCTTTTTTATGTTTTAAAATTTAATTTAAGAATTTAATCCATGATGAGCTGTCCTATGCCTAATGTCAGGACTTGGATGAATTTCTGATTTTGCGCGAATGCCAATTTCTTTTTTTTTAACGCATCGAAAGATTTTGCATCTTCAATATCAACATTTTTAAAATAGTAAGATTTTTTTCGTATCTAATTTTTTTAAAATTTCTTCACCTTTGTTTTTCTGTTGGTCATTGTTAGCTGAGATACTTGCCCAAAAACTGTCGTTCTCTCCATTATTAAAATACATAATGTAACTAGAATCTCGGAATCCTGATTCCTCTAAATATAATCTAATGTCATGATAATCATCTAGTTGAGATATAAGACCTACGGAACTTTTTACCATAACTCTTGTTTTTGAGATTTAAAATTAGTATCTTTTTTAAAACAAATTCAAAATCTTTTTATAATTTGTGTAAGAATACATTTATGATGAAAAATTACGCATTATTACTAGCTTTTGTCATTGTGGCGTTCAATTCTTGTACGACGCAAAAGACTAAAAATATCAACGCCAATATCATTACCCTACGCGATAGTTATTGTAAGGCGCCAACCAATTATGACTACGAGAAGGTTAATCTTCATGTCAATGCAGATTCGTTACTAAATGAAAAACAATATCTTAGGTCTATTTTTAACCAACAAAGTATTTTGATTCTTAATGCCTTAAACTCTCTTGAGGATGTTGAAAATATTTTAGAATTGAAAAATGATACAAGCGTAGAGTCACAACTTAAAATCATGAACATTAAGAATAAAATAGATGGCAAAATTACATTAGCGCTAAGTGAAGTAGATGCTGTCGCTGCCGAATTTGACTGCGAAGGCGAACGTGTTTCGCAAATGGCTAATTATGTGAGTAGCCTTAATAGCAAGAAAAATAATAAGATGATTGTATATTCCATCGCTGTGGGAGCACTGGGTTCTATCGCTGGCGGATTTATAAAAAGTGATGGCTGGGACAAAGCCGTGGATATTGGTGGGGGTCTTATTGGTGCGGGTTTTGGTCTTGCTTTACTCAATCCGAAAGGTAAGAAAGTCGAGTTTATCCATGCTCGAAATATTCTTCGTGATATTTGGCAAGAGAAGTTGCAGTCGCGAAATTTTCCGCCATTTATTTGGTATATGTATACAGAGAAAAAATTTTCGAATATTAATGAACATTCAATTATACAGAATATGAAGCAACGCTGGATTACGTACCAATTCGATGGAGATGTTGATGCTGCCAACAATTCTGCAATTTTTAACGACGGCGGAAACTACGACAGCGAGGCGCTTAACAATCGTGCGGCGATGCTTAACCAGATGCAATCGGCAACCAGAACTATTAACCAAAATATCAATTATCTTCTTATCGACCTTAACAAGTTGACCCGATAGTTTTTTTGTTTTTTAATTTTATATAAATAAAACTATTTCTCAAAAACTAAGTAATCATAAGCTTTTAACGTAAATCTGCTACCTTCAATTAAGGCTTGTGGCGATTGTGTAAAGACGTTTTTGTACAGACCTTCAACGTCTTTTCCTTTAATGTTAAACGCTACATTTTCAGCCGTCATATTTATTAAAACCAGAACTTCACGATCAGCATTTTTACGTAGGTATGCAAGGATTTTGTCGTTAGCAGAAGTTTCGATCCAGTAGGTTGTCACCATAGAGTCACCACCTCGAAGTGCAGGGTTTTCGGATTTTAGATTTAATAAAGTTTTATAAAAATCCTGCAAAGTGTTTTGCTCAGCCCAAGGGATTGTATCTTTTTCGAAAAACGCCAGACGTTTTGTTTTTAAAGGTAATTCTTGCCCGTTATACAACAGTGGGACACCATTCCAAGTTGCTGAAAAAACAGCTAGGGCAGGAGCAAGCTCTCCATATTTTTCATATTCGGTACCATTCCATGTATTTTCATCATGATTGGTTGTGAACCAAGCGCGCATCGAACTGTCGCCAATGTTAGAATATTGTTGCAGCAGGTTTCTAAGATGTTGTAGTGGTAATTTATTCTGATAATAATCTTTAGTCAAGTGCATCCACTTCCAAGAATAACTGGCATCAAAGACTTTTCCGTATTCTGGTGTGTCCAGTTCATCAAACTCGCCCAACCAAAATAATGCTTTTAATTTTTCAACCTCTGGACGTGCTTGTTGCCAGAAGTCAACTTCTACCCAACTGGCAAGGTCGCAACGGAATCCATCGATGTTTGCTTCTCTAACCCAATATTTCATTGCGTCTATCATTGCTTGACGCATATTTGGATTTTTAAAATCGAGTTCGATAATATCGTCCATAGCTTCTACAATATGGAAGTTTCCGTCAGGATCTTTTAGATAAAAATCAGGATTCGATTTGGTCCAAACGTGATCCCAACCCGTGTGGTTAGCGACCCAATCGATAATGACATTTAATCCCAACTCATGCGCTTTGTTGACCACATCTTTGAAATCTTGCAAAGTCCCAAACTCAGGATTAATACTTGTATAATCTTGCGCTGCATAAGGACTGCCAAGATTCCCTTTTTTATTTTTTTTCGCGATTGGCGTAATCGGCATAAACCAAATGCTTTTAACTCCCATTTCTTTTAGTCGTGGAAGATCTTTCTCAACCGCTTTGAAAGTCCCTTCCTTCGAGTATTGTCGCGTGTTGATTTCATAGATATTGGTTGTATGTTTCCACTCTTGCGGTTGTGTCATCTGTGTTTTAGTTTTGTATTGAGTCGTGAAAGCAATTGTCGCTAAGGCAATACTAAGTAATATATCTTCCTCATTAGGTTTTTGTTATTCAAAAATAAAGAAAATAAAAAAAAGCCTGACTTAACATCAGGCTAATTATTCATTTCGGTTTTTGATTAATCCTCGTCATCTTCGAAGATATCATCATTGTATCCTTCATCTTCCTCGTCATCATCTCCGAATTCGTCTTCGTCACCGAAGTCAGCTGATTTGAAATCATCTTCGAACCCGAAATCATCATCCATAAAAGGGATTGCAGATTTTTTTGAAGATCCTCCGGAAACGCCATTTTTGCTTGGCGCCTTTAAAGGAACATTCCCGAATCTGTATACAGTAATTGGGTAATTAACGGCAGATTTTTCTTCGGTAACATCAATCAATTCACAGAAAAATTCCCAAAGATCTAAGAATCCGTATTGGAATCTCATCTTGTCACCTTTTTGTGTGAATCCTTCGTTGACATACACATCAGACATAATCTCGCCATCACCTTCGTCGCTCATATCTTCCAATGGTACGGCTCTACCCTCGGACCATTCCTCATCAGAAAAATAAAAGCTAGAAAGTTCATCCCCCGCAAGACTGAAAGCACTTTTGATCCCTAAGTGCAAATTCCATAAAGTTTGTTTGTCCTTGATCTCGATGTCTCTAAAGATGCTCTCTTTTGCATCTAAAATAACTCTTATCTTGTAAACCATTTTTTTCTCGTCTAAAATCTACTTTTACATTTATTTTGCTGCAAAGATATGACAATTGAGAAAGGATAAAAGCCAAAAAAATACTTTTTTTAATAAAATATTTTATTAAATTTTAGCCCTCTTCGACCTTCAAATTTTTGTAAATATCTCTGTTCTAAAACTAATATTTTTTTGATATTATAAAGAAGATTTTTCTAATCTAAATTTAAATTTTGTTCCACTAAGGTAAGCACTTTCTACAGTTATGTTCTGGTGGTGGGCTTCCAAGATGTGTTTGACAATTGCTAATCCAAGTCCAGAGCCACCATCTTTACGATTTCGGCTGGCTTCGACACGATAGAAGCGTTCAAAAATCCTCGTAAGATTTTCAGGTTTTATCCCCATACCGTTGTCTTCCACGGTTATTGCGATAGATTTGGCTTCCTCTTTAGTTGTTACAATAATTCTTGCGCCTTCGCGGTTGGCATATTTAATAGCGTTAGAGACAAGGTTGGTAAAGACTTGGGATATTTTATTTTTATCCGCATGTACCAATAGTTTTTTCTGAGTGCTTTGTAACTCAAGTTTCATGAGGTGTCTATTGGCTTCTAGATCAAGCAGATCGAAGACTTCTTCCACCAATTCGTTAATGTCAAAGGTGATAAGATTTAGTTCAATTTGGCCAGCTTCGAAGCGGTTAATCATATCCAAATCTTTAACAATGTTAAGAAGTCGCTCTACAGAACTATCGATACGTTGCAGATATTTGTCTCGGATATTAAGATCTTCTACACCGCCGTCTAGCAAAGTGGACACATAACCTTGGATGGAGAATAAAGGCGTTTTTAACTCGTGAGAAACATTGCCGACATATTCTTTTCGGAAGTTTTCCATTTCCTTCATCATATCCATTTCGAAGTCGTTTTGCGTGCTCATTAAAGTTACACGTTCTCCGAATTCTTTTAAACTGAGGTCAGGTTCATGATCGAGGATAAAGTTGTCTGGAAGTATCTTTTTGATACGTCGAATTTGCTTTTTACTGTTATAATTAAATAAAAACTCGAGGATATAATAGTTAAGAATCATCACCAAAGTCAAGGTGAAAAGAATAAAAATATTAAAATCTCTCGTTTTGAAATATTGATCGCGGGTTTTAGCTTGAAAAATAAAAATAACGGCACCAATGACAGCTACTAACACAAATGATGCTAAAGCTGAAACCCAGTTAAGTTTAAAGTTCCTTTTTGGAGTAGAATACATGAGCTAAATTTATAAAAAAAGATTTTCGTTAGAAAATCTTAGAGCCTATTTACATTTTAATAAAAATAATTGTCTAAACAACCAATTTATATCCAATTCCTTTAAGAGTTTGTATGCTGTTGATACCTAGTTTTTCGCGAAGACGACGGATGTGTACATCAATTGTACGTTCGCCCACGATAACGTCGTTACCCCACACTTTCTCAAGAATTTCTTCTCTTTTAAAAACTTTGTCCGTATTAGAAGCCAATAAAAATAAAAGGTCGAACTCTTTTTTCGGAAGTAAAAACTCTTCGTTTGCCTTCGTTACTTTGAAGTTGTCTTTATCAATGATTAAGTCAGCTAACTCGATATAATTGGTATTTTCGTTGGCTTTTGCACCTAGTTGAAGAAGCGCAGCTACTTTTGATACCAAAACTTTTGGCTTAATAACTTTAATAATGTAATCGTTAGCACCAGCTTGGTAACCAGCAAGTTGAGAAAATTCTTCGCTTCTTGCTGATAAGAAAACGATTAAAGTCTTTTGTAATTCTTTTACTTGACGCATTTCTTGACAAGTTTCGATGCCGTCTTTTTCTGGCATCATTACATCTAGAAGTATAAGGTCTGGGATGATTTCTTTTGCTTTGGAGATGCCTTCCTGTCCATTGGACGCGGTGTGGACTTGGTAACCTTCTTTTTCTAAGTTGTATGATAACATTTCAAGAATGTCCTGTTCATCATCAACCAAAAGGATTTTTTTACGATTCATTTTTAGATTTTATGTTTCTCAAAATTAATAAAAATTGAATTGAATTTTAAGTAGTTTACATAAAATTAATATCCATCCTAATTTATCACGCTTATTATTAAATAGATGTTAATTTAAAATTAAATCAAGAATTAAACTTTAAGCGATTCTAAATACAATCGAAGTAGCGATATAGCAAGTTTTATCTCTAAAAGTCTTAAATTTGTTGTCTCATTATACAACTTTATGGAAGAAGAAAAAAAATCACTTAACTTTTTAGAGCAAATTATTGAAGATGATTTGGCTAATGGTTTGGTAAAGGACAAGTTGAGATTCCGTTTTCCGCCAGAGCCTAACGGTTATCTTCATATTGGCCATACAAAAGCGATTTGTATCAATTTTGGTCTTGGATTGCGTTATGGCGCACCAGTTAATTTAAGATTTGATGACACTAACCCAGAGAAAGAAGAACAAGAATTCGTAGACTCTATCAGAGAAGATGTGAAGTGGCTTGGCTTCAATTGGGCAGAAGAGCGCTATGCTTCTGACTACTTCCAGCAATTGTATGATTGGGCTTTAACTTTGATTAAAGAAGGAAAAGCTTACGTCGATGAGCAAACATCAGAAGATATTACAGCACAAAGAAAAACGCCTTTCGAAGATGGCGTAGAGTCGCCTTATCGTAATCGTCCAGTTGAAGAAAGTCTTGATCTTTTTGAGCGTATGAAGAATGGCGAATTCGAAGAAGGAGCCATGAGTCTTCGTGCAAAAATCGATATGAAGTCTCCTAATATGAACATGCGTGATCCCGTTATGTATCGTATCCTAAAACGGGCGCATCACCGCACTGGAGATGCTTGGAAGATCTATCCAATGTACGATTGGGCACATGGCGAAAGTGATTATCTAGAACAAGTTTCGCACTCGTTATGTTCTTTAGAATTCGAAAATCACCGGCCACTTTACGAATGGTATTTAAATCAGGTGTATGACGAGACTAAAATTGCACCAAAACAACGCGAATTTGCACGTATGAATGTGTCATACATGATTACCTCAAAACGTAAATTGCAAAGATTGGTGGCAGAAGGCGTTACGACGGGTTGGGACGATCCCAGAATGCCTACTATTTCTGGACTTCGCAGAAAAGGTTATACGGCCAATGCCATCCGTAACTTTATCGAAAGAGTGGGCGTTGCAAAGCGTGAAAACCTTATCGAAATTCAGTTGTTAGAATTCTTCGTGAGAGAAGATCTTAACAAAGTAGCAACACGTGTAATGGTGGTTGTCGATCCTGTTAAGTTGGTAATCGAAAATTATCCTGAAGATAAAGAAGAGTTTTTAGAAACTGAAAATAATCCAGAAGATGAAAATGCTGGAACACGTCAAGTACCTTTCTCAAGAGAAATCTATATCGAGCGCGAAGATTTTATGGAAGAAGCGCCTAAGAAATTTTTTAGATTGAGCCTTGGCAACGAAGTTAGGTTGAAAGCCGCTTACATCATTAAAGCGAATCGTGTTGAAAAAGATGCTGATGGCAATATCACAACAATCTACGCAACTTATGATGAAGATAGCCGTTCTGGCAGCGGAACCGAAGCGAGTCAGAGAAAAGTAAAAGGTACTTTACATTGGGTTTCTGCGAAGCATGCGTTACCAATAAAAGTCAATATCTATGATAGACTATTTAGCGTTGAGCAACCAGATGCTGAGAAAGATGTAGACTTCCTTAACTTTATTAATCCAGAATCTTTGAAAGTCCAAAATGGTTTTGGTGAGCCTAGTCTGAAAGATGCCACAACGGAAGATCATTTCCAGTTCCAAAGAATTGGTTACTTCATTAAAGATAAAACATCTACCGATGGACAATTGGTGTTCAACAGAACAGTTACACTTAAAGATAGTTACAAGCCGCAATAATTTGTGGATTAGATACAAGAAAAGCTTCTCAATTGAGAAGCTTTTTTATTTTAAGTTTAATTTTAAAAACTATTTTTTAACACCAATTTTTTGCCAAGTACTCATGATGTAGATCACGATAATACCAATGAGTGAAGCTGCAATAGAGAAAATAAACTTAGAATTCTCTTCATCCAAAACGCCAACGCTCCAATTAATCCCGTAGATATTGATCCCGATAAATATCACAAATAAGGCTAAGAATATTTTATAAAACAGTTGCATAATGTTATTTTTTAAAATTGTACGTAATTCTGAATAAGTTGTGTAAAGTTAGCAGTAAATAATTTAATAGATATCGCTAAAAGGATAATTCCGAAAACTTTTTGTAAAATTTGCAGAGATCCTTCACCCATTTTCTTTTCGATCCAAGGTGCAATTCTCAAAACGATGTATACCAAAACAGTATTAAGGATAATTCCTAAAATGATATTAATCTCGTGGAACTCAGCCTTCAGAGATAAAGTCGTCGTTAATGTACCTGCGCCAGCAACTAGCGGGAAAGCAATTGGTACAATCGATGCGGCATTAGCCTGTGACGATTTCTGGATTTCGATACCTAAAATCATTTCGATGGCGATGATAAAGATGACAAATGCTCCAGCAATGGCGAACGAGTTAAGGTCAACTCCAATGAATTTTAAGATTTCTTTTCCGATGAACAAAAACGCAATCATGATAAGTCCCGCAACAATAGAAGCTTTTTCGGCTTCGATCTTACCAAACTTTTGACGTAACGAAACGATAATTGGTACCGAACCGATGATGTCGATAACCGCAAACAAAACCATGAAACACGTAAAGGTTTCTTTCCAAGAGATATGATCAAAAAAATTCACAGGTATATAAATTTAATTTTTCGCAAAATTATGAAATATTTTTGTTTAATTTTCAATTGCTGAAAAAACCTCTTTACTTTGTACTAAAATATGATCTAATTTTTCTCCATTAATGATTGGCGAATACTTCTCTGTATTAAAAAAGTCTTTTATTAAAATATATTTTTGGTATAAATTTTCATTTGTCAGTTTTAAATGTTCAGCGTAAGGCTGTCCAAATTGATGGTTTGATTTAACATCTACCTCAACTTCAAAATTTGTAAACTCAGTAAAAAATTCTGAATATTTTTTTTGAATTAATAGATTTTCAAGATAATTAAAGTGGCTTGTCAAGTTAAGAGAAGATTTACTTCTTAACAGAGCTTCTGTCTCTTCGATTGTTGTAATCTTCGGTCTCGACTTGAGATGTTCTTCTTTAATGATACTCGCTAATTTTTTCTTTTGATAACGGTTTCTAACCAAATAGATCACCACGCCCATTGCCCCAATTAATGCTAAATTTCCGAAAATAACTTGCCAATTCATGCCTTTGTTTTCGGACAGTTTTAATGTTTCTGTTTGCAAAACAGGTGTGTTAACTTTATCCAAAACAGTGTTGGTGTATTCGTTAACTTTTTGCATCGTAGATTTAGTATTTTCTATTTCTGCAGATGTCATTGCACGTAACACAATTGACTTTTCGCCAAGATCTTTGTAAAGCTTTTTTTCTGGATTAAAGAAAGCCATTTTCTCTGTTTTAATGGCAATATTTCCAGCCTTTTTAGGGACGATAACATAATGCGCTTCGATGTTGCCAACGATGCCTTCTTTCTCAACTTTTAGGTTCTTCACCAACTTTGGAGGGAAAACATCATACTCTTCCGTCGGAATAATTTTCGGCATATTATGTGCCGATAGATTGCCGCGACCGATAAGTTTTACAACGATGTCAATAGGTTTATTAATTTCTATTGGTTGAGGTAGACTCTCGACATTTGTCATATCGATGCTGAAATTACCTACGAAGTTAGTGAAATCTTCTGGAGCGCCTGGTGGTAAGTGTTTAACAGAGATACTGCTTCTGTTAGATGTCAGTCTTGTAGCACTATGATCTACAATTTCTGCCGTGAAAGCTGGCACTTCTACAGGCCCGGCTTCTTTTGGAAATATAATATAGATGCCAACAATTTGCGATAACAGACCAGATCTAGAATCTTGTTCAATATCAGAACGTGCTAAGCTGATTGGTTGCACAAGGATGTTACCACTCTTTGGCGTTTGTATATTTTTAACTTTTCGAAAATTATCGACGTCACGGGTAATGACCGATAATGTTGCAACAACAGGTTGATTTTTGTAGACTTCGCGATCATCAAGTTTTACATTAAGGTAGGTTTGATTATTTTGGCTAGCAAGATTACGAGTGTTGTCTGGTATACGTTTAGAAACATCTCTTACCAAGATGTCAAATGGCTCAGATTTGTACATTTTGCCGTTGACTTTTACTAGCGCTGAACCAATCTTAATTGAACCAGATTGTTTTGGTTGTAGTAAAAATTGATAAACCATTTGGTTAACCCTAACTTTTCTAACAGGATCAATAATTGTATTTTGTTCAGAATTGTAATCTAGAACATCGAATTTCTGGAAGTCTGGAAGCTTGATTGGTGATTCTTGTAATTGGTCTTCACCACTTATTTCTACTGCAATCGTGAGGTTGATAATATCATTGGTAGTGGTTTCTTTAACGTTGGTTTCGGACGAAATATAGACTTGACCATAACTTGTTATGGTCGAGAAAATAGTTAAAATGAACGATAACCAAATGTGCTTCATTACCAATCTTTCTCGTTGGACTGTGGGATAGCGTTTGCATTCTTGTTAAGGATGCGTCGTGCAGTTTCTTTCTCCCTGTCCTGTACTTTATTTAAAATAGAGTTTTCTATATCTTTCGGAATTTTGTTTCCGCTTTCTTTTGGTTCTTGCGTCGATTGTCTGTCGCCTGCGCCTTCACCTTTTTCTTGTTGATCTTTGGATGATCCATTTGGCTGATTGCCCTTTTGGTCACCTTTGTTATCTTGTCCGCCTTGTTGTTTTTGATCTTGTTGATCGCCACCTTTATTATCTTGGTTTTGATCTTCTTTCTTATCTTTTTCTTTTTCCTTTTCCTTCAGCTTTGCAATCTCATAATTTTTACGAATGCTTTCGTTGTAAGGATCATTTTTTAAAGCTTTCTTATACATTTCTGCAGCTTGCTCCATTTTCTCAGTTTGCATCAATGCATTACCAAGATTGTATTGTGCAGCAGCTTTATCATTTTTATTTTTTGCGTTCTGTTCCGCTTTTTGAAACTCAGCTTTAGCTTCCTCATACATTTTCTTTTTGTACAAAGCATTACCAAGGTTGTAATGTGCGTCGAAGTTTTTGTCGTCTAGTTTAGCGGCTTCCAAGAATTTGGAAGAAGAAGCATCATAGTTTTTTTTGTCGAATTGTCTATTGCCTTCATATACAAGTGTTTTATAACCTTCCTGAGCCATAACAAATTGGCCAAGAATTATAAAAAACAAAAGACTGAGAATCAACTTCATATTCATACCTGCAAAATTATTTCTTTAATTGTTAAAAACCCATTCTTAAAACGTTAAAATGGGTTAAATATCTCGATAAATAATAAATTTTGGGACAGATTTTGGGTTGCTATTTAGACTTGTTCTACCTAAGAGACAAAAGATCTCTTTTAAATATTTAAATCTCGCTTCGGATTAAATAAATAAATCAGTAAAAACAGCGCAATTGAAACGCCTAAAAAGTACTGATAATAGTGCTCCGCAGATTGAGAACTGATGTACGAGGTGTTAGAATTGCTTGACTTTTTCAGAACATCAGAAAGTTTAGCCACTGCTGAATCTAAGTCGTTACCATCGATATAGCTTCCATCCGTACTTGATGCAAGGTTTTTTAAAGCTTTTGTTTCCAGTTTGGTCATGATCGTCTCACCCGACATATTGGTTTTGTAACCCATCAATTGTCCATAGTAATATTCCGGAATAGGTGCGCCTTGTTCGCCGCCAATACCAATGGTCGACACGCTAATACCTTCTTCGTTAGCCAGTTTTATAGCAGCAGATTCATTTTCTTCATTGTTTTCGCCATCGCTAATCATCACGACTTTTCTCGCACCTTTTGGTATGGATCTAAATTTTTTAACAGCCATTTGCATTGCCTTCAAAAAGTCGGTGCCTTGTGTCTGTACAACGCTGGTTTCGATGCCCGTGATGTAAGATTCTGCCGCGTTATAATCGGTTGTTAAAGGCATAATCGAGTTAGCTTCACCAGCAAAAACAATAATCCCAACGCGATCATTATTCATTTTTGGAAAACTATTGATGATAATATCTTTGGCTTGTTGTAGACGACTAGGTTGGATGTCTTGCGCATTCATCGAGTTAGAAACGTCAAGTAAGAAAATAACATTGTTCATTTTTTGCTGGGTTTTTATTTCTTGCTTTCCTCCCAAAAGATCAATCATAGCAAAAATTAAAAATAAAATCGCCAAGAAAAATAAACCGGGAAATAATTTCGAAAATCTACTAGTTTTTGCAAACAATTGATCTCGAAATTCTGCATTAGCAAAAAGTTCTCGTTTCTTTTTTTTCCAGTTAATAAAACTATATAGCAATAATCCCATAACGGGCAGCAAAAGGAAAAGCAAAACGTACCAGTAGTTATCTAAATAAAAATCCATCTCTCTAACTCAATATTTTGTACAACAACCATCTCAAAATAATATCAAATAGTAAAATGCCTAACGCAATCCAAAGAAAAACTCGGAAATATTCTTGATACTGATAGAGTTTTGAAGTTTTAATATCTGATTTTTCTAAACCATTAATGTCGTTATAAATCTCTTGTAGACTGTTATTTGACGTTGCACGAAAGTATTTTCCGCCAGTTCGGTCAGCAATTTCTTTTAGGAGATTTTCATCCAAATCTGTTTCTTTTTCCGTGAAAACGATATCGCCAAAAATATCTGTAGCTGTCGGGAAAAGCGCGTATCCTCGACTTCCGATACCGATAGTGTAGACTTTAATACCATTGTTTTTGGCAAGTTCTGCCGCAATTTCTGGTGGTGTCGCATTCGTCACATTATTCTCGCCATCGGTCATCAAAATAATGATCTTGCTTTTCGCTCTAGAATCTTTTAAATGATTAACGGCAACAACCAATCCTTCACCAATCGCCGTTCCGGGCTGTAATTCGGTGGGACTAAGTTCTGATATTTCGTCATTAACAACCTGATGATCGGTAGTCATCGGGACTTTTGTATAAGCTTCGCCAGAATAAGCTACCAAACCAATTCTGTCATTCGGACGTTGGTTAACAAAGTTTTTAGCTATCTTTTTTAAAGCTTCAAGTCGGTCAGGATCTAGGTCTTTTGCCAACATACTCAACGATACATCGACTGTTAGCATGATGTCTAAGCCTTTAGTCTCATCACGGTCGTCGGTGATGGTGAAAGTCCGTGGACGTGCCATTGCAATAATTAAGGCTGACAAAATCAAGTATTTTGAAAATCTTAAAAATGCCATAACCAATCCTAAACCGCCTGCTGGACGCATCGCTTGTATTGTCGGTACTTTGATGCCTCTTGGTTTTTTTCGTCCAAAATCTAAAATGATTAAGGGTACGAAAACCAAAAAAAGTAACAACAGCCAAGGGCTATAAAATTCAAAATTGAAATTCATTATTCTAAAGTCGCTTGCACCGTTAGTTCATAGTTCTTAGTTGTTCGGCTTCCACATCTTTGGTAGAGCGTTGCACCATTGTTTTAATATCATTAAAATCTTTCTCCATCATGTCGCTATTTGGAATTGTTTTAGCGAATTTTACCAAGTCGCCACGTTGGAAAATATCTTCAATAACTTTTTCGTTTTGTTCCGAAATAATATTGCTGGTTTTTATATAATCGATAAGATCATCGGTTAATAAAACATTGGCTGGGATTTTATATTGTTTGGTCAAAAACTCTCGTGTAATGTCAATTAACTCCACATAATACATTCTGTAATTGCCATTTTGGATGTAGTTTTTCTTTTTGAGACGGTCAAGCTCTTTAAGCGTTTGGTTAGTCAACACTTTCGGGCTGTCTTTTACTTTTCGTCCATATTTAATATAATAGACAATCAAGAAAATAATCCCAATAACGACCAAAGCCGCAAGGATATAGAATTTGTATAGCTCCCAATAGTCTTTAATGCCAAGATCAACTTGTTTGTTTTTCATAATATCGTTGATGACATCGTCTTTTTTTGCGGTGTTGATGACTTCGATTTCGTAAGGAATTGTCTTCTGAATTTGATCACCGATTTTAATGTCTAAAGCAGGGATTTTGAAAGTTCCTTCATCAAAAATTTGAAATTTTACAATTCGAAAATACTCGCTTTGCTGTTTCGAAATACTGTCGCTAACCACTTCAAAATGAAAAGGAAGCAATTCGTTTTTAGGTGCTACGACGACTTCTTTACCTTGTAGATTATCGATTTTTAATTTGTATTCGCCAACTTCTCCCAAAGCTAAAGTCGTGTTGCTAAGATTAGAGGAAAGCGTTTGTCCAAATAAAATTTGACTTAAAAAAGCTAAAATCGTGATATATGAAAACTTGAAATATTTCAAGGCCTAAAATTCTGTTTTGAGGTTAAACTATTTTTTCTGAAAATATTGATACAAAAATTTGCTATAATCTTCGTTGGTTGTCATGTTGATCAAGCTAGCAGCGCTGTTCTCAAATGATTCCTGCAAATGTCTGAATTTTTGTTTTTGATGTTCTGCAAACTCATATCGCCAGCGAGAATTGGAAGTGTTGACCCAAACGTCTTGTCCCGTTTCCGAATCTTGCAATAAAGCATAACCGACATTTGGTATTTCTTGATCTTTCTGGTCATAAATTCTTAATCCTAAAAGCTGATGTTTTTTCGAAGCAACTGACAAAACACGTTGATCGAATTCATCTTGAAAATCGGAAAACAAAAACAAAAAAGATTTCCTTTTAAAAACGCCCATCATATAATTGAGCGCACCATCCAAATCGGATTTTGAGGGTACATAATCGGCGGTCAAAATATGACTTATAATTGAAAGAACATGTTTGCGACCTTTCTTTGGAGGGACCACTTTGTAAACTTTATCTGCGAAAAGGATTAATCCAACTTTACCATTATTACCAACTGCGGAAAAAGCAAGTGAAGCCGCAACTTCAGCAACAAAGTCACGCTTGAGTCCATGTTGCGTTCCGTAATCCATGGAAGCCGAAATGTCAACCATGATTATCATTGTCAACTCACGTTCTTCTTCCATAACCTTGACAAAAGGCTCGCGGAAACGTGCCGTTTTATTCCAGTCGATTCGGCGGATATCATCACCAAATTGGTAAGGTCTAACCTCCGAAAACGTCATCCCTTGACCTTTGAAATTGCTGTGATATTGCCCCATAAGACTGGCTTCCGTTTTCTTACGCGTACGGATTTCGATTTGTTTTACCTTTTTGACAATATCTTTTATTTCCATTGTTGTTAATGTAGTAATGCTTTGTAAATTTTAATTCTAAAATCTAAGATTGTAAATTGAATTAAGGAGCTTGTATTTTGGATAATATTCTGTCAACAATTTCGTCTTGTGATACTTCTTCGGCTTCTGCTTCGAAACTCAAACCAATACGATGTCTCAACACATCTTTAGCGATAGATTTAACATCTTCAGGAATTACAAAAGCTCTTCCTTTGATGAAAGCATTGGCGCGCGCAGCGATGGCAAGGTTGATACTTGCTCTTGGCGAGGCTCCGAAATTGATAAGGTTTTTAAGGTCTGCTAAACCATATTTTTCTGGGAAACGCGTTGCAAAAACCATGTCCAAAATATACTTTTCAATTTTTTCGTCAAGATAGATTTGGTTGATTAATTTTTTTGCTTCCACAATTTGGTCTAAAGAGATAACTGGACGAATTGTTGGGATATCTTGCGTGGAGATCATGCGCATGATTTTTCGCTCGTCCTCCAATTCTGGATAATCGATTTTACATTTCAGCATAAAACGGTCGGTTTGCGCTTCTGGTAATAGATAAGTCCCTTCTTGATCGATTGGGTTTTGTGTGGCTAAAACTAAAAAAGGCTTTGGTAATTGCATTGTCTCATCGCCGATGGTTACTTGCTTTTCTTGCATAACCTCCAAAAGTGCCGATTGTACTTTGGCTGGCGCACGGTTGATTTCATCCGCCAAAACGAAATTCGCAAATACAGGTCCTTTTTTTATGGAAAAATCATTTTCTTTAATATTGTATATCATCGTCCCAACAACGTCAGCAGGCAACAAGTCTGGCGTGAATTGTATTCTCGAGAATTGTCCGTGCACCGCTTCGGCAAGGGTTTTTATCGCTAAAGTTTTTGCAAGTCCAGGCACGCCTTCTAGCAGGACGTGTCCATTACCAAGTAGTCCTATCAACAGACGGTCTACCATATATTCTTGCCCGATAATAGCGCGATTGATTTCTTGTTTTAGTAGGTTGAAAAAGTAATTTTGTTCTTTTACTTTTTCCATTAAATTTTTAATATCTTCTGATTGGTTCAGTTCTGACATAATTCGTTTAAATTATTCAGTAAAGGTCTCATAAATCCGAGCATTAGTCAACATAAGAAATGCCAATTATGAGTTAAATATTTGTTAAAAATCTTTATTGCAAAAATCTTCGAGATTCTTGTAAAGATTTATGTTATAAAAGAATATTAAAAAAAAAGTGTTTTAAATCTTAAAATACAGGTCTAAATCCTTTGTTTTTAGATGCTTCTCATTTGTCACATTCGTATAATTGAAGTAATTTTGAAATTTAAAAAATTGACTTAAAATGAATTATCATTTTTCGGCGCATCGTCAGGTTAGAAAAAACCTTTTAGAAATATTACAAGACACGCCAAAGGAAGATTTGTTATTGATTCCGGATGGTTTTAACAATAATATCTATTGGAATATTGCGCATTGCGTGGCAACACAGCAACTACTTCATTATTATTTGAGTGGTAATGCTTTCCGTATCGATAAATATTGGGTTGAACAATATAAAAAGGGGACTTTTGCAAAGATGGATGTGGAAAATACAGAAATGGAAGATTTATCATTTCTTTTAATTGAAACTTCAAAGGTTTTGGTGAAAGATTATGACGCTGAATTTTTTATAGATTACACGCCATACTCAACAAGTTTTGGCATTGATATAAAAACAATTCAAGATGCGATCATATTTAACAACATGCACGAAAGTTTGCATTACGGCTATATTTTGGCGCAAAAACGTGCGGTACTTGGTGAAAGATTGAGCTAAAACCATGAGGGCGATTCTTTACATTTTCACAGTAGTTTTGTTGATACTGAGTAGTCAGTCATGGACGATTGTGAGAGAAAAAGAGAAGACGCCAGAACGTTTCAAATATTATCAAGCATTTGGTAAAAAGAGCGAAACGCTAGAAGTCATCTATTTGACTTGGCCGGATAAAAAGCTTCCGAATTTTGTGCGAGTGGAGGATTTTAAAAAATATGGAAATTCCGATGAGTTGATAGGATATTGCTTCTATGTAGACTCCAAGAAAAAGTTAGGACCAGATTTTTCGGAAGATGTTCGAGACAAATTTGTGAAGAAAATTCCTGTTAGACTTAAAGGGAAATTCTTTGTTACAAAACAATTTGACGATAATTTTCCAACTAGAGATTTTGAAGAATTACGCCGAGTGAAAGAACTCGGATTCAATACAGAAAATGACGAATACAAAGTATTTGTTATTGATTAAAAACTATTTTTTTTATTAAATGAAAGACGATTTTATATTTGGGCTAAGGCCAGTGATAGAAGCCATCGAAGCGGGCAAAACGATTGATAAAGTTTTTGTACAGAATGCTTTGCAAGGTCCAATTTATGCAGAACTAAAAACATTGTTAGCGAAGCATAAGATTCGTCCTAATTATGTCCCAATCGAAAAGCTAAACCGTTTTACGAGAAAAAACCACCAAGGTGTTGTGGCTTTTATTTCGGATGTTCCTTTCCATAGTATCGAAGATGTTTTACCTCAAATTTTTGAAGAGGGAAGAGTGCCATTTATTTTGATTTTGGACAGATTAACTGATGTCAGAAATTTTGGCGCCATCTGTAGAACTGCAGAATGTGTAGGTGTTGATGCGGTTGTAATCCCAGAGAAAGGGGCGGCTCCAATTAACTCTGATGCTATCAAAACTTCGGCTGGTGCGATCTATAATATTAAAATTTGTAAAGAAAAAAATCTGGCGCATACCGTTGATTATCTGCAACAAAGCGGTGTAGCAGTATTTGCAGCAACAGAAAAGGCTCAGAAATTGCTCTACGATGTGGACTTTACAGAACCTTGCGCAATTGTAATGGGTAACGAAGAAACAGGAATTTCGAAAGAAGTTCTGCATCATAGCGATGAAAAAATAAAACTTCCTATCGAAGGTAAAACACAGTCGCTTAATGTTTCAGTAGCTTGTGGTGCGATGTTGTACGAAGCGATGAGACAAAAATTAACAAAAACATTATAAACACGAACTTTATTTAGTTCAAAAAATAAATTGATGAAAAAGATATTAGGAATAGCTTTGTTTACAGTTGCACTAGTAGCTTGTAAAAAAGAAAATACTAAAACAATTACTAAAGTTAATCCAGAAACAGGAGAAACTGAAACTGTAACGGTGGAAGTGCCCGCGGAGGAGGAAGTCAAAGCAGCAATTGTCGATAGTGCTGGGATTTTTAAACAAAAGTTCTATTTAGAAAAAGGAAAAACTTATCCGTTAATAGCATACCAAAGAGACATCCAAAATGTGTCAACACCAGATGGTAAAGCGGTTTCTGGTACATCAGAATCTACAGACGAGATGACAGTTACGGTTAACGATTTTAAAGACAATGTTTATGATCTTTCGGTTAATCTTGTTGCTAAAAGAAATAGTACAAGTGCTAACGGAAAAACGGTTGTGTCGGATACTAAAGCTGCTGCCCCAAAAGAGGAGCAACTAAAAGGGATGTACACGATTAACAAAGCGATTACAGGGAATAAACTGGCAATGAAAATGGATGTTAACGGAAAAATAATTTCGGTGACAGGTTTTGATCCAATTTATACTAAAATTTCGACAGCTTTGTCTGGTCTCGTTAAAGATGCAAAACAACGTACGGAGATTGTTGGCAATTTCAAAAAAGGATTTAACGAAGCAACTATTAAAGAACAATTTGAGAAGAATCTTAAAATAATCCCATCAAAAGGTGTTAAAATTGGAGAAAAGTGGACGGCTTCGGAAGATATTATCCCAGGTGGTGATTTGAAATTAACATCAACTTACGTTTTAACTAAAGTTGAAGGCGGAAAGGCGGAGATTTCTGTTAACGGAAATATCCCGACTAAATCAGACAAGCAATCTAAAGAAGGCATCACGCATACGATGACTTTGGGCGGTTCGCAAACAGGGAAAATTATTTTTGATAGTAATACTGGTTGGATTTTGCATGAGAATATCACCATTAAAACCAATCAAAAGGAATCGATTTCTGATGGTAAGAAAAGTCAAAGCATGTCGCAGACTTCTACATCATCAATTATCATTAATCCTTCATATAAGTAAGTTTGACCAGGCTTAGGCTTGGTCTTTTTTAGTAAAGTTAAATGTGTATTTTTTAATATTATGAAGTTTGTAATAGAATTGGTTTTAGGAACCATTATATTTTTCTTTGTATGGAATATTTTAAAAAGAATTTTTTTTAATTCCTTTTACAAAAATTTTCCGACGCTCAATCCTCGTAATCAACAGCAAAGTCAGCAAGCGAATCGCGAAGAAAAAAAGCTAAAAGAAAAAGTAAACTGGGACGCCGAAACCGTAGATTTTGAGGAAGTAAAAGAAGAAAAGAAATAAAAAACAACTACCAATTTCAAATTATATATGAAGAATAAGAATTTGATTTTTGCGGCGGTTAGTCTCGTTATTTTTGTGCTAATTGCTGTATTGTATGCAAACCCAATAATGTCAGGCAAGGAGATGATTCAGCCTGATATTGTGCATTATAAAGGAGGTGCAAAAGAATTATTGGACTATCGCGCCGAACATGGAAAAGAAACCTATTGGAGTGATGCGATGTTTGGTGGCATGCCAACATATCAAACCGGCGCACAGTTCCGTGGAGATGTCATCAAAAAGTTAGATGACGTTTTTATGTTTTTACCAAAGCCAGCTAACTATATATTTTTGCTGTTTGCAGGTTTTTTCTTTTTAGGAATTGTGGCAACACGTAATTGGAAATATGCACTTTTGGGAGCAACTTTCTTCGGATTGTCAACTTATTTTTATATTATTATTGCCGCAGGACATAACGGGAAAGTCCACACCATTGCTTATTTTGCGCCGCTTTTGGCTGGTATTTTATTGGTCTATGTTCATAAAAAATATTTGTTAGGCTTTATTGTGACCACCATTTTTATGGGCTTGCAAGTCAGTGCGAATCACCCGCAAATGACCTATTATTTATTCTTGGCTTTAGGATTCTTATTCCTGTCAGAATTGGTGAGAGCTTATCAACATAAAATTACGTGGAAGCATTTTGGGATTTCTTCGGGTGTCTTAGCTTTAGCTTTTGTGTTAGGTGTTGGGATGAATTCTCAACGTATCATGGCCAATGCGGAGTATGTAAAAGAAACGGTCAGAGGAAAGCAAATCTTAAATTCTGATAGACATACTTCTGGAAAATCTGGTATGGACCGTGAAAGCATCACAGCTTGGAGTTATGGTAAATTAGAAACCTTGAACTTATTTATCCCAAGATTAATGGGAGGTGCAAGTCAAGAACAAGGCTCGGATAAAGTGATGGCTTACATCCAAGAATGGTATCAAGCTAACGTGACCAGCGAAGCTCAGCATAATCAATTTATCAAAGGTTTTGTAAGTCCAACATATTGGGGCGACCAACCAGGTACTTCTGGACCGGCTTATCAAGGAGCTGTTGTTTGTTTTTTAGCATTACTAGGTTTTTTCTTCGCATGGAAAAAGTATAGATACTGGATTCTTGGCGCTTCCATCTTAACAATTCTATTGGCTTGGGGAAGTAATTTTGGATTCTTGACAGATTTATTTATCGACTATGTTCCGATGTATAATAAATTCCGTGCACCGTCTTCGATATTAGTCGTTGTCGAATTATTGTTCCCGTTAATTGCAATTGTAGGATTATACAGATTCTTCACCGATGAAAAACTAACCGACGAATACAAGCAAAAAGTATTATTGTATACTACTGGAGGCGTGTTGGGCGTAACTTTAGTTTT
Organism: Chryseobacterium sp. TY3; assembly: GCA_046269235.1. Classification (GTDB taxonomy): domain Bacteria; phylum Bacteroidota; class Bacteroidia; order Flavobacteriales; family Weeksellaceae; genus Soonwooa. Next base: position 289,499 of record JBJZOS010000001.1, read on the forward strand.
GTTAGTAGCTGGTAAGGCTATTTTAGGATTCCAGACCGATAATGAAAAAGTATATTTACAACCAGATTTATTAAGTTATTTGGTTGACGCGCGTTTCAAAATGTTCCAGACAGATGCGCTTAAAGCTATGCTTTATGTCGCTATAACAGCTGGCGCAATGTATTTAAGTTTCAAAAAGAAATTGGCGGTTAACGTCACTTTAATTATTATTGGTTTAGTAAGTTTCTTCGATCTTTGGACAGTTAACAAACGTTATCTGAATGATGGAAACTTCGCTGATAAGACATTCGCTCAAAATCCTTTCCAAACCGAAAATTCGGAATATCTAATGGATAAAGCTGGAGATAATCCTTACATACAGGGACTTCTTCAACAAGATAAAGTCAATAAAGTTTTAGAAACGATTGCAGCAAAAGATCAATCGCATTTCAGAATTTTTAATACAACATTGGGTACGTTTAGCGAAACAAATACATCGTATTTCAAATCTTCTGTTGGCGGTTATCACGCTGTTAAATTGCGACGCTATGATGATTTGATCAATGCTTATTTTTATCAAACAGATAGCATAAGAATGCCGCGCGTTCTTAATATGTTGAATGCAAAATACTTTGTTGGCGGTGACCAAAATCAACCAATCAGTTATCCAAATCCAGAAGCTAACGGTAATGCATGGTTTGTGTCGGACATCAAAGTTGCAAACTCTCCCAACGAAGAATTAAAATCCATTGGCGATATGGATACCAAAAAGATTGCAATCATCGGAAAAGAAGATCAATCTTATCTTAACGGAAAAAAATTGCAAGCAGATTCAACGGCTTTTATCCAGTTAAAAACTTATGAAGCCAATGCTTTAGAGTTCGAAGCACAGACCAAAACACCTCAGTTAGCGGTTTTCTCAGAAGTCTATTATCCGCATGGTTGGAAGATGATGATCGACGGGACCGAGGTGCCATACATCAAAGCCAATTATCTTTTGAGAGCAGTGTATGTTCCTGCAGGCAAGCATCAAATCAGTATGAAATTTGAGCCAGAAGTTATCGAAAAAGGTAAAATGTTCTCGTACGCGAGTGTTGGCATTTTTGCGATTCTGAGTTTGTTAGGTATTGGACTGTTTTACAAAAACAAAAAATTTCAAAAAGTTGTTGAGTAATCAACTATAAAAACATAAAATATGAAGCTGTTTCTACGGAAGCAGCTTTTTTATTTGTACGCCATTTCCGACTGTCACTAATCGCAAAAATTATATTTTCTTCCAAATCATCAGATAGTCGTTCTTGGCAAGGATTTGAAACTTTTGGGCTTTATTTCCGTACGGGAAAGTTCTTTGAACTTCATCAGGAATTTTCGGATTTGTAAAACTAATTTCCATAAGCTTGTTAGCACTATCATAATGATAAGTCCCAGTATAATGCCCTTGCGCGGGCGTTCCGCACCAACCCGAGGCCGAATCATCTATCTGATATTCGATATCAACTTTGGAATTTGGGAGAAAGGTAAATCGACCACTGCGATTTTCAAAAATGGGCTCATAATATGGCACGTAATCCCAAGGGTAGCCGTAGATTAAGTTTTGTAGGTCTTGTGAGTATTTGGAGATATCTTCATCTTGCCCAATATGTCGATTAAGAACTTGGTAGTCATTGAAATTATTAACGGTCCAAAAATCAGAATTGTATTCTAAATCTTTTGTCGTCAAATCATTTTGATTAATGCCAATCTCTTTGATAATGTTGTCGAATTTCTTTTGTAGGTTGGCAAGATCATAATTGGGATTGCTTTTGCCAATTTCCGAAGTTATTTCTTTTACTATTTTTAGTTTTAAAATAGTGTCATTGTAATCTGTAATATCGAAGATTTGTTCGAGGCTAACTTGTTCTTTTGTGGCTTTAGCAGAAAGTTTTAGTTGGTTATTTTCGAGTTTCCAAGTTCCAGAAACTGCTTTGTCAAATGCAGAGTCGCTTTTGATATCAAAAATCTGTCCCGTGAATTGATGATTGGATTTCAGCTCCAATTTGGTGTACAAATCAGGTCTTTGGTTGTAGAATATTTCTGTAGAATCACGCTTCAAAATGGCGACACGATCACTTTTCCAATTCTTTTCGGCATGAAAGCTATTGTTGGTTTGCAATAGTCCAGAAAGTATCCAGACACCAGTTAGGTTTTGTGCTTTTGGTGTTGGTTTGGTTTCTGGCTTTTTGTTGCATGACCAAACTAAACTTAGTATCACAATCGAGAATAATATGCGGAGAAGTTTAATGACTTTCATATTTTTTAATTTTTCATCGAATTAAATATAAGACTTTTTGTTTTTTATCGGTGTTAAATTAATTCTTGACTTTCTGTAACAAATTTGGTTTCTGAAACGTCTTATTAATTTACGACTTTTGACTTTTGATTAAATTAAAAACCATCAGCGGTCTGATAGTCGCGTGAGCGATGTTAGCGGATATCCTTTTGGGGTGGCGCGAGGCGGCGGAGCCTAGCGGAGCCGTCCGAGTGGCACACTAAAAGATAGTAGCGGACGTAGCGACCCTCGTTGAGTAGTGGATTTTGGCTCGGCAAAACGAGGGACACGCCAAAAAAATAAGTAACTTTACAGATCTTAAATATTATTATGAAGAAAATAATTACTACGGTTTCAATTTTATTAATGATGACAGCAGTGAATGCACAAAAATACGAACTACAACACCTTACAGATCCTAGTGGATATCAGTATGATAGCGTGAAAAACGACGCTAACGGTGTTAGAATATATACGCTTAAAAATGGTCTAAAAGTCTATCTTGCTAAAAATGAAGACGCGCCACGTATCCAAACCTACATCCCTGTAAGAACCGGCTCTAACCAAGATCCTGCGGACAATACTGGTCTTGCGCATTATTTGGAGCACATGGTTTTCAAAGGGACATCAAAGTTGGGGACACAAGATTGGGTAAAGGAAAAAGCTTTGCTACAACAGATTTCGGACCTTTATGAGCAACATAAAGCTGAGAAAGATCCAGAAAAAAAGAAAGCACTTTATAAGAAAATCGATGAGGTGTCGCAAGAAGCTTCAAAATATGCTATCGCTAACGAATATGACAAAGCTATTTCGTCTTTGGGAGCAACTGGTACCAATGCGCACACTTGGTTAGACGAAACGGTTTACAAAAATAATATTCCGTCCAACGAATTAGAAAAATGGCTAAAAGTTGAGAAAGAACGTTTCTCAGAATTGGTGTTGAGATTATTCCATACCGAGTTGGAAGCCGTTTACGAAGAGTACAATCGTGCACAAGATAACGATGGACGTCTGGTTAACTATGAGTTGATGGACGCTTTGTTCCCAACACATCCTAACGGACAACAAACAACAATTGGTACATCAGAACACCTCAAGAATCCTTCTATGGAAGCTATTCACAAGTATTTTGACACGTATTATGTGCCTAATAATATGGCTGTTGTTTTGGTTGGTGATATTGATTTTGATAAAACGATTAAGCTAGTAGATCAATATTTTGGAACTTTTAAATACAAAGAACTACCAAAAAAGCAATTACCAGTGGAGGCGCCAATGACTTCGGTTGTTTCTAGAACGGTGAAAAGTCCTTCTACACCGCGTTTGACAATGGCTTGGCGAACAGATTCTTACGGAACTAAAGAAGCGCGTCTTGCCGATCTGGTTGCAAATATCTTGAGTAATAATGGCGAGGCAGGTCTTATTGATCTTAACATCAACCAACAACAAAAAGCTTTAGGCGCTTATGCCTATGCGTCGCCTTTCAAATATTACGGAAATATGACGATGGCGATTGTTCCGAAAGATGGTCAGTCGATGGAAGATGCTAAAAAATTATTGTTGAATCAAATCGACTTAATTAAAAAAGGAGACTTTCCAGATTGGATGTTGCCAGCAATCATCAATGATATGAAGGTTCAACGTCTTAAAGGTTGGGAAACTGCGGATGGTCTTGCAACAACACTTTATAATGTGTACATCAAAAATGTGAATTGGGAAGATGAGCTAGATGACATCAACGAGTACGAAAAAATTACAAAAGCTGATGTTGTTAAATTCGCAAACGATTTCTTTAAAGACAATTATGTAGTTGTATACAAAGAGAAAGGTGTTAATGACAAATTGGTTCGTGTTGAGAATCCTGGTATTACGCCGATTAAACTTAATAGAGAAGCGCAATCGCCTTTCCTAAAAGATATTCTTAACGCAAAAGTTGGCGATATCCAACCTCAATTTATCGATTATCAAACTGCGATAAAAACAGATAAGATTAAAGACAAAAAAATAAGTTTCGTTTCTAACAAATACAATGAAGTTGCACAAGTTAGCTACGTCTATCCAATGGGGTCTGACAACGATAAAGAAATGTCTTTGGCGGTGTCGGTTTTACAATATTTAGGAACTTCGAAATATACACCCGAGCAACTAAAAGGTGAGTTTTACAAACTGGGAATTGCTAACAGTTTCCGAACAGGAAATGACCAAATCATCATTACGTTGACGGGGCTAGAAAACAACATGAAAAAAGGTGTTGAACTTCTTAATCATTGGATTTCTGATGTTAAACCAGATCAGGCCATCTATGATCAAACAGTTAAAACAATTCTTGAAGGTCGCGAAGTAGCGAAAAAAGACAAAACAAGAATTATGGCAGCTTTGAGCAACTATGCGAAATATGGAAAAGAAAGCCGTTTCAGCGATGTTATTTCTAAACAAAATTTAGAAAGTATAAAGGTTGCTGATTTGATGTCAAAAATTAAGAATCTTAACAAATATCCTTACGAAGTTTTCTTGTACGGAAAAGATGAAAAATCTTTGAAAAACGATGTTAAACCTTACATCCAAACAGCAAGTTTAACAGCGCCAAAAGCTAAAGAATATCCTGAGCCAGCAATGTCTGGACATGTATATTTTACGAACTATGACATGGTACAAACCGAAATGTCAAAAGTAGCGAAAGCCAGCAATGTTAATACAAAAGACTTCGGAAAAATTAATGTGTTTAACGAATATTTTGGACGTGGATTATCGTCGATTGTCTTCCAAGAGATTAGAGAAAGTAAGTCGTTGGCGTATTCTGCTTACGTTTCTTATGCTCCAAGTAATATATTAAATCACCCAAATTATGTAACGACATACATTGGTACGCAAGCTAACAAATTGCCGCAAGCTGTTAGCGCTATGAATGATTTGATGGCAGAACTTCCACAGATTCCTGCGCAGTTTGAGAACGCAAAAGGTTCGGCACTTAAGCAAATTGCATCTAACAGAATCAACAGAACCAATATTTATTTCAACCAATTGGCGTTGTCGAAATTGGGGATTAACTATGACATCAGAAAAGATACGTATGCAGAAATTCAGTCTTTGACTCTACCAGAGTTGACAAATTTCTACAACGGACAGATCAAACCATTGAAATACAATACCGCAATCATCGGGAAAAAGGAAAACCTAAATATGGATGCAATCAACAAGATGGGCGACTTCAAAGAGGTGACTTTGGAAGAGATTTTCGGTTACTAATTTTTGGTTAGTAAATTAATTACAGCGACTTCTATTCAGTTAGGAGTCGCTTTTTTTTGGCGTGCCCATTTGCGCTCACTTGGTTCGACGCTGCGCGTCGCCCGCATTCGCGCTTCAGGTCGGTCTTCGCGCAGTCGCTGTGATGCTCGGACGGCTCCGCTGCGCTCCGCCAACTCACATCACGAGCTCCAACAATGCGCTTCGCCCTCACGCAAAGTTGGGATAATAACCCGAGTGTGGGATGGGAAATTAAGGTAAGTTCGAGTAGATTAAAAAAATCTTATCGAGAATTTTTCGACACAAAATCTTTTAGACCGTTTCTTGAAATAACGCCTCGGATAAAAAAAAAAAAAATTTATTTCGAACTGAACAAATGATTACAGCGACTTCTATTCGGTTAGGAGTCGCTTTTTTATGGCGTGCCCATTTGCGCTCACTTGGTTCAATGCTTCGCATTGCCCGCGTTCGCGCCCAGGATGGAACGGCATTGTTGGAGCTCGCACCGTAGGCGAAGGTACATGTGATGGCAAGGCGCACCGACTAGTGACAGCCGGAGATTGCGAGCCAAAAAAAATTATCGTGTTGAAGAGGTTTTCTATACTTATTGTTATAACATAAAAAAACCCAGCCGAAGCTGGGTAAAAACTAATAACCATGAAAACTCAAATTAAACATGAGAATCATAATAATATTAGCAAACTGTGTGCCAAAAATTATTACTGTCTCTTATTGAGAAATTCAGTGACAAATATATATAAAAAATTGTAAATTTGCATAGTCTATAATTAAAAAATCAATGTCAGGAAAAATTACATTCACCATGATTAAACCAGATGCGGTTGCAGATGGACATATTGGTGCTATTTTAGGGAAAATTGCAGAAGCTGGATTCAAGATCAAAGCTTTAAAACTTACTCAGCTTACAATTGCTGACAGTAAAAAATTCTACGAAGTTCATTCAGAAAGACCATTCTATGGTGAGTTGGTAGATTTTATGTCATCTGGACCAATCGTTGCTGCAGTTTTGGAGAAGGATAATGCTGTGGAAGATTTCAGAACATTAATTGGTGCTACTAACCCTGCTGATGCTGCGGAAGGTACAATCAGAAAGATGTTTGCAAGAAGTGTTGGAGAAAATGCCGTTCATGGTTCAGACTCTGATGAGAATGCTTTAATCGAAGCGCAATTCCATTTTTCTGGAAGAGAAATTTTCTAAGAAATTTTTTTAACAAAAATAAAAGCGACATCCATAAGGTGTCGCTTTTTATTATTTAAAACTTTAATAAAGATTAAAGTTTTAAAAGTTCGATGGTTTTTGCTGGATTTTCGGATGCGAAAACGGCGTTGCCTGCAACCAAAACATCTGCACCAGCGTCAAATAACTTTGACGCGTTGTCTAGGTTAACACCGCCATCAACTTGGATTAATGCTGTTGAGTTGTTATCTAAAATCATGTCTTTGGTTTCTTTCACTTTTTTATAAGTGTTTTCAATGAATTTTTGTCCTCCAAAACCAGGATTTACACTCATTATTAAAACCAAATCAACTTCTTTGATAATGTCTTCCAATAAAATAACTGGTGTCGCCGGATTAAGTACAACACCTGCTTTTGCACCTTTATCTTGGATTTGATTGATCACACGGTGAAGGTGTGTGCAAGCTTCTAAGTGTACAGAAACCAAATCTGCGCCCATATTGATGAACTCGTCCACATACTTTTCTGGTTCAACAATCATCAAATGAACATCAACAAATTTCTTTGCGTGTTCTTGAATTGTCTTCATCACAGGGAAACCGAAAGAAATGTTTGGTACAAAGCGACCGTCCATCACATCAACGTGTAACCAATCTGCTTGACTTTCATTTAGCATTTCGATGTCGCGTTGCAGATTTCCAAAATCCGCTGATAAAAGCGATGGTGCGATTAATTTATTTTTCATTTTTACGAATTAGATTTACTTTATTTTTTTAGATTTTATTTAATGATATTTCATATTCATGTCTGGTTTTATCTTGAGAAGGCTTTCGTAGATTAATTTAATAACATTACTAACATCTTCTTTAGAAACCATCTCTACTGTTGTATGCATATAACGCAAAGGCAAAGAAATCAAGGCGCTTGGTACGCCACCGTTAGAGTGTGCGAAAGCGTCAGTGTCCGTTCCTGTTGCGCGACTTGCGGCTGCACGTTGGAAAGGTATTTTCTTGCTTTTTGCTGTGTCAACAATCAATTCTCTAATCGTGTGATGAACACTCGGCGCAAAGAAAACTACCGGTCCGTCGCCACATTTTTGGTCACCTTCTTTTTTCTTATCGATCATCGGTGTTGTCGTATCGTGTGTAACATCGGTAACAATCGCGATATTTGGTTTGATAGTTTCAGCAATCATTTGTGCCCCATAAAGACCAACTTCTTCTTGCACCGAATTGGTAATGTAAAGTCCAAATGGAAGTTTCTTTTTATTCTCTTTTAAAAGGCGAGCAACTTCGGCAATCATAAAACCGCCGATTCTGTTGTCTAAGGCACGGCAAACAAAATATCTATCATTTAGTTCAAAAAACTCATCAGGATAAGTAATCATACAACCAACATAGATTCCTAAATCTTCAACTTCTTGTTTGGTTGTTGCGCCACAATCGATAAATATATTTTCGATTTTTGGTGTTGGCTCATTTTGATTAGCACTTCTGGTATGGATTGCTGGCCAACCGAAAACACCTTTTACCACGCCTTTTTCGCCATGGATATTTACCACTTTCGAAGGCGCGATGGTTTGGTCCGATCCACCATTTCTGATAACATATATTAAACCATCATCTGTAATATAGTTGACATACCAGCTGATTTCGTCAGCATGCGCTTCAATCACTACTTTGAAGTCTGCTTCGGGATTGATGATGCCATAAGCGGTGCCGTAATGATCGTATTCTATCTTGTCAACATAGTTCTTGATATAGTCTGTCCAAATTTTTTGTCCAGCGTGTTCGTAGCCGGTAGGAGAGGCTACATTAAGATATTCTTGTAAAAATTTTAATGATTTTTTTTCAAATTTCATAATAGGAATGATTTTTGATAATTGACAAACTCCAATTGAGAGGTAAAAGTAATGAAATTTTATAAGTTATTTTTAGTTTTAAGCATCTTTGTGGGCGCTTTTGCAATGGCTCAAAATGATTCTGATCTTAATAATCAGGTTCCTAAAGCACTAAGCGAAATGCCAAAAGATAAACTAAAAAAAGATGAGTTCGGGAATTGGTATTATTATGATGAGGTTCAGAAAGCTAAAGTCTATGATATCAATGGGGAACAAGTGATTGTGATGGATGAGTTGCTAATTAGAGCAAATCCAAAATTTAATAACCAGTTAGATCGGAATTTTTATTTTTTTCTAAATAAAAAGCTCAATCGTGTCTATCCACTATTTCTGAATGCACTCGAGCAATATCGAGGTTTAGAAAACGAAACAGCAACAATGGACGAAAGATCTAAAGCCAAGTATATTAAAAAACGTCAAGAAGAATTGGCGAATGAATATGAAAAGCAATTGCGCGATTTGACAACGACAGAAGGGCAGGTTTTTGCAAAATTGATGAATCGTGCTACTGGCAAAACGGTATACGAAATTATCCGTGAGCTACGCGGTGGTTGGAGTGCTTTTTGGTGGAATGTTAAAGGTAATATGGCAGATGTAAGCCTAAAAATACCTTATGATCCGCATAAATATCGTGAAGATAATTTTATCGAAAGCCTTTTGATAAGTAACTGGAATTATGGTTATCTACAACCTTATCCAGGTTATAAAGATTTTAAAATAGAAAAATAGTAGTTAGTTATAGATACTGTTGTTTTAATTTTTCAAAAACAATATTGTCGATTGGTAGAGGAAATGGGTTTTCTTTGTTCAAAGGAACCCATTCTGCTGTTTCGATGCATGGGTCAATAATTAACATATCTTCTTCGTTGATGATCTCGCACAGATAATATATGGTCATCAGCTGTTCGTTGTCACGAAACCTCGATACCAAAAAATCTTCTTGTGTGTAAAAATGACTTACTACTTTGATGTCAAGGTTTAATTCTTCATTGAATTCTCTTTTTAAACATCCGATAACACTTTCACCGAATTCTAATCCGCCACCAGGAAGTTTAAGAAGATGTTCGCCAGCATATTCTTCATGCAGAGCCAATACCGATTGATTTTTTATACAAATCCCATAAACGCGAAGGTTAATCTTATCTATCATGTTAAGTTTTTCTTTTATAAATATAGGCCTTTTATTTAAAACAAAATTTCGAAAGTTCGATTTTAGACAATTAACTAAAGTTTAGTCGCGTTAATCATTTCCCGTTTCCCGGGAGGTCCAGCCAGTTTTTGTACTGAAAAATTTAATTCTTTCAAAGCGCGTTTCAGGCTGCCTTTAGAAGAATATGTTGTTAAAAGTCCATCTGTGTTCATTGTGTTAGCGACGATTTCGATAAGTGGTTTTTCCCAAAGATCTGGTTGGACTTTCGCACCAAAACAATCGAAATATACTAAGTCAATTTTTGGAAGGTCTAAGCTTTTAATATCGAAAAAATCAGCTTTTATCTTTGTTAAAAAAAAGTTGGGGATAATTTCTGTCGCTTCGCCCCAATTAGCAGCATGGATTTTCTTTTCAATTTCAGAAATTTCTGGATTATCAAAAAGTTTTGCATAATCTAAGGCAACAAGTTCGTCATTGGAAATAGGATATTTTTCGATGCCAAAGTAATGAATTATATGATTTTTGTCATTTCGTAATAATGCATTAATTGTTACTAAAACGTTAAGACCTGTCCCGAATCCTAGTTCAAGAATGTTAAATTGGCAATGATTTATTTTTATTAATCCATTTTTGATAAATACATGTTCTGCTTCTTGTAGAGCGCCGTTATGAGAGTGATAAGTCTCGTCTAAGTTTCTGATATATAGCGTTTTACTTCCGTCTAGAGTCGTGATGATTTCGCGATTCATATTCTTTTTTTTCAAATATAAACTTAATTTTTGAGATTTAAAAAATTATTATATATTTGTAAGAGTACATAAAAAATTTCAAAAATGATAATTCAAAAGACAGAAAATTCTAAGCTACCTACTTTTGATCCTAATAATTTTTCTTTCGGAGATACTTTTATCGATCACATGATTATTTGTGAGTACGAAAACGGAAAATGGGGTGATGTTAAACTAGTTCCTTACGGACCACTTCCTTTCACACCAGCGATGATGGGGGTTAACTACGGACAAGCTTGTTTCGAAGGGATGAAGGCTTATAAAGACGAAAACGATGATATCTTCTTATTCCGTCCTGAAAAGAATTTTGAAAGAATTAACAAGTCAGCAAAGCGTCTTGCGATTCCAGAAATTCCAAGAGAAGCTTTTATCGACGGGCTTAATGCTTTGGTTGATATCGATAGAGAATGGATCCCGAAAGGAGAAGGGATGTCATTATACATTCGTCCAGTAGTTTTTGCAACGGAAGAAGTTTTAAAAGCTAGAGTGTCTAACAAATATATGTTTGCGATTGTTGCAACGCCAGCTAAGAGTTATTATTCTGCGCCAGTATCTGTGAAGATTTCAGATTATTATTCTCGTTCGGCTAACGGTGGTGTTGGTTTTGCAAAAGCAGCTGGTAATTATGCAGCATCTTTTTATCCAACGCAATTAGCAATTGATGAAGGTTATGACCAAGTAATTTGGACAGATGACGCAACACACGAATATTTCGAAGAAAGTGGTACGATGAACGTTTTTGTACGTATCAACGATACAATCTACACACCAAAAACTTCTGAAAAGATTTTGGATGGTGTTACAAGAGATAGTTTCTTACAATTAGCAGAGCGTAATGGTATCGACGTAGTTGTTGGTGACGTTAAAGTTGCTGATGTTGTTGCAGCACTTAAAGATGGTAGCCTAAAAGAAGCTTGGGGCGTTGGTACAGCAGTTGTAACAACTAGATTCGAAGCTATTGGTTATGGTGATGAGAAGTTTGCGCTTCCTACATTGGCAGACGAAGATAGTTTTGCTTTCATCCTTAAAAAAGCTTTGGTTGATATCCAAACTAACCACGCTGAAGATCCATTCGGATGGAGAGTTAAGGTTGATAAAAAATACTAAAATATCTCTTAAAATATCATAAAGTCGGTTTTAACCGACTTTTTTTGTGTCCATATATGTGAAGAAATGGCTAATAATTTCTTATTTTCGCACAGTATTTATGAAAAAAATTATTCTTATCAGTATTGCAATGTTGGGTTCTTGCGCAAAGCAAAGTCCAATCTATGACGCCACAACAACTGTAGTTAGCCATGACGAGATGGAAGCTTCAAAAACAAGAAATAAAAACTTGAATAACGAAGAGCGCCATCAGATACAAGAATGGATTAAGGGGCAGGATAAAAAATACTATCCAATGGGCATGAACTATTGGGTGGATATCGAAAACCTAGCTTCTGAACCGAAAAAAAATGATGGCGAAAAAGTAAGTTATACATACGATATTTATGATTTTGATATGGTTAAATTATACGAAGACGCCAAACAAATCAAAAATCAAGAATTAGGAAAGTTTGATGACCTAAGACCAGTAGAAGATGCTGTTCGACACATGAAGAAAGGGTCGGAAGCAACACTTCTTATTCCGTCAGCACTGGCTTTCGGATCTTATGGTGATAATGACAAGATTAGCAGTGACATGCCAATTATTGTTAAAATAAAGACACTTTAACTAAAAGATATATATGAAAAAATTACTATTTGTGCCGGTAGTATTAACATTATTAAATTGTAAAACATTGGAAATAGACAAAGAAACTTACAACAGTCTTTCGGATGGTTTGTATGCGAAAATGCAAACATCAAAAGGTGAAATGCTAATCAAATTAGAAGACGAAAAAGCACCAGTTACGGTAGCTAACTTCGTAGGATTAGCCGAAGGTAAAATCCCAAATAAAGCTAAGGCGGATAAAGTACCATTTTATGATGGGACAATTTTTCACCGCGTCATCAAAGATTTCATGATTCAAGGGGGAGATCCACAAGGAACAGGAATGGGCGATCCAGGCTACAAATTTGCAGATGAAAAAAACGACCTGAAACATACAGGAAAAGGAATTCTTTCTATGGCGAATTCTGGACCTAATACCAACGGTTCTCAGTTCTTCATTACAGAAGTTGCGACGCCGTGGTTGGATGGTAGACATACAATCTTCGGGAAAGTGGTAAAAGGCGAAGAGGTTATCGACACGATCGCGAATGTTGAAAAAGGTCCTAACGATAAGCCAAAAGAAGATATCGTTCTTCAAAAAGTGACGGTTTTCAGCAAAGGAGATCAATATAAAAAATACGATCCAGCAAAAACTTTTGAAGAAGGAAAAGCTAAAATCGAAGAAAAAAACAAAGCTTTCGCTGCTAAAGAAGAAGCTGACCGTCTTAAAAAGTTACAAGAATTCCAAGCAAATCAAGATAAATTGGTTAACGAGCTGAAAGCTGGCATGCAGTCAACGCCGTCTGGTTTGTTCTATAAAATAACGAAATCTAATCTTTCTGGAAAAGCACCAAAAAGCGGTGATGTCGTTTCTGTACATTACGCTGGTAAATTGGTTGATGGCGAAGAGTTTGATAACTCTTTCAAGAGAGGCGAGCCTATCCAAATTCCGATTGGTGTTGGACAAGTCATCAAAGGTTGGGACGAAGGTATCCAATTGCTTAAAGAAGGCGAAGCAGCAACATTGTTGATCCCTGCAAGTCTTGGTTACGGCCAAAGAGGCGCTGGCGGGGTGATCCCTGCTAATGCTTGGCTGGTTTTCGATGTAGAATTGGTTAAAGTAGGAGGTTAATAACCACCCTCATACATAAAATTAAAAGAGCTGTTTCTTCGGAAGCAGCTTTTTTATTTTGGCGCCATTTCCGGCTGTCACTAGTCGCTGCGCCGCGCCAGCACATTTGCCAGCGCCTGCGGCGCGAGCTCCAACATGCCGTTCCATCCGGGGCGCAACAACGTTATGAAAAGTTATTTTGTCGATATAGAATTTTGTAAACTAGATTAGCATAATTGTAATATAAATTTAAACTTATGGTGATGTCTGATTGTTGTTGTTAATCTGTATTTAATTTTATTTTAAAACCAAAATACTTTTTCCATTAGTACGAATTTTGTTGTCGAAGTCACATTATTCAGAAACATAAGATGCTCTATCGAAATCTATTCATGAATCTTTGGTAGAATATTTTACTGTAATTGTTGATGATTATTTCCATATTGTGGAAGCCTTAAAACTAACTCAATTAAAATAGACTAAAACTGATCTGATGTTGCACATACGGATAGTATCGTTTTTGTGCAGATCATTGTGGCTAAGGGAAGAATAACCGACCAAAACGCTAGGATTGCATAGCTTGTCGCACAAAATATATCGATAAGAACTGATGATGCTATGATCACGCTACTTGAAAAAGAAAAATATAATTGGTCTTATGGGGAAGTTGCCAACTAGAGTTTTAATCATATTTAAGCATAGAAGAAATCCTATCATCAGATAGGATTTTTTGTCGTTAGTTTTGGCGGTTAGTAGTCGCGGCCGGGATAGTAAGGGCGCGAATGAAAGGAGCGGTCTGAAGAAAAGCTTGGGTAATAGATTTGGCTTCTGAAGACGTAACCCCTGGATAGCCCGAGATGCCGCCCAATTAAAAAAGCTAAGTCTTACGACCTAGCTTTTAATGTGTATGTTGATAAAACTATCTTGCGATGTTAACCGCTCTAGTTTCTCGAATAACCGTAACTCTTACTTGACCAGGATAGGTCAATTCGTTTTGGATTTTCTCCGAAATGTCATAAGATAATTGGTGCGCCACTTCGTCATTAACTTTCGCACTTTCCACCATCACACGAAGCTCTCTACCAGCTTGGATCGCGTAAGCGCTAGAGACACCGTCAAAGCTTAATGCTGCTGCTTCTAGATCTTTGAGTCTTTGGATATAAGACTCCAAAACTTGGCGTCTTGCACCTGGTCTTGCTCCAGAAATAGCATCTGCAACTTGAATAATCGGCGATAGAAGAGAGGTCATTTCGATCTCGTCGTGGTGTGCTCCGATAGCATTGATAACTTCTGCGTTTTCACCATATTTCTCAGCCCATTGCATTCCTAATAATGCGTGAGGAAGCTCTGACTCTTGCTCCGGAACTTTTCCGATATCGTGTAAAAGACCAGCTCTTTTTGCTAGTTTTACGTTAAGGCCAAGTTCGGCAGCCATTGTTGCTGCAATGTTTGCAACCTCCCGAGAGTGTTGAAGCAAATTTTGTCCGTAAGAAGAACGGAACTTCATACGTCCAACAATTTTTACCAACTCTGGGTGAAGCCCGTGGATGCCAAGATCGATGATGGTTCTTTTACCAACTTCGATGATTTCTTCCTCGATTTGTTTTTGAGTTTTTAGTACCACTTCTTCGATACGGGCAGGATGGATTCTTCCGTCAGTTACCAATCTGTGAAGTGAAAGTCTTGCAACCTCTCTTCTTACAGGATCGAAACATGATAATAAGATCGCTTCTGGTGTATCGTCAACGATAATCTCAACACCTGTAGCGGCTTCTAGCGCACGAATGTTACGACCTTCGCGCCCAATGATTCTACCTTTAATTTCGTCCGATTCGATGTTGAATACCGAAACTGAATTTTCGATAGCCTGCTCTGTTCCGATTCTTTGAATTGTTTGGATAACAATTTTTTTAGCTTCGGTTTTGGCATTAAGCTGGGCTTCTTCCATAATATTTTGGACATAAGCCTGTGCTCTTGTTTTTGCCTCA
This sequence comes from Chryseobacterium sp. TY3, assembly GCA_046269235.1. Lineage (GTDB taxonomy): Bacteria > Bacteroidota > Bacteroidia > Flavobacteriales > Weeksellaceae > Soonwooa. The sequence continues at coordinate 304,860 of JBJZOS010000001.1, forward strand.
GCACGCATGGTTTCTACCAATTCTTCTTTAGCTTCTTCTGCTGTATAGTTAGATATTTTTTCTAGCATTTCAACCTTTTGAGCTGTTGCGGCATCCAACTCTTGTTGTTTACGCTCTACAATTTCTTGTTTTTTCGAATATTCAGCAATTTGTTTTTCAAGGTCTTTTTCTTTACGATTAATTTTGCTAAGTTCTTCGTTTAGTTTGTGCTCTTTATCTTTGGTTCTTTTCTCAACCTCTTGCATTTTCTTTTCGCGAGATTGGATGTTAGAATCGTGTTCCGATTTAAGTTCCAAAAATTTTTCTTTAGCTTGTAAGTGTTTTTCTTTTTTAATAGTTTCAGCTTGTGTGTTAGCTTTTTCTATGATAGTTTCGGCACTTTTTTTGGCATCTTCTATGATGAATTTTCCTTTAGAATTTAGTGAGCTTTTAGAATATATAATTCCTAAAATCGCACCTATGACCAAAGCAACTATACCGATAGTAATGTAGGTTGCAATCATAATTTATAGTAAGTTATTTAATTTCTTTTTTAATTTTTAAACATAAAAAAACCTACAACAATCCATTATTAAGAGTAAACTCCTAATCAACACGATTTGAACTGTTTTTCATTATCTGTAATCTGCGACGAGGCAGCGCGCCATTTAATGAACATTCGTTCGGCAATTGTTTAGCGTTGAGTTTACCTGCTGTGTTAGAATTATTGTAGGCAGCTTGTATATATGGAAGATTTTAGTCCTCCAATTCTTCCAATAACTGGTTGATTTTTGTCAAACGGTCATTGGTATTTGTTAAATTCTTTTCATTATTTTTTAAGTGCACTTCGGCGTTAGTTCCTAATTTTAATGCGCACATGGCTAAAGCATCTTGCTTGTCACGTACATCAAAATTCGCCTCAAATTCCTTAATCATCGTTTCAATTTGTTTCCCAACTTTACGTAGGGTTTCTTCTTCGGCAGCGGGGACGTTAAGAGGATAGACTCTTCCAGCAATGTTGATGGTAATTCTTCTAATATCCATATCTTATAATCCACTGTTTCGTAACTCTGCAATACAAAAATCAACCTCTTTTATCAATTTATTTAGGTGATTTTTCATCAATTTATTATGATCTGCATTTCCGCTTATAGCTGAATAAAGTTTTAAATCTTTTTGCTCTTCTTCTAAAACTCGATTTCTTTTTTTCTCTTCATCAAATTCCTCCTGCAATTGCTTATAGTCCTTAGAAAGCTCAACATATTTGTTTAATAAACTGATATGTGTCTTGTGCAACTTAGCGATTTTCTTTTCTAATTGCACGAAATTATTTTCTAATTCTGATAGCATCGAGTTTGATAAATTCTAACTATTACAAAAGTATAAAAAAACTTAACAAAAAGAAAGATTTTTAGCTTTTATTTAATGTTTTTAATAAGAGTTTTAATTGCTTGTTAATTAATTATTTAGTGTTGTAATTTCTTTAAAAACCTAAAACTTTCACCAATTGACGAAAGTTTTACATTGTTAAAATGGATATCCAAATGCAAAATTGAGAGTTGGTCGGAGAAGCTTATTTTTCATCATCACCCAACGCTCGCCAACCGGTTGGTTGGGATCGTACATTTTGTAAGCCAAATCTAATCTGAACTTAATGTAAGCCACGTTTAATCTAAGTCCAAATCCGCTACCAACACCCATTTGACTTATGAATTTACTGAACTTAAACTGATCTCCAAATCCATTATCTTTTAATCCCCAGATGTTACCAGCATCTGTAAAAAGTGCGGCTTCGAACATCTTATTAATCGGTAATCGGTATTCGATGCTTGTCGTCAATTTAACATTGTCCATCGCATAAGATCTTACGCGTTCGTCAAGTTGCGAATCTGCTGGGCCAAGACCTCCAAAAGCGACCCATGCTCTAATGTCATTGGATCCACCATTGAAATAAGAACGGATAAATGGCATGTTGTTAGAGTTGCCATATGGGATACCAATCCCAATAAATTGTCGAATGGCTAACGTGTGAGGTTGCGCTTTATCTTGGAAGAATGTGAAGTATTTTCTAAAATCAAAATCAAATTTTACAAACTGAGAATATGGGATTTTAAAAATTGTTTTAGTATCATTTCCGATGACACCATCTTGCGTTGTTGTTTTAGTAAAAAGTCCAAGTACATTACCTGCAACTTCAAATTTTCCATTAAAATAGAATGGATTTTTGTAAGCTTTTTGACCAATTTCGTTATACATGAAGTTGTAAATAATCGAAGAGATGACAGCGTCTTGCGTCTGTCTGTCTTTGTTGGCAAGCGATTGTCGATAAGAGTTAAATGTGTCAGTCTGCGTTTGGTCTAATCCACTTTGGAACATATTATCACGAATAATAATTCTAGAAACATCATCAATACCAATTTGACCATTGTTGTATTGTGTTGCGATATTAGGATGTTCCACAAAATACCAATCGAAAACTTGTTGTCTAATATCGTTGTCTGCTAAGAATAGTTGGTAGTAGTTTTCTTTGTTTTGTGTAAAACTGAATTGGGTATTAAATAAAGTCAACTTATGCGAAACAACATCATTAACATTGGCATAATAGCTAAGACCAGTATTAAAATTGATACGTCCTAATCCAATATTATTTTGGATTGCTGCGCCTAAAAATATACTTGATGTTGGTGAGTATCTTTTTGGGATTACTTTCCAATAACGTTTGAAAGGTACCCAAAGTCGAGGGATTTGTAACGACGCTTGTGTTGATAATTCGTAAGCATTGAATAATGCGTTGTCTTTTTTAGGATCTTTAGTTGTACCAATAATACCAGAAAAACTGATGTTTAAGTTTTCTGCGCCTTTAAAAACATTACGAGACGTTAATTCTAAAGATGGAGAAAAGCCAAAGTTTAGAATTTCGGAATAATGTAAGTCCATACCGACTTTAAAATCATATTTTGGTAGTGGTTTTAGAATATATCGAACGTCAATTAAGCTATCGTTTTGTTTATCTGTACCTTCATTACGCAATCCATCAACCGCTTGTAGAATCGTAAAGTTGTTCATCGCCATTAGGTTACGTTTGGTCACGTCAAAATCGCGTTGTTTATAACTGTCACCAGGCTTGTAAATGATTGGAAGCCAAAGCGATTGAAGTTTATAAGCTGTCGTGTCAGCTCTATAAATACTGATACCACGTAAGCTGTCTTTGCGAATACTTTTTTCTTCGTATTCTTTAATGTTGTTGACAACAGCAATGTCTATGCTTCCAATTTTTGGTTTAATAAATGCCGCATCCAACGTGTCTTTGTGGATATCCATTGTCACAGGGACATCTTTACGACTGGAAAGTGTATCTGCTGTAAAATAAATTTGTTCACCAGATGCATTGAATTTATAATAACCCTCATCCTTCATCAATTGCGTGATGCGTTTTACTTCGTCTTCAAGAACGGTTTGGTCGAGAATGTTTCCTTTTTTAATAAGGCTTTTTTTGATGTCTCTTTCGTAAATGTTTCTAACACCCGAATCGGTGATGTTATAATAATAATCTTTAATAAAAGTAGGATCTCTGTGGATGATGTTGTATTTAACTTCCGCTTTTTTAGCCGCTGAATCTCTTTTTACAGAGTGTGTAACTTCAGAATCCCAATAACCTTTGTAGACTAAGTAGTTTTGGATATTGTCTACACTGGCTTTAGTTTTACCATCGCTATAGATAACGGGTTTTTCGCCAACGGTATGCCAGAATCTGTTCCAAAATAGGTTTCTACCAACATACTCTGGATGATTATATTTTATGAAAAGAGAATCACGAAGTTTTTGATTTCTCATTTCGTTAGGATAAGTCATGTATTCGGTAAGAATACTGTCGTATTTGGGATTAGCCGCATTGTAGGCGAGAAGACCTAAAGGAAACAAGAAAAAAGTTTTCTTATTAGGCTTTTGTGCTGCAAAACTTGGGATTTTGTCACTTAGGATTTTCCCGTCTTGGTATGTGAAATCATTTCTGGTCAACAAGTATTCGCCGTCTGGGACCTTCTTTGTTGTGCTACATGCATGGAGCAATAACAACATCGCGCTTGCTGATAAACAAAATATATAATACTTTTGGGAATATTTTCGAAAATGCTTACTTCTCATAAAATAAAAATTATAAAATCTCTCGAAAAAAAGAAATTTAGACAAAAATACAATTTGTTTTTGGTTGAAAGTAACAAGATTATTAAAGAACTTGCGAATTCTCATGTTAAAATTTTAGAAATTTACTCTATAAAGCCAGAAGAATTGAAAAGTTTGTTCAAAAATGTTGATATTTTTGAAATTGACGAAAGAGAACTTCGCAAAATAAGTTTCTTGCAAAATCCTAAAGATTCGGTGGCGGTTTGTTCGCTCGAAACTGCAAAAATTGACGATTCTATAGACCGACAAATAATATTGGATGGTATCCAAGATCCTGGAAATCTTGGCACAATTATCCGATTGGCGGATTGGTTTGGGATTGAACAAGTCGTTTGTAGTCAGGATACTGTGGATCTTTATAATCCGAAAGTTTTGATGTCAACCATGGGTTCTTTTGCAAGAGTTAACGTGTGTTATGTTGAGTTGGAAGATTATCTTAAAATCTATCAACATCCAATCATTGGGACCGATATGCAGGGCGAAAGTATTTATAAAAAAGAATTCCCGTCAAAATTTAGTTTGGTACTTGGTAATGAGGGGAATGGTATTCGTCCCAGTGTTGAGCAACTACTAACTGATGTTATCACCATCCCAAGATTCGGAAAGCAACAATCAACCGAAAGTCTTAATGTGTCAATGGCTACCGGGATTATTTTAGGTCAAATATTTTCGGATGAAGTTTAAATCTAATGTAGAACTAAATCAATTTTTCTAGACTCGCCGCGGTTTTGCTACGTTGGTAATCTTCAAGTTTTTCTCTAATAAATTTAAGAGCGAAGGGTGCAACATAGACTAACGCTAGACCAATTATTTTCTTGTCCCATTTAGAGTTATTAAGATTTTTGCGGGCATAGTTACCTACTAAAGTTACAACTCCTAGACGAACTGCTGTTTCCAAAAGTCCAGAATCTACGGTATTGTTCGCTAATCCTACTAAGCTTTTTGGTGAAGTTGTTTCTCGGATAGTTTCCGATACTTCGCGCATGATGTTTTTGGTGTTGAGGCTAAGCGTTTGGTGGCCTTCATCGTCTTCGGACTCCTTCAAATATTTATCCGTAATGCCGTTAGTCAGTACGCTCAAACTTTCTTTTTTGTTTTTAAAAGTTAAAAGATCTTCCATGTTTTTGATATCATCTCTCAGAAGTGCCTTTTTTCTTCTCAACTCATCTAGATTATTGTATTGGTGTGACATAATTAACGGTTTAAAAAGTTAAGTACATTATTAGCAACGGTTTTTATCATTTTTTTTCTCATGCTAAGCACGATAATCATAATTAAAAGATAGAATCCTGCAACGATCAAAAATCCGTACGAAAAATTATCTAAGGCTTGCCCAATAAGGAATGCAATTCCGAAATTTAATAAAATAATAAAGAATGCAAATACAATAACCATCGTCATAATAAAGGTAATTATACCTGCAGATAAAGATGATTTTTCGATTAATTCAAGTCTTGCAAGGTCGATTCTTATATTAATATATTCCTTAAGTAAATCTATCATAATAGATGTTTTAGTAAAGTTACAAAAATTTATAAAAAAAGGAACTTAGTGGACTAAGTTCCTTTATAATTCACTCTAGATTTGGGATTATTTCATTCCGTCTAGTTCTGTCTCTACATCTTTAACAACGTCAGTTGCTTTAGATACCATTTGATCTTTATACTTATCGTAACCTTCTTTAACAGAAGATGCGATGTTGTTAGCAGTATCTTTAACTTGAGAAGATATTGTGTTGTATTTGTCTTTCACTTGGTCAGAAACGTTTCCGTATTGTTCTTTAACTTTTTCTGACGTTCTGTGGTATTGTTCGTTAGCTTGGTCTTTGATGTCCTCAGCTTTCTTTTTAATTTTCTTTCTTGTTTCTTTTCCTTCTTCAGGAGCGTAAAGAAGTCCCATTACTACGCCAACTGCTGCACCTGCTAATAGACCTGCTAAAATTCCTGCTGAGTTATTTTTTCTAGACATAATGTGTGATTTTTTTTTGATTAACGTTTAACTTGATTAATTATGTTTTAAGAGTTACAACAAATGTACCAAAGGATTTTAAGATTGTATAAACTTTGTTAAATTATTGTTACTTTATGTATGTAAGCATTAATTCGATAGTTTGTTCTTTGGTAAGATTAGAATTATCTATCAATATGGCATCATGTGCTTGACGAAGTGGCGCGATTTCTCTTTCAGAATCTATTTTGTCACGTTCAATAAGATTTTGTTTTACCTCTTCAATGCTAATATTTTCTCCAAAACTTAAAAGCTCGAGATGCCTCCTTTTCGATCGTTCGTCAGTACTTGCGGTTAAGAAAAACTTGAAATCCGCATTAGGCAAAACCACTGTGCCAATGTCGCGACCATCCATAATGACACCTCCTTTTTTAGCCATATTCCTTTGCGTGTCAAGTAAGAAAGCGCGTACATCGGGAAGTTTTGCAACTTGACTAACATTGGCTGATACCTGTGGTTGACGTATTTCTTTATCAATATTAACTCCGTTTAAGAATAACTGTAATTCATCATTCTTTTTTTCAAAAACTAAATTGATTTTTGGAAGATCACCTATTAATTGTTGAAGATCGATCTTGTTATCTGCATTTTGACAATGGCTAAGTCCATAAAAAGTAATACCGCGATAAAGTGCGCCGGTATCCATGTGGATAAGCCCAAGACGTTTTGCGATAACTTTGGAGATAGAACTTTTTCCAGTCGAAGAATAGCCATCGATGGCGATTACCCAATTTTTTGTCATTTCTGAATTTCTGATACAAATTTAGAAATTTTAATAAGGAAAAAAACTATTGCAGATTAAAGAAATTTGGTTTTGAGAATTTGTTCAAAATTTTAACGACGATTTCCACTTATTTCAATAAGATCAAGACTTAGCCCAAACATATTGACATTGGATGAGTTATGATATCTCGCGTGCGAATAATCAAATTTGAAATAAGAAATTTTAATTCCAAAGCCCGCTGAAAGTCCCGAAAAATTTCTTTGATCGAGAATAGCCATTTCGTTACCACGTTTAACATTATAACCGAATCTTAAATTAAATGCTTGTTGGGGAAACAATTCGACACCAAGTGATAAATGATCTAAGACTTTTCTTCCAAAATTGACAGGTTGCCCATTAATATTGAAATCTTGGGAAATATTAAATTTTTGTAAATCGTGTATTGTCACTGTAATAGCTGCCGGAAATTGTTCTAAAATCTTGGTATACCCCAAATCTATTCTAAAAGGTAAGTCTTCTCGAACACCATTAAAAGGCTTAAATTGATAACCAAAATTACGAGCAACTAAAGTCAAAGTTTCATTAGAACGAGGATTGTGATAGGTTACACCTGCGTTTGCTGAAACTGCCATGGAGCTGTAGGTATCAATTTTTGAAGTTATCAAATTAACGTTAGCGCCAACAGTCCATTCGTCTTCGAATTGATAAGCATAGCCAGCTCCAATCGAGGCATCCATTGCCGAAAAATCTCCAAGAATGTTGGCGGCTTCGTCTGTACGCGTCATTTTTCCGTAATCCATATAGCGTGCATTAATGGAAAAAAGGTGGCCTTGCTCCAAATCTTTAACATAGCTTATGGTGCCAATGTTGGAATCTGCAAGATATGAAGCGTAGTTGACAGACACCATATTATCCATTTCCAAGTTCATCAACGATGGATTGGCTGCGGTCATGTTAACGTCGTAATCTCTTATGGATACAGCATCGCCGCCCAAAGCAGATTGTCTGGCAGATACAGGAATATTTAGAAAAGGATATACATTGGTACCTAACTGTGCATACACCAAACTACTGCATATCGCTAAAGATAAAATAGAAATCTTCTTCAAAGTCACTTCTCTTATTTGCAAAAATAGATTTTTTTAAAATTTAACAAAATATTTAGACGTTAAACTTATTTCTTCATAACGTAATTCTGTTGCATTCCTTATATTTGCAACAGTAAAAATTTAAAAAAAATGAAAGCTTGTAATCAGCGTAACATTTTTTAATTAAAAATTCATAAAAAAGAAAAAATGAAATATAAAAGAATCCTTTTAAAACTAAGTGGAGAAGCCTTAATGGGAGAACGTCAATATGGTATTGATAACGATCGCCTTAAGGAATATGCGGATGAAATTAAAAAAGTTGTAGACAAAGGTTGCGAAGTAGCTATTGTTATTGGAGGAGGAAATATTTTCAGAGGATTGGCTGGTGCTGCCAAAGGTATGGATCGTGTGCAAGGCGATTACATGGGGATGTTAGCAACGGTTATCAACGGGATGGCTTTGCAAGGCGCTTTGGAAGATGCTGGTATCAAAACGAGACTTCAGTCAGCGATTGAAATGGATAAAGTTGCAGAACCTTTTATTAAAAGAAGAGCGGTTCGTCATTTAGAAAAAGGTAGAGTTGTTATTTTTGGAGCAGGTACTGGTAATCCATACTTTACGACAGATACAGCAGCGACGCTTCGTGCTATAGAAATCGATGCTGATGTTATCTTGAAAGGGACAAGAGTGGATGGTATCTACGATAGCGATCCTGAAAAAAATGCTGATGCTGTTAAATTTAATAGTCTTTCTTTCGAAGAAGTTTTCGAGAAAAATCTAAAAGTAATGGATATGACTGCATTTACTTTGAGTCATGAAAACAAATTGCCAATCATCGTTTTTGATATGAACAAACAAGGTAATCTTGCACGTCTTGTAGATGGCGAAATGATCGGTACATTGGTTAACTAATAATAAATCACTAGACTTGGAGTTTTTGTGATAAAACAATTATTATTGCAGGATTTCAAATTTTATAACAAAATTGTTAATTATCAAACTTTAAATAAATAATGGAAGAATTAGAACTCATCACAGCATCGGTAAAGGAAGAGATGGATGCTGCGCTTAAGCATTTGGATCATGCTTTTCAAAAAATCAGAGCGGGAAGAGCGTCAACAAGTATGGTACAAGATGTTATGGTAGAATATTACGGTTCTATGACACCTCTTAACCAAGTTGCTAACGTATCTGTGCCAGATGCGATGACTATTTCTATTCAACCTTGGGATAGAGGAGCGGTTAATGCGATCGAAAAAGCGATTATCAACTCTAATTTAGGATTTGCACCTTCTAACAATGGTGATGTTATCATTCTTAATGTGCCACCTTTAACAGAAGAGCGTCGTAGAGATTTAGCAAAACAAGCTAAAGGCGAAGCAGAACAAAGCAAAATTGTTGTTAGAAACGCGCGCCAAGAAGGAATGAAGGATCTTAAAAAGTTGGAAGGTGTTTCTGAAGACTTAATAAAAGGTGCTGAGAAAGATATTCAAGACCTTACAGATCAATATATTAAAAAAGTAGATGACGCTTTCAAAATTAAAGAAGCAGAGATTCTAAAAGTTTAAAAAAAAAAGATTTAGAAATTTTCTAAATCTTTTTTTTTTTTTACTAAAAACGAAGTTTATTTAAATTTTCTTCAAATATATTTAAAAGATGTAAATTATTTACAAATTCTTAATTTTATTTATGAATTTTTTTGAAATTCACAATCGTTTTTTTTGTCTAAGATGATGTTATTATTTACTTTTTATTAAATATTAATATTATATTTGCTGGAATTTAATTTCCCTTAAAAATGAGAGATAAATTCCTTACATGGGGACTGGTAGTAGTCCTTGCAACGACAGTTATTGCTGTTCTTATCAAAGCCCATTATTGGATTCCAATTACATTGGCTGCTATTTACATCTTAGGTATTTTCAATGCCACGCAGACCAAACATGCTATCTTAAGAAACTTCCCGGTATTAGGACTTTTCCGTTATATGCTGGAAGGGATTTCTCCCGAGATTCAACAGTATTTCATCGAGAGAGAAACCGATGGTAAACCTTTTCCAAGAAATCAAAGATCAGCAGCGTATCGTCGTGCAAAAAATATTAGCGACACTGTAGCTTTCGGGACTCAACTAGAAATCAACAATAGAAAATACGAAGGTATTAAGCATTCTATTTATGCTAAATCGCCATCGCACGAATTGCCAAGAACGACGATTGGTGGACCAGATTGTTTGCAACCTTACAGTGCATCATTATTTAATATTTCCGCAATGTCTTTTGGTGCATTGTCTGACAGAGCACATATCTCGCTTAACAGAGGTGCAAAAAAAGGACAATTTTATCATAACACGGGTGAAGGAGGGATTTCTCCATACCACATGGAAGGTGGAGATTTGTGTTGGCAAATTGGTACAGGATATTTCGGATGTCGCGACGACGAAGGAAAATTCAACCCTGAATTGTTTACCAAATATGCAACAATGGAGAATGTGAAAATGATTGAGATTAAACTTTCTCAAGGTGCTAAGCCAGGTCACGGTGGGGTGCTTCCAGGGGTTAAAAATACACCAGAGATTGCAGCAATCCGTCACGTAAAGCCAGGTATTACAGTATTGTCGCCTCCAGGGCATAGTGCATTCTCAACGGCTGCAGGCTTATTACAATTCGTAAAACAACTTAGAGATTTGTCTGGAGGTAAACCAGTAGGTTTCAAACTTTGTATTGGTGATACTAAAGAATTTGAAGAAATCTGTGCACAGATGAATGTTCTCAAAATCTACCCAGATTTTATTACTGTTGATGGTGCTGAAGGTGGTACGGGTGCTGCGCCGCCAGAGTTTTCGGATGGTGTTGGTATGCCTTTGGAACCAGCTTTAATTTTTGTGAACTCGACGCTTAAAAACTTTAATGTTAGAGATAAAGTTAAAATTATCGCTTCTGGAAAAGTTTTGACGTCTTTAGATATTTTGAGAGCCGTTGCTATGGGAGCAGATGCTTGTAATAATGCACGTGGATTTATGTTTGCTCTGGGTTGTATCCAAGCTTTACAATGTAACTCTAACACATGTCCTACAGGTGTTGCAACGCAAAAGAAAATGCTTATTAAAGGTCTTGATGTTACTGATAAAGCAGAACGTGTTTATCACTTCCACAAGAATACCTTACATACTTGTAATGAGTTGATTGCTGCGGCTGGTAGAACGTCTTATGACCAAGTTGACGCGTCGATGTTCATGAGAGGTGACGAGTTCGAACATTTATCAGATACTTATTTCCCAGACATTCTTAGTAATGTTAGAAAAAAATAATTGATATTAATGACTGTTTGATAGCAATATATAAAACCTGAATTCTTTTAATTCAGGTTTTTTTTGTTTATTTTTGTACATCTAAAAAAGTAAAAAGAAAGAATGAATTCCTACAAAAATCCTCTTGAAGAACGCTACTCAAGTGAGGAAATGCTTTACAATTTTTCCCCGAATAATAAATTCAGAACTTGGAGACAATTATGGATAGCATTGGCTGAAATCGAAAAAGATTTAGGCCTTGAAATTTCTGATGAGCAGATATCTCAACTCAAAGAACAAGCCGAAAATATCGATTTTGATGCAGCCGCAGCTTACGAAAAAAAATTCCGACACGATGTTATGGCGCACGTTCATGCCTATGGCGATGTTGCTCCGTTGGCGAAAGGAATTATCCATTTGGGTGCGACTTCGGCGTTTGTGGGAGACAATACCGATTTAATTCAGATTCGTGATGGTTTAAAAATCGTTAGAAAGCAGTTGGTGAATGTCATCAAAAAACTTTCGGATTTTGCCATCAAGTATAAAGACATGCCAACGCTTGGTTTCACGCACTTTCAACCAGCACAGTTAACAACAGTTGGGAAAAGAGCGACACTTTGGTTGCAGTCGCTAATTTTGGATTTCGAAGAATTAGAATTTTTCTTAGAAACGTTAAGATTCCGTGGCGTGAAAGGAACTACGGGAACAGCAGCGAGCTTCTTAGAGCTTTTCGATGGCGATTATTCCAAAGTGAAACATTTAGACAAAGAACTTTCCAGAAGATTCGGATTCGAAAAAGTTTTCGGCGTTTCTGGACAAACCTACGATAGAAAAATTGATGCAAAAGTGGTGGCTTTACTGTCAAACATTGCACAATCTGCACACAAATTCACGAACGATTTGCGTTTGCTACAAAATTTGAAAGAAATTGAAGAACCTTTCGAGAAAAACCAAATTGGTTCCTCAGCAATGGCTTATAAAAGAAATCCGATGCGCTCGGAGAGAATTGGAGCATTGGCAAAATATGTGATGTCGCTGTCGTCAAGTTCGGCAATGGTGGCTTCTACACAATGGTTTGAGCGTACTTTGGACGATTCTGCAAACAAGCGTTTAACAATTCCGCAAGCCTTTTTGGCGATTGACGCTATTCTATTGATTTGGAATAACATTATGGATGGTTTGGTCGTGTATGAAAACCGCATCCACAAGCACATTATGGAAGAATTACCTTTTATGGCGACGGAGTATGTGATTATGGAAGAAGTGAAAGCAGGTGGCGACCGTCAAGAAATTCACGAAATTATCCGCGTTCACTCGATGGAGGCTTCTAAGAAAGTAAAAATGGAAGGAAAAGAAAACGATCTTATTGAAAGATTAATGAATGACACTTCCCTAAAAATGGATAAATCGAAGATTGCAGAAGTGATGGATCCTAAGAACTTCATCGGTTTTGCACCTATTCAAACAGAAGAATTTATCCAAAACGAAGCCAAGCCAATCACCGATAAATATTCGGAATTAATAGGCCTGGAAGCAGATTTAAAAGTATAAATTTGATGCAGTCTCGTCGGCTGCATTTTTGTTTTTATGGCAGCTTTTCCGCCCTCCGTTCCCGCTTTTCTTATTTTCTTCAAAAATAAGAAAGAGCTCCACTCAGGTCGGGCTGCGAGAGATTCGATGTTAAAAACATTAAAAGAAAATGTTATTTCGAATAGAGAAAGTAAAATAAAGAATTGTCATTTCGAACGTTATGAGATGAAGTGAGAAATCTCCGTTTCAAAGCGGTTAATTCTCAAAAAATGCGAGAGAGAATGAAAAGTGAAATTTTCTTTATCGTCGTTACGAAACATTATTTAGCAGAAGCGAACGAAGTTAAATGACAATAGAAAAATGTAAAAAGTAAAAGTAGTCTAGAATCTCGATTCGCGGCTTTTGAAACCTAACGAAGTGCTTAGGTAAAACCAATCTAATAAGAAAATGAATAAAAGAATTTTTGTAGAAAAGAAAGGCTTGTTTGATGTAGAAAGTCCAAAGGTTTTTTCGGAAATATTAAACCTTGTTTCCAACATCGAAAGCGTGAAAGTTTATAATATTTACGATATTTTCGGTATTGAGGAAGCTGATTTTAAAAAAGTGGTGAACTCCACTTTTGTAGATCCAGTTACCGATATTTTGCACGAAGAAAATCCTGCAAAAAACACCTTTTTTGCAACCGAATTTCTTCCAGGTCAATATGATCAAAGAGCCGATTCTGCGGAACAGTGTATCGCTCTGTTGACGCAAAATGGAAGCGCAAAGGTTCGAAGCGGAAAATTAATTGAGTTGAGCGGTGTTAGTGAGGGAGATTTGGTAAAAATCAAAAATTTATTGATTAATAAAGTCGAATCCAAAGAAAAAGACCTGTTAAAACTGGAAATTCCAGCTGAAAACGAGCCGCAACCAGTGATCGTTTACGAAGGATTCATCGAGTGGAATGCTGAAGAACTGAAAAACTTCTACAATAAAATTGGTTTTGCCTTTGGTTTAGATGATTTGGAGTTTATCCAGGCACATTTTAAATCAGAAAACCGAAATCCAACAGAAACCGAACTCAAAGTTTTAGACACGTATTGGAGCGATCATTGTCGCCACACCACTTTCGAAACTGAGCTGACGGAAATTGAGTTTAAAGGAAAGTTTAAAGAAACTTTAGAAAACATTTTTAAAGATTACTTAGAAAAAAGAAAATTCTTAGCACGGGAAGAAAAACCAATCTCTTTGATGGATTTGGGAACCATTGCTGCAAAATATTTCCGCAAAACAGGAAAGCTGGAAAATCTTGTTGTTTCCGATGAAATCAATGCTTGCACCATAGAAATTGAAGCCGAATACGATGGCAAAAAAGAACCTTGGTATTTGCTTTTTAAGAATGAAACGCACAATCACCCAACGGAAATTGAGCCTTTTGGTGGTGCTTCTACATGTTTAGGAGGTGCAATCCGAGATCCTTTGTCCGGTCGTGCGTTTGTGTATCAAGCCATGCGTTTAACAGGTGCAGGAAATGTTTTAGAACCGATTTCGGCGACCATTTCAGGAAAATTGCCGCAAAGAACCATTACAAAACAAGCCGCAAATGGCTATGCGTCTTATGGTAACCAAATTGGTTTGGCGACCACATTAGTCAACGAAATTTATCACGAAGGCTACAAAGCCAAAAGAATGGAAGTTGGTTTTGTGGTGGGCGCCGTTCCGAAAACTTGGGTTCGTCGTGAGAAGCCTGAAGCTGGCGATATCGTCGTGCTTTTGGGTGGTGCAACAGGTCGCGATGGTGTTGGAGGTGCTACAGGAAGTTCTAAGGAGCAAGACGAAACGTCTATTCATACACTTTCTACGGAGGTTCAGAAGGGAAATGCCGTTGAGGAAAGGAAAATTCAACGTTTGTTCAGAAATCCAGAAGTGACGACTTTAATTAAAAAATCAAACGATTTTGGTGCAGGTGGTGTTTCCGTAGCGATTGGTGAAATTGCTGATTCACTTGAAATTAATCTCGATGTTTTGCCTTTGAAATATGAAGGTTTGAATGGGACTGAACTGGCCATTTCTGAATCTCAGGAAAGAATGGCCGTGGTTATTGAAGCTAAAGACGAAGCAAAATTTGTGGAATTCTGCGAAAAAGAAAACATCAAAGCCGTTGTTGTTGCTAAAGTAACGGATTCCGGAAGAATGCAGATGTTCTGGAAAGGTGATAAAATTGTGGATTTGAGCCGAGAATTTTTGGATACCAATGGTTGTGCGAAAAAACAAACCGTAGAAGTTTCTCATTTAAAGGAATTTAAAAACGATAAAATTGAATTTACAGAAGAGAATTTTGTAAATAGTTTAATAGATAAAAATAACGCTTCGCAAAAAGGTTTGTTGGAAATGTTTGATGCTTCTGTAGGTGCAACGTCAGTAGCAATGCCACTGGGCGGAAAATATCAACTCACAGAAATGGAAGGAAGCGTACAAACGTTACCTATTTTGAATGCCGAAAATATAGAAACCGTTTCTTTGGCAAGTTGGGGTTTTGATGCGGATTTATCGGAAGAAAATTCGATGATTGGTGCTGCAAATGCTGTCGTAGAAAGTGTTTCTAAGATTGTTGCAATGGGAGGCGATTACAAAAAAATACGTTTGAGTTTCCAGGAATATTTTGAGAAATTAGGAAATCAACCCGAAAAATGGGGCAAACCAATGGCTTCGTTGTTGGGTGCTTACAATGCTCAAATGAATCTTGGTTTGGCTGCGATTGGTGGCAAAGACTCGATGAGCGGGACCTTCCAAAATATCAATGTGCCGCCAACATTAATTTCGTTTGCGTGTGCAAATGGTGTGAAGCGTCATATTATTTCTCCTGAATTCAAATTGGGTGGTAATCATTTGTATCATTTTTATCATCAAAGCGATGAAAACGGACTTCCAAATTACGATGTTCTAAAAGACGTTTACGAATTTATTCACGATGGAATTTTAAAGAAAACCATTGTTTCGGCTAAAACCATAAAAGAAGGTGGCGTAGCGGTAGCTTTGGCAAAAATGGCTTTCGGAAATGCTTTGGGAGCCACTGTCACTGTAGATGAAAATCAGATTTTAGAAAAAAATATTGGTGGTTTAATTATCGAATCCGTTGAAAAATTGACTCACCCATCTTTACATAAGATAGGAAAAGTTATTGAAAATGATTTGCTGACCATAAATCATCTCGAATTTCAAATTGAGGATCTTAGATCTAATTTTGTTGGTACTTTTGAAAATTTATTTCCGACTTCAGAAAAAGAAAAAATCGTTGTTAATCTTGATGAAAGCTTGAATTCAACGAATCCAAGAAATATCATCATCAAAAAGCACGGCATTGCAAAACCAAAAGTTTTCGCACCTGTTTTCCCAGGCACCAATTGCGAATACGAGACCCAAAACGCTTTCAGAAAAGAAGGTGCCGAAGTTTCCAGTTTGCCATTAATCAATCTCGATTTTAATAAATTGAATGAAAGTATCGACGCTTGGGTAAAAGAAATTGAACAATCTCAAATTTTGGTTTTTTCAGGAGGTTTTTCGGCAGGTGATGAGCCTGATGGTTCGGCAAAATTCATCGTCAACGTTTTGAAAAACGAAAAGATGAAAGAGGCTGTTCACAATTTGTTGCAGCGCGACGGAATGATTTTAGGAATTTGCAACGGTTTCCAGGCTTTGGTGAAATCAGGATTGCTTCCTTATGGTGAAATCCGAGATTTAGACGCCAATTCACCAACGTTGGCGCACAACGCCATTGGACGACATATTTCTCAAATGGTAAATGTAAAAGTCGTAAACGAAGATTCTCCTTGGTTGAAAGGCATGAAAGGTTTAACCTACACGATACCAATTTCTCATGGTGAAGGTCGCTTTATGGCTTCGGAAGAGGTTTTAACGGAACTTTACAAAAACGGACAAATTGCAACGCAATACATCGATTTCGATGAGAATATTGCACACGGAATGCCTTTTAATCCTAATAATTCATTATTCGGAATTGAGGGAATTACCAGTTTGGACGGAAAAATATTCGGTAGAATGGGACATCCCGAAAGATTTGCAGATGGCTTGATGAAGAATATTCCAACGGCCAACTACCACAACATCTTCAAAAATGGAGTGGAGTATTTTAAGTAAAATCAAATTTTAAATTATATCAACATCCGTCTTTTCGAAGGCGGATTTTTGTTTTTTTATGAAATTCAAAATTTCTTTAACATCGATAGTTAGGCAATTTTTAGGTTTTTGAAAAGGGAATTCTTACTTTTAAAAATTAAAATTTAGACATTGGCACATCGCATTTATTTATACAATCTCGATATTACAAGCAAAGAAACTTTTCCTAACTATCTTGGTGAGTGGAACTACGAAATTCCGTTATTATTGATTCCGCTTGTTTCTGGGAATTTGCGCGCAAAAGGCAAGCAATTGTTTGCTGACAAACAAGAAGGCATTAGCCGATTGCGAAGTTTTTTTAATCTAATTGCGGACACTTACCAATGGCATTACAAGAAATTTTACTACGAGCCAGTCAACCAGATGTTCCAGTTTTTGGAAGATTTGCCGTTTGATACATTTCAGATTGACGGTAGCGATGTCTTCACGATGAATGTCGAATCTCCGAAAGAGCAAGCCAAAGACTGGGTTTTGGAAATCGATAACAAATGGAAAAATTTTGAAACCGCGATTGAACATCAAGACCTTAATTTCCTGAATCCGCAATTCTTTATGACCGGTTACGAGTCGTTTCAGGAGATTATGGAAACCGATTGGATTAACTACGGTTTGGGCTATTTTGAGTACCATTTGTTTTTAAAAAATAACATTAAAGTTTATGAAATTGAAGGAAAGTTTGGTCTAGAAACTAGCAAAGGCATTAAAATTACAGAGCTAATCTATGATGAAATCTACGATTGGAGCGATACGAATATTGCTTTGGTTAGAGTGGATGGGCTTTTTGGTTATATCTCAATGGATGGGAAAATCTTGGTTCCGCCTATTTACCAAGACGCTTTCGATGTTAAATCTTTAGATAAAATTTCGGTGGCGGAAGTCCACATGAATGACAAAATCGGGATTATTAATTGTAATACAAATCAACTGATTTTGCCTTGCGAATACGACGAATTGGAGATTCTTAACTATGCTTATTTTAATGTTTTTAAAAACGGAATATGGCAAGTTTTTGATATAGAAAATCAACAACTTTTAAATATGTTGAGTTCTAATGTTTTTGAAATGGATTATTGCTCAGATTTGTTTTTTACTAAAGAGAAAGGGACTCAGAAAAGAAAGTTCTATACTAAGAATGGCTTTTTTATAGGAGAATATATTGAAGAATCTATTTCTAAAATTGGAGAACATTACTTTGAGATTAAACCAAATAAATTTCAGACTAAGTTTTCTATCATCAACTTTCGAGGTGAAATTTTAGAAACTGAAATCGACAAAATAATAAAGTTGGACGATTATCAATCATTTGCTTATAAAAAAGATAAAAGATGGCGATTGTTTGATGGCGTTCAGCATGTTTATGTGTTAGAAAATGACGAAATTGAAGATGTTTTTCTTGATGATTTTAAATTTGCTTTTAAAGAAACTTGGGGTATTAAAGGCAGTTTTGGAAAAGGATTGTATCATGTTCTGGAACATCAATTTTGGATTGAACCAAATTCCGATTACAAAGCTTTTGAAGTTTTAAACGCGAAATTTTTACGAATTAAAGCACAAAAGTACAGTCAGTTTTTTGATGTTGAAAAACGAACGTTGAGCGACAAATGCGATTGGGTTTGTCAGCCATTTTTTAGTTTGAAAAATGATGGAGATTTGGGTGAGAATTTTGTTTTATTTAAGGATAATCAAGTTTTCCGAGTTTTAGAAAATCATGAGTTTAAGTTAATTTCGGATGAGCAATATGGTGAAATTAATGAGCAACGTTACAACTTGCGTGGTCAAGATCTTAAATTTTGGAATTGTTTTTTTGAGAATTGGACCAAAAATTCTGGTGAAGATTATGAACTAAAATTTGACTTGCCGACCATTTTCAATTTGGCTATTAATTATGCAAAAGATGGTCAATTTGACGACGCCATACGACTTTATACACATGCTTCAAAATTGGGCGATACAGATTCGATGATAGAATTGGGATTGTTGTTAAGCGATAAGGAAGCTGATTATTATCGACCAAAAGAGGCGGTAATGTGGATGGAAAAAGCTGCCGAAACTAATAATGCTGTTGCATTTAACAATCTTGGTTATTTTTATCAATGTGAAATTGGTTATGATTTTGATGTGTCAAAAATGTTTGAGATGTACGAAAAAGCGGCATCATTGGGCGATGGAATGGCGATGAGCAATCTTGGAGATTTGTATTTTTACGCAGAACATGTCGACCAAGATTACGGCAAAGCTTTGGAATATTACAAGGAGGCCAGCCGAAAGTTGTACAGCAACAATGCCAATGTTGTCGAAATCTACTATCAAAAAGGCGATTTTGAAAACGTCCTAAAGCATCTTAAAAAAGATTACGAAGATTCTTATTCCAATATTTATTATGGGATTCTTTATGATTTTGGATATGGTGTAAAACAAGATTCGAAAAAAGCCGTTAAATACTACGAAAAAGCTAATAACTATCGTGCTTATCCTTATGCAACAGAGCGACTTTTAGCTTATTATTCTGAGGGTGGAGACTTTGCAAATCCCAAACTTTATGAAAAATGGAGACAATATGCGGAGGATAACGACATCGATTTATAAGAGTTTTTTCTTTAAAGCGAAAAATAGATTTGTTCGATTAAAGAAACTTACAAACTTAGAAATATAGACCACATACAATTCCTATATTTGCACTTGAATCATTCCTAAATATGCGCTGGATAAAATTTGGAGTTTTAATTTTAATAATACTTTTCGGGATTTACGCCGTTTCGATGACTTTTGTGGAGGAGCAAAAAGAATATACTGTACAGTCAAAAGTCGGTTATCCGATTGACAAGGTCTTTCCGCAGTTTAATAATTTGCAAAATTTTGCGCATTGGCATGATTTCTTCACGAGTGATAAAAATTTGGGATTCAGTTTTTTTACGCCTTATTCTGGACAAGGATCATCGATGAAATTCTTTAATAAAAAGAAACAAAATCAGTATGGCGAGATGTTTGTTAGGTACGAAAACCCAATGAGAACCTTGCGCTATCAACTGTTTTTGGAGGACGAATCTTATCCTTATTTAATCGATGTTAAATTTATGGCTAAAGGAGAATCGACGGATATTGTTTGGAAAGTTAAAACGCCAAAACAACCCTTGTTGAAACGTTCTATTAACTTAATGACTGAAGGTGTCTTCGTTGATAAAATTGATAAAAGTATTAAACATTTGACGGCGATTTTAGGAAATAAAGTTGATAAAGAAAACCTCATTGCGTCTATCAAATATGATAGCATTATGGTCGAAAATCAGGAAAGTGCTTTGTTGTTGGGGGTTAACGTAACGACGTCTAACAAGAAGGATGCGCTTATCAAGAATATTGTAATTAACCATAATAAAGTCGTTAATTTTGTTAAACAAGATTTGGGCAAGAAAGATGACGAGTTCGGAAGTCCAATGTTAATCACTAATCCGAATAATTTTAAGGATAAAGAAGTGTCGTATTATTATGGCGTGGCTTTACCCAAAAGAATAGGCATTCAAGATAATAATTATACATTCCGTACAATTAATGGCGGAAAAACATATGTGATTTATTATCAAGGAAGTTACGCTGGTAGGATAAAAAGCGTCCAACAGTTGATGCAAAAAGCAAAAAAAGATACCATGCGGTATAACGATTTGCAAGAACAATTTTTAGAAGAACCCGATGCTGGATCTGACGTAAAACTAAAATTGCAGCTTCCCGTTTACCGATAATTGAAGACTTGGAAAACTGATATTTAACATATTGTTAAAAAGCAAATTCGATTGCCAGTTAATAGATAAAAATTTAGTAAATTTGTTGGCAATATTTGATAATTTTTATAAACAGATAATCTGTAATAATGGATAAATTTTCGTTTCTAAATGCCGCACATGCCCAGTTGATTGACGACATGTATGAGCAGTACCTGAAATACCCAGATTCTTTAGAACCTTCATGGAAGGCTTTTTTCCAAGGTTTTGACTTTGCAAGAGAATATTATGGTGATGATGAAAGCTATGACGTATCACCTGTTGTACAGTATGCTCAACAAAGCGTAAACACTGGTCAAGCTTCGGAAGATATTAGTAAAGAATTCAAAGTTCTTAACCTAATAGAAGCCTACAGAACACGTGGACACCTTTTCACAAAAACCAATCCGGTTAGAGAAAGAAGACACTTCGTGCCAACTTTGGATATTGAAAATTTTGAATTGTCACAAGCTGACCTTTCTAAAAAATTCAATTCTGCAACAACAACTGGGATGTCTGGTCCCGCGACTTTAGCTGATATTATCAAGCATCTTGATGAGATCTATTGCGATTCTATCGGTATAGAATATATGCACATTAACGATGTTGAGGAAAAGCAATTTATCAGGGATTGGGTTAGCGTTAACGAAAATCATCCGAAGTTATCTGCGGAAGAAAAAACGGAAATCCTTTTCAAACTTAACCAAGCGGTTGCTTTTGAAAATTATTTACATACAAAATTCGTTGGTCAAAAACGTTTTTCTTTGGAAGGTGGAGAGTCTTTGATTCCTGCACTTGATCAATTAATTACAAGATCATCTCAACTTGGTGTTGACGAGGTTGTATTAGGAATGGCACACAGAGGTCGTCTTAATGTTTTAACTAATATTTTCCAAAAATCATACAAAGAAATTTTCTCTGAGTTCGAAGGGAAAGAATTTGAAGAAGACGTATTTTCTGGAGATGTTAAGTACCATTTGGGTTCTTCTAAAACGATAACAACAGCTAATGGAGAAGAGGTCATTATCAATTTGACACCAAACCCATCTCACTTAGAAACTGTTGCTGCTTTGGTTGAAGGTATTTGTCGTGCAAAAGTTGACCACAAGTATAAAGATTACAAAAAAGTTTTACCAATTGTTATCCATGGTGACGGTGCAATTGCTGGCCAAGGTATCGTGTACGAAGTTGCGCAAATGATGACTTTGGATGGATACAAAACAGGCGGTACCGTACATATTGTTGTTAACAACCAAGTGTCGTTTACAACCAATTATTTAGACGCAAGATCATCGATCTATTCTACAGATATTGCAAAGGTAACGCAATCTCCAGTTATGCATGTCAATGCTGATGATGTAGAAGCCGTTGTACATGCGATTCGTTTTGCGGCGGACTTCCGTGCAAGATTCGGAAAAGATGTATACATAGACCTATTAGGTTATAGAAAATATGGTCACAATGAAGGTGACGAGCCAAGATTTACACAACCAAATCTTTATAAGAGTATTTCTAAACATCCTAATCCAAGAGAAATCTACAAGCAAAAGTTGATAAAGGAGAACATTGTTTCTGACGAAGTTCTTAAAACGATGGAGCAAGATTTTAAAAAGTTGTTGGATGAAAATTTTGATGCCTCTAAAGAAATTACGCGTAATGCAATGACTCCTTTTATGGCAGATGATTGGGTAGATTTCCCAATGGCGCCAAAAGGTTCTGTTCTTAAAGATTATGATACTAAATATGATTTAGCAAAACTTAAAGAATTAGCTATTAAAATTTCAACACTTCCTGCTGATAAAAAATTCTTGAACAAAATCACGAGATTGTTCGAAAACCGTATCAAAATGGTACACAACAATTCTTTGGATTGGGCAATGGGAGAGCTGTTAGCTTATGCAACACTTTTAACAGAACAATTCGGAATCAGAATTTCTGGGGAAGATGTCGAGAGAGGAACTTTCTCTCACCGTCATGCTGTTATTAAAACTGAAGATACAGAGGAAGAATACACGCCGCTTAAAGAGGTGTCTGACGCACAGTTTGATATTTTCAATTCGCATTTATCAGAGTACGCGGTTCTAGGATTTGACTATGGTTATGCGATGGCTTCTCCTAATACATTAACCATTTGGGAAGCACAGTTTGGTGACTTTATGAATGGTGCACAGATTATTATCGACCAATATCTAGTTGCTGCTGAGGAAAAATGGAAAATCCAAGATGGTCTAGTAATGTTACTACCTCACGGATCAGAAGGCCAAGGTGCAGAACACTCTTCTGCGAGAATGGAAAGATTCTTGACATTGTGTGCTAACGAGAATATCATCGTAGCAGATATCACTACGCCAGCCAACTATTTCCACTTGTTGAGAAGACAAATGAAATTTAATTTCAGAAAACCTTTGGTTGTATTTACTCCAAAATCATTGTTAAGACATCCAAAAGTGGTTTCTAGTCTAGAAGAGATGGCAAACGGCGAATTCCAACCGATTTTGGACGATCCAACAGCTGACCCTAACAAAGTAGAACGTCTTGTTCTTTGTACTGGTAAATTGTATTTCGATTTATTAGCGAAGAAAGAAGAAAGTGGTGATGAGTCTGTTGCTTTGGTAAGATTGGAGCAGTTGTACCCGCTTAATTTAAAAAAGATTGATGCTATTTTTGAAAAATATAAAAATAGAAAAGATCTCATCTGGGCACAAGAAGAACCTGAAAATATGGGAGCTTGGAGCTATATCTTAAGAAACTTTAGAGACACAGGTATCCAAGTTATTTCGCCAGTAGCATCAGGAACACCAGCGCCAGGTAGCCATAAGATGTTTGAAAGAAATCAAACTGCGATTATCAACAAAGTATTTAACTGTGATGACGCACCAACTAATAGACCAGTAACAGCTTAATAATAAAAACTAACGATATTTCCAGAGTTTAACTCTGTTTAAAACAAAAAAATTACTCCTATGTCAATATTAGAAATGAAAGTCCCTTCACCGGGAGAATCTATCACAGAAGTTGAAATTGCAACTTGGTTAGTTAAAGATGGCGATTATGTTGAAAAAGATCAACCTATTGCAGAAGTAGATTCGGACAAAGCGACGCTTGAACTTCCTGCTGAAGAAAGTGGTGTTATTACTCTAAAAGCTGAAGAAGGTGATGTGGTACAAGTAGGACAAGTGGTTTGTCTTATCGATATGAGTGCTGCTAAAACAGAAGGTGCTGCGCCTGCTGTTGATGCGCCAAAAGCTGAAGCTCCAAAAGTAGAAGAGAAAAAAGAAGAACCTAAAAAAGAAGCGCCAGTTGCTGCAACGTATGCTAGCAATACGCCTTCTCCTGCTGCTAAGAAAATTCTTGACGAAAAAGGAATCGAACCAGCTCAAGTACAAGGTACGGGTCGCGATGGTAGAATTATTAAAGATGATGCCGTTAAAGCTGTTCCGGCAATGGGTTCTGCATCTTCAACTAACGGAAGTAGAGCACAGACAACAACTAAATTATCTGTATTAAGAAGAAAAATCGCTGCAAGATTAGTTTCTGTTAAAAATGAAACGGCGATGCTGACAACTTTCAACGAAGTTGATATGTCAGAAATCTTCAGAATCAGAAAACAATATAAAGAAGAATTCGCTGCTAAACATGGTGTAGGATTAGGCTTTATGTCGTTCTTTACCAAAGCGGTTACAAGAGCTTTAGAATTATATCCAGATGTTAACGCATCTATCGACGGTGATTTTAAAATTAACTATGATTTCTGTGATATTTCTATCGCGGTTTCAGGACCGAAAGGTCTTATGGTACCCGTTTTGAGAAATGCAGAAAACATGACATTAAGAAGTGTTGAAGCTAATATCAAAGATTTAGCAACTAAAGTTAGAGATGGTAAAATCACCGTTGACGAGATGACGGGAGGTACATTTACAATTACCAATGGTGGAACTTTTGGATCGATGATGTCTACACCAATTATCAATCCACCACAATCTGCAATTTTGGGTATGCATAACATTATCCAAAGACCAGTTGCTGTTGATGGTCAAGTGGTTATCCGTCCAATGATGTACGTTGCGATGTCTTACGACCACCGTATTATCGATGGTAAAGAGTCTGTAGGATTCCTAGTTGCAGTTAAAGAAGCAATCGACAATCCAGTAGAATTCTTAATGGGTGGCGACGAGAGAAAAGCCCTAGAACTTTAATATCGTACTTTAGATACACAATATCCCGCTCATTTCGGCGGGATTTTTGTATTATAACATTTATAAACTTAAGCCATGGTTTCAAAAACGACTTCTCAGATTCAGGTTACGGTTCATACAGAGTACGATTTCAAAAACAGTTTTCCGTTGGATAATCGTTTCACGTTTCGTTATTACATTATGATCCAAAATATGGGGCAAGAAACAGTACAGCTTCTTAACCGAAAATGGCAGATTTATGATTTAGGTTATGGTCAATCCAAAGTTGAAGGAGAGGGCGTTATCGGCTTGCAACCAGTTATAGAAGCAGGACAAACGTTTAAGTATTTTTCGAATGTGGTTTTGTCCTCAGGGATGGGTAATATGAAGGGTCAGTATCTTTTTCTAAATGTCAACACCAATGAAAAATTTGAGGTGGAAATCCCTAAGTTTAGTTTGGTTTCGGAAATTTTGAGTAACTAAAGTTGCTTAATGTTTTTTAGGAAATAACCGTTGATTTCGTCATTTCTTGTTAGCATCAGATGTTCAAAACCTAGCAAAGAAATTTTAGCGCAGACTTCTGCATCATCGCCTGCTCTGTGATGATTAAAGCTTATATGATGATGATCCGCTAGACTTCGAAGACCGTAAGTTTTTAAGTTTTTCCAAGATTTTTTCGCTAAAGAAATACTACACAAATAATTGATTTTCGGTTTAAAAAAACCATAATAATCAAGGCAACTTCTCAGTACACTAGCATCGAAAGACGCATTATGAGCAATCATCAAATTGCCATACATTAATTCTTCAGCCTCGTGCCAGATATCTTCAAAAACAGGCGCGTCAGCAACATCGTCTGGCGATATGCCATGCACTTCGATATTTTTTGGATGGAAGTAAGGGAAACTTGGCGGTTTTATTAACCAAGTTTTCGTTGTGACAATTTCACCATTTTCTACCACACAGATTCCCATTTCGCAAGCAGAATTCCGTTCGTGTGTAGCTGTTTCAAAATCTATTGCAACAAAATCCATTTTTATCTTTTTTAAACAAAAAACCTAATACAATTTAACCTAAATTCTGAGGGAAGCAAATCACTGTCGGTTGGTCTGATTTTTTAAATAATCTAAAAGACAAAAATCATCAACCAACAACCACATTAGCATTACCTCAAAAAATGTTTAAAAATAAGCCATTTAGTTTGATAATAATCTTTAATTTGATGTTTTTGACGACGCTTTAATGTTTCTCGAAATTGTCCATAAAATCCAAAATGTGATCTCACAATTGCCAAAGTGTGCGAAAATCCATCTTTAAACATCATATATAATCCCGCAATGCTGTCTAAACAGAGACGGAACAATATTAAATATAATTTGTTAGATGGAAGATTCTTCAACATCATACTTAGATTATTTCTGAAGTTGAGGTAAGTTTTTTGCGGATTTCGTTTTTTTAACGTTCCACCACCAACGTGATACACTGTCGATTGTCCACAATAATAGATTTTGCGACCATTATTTATTAATCGCCAACAAAGATCAATCTCTTCCTGATGCGCAAAAAATCGCTCATCGAAACCTTTCTCATTCCAGAAATCTTTAGCACGGATAAATAAAGCACAACCCGAAGCCCAAAATATTTGCGTAATATCATTGTATTGTCCTTTGTCTTCTTCAATAGTTTCAAATTCGCGACCACGGCAATACGGATAGCCAAGATTGTCGATGAAACCACCGCCCGCGCCAGCAAATTCAAATTTATTTCTATTATTAAAATCTAAAATTTTTGGCTGAATTGCCGCAATATAGTCATCTTTTTTAAATAGATCTATGATCGGTTCTGTCCAGTTTTCGGTAACTTCAACATCAGAATTAAGAAGACAGTAGATGTCGGCGCAAATGTCTTTTAGACCTTCATTATATCCACCAGCAAATCCAAAATTTTCTTTATTTAAAACTTGTTTTACGTGTGGATAATTCTTAGAAATCCAAGCTACAGAATCATCTGTTGACGCATTATCTATGACGTAGATTTCGGCTTGCTGACTATATTTAATTAAAGTTGGTAAGAATTTTTCTAGCCATGATTTTCCGTTCCAGTTAAGGATTGCAATTGCTAATCTCATGGGTTTGCTTCGTATTGTTTAATAGAATCTTGATATTTCCAACGTCTATGTGACCAAAGCCAATTATCTGGACTTTTTTGGATGGTATTTTCTAACAATTTGTGAAATTTTTTAACCACTTCATATTGCTCAAAGTTTTCGCCATCAGGATAAATTCTGTAATAATTAACTTGATAAAAACCGCGTTTTACCTTTTTCATATTGCAATAAATAAAGGCTAAATTTAATTTTTGAGATAATCTGTCGTAACCGATAAAAGCTGGTGTTGGTTGATTTAGAAATTTTAAACCATATGTAATATGCGAGAAATGTGGCGTTTGATCCGCAACAAACATGTAAATTGAGTTACCATCGTTTGGACTTTTCAAAATTTGTTTAATGACTTCGTTGGCTTCGAGAGATTTGTTGTTAAAACGATTTCTCACGAATTTAATTTTCTCTTCCCAAAATTTACTATTCATTTTTCGATAAACGGGATGACAATTTTCTTGCGGAACCATTGTCGCCAAAGCATTAAACCATTCCCAGTTAAAAACGTGTCCAGAAAGTAATATAATATTTTTGCCTTCGTCTTGTGCTTCTGAAAACAAATCACGGTTAAGATGCTGAACGCGAACTTTAAGCTCGGTTTCAGAAATTGTAAACGCTTTTAACATTTCAACAATATAATCACAAAAATTGATGAAAAATTGTTTTTGAATACGCACCAATTCGTCGTGCGTTTTGTCTGGGAAAGAATTCTTAAGATTGTCATAAACGACTTGTTTTCTGTAGCCAACGATGTGATAATTGACAAATGACATCACGTCCGAAAAAGCATACAAAACCCGTAAAGGCAGTTTTGATAACAATAATAATATGTTGAATAATATTTGGTTCAAAATTTGTAAAAAGAATAACAACAAAGTTACGGAAAAGCTATCGATTTATTCTTTAGTTTTGTAAATGTAAAGTGATTAAAATACGGAAAATATGCGAAAAGTAAAAGGTCTAGTGCTAAGCCTTGGCGTGTTGTTGTTAGGAAGCACCGTTTTCAAAGCGCAAACTACTGACACAACAAAAGCTGCGGTAACTCTAGATGCAGCAGCAAAAAAGAAAGCAGCTGACGAGGAGAAAGCACGTCTCAAAAAACCTTATGATCCCAAGGCTGATGCCGCAAAAGATATAAAAGCTTTGGTGGCCACTGCAAAAAAAGAAAATAAAAATATTATTCTACAAGCTGGTGGTAACTGGTGTATTTGGTGTTTGAGGTTCAACGATTTTGTTGAAAAAACGCCTGAGTTGAAGTCAATTGTTGATAACAATTATTTATATTATCACCTCAATTATTCGCCAGATAATAAAAATGAAAAGGTCTTTAAAGAGTACGGAAATCCTGGTGATAAGTATGGTTATCCTGTTTTCATAATTTTAGATAAAAATGGAAAAATGATTCATGTACAAGATAGTTCCGTCTTAGAAGCTGAAAAAGGTTATGCATTGGAGAAAGTCAAAGAGTTTTTTGAAAGTTGGAAACCGAAAAGTTAGATAGAAAGCCAAGATTTTGCTTGGCTTTTTTGTTTAATTAAATAAAATCAAAATCATACCGATATGTAATTTTGATAATGTGATAGTTAGTAAATTTAAATCATGCAAGATTATCAAGTCAAACCGAATTTTAAAGACTCGCAACATTTCAAAACTTTTTGGAGCAAAGGCAATGGGAAGCAGCTTCAAGAATGGAGTGGAGCAGAAGTGTCTTTTAAAGATTGGGAAAAATTCGCACCTTATTTTTATCAATGTGACGAAGTTGGCGATCAAGTTGTAAAGGATCTTTATTTTAAATCTTCCTTTGTACAAGCAACTTCTACCATAAAAACATATATTGAAAATGGTGTTGATTTTAAGGATCCCGAAATTGCAGACAGTCTAAAAGTTTTATTTAAATAAACACAAAATATCCCTGATTGGCTTGATTGGAATCTTGTAGAAAAAGGCTCGGAGTTGTGTCAAATTGCTGGGATAAATGCCTTAATAATTCTTCGCGATTATGTGTTAATGGGCGGCTACGATTATGCCTATCTCAACAAACCTCTTATTTTGACAGGTGCACTAAAGAAAGGTGCAGTCAAAAGATTGGCAGGCACACTTAATTTTTGGGTGAATGTGACTCGAAAAGATGCTCTGCAAGTTCATAAAAAAGGTTACGGATTTTGTATTACAACGCGATTGATTCATTCGTATTCTCGTTTGATGATTTTAGAAAAAAACAAAAATTGGGATACAAAAAACTGGGGACTTCCGATTAATTCTTGGGATATGATGGCGACCTATATTGGATTTTCCTTGATGTTTTTGCAAGGATTACACAAATTGGAAGTACAAATTACCGAAGAACACGAGGAAGGTTTGTTTCATCTTTGGAAATATATTGGTTATTTAATAGGTATACCGGATGATATTTTACCAAATGATAGAAAAGAAGCTGTAGAATTTTTCTATATGTGGACGGCAACGCAACCAGCTTCTGATGAGGATTCTAAGCATTTAGCAAAATCTTTATTGGACGAAAATCTAGAAACGCCAACACTCAAATATCAGTTCCAAAGAAGAAATCTTCGTTATCTGCACGTCGGACTCAATTGGTTTTTGTTGGATGATGAGACTAACAAGCGCCTCGGAATTGAAAAGGTTAAGTTTCCTTATGCTTTTGCAAAATTTTTAAAATTGAGAAATCGATTATTTTACCGTTTTGCAAGTCGCGAAAAGCAAATACAAATTGGCGCAAGCGCACAAGAAAAAGTGCTGGCGGATTATTTGAGAACCGCTCCGCGAAATATTCATCAGTAAATTGCTATAGCAATTTCTTTATCCAATTCAATTTTTTATCAGAATATGGTGGATATTTAAGGTTAGTTTCTCCCCAAGTTGCTCTTTTTAAAACAGATTTTTGATGCGTAAAAGTTTCAAAACCATATTTTCCGTGGTAATTTCCAATTCCAGAATTACCAACGCCACCAAATGCTAGGTTGTCATTGGTTAAATGCATGACGACATCGTTGATGCAGCCGCCACCGAAAGAAATCTCGCTCGTAAATTTTTCGATTTCGTTTGAATTATTGCTGAAAAGATAAGCTGATAAAGGTTTTTCGTGATTTCGTATTTGATCCAAAGCTTTATCAAAATTATCGTATAGCAAAATCGGAAGAATCGGTCCAAAAATTTCTTCTTGCATAATTCTGTCACCCCAATTTATCGGATACAAAAGCGTCGGTGGGATGTAGAGTTTATCTAAATCTATTGTTCCACCGAAAATTATTTTTGTATCATCAATCAGGTTTTGAAGTCTATTAAAATGTTTTTCGTTGATGATTCTTGTAAAATGAGAACTGTTCGGTTGATAATCGTTTTTTTGAACTTGGTTTTTTAATATTTCAATAAACTTGGTTGCTACTTTTTTATCAACTAAAATATAATCTGGTGCCACGCAGGTTTGACCTGCATTTAAAAATTTTCCCCAAATAATTCGTTTTGCAGCAACTTCCAAGTTAGCATTTTCGGTAACCAAAGCTGGACTTTTTCCACCCAATTCTAAAGTTACCGGCGTTAGATTCTTTGCTGCAGCTTCGTAAACTATTTTTCCAACTTGTGGACTTCCCGTGAAAAATATCTTGTCAAATTTTAGTTTTAGAAGTGCGGTAGTTTCTGGAACCCCACCAATTTCTACATGTAAAACTCGCTCATCAAAATTTTCATTGAGTAACTCCGCCATCAATTTCATGCTGTTTTCTGCAACTTCGCTTGGTTTTAGAATACAAGTGTTTCCTGCTGCAATTGCAGAAATCATCGGACAAATGGAAAGTTGATAAGGATAATTCCAAGCGCCAATCACCAAGCTGCAACCCAAAGGATCTTGATAAATTTTTGAGGAACCAGGTAGATTCGGTAAGTTTGTTCTTACTGATTTCGGTTTCATCAAGTTTTTTAGATTCTTCAAATAATAATTAATTTCACCGTAAATAATCGATAATTCAGTTGTGTAAGTATCAAATTGCGATTTCCCACAATCCTTGTCAATCGCTTCGTAGAAACGATTTTCGTTAGCAGAAATAACTTGTTTCAGTGTTTTTAATTGTGTTTTTCTAAAGTCTAAACTTTTGGTAGCTTGACTATTAAAAAACGCACGTTGATTTTCTAGAATCGTTTGGATAGACATTTTAAGTGATATTTTACGAATATAAAAATAAGGAAATAAGTCTTGCTTTTTGTAGCTTTTAATTATATTTATTGAAAATAGAAATCACTATATGAACTTCACTGGGAAAACGGTTTTAATAACGGGTGGCGCTTCGGGTATCGGAAAAATTATGGGTAGAAAAGTCCTTGAAAGAGGTGCTAAAACCTTGATAATTTGGGACATCAATGACGCGGGAATTGAAGCTGTGAAACAAGAGTTTTCTTCTTTAAAAGGAAAAATTATAGCTTATAAAGTTGATGTTTCTAATGTCGAAAACTTGCTTGATATTTCTTCCCAAACCAAACGAGACGTTGATGCAGTCGACGTGTTGATCAATAATGCGGGAATTGTGGTTGGAAAATTTTTTCACGAACATTCGCATGAGAATATTTCTAAAACGATGGCGATAAATGCCGATGCGATTATGCATATTACTTTAGAATTTCTTCCCGAAATGATGCTACGCAATGCTGGCTCTATTTGTAATATTTGCTCGTCGGCTGGTCTTATTTCGAACCCGAAAATGTCTGTTTATGCGGCCTCCAAATGGGCGGCTCTTGGCTGGAGCGACAGTCTTCGACTGGAAATGGAAGCACTGAAAAAGAATATTTCTGTGACCACCGTTATGCCTTTCTACATTAATACAGGAATGTTTGATGGTGTGAAATCTAAACTATTGCCGATTCTTGACCCAGAAAAAACTTCAGAAAAAATTATTCGCGCCATCGAAAAGCAAACCAAAATGTTGGCAATGCCGCTGCCATATTGGTTTATCCGACTAGGTCAAGGGATTTTGCCTTTATCCATTTTTGATTGGACGATGCGCAATATTTTCGGGATTTATGACACGATGAAAGATTTTAAAGGAAGAAACTAAAGGAGAAACTAAGTCAGTTTTTACAGAAATGTGATCTAAGGTTTGAGAATTTACAAATTCTGAATTCTGTATTATTTTTGCTTTTTATTTTCGTCATTTTTTTATTTTCAAGCAAGGTAATGCGGAATGGATGCCAAAATGAAATCATGCATGCCATTAATTGCATCCTATTTCTTGGTTTTATCGAAGATTACGTTTTGATATTGATGTAGATTGCTGGACCTAAGTGTAATTGGTATGAAACTAAATATTTGGTAGTTTTTCCATTTTTAAATCTTTTTCTTTAGTTTCTAGAAATCAAATTTTTTAAATGGACTATTTGTGCTGCTTTATTATTGTTAAGTCCTATTTATAAAGCTTCCTTCAAAGAAAGTTGATTGAAGTTTTGAGCTTTTATATTAAACCTAAAAGAATTAAGATTAAAATTAAAACCTGATATTTTCTGATCTGAAATATCATTTTCATAATTTTATAAATGTATTTCAATTCTGTAAGTCATCTTATCCGAGTAATGATTCTTCTTACTAAAAACTTTGGCGGAAAAGTGACAGAAGTGGATGAACAGAAATATTATTTTCTAAAAGCCACGAAGTATAGTTTGCAAACAAGTCGCGATCCTAAGTTGGCTTTTTTTGTGCAACATGCTTTTCCGAAAGACGAAATTCTTTTAACAATTGCAAAGTCCTTGAATGCGAATTTAGATAAAACTCTAGGTTTGGAAGACGTCGCAAATAATTTTGGTGTTAATACTCGAACTTTGTCATGAAAGTTTGATGAACAATTAGAAATCAATCATGTGCGTTTTCTTCATGCCTTGCGTATTACAAAATCTTTAGAATTAATGAGCGAAGAAAAATACAATTATTTATTAGATTGTAATGCTTGTCGTTACATTTCTTTATTGTTTTTGACTAATATTTTCAAACGTGTGACGGCTATTTCGCCAGCGGATTATCAATAACGTTTGAAGTCAAAATAAAAAAACCTCCCAATTAGGAGGTTTTATATTTATTACAGAAAAAATATTAAGCTTCTTCAGCTGGAGTTTCTTCTTCTTTTTTAGGAGCTGGAGCAGCTTTAGGAGCAGCTTCAACAGGAGCGTCAGATACAACGTCGAATTCGAAGTTGTACTCAACATTTCTGTGAAGTCTGATAAGAGCTTCGAATTTACCTGTTCTTTTAATTGTATTACCAGGGATTTTGATGTATTTTTTATCTACTTCAACACCTGCTTTAGCCAATTCTTCAGAAAGGTTGATGTTGTTGATAGAACCAAACAATTTGTCACCAGCACCAACTTTAGTAGCGATAGTAATTGCAGTTTTCTTCAATTTGTCAACGATAGCGTTAGCTGCAGCGATTAATTTCGCTTCTTCTTCTTTTCTAGCTTCTAGTGTTTCTGCAAGAGCTGCTTTGTTTTTAGGCGTAGCCAAAACTGCATAACCTTGAGGCATAAGGAAGTTACGAGCGTAACCTGGTTTTACGTTTACTGTATCGAACTCAAGTCCTAAGTTTTCAACGTCTTTTTTAAGGATAATTTCCATGTTGTTGTCTTGTTTAGATTCTAGATTTCAGATTTCAGATTTCAGATTTTTCTGATGCCTAACTTCTGAGGTCTAAAACAGTTAGAATTAATTATTATTATTCAGCAACAAAAGAAGCAAAAGTCTTTCATCTTGCTTCTTTTATCTTTTTTAATCTTATTTTAAAAGGTCTGCTACGTAAGGCATCAAAGCTAAATGTCTAGCTCTTTTGATAGCTGCAGATACTTTTCTTTGATATTTTAGAGAAGTTCCTGTGTAACGTCTTGGTAAAATTTTACCTTGCTCGTTAACGAATTGTAATAAGAAATCAGCATCTTTATAATCTACGTGCTTAATTCCAAATTTTTTGAATCTACAATATTTCTTTTCAGATTTTGTATTGATATCAAGTGGTGTTAAGAATTTTACTTCAGATTCTCCACCAGCTGAGGCTTGTTTAGCCATATCATCTATTGCCATGTCTTTTTTGTTTTAAGGATTAATAATTAAGCTTTAGCAGCTTTAACTTTAGCTCTTCTAGTTACAGCGTAGTCAACAGCGTGCTTGTCCAATTTAGTTGTTAAATAACGGATAACTCTTTCGTCACGTTTGAAAGCTAATTCTAAGTCAGCTACAACGTCACCTTCACCTTTAAACTCGATTAAAGTGTAGAATCCATTCTTTTTCAATTGGATAGGGTAAGCTAATTTCTTAAGACCCCATTTTTCTTTAGCAACGATTTCGCAACCTTTTTCTTTTAAAAGGTTTTCAAATTTTTGCACTGCTTCCTCCACCTGCGCATCAGATAGAACGGGAGTTAAAATGAAAACAGTTTCGTAATTGTTCATAATGATTAATTAATTGGTTAATTATTTCGAGTTGCAAAGATATAACAATTTTTTAAAGTTGATGTATATAAATAAAAAAAATCCCGCAAATATATGCGGGATTCGTTTTATTTAAGTTTTTAAATATTATTTTTTGATTACTTTAATAGTGTCTGAACCGTTATCTGTTTCTACTACTACTACGTAAGTTCCAGGTGTCATTTTTGACATGTTAACTTCGTTAGATGTTGTTTTTGCAGTTTGGTTTGTTACTAGTTTACCATTCATATCAAATACTTTGATAGATTTCGCATTAGAAGCACTTGTAACTTTTAATACATCTACAACTGGGTTAGGGTATACTTGTACCTTAGCTTTGTTAATATCGTTAACGGCTAATGTTCCAACTTTAACGCTATAGTCTTCGTATTCTCCAAACATTTCCACTGGGTCATTGTTTAGACAAGGGTTATTTGTTGCAGTACCTTGAGAACCTGCTGCAGTTGTAACCAATCTCATTCTGTATGTGCCCGGTGCTACTGTGGCAGGAATTGTAATATTTCCAGATGTAGTAACTCCAGTGCCACCATCACCTATTTCTCCTAGGTATTCAGAAGCTTCAAAAGTTCCATTGTTATTATAATCGATCCAACCTGCTACTCTTTCATACCAACCATCGCCTACAGTTACTGAGATAGGGTAAGTTTCACCAGCCATCACATTAGCAGGAGCTACAGATGCTGAATAGTCAGAATATCCATTTGTACCACAAGTTGAATTATTATTAATGCCAGCGAAAGTTACATTCGTAATTAAATCTCCATCATTACATTCAATACTAACTTCGCAATAAGTTACAGGAGGTGTTGGTCCTGCAATTTTAAGCGTGTAGTCTTCTGCCTGACCAAAACTTCCTCCTGTTACACAAGGATCAACATAAGGATTTGAACCGAATGTTTTCTTAATTCTTAATCTAGTACTACCTTCGGTTGCATTGGCTGGTACAGGAATGCTTATGGATACTTTTTTTCCGTCTAGACCTGTAGAGTTTTCCAGAATATCTGTTACAGTATAGGTTTCTGTTGTAGGGTCAAAAGTTCCGTCTTTGTTCCAATCTGCAAATACTACAAATCTATTTGGGTAGTTGCCGCCAGTAAAGCCTTCTAAGGTCATTGTGTAAGTTTCGCCTTTTGTTACATTAGCAATTTTATCTAAAAATGCTTCGTGAGCTGGAGAATTTTCATCAGCAGGTGATGCATTGGTAAGATCTGCGAAAGTAACTTTTGTAATTGGCTCCACAAAGGTAAAGGCAAGAGGTCCGCAGTACGGCGCATATGGATTAGATCCAGTTGTTAATTTGTATGTAGGACAACTAGCGGCACTTGTGCCATCAGTGTTGACAGCAACAATTTTCCAGAAATAAGTTGTGTCATAAGTTGTGTTAGTGATGTTAACTGCGGTATTTACAGTATTGCCAAGTTTGGTTAGTGTAGCGGCATCTTTACCCCAATAGACATCGTAAGAAACAGGTGCTCCACCAGATGTTGGTGCTGTCCAAGAGATTGGAATCGTGCCTCCAGGAACGCCTGTAGCTCCGTCTGCTGGTGTTACATTAGTGACACAGCCAGGTGGATTAGCGTTTAGTGTTTTAAAAGAGTATTCTGAACATCCAGTTGCAGAACCAATATTGTTTTTAGAAACGACTTTCCAATAATAAGTTGTTAAAGGCGCTAATGCTGATGTTGGAATGCTTGTTGATGTGACATTTCCTAATAATGTTGTTGGGTTAGGGGTTGTACCGAAATAAACGTCATAGCTACTCGCCACACCACCTGTTGACGCCGTTGTCCATGATAATGTTGCAGGTGGGTTAACTGGTACAGCTTGGTTACCATTAGCCGGTGCTATAAGCGTAGGGCAGTTTGGAGCTTCTGTTTGTGCCGCCATGGTAACTACTTTGAAGTCATCTACAGCAAAACCAAATTGATCTTGAGATGTACATTGGATAGCAATATGGATGGTTTGTCCAGCGTATTGACTAAGGTCGTAAGTGTATTGATGCCACTGAGAGTCGGCAAGCGAAGAAACTACTGCACCAAGTGCTGTAAAATCGGCTACCTCCGTTCCTGTTGTGGAGACATATACACGGAACTCCTCGTCTCCATATTGGGAGTCACATGATTTTCCCCAGAAGCTAACTTCTGCACCAGATCCTGCTGGAATGGCTACTGAAGGCGAAATCATCCAGTCGTTATTCCATGGAGTAGCAGTTGCGGCAAAGCTTACCATCATTTTGTCCCCCGTTCTGCCGGTCCAGTCAGAGGTAGCTGTTGCTGTCATGGGAGGTGTTGTTGTGGTTGAGTTGAAAACCTGAAAAGATTTTGCCACTCCACTGTTTGCGAACTGAATTCCATTGAAGCCATAAGTCGTTTTCCCATCAACGTCTCTTAAGGTCCAGTTGCCTACATTTGCAATTGCAAAATCCGTGTAATTTTCGAAGCTGTCTTCGAATAGCACCGTTTGGGCGGAAGTGGTGACTCCTAGTGCTACAAAACACGATAGTAAAACTTTTTTCATAATGATTTAATTTTTTGTTTTGTGATTTTCAAATATATTAAAAAAAACTTAAAATACAAATTTGATATAAAAAAAATGATATTAATAATTGTTTATTATTTTCAGGTATTATTTATTGATAAATTTGTATTTTATTAATTATTAATCGAACTAATTGATGTAATTCGCTATTTTTAGTTTTAATATATTTTTAATTTATATTAAAACTATTTTATGGGTAAATCATTTATTTTTTTGCGAATATTTTATTTTGTTTTTTTCCATAAAAAAGACCAGTAGAATATGCTGGTCTTTTCCTTTTGTATTATTATTTGATAATCTCAATGGTGTCGATACCACGTTCAGATTTTATGTTCGGTCTCTATTTGCCAGGTTGTAATTACGAAAGATTGATTTTTTTTTATAGTATTGATATCTATTTTAGATAATCCTTATCTGAGATCTTGATGTTATCAATTTTTTGGTGCTAGGTATATTGTTACTATATTATCAATGGGATTTGGATAGGTCACTGAATCGTTTTTGGTTGGGGTTAAAAGATTTAAATAATTGGTAATACTGGCGGTACAAAATCATTACATTTCTTTTTGGATAAGTTTATTTAAGAATAAAACTAATCTTTAATATGGCTTTTACTTCTTAAATCTTTTAAAAAGTTGATTTTTAATTCTTCATATAAAGAGTGGCGACTCACCACAATCGATGCAATAGAAGACATCATACCTGCCAACATCAAATAAAATATCAAAGAATGTCGATCGGTCATTTCCAAAACAATAATAGCTGCAGTAAAGGGTGCTCGTGTAATTCCTGTTAAAAAAGCAACCATCCCTGCAAGGATAACGACATTGGTCTCGTGCGGCGATAGATGTATTAAACCAGAAATTACCGATCCTACACTTGCTCCCGCAGAAAGTGCTGGCGCAAAAATTCCGCCCGCGCCACCCGATGTGAAGGCTAATGCAGGGCCAATCATCCTAAGAAGAGGGACATACCAGTCCTCGTGTTTGTTGTCAGTAAATAGTACACGTTCCATGATTTCTTTTCCAGATCCTAGAATTTCTCGATTTACAAAATAAGCTATGCTCGCAATAATCAAAGCGCTAATAACAAGAAAGATGATATTAGAAACGTCGGTTTTTAATCTTTTTTTCCACGCACTTATTTTTAACATAATCACAGAAAGCTGACTGGCAAAAATTCCTGAAATACACGCTACCAAAATCACAGGGAAAATTACACTTAATGAGATATCACTTGTTTTTGGATAACCAAGATAAAGATAAGAACCCGCTAAAGTTTGAGCGGTTAGACCGGCGATAATAACAGCGGTGAATAAAGCGGTCTTAAAATAGTTGATATGTGTCTTTGTCAATTCTTCAACTGCAAATACAATTCCACCCAAAGGTGTATTGAATGCTGCTGCCAGACCTGCTGCAGCGCCAGTCATAATCATATTTTTTTTAGAAATTTTCGGATACCAAGAAGGAAGATATTCATTTACTTTTCTAAAAATGGAACCTGCAATTTGAATGGTTGGTCCTTCTCGACCAATGGCGCCGCCACCGATGACTAATACAACTGATGAGATAATTTTTAAAATTAAAATTTTTATGCTTAACAGGTGTTTGATCTTGTTGTGCTCTTTAGGATTCGCCATTTCGACCGCTGCCATAACTTGCGGGATTCCGGAGCCTTTGGAGTAGGGTGCGAATGCTTTAACCAGCCACCAAGATAATACAAAAGCGATCGGAGCGATAATAAAAATCATCCAGTCGTGCCAGTTCATGATGAGTTCGAGAAGCTTCTCGCCCCATGCAAAAATTTTGGCGTACATCACGGCGAAAAATCCTGTAATAACCGATCCAATCCAAAAAGGAATGGCTTGTAAAAGATTGTTCTTTAGTTGTTCGTTTCGGATGTTGTCAAAAGAACGTTTTAACATGAGGCGAAGCGTGTTAAGTATCTTTTTCATGTTTTAAAATTTTAACAACGACGGTTCGTGAACTCTGAAAATTTTTGCACCTTTTTCGAAAAGTTGTTGATGGATTTTTTCAACTTCTTTTTGAATCTCAAGAGGACTTTTCCCTAAAGGTTTATAGATAAAAGATTTTCTTGAAATTCCGATTAAAATAGGAAAGTCGCCAAAACCAATGTATTCTAATTCGTTAATGATTTGTAATTGATTGTCTTGCGTTTTCGAAAACCCAAAACCAGGATCGAGAATAATATCTTTTATCCCAAGTTGGTTGAGTTTGTCAATTTTTTTCGAAAAGAATTGATTTAATTCAAGAATAATATCGTCAGAATGTGGTTTTCCATGCATGCTGTCGTAACTCGAATTAATGTGCATCAAAACATACGGAAGTCCAGTTCTTGCAACTTCATTTAACATTAGATCATCAAATTGTCCTGCCGATATGTCATTAACAATGTCGATGCCTTCGTTGTAACCGAATTTCACCACTTCAGCATAAAAAGTATCCAAAGAGATTATAGCGTCGGGAAATTCTTTTTTTAATAAAGAAATAATGTTTCCGATTCGTGTGATTTCTTCTTGTGCCGAAATATGTTCGGCGTTTGGTCGGGTCGATTGTGCGCCGACATCAATAATATGTGCGCCATCTTTTAGTAATTGTTCGGTGTGAAGTAATGCATTTTTTTCAGAATTAAACTTTCCTCCATCAGAAAAAGAGTCTGGCGTCACGTTGAGAATCCCCATAATCTTGGGTTGGCTCAGGTCGATTAATTTGCCATTACAATTGATACTGAATTGTTTATCTGCGGAAAAAACTGAATTGGAAAACTTCATTTCACAAATTTATAAAACAAGATGCGGAACGCCAACCAATTATTAAAATTCCTTTATTTTTTTGCGATAATTGTCATCCTCCGTGATTGCCTAAAATTTGTATCTTTGACCAATAACTCATTTTTATGACGAATACATCGATGCAGTTTGAGGAAGTTATCAAGAGCTGCCGAAATCTTTTTCAGAAAAAACTTAGCGATTATGGTTCGGCGTGGCGTGTTTTGAGACCGAGTTCGATTACAGATCAAATTTACATCAAGGTCAATCGTATCCGTACGCTGCAGATGACGGATGTCAAAATGGTGGACGAAGATGAAAAAGACGAATTCGTGGCGATTATCAATTATTCCATTATTGGATTAATCCAGTTAGAAAAAGGTTTTTCGGATGAATTAAATGCCGACGAGACCGAAATTATGAGTCTGTACGATAAATACGCAAACGAAGCCAAAGCATTAATGGAACGCAAAAATCACGATTACGGCGAAGCTTGGCGCGAAATGAGAATTAGTTCAATTACAGATTTAATTTATCAAAAAGTCTTGAGAACCAAACAAATTGAAGACAATCAAGGGAAGACTTTGGTGTCCGAAGGTTTGGATGCTAACTATTTTGATATGCTCAATTATGCCGTTTTTTGCTTGATAAAATACGCATCATAAAATTCAATAAGATATGATCAGAAGACTTTTACGTTATATTATTGCGGTAATTTTTATTGCATCGGGTTTTGTAAAAGCCGTTGATTTAAAAGGTTTTTCTTTTAAGCTGGAGGAATATTTTTCTCCTTCTGTTTTCAACTTGCCTTTTTTTGAAAAATATGCCTTAGAGCTGGCGACCATTGTTGTGGTTTTAGAATTGGCTTTAGGTTTTATGCTTTTAATGAAGATTAAACTAAAAGCGACGCTAATTGCTCTAATTGCGCTCTGCGTATTCTTTGGATTTTTAACATTTTATTCGGCGTTTTATAATGTTGTAACAGATTGTGGATGCTTTGGCGATGCGATGAAGATGACGCCGTGGCAATCCTTTTGGAAGGATATTGCACTTCTTGTAGGCTTATTAATTTTATGGTTATTGAATAAAAATTATCAAGAAAAAACAGATATAGGTTGTGTCAAAATGCCTGCTCTTGGTATTTTTGTTTTATTGATGATTTATATAATGTATCGTGGGATTACACATGAGCCTTTAATCGATTTTAGAGCTTATAAAATCGGAACAGACCTTAATGCCGAGCGTCAAAAAATTGAACAAGATCCATCGATTTACAAGACTTTTTATTCACTTAAAAATACTAAAACGGGAGAAGTGAAGAAGGTTGATCAAGATGAATACATCAACAAAAATTATTGGAAGGACGAAACTTGGCAGATTGAAGAAGGTAAAACCACATCCGAAATTGTTAAGCGAGGTTACGATTCCGAAATCAAAAAATTGAAGTTAGAAACGCCGACTGGTGAAGATAAAACCACCGAAATTCTTAACGAACCAAAAGCTATTTTAGTATTCGTATATAAACCTAAAGAAGCGTCAACGCAATTGGTTGCAGAGCTGCAGAGTATGATGATGCACCAGCGTTCGGTAAAAGTATACGGTGTGTCCACACGACCAGATTTTTTCAATAAAATTCCTAATCTTATGATGGACGAAGTCGCAATTAAAACAATTGCCAGAAGTAATCCTTTTGTTATGGTTTTAGAAAAAGGAAAAATCGTTGAAAAATTGGGAGCAAAAGATTATTTAAAAGAATATAAAAAATAAAAATAATGCAAAAATCAAATAAATCCATCGCAGGATATCACATGTTGATGTTGTTGTCAGCTGTCGATTACAAATTTAGTCCAGAAGAAGAAAAAGTTATCTTAGAATATCTGGCAGAAGAATTTCCTTTTCGCTTAAATTTGGACAATGAGCTGGATGTTATTGCGAGTCTTCAGCCAAGCGATTGGAAGGATCATTTCGAATTTCATGCGAGATGTTTTTATGACGATTCGACGCCCGCAGAGCGTGAAGAATTTCGTGCTTTTGCGAAAAAATTAATTAAGGCAGATCACGATGTGTCGCGTGTAGAACATCAATATTACACAATGATGAAGACAATCTGGAAAATGGATTAATATTAAATTTAATAAAAATAAAATGAGAAAAAACATCGTTGCGGGCAACTGGAAAATGAACAAAAACTTTGCAGATGCCAAGGCTTTAATGATTCAGCTTTTAGAATACAAAAAAAATAATCCAACCAATTGCGAAGTTTATATCGCACCGCCGGCTTTGTATTTAACAACGGCTAAAGATATCTTCAAAAATGGCGAAGTTGAGGTTTTTGCACAAGATGTTTCAGAATACCAAAGTGGCGCTTACACCGGCGAAATTTCGGTTGAGATGGTTAATTCTATTGGTATAGACGGGAGTTTGGTGTCGCACTCAGAGCGTCGTCAATACCATGGTGAGACCGACAGTCATGCAAATAGAAAAGTAAAAGCATTGTTGGATGCAGGTCTTACGCCAATCTATTGTAATGGCGAAACCTTGGAGCAACGCAAAGCAGGACAACATTTCGAAGTTGTAAAAAATCAAACCGAAGTGGCGCTTTTCACACTGTCTGCGGACGACATCAAAAAAGTGGTCATTGCTTACGAGCCAGTTTGGGCGATCGGTACAGGCGAAACTGCCACGCCAGCGCAAGCACAGGAGATCCACGCCCACATCAGAAATCTCATTGCGGCTAAATACGGTCAAGAAGTGGCGAACGAAATTTCAATTTTGTACGGTGGATCTGTTAAACCAGACAACGCGAAAGAAATCTTTTCGCAGCCAGATATCGACGGTGGCCTTATCGGTGGAGCAGCGCTAAAAATAGAAGATTTCTCGAAAATTATCGAAGGCTTTAATCCATAAGCTATTTTTAATTTGGGCGTGCCCTCAAAACAAAAAACGCGGACGACATTTGTCGTCCGTGTTTTTTGTTTTATCGGTCGGTCTACGCGCAGTCGCTGTGATGCTCGGTCGGCTCCGCTGCGCTGCGCCGCCTCACATCACGAGCTCCGACAATGCGCTTCGCCCTCACGCAGATGCGGGACAATTATAAAAATTAGAAAAATGAATTTTATTTTTTAAACCCTTAAAAATTTAACAACAACGAAGAATTACTTAGTAACTAAAATATCCAGTTTCTCCGCCAAATCTTTTGTTAGAGTTCTTCGCGAAAAAGTCTCGATGTTAGCATTTTCAGAAGTGTTATTTCCAGATTTCCAAAGTTGATAAATTTGTAGAATGTAGGATTTTAAACTATCAATTTCCGAATAATCAAAATGTTTTCCAGCCTTTGTTTCATTTAGAATTTTAGAAACATCAGCCTCTTTTGGCCCAAAAGAAAGAATTGGTTGGCCAGTCGACAAATACTCAAACAATTTCCCCGGAATAATACCTTTTGAAGAATTATTTGGAAAATTTGTAATCAATAGCAAATCCGAATTTTTCATTTCCTGGTAAGATTCGGCATGTGCACGATAGCCGAGAATTTGCAGGTGTTTTCC
Source organism: Chryseobacterium sp. TY3 (assembly GCA_046269235.1). Classification (GTDB taxonomy): domain Bacteria; phylum Bacteroidota; class Bacteroidia; order Flavobacteriales; family Weeksellaceae; genus Soonwooa. The sequence continues at coordinate 348,261 of JBJZOS010000001.1, forward strand.
AATTTTTGAAGCCTTTAGATTTTCGAGAATTTTATCATCCAGACGACCAACAAATTTCATTTCAAAATCAGTTTCAAAATCAAGATTTTCTTCTAGAAGTTCATGGATAGCTTTCCAAAGATTTTCGGGATTTCGCAATTGTTCCAAAACGCCGACATAACCCAAACAGAATTTCTCTTTATTGCTTTTAGAAAGATCAGCTTCTTCAAAACTACTCGTGTCAAATCCATTGGTTATACAAAGCGAATTGGCGCCCATTTTTCTAAAGTTTTCAGCATCCGTATAACTTGTCGCCAATGTCAGATCAGCATTTTGAAAAACGGATTTTTCTAGATCGCGATGTTTTTGATCAGAAGATTTGGTTAGTTTTAGGTGTTTGTAATAAGAGATTTCTGTCCAAGGATCACGGAAATCTGCAATCCATTTTAGATTAGGAATTTCTTTTTTTAATCCAAATCCAATAAGGTGCAATGAGTGTGGTGGACCGGTTGTTACAATAACATCGATGTTGTGCTCTTTCAGATAATTTTTCAGAAAACTGATGGAAGGTTTTACCCAAAATTTTCGAGCATCGGGAATAAAAAAATTGCCTCGTACAAAAATAGAAAGCTTCGACATGAAAGATTGATTTTTACCCACATCAAATTGTCCAGCTTTATATTTCTTATTTCCTTTACTGAATTTTTCAGCGAGTTGATAGGGTTCCCAAATTTTGGTTCTAACAATCTTTATGTTTTCAGGAACTTCTTTAAGGAGCGTTTCGTCAACAATCGGGTAACTCGGATTTTCGGGTGTGTAGATAATCGGTTCCCAACCAAATTCAGGAAGATATTTTGCGAATTTCAGCCAACGTTGTACACCTGGACCGCCAGCTGGAGGCCAATAATAAGAGATTATTAAAATTTTTTTTGAAATTTCCATTCAAGCGCTTTTCGTCATCATAATCGATCCTGTAAATTTACCTGTTTTTTGATTGTATCCCTAATTTAATCTCAAATATTAGTTTTTTTGCTCAAAATATATAGATTAAAATATTTTTTTTGGAGAGATTATTTTGGACAAAAATTTTGCAGAATTTAGATTGTCGCAAGGCTAGAATAACGTTAAAATCTAAGGCATGTGTGTTTGAAATATTCTCACTTATTTTAAATAAAGAGTTTATTTATTTCAAAATTTACCTTAAAAGTCAAAATTTAATAATGTTATATTTTTAAAAGCAATAAAAATAATTGGTTAAATATTTCTCATCAGGCTTAATAAATTTATTGGTTATAGATATGAAGAAAGAAAGCTATTGGAGAGAAGGAAATGTAGATCTTACGCCATATGTTGGTCTCTTTGGGCTAATACTACAAATACAGAAATTAATGTAACTAAATTACATGGTTTAACAAAAAACTCTTGGAAATTGTCGCTAAAAATTGGTATAACAATCTATTGGTTGTACAGAATAGAACTTCAATACCAAACCTAATCCTCGAGGTTTTTATTGTAGACTATTGACATTTGGATTATTAGATTCTATTATCAATGTAACCTTTCCTTGGATTAATAAATCTTGTAAAAGATGTCTATGCAATAGAATCACCTTCAAGCGTTAAATCTGTTTCTGGATATGACATTTATGGAAAACAATTGAAAGTAAAAAAAAACTAGTTTAGATTTTAGCAAATATCATTCTGGTGTATACATCCTAAATAGCCTTTTATAAGATGGATCGAAAACATCTACAAAGCTAATTAAGAACTAATTTTTATTAATCTTTTCGATAATTACAGATAAAATTCTAAGCTTTTGAAAAAAAATAGCCAGATCTCGTTCCATTAACATATATAAAAGACCTGAAAAATATTTTAGAGACAAACTCTTTGCAAGGCTTGTTATTACTAATATTAAGAGATTATGATAAAAATCCTATATTAAAAATCTATGTTAGACTTGTCCATTAATCATAATATTTGAAGGTTTTTTCTATTGTCATTTGTTATTTTTTAAATTTGTATAAAATTATTCTATGAAATTAAGATCTATCATAATGCTTAGTATCTTGTGCGTAGGAAGTCTCGCTGCGCAATACACTGATATTAATATTGTTAAAGAAGTTAAAGTCAAACAAAAAGGTGTCATTGTCTCGGCGCATCCTTTAGCCAGTGAAGCTGGTTCTAAAATACTTAAAGACGGAGGAAATGCTTTTGATGCGATTGTTGCGACACAATTGGCTTTGGCCGTGGTGTATCCACAGGCCGGTAACATTGGCGGCGGCGGATTTTTAGTGGCTACAACCAATAATGGGAAAAAAATTGCGCTTGACTATCGCGAAACGGCACCAGCAAAGTCTACATTCGATATGTATTGGGACAAAAATGGAAATGCAAATACGGATTTGTCACAGAATGGAAGATTGGCAGTTGGTATTCCGGGAAGTATTTCCGGTATGTTTGCCACGATGCCTTATGCTAAATTAAGTTTTGATAAATTAATTCAGCCAGCGATAGATTTAGCGGAAAAAGGTTTTGCGATTACGGAGCAAGAAGCTAAACTTCTTAATATGCATAAAGAAGAATTTGCGAAACATAACAAAACTATGCCCGTTTTTATAAAAAAAGAAAAATGGAAGGCTGGCGATATTTTGATTCAGAAAGAATTGGCAGAAACCTTGAAACGTATTCAAAAGAATGGTGAAAAAGAATTCTACGAAGGTGAAACGGCAAAAATGATTGTCAACGAAATGAAGTTAGGCAACGGTATTATTACTGCAGCCGATCTTAAAAACTACAAAACCAAAGAAAGAAAACCAATGACCTTTAGCTACAAAGGCCATGAAGTTGTTACGATGCCGTTACCATCAAGTGGTGGGATTTTGTTAGCCCAAATGTTAAAAATGTACAGTTATGCTGATGTTAAAAATCCGCAACAAAATGCGATAGAAACTGTACAGCCAATGGTTGAAGCTGAGCGTCGTGCTTATGCTGACCGCGCCGAATATATGGGCGACCCAGATTTTATTAAAGATGAAACGGCAAAATTAGTAAGCGACTCGTATTTGCAAAACCGTTGGAAATCTTATAATCCAAATCAAGCGACACCAAGTAGCGAAGTTGGTAAAATTTTAAAACAAGGAAAGGAAAGTACAGAGACGACACACATTTCGATTTTGGATAAAGAAGGAAATGCTGTTTCGGTGACAACAACACTTAATGGACTTTATGGTAGTAAAACGGTCGTTTCGGGTGCAGGATTTTTCTTAAATAATGAGATGGATGATTTTTCTGTAAAACCTGGCGTGCCAAATATGTATGGCGCAGTTGGTGGAGAAGCTAACGCAATTAAAGCAGGGAAAAGAATGTTGTCGTCCATGGCGCCAACTATTTTGATGAAAGATAACAAAGTGAAAATGGTTGTTGGTACACCTGGAGGGACTACAATTCCGACGTCGGTTTTCCAAGCGATTGTAGATGTTGTTGATTTTGGGTTAAATGCCAACTTTGCAGTTAATGCGCCAAAGTTCCATCACCAATGGCTGCCCGAAACTGTAGCTGTTGAAAAAAACTTCCCAGAGACAACTGTAAAATCTTTGGAGAAAATGGGTTACAAAATCGAACGCCGTGAGCAAATCGGGAGAACAGAAATTATCCTTGTGGACGATAATAAAAACATACATGCGGTGGCTGATGGTCGTGGTGACGACTCGGTCGGTGTGGAATAGTTTTTTTAGAAATATTTTTTGAAAAGAGTTTGGATTTCTAATCTGAGCTCTTTTTTTATTAAAATTCATAATTTATAACTCACAACTCATAACTTATTTAAAAGCATAATCCTTATTTTTGCATTATTAAAATTAAAATATGACTTCTTACTTAGAATTTACATTCAAAATAAATCCGGTACAACCTTGGAGCGAGATATTAATGGCAGAACTTATCGGTATTGGATTCGATAGTTTTACGGAAGAACATGATGGCATTTTGGCATACATACAAGAAGATTTGTATAAAGAAGAAAATTTAAAAGCTTTAAACCTTCTTAATTCTCCAGATGTTGAAATCTCTTATGAATATCGACAAATGCCAAATATCAACTGGAATGAAGAATGGGAAAAAAACTTCACACCAATTAATATTGATGACAAAGTCTTGATAAGAGCAGAATTCCATGAAAGTCAAAATCTTCCTTATGAAATCATCATTCAGCCGAAGATGTCCTTTGGGACAGGTCATCATGCAACAACACATTTGATGATTCAGCAGATGTATGATATGGATTTCGATGGGAAGAAAGTCTTGGATATGGGTTGCGGGACTTCGGTGTTGGCGATTTTTGCTAAACAACGTGGTGCAGGCGAAACTTTAGCGATTGACATCGACGAATGGTCTGTAGAAAACTCTTATGAAAATGCAGAACGCAATAAGGTTGATTTGAAAATTGAATTAGGAACAGCAGAGAATCTTGGTAAAGAAAAATTTGATGTTATCTTGGCGAACATCAACCGTAATATTTTGATTTCGGATATACCGACTTATGTCAAAAACTTAAATGATAACGGCGAATTGTTACTTTCTGGGCTTTGCTTCTTCGATGTGGATGATATTTTGGAAATCTGTAAAACCGAAAATTTAACTTTAGTAAGACAATTGCAAAGAGAGGAGTGGGTAAGTCTTCTTTTAAGAAAATAATAATTTCAAATCTTGACAAAAGAACAATTACATTTCGTTTTTTTGTTCGTGGAATTTTTTTGCTAAAAACCAACAACCATCACCTAAACACAACTTTGTGACGTCAGAACAATTACAATCAGGATATATATTTCTAGTGGACAAACCTTTGGATTGGACTTCCTTTCAAGCGGTTAATAAGTTAAAATACAAACTGAAACGAGACTTTAAAGAACTTCCAAAGAAATTCAAAATTGGTCATGCTGGGACTTTGGATCCGCGTGCGACTGGGCTTTTGATTGTTTGTACAGGAAAGTTTACGAAGAGGATTCCCGAAATTCAAGATGCGCCGAAAGAATATTGGGCCGAAGTAAAAATTGGTGTTCAGACAGAATCTTATGATACTGAAAAACCCGAAATTTTGCATCAGGATTTTTCACATATTAAAGAAGAAGATATTCATAAAACTTTAGAAAAATTTGTTGGAGAAATTGACCAAAAACCTCCTGTTTTTTCAGCTCTGAAAATCGATGGCGAACGTGCGTACAACCTGGCGCGCGCTGGCGAAGAATTAGAAATGAAATCCCGAAAAACCACCATTCATTACATTAATGATATTAAAATTGATGGCGCTTTGGTTAGCTTCATCGTTGGTTGTAGCAAGGGGACTTACATCCGAAGTTTGGCGCACGACATTGGACAAGACTTGGGCGTTGGTGCGTATCTTACGCAATTGCGTCGTACCAAAATCGGCGATTACAGCATCGAAAATGCCTCCTCAAAATTTCTTGATAATGACTATCATTTTGAAGATTTGTAAATGAAAAAACATTTATTTTTTTTGTTGCTTGTATTTTCGAGTTTTGTTTTTTCGCAAGATTATCCGCCGAGGAAGAAGTTAGGATTTTTTACAACTTTGGATGCTGGTGTTGGTTTTGATTTGGCTTCCCTTATTAGAAACCGTCAAGCCAAAACAGATTATGAAGTGAGTCAAGTTCCGCCAGGGAGGTATAATTATGGATTTTCTTCGCAAGTTGGTTATCAACCGATAAGTTGGTTTGCTTTGGCTGCAGGTTTACGTTACAGTTATATCGATCCCAATTATCATTTGCTGTATTTTACAATTCAACCTTATTTTTTTATCAATGATAAAACGGATGATGATTTCCTTTTTATCAGCGCAAAATATGGTAATAAAATCAATCATACGGCTGCAAAAAATGCAGGTTTTATTGGTTTAAGTTTAGGAAAAATGGAAGCATTGACTAACAATCTAGGACAATATTTTTCGGTTAATTTGGAGGATCAAGTTTTGGATGGCGAAGGAACTTTCTTTGTAGGTTTAACTTATGGTTTGATGTTGTTTTCGAATAAAAGAGATTAAAAATGGAAAAAACGCGTATTAATAAATATTTGTCAGAAGTTGGATATTGCTCGCGACGGGCTGCTGATAAGCTTTTGGAAGAAGGGAGAATTACAATAAATGGGGTGATACCAGAATTAGGAACTAAAGTTTCTGACGAAGACGAAATTTGTGTGGATGGTGTTTCAATTAGAAAAACTGAAGAAGAACACGTGTACATCGCTTTTAACAAACCTGTTGGCATTGTTTGCACAACAGATACCAAGCGCGAAAAAGATAATATTATCGACTACATCAAACATCCTAAACGGGTGTTCCCAATCGGCCGCTTGGACAAACCTAGCGAAGGCTTAATCTTGTTGACGTCAGATGGCGATATTGTTAATAAAATCCTTCGTTCTAAAAACAATCACGGGAAAGAATATATTGTCCGAGTGGATAAGCCAATTACGCCTGCTTTTCTTAATAAAATGAGAAATGGTGTACCAATTTTGGGTACAGTAACTAAAAAATGTGAAGTCGAACAAATCGATACCATGAGTTTTAGAATCGTGTTGACACAAGGTCTTAACCGCCAAATTCGTCGCATGTGCGAGTATCTTGGCTACGATGTTAAAAAACTAAAACGTATTCGCGTTCTTAATATCAAATTGGATCTTCCGATCGGTAAATGGCGCGATCTTACCAAAGAAGAATTAGCAGAACTTAATCAGCTTCTAGAAGGTTCTTCCAAAACTTTTGAGTAATTTTTAATGACGATTTAAGGAATTAATTTGGTAATAAGCCGACAAGCATCAATTGATAGCTATTCTTTAGTTTCGATTTTTTAAAACCAAAAATCCTATGAAAGTTCGACATCACCAACCTTAATGATGTACCAATATGTATTTGTTGGCAAGGGCTGTCCATTGATTTTGCCGTTCCATTCAAAATGCCATTAACTTTGGTGTCGACAACTTTCTTACCAAATCGATTGAAAACAAAGACTTGAGAATCTTTGTAGTTTTCTGAACTTTTAATTTTCCAAATGTCAATAATAACATGAGCATTCGGCGAAAAAATATGCGGAATTTCGAAAATACTGAGGCTGCGTTGGTCTGTAAGACATACCGCTCTTGTTTTGACGTAGATGATGTAATTTTCGTTTTCTAGCTTGAATTGATTGGAGCTTTGCCAGTTGATATTATCATCAGAATAATGATAATCGCCAGCTTCGGACATCGTAATTGTTACCAAATTATTTTCTATTGGGATGTTTTTAATCGGTGCAAGTTTTGCTTTTTTATTTAAATTAAATTTTAATGTAAACCACTGCGAACCGCCTAATGCATTTTTGATTTTTACATTGAATTATATAATGATAAATGTTGAGTTTTGTTTTTGTGTAGTCGGATAGGATTTCTCCATTGGCATCATAAAAATCGAATTTTAATATCGTTATATTGGCAATAAATTATTTTTACAATCGTTTAAATTAATAAGTTTAAAATCATCTATGGTATGGTTACAAAATGCAGGTTCTTGATAGTTAGTCGCGGCGATACTGTTATAAGTGACTTCGATCCTTATTCCTGTTCTATTGGTGCTTTCGCAGCCTGCTATGCTTTGTGAAGCGTAATAAGTTTCGCCATCAACAATTGTTGTTGTTTGGGCTAATAAAATACCTGCGGCATTATAGAATTTACTGTTTTGGCCCGTGATGTTAATGTTGGCTAACGTGGGATTCTTGCCAATTGATTAGTTGGAGCGGTAGGCGCTGGAGAATCATCGAGTTTGACCAAAATTTCAAGCTTTGAACTCTCGCAAACAGAAATATTTTGAGAAACATAAGCCTTTTTTACAAAATCTTAAGAAGCCCACCAAGCGGTAAATTCCTGATTTTTATTGTTTAAATCTACCTTTTCGCCAATCATTGGTGTGACGATTTTATAATTTTTTCCTTGACTATTTTCTGTGATTTTTTCTAAAGGCTCTTTCCAAGAATGCATGGCTAAAGCAAATTTCGAAGAATGTATAGGGATAACATATTCGGCTTGTAGATCTTCGATAACTTGTCCCGTTTCCTGCGGTAAAGTGTGGATGTAATGCCAACGTTCGTTATACTGACCATTTTCGAGAATTGCCCAGTCAAAAGGTCCGAATTTTTCGCCAATGTTTTTAAAATGTTTTCCGTAACCGCTATCGCCACCAACAAAAATATTATGACGACTAAATTTCAGAACAAAAGAGGACCAAAGACTGATATCTCTTTTCAGGCCTCGTCCAGAAAAATGGCGGGCTGGGGTAGAAGTGATGTGGATATTTTTTTCTAAAACCGCATCTTCGTACCAATCGAGTTCTATTAATTGGTTTTCTGCAAAACCCCAACGTTCTAGATGCGCACCAACACCTAATCCACAGATGATTTTCTTAATTTTTGGTTTTAAACTTTTTAAGGTTTTGTAATCCAAATGGTCGTAATGATCATGCGAAATAATCAAATAATCAATCTCTGGAAAATCATCAGACTGATAAATATCTGAACCTTTGAAGGCCTTTGTTGTACCTGCAATTGGTGATGCGTTGCCGCTAAAAACTGGATCAACTAAAAACTTTGTCTCATCTACCTGAAAATAATATGATGAATGGCCCATCCACACTAAAAATTCGTCGTCAGCATGTTGAGATTTTAATTCAGTTTTTTTTGAAGGGATTGTTTGTTTTGGCCTTTTATTAGGAACTTTTTGTGTTAAAAAATCCCACATCACTTTTTTTGGTGTAAAGCCTTCTCCAAAATTCGGCGTATGTTCTATATTTTGAAAACGTCCATTTCGGAAGTTTGCAGATTTCTTTATTCTTTCGAGGCGGTGCCCTTTAGATCTAGAACCAAAAATTGGTTGTTGCATAAATAGAAAAACTGTAGTAGCAATGGCTAAAACGATGATAAGTATAAAATACATAATTTAAATCGACATGTTTTTGACCAGCAAAATCCAATCATCTTCCAAAAACTTGTAACCTTGGTCATAAACAAATCTGTATTCCGAAGCGTTTTTGTACACAATCATTTGTGTAAAATACTCGAAACTGAAACCCAAAGCCAACAATTTTGATTTTAAAATCTTTGTTTTACCGTCAATGTTGCAATCTGTCAAAATACGATGGTTCTTGCGAAGTTGATAATTAATATTTCGCATCAGATTAGTCGTGTCTTTATTGATTCGGTTATTGTAACTATTGCGACACGCGTCAGAACAGAATTTTTTATCAGAGCGACCAACGATTTTTTCGCCACATTCTAGACAAGTTTGCATGGTGTTAATATTCAGTTTCGGAAGAATCAAAAACTATTCCCTTCAATAAAAATGCTCGTTTTGACAGGTTTTAAAATCAAATTTATCATGTTTTAATACAAGAAAATAGACTTGCTCCGAAGATTAATAACTAAATTTACACAAATTAATTCTAATGAAATCAAAAACAATTATACTTGGCCTATTAGCAGTTTCGGGTTTGTTGACCAATTTGTCGGCACAGAAAAAAGCTACTAAAACAAAGGTAAAAACAACCAAAATGGAAGCGTCTTATCCTTTTCAGCACTACGCGAAAGTTGATTTAACCACCGATATTTCGCATTTAACAACGAAAGAAAAAGAAGTTTTGAAATTAATGTTCAAAGCTGCAAAAGTAATGGACGATTTGTTTTGGCAACAAGCTTATGGTGACAAAACTAAATTGTTGTCAAAATTATCTGGTGAAGCGAAAGATTATGCAATTATTAATTATGGACCTTGGGATCGTCTTAATAACGAAAAACCTTTCGTGTCGGGCGTTGGCGCAAAACCAGAAGGTGCGAATTACTATCCAATTAACATGACAAAAGCTGAGTTTGAAAAGGCTGATGTTAAAGACGGAAAATCAGCTTATTCTATTATCAAGAGAGATGCGAAAGGTAAGTTATATGCAGTGCCGTATTCGGTGGCGTTTAAAACAAAGTTGCAAGAAGCTGCCAATTATCTTAATCAAGCGTCAACAATTGCGGAAGATACAGGTCTTAAAAATTATCTGAAACTGCGTGCAGAAGCATTAATGACAGATAATTATTATCCGAGCGACTTGGCCTGGATGGACATGAAAAACTCAAATTTGGATTTGGTTATTGGTCCAATCGAAAATTATGAAGACAAAATGTTTGGTTACAAATCATCGTTCGAAGCTTATGTCTTGGTCAAAGATGTGGAATGGAGTAACAAGTTGGCAAAATTTGTGAAATATCTTCCCGAGTTGCAAACCAATCTTCCTGTAAAAGCTGAATATAAGAAGGAAGTTCCCGGTACAGATTCGGATCTTAACGCTTATGATGTTGTCTTCTACGCTGGAGATTGTAATGCCGCTGGGAAAACCATTGCAATTAACTTACCGAACGATGAGAAAGTTCAGCTTGAAAAAGGAACAAGAAGATTACAACTTAAAAATGCGATGAAAGCTAAGTTTGATAAAATTTTGATTCCGATTGCAACGTCACTTATTGATGAAAGTCAACAGAAGAATATCAAATTTGATGCATTCTTTTCTAATGTCATGTTCCATGAGGTGGCGCACGGTTTAGGTATTAAAAACACCATTAATGGCAAAGGCTCTGTTCGCGAAGCTTTGAAGGAAGCTAACTCAGCTTTGGAAGAAGGAAAAGCGGATATACTTGGACTTTACATGGTTAATCAGTTGTTGCAAAAAGGCGAACTGTCGGGAAGTAAAGCAGATTATTTCGTGACATTTTTGGCTGGGATTTTCCGTTCGGTGAGATTCGGCGCAAGTTCGGCGCACGGCACGGCTAACATGATTGCTTTTAACTATTTTGCTGAAAAAGGCGCTTTCGAAAAGTCAGCCAATGGACGATATAAAGTTAATGTTCCGAAGATGGAAGCGGCTATGAATGGCCTTTCAGAACTGGTCTTAACATTACAAGGCAACGGCGATTATGATGGCGTTAAAAAATTGTATGCTGAAAAAGGAATTATCCCAGCGGATTTGCAAAAAGATTTGGACAAACTAAAAACGCACAACATTCCTGTTGATATTGTTTTTGAACAAGGTCCACAAATGTTAAGTTTGAAATAGTTTAATAAAAAAAAACAGAAGTTAATTTTAGCTTCTGTTTTTTTTATTTAATGATTTATTTAAAATAAAAATTAATTTTTCGCGAAATCAATTTAGTATATAGTTTAAGCTTAAACGATAGAAGTCAAATTGAGAATATTACTGAAAAAACATTCAAGCAGTAAAAGAAAACAATAATCGAAAGTGCTTATGCAGAAAAAATGTTGAAATTTTATAAAAATACCTAGAACTAGGTATTAAAAAGTTTAAAACATAGTTTAATATTGTCCTAGAAAGAAGAACTAATAACTATGAAAACTCTATTTTTACTATCTGCAATTTTTGCTTTTACGAGTGTTGCAGCTCAAAAAGTAACTGTATCGACATCCGAAAATGATGCCAGTATTATTGTCAATGGACAGTTGGTCGGTTCGGGCACTTATCTTTTGAAAATCGATAAAAGCGAATGCTATAACGTAAAAGCACAAAAAACAGGTTTTTTAAAATATGAAGCCACCGTTTGCGGAAAAAAAGCTGGACCAGAGCCACCAAAAACATTGTTTTTTAACATGAAAAAAGATGACTCCGAAGAAGCATCTATTAAAACCGATCAAGCCAATGTAGATTTTGAAATCCCGGTTAATCCAGATCTTTCAGTTTCTGACGCTTGGAAGTTGACGACTCAGATTGTGACAGACTATTTTGACGCAATCGAGGTTAGCGACAAAGAAACATCTTATCTACGGACAGCTTGGAGTATCCAATCCTTTCAACAAAATACAATCCGTACTAGACTTATTATTAAGTTATCCAGATCGAATCCATTAACGTTTAAAGTTAAACTAAATAGCGAATATTCTGGTGCTAGTGGGACCAGTGTAAAGGCAGATGAACAGTTCCGTGACTGGGATCGTGTTCTTAGAAAATATCAAAATGTGATTAGCGATTTTTCAACGAGATTGTCTAAGAAATAGAAGCGTCACTTACTTTAACCATAGTCATATTAACAGAGGTCCAAATTTTATTATTGATTCGGACCTCTTTTTTTAAGTCAGGACTTATGCGAAAACCAATCTTTTCGTAATATTTGATTGCAGAAATATTCCAGTCGAATACGTTAAGTTCGGCGTTTTTATTGTTGAATTTTTTAAAACCAAAATCCAAAAGACTTTCAACAATCATCTGTCCATAACCTTGCCCACGATTTTCTTTTTCGCCAATCAAAATTCTGCCGAGAAGAAAGCTGTTTTCTATTTCGAAAATTTGAGCATGACCTATTAATTTTTCATTTTTAAAAACTGAAAAAGTGTAACAATTCTTTTGTATTAGATACTTTTCCGTTTCCTATAAACAATAAAAATTTGAAAAAATTAAAATAATTATTAGAAAAAAGGTGCTTTAATTGGTGATGTTTCAGTAGAATAAAGTTACCAATTTTTAAAGTATCTTAATCTAAGATTTGTATTGCTGTTGTGGATATTTCGATAGACTTTGAGAAGCGACTTGACAAAGGCTTTTTAATATCGTATCTTTGCAAATCTATTATTCACAAATTTTTAAACCGTAATTTAAAAAAAATGAAAACTTCAGATTTTAATTTCGACTTGCCAGAAGAGTTATTGGCAGAACATCCATCAGAACACAGAGACGAAGCAAGATTAATGGTTCTTAACCGTAAAGATAGAACGATCGAGCACAAACTTTTTAAAGATGTTATTGATTATTTTGATGAGCATGACTTGTTCATTTTTAATAACACTAAAGTTTTTCCTGCAAGATTATACGGAAACAAAGAAAAAACTGGTGCCAAAATTGAAGTTTTCTTGCTGAGAGAATTAGATAAAGAAACTAGAGTTTGGGACGTGTTGGTTGATCCTGCTCGTAAAATAAGAATTGGTAACAAATTATTCTTCACAGAAGATGAGTCTTTGGTAGCCGAAGTTATCGATAACACGACGTCTAGAGGTAGAACTTTGAGATTCTTATACGATGGTTCTTACGAAGAATTCCGTGCTAAGTTGAACGAACTTGGAGAAACGCCACTTCCAAAATATATTAAAAGAGAAGTTGAACCAGAAGATGCAGAACGTTACCAAACAATCTACGCCAAAGTTGAAGGTGCGGTTGCAGCACCCACTGCAGGTCTGCATTTCTCAAAACATCTGATGAAACGTCTTGAGATAAAAGGTGTTGACTTTGCAGAAATCACGTTGCATGTTGGTTTAGGAACATTTAATCCAATCGAAGTGGAAGATTTGTCAAAGCACAAAATGGAATCTGAGGAAGTTATTATCGATCAACATAATGCCGACATTATCAACAAAGCTGTAGAGGAGAAAAGAAGAATTTGTGCCGTTGGTACAACAACAATGCGTGCTATCGAAACTTCTGTGTCATCTAACCGTAAGATCGGACCTTTCAATGGTTGGACTAACAAATTTATCTATCCGCCTCATGATTTTGGCGTTGCTAATGCAATGATTACTAACTTCCATACACCGAAGTCAACTTTAATTATGATGATTGCAGCTTTTGCTGATAAAGATTTTATCATGGAAGCTTATGAAGAAGCGATTAAAGAAAAGTATAAATTCTATTCTTATGGTGATGCCATGTTGATTATCTAAGATTGGTAACATATTTGATACAAATGCACAGTTGATAATAGCTGTGCATTTTTTGTTTTAGCTATTTTAAAAATAAAATTATGAAAGCAATATTATTAAGCGTCTCAACTATTGGTCTTTTCTCTTGTCAATCGCCAACAGACAGCAAGTTGGAGGTGTTAACGACCTTGCCAAAAGTTATTAAAGAAGCTTCTGCAGCCGAGATTACACCAGCGTCGCCAGATTTGGTTTGGACGATAGAAGATCAAAAAAATGATAATATCTTATTTGGTTTTACTAAAAATGGAGAACTAAAAAAAGAAATCCGAATTAACAATGTAGAAAATAATGATTGGGAAGATCTAACAGCAGATGACGCTGGTAATATCTACATTGGTGATTTTGGAAACAACGATAACGAGAGACAAAACCTAGCGATCTATAAAATTAGTGCTTTGGATTTGACGAAAGATCAAACGGAGGCTTCAGAGATTGTCGAATTTTATTATCCAGAGCAAACCGAATTTCCTGCCAAGAAAAAAGATAGAATTTACGATGCGGAGTCATTTTTTATTTTCAATAATCAATTTTATTTGTTTACAAAAAATAGAAGTTCAAAATTTGATGGCACAACATCTTTGTATCGCGTTGATAACAAACCTGGGCAACGATTACCTGCTAAAAAGATTTCGAGTTTTAGGACTTGCGATAACTTCAACCATTGCGCGGTGACAAGTGCTGCGATCAGTCCTGATAAAAAGAAAGTTGCAATTTTGAGTTCGGATAAAGTGTGGATTTTTACAGATTTCAAAGGGGATGATTTCTTCTCTGGAAAATCTCAGATGATCGAGTTGGATCATTATACACAAAAGGAAGGATTGACTTTCGAGACTAATGACAGTCTTTTCATTACGGATGAAGCCGCCAAAAAAGGCGAATCTTTTCTGTATCGTTTAAAACTGAAATAAAATCTCTTTGATCTAAAAAGATGCAACCGTCGATAATGACGGTTTTTTTTGAACTTGAAAAAATGGCAGGAGGCACTGTTAATATTTCAGTTTAAGATTTTGTAATTTTGCAATCAAAATTTTTTCTATGCCTTTGTACAGAGATTTTTCGGATGATAAAGCACAACTTCTTATTTGGAAGTATGATGAACAGGAAGTTTTGGATATGGAGACTTTGTTAGAAAAGGAGAATTATAATAAAGTTAAAGATTATCATCCTAAGAAAATAAAAGAGGTTTTGATGGTTCGTAAAATGTTAAAACAGATTTTGCCCAATCATAAAATCCTTTACAAAGACACTGGCGAACCCTATCTAGAACCACAAGATTTTAATATTTCGATAAGTCATTCTTTCCCGTTGGCGGCGATAGCAATTTCTAAATCAAAAATCGGTATTGATCTCGAACGAAAAAACGAAAAAATAAAACGAATTCGTCACAAGTTTATCCTTCACGAAAACGACTTTATCGATGATAATTTCGAGGTAGACTATTTAACCGCAATTTGGAGCGTCAAAGAAGCGCTCTACAAAATTCACCACTCCAAATATTGGTCACTTAAAAAACATTACGATATACAAAGCTTTAGTTTGAGCGAAAATTTTAGTGTTAATGCACGGGTTTATGACCATAGTTTCGAAGATGTTTTCAGCGTCAATGTCCGAGATATTGGGGATTTTTACTTTTCTTCAGTTTTAGAATAAAGTATTTCTTTGGCTGTGTAAGTAATTGGTTACTAGTATTTTTTATTTGTAAAGTCCACTTGTTATAGATGCAATGTTTTT
The DNA here is from genome assembly GCA_046269235.1 of Chryseobacterium sp. TY3. Classification (GTDB taxonomy): domain Bacteria; phylum Bacteroidota; class Bacteroidia; order Flavobacteriales; family Weeksellaceae; genus Soonwooa. Next base: position 363,749 of record JBJZOS010000001.1, read on the forward strand.
ACGAAAACCACGTCATTATTCGGATTTATTTCTGTAGTAATTTTCGACCACTTTTCTCTGGTCTTTGACAACATCATAGATCAGTTCTAACAAATCCTGAATACTTTTTAACTCTGTTAAATGACTAATTTTTGTCGGATCACGATGATCCTTGTATTCGCTTTCGTCAAGTTCTCGCCTGCGTTTTTCTAGCAATTCATCCACGTGATCGTCGGGTTCTATTTTGCTTTGGTCGATAATATCATGATCGAATTCTTCTTTGTGTAAAAGAGAGTTACTTCTAATCAATTCTGACGATATTTTTATTTTCCAACTTTGGCTGTCAATCTCAGGATATTGCTCCTCATTTTTAGCGTATTGCGAAAGCGAGGCTGTATAGGCGGTCAAAAGGTGAGAGGTCGTCACAAATTGATGTACGGTTTCCAATTTTTTTTGTTGATCTTTAGGGTCAGAAATCATCCTTTGGAAGTTATCCGACAGGTTGGCAAGATCGATAATAGCATTCTTTCTTTTAAGACGATATTGCTCATCATTTTCTTCTTTGTTAATGAAAAGATCCATTACCACGCGGAAGTATTCCAGATTGCTCTTAGCCGATTTTTTCATCAATTGTAAATTCTGAGTATATTCCCAAACAGGGAAAACAAAATAAGCGACCAAAAATGTAACAGCACCTCCAATGGCAGTATCTATAATTCGGTCTTTGAAGATGAGGTTGACATTACCAGGGCGTAAAAAATTAAAGGATAAAAAAACATAGATGGTCATAAAGAATACCGCCCAAAAATATTTTGATTTTAAAAGACTGAAACATAAGGTCATTGTTGTCAATAAAATGGCTAACAAAATGCTATGATCCGTAATGTAATACAAAACAATGTAAGCCGCAACTCCACCTGCAATCGTGCCGTAAAGTCGAAGAAGATTGCGATGTTTTGTCGTACTATAAGAGGGTTTTAGAATGGCTGTGATGGTGATCATAATCCAATAAGCATGGCCAATTCCTAAAAATTTCATTTTAGAAAAAAGATAACCAATAAATAGTGCTAAAGTGACACGAACAGCATGACGAAAATGTCCAGAATCTAAAGATATATTGCTCAGAAGCACTTTACGGTTAAGACGTTCTTCTTTTGGTACAAATTTGTTAAGATCAAGACCTGTCGAAAGACTTTTTGCCAATTTAACATCTTGATCAAAAACCCTGAAAATGGATTTCACTTCGTCCGTTACATCCGTGATACGCATCAAAACTTGGCGCAGAAGCATAAAGTCTTCTAAATTGTCCGAATTGATCTGTTTAAGACGATGTTCGTAAAACTCGTGGTAAATCTCTTTTAAAGCTTTATCAAAGTTGAATTGCTCTTTTGTCCTAATATTACCTTGCAACGCAATACCAATATTGGTAATTTCGTTGGCCATGTTGGTCAAATAATCGTGCATCATGTTTAGGAGTTTGGTTTCTCCAAAAACATGATTCAGTTTTCTATAATCATTCTCCGAGGTGAAGAGCTTCTCGTAAAGATCAATAGAATTAAGAAACATCAACATCAAAATTCGACTTTGCGTTGTTGATTCGTTGACGATTTTTCTAGTTTTAAAAACGATTTCGCGTGTTGCTTCTTGTTGGTCTTTTATTTTTATCTGTTGCGATATAAGCTGGCTGAGAAGTGTATCGACATTTTCGTTTTTACGATAAAACTTAGCTTTTATTCTTAAATAATCTGCGAGTTCTAGATAATTTTCGCCAACCATTTGGCTCGCTAATTTGTAGGGTTGTAAAGTCGATACAATTAAAAATACTACGACAAACCAAATACAACCTCCCAGAAATATGATAAGACTTTTAAAAATATCGTGTCCTGTTAAATGTCCATCAATAAAGATACTAAGGACAACCAATGATAAAGATCCAACGCCAGCAAGTCGTGTTCCGTAGACGCCAATTAGTGAAAAAAACATCCCGAAAAGAATGATTTCTAAATAAACTATAAATTGGAAATCTTTGACCAGACTAGCTATTAACGCTACAAAAAAGTAAGAAATGACCGCAAAAGCTAAAGTGTTACGTCGTCTTACAAATGGCCCCGGTTGGTCGGTAAGACCTACAAAACTTGTCCCCATCGGGAAGAGAAAATAATCTTGCAGTAAGCCAAAATGTGCTAGGATAATACTCGGAATAACAATAGCCAAGGCAATTCTTGTCCCTGCAAAAATATATTGGCTTGTTAAAAATTTTTTGAGTTCCGAAGTATAATTCATATAACAAAAATAAAAGAAAAATGCCTCATAACAGAGGCATTTTTAATAATATTTGGATAAAGATTAATAATCTTGAGAGTTGTAAGTTTCGCCTCCAATATTCCAAGTTAGACCAAATCTAAGGGTGTTGTCCAAAGCACTGTTAACTTTTGACATATTAATTAGATAAGATAAGTCTAATCCAAAAGATTGATACTTAAGACCTACACCAACAGTTGCATACTGTCTTGCTCCTTGCTCAGGACTTTCTGTAAAGTAACCCGCACGGATTGCAAATGCATCATCATAAGAATATTCTGCAGCTCCTGATAGCATAATACTTTTTTTGTTACCGAAAGATTTCCCAATACCTTCCATTACACCAACGTTAGGGATTGTGTAAATTGGTTTTCCATTAGCATCGTAATCAGAAACTTCTGGACCAGGTACTAAAAGTTTCGAAGCTTCACCACTGATGCTGAATCGGTTAAGGTCATCAATGAATAAGTCATAACCTACACCTAATCTTGCCATTGTTGGAAGATATGATCTAGAATTTTCGTCACCTGTGTAATCTAATCTTGGACCAAGGTTTTGTACCGCCCAACCAGCATTAACACGTCCTTCGTAATCACCGATACTTTGATGTTTTGGAGATCTGAAGTAACCAGATACATCTACTGCAAAAGTATTAGCTGGTTTTAAAGTGTTATCCGAATTGAAACTACCACCTAAGTCTGATCTGATGAAACGTCCAGTAACAGCCATGGAGTAATTGTCTGTTAATTTTAGACCATAAGCAACATCTAGAGAGAATTCGTTAGGTTTGGTGGTTCCCATATCGGACACCACGCCTCCAACATATTGGCTTAGATTAACTTCTCCCATATTGAAGTAGTAGATGCTGGCACTAAGGGTAGATCTTTCGTCATCTCCTAAAAATGTGTAAAAAGAACCATAAAGTAAGAAAACATCGTTTGTTAACTTGCTCATATACGGTGTATAGTTAACTCCCACACCAGAAGTATTTTTTGCAAAAGGATATTTTGCAGCATTCCAAAATTGTGAAAAAGCGTCCGTTGATGTCGCAACCCCTTGATCTCCCATACCTCCTGCTCTTGCGTCTGGCGAAATTCTTAAAAAAGGAGCTCCTGTTAGTACTGTGTAGTCAGATTGAGAGTAGGCTGCAATGCTCATACCTAATCCCAAACCTAAAAAGAGTTTTTTTGTCAAATTCATAATTAGTTAGTTAGTGGTAAATTTTACCGTTTTAATATTTTTATTCTTTAGTTATTTTAATAATACCATTTTTTCGACGGCTGTTGCGCTGCCTTTACACTTGTCTTGGTTTTGACTTCTTGCAAATATCTTAAAAATATATGTACCTTTTGCTACTGTGTCACCAAAGTCGTCTTTTCCGTCCCATTCTATAGCTTGTTTAGGCGTTCTGTAACCTTCTAAAAATGGTTCTGCAGTTATAGTATTACTCAAGGTTCTTACAAGTTTTCCTGTTATGGTAAAAATTTGAACATTTACATCTAGCATATCATCACAATTATGTTCAAACTGTACATATGTTTTGTTGGTGAAAGGATTTGGCCAGTTAAGAGGTCTGTTGATAACCAATTGTTGCTGACTTTCATCTTTCACTACAAAGTTTAACGTAGAGGTTGTGGAATTATTATTAATATCCCAAATTTTAAATGTTAATTGATGTTCTCCAGGTTTTAAATTTCTGAAAGGGTAGGTAACATTGCCTTTTTGATAGTCGTTTAAGCTTGCGTTAACACATCCATTTCCTTCCCCAGGAGAGTAGAAGTCATTTAATACTTTAGTGTTAATAACTTCGCCATCTAGCAAGACCGTTATATCATGGCCAATACCAGATCCAGTTGAGTTGATACCAATATTGTCGGTAACGCAGGCTAGTAACATGGGATTTTGGTCGGTTATACCGCCATTAGCAAAGTTAATGTTGTTCATGTACAGATTAACCTTTGGAGGCTCGCTATCATTAACTCCATTAGGATTAATGCCGCCAACAGTTACAGAATCATTGTAGAATACATCGTAAGATTTGTTATCAGCATAGATTAGAATTCTACCAAATCCCAAGTCATAATTAATATCTTTAGGAACATAGAACTCCACCGTGAACTTTCCATTTTCAACTTTTCCAGAAGCTTTTACAATTGGACTGCCTTCTTCTTTATATTGAAGTGGTGGTTTCATATCTCTATAAGGATCGTTATTACGCGTGACCTTATCTAGTTTTTTATCAAAGATGTTAATGACGGCTCGACCTGTGAAGGTGTCATCTATTGTGCCGTCAGCTTTGTTAATGTGGCCTGTTATTTTAACAAAATCTAAAGCTCTGATTTTCCCAGCTTCAGGCGTAATAACTTGGTCAATATTAAGAAGACGTTGAGGTCTAGATAATGTCATCGCGGGATCACCTAGATAGTTTACTTTTAGATGGTTAATGTCTGCGCCTCGTTTTTTTCTTGCTTCTAAAAATGAATTACCAAGTGTACGGAATCTGTCATTTTCTAACTCTAGGTTAAAAATATTATTTGTCAAAATTCCTGTAAAGTCTTCTCCGTAGGCCGTTGCAATTGCTCGGCTAGAAGTGATCATCGTTGCTGCGCCACCTGTTTTTAATTTTATAACTTGTTCTCCAGCAGAATAAGTTCCTGGATCATCCCAAAGTGTAAACTCACAAGTAATAGTTGACACCAGCGGAAATCTGCTATAGAGTGATGTGAAATTGTTGAAGTTACTAATTTCTGAGGTTGTTAATACACGTTCTTGCGCCCAACCATTAATACCACCATGCCCAAAGTAGAACAAGTAAAGACTATTACCGACATCATTACTTATCGCTTGATTAACCTGCGGATATCGCTGTCCTCCGGCTGTTGCTTCTGGAGGAAAAGCGTCAAGATAGAGTTTTCGTACATTGTATTCTGAGCGGGCAGTACCTGTTTCAAAATTCGATACCAAAGAAGTATTCATGGTATTGTGGAAAGGTGTTGACGTCTCATTATCGTTATCATCTACAACAAAGTCTAACTTCATTCGCCACTCTCCAAATGGTGAAGATTGTCCTGGTAAGGCATTATAATAAGCCAATGTTTTATCGATTAATAATTTGGCTTCTGCCACATTTGCTGCTGGCAAACGACCAACCGGAATGCTTGGGATAATCCTCGAAATATCTACAATATCTCCTTGAGGTTCTGTCATGACGAAATAGTCATCTGTAACATAAGTGTCCGAGTAGTTATGACTTTCCTCGCTTTGATAACTAGGGACTACGTCCGTATTATTAGGGACGCGATTTTTAAAATCATACGACGTATCACCAAGTATGAAAACATATTTTAGACTGCCACTAGCATTTAGTTTTGTGACAAAATCTCGTACTGCCGTTATATCTTTGCTACCACTGCTATATTCGTTGTAGATTTTGTTGATATCAACAATTTCTACATTCATATTACTTTTGCTTCTATGATAATTGGCTAGTCTTTGCGCCTCACCAATCATATTGGGTTGGGTTATGATAAGATAATTAACATTAGATAAAGCAGACAAATTTTGATTGTCAATACGTCCTACAAAGGTTGGATTATAGGCTGCTGCTTGGTTAAAAGCTACAAATTCGTTATTAAAAAATCTGTTGGTGCTGCTTGTTTGATAACCAAAATTAAAACTAGAAGCATTTGCATTTTTGTTAACTTTTCGTTTGACATTCGTTACGTCAGATACATCCCAAACCTGTTCAAGTCCAGCGGTATTAGAGATGCTAAAACCATACAGATTGTCAGATTTTTCGTTAATATCATAACTTCGGAAAGATAACTGTCCTGCATTATTAAAAGTCAAATCTTGCTTGTAAGTGATTTCTGCATAATCCCAATAAAATTGTCCATATGGATTGGGACCTGTATTTGGTTTATAGTTAAAAATAATACTAGAAGTCGACGTATTTGACAGAATGTTGTCGCTTACCAACAACGAAACATTATCAACACCCACTGTAACAGTTGTATTGTTTTTGCCATTAACGGAGATTTCTATTTGATTGTTTTTACCATCTTTAGCAGCAACTCGAGTGTTATATTTAACAATATCTGTGGGCAGAATTGGCGTTCTTACATCAAATTTAACCTCTTTAGGCGTCGTGAAAGCATCACCAACCCATAGGCGGCCAAGTTTCATAAGGTTGTACTTTTCTTCGTTAATGTATTGATAGTCATCATAACGAGAAATAAGACTACTAGGAACGGGAGTGTCTTCGGGATTAATTCTTTTACCAGGACCCTTATCAAAGTTTATAAAATAGTAAGCGTAATCCTCATAAATATTAATATAATTGGAACTTTTATTACGGCGTGTATCAATTCGTCCATTTCTCTTTGTAGATCCAGTTAGGTTAAAACCATGAGGACCTTGCGCATAAAAAAGGACATAATCGTTATCATTCCAGACGCCATCATCACCTCCCACAACTTGTATAGCATTTTCCTGAAGTGCTGCATAACGAGCATCAGAATTGTTCTCCGGAAGCATCAGACCGCCGTTGCCGTAGATTCTAAAGTTATTGGGGTTAATCCCTGAAACATTGATGCCGTTGTCTTGTAAGAATTTTTTAGTAATCTTAAAAACTCCAGATTTGTCAACTTTTATTTTATAAAAAGTACCACTCTCTAACGGGTTTTCTGTTGTACCTAGTCCGGTACCTTTATTAGCGATATAGTTTTTGTTCGATAATTCAATATCTACAGATAAAAGTCGGTAGATTACATGATTGACTTTTTTAAAAGTAGGAACGTATACGCTACCAACTTCCGAATTTAATTTGTCACTATAAGCGTACACTACCTCAAAACTATCTTCACTTGGTAAAAATTCAGGATTAATATCATACAAGTCTTCGCTCTTAGCTTTTTCCCAAGCAAAATTTTTGGCAATAACTTCTTTGCCATCATTTTTTTTCTCAACAACGATGCTTACACCACGAGAGCCTACGTCATAACCTTCATTTTTGAAGTAAGGTAAATTCTGTTTGTAACTGCTAAAGTCAAAAGATTTGCTTCCTTCCCATTGGATATTGACTTTTTGTCCAAAAGCACCAATTGAGATTGCAACAAACAGTAAAGAGTAAAAGTTCTTTTTCATTGAGGTTATATTCAATTTACAAAATAAACGAAAATTTCTAAAAAAAGATATATAACAATAAAACTTATTTATTCCCGTTAGAAAAAAAGCATATCATTATTTGATTTATTAAAATATTTATTTTTTCTTTGTACTTTGTAAATGATTATATCAACTATGAAACAAATTAAATTGTTTTCACTTGCTATCGGGTCAGCTTTGATACTTGCAAGTTGCGGTGGAGGGAACACGAAAAGCGGCGGTGGAACGAAGCGTTTTACTAGTAAAACTGGTTGGAAACCCAACGAGAAAAATGGTTATTTTTTCTCAGCTAAGCAACAAAAACAGAAAGGGTGGCCAGGTATGGTCTATATAGATGGTGGTACTTTTACGATGGGCTTAGTGCAAGACGATGTCATGCATGATTGGAATAATACACCTCGTCGTATGCAAGTTAGCTCTTACTTTATTGGAGAGACCGAAATTACTAACTATGAGTATCGCGAATATGTAACTTGGTTAAAGTATGTATTTCCGCCATCTGATCCTAACTTTAAGAATATCTATGCTGGTGCAATGCCAGATACTTTGGTGTGGAATAATAAGCTGTCTAGAAACTCTTATTCAGAAACCTATTTCCGTAATCCAGAATTTGACTATTATCCAGTTGTTGGTGTATCTTGGCTACAAGCTACCAAATATTGCGATTGGTTAACTAACCGTGCTAACGAAAAAGCTTTAATGCAAAAAGGTATTCTTCCTAAAGATTTGTACACCAACGAATCTAACTACCAAGGAGAGAGCACTTTCAGCATGGATAAGTATAAAGCTAATGATGCAGAACTGGATGCAATTGTAGATAAAAATAAACTGCAAAAGCAAAGTGGTATCAAAACATCAAATACAAGAATACTGACTGCTAATAAAGGTGGAACTTCTGGTTTAGTTGAAAAATTCAGACTTCCAACAGAAGTGGAGTGGGAATTTGCTGCGCTTGGTATGCAAAAGAACAGAAAATACAACAACTACCTAGGTAAAGAACCCGAAATTGATAAGTTAAAAGGTACAAAAGGTCGTAACAGAGGAATGTACATGGAGAATTTCAAAATGGGTAAAGGTGATTATTCTGGTGTTGCAGGCTGGAAGAACGATGGTTCGCCAACAACTTCTGATGTTAGAAAATACCAATCAAATGACCTAGGTGTATTTGGTATGTACGGTAACGTGGCAGAATGGGTTGCTGATATCTATCGTCCAGAGATTGATGAAGACTTCAACGACTTCAACTATTATAGAGGTAATGTTGTTCTAAAATCTGAAAAAAATGCAGACGGAACTTATAAAAAAGTTGGTAATGTAGAAATGAAGTATGATACTATGGCTAATGGACAATTGGTATATAGAGGACTTCCTGGAGAATACGAGAAGCAAGTTGTTGCTGATGACCGTAACTATCGAGATGGTGACTACCAATCCTCATTAGATATGTCTGGTGTGAATGCAGATAGTACTTTTAATATGTATAACTCTGTTAGAAAAGGATTTGTTGTGGATAAGAGAGGTAACGTTATCTTAGAAAAACAGAAAAAACAAGTTACAACTGCAATTACTAACGAAGTTAGAGTTGTTAAAGGTGGATCTTGGTTAGACTCTTCTTATTGGTTAGATCCGGGACACAGAAGATTCAAAGACCAAGGTAGAACCTTCAGTTGGATTGGCTTCCGTGTAGCACAAGATGCTAAAGACTCCGGAAAAAGAAGCAAAAGATAAAAGTTCATATAAAGCAGTAGATTTTCTACTGCTTTTTTTATGCAAAATTATTTTTTAATCTTAATTTTGAAATATGAATATTGAATCATTTTATAAACTCTATAAAGAAGCTAATCACTGTATTATTGACAGTAGAAAGCTACAACCAAATGACATCTTTTTTGCATTCTCTGGGGAAAACTACAACGCTGCCGAAAAGGCGGAAGAAGTTATTGCCAATGGCGCTCTAGCAGTTGTCGTTGAAGATGCCAAATACAACAATCCAGGACGTAATATTTTCTATGTTGACTCGACTTTAGAGTTTTTACAAGACTTAGCCATCTATCACAGAAATCAACTTAATATTCCGATTATTGGTTTAACGGGGAGCAATGGTAAAACCACAACCAAGGAAATGATTAGTACGGTTTTGTCTAAAAAATTTAAGCTTCAATACACTTTTGGGAATCTCAACAACCACATCGGCGTACCTCTAACGATTTTGTCTATTAAACCAGAACATAATTTAGCTGTCGTCGAAATGGGCGCTAATCATCAAAAAGAGATCGAAGCACTTTGCAAAATTGCACAACCAAGCATCGGTTATATCACCAATTTTGGAAAAGCACATCTTGAAGGTTTCGGTGGTTTCGAAGGGGTTATTAATGGGAAGTCTGAACTATACGATTATCTAAAATCAAATAATAATACAATTTTAGTTAACGAAGCTGATGCTATTCAATTAGAAAAAACATTAGATTACGTAAACAAAATCTCTTTTGGAAAACTAAATTCTCACTATGTTTTTGAAGTTTTTGCAAAAGATCATTTCGTTGGTTTAATATATCAAGGCGAAAAGCTACTTTCTAATTTAACAGGAAATTACAATTTCACTAATTTATCTGCTGCAGTTAGTTTAGGTCTACATTTTAATATTCCATTTAATGATATTAAAGAAGCTATAGAAAGTTATTTTCCTAGCAATATGCGTTCGCAAGTTCAGAAAAAAAATGGTAAAACATTAGTCCTAGATACGTACAATGCCAACCCAAGTAGTATGTCGGCATCTTTGGATAATTTTAATGAGTTTGAAGGTTCAAAAACAATTATTATCGGTGATATGTTGGAGCTTGGTACAGAAAGTGAGCTAGAACATCAACTAATTTTTGACAAAGCAAAAGCGCTTAGTTTTGAGAACATTATTACCGTCGGAAAAGAATTTAAGAAAGTCAATACCACTGACTTAGCATTCGAAAATACATCAGAATTAATAGCCTTTTTAAAAGAAAAGCCTATTACAACTGACAATATTCTATTAAAAGCATCTCGCGGCATTGCTTTGGAGAAAGCAATTGACCTACTATGAGATGTCGTGTTTCGATAAAAATTCTGCAAGAATTAAAATAATATTATTAAAAGTGGAAGTTTCGACATCACGTTGGATTTCCACTTTGTTTTTCCACTCCACTTTGGTGATGCCTTCCTCCAATTGTGGTTTTGGTTCAGCAATGCCATCATGTTTCATGTAATACCAGTAGGTTTTTTTTAAGACAGGTTTTGACTTGATATGGTACATATGATAGGTCAAATTAATAAATTCCTGAAGTTCTAGGTTTGTCAATCCACATTCTTCCTCAACTTCGCGCAACGCCGCGATATCACTAGATTCTCCAGCTTCTATTTTGCCTTTGGGAAGATCCCATTTTCCTAGTCGATAGATAAAAAGTATTTTCTTTTCAGGGTTTAAAACAATGCCACCAGCAGCTTCAATGACTTGAAAATGTTGTTGATATTTAAGCCAAAGCTCGTCAAGATTTTTGTAGTATATGGCAACATCTTTTGTTGAAGTGTTCTGCAAAAGGTCCAAAGCGATATCAAATTGAAGATTCTCCTCAAATGCTATGTTACGCTCAACATTTTGAGGCGTATCACTAAGGATTAATTTTTTTTCATTGATAAAAACTTTATACATTTGCCTAGCTTTAATATTAATACAAAAATAGAAAAATGAATCTAGAAGGACGCAAAATTATCGTAAATAAATCGATTAAAGATTTGACAGAAATGCTTAAAAATGCTGAAGATTACAAAGCATTGATGCCTGATAGTCTTCAAAATTTTGAATCGAGAGAAGATGGTTTCAAATTTGGATTAAAAGGAATGCCTGAGATTGCGCTTAAGATTCAGGAAGTTACAGAAGAAAAAGTTGTTCTAGTGTCTGCAAGTTCTAGTTTGGATTTCGCCTTGACTGGAAATATGAACCCAATTGGTGAGAATCAAACTGAAGTTCAATTGTTATTTGATGGAAAATTCAATCCATTTATCAAAATGATGGTTGAAAAACCTCTGAAAAACTTTATCGATGCTTTGACAGATAAAATCGAGCAACTATAAATGAAAATAATTAAAACCAATCTTATACGATTGGTTTTTTGCTAAATGACTTCGCAATGCCAAAGTGTAAAATTGTGAGCTGTTATATTTAAACTGCTTCAATCTATTATAAAAAAGTTGGGTTTAATTTTTCACAATTTAAGTTTTTTTCAAAAGAAGAAAACCATTTGTATAGTTGTAGCTAAATATAACTAGATTTTTTACGAGATACTACAAATAGCGATAGAATGTGCCCGCACAAAGGTCACTTGCTTTTAATAGTGTATGTACACGATTTGTATTCCTATCTCAGAAGGTCTTTATAGATCTAGTCACTGATAGAAGTATATATCTGGAATAAAATAATTTAGAAATCCAAGTCCGCTGATTAACTTTAGAGTCGAAGAAAAATCCCTGACGAATGGTCATGAGAACTTCCTGTAACTGAGGAAAGTATGTTGATGTCGCCATTTGTTTTTAGGACAGCCATAAAAGCAAAAATCAAAGCTTCTTTGTAATCAATTATTTCTTTATTTGGAATAATGATTTGGGTTTTGGTTTTTGTTTTAATTTTTTCTATTAAATAAGTATTGTGGCTGCCACCGCCTGTAAACAAAGCCTTTTTAATGTTATTTTGATTTAGATTAATAGCGATTTGCTTAGCGGCATGTTCTGTGAAAGTTGCTAATATTTCTAAGTCCGAAAAGTCTTTTAGTAAGGGTATTACATGAGATTCTACCCATTCGTAACCTAAAGATTTTGGTTCGGATAATTGGTAAAATTCAATGTTATTTAACTTCATTAAAAGTTCGTAATCAACATTTCCTTGTTTTGCTAATTCGCCATCTTTATCGAAATTTTGACCTTGTTTTTTCGCAAAATGGTTTAAGATAATATTGACGGGACAAATATCGTAGCCTATTCTTTTTTCATCTTTTTTAAATGAAATATTAGAAAATCCGCCGAGATTAACACAGGCATCAACCTCCGAAAACAAAAGTTCATCACCTATCGGAACCAATGGTGCGCCACTTCCGCCCATCAAAACGTCTTGCATTCTGAAATCGTAAACGACATTTTTCTTTGTTAAAATCTGTATCGCACGACCGTCCCCAATCTGAAGTGTCATTTTCTTTTCAGGTTGATGAAAAATCGTGTGACCGTGAGAACCAATAACATCTAAGTTTTTAATGTTGTGTTTAGAAATAAAGTTCTGGCTGAGTTCTCCAAGAAGAAATCCGTAGTCGGAATTTAAGGCAAGTAAAGCGTCTGCATTAAGCTTAACAGCGTTTCGAAGCTTATTTTCCCAAGTTTCTGAATAAGCAACAGTTTCAGTTTCTAAAATCTCAAAATGCCATTTTTCGTCACTTTTCCAAAATTTAGAATAACAGAGATCTAATCCGTCGAGACTTGTCCCAGACATTAATCCCAATGCAAAAAAGTCTTGTGAAGTTGCCATTATAAGCCGGTCTTAGGAAGACCCTTGGTGTTGAATTGCCCAGAGTTGTTGTAGAATGTATACTCCGTAAAGTCGTCTTTAGCGACCATTCCGTTGGCGCCAACCAAAATATTACCATCTTGATCGGATACAAAGACTGTGTCTTTGGTATACATTTTTCGGTTTCTTTTGTCCCAATTAATACTTTCTGTTACGAAAGTTCGACCTTCATTGGTGACAATTTTAACACGACCTTTAGCAAAGTAAAAGTCTTTTTTTTCGTCATATTTTGCATATTTTGCCCAAATTTTTCCAGGAATTTTCGGATTTTTTTTATCAAAATATTCTAGATAGATTCCTTTTTTTGCCTCGACATAAGGCGAGTCGATTAACTCATACTTTTCTAGCAAAGGCGCATCAAATCTTACTTTAACCTTACCCGAATCTCGCTGTATAATTTTGGCGTTATGAATAACTTGAGACGCAAAATTTGTGTTTTTTTTACGATCACGTTTTGTGATGTCTTCGTCGCAAGATTGTAAAACAAAAAGCATTAAGAAACTTAATAGAATTTTGTTTCTTAATGCTGTATGATTTGATATGTTACTAATTTTAAAACTCATTAGTAATAAATCTATATTTTAGTTGTAAAGTCTTCTTCCGAACCACTTATCCGCAAAGTTAATTCCTACGCGTAAGTTGATAAAGTTCTGTTGAATAAGATTATTAGTAAGTGTACCTGTTTTTCCGATTTCTAAACCGAGATCAACAGAGTTCATTCTTGTTACACTACTTTTTTGGAATGGTAACGTCACACCACCCGTTACTGCAAATCTATTGATGTTTTGTCCAGCTAGGTTAAGCGCTCCTTTTTGATAATAAGCACCATAACGATAGGTAACACGAGAGAAGTAATTTCTAAAATCGTTGTAGTTAGGAAGAATCCAACCTCCAGCAGAAATTTTATAAGAATTTTGATAGGCTAAAGTTTGTCCCAAAAAGTTGAAGTTTTCTCCATTTTTGTAGTCTAGCTGCGTCCCAACAAACCATTTCGTCTCATGACCATAACCAAGACCAATTGAAAATTCTTGAGGTAAGAATTTTTTATCTTTAGTTTCTAATTGATCGATAATCGTTTCGTAACCTTTAACGTCGCCAACACCTTTGTAATAGGTACTGTTGGTGTATGTACTTTCCAATTGACCTGTCGTACCAAAAGTATAAGTTGCACCAACAGTCAACTTGTGATCGTTAATGAATTTCTTTTGGTAGGTTGTACCAAGTGTAAAGTTAAACGATTTTATCTTGTTGCTATTTTCGTAACCACTTAACAATTCTGCGTCAGAGAAAGTTACTTCTTCAAGATCATAAAGTTTTCCGAAATAGAAATTTGTTCTAATACCTAAAGCAAAACTTGGTGTAATCTGATAACCAAGCGCTGCTTGTATCGTGTTAAGCGTACCTCTTCCTGTATATTTGTGCCCTTCGGTAATTCCGGTGTCTGCGTTAGTCGATGTGCGAAGTATTTCGTATTGCTTAGAGCTATAAGGTTGAAAGCCTAATCCGAATTTTACCTTCTTGCTAAGTGGCATTGCTATAGCAATATTTGACAAATAATTAGAGTGTTTTGTGACGCTTGTATTATTATAGTCGGTTTTGTAAAAGTTATTTTCGTTAGTTCCTTCAACTTTAATGGTTGCTAATTCTAGGTTGGTATTAGCTGCTGGGTTTCTAAAGTTAAAACTATTATTAAAATCCCAAATATATGCAGTAGAAACACCTCCCATTGAATTTATTTCCACAGTATTATCATACTTTACATCACCAATTCCGTAGGCTGCATATGGAGAATTACCGACGCTTTGTGCGTTTAGATAGATTCCCGCTGTAAGTAATGATACGACAAAAGTCTTTTTCATCCGTTATTATTATCAAACCGCAAATATCTTAATTAATAATGAATCTCAAAAATTTATTTCGCGTTAAAGTTTGTTAAGTAGATGAATACTACAAGAATTGACGTTTCTTTTAGATTTTTATTAAACTTAAACAACACAAATCCTCAAACTTATTTCTTTATATTTGTTGACATGAAATGGGAAAATATAATCGGGCAACATAAACTGAAAAATCTTCTTTTATCTAGTATTGACGATAATCGAGTAGGGCACGCACAGCTTTTTGTTGGTGAAGAAGGTTACGGAACATTGGCATTGGCAATGGCTTATGCTCAAGAGATTTTGTCTCGCGAAAACGCAACGTCGGCTCAAAAAGTTGAACATCTTAACCACTTGGATTTACATTTTAGTTTTCCAATTTTTACTGAGAAAAATGTTTCGCTTAGCAAACGATATTTTACAGAATGGCGAGAGATGATTCTCAAAAACCCATATTCTAGTTTTGACGATTGGACCAATTATCTAGACTCAGAAAAGAAACAATTCTTTATTTCGGCACAAGAAGCCGAAGATATGCATGCTAAATTTGCTCTAAAAAGTTTTGAAGGTGGTAGCAAAATTCTCATCATTTGGCGTGCCGACAAAATGAATGAAGAAGCGGCTAACAAAATCCTGAAATTCTTAGAAGAACCGCCAAAGAAGACTTACATTATGTTGTGTGCAGAAAAAATTGATAATATTCTCCCAACCATACTTTCTCGTTGTCAAATTGTTGAAGTGCCAAGAATTGAGGATACAGACATAAAAACTTATTTATCATCAAAATTCCCTGACGCCGACTTATCACAAATTGAGACGGCGGTGGGACAAGCTCGCGGAAATCTAAATGACGCGCAAAAGATTTTAGAAACTGGCTCATCATCCAACGAGTTCGAAACTTTCTTCATACAATGGGTTCGTAATGCTTTTATGGCGAAAAAGAAACCCGAAGTTTTGCGCGCCATCATCCGTTGGTCACACGAGATTAGCACTTGGAATCGGGATAAACAAATTCGCTTTTTAGAATTCTGTACCGAGACCTTCCGTCTGGCATTGCTACAAAATTATGCGAGTCCCAATTTGGTATATCGTAAGTTAGATAGCAATGGTTTTGGCTGGGATGCTTTTTCGACTTACATCAGCGGAGCCAATATCGAAGCGATTCTTGAGGAGTTAACAGATGCGAGTTATCATATTTCTCGTAATGCCAACGCCAAAGTTGTTTTGACAGATATGGGCATCAAATTGACGCGACACATTCATAAAAAGGCTGTTTAAACTTTCCACAAAAATTTTAATCTTTTTTTAATAAAAAATTATTCAATCAATCGTTTGATTTTATTTGAAAATAATTTACATTTGCACCAAAATTGATGTGAATGGAAATCTCTAAGGAAGAAAATATTCTTTTTGCCGCCGAAAAGCTTTTTGCGAAAAATGGCTTTGGCAGTACTTCCACGCGTGAAATTTGTAAAGCCGCGAATGTTAACATTTCGATGATTTCCTATTATTTTGGTTCTAAAGAAAAACTTTACGAACGCATTTTCGAATACAGAATGAACGAAAGTGTGAGTTTCGGAAAAGATATTATTTCTAAAAGTAATCTTAACGAATGGGAAAAATTCGAACTTCTTATTGACCAATTTTGCAATAGAGTGATTCGTCTACGTGCTTTTTACACCATTATGCAACGCGAACAACTAAGCAACAAAACTGCTTTCATCATCAATTTTTTAAAAACGACTAAAATTAATTTTTTAGAGTTTTATGCCCAATTGATAAAGTCTGGTTACGATAATGGGGTTTTCACAAAACTTCCAAAAGTAGAATATATCCACTCAACAATCGCTGGGACTTTATTTGCTGGCGTTAACGCAACACCTATGTATAAAGAATTTGCTGGTGCTCAAAACGATGCCAACTTCGAAGCTGTATACTACGAAGGACTACGCGAACATTTAAAAAACGTATTAAAATACCTGTTAGGTTATAATGAAAAATAAAGGAATTAATTTAGGAATGTTACTACTTATCAGTAGTAATATTTTTTTTCAAGCACAGTCAAAAAAGAACTTAACACTTTCCGAAGCCATCGATCTTGGTATTAAGAATAGCAAAAGTCTTAAAATCGACGAAGCAAAAATTGAAGAAGCGACTGCTAATCTTCTCGAGGCCAAAAATCGACAACTTCCAGACCTTAAAGTTTCTGGGACTTATCTGTACATGCCGATAAAGCCGAATGTCAATGTCAAACTTCCTGGTTTGGGCGGTGGCGCAGGTCCAGAGGTTAACCAGGTCATGTTTGGTTCTGCAAATTTGTCGTATCCGATTTTTTCTGGTGGTCGAATTAAATATGGTATCGAATCCGCAAAATATTTAGTAGAAGCTTCAAAATTAAGCTCGGAAAATGATAAAATTTCAGTGGCTTATAATGTGGCGCAAGCCTACAATAACATGTTTAAAGCATCACAAGCGATAAAACTTTTGGAAGAAAGTCTTTCGGCATCCGAAAAGCGAGACCAATCTTTTATTAAACTTGAAGACAATGGCGTTATCGCCCGTAACGATCGTTTGAAGGCACAATTGCAAACGTCTAATATCGAAGTTCAGTTATTGGAAGCGCACAATAATTACGACATCGCAAATATCAATATGGATTTGTTGTTAGGTTTAGCAGATCATACAGAAATCGAAATTGATCCTAATTATATCGAAGATCAAAATCTGCAAGACGATAATTATTATTTGACAGAAGCATTTAAAAATAGAAAAGACAAGCAAGCTTTAGAATATCAACAAAAAGCAGCAATGCTCGGTACCAAAGCTGCAAAAGCTGAGAATCTACCAACTATTGCTTTAACTGGAGGTTACGTTGCAGCGGATATTCCGAATGTTTTTACAGTGACTAATGCTGTTAATTTCGGCGTAGGTGTACAATATAACTTAGCAAATATTTGGAAGAAAAATTCGAGTTTGAGTCAATCTTTAGCGGTCGAAAAACAATTGGAAGCTTCTTCTGAGTTGTTAAATGACCATATTACTTTGGAGGTTAAAAAAGATATTCAGAACGAAAAACTGGCTTACAGAAAAATAGATGTTTATCAAAGAGCAGTCGAACAAGCCAACGAAAATTTTAGAATTACTAAAAATAAATTCTATAATGGTTTAGCAACAATGACCGAATTGCTAGATGCTGATACTGCAAAATTAGCTGCTCAAGTGAATCTTATAAATTCTAAAGCAGATGCAACGTTAGCACACAAAAAATTATTACAAACAACAGGAAACTATTAATAAAACTATACTTAACACAATGTCAGGTACAAACAATACAACAATAGAAACGCCGAAAAAGAAAAGTCCCATTAAATATATCGTTATGGCGGCGGTTATTTTAGGTGGTGGCTATTACGGACTTAAAGAATATCAATATTCACAAGGACATGAGGAGACAGACGATGCGCAAATTGCTGCAGATGTAACGCCTGTTATTTCTAAAATCTCTGGTTATGTTGCCGAAATTAAAGTTAAAGACAACCAGTTTGTGAAAAAAGGTGATACCCTTGTCGTTTTGGATAATCGTGATCAAAAAATGATTTTGGAACAAGCACAAGCAGCACTAGAAACAGCATCTAGCAACGTGAGCAGTGCGCAAGCGGGTGCTAATGCAGCATCTCAAAATGTTAACACGTCGAGAGCGGCGATTGCAACAGCCAATGCACAAATCGAAGCGGCAAAAGTTAATGTTTGGAAAACCGATCAAGATCTAAAACGTTACACAATTTTGGTTAAAGATCATTCCATCACGCAGCAACAATATGAACAAGCTTTAGCAGCGAAACAAACTGCTGATAGACAATTGCAAGTTTTAATTGAGCAAAGAAATCAGGCAACGCAACAGACGGGAAGCGTTAGCTCTCAATCGATGGCGACGTCCGAGCAAATTGGGATCGCAAATTCTGTTGTTAAACAAAGACAAGTTGATGTAAAAAATGCAACACTTAATCTTTCTTACACCGTGATTCTTGCGCCAGAAGATGGTTTTGTATCAAAAGTGCCAACGCAAAAAGGTCAATTTTTACAAGCTGGTTCTCAGATTTTTAGTTTAGTTAATAAAAACGATAAATGGATAATCGCCAACTTTAAAGAAACGCAGCTTTCTAAAATGGTGGAAGGTCAAAAAGTTAATATCGAAATTGATGCTTTTCCTGATCAAGAATTCCATGGGGTGATTAGTTCTTTCTCCCCAGCCACGGGTTCTACTTTTTCATTACTTCCGCCTGATAACGCGAGTGGTAACTTTGTGAAAGTGGTGCAACGTCTACCTGTTAAAATTACATTTGATCATGCAGACCCTAAAGTTTTTGAAAAACTACGTGCTGGGATGAATGTTAAAGTTAGCGTTTCATTAAAAAGCTAAACACGACAATGCAAGATGACTCTTTAATAGAATATGGTTTTCGACGTGCCATTATCACCATTACGGCGATTATCTGTGCACTTTTGGAAATCGTAGATTCAACGATTGTCAACGTTGCACTTAACGAGATGAAAGGGAATCTCGGTGCAACGTTGTCAGAAGTTGGTTGGGTAATTACAGCTTATGCTATTGGTAACGTGATTATTGTACCAATGACGAGCTGGTTGTCTCAACAGTTTGGACGCCGAAATTATTTCGCAGCTTCGATTATTATATTTACCATATTCTCATTTTTATGTGGTAATGCGACCAATATTTGGGAATTGGTATTCTTCAGACTTTGTCAAGGCATCGGCGGTGGCGCTTTGCTTGTAACGTCACAAACCATTATCACCGAATCTTATCCTATTGAAAAACGAAGTATGGCACAAGCCATTTATGGTCTTGGCGTTATTATTGGCCCCACTTTGGGACCGCCACTTGGTGGTTATATCGTTGATAATTACAGTTGGCCTTATATTTTTTACATCAATATTCCATTGGGTATTATTGCGACTTTATTGACAATTCAATTTGTTAAAAGTCCAAGATTTGCCGAAAAGCGGAAAGCGTCCGACGTTGACTGGCTAGGGATTGGACTTCTAGCAGCTTTTGTTGGCTCATTACAATACATTTTGGAAAGAGGACATGAGGATGATTGGTTCGAAAGTAGAGCGATTGTATATTGTACATTGACAGCGAGTATTGGTTTTATATTGTTTATTTGGCGAGAGTTAACTTTTAAATATCCAATTGTAGAACTTCGCGTCCTTAAAAACGGAAATCTTCGTGTAGGGACAATTATGTCATTTATTTTAGGATTCGGATTGTATGGCTCAACCTTTATAGTGCCACTTTATACGCAAAGTATTTTGGGGTGGACGGCCTTACAGTCTGGCGCGTTGATGATTCCTGCTGCTTTAACAACAGCTTTTATGATGCCAATTATTGGACGACTTTTAACGAAAGGAGCCAAGCAACAGGTGTTGGTAGCTTTAGGTTTATTTATCTTTTTCGTTTATAGTTTTTGGGGTTACAAGATTTTGACGCCAGATACAGGAAAAGATGCGTTTTTCTGGATGTTAATTGTGCGCGGTTGTGGTCTAGGATTATTATTTATCCCAATCACATCTTTGTCATTAAGTACTTTGAAAGGTCCCGAAATTGGACAAGGTGCGGCATTTACTGGGATGATGCGACAGTTGGGCGGGTCTTTTGGGATTGCGGCAATTACAACTTTTATCGCCAATAGAAGTATGCAATATCGAAGTAATCTGGTGGAGAAACTAGATGTTAACGATTTGGATGTGCAACAAAGAATTGCAGGACTAAAAGCTAGCTTTATGTCAAAAGGTATGTCGCCGGATGTTGCATTACAATCTGCCTACAAAATTTTAGATTTTTCGGTGACCAAACAAGCTGCGGTATTATCGTATATGGATGTATTCTTGTATTTAGGGCTTGCATTCTTAGTTTGTATTCCGTTTGTGTTATTGGTTAGAAATAAAAAAGGTGGCGAAAAAATTGACCTTAGCGAAGCCATGCATTAAAATTAGAAACTATTCTTTTTAATACAAAGCCAGCATTTTAATTTCTAAAATGCTGGCTTTTTTATTTAATATTCAAACCCAATTATTCGGGAATCTTCTCTTATTTGTTGTAGTAATTTTTTGTGATTTTCGTTTTTTCCAATAATTCGCCATTCAGTGTCTATACTATTTTCTCGATGGTTTTCACCAATTATTTCGTATTTCAGATTATATTTTACAAATAATTCTTTACAATAGTTTAGCTCACTATAAGACGAGGTAATAATGTGATAATTTCTTATTTTATGATGTATATCGATAAGACTTTGTACGTAACTCAAAGAATTTAGAATTAAAATAACGAGAATCATCCCTAACAAACCAAGATAAATATAGCCCGAACCCACAGCCATGCCCAGAGAAGCGGTTGCCCAAATTGTGGTTGCGGTTGTGATCCCGCTGATCCGATTTTCATCTTTAAAAATAACGCCACCACCAATAAATCCTATGCCAGTAATAATGTTGGCGGCAATTCTGTCATCCGAAGACAGTCCTATTTTTGTAGAAAGAATAGTGAAAATACAAGCGCCAAAACTTACCAATACAAAAGTTCTGAGACCAGCAGATTTATTATAATATTCTCGCTCGGCACCAATAATTATCCCAACAACAAGCGAAATACTAATGAGAATAACTTCATTTTCGGTTTTTAAATTAATAAACTCTTCCATAAAAACTATTTTAATAAAATTAGTTCCTTTTCTGTAATATTCAATGTTTTTTTCAAGGAAATATTGTTTTAGCTAATTTCTTAATTCCTCGGTAGGCTGTTGCTAGAAGAAGTTTATTTCGATTTAAGTACTAAAATAATAAGTATCATCCTGCGCCTTAATTTATCCCTTTCTTAAACATTAATTTTTAATAGATTATTTATAAAAGACTGTCTTAATTTGGTTTTATGGCAAATTTGCCCTATATTGAACTACTTTAATCAGTGTACGCAATGATTTCTTAGTATAAGAAGTCTCTCTTTTTTGGAATACATAGATATTCTATCAAAAAATTACACATAAAAACTACTTCTTTTAAGTAGTATCTAGAATCAAACAGTGATTCATTTTATCAGACGTTTAATCCTCTTTTCGTTTTATAGCGAAAGGAACAATATACATATATATGACAAATTTTAAAGTTGGAATTATTGGGGCAGGTCCTAGTGGACTAGCCATGTTAAGAGCATTTGAATCGGAAAAGAAAAAAGGTAATCCCATCCCAGAAATTAAATGTTATGAAAAGCAAGACAATTGGGGTGGTATGTGGAATTACACCTGGAGGACGGGTGTTGGCAAATATGGGGAGCCATTGCATGGTAGTATGTACAAATATTTG
Source organism: Chryseobacterium sp. TY3 (assembly GCA_046269235.1). Taxonomy (GTDB): domain Bacteria; phylum Bacteroidota; class Bacteroidia; order Flavobacteriales; family Weeksellaceae; genus Soonwooa. The sequence continues at coordinate 386,027 of JBJZOS010000001.1, forward strand.
TGGTCCAACGGGCCTAAGGAATGTCTAGAGTTTTCTGATTATAGTTTTACCGAACATTTTGGACAACCCATTTCATCTTATCCTCCTAGAGAAGTCCTTTTTGATTATATCCAAGGTCGAATTAAAAAAAGTAAAGCTCGAGATTTTATTAAATTCAATACTGTGGCTCGTTGGGTTGATTATTTAGAAGATAAAAAGCAATTCCGAGTGATTTTTGATGATTTGGTTAATAATGAAACTTTTGAAGAATATTTTGATTATCTGGTTGTAGGTACAGGTCATTTTTCTACCCCGAATTTGCCTTACTTTAAAGGCATCGAAAACTTCCCTGGTGCTGTGATGCATGCGCACGACTTTAGAGGTGCGGATCAATTTATTAATAAAAATATTTTATTGATTGGCAGTAGTTACTCAGCGGAAGATATTGCGGTACAATGTTACAAACACGGTGCGAAATCTATTACCATTTCTTACAGAAGCAATCCAATTGATACCAAATGGCCAAAAGAAATAAAAGAAAAACCTCTAGTTACCCATTTTGAAAATAACACAGCCTATTTTAAAGATGGTTCTACAGAAGCTTATGATGCGGTTATTTTTTGTACGGGCTATCAACATAAATTACCTTTTTTACCCGACGAGTTAAGGTTGAAGACCAAAAACTGTTTGTACCCTGATCAATTGTATAAAGGCGTAATTTTCAACAATAACGAACGATTAATCTATCTAGGTATGCAAGATCAATACTATACTTTTAACATGTTTGATGCGCAAGCGTGGTTTGCGCGCGATTATATGTTAGGCCGAATAAGTTTACCAGAACTAAAACTTCGAACCGACGATATTAATTTATGGAAAGCCGAAGAATTAGCAACACAAACGGGTGAAGATCATGTTGATTTTCAGACAGATTATATTAAAGATATTCTTTCTTACACAGATTATCCTTTTTTAAATTTAGATAAAGTAGCCGAAATGTTTAAAAGTTGGCTAAAAGATAAGGAAGAAAATATCCTCAATTATCGTGATAAGATATATACTTCAGTAGTTGATGGTACAGAAGCGAATATACATCATACACCTTGGATGAAGGAGATGGATGACAGTTTAGCACGCTATCTTGAGGAAGCACCCGTTGACGAAAAAGAATTAGGTAAAGTAAATTATTACTAAAATAAAAAAGTCGGTTAGTTTGCTAGCCGACTTTTTTTATTTTGTTTAAACATTAAATTTCATATTCTGAATTCGCACCGCATTCAAAATTGCTAAAAGAGCAACACCAACATCAGCAAAAACCGCTTCCCACATCGTTGCAATTCCGCCAGCACCTAGTATTAAAACTACGACTTTCACCGAAAAAGCAAGAATAATATTTTGCCAAACAATTTTTTTAGTTTCCTTGCCGATGCGTATTGCCATAGGGATTTTTGATGGTTTATCATCCTGAATCACCACATCGGCAGTTTCTATCGTGGCATCACTTCCTAATCCGCCCATTGCAATTCCGACATCGCTCAAAGCAACAACAGGAGCGTCATTAACGCCATCGCCAACAAATGCTACACTTGCGCCACGCGATTTTATTTCTTTCACTTTACTAACTTTATCTTCGGGCAAAAGATCTCCAAAAGCATTGTCAATAGAGAGTTTTTCGGCAACAGATTTTACAACAGCAGATTTATCACCACTCAACATCGTTGATTTGATGTTCAGTTTTTTAAGTTCAGAAATCGCTTTGGCAGCATCTTCTTTAATTTTGTCTGAAATTGTAATATAACCAACAAATTTTCCGTCCAACGCAATAGCAATTAAGGTTTCTACAAATTGAGAATGATCAACATTGTATCGAATGCCGAATTTATCCATTAATTTAAAATTTCCTGCAAGAAAATCTTTACCTTCAATTTTTCCTTTCAAACCATGGCCTGCAATTTCTTCGATATTTTCCATTTTTAAGTGATGGTCAATCTCACCAACATATTCATGAATTGCAGTGGCAATCGGATGTGTAGATTTACTTTCGATAAAATTTAAGAATTTTAAAATTTCATCTTTATTAAAATCAGTAGAAATATTAACGTCCTTCACTTCGAAAACCCCTTCTGTTAGCGTTCCTGTTTTGTCCATCACCACATTTTTAATGTCTGATAAAATATCAAGAAAACTACTTCCTTTGAATAAAATTCCGTTTTTACTTCCAGCACCAATTCCCCCAAAATATCCAAGCGGAATACTTATTACCAAGGCACAAGGACAAGAAACGACCAAGAAAATACAAGCTCTGTACAACCAATCTTTGTAGTCGTAAGTTTCAACAAAAAAGTAGGGTAGCAAGAAAATTCCTAAAGCCAAAAACGTGACAATTGGCGTATATATTTTTGCAAATTTTCTGATGAAAAGTTCTGTTTGTGCTTTTTGAGAAGTGGCATTTTGTACCATTTCCAAAATTTTCGAAAGTTTAGAATCCTTAAACTCTGTTTTAATTACAACTTCTGAAACCGAATTTAAATTAATCATTCCAGCATACACAAGGTCGCCTTTTTGCTTGCCATCAGGTTTACTTTCTCCCGTTAAAGCCGCCGTATTAAAAGATGCTTTTTCCGATAATAATTCGCCGTCCAAAGCTAACTTTTCACCAGGTTTCAACTGAATAATTTGACCAATTTGTGCTTCTTCAGCTTTAATTGTTTTTACTTGATTTCCTTCTAAAATATTTACTTCCTCTGGCCTTTGATCCAGTAGAGTTTTGATATTTAATTTCGCTCGAGAAACCGCCATTCCTTGAAAAGCTTCACCAACAGCGTAAAACAGCATCACGGCAACACCTTCAGGATATTCACCAATCGCAAAAGCCCCAATTGTCGCAATCGACATCAAGAAAAATTCGGAGAAAAAATCGCCATATCTGATGCTTTCAATGGCTTCTTTGATCACGGGAAAACCAACAGGAATGTAAGCTATCAAGTAAAAAACCAGTCTAACATAACCCGAAAACCAATCTGGTTTTACAAGAAAATCTAATCCTAAACCGACAAGTAATAACACCAACGAAATGATCGCCGGCAAAAATAATTGAAAAGTCGATTTGTCGGATTCGTGGTCGTGATCATGAGAGTGTCCGTTCTCATGATTGTCATCGTGATTATGGTCGTGAGAATTGTGGTTTTGAGATTTATTTTTTGGACGATTATCGGTTGAGCAGCAATGTTCCATATTTTTTTATTTTAAACAAATTTACGAACAAAGCACATGCAACACTATTGCAAAGTTTCAACACAACTTTTGCAAATGCCGTTAGCCACGAATTTTAATTCTTTAATTACATAATCTTTAGGAAAATCTACGTTCTGGAAATTGATATTTTCTAAGCAAACCGTGTTTTTGCATTCTGTACAGAAAAAATGCAGATGATAATCATGGTGACTATCTTCATTACAATTGTCGTGACAGAACAAATATTGCGTGGTATGATTTTCTTGAATGCTATGGATTAAACCTTTTTTTTCAAAGGTTTTTAATGTTCGGTAAATCGTGCTTCTGTCAGCAGTTTCCAAGATTTCTTCCAGCTCAGCCAACGAAATAGAATGCTCGGTTTTCAAAAACTCGGCTAATACCAGTTGGCGCATAGGCGTAATTGGGATGTTTTTATTTTCGAGAATTTTTTCTATTTCGCTAGTTGTCATTTTTGATAAATTTATTTTTTTTCAACCAAATCCAAAAACTGTTGTTCGTCCAAAATCGTAATTGTTCCGATATCTTGGGCTTTTTTCAATTTACTTCCTGCTTTTTCGCCAACAACAAGATAATTAAGGTTTTTAGAAACCGCAGAAATATTTTTTCCGCCGTGTTTTTCTACCATTTCTTCGGCTTGTTCTCTTGTGAATAAAGATAGTTTCCCGGTGAAAAGAAAAGTTTTATTTTCTAAAACAGTGCTTATGATTTCGTTGGTACTTTCGCCTTTTTCGAGTTGAACGCCATAATTTTTCAACCGCTCAATCATCAAAAGGTTTTCTTGATTTTGGAAGAAGTCAACAATGCTTTCCGCGATTTTTCCACCAATGTCTTCAACTTGTGTTAGTTCTTCGGCGGTTGCATTTTTCAGATCTTCAATCGTTGCGAAATTCTTTACTAACTTCTTTGCAACCGTTTCACCAACATGTTTTATGCCGATTCCGTACAACACTTTTTCAAACGGAATCTGCTTTGATTTTTCAATTCCATCGATAATATTTTGCGCCGATTTTTCTGCCATTCTTTCCAAAGGCAACAATTGTTCTTTGGTTAAGGTGTAAAAATCCGCTGGATTTTCAATTAATTTTTCGCGGTACAATTGCTCAATCGTTTCACTTCCCAGATTCTCGATGTTTAAAGCTTTTCGAGAGACATAATGTATCATTCTTCCCACAACTTGCGGCGGACAGTGCAAATCGTTGGGACAAAAATGAATAGCTTGGTCTTCAATTTTTACTAGGGCAGTTCCACATTCTGGACAATTCGTGATGTATTTCACTTCCTCGCTTTCTGCAAAACGTTTTTCGGTATTTACACCAACAATTTTCGGGATAATTTCGCCACCTTTTTCGACGTAAACAAAATCATTTTCGTGCAAATCGAGTTTTTTAATGATGTCTTCGTTGTGCAAAGAAGCGCGTTTCACAATGGTACCGGCCAGTAAAACAGGTTTCAGATTAGCAACAGGCGTCACGGCTCCGGTTCTTCCGACTTGGTAAGAAATGCTCTGCAATTCGGTTTCAACTTTCTCCGCTTTGAATTTATACGCCATCGCCCAACGCGGAGATTTGGCTGTATAACCTAATTGTCTTTGGTGTTTTAAAGAATTGACTTTAATTACAATTCCATCGATTTCAAAAGGTAAATTGTGACGCTCGGTATCCCAATAATTGATAAAATTTTTGACATCATCCAAAGTGCTGCACAATTTTGCTTGGTCTTCCGAAACTTTAAAACCCCAATTTTTAGCTTTCGCCAGCAGATCCCAATGCGTCTCCGCAGGGAATTCTTCTGCAATATATTGATACAATACTGCTGAAAGCCCACGTTTTCTAACTTCCGCAGAATCTTGCATTTTCAAACTTCCGCTTGCTGTATTTCGGGGATTCATAAAAGGATCAAGTCCTTCCTCCTCACGTAGTTTGTTGAGTTTATCAAAGTGTTTTCGGGTTAAATAAATTTCGCCTCGAATAAAAAATCTGTTCGGGAAATCGCCTTTTAATTTTAATGGAATATCAGAAATTGTACGAACATTATTCGTGATTTCATCACCTTGAAATCCGTCGCCACGCGTTACCGCTTGGGAGAGCTGTCCGTTTTCATACAAAATAGAAATCGACGCGCCATCGTATTTTAGTTCTGCAACAAATTCCACAGGCTCTTCGATGGTTTTAATGATTCGCTTTTCCCAATCTTCCAAATCATCAAAATCATAAGAATTATCTAAAGAATACATTCTGAATTGATGCTGAACTGTCGGAAAATTTTTGGTCACACCGCCACCAACACGCAAAGTAGGAGAGTTGGCATCTGCAAATTCGGGATATTTTTCTTCTAAATCTTGTAGTTCTTTAAGCATAACATCGAATTCGAAATCCGAAATACTTGGCTCATCAAGAATGTAATAATTGTAATTGTGCTGGTGAAGCTCTTGGCGCAAAGCCTCTATTTTATGCTGAATATCGTGGGACATCTTTTTGAAATTGTAAAAACAAAGATAATAAATCTTACCTCGATTACTATAAAAAGCTTCTCGCTGATTTTTAAATCTGAAGTCATTTTTGATTTTTTTTTAAAACCGTAGAAACCGTAAAAGTTTTCAGTTTTTTAAAAATTCAAAATAGCGGTGAGGCTCTAATATTTCATTTTTAAATTAGTTTTGGTTGGGTTGAAATGTAAAACATGAAAAAAACACAAATAATTGCGCATCGCGGATTTTGGAAAACCATTCCAGAAACGTCTGAAAATTCTGTTCAATCTTTAAAAAATGGGCAAAAGTTCCATGTTTACGGTTCCGAATTCGATGTTCAAATGACTAAAGATGCGAAGTTTATTGTTTTACTTGAATGGTGATTTAGATCCACAAGAATTGAAAGAAGCAAGTTTGGATGGTCTTGATTACAATTTTGAGTTGCTTTTATAACATCTTAACTGGATTCCTGAAGCGCAAAGTTTAGGTTTAAGAATCAATTCTTGGACGGTAAATGATTTTGAAGTTTTTGAAATACTTTACAACACTTGTATTGCGTTTATTAAAACAAATACGCCAGATGTTTTTATGAGAAATTAATAAAAAACCGGTCATGTAAGTGGGCTTAGATTCGCTCACAAATCCTACATATTTACATAGATTGTTAATGATGTAATTTAGAAAAAATATAGTTCAACTGACGCCGAATTTCTCAATCTTAATTTATCTTGTTTTTAAAATTAATACAATCTTTGTTTTAAAAAACAGCTATTAGGACGTTGCGAATAATGCCTTTACTAAAAACAAAATGCATAATTAGTTAGCACGCAATTATTAGAAAACGAAATTCATTGTGTAGCTTTGCAAAACATAAAGTTAAATCATGAAAAATAATAAGATGACGAGCTTAAAAGGAAAAAATGCAATTATAACAGGCGGTGGAAGAGGTTTGGGAAAAGCGGTTGCCATTGCACTTGCTCATGAAGGTGTGAATATAGGAATTACAGGACGAAACGAAGAAAATCTTAAAAATACAGTTGAAGAGCTGAAAAATCTGGGCGTTAATGCAAGTTATTCGGTTTTTAATATTGATGATGAGGTATCGGTAAATAACGGAATCAAAACTTTGGTTGCAGATTTGGGAAGCATCGACATTTTGGTAAATAATGCGGGAATTGGTGATTTTGGAAAAATCAATGATATGTCAACCGATGTGTGGGAGCAAGTGATGAAAACGAATTTGTTTGGAGTTCTTTATACTTCGAAAGCGGTGTATCCATTTTTAAAAGAAAAAGGTCAAGGTGATATTGTGAATGTGGCCTCTACAGCTGGTCTTAAAGGTGGCGCAGGCATGTCTGCTTATGCAGCGAGTAAAGCAGCGGTGATTTCTTTATCGCAGTCGATGATGGCAGAATGGAGAAAGGATAATATCCGCGTCATCACGTTAACACCAAGTACAATTGCTTCTGATATGAGCATCCAAGGTGGATTAACAGACGGAAATCCGGAAACGGTTCTTCAACCAGAAGATTTTGCAGAATGGGTTAGAGATATTTTAAAAATGAATCGCAGAGCAGTGATTGCGAATGGTTCAATTTTTTCAACGAATCCGTAATTTTTTTTTAAAATAAAAATAAAAGCGCAACCAAATTTTGGTTGCGCTTTTATCTTTATAACTCGGATGATTAAATAATTTTTTTTTAACCCGTTGTGCATTTTAAATAATACTAACTTTTAAATTATAGATATTTCGGTTGAAATACGTTTTGTTGATAAATTGGACAATTGTTAAAGCTGTTATTTTAGCTAACAATCTGGTTTTGAACCCTTCAAACGTTTTTGTATAATTACGTCTATGCATAAACTGGTCGCACAAGTGTGAGAACAAGGTTTTGATTCTCTTTCGCTGTTTTTTGAACAAATAAAACAGTGGTTTATAATCCTTTTGATTGATTCTTTTGGGAGTTTCCAGTTCTATGTTTGCATAATTAAACAGATCTATCTGAATTTCAGAGGATAAATATCCTTTATCTCCAAGCAAAGTACAATCCGATAATTGCTTTTTGATGTCTTTCAAATAATGAATATCGTGAAAGGCTACTAATGCTGGTTCTGATACGATTCTCTACAAAGCTTCAACAGCGCAAGACTGGACAGTGGTTAATAATTTAGCAACTATGACTTATGACTTGCAAGGGTGAATGTCTAACACGACTTATTATTGCAAAGTGCAAGGATCTTGTGGAGCTCAATCCAGCCTTTAATCCGCAGAGTCTACATTCAAAAGTGGTTTTTATATTTAAATTTCTTTATTAAAAATCAAGTCGAAAATTTTACGTTTAAAATGTCGAGTTTGCGCTAGTTTATCTTATTTTTAAACCAAAAAAAAATGAAACAAATAGTAGGAATAGACGTTGGTGGGTCGCATATTACGATGGCACAAGTAACCACCGAAAACCGCGAAATAATAACTTCTACTTATCTGCGAGAACATATTGACTCTTTAGCCGAAAAGGAAGTTATTTTATCAGATTGGGTTTCGGCGATACAAAAACTTATTAAGGATTTAGATAAAAAGGTAGTATTATTAGGTGTTGCGATGCCTGGACCTTTCGATTACGAAAACGGTGTTTCGCTGATGAAGCAGGGTAAGTTTATCAATATTCTTAATGTGAATGTTAAAAAAGAATTAGCGCAAAGACTTTCGATTGCGGAGAAGCAAATTCACTTTATTAATGATGCCGCAGCGTTTTTGGAAGGCGAAATTTTTGGTGGTGCAGTTCAAAATCATAAAAGAGTTTTTGGGATTACTTTAGGAACTGGACTTGGGAGCACATTTTATGATGGCAAAGTCGCAACCGACGAAGATTTGTGGGATTCACCATATAAAACAAGTATTTTTGAAAATTATTTGACAACCCAATGGTTTATTAAACGTTATAAAGAACTAACAGGCGAAGATATTTCTGGAGCTAAAGATTTACTAGAAAAATCAGAAGACCTACGAACTATGATTTTTGACGAGTATGCGGATCATTTAGGTGGATTTTATTGTACAGCACGTCAAAGTATATAATCCAGAAGTTTTGGTGATTGGCGGCAACATAGCAAAAGCTTATCCTTATTTTCAAGAAAGACTAACTAATAATCTTGAGAATGATAACATTAATTTACCAATAAAAGTATCTGCAATTTTTGAAGATGCAGCCATTCTTGGCGCCGCAAGTTATGGCTTGAAGCAGTCGTCAGATTATTAATAAAATTATAAAAATGAAATTCTTGCTTACTGCACGTTTTATTTTTTTTAACTTTATCGTTTTTGGTCAAAATACACCAGTCGATGAGGTCAGTCCTTTGATGGGACAGCAGTCGAAGCCGTCTTTATCCAACGGAAGTACTTATCCTGCGGTTAATCTTCCGTGGGGGAAGAATCATCTTTATAATTTTGTTGGTGCGCCATACAAAACCTAATATTGGGCAAGAAAGGTGATGGACAAATGATATCAAGCAACACCCGATGCATATTGTGGCAACAAGGATAATGGACAAACTTCGGCATGGTATATTTTAAGTCATAAAGAATTGATGAAAGGTGCGTTTCTGAATGTCCAGATGGATAAAACGCCGAATAAACAACGAGGCAGTGAGGAAAAGGATTTCCCTCATTCGATCTCAAAAGAAAAGTAAAATTTAAAATATATAAACGATAAATGGAAAAGAATAAAATCTTTGATGAGGTTGAAAAAATGCTGACCGAACAACATTTTAATATTATTACAATAGACGATGCGAGACCGTGGGGAGGTTTTTTTGTAATTGATGAAAATCAAGCGCAAGATTTTGCAAATATCTTTTTTGATGGTATCGATGTGGAGGAGTTGCGAATCGGTGGAAAGCTAAGTCCAAAAATTCTCTTGGTAGCTCCAAAAGCTAGATTAAGTTGGCAGTATCACCACAGAAGAGCTGAAATTTGGCAAGTGGTGTCAGGCACAGTTGGTATCAAAAGAAGTCCAACGGATCAGGAAGGTGAACTTGTGGAATACAAGCCAAAAGATCAAATCAAGCTAGAGCAAGGTGAAAGACATCGTTTGATTGGTTTGGATAATTGGGGTGTTGTAGCAGAAATTTGGCAGCATGTTGACGCTTCTAATCCTTCGAATGAAGACGATATTGTACGAGTTCAGGACGATTTTGGTCGCTAGGATGTGAGAATATATACATCTAATATTACTTGGATTTTAAATGAAAAAGCATTCTCATTGATATTCTATGAGGATTTTTATTTATTAAATAACAGATTTTAAAAAACTTATAAAAACAAAAAACCGACAAAAAAACTTGTAATATGTGTCGGTATTGTGATCTTAACGAGCATATCTTCAAACACTTTTATAGATGATTTAGTTGGATTAAGTCAAATTAAAAAAGAGTTCACAATAAACAATTTTGCGTACTAGTATTTTGCAATTTAATTTTTAGTTGTTTGTCTTCATCGAAAATGAGGTAGTTTGGCAGTATATGGCTATGGTTTTCTTTGTGTGCATTTGGTAAAAAAAATAAAGCAAAACATTAAAAAAAACAAAGACTCAAAAAAATCCTGTGTTAAAAGAATATATGAAATTTGACTATTAGTTCTTTATAAATTTCTTCTGTAGTTTGTGAGCATCAGCGTTTACAATAACTAAATAAGTGCTATTCGGAAGGCTGGAAATGTTGCTTTTCTCATCGTGATTTCTTGTCTAGGAATTTGCAGATTATGTAAGAGCAATCTTTCCGTTGAAATCCACAATTTGGATGATTATCTTCTTGTTTTTAGATTCAAACTGTAGGTTAATTTTGTATGTCTTCAAACCAATTCGGATTATTTTTTCTAAATCCTTAAGGAGGATTTCGGGTTATAAACTTAATAATTTTTCTTGATTAAATAATTGCCTTCTTTTTCTTAGCGAATCGGTTTTGATTTTCTGTCTTTTTTCCAAAATTTGTTCGGATCTTCCATAATATACATCAGTAGGGGCAAGGTTGTTTAAGGATTCATGATACCGTCTTTTATTAAAGTTGTTTACTAAATTTTCCAAAGCTTCGATGAGTTCCTCGGGATGGTGAAAATGGTTGAGCTTCACGACGTTTTTCATCGTCCTATGATACCGTTCAATCTTTCCCTGCGTCTGCGTCTGCATCGGTCTTCCGCTTACCTGTTTCATTTTCAAATCGTCTTTCAGATAGGTTTTCAGCTCTTTTGATACGTAGCACGGTCCGTTGTTGGAGAGCGGTTTGGGCTTTGTCTTGTTTTTTAGTTTTGCTTTTTCAATGGCCGTCAGGCGGGCATTTTCTTTTTTCAGCTCTGGCTCTTCCTCGCCGGTGGCTTCTCTGGTAACATCTCCGTTAAGACGTTTCTTGCCGGCCTCCAAAAATTCCTTGTTCCAGGAATAGAACTGGGACTGTGTAATGCTGTGCTTCCTGCAAAGTTCTGCTACGGAAGTTTCTGAACGAAGTCCTTCCATCACAATTAAAATCTTTTGTTCGGCGGTAAAGATTCTGCGTGTGTTTTTACGGATGTCTTTTACAAACTTTTCGGTGCTTTTTTCTTACGTGGTTCCAAAATTAAATCTAATTATTTTTTTTTGAAAACACTCCTTAAGCTTTTAGTATATTGTGTCCACTTTTTGCTGACGATTTACAAAAATCGTTGAAACCCACGAGAAATTAGAAGACAAGCGGATAAAAGAACGCGAAGTTTGGCTAAAGGTGTGCCAACGCTTAAGAATCTACGGTAGCACAAGCGTGGGGACAATCGAAGAATTTGATAAAAACCAAAAGGTGACGGTGAATTATGGATCGTTTAAAACCCAAATTTCGGAAGATGAGCTTGAGAGAATTTAACAGGCTTAAAAGGTTAAATCTTAAACTTTCCTAATTTTTATTAATTCTTCATTAAACAAAATAGGTAGGCCGGATATTTGCCTAGGTTTTCACAATTAAAAATCAAGAATTATGTCAACATTAGAAAACAAAAAAATTGCAGTATTATCTGCGGACGGATATGAGCAAAGTGAATTGGAACACCCTGTTGAAGCTTTAAAAAATGCGGGTGGAAACGTAGAAATAATATCACTTAAAAGTGGCGAAATAAAAGGGATGGTACACTTCGAGTGGAGCAATTCGGTAAAAGTTGATAAAACGGTTTCCGAGGCAAAAGCTTCCGATTACGACGCGTTACTTTTACCAGGTGGCGTTTTTAATCCTGATGCAGTGCGCGTTGATGAAAATGCGTTAAAATTTGTGAAAGATTTTTTCGACCAAAATAAACCAGTGGCAGCCATTTGCCACGGACCGCAAACATTAATCAACGCAGACGTGGTTTCTGGTAAGAAAATGACTTCAGTAGAAGCTATTTCCAAAGATTTGAAAAATGCCGGTGCAAACTGGGTCGATGAAGAAGTTGTAACAGACGGAAATCTTACCACAAGCAGAACGCCAGATGATTTACCTGCCTTTAGCGAAAGAATTGTGCAGGAATTCGCAAAATAAAACATAAAGCAAAGCTTTGTCAAAGTCATTTTTGGCAAAGTTTTTTTTTTAAGGTGAAGGTCTCGAAAGCCGGAAAGAGTAGTTGACGACCCTTGTAGATTACTTCTCAATAATTTGCAGTTCACAACTAAATAAAAGGCCGATCAATAGTGATATTAATATCGTACTTTTTTTTGAATTCGAATATTATACCCAATGAGGATAAGGGATTACCAGTTTTGTTAAGTAGTATCGCTGGAACGCCATCGCTGCCATCAGGAGAAATGGTCTGACCATTGGTGGTGACGAAAACGGTATTATCTTCATTTCGTTTGCAATTCAAAGTGCATAATCCTGTCATTGCCTGACCTTATTTCGATATTATATTGTGTAAAGATTTGATATCCCATTGAGAAGCATTAATTGAATAGAAGCCAACAGGAAGGTTAAGCCTAAAAGTCCCCGTACTGTCAGTAAGCGTAGCAAACAAAGTTCCGTCCACTTTAATGCTAATCCCCATAAGTCATCCGTAGGTGTCCATATTTTCCACTTTACCGATAACATTCCTTATTTTTTGAACAGTAACAAGTGTTGATAATAAAAAAAACATTTAAATAGATCAGTACTTTGATATTTTCTTTCATTAAGTCTTGTTTAAAAAACAAAGGAAGAGTTTTTATATCTTTGAATGAATTTTAATAGACCAATCTTTCAGTTTTTAACATCAAGATGCTTTTTTGAATCGTGAATTATCCGGAGCTTCTTCATCTCACAAAACAATATACTCACTCATAAAATCAGTGGGTTTGTCGATAAATTTTGCAATATATTCAGAGAAAATGGAATTTAGCAGCCAATGAAAATCATAACACGAAATCAAAATACAGTTACAACCTTAGTGGGCGTAACCCTCTTGGCGGTATTACTGTTTCTTATGATTCCGCATTCTTATGGAAGAGTATTACCTTTTGTGTATTGGGTCAATCAATTTCTATTTTTCATTTTGATGCTGGGTCTTACTTACTTCAATACAAAATGGTTAGCTCCCAGATTACTTTTCCAAAGAAAATATTTTCAATACTATCTCACTTTACTTCTTTCTTGTGTATTGGTTATCATAGTTGTCAGTAAGCTCGATGAGCTACTCAATGTTTCAGAGGAAATCAGAAGAACGGCTGGCTTGCATAATGCCCTACAAAAAGAAGGACATGGCAAGCTTTCCGTATATTTCTATATTTTCTTGATTGAAGTATTGGTGCTTGGTGTCAATATTATTGGCATATTGATTAAAAAATGGCAAGATGAAAAGAATAAACGCCTACAAGTAGAAAAAGACAAGATAGAAATGGAACTTTCGTTCTTAAAATCACAAATTAATCCACATTTCTTTTTTAATAGTCTCAATACGGTAAATGCATTAACCTATACAGATGTTGCCCTATCTAGAAGTGCGCTAAAAAAATTAGGGAAAATAATGCGGCACGTTTTATACCATACATTCAATGAATCTTCTACAATTGCGTCAGAAATAGAATTTATTACCAATTACCTGGAATTGATGAAAATGCGATCTGCGCACAAGGTTTCCATTGATTTTTCGGTGAATATTGTCTCTCCTGGTCAAAAAATAGCTTCGATGCTGTTTTTGCCCTTTATAGAAAATGCATTCAAATATGGTGTCAGCACACAGGCACATAGTCCTATTACCATTAGGATTACAGAAAAAGATCAATCATTGGTGTTCTATACTAAGAATAAAGTTTTTGAAAGAACTGTAAATGATAAGTTAGATGACGATCAAAATCACGGAATTGGAATACAGAATACGGAAAGACGACTGGAGCTAATTTATCCTGGCAGATATTCCTTGGCGATAAATAAGGTTGATGGCTTTGAGGTTCAACTTAAAATTGATTTAGATGAAAATTAGATGTATAACCGTAGATGACGAGCCATTGGCATTGAATATGATCAGCTCCTTTGTCAGACAAACACCTTTTCTGGAACTTGTTGCTGAATTTGATAATGCGATTGATGCCCTTAATTATATTCAATCCAATCCTGTTCAATTGCTGCTGCTCGACATTCAAATGGCAGACCTTACCGGTATGGAACTAGCCAGGGTTTTGGCAGCAGATGCCAGTAAGCATAAACCCTTTATTATCTTTACGACAGCTTACAGTGAATTTGCATTAGAGGGATATCGTGTGGATGCTATTGATTACGTACTTAAACCATTTGATTATGAAGATTTTATCACTTCAATTTCAAGAGTAAGAAAACGAATCGAACAAGTAAACGAGTCTCCTGATATTGTACCATATGATAACCAACAATTTATATTTATAAAAGTTGATTCGCAGGTTATCCGATTGGAAATCAATAGTATTTTATATATTGAGGGACTTAAAGATTATATCAGAATTCATCTGGTCAATGGTGCTAAACCTATGCTTTCGTTAATGAGTTTAAAAAAGCTGGAAGAGAAACTCACCAAAAGCGGATTTCTCCGAATTCACCGTTCCTATATTATTTCTTTTGCCCGTGTGGATGCACTTTTAAAAAACAGCGTTAAAATCGGGGATAAAATAATCCCGGTAGGTGCTACCTATAAAGATGAATATGACCAATTTGTGGACCAATGGATTAAGTAACCAAAGTCTGCATTAAAAATCAAAGAAATTAATCAATTTGCTGTCAGGTCTTTATCGGTTTCAGACCTACCTCAACATTTTTTTTCCCCTCAGAATTGTAATAAGTAAACTTAGTTCTTCCTGTTTTATCTTATTACAAATCCTCCTTGTTATTTGAAGATATCTCTCATTCTTTCATTTACTCAAATTATATAAGGTTTAAAAATACTAGTTCACGATCAAAAGGGGCTCTTTCGTCTATAATTTTTGTGAGCGAAAACAGGCTTTCGGAAATTTATGGCTTAAAAAATATGTCTCGAGGCTTAGTTTTCAAAACGAAATTTAGATCAATATGAAATTAAAACAATTTATTACACTAGTTTTATTTACAACTCTGACACATTGTGTATGGGCACAAAGCCCTAAAGCTATGATAAAAGGCATCGTGGCAGATTCAATAAGTAAACAAGGAATTTATTATTCTACCATTTCCTTACATCCGATTAATGATGCTAAAAATTTAACCGGTACTGTTGCTGATGAGAAAGGAAAGTTTTCTTTGGAGAACTTAGAGCCGGGGACATACAATATTACAATTGGTTTTATAGGCTACATTCCAAAAGTATTTTCAAACTACACATTAAAACCTGGTGACAACAATTTGGGAACGATAATGATGAGCATCAAAACAAATGTCCTTGATGAAATTGTGATTACCGGCGACCGAACAATAATTGAAAACAAAATTGACCGATTGGTTTTCAATGCCGAGCGTGATGTAACTTCTGCAGGTGGCAATGCTACAGATGTTTTGCGTAAAGTCCCGATGCTTTCAGTGGATATAGACGGCAATGTTTCGATGCGTGGAGATCAAAATGTCAGAATCTTAATCAATGGAAAGCCTTCTGGCATGATGGCTAATAATATGGGTGATGCACTAAGAATGATTCCGGCAGATCAGATAAAAAGTGTAGAGGTCATTACGAGTCCCTCTGCAAAATATGATGCCGAAGGCACCTCCGGCATTATCAATATCATCACTAAAAAGAAAGATATCCCTGGTATAAACGGTTCTGTTTCAGGAGGAGTCGGAACCCGACATAATAATGGGAATGTAAGCTTGAACGTGAGAAAAGGAAAAATTGGCATTGTCGCTAATTTAGGAGGAAATCTAATGTGGCCTCAGACAGTTACCAATGAGTTTGAACAGTACACAGCTTTTGGAGAGCCGACATTGAAACAATTGGGAAAAAACAGAACCACCCGTACCGGATTACGTGGATCTTTGGGAATAGATTATGACCTAACGGAGAAAGACCTGTTTACAACAACTATTTCTGCCAATACTTTCGGAATGAATATGGATGGAAATACTACTTCTCAATATTTCTTACCAAACAATACAGTTTCTACTTTATTATCAAACCGCGATCAAGAAACTTCGTTTAATGGTTTTGATTGGTCGGTAGATTATACACGGAAATTTGCAAAACCTAAACAAGAATTAACGTTTTCAGGTCAATTTTCGAGAAATAATAACAATACAGACTATCTGACTCTTTTTGAAGAAGATACACGCCTCAGTGAAATGGGAGAAAATAGGAGTAAAAATAACGAGTTAACTTTTCAGGTAGATTATGTACAGCCAATTGGCAAAACGACTCTCGAGTTAGGTGCAAAAAGTATTTTGAGGGATATTACCAGCAAGTCTTTATTAAAAGAGGATTTCAATGGAGAATATCAACTGGTTGATAATCGCTCTTATGAGTTTGATTATAACCAGGATGTGATAGCAGGTTATATGACCTATGGTTTTGATTTTGCCAAACATTACCAAGTAAAAATCGGAATGCGAATAGAACATACCAAGTTAGATGGAGAATCGGTAGGTGACATCAATGCCTTTAGCAATAATTATACAAATATATTACCAAGTGCTGTTCTATCTAGAAAATTAGGCAAATCATCAAGTTTAAAATTAAGTTACAACCAACGTATTCAAAGACCAAGTTTATCTTTTTTGAACCCATTTAGAAATACAGCCGATCCTATTATTCAGCAACAGGGAAATCCTGAATTAAAACCCGAACTTTCACATAATATTGAGTTAGGATATTCTACTTTTATAAAACGTTCGGTGATCAACCTAGCTGTCTTTTACCGTAAAACAAATGATGTTATTGAAAGCGTCAATGAAATAGACAATACGACAACTCCGGGACAAAATATTTCGTTAACCACATTTGACAATATCGGAACGAGTGAATCATTCGGCACCAATTTGTTTGTTTCTTTTTCACTTATAAAAAACTTGACTTTGAGAAGCAACATCAGCTTGTTTACTTATGAAGCAAAAGGCAATCCGTTTAATACCGGAATCAGCACCGAAACCGATAAAATACATTTTATGTACCGAGCGTTTATAAATGCTAGTTATAAAGTAGGAGATGGATTTACTGCCGAAACGTTTCTAATGCTGAACTCCGCAAGACGTACTTTTCAAGGAACTTCGCCTTCGTTCAGTATGTGGACCATTGGCCTGAAAAAGGAACTTATGAATAAAAAAGCCAGTATGGGGTTGAATATTACAGATCCTTTTACTGAAAACAAGCATTTTAAATCAGAAGTGTTAACACCAAGCTATACACAAAAAAGCAATATGAAGCTCCCGTTCCGTTCCTTTGGGTTAACCTTTAGTTACAATTTTGGCAAGATGGATTCTAAAAATAAAACCCCCAAAGAAAGAGGTATTAAAAATGATGATCAGAAACAGGAAGAATCAAATCAGGGTACTCAAATGAATATCGGAAGATAAATGATTTTCTTATTCTATGAATTAACAGAAGACTGCTGACTGAAAACTCAATTAATGCCTGTTGTCTATAAGTAAGATTAAAAAAAATGGCACCCTTATACTTCTAGACAAAAATGGCGGTAGGGTGTTTGCTATTTCCCAAAAAGTCGAAATGGACGGAAAAAGTTTTCAAACATCTAAAATCAACCTAGTTGCTCAATGTATTTATCAGTATAACAATGGGTTAGGAAATAAAAAAAACCGACATAAGAGAGTAAAATCTACAAATGTCGGTCTTGTGACCTCGATAGGATTCAAACCTATAACCTTCTGAGCCGTAATCAGATGCGCTATTCAGTTGCGCCACGAGGCCGTTGTTACCTTGTTTCGTAAGGGTTTGCAAATATAATACTTTTTTCTTTACTTTGAAATATGAAAGCACTTTTTTTTATTTTATTTTCATTTTTCTTTTTGACATCCTGTAAGAAAAAAGAAATTTCAACTGATGAAAACGCTGTAATTATTTCAGAACGTTTAAGTTACAAGAATGACGGAAAGCAGTTTGCAATGAAGTCAGGAAGATTCGAAAATTCTTTTACTTCCTCAAAATTGGGCTTCAAAAAAGTGGTTTTGCTCAATTCTTCGCTGTTGGGCTTCTTTACAGAGCTTAATTTGGTAGACAGAATTGTTGGACTTTCTAGTCCAGAGTATGTTTTTGACGAAAATATTAGAAAAGATATAGCTTCCAATAAAATTGCAAATATTGGTAACGAACAAAAATACGATGTCGAAAGAATTCTTTCTTTAAAACCAGAAGCGATTTTTACAAACTATGTCCCGAGTTTTGAAAATACATACGAGATTTTAAGAAAAGCCAATATCCAAATTGTTTTTCTTGACGAATATTTGGAAACAACGCCACTTAACAAATCAAAATATCTTTTGTTATTCGGGGAACTATTCGGTGTTAAAGATTTGGCACAGCAGAAATACAGATCGATTGAAACAGCGTATCAAAATCTGCAACAACTTGCATCAACAAGTGCTGAAAAACCTGTGGTTTTATGTAACGAAATGTACGGCAGTCAATGGTTTTTACCAGGCGGAAAATCTGCAGCAGCTCATTATTTTCGAGATGCGAATGCCAATTATATATTAGCAGAAAATACGCAGATTAATGCGATTCCACTTAGTTTTGAAGAAGTTTACAAAAAATCTGAAAATGCAAAATATTGGGTAAATATTGGGTCTTACCAAAGTAAAAAAGCAATGTTAAATATCAACGCCAATTATGCTAAAATGAAGGTGTTCCAAAACGGAAAATTATACATGATAAACAATCGCGAAGTTGGCATGGCTAACGATTATTTCCAAAGTGGTGCTGTGCGTGCGGATTTGGTTTTGAAAGATTATATCAAAATTTTTCATCCAGCATTATTTCCTGACGAGAATCTTTATTATCTTAAAGAATTGAAATAACGATGAAGTCCACAGTTCAACCTCTTAATTTTTTCTCCGCATTTATGCTGTTTCTCGGTCTTATGGCTGGGCAAACAATTATTGCATTTGGGGCCGCTTTATGCCTATACGTGTTTCATATCGACTATGCGGCATCGCCAGTATTTATGATTGTTGGTTATATTGTCAGCATGGCTTTCCCAGTTTTGTTTTATTATTTATTTATTCTAAAACCTCACAAGCTAAAACTACAATTTGATTTTAAAAAGAATTCTTTTTTAGTGTACTTGTTGGCATTCCCATGTATGTTTGGGATGATGTTGATGGCAGAATCTTTGGTGACTTTGGTCCCAACAAGCGGCTATTTCTTCGGTGATTTGTATAAAAGTTTTTCCAATCAAATGTCAGCTTTGGCGATGGATAATGTCACGATGATTTTGTTGACGGTGATTTTGGCGCCACTTTTAGAAGAATTTTTATTCCGAGGTTTAATTCAAAAATCAATTATCAAAACAGGATTAAATCCTAAAATAAGCATTTTGATTTCGGCATTTATTTTTGGGGCTTTTCATGTGTATCCATGGCAGTTTGTCGGCGCATTTTTGTTAGGTTTGGTTTTAGGACTCGTTTACGAAAAAACAAAATCTCTAGTATTACCAATACTTTTACACGCTTTCAATAATTTGATTTCGGCTGTAATCATGATAGAACATGGTCCAGATACAACGCAAGGCATTCTTCCAATGGAGCCCATCTACAGTTTTTTGATTGGTGTAGGGATTTTTAACATATTTATGTTGGCGTTTACTTTCTATTTTCGAAGAAAAGCTAGTATCTTTGAAGGATAAATTATGCTCGATGGAAATTTTGGTTGCGACACACAATCTTCACAAAAAAGAAGAAATTCAACAGATTTTAGGTGCCGATTATTTTGTTTTAAGTTTAACAGATTATGACATTATTGAAGAAATTGTTGAAGATGGACATTCTTTCGCAGAAAATGCTTTAATAAAGGCTAAATATTGTTTCGAAAAGACAGGGAAGCCAAGTCTTGGTGATGATAGCGGATTGGTTGTAGAAGCTCTAGATGGCCGTCCAGGCATTTATTCTGCACGTTATGCCGGAGATCACGATTTCAAAAAGAATATCGAAAAAGTTCTTGATGAAATGAAGGACGAGACTAATCGTCGTGCTTATTTTATTACCGTTTTATGTTTGGTAGACGCTTCTGGAGAGCATTATTTCGAAGGTCGTGTTTATGGTAATTTAACAAAAGAAGTCTTTGGAGAAGGTGGTTTCGGTTACGATCCGATTTTTATGCCAGACGATCATAACACAACTTTTGCTGAGATGCCAGTTTCAGAAAAAAATAGAATTTCGCACAGAAGTAAAGCACTTAAAACATTTTTAGACTATCTTTCAGTAAATCTTTTGTAAAATAAAATTGTGAGTACATATCTGACCATTTTAGGTTTTAATTCCGCAATTCCTACCATTAACTCGTCGCCAACAGCACAGCTTTTGGAGATGGAAGAACGTATGTTTTTGATCGATTGTGGCGAAGGGACCCAAGTGCAGTTACGAAAAGCAAAAGCGAGGTTTTCTAAACTTAATCATATTTTTATTTCGCATCTTCATGGCGATCATTGTTTTGGATTGCCTGGTTTAATAGCATCTTTCAGACTTTTGGGGCGTACGACGCCTTTGCATGTCTATGGTCCAAAAGGTATTAAGAAAATGCTTGAAACCATTTTTACCATTACTGAAACACATCGCGGTTTCGAAATCGTGTATCATGAGTTGGATAAAAAAGTTTCGGAAAAAATCTATGAGGACAAAAGGATAGAAGTCTTTACAATTCCTTTGGATCATAGGATATATTGCAACGGTTATTTATTTAAAGAAAAACCAAAAGAGCGTCATCTTAATATGGCGGCAATTTCCGAATTTCCTGAAATCGAAATTTGCGATTATCAAAATCTTAGAAACGGAAAAGATTTTGTTTGTGAAGACGGCACAACAATCCCAAATGCAGAATTAACCACAGATCCTAGACCTTCCGTTTCTTATGCTTTTTGCAGTGACACGCGTTACAAAGAAGATATTATTCCTTTAATAAAAAATGTAGATGTCTTGTATCACGAGTCGACTTTCTTACACGAGCTGAAAGATATGGCGGACTATACAGGCCACACCACAGCGCAAGAAGCGGCAACGATTGCGAAGAAAGCCGAAGTTGGCAAATTAATCATGGGACATTTCTCTAATCGTTATGATGATCTGACAGTGATGACCAATGAAGCGAGACAAACCTTCCCAAATTCTTATCTACCAAAAGCTTTAGAATGTATTAAACTTTAGAATGTATTAAGCTTTAGAAATTCGATATTTTAAAAAGAGAATTATTTAGTTTTCCCTTAATTATTCAATATCTTTGACTTCATAATAAGTTAACTATGAAGAAAAGATTAATGTTGACGTTGGTCTTAGCAACTTCCACTTTTTGGGCGCAGATGCCAGAAGCGAAGCTAGACGAACTCATCAAAAATACCATCAAAACTTTTGACGTACCTGGGATGTCAGTTGGTATTGTTAAAGATGGTCAAATGGTTTATTCTAAAGGATTCGGTGTGCGATCGTTGAAGAATAATCTTCCCATGGACAGCAAGACTTTGGTGGGGATTGCTTCCAATTCTAAAGGTTTTACAGCGACGGCTTTGGCGATGTTGGTGGATGACGGAAAGCTAAATTGGGATGACAAAGTCTCAAAATTTATTCCCGAATTCCAAATGTATGATCCTTATGTTTCTAAAGAAGTGACGGTTCGTGATTTGATTACGCATCGTGCAGGACTTGGCCTAGGACAAGGCGATTTGATGTTTTTCCCAGAAGGAGGAACGCAAACAATTAAAGATATTGTCCACAATGTTCGCTATCTAAAGCCTAATCATTCTTTTCGTACAAAGTTAGAATACAACAACATTATGTTCATCGTTGCAGGTGAGGTCATTACAAGAATTAGTGGATTGTCGTGGGCCGATTTTATCGAGCAAAGAATTCTAAAACCTGTTGGTATGACTGCAAGTTTTGGCTCTTACAATCGTGCAAAAGCGTCATCAAATATTATCGATGCACACGCACCAGTTGATGGCAAAGTGATTGCAGTTCCTCATGATTGGAATGAAACCGCGAACGCTGCCGGCGGCATTATGAGTAATGTTGAAGACATGGCAACTTGGGCAAATTTCCTGTTGAATAATTTCGTTAATAAAGATGGTAAGCGTTTGGTTTCTGAAAAGAATGCACACGAGCTTTGGTCGTTACAAATCTCAGAAAAAGTGGCACCAAAAAATCCTTATGACTCTCATTTTTACGGCTATGGTTTAGGTTGGTTTTTGACGGATATTAAAGGAAAGTTACAAGTTCAGCACAGTGGTGGATTAATAGGAACGGTAACTTTGTTTACAATGATTCCTGAATTAAAATTGGGGATTGTAGCTTTAACAAATCAACAATCTGGTGCGGCTTTCACAACAGTGACTAACGCAATTAAAGACAGTTATTTGGGCATCCAAGATCGCAATTGGTTAAAAACTTATTCGGAAAGAATGACGAAAAACGAAGCGCGTTTTAATAAACAAAAGAAAGATGTCTATGACCAAGTTAAAACAGCGGAAAAAACATTTAGCCTAAAACCTGAGCAATTTGTAGGTACTTATAATGATCTTTGGTTTGGCGATGTCGACATTAAACAAGAAGGCAAAAAATATAGATTGTATTGCAAAACCTCACCAAGATTAAAAGCTGATCTTTTACCGTATAACAATAATACTTTTGTTGTTAAATGGGATGACAGAAGTTACGATGCAGACGCATTTTTTGTATTAAATTTTGATGAAAATGCAAAAGTGACTTCCGCAACGATGAAACCGATTTCCGATGTTACCGATTTTAGTTTTGACTTTGGCGATTTGGATTTGAAAAAAGTTAAGTAGCACTATTCGTCATTTTCTATTGTATACCGGAAAGCTTGATTAAGGCTTTCCGTTTTTTTTGCAAGCTGAATCGCATAGACTTTTAATGGGCAAAGCCTGTCTCAACGAAACTCATTTTTAAATCATCAAAAACTCGCTCTAATCTGCATGCTGCCTGTGTGGATCGTACGTTCGCCAGAATTACGACCTTCGTAATTGATGTTAAGTTGTAAAAATGAATTGAGGCTTTGTTGCCAATAGACGCTCCAGACTTGGTTTTTGCCAGCTTTGAGACCTTCCAACATCTGATTCCCGACAATACTGAAACTGTTACCTGTAAAATCGTTGTTGACAAATGAGAAATTGGCTCTCACAGAAGTTTTTTTATGATCCCATTGCAATGTTCCTGACAATTCGTAAGCTTTTAGTTTTTCTTCGCCGTCGGTTCTTTTCTTTTGACGTAGTGCACCAAAAAGCTCAGCTTGAAGACTTTCTGTTAAACGATAAGTAGCTTTTGGCTTGGTTTCCCAATTTTGAAGAAGATAATTGCGGGTGCTAAACATCTGCGAATGATTGGTGATATTCTGAAGTTGATTTTCCCAATCGGTGCGGAAGTTTTTGTTAAACCAATATCCCAAATTAAAGAAGTGCGAATCTTGAGAACGCTCTTCCACACTGTAATTGGCGTTGAGTAAATTATCGTTAGCTGTGAAGCGATAATTGGCATTCCATTTAGATTGGTCTGTAGAATTAAACAAAGCCGAAAACAAAATGTTTTGGGTTTTCATGATTTGGTCACTTTCTTTGGCAAAAGGATTGAGAACAACGACGCGATCGCCTTTCATAAAAGCATTTTGCGACAATAATGATACATTGAAATTCCATCGTTTCAAGAAGGCGTTTTCGGAACTAAAAATAACCGCTGGATTAACAAACAAAGCCAATTGCAATTTGTTTTTGTTGGATGCTAAATACTTCACCGTATTGGTGTAGACGCGAATATATTGCGCCTGATCTATATATTCTGCAACCTCGAACTCGTCCAATTGCTGAATACCATCGCCATTATAATCCGTCCATTTGTAAACGCCCTGACCATCGGTGACTTTAATATATTGAAATTCTCGTTGCGCTTCTTGGCCATTTCCTAATTCATAAAAAGCTTGCAAGCGCATTCCATTTCGGAAAAGTTGCTGATTATACATTAGGTTGCCAACCACAAAATCTTGGTTTTGATCATTGGCTAAAGTTTGATCATTATAAAAAAACTTGCGATAATGTACCAAAGCAGACAACTGTGTTTTTTCGGTTTTAATGATTTGACTTTCCGCCATTATCCCGAGAATGTTGTTCATCTTTTGTAATCGGTTATCACGAATGGAATCATTATCACGAAGATAGACTTTCATCAAAAATTTTGTACGTGTGCTATCTGCAATTTTCTTTTGTATGAAAATTTCTTTCCAGCTAAAACTTGTGACATCGTAAAGTTGCGTGTCCATATATTTTTTAAGGTTATGCTCCATAGCACCACCAACAGACCAACTACCTTTTGAACCTAATAATTCTGCAGAAGCATTGGCTCGGATAAACTGGGAGTTAACCAAAGTAGATTTGGTATCCAGATATGATGCGTTGGCTTGCGTTATCCATTTATCGTTTTTCCAACCGAAACCTAAATCGTTTTTAATGCCTTTGTAAGTTGCTTTTTCGTCAAGATAATTGAATTTATAATTTAAGAAAGTAGCATTATTCCAAAGATTGTCAAAACCAAACACAAATCTGTTTTGAGTAATGTGACTAAATTCTTCCGTTAAATTAAAATCTCGCCAAAAATCAACATTGTTAATTCGGTCTAATACTTTAAAATTCTTTTGGATGTGTTGATATTCAAACATCGGCGTGCCTTTCCAATTGTTTTTAGTAAAAATTTTATTAGCATAAATTCGAGCGGCGTAACCAATATTTTCATTATTATCTTTTGATGAAAAAAGGTTAAGATCGTTATTGCTAATCGAGGCATCAACGCCAATTACACCATTTTCTAAAGCATATTCTGCATTGGTCGAAAATACTTGTGTCTTCTCTGGAGCTGGCAATCGTCGAACCGCCTGATAATCGCCTAAACCTTGTCCTACAAATTCGAAAACGCGACCATTATTAGTGGTTTGTTGGATTTTGTATTCGCCTTTTGCAGCGCCAAAAAATGTGAAATTCACTTGATACAACTCATCATCTTTGTTGGTTGAGAATTCGTAATGATAAGTCGAGCCGTCAAAGATTTTTTTGTACAGAATTTTATTAACATCATATTCGGTTCTAACACCTGAAGGCGCATACATCATATCGGCGTCGTTACCTGCATTAATGAGATATTGCTTATCCTCATCACTTAGATTAAGCGATAAAGCAGCGTTTTTATTATCATTTTCCATAAACCACGAGAGCCCAACTTTGAGACGTTCGCGCTGATGTTGGAGATTACCTGTTACTAAAAATCGGGTATAATTTCGATTCGTATAATTATAAGTTATGGTTATGAAGTTCTGTTTATAAATTGGTCTAAAACTCGTAAATGTGATCTCGCCAGTGTTATAATTAATGATATAATCGAGGTTTTCGCCACGCTTCATCAACACACCATCGATGTATACCTGCTCCGAGCCCGAGATGATAGTGATAAATTGTTCGCCGTTTTTTCCTAAAAGTCGATAAGGGCCTTGGTTGCCTTCGATACCTTGAAAGCGCATTCTGTTGAACTCACTTCTCGCAATACCTCCCGAAATATCTAGAAAAGTTTTGTTGCCATTATACTCCCAATTGGTTTGGAATTGCAAGCCCATACTGCGACGTTGGTATCGTCCAAAAAATGTTCGGTTGTCATCTAGATCGAGATGGCCCGCTCGGATAATGCTGTGTTTTTTAATATTTAATTGAACATAAATCTTATCAAACTCTTGTAAAGTCTGCGTATAACCATCCGCCTGTATTGGTAAGTTGTGATCCGAAATGGAGGCTAATACCGAAACATCATCGCTTAATTTCCCAGAGATTTGCATGTCCATTGAGCTTTGTACCGAAGAGCCTTGGTTGTTGCCAAATGTTATCCCTCTTACAATGGAACCTTTTGTATTAAGGTCACCGAGAATACGAGATTTTGTATTTTTTACTAAAACCTCTTCATCATAAACAAGTTGCGGCGATTTTATAATAAAGTCTAAAGTATCTTTAACAAAGAAGTCTTTGTTAAGTTTAGCTGAAATTAAGCTGTCTTTTTTGATAGAGTCGTTAGGGAGATTGGGATTTTTCCATGAAAAAATTTGAGCTTGTAAAAGTCCACAAGCTAGGCAACACAACAAAATGGTAAAAATCTGTCGATACAATTTCAAATAATTTCTGGGCGTAAATCTACGAATAATACAGATGAATAAAAGATTTACAAGTGATTAACGAGAATTTTGAGCAAAAATTTTATAATCAATTTAAAAGTTTATATTTGTAACCCTTTCTTAAAAAAACGAGTTTATATAAATCCTTAACCATTTATTAACCTTTAAAACTTTTAGATAGAGAAACATAAATTAACTTTGCACAAGATAAACTTAAACTTAAATATTTTTTATTATGAAAAAACTTTATTCTTTATTAGCAGTTGCGGCAATCGCGACGAGTGTTAACGCACAACAAACAGTTTTCGAAGCAACTTTTGATGATGTGACAGGTACAGGTGGTAACTCTGGCGGTTGGTCTGGTGGTGTAGCTTCTGTAGCATTGGCTACTTACACAACTGGGGGTACATGGACACTTGCTAATGCTTACAAAGGTGATACTTCTGTAAAACTTGGTACTAGTAACAAATTAGGAGAAATAACGACGCCATCTATTAACGCAACAGGTGTGGCTACATTAACCTTCCGTGCTGGTGCTTGGGATGGTAATGGCGAAAAAACAACACTAAAGATTTCTGCTACAGGTGCTACACTAGATTTAGCGACAGTTACTTTACAAAAAGGTGCTTTCGATACTTATACTGTAAATATTACTGATGCAAGCGGAGATGTAAAAATTAAATTCGAAGGAGAAGTAGCTTCTAAATCTAGATTCTTCATCGATGACATTAGAGTAACTGTCCCTACGCAAGCTGTTGTAGGTACAAATGCAGCTAAAGTTAACTTAGTTAAAAACACAGTTGTTGCTAACGAAATCATCTTCGGTCAAGAGGCAAAGATATCTGTTATCAACATGGCTGGTCAAGTAGTTAAAACTGCTGAGGTTAAAGAAAATGCTAGACTAGATGTTTCTAACTTAGCTAAAGGAACTTATGTAGTAACTGCAATAGTTAACGGTAAAGCGGTATCACAAAAGATCATCAAAAAATAGTTTTTCACGCCGAAAAACAAGCTAGCCTCCTATTTTGGGAGGCTTTTTTTATTAATAGAAACATAATATGAATTATGTTTTTACAAAAGGAATAAGACGTAATTTTGTAGCAGAAATAATTGCTTAACTATTTCTGCTGCGATGATATTTTGATTGAATATAAGACTAATGTTAAAATGAGAATTTAAATTTCAACCTTAAAAAATTGTTAAATTTTCATGTTTTGTTTTTAAATTAAAAAAATATGTAAATTAGCAGTCCAATTTTTAACAAAACTTAAATTTTTTATATTATGAAAAAAATCTTTACAATTTTAGGCGTTGCTGCAGTATCTTTAGTGTCAGCACAAAATTTAGTAGTTAATGGTGGTTTTGAAAGTGGTCTAGCACCATGGGCTGCTGGTACAACAGCAAGTTATACAGCTCCTACAATTTCTACTACTGATGCACATTCGGGAAACAATAGCGCAACTTACACAGCAACAGCAACTACAGGATTCTTTCAGAATGTAGCTGTAACTGGAAGCAAAACTTATGTGATTGATTTTTGGTATAAAGCAACTAGTGCAAGTGCTGCAAGAATATGGAGCATTTACAAAAATGCTGGTGGTGCTGCAGTTTACACAACAGCAGATGCTAACACTGACCAATTTAGAACTTTAAACAAATATTTACCAGCTGCTTCAGTTTGGACTAAATATTCAGTTGAGATGCCTGCACATGCTGATGCCACTAACTTAGATGTTGCTTTTAGAGCATACGGAGGGCAAACATCTTCTTTTGATGATATCTTAGCATACGAAAAAGGATCAATGGCTGTAACAGATGTTAATACATTTGACAAAGCAGTACAATTCAACACTATCGTTAAAGATCAAATCACTTTCAAATTGCCTGCTAAAGCAACAGTTAACATCATCTCTATGGATGGTAAAGTTGTATCTTCTAATAGAGTTGAAAACGGTGGTAGCGTTAGCACCGCATCTTTAGTTAAAGGTACTTATGTCGTAACTGTTGATAACGGTTCTGCAAAAATCAGCAGAAAAGTTGTTAAAAACTAATTGAATTAAATTTCAATAAATAATGAAGACCGTTCTTAGGAGCGGTCTTTTTTTTTTTTAATATCTTAATAAACCCCTCTACGAAGATTACTCAACAACGAGCCAAGATTAAAGATAAGCGTGTATCGTATTCTGTAACCGTAATCCTTCATCGCAGGTTCGAAACCTAGAGAAGATTGAACTGGGAAATAAACCTCCAAAAAGTCTGGAATAATTTTTAATTTAACCCCAGAATCCCAAATAAAGTCTGCCCCTTGTCCTTTACTTTTATAAAGTCCAAAATCAGCATACAAGTTAAACATCTTCCAAATATGAGAATCGACATTAACACTGGTAATCCATTGGTTGGCTTTGGTTTTAAAGTCAGATTTGAAACCGCCTTCTGCTAAAATATATTGTTGCGACAAAATCCCCGTGGTAGCACTTTGTCCTAACAAACCGTAAGAAAAAGCATAGTTTGACACTTTAGAAATTCCATAATCAAATATGTCATTTTGGGTATTGTTATTAATGAAAACACCGCCAAAAAATCTAAAACTTATCTTTTTGTTTTTTGCATACTCCCAACGATAAAAAACTTCAGTCGATAATTTTTGAAAATCTTCCATCCACTGTAAACCTGCATTAATGTATTTTTCATGGATTAATGCATTGTCGTTATACGAATAACCAACATTCCACAAGTTATACTTTCCATATTCTTTTGCTAAAATACGTTTGGCATCCAAATCTTTTTGGAAATGTGCATAACTGAAATATAGATTTCTTCCAACCGCGCTTCTCGGATTTTTATTAAATGAAAGATTAGTAAAAAAACTGTAAGTCTGGTAAGCTAAATCATAATCGTAATGGAAGTATGACGCCGAGCCGCCAATCTGCCAACTTCTAAAAAAACTGTCCGCTGGCATAATATTGTAAGAAACACCAGCTTTACCAGTTAACTGTCCAGTTCCGGTACTGTAATATGGCGATACAGAGTAGACAAACTTTTGATCAAAAACGCCTTTATTAACGACATTAAAACCTAACATCACTTTATCATAAGCATTAAAACTTAGTCGTGGCGAAATGTAAAGCTCATTAAATTCGGGATTCGGAACATCTTTTATCAGTTTTAATTTTAGTCTTTTCATATTAGAAAAAAGACCCTTGGTATAAAGATAGTTGTCTCTAAAATTGGTTTCCGGAAAAGAATAGTCGTCATTCACGATAATCTTTTCTGCATCGTTGGCTTTTACTTGATAGATTTTAGAATCTGAATCTGCGTATTGCCATTGCGTTTCTTTCTGGCCAGATTCGGTTTCGGCTTGCAGTTTGAAAGGTAGGTTATACTTCCCAAGTTTATTTATTTTAACATCGAAAGCATCATCTTTTCGCGTAAATTTTTTAAGATTAAAATTAACACGATTTTTTTCTTCAATTAGAGAAGATAAAAAACGAGAATTTCCGCCACTTTCCCACTCAAGTTTTGACAAAAAATCACTGGCAACAACGGGTTTCTGAAAATGATCTGAGAAATAAGAATTTAAGAATGAATTAAATTTTGCAAAACCCATTTGGTCAGCAACAAAATAAAACAGAATTCCCGTTTCAAAATGACTGATTGCAAAAGCGTTAAACTTACTTAGATTCTCATAATTTTCGTTGATTTTTTGATCCAGATTTTGCGTCAAAATATATTGATACGCCAACGAATATCGCTCTGTCAGCTTAAGATCCGACGCATGGAAAATCTTCAAAGGCTTCATTCCAAGTATTTTGGCTTGCTCAGGAAGATCGCCCAAAAGCTTATGTTCTGGATAAAACTCTTTCAAATATTGAAATTCTGAATACGTCTGCAATCCATTTTTTAACCAATGGTCTACATTTTTTTCGTTAACAAAAAGATTATTAATGACTTGCTTGGACACAATTCCGAAATAATGCAAATCTATTTTCTCTGGATCTGCAAATAATTTGTAATGGAATTTCCAAAACTTAATATCATCAATCCCCACAAATTTCTCCTCCGAACTGAATTTTTTACTAATAAATAGTTTGTCGGGAAGCTGTCCAAAACGCTTTTTTAAAAATTTAAGATGAAGCGACAAATAGAACTCTAGATTTGCTCGATCGTCTTGCGTAATTGGATAACCAAAAACGACATCTATCTTTTGTTCATCAACATTGACAGAGATTTTATCAATATGTTCTAATGAAATATAAAACTCAGGATCGTTGACAGAAACGCCAGCAAATTCATTTTTTTGAAGCCCAGAATGATGTAGGTTTGATTCAACTTTAAAAAGCTCGTTTATATCAAAATTAACATCCCAATACGAAGCACTGTTTAAGTTTTGTTCGGTATCCAGAAAGTGTTTTGGATATTGATCTTGATTTTCAAAACTATCCGGAACTATGAAAAAATATTTGAGATTAAGATTGGTTTTATCAAGACCATAACCCGTAAATTTTGCATCTGGAAGTTTGACTTCGTAACGTAATTTGATGGTTTTTGAAGCTTGAGGCTTTAGTTTTTGATCTAGATTTAAATACAAAAATTCTTCTTTAAGATTTTTGATGTCTTTAGTTTTTCCATCCAATTCTACATGAAGATTGTTGAGGGCACCAAGTTCTGTCGGTTTGGCAAAATAAAGATCTTTTTTTCGATCTCTAAGTTTGCGTTTAAGAAGCGGCGTATTTCGATTTTGGTAGGCTGCAACCCAATTGAGAAGTTTGATTTTATCAATCGACACGTCATGCGGATTATGATATGCAATTTGCTGCTCAACAATTAAGTTTAGCATATCATCAGACAATTTTGCCGAAATCCGAATGCTATCTTGTTGTCCAAAACACCATATCCCTTGTATCAAAAACAAGCTACCAAAAAATAATTTCTTCATCAAATATTTGCAATACTCAAATTTAGCAAAAAAACTTGCCAAACTCTTTATCAATCTTCATTAATTCTGGAAAAATCAATTATAGTTTTATTTTTTAAGTTTAAAATAGATAATTATGGATGCTTACCATTTTTTTCTTCTGAAATAAATAAAAGTCACAATGACGATAAGCGCCATAAAACCTAGCGTTCCGTAATAACCATAAGGATGTTTGAGTTCGGGCATGTTGTCGAAATTCATACCGTAAACGCCCGCAATAAAGGTTAATGGTAAAAAGTATACCGAGAACATCGCCAAAATTTTCATGACTTGATTAGCCTTTTGGTCGGATAGAGCCAAAAACATCGATATTAAGTTGGTTGTTTGTGCATTAAGGTGATCAAAATCCGCGATAACATCCTTTTGCTTGTCAATTAGGTCCATAACTTCGACATCTTCTAAATTTAAAGTATTGAATTTGTTAATCCACTCCGACGAGATATTTAGGATTCGCGTGTTAAGTCCAGATTTTCGTTTAAGTTTATAAAGACGTCTGATTTGGTTGGTTTGGTTAGTGTTTTTTAGGAAGATTTCGTTCTCCATATTGTCCAAGACCTCCATAAGATGCTGACTTTCATTATCATAAGTTTTCATCACTTGAAGGGCAAGTTTTAAGGCTAATTGATCAGATGTTAATGTTTCTTTTAGCTGAGGTTGTTTTTCAATATCTTCATTCACTTCTCGGATACTTTTACTTTTCATCCGATGAATTGTAATGATGAGGTTTGGCAATACAAAAAGACTCAATTTTGTACTAACGTCACTTATGGAGTTAAGTGTTTGGCGCTCTAGATCGGTGTTTTCCCGCATCAGAAAAAATTTGACCTCGTCCACTTCTTCGTATTTGGGTAAGTGGTTGGGGTCAATGGTATCTTCTAAAAGAAGCTTGTTAATATGATAACGATTATGTAAAAAAGCAAGGTCTTCTTCGGTCGCCATTTCGACATCTAACCACTCGCAATGTTCGTTTTTTAATATGCTTTCGATTGCCATAACGCAAAGCTAAATATTTTTTGGAATTATTTGTATTTTATGTTAAAAATATGATTTTGTAATCGTTTAAAAAAAAGCTTTAATCACTTTTGTTTTTAATATTAAATTAATTTAAAACTGTGATATTTATTAATGTTTTGGAAATAATCTTATAATATTTTAAATAAAGTTCTATGTAATGAATAAAATATTATTTTTGCAAAACGATTTACAACTTTAGAAAATGTATAAAAGTAAAATTACAGGTGTAGGACATTACGTTCCTGAAAATATAGTGACAAATGATGACTTGTCAAAATTGATGAATACCAGTGACGAATGGATTACAGAAAGAACAGGTATTAAAGAAAGACGTCATCGTAAAAATAGAAATGACAACCAAGAGACAAGTGCTTTTTTAGGCTTTAAAGCTTCCGAAATGGCGCTTAAAAATGCAAATCTTACAGGTAAGGATATTGATTATATTGTATTTGCAACCTTGTCTCCAGACTATTTCTTCCCTGGTAACGGAGTTTTGTTACAAGAGATGCTTGGTTGCCATACTATTGGTGCGCTAGATGTTAGAAACCAATGTTCTGGATTTGTGTATGCGATGAGCATCGCGAATGCGTTGATTGTCTCAGGGACTTATAAAAATATTTTGGTTGTTGGTGCAGAGATTCATTCTTTTGGATTAGACTTTACCGACAGAGGTCGTGGTGTTTCTGTTATCTTCGGGGACGGAGCTGGTGCGGTAGTTTTGTCAGCTACGGAAGACGAAAATACGCAAGGTATTTTGTCTGTTAATATGCACTCTGAAGGTAAATATGCGGAAGAACTAGCCGTTAAATTCCCTGGATCAAAATTTGGTTGGGCAGATCGTCTATTAACAGAACCAGAGGCCATAACGCCAGAGGATATTTATCCTGTTATGAATGGTAATTTTGTGTTCAAACATGCGGTTACACGTTTTCCGGAAAGTATTATGGAAGCTTTGACTAAAGCTGGTAAAACGATTCAAGATCTAGATCTTTTAATTCCACATCAAGCCAATATTCGTATCGCACAATACGTACAACAATTGTTGCATTTGCCAGATGAGAAGGTGTTTATCAATATTCAAAAGTATGGAAATACAACGGCAGCATCTATCCCAATTGCGTTGAGCGAAGCGATACAAGAAGGTCGTATGAAGCGTGGCGATTTGGTATGTATGTCAGCTTTTGGAAGCGGATTTACGTGGGGAAGCGTCCTTTTTGAATATTAAAATTTTAAAAATATCGTTAAAAAAGTGTCTGAAAAGATGCTTTTTTTGTTTATGTAAATCCTTGAAAATCTTTTATTTAAAGGGTATTTGTGGGCTTTTAAGTTGTTTTGGCATAGATTTTTCAAGTCTACTTCTCGTAAAACGAAAAAATTTGAATTATGAAATCTTTAAAAAAAGCAGTATTAGCAATAGGTGTATTAGCAGGAGGTATGACATTCGCACAAAGTTCAGATATGAATAACATGCTTAAAGTCGGTGTTAATGGTGGTGTTTCTACTGGAGGTAACACGTCCGCTAATGTAGGATTTGATGTTTCTTATCAAAATCTAGTAACGCCAGGATTTGGCTTAGGTATCGCAACAGGTTATAACCACTTCTTCGGAAAGTCTGCTACTATTAATAATGTAAAAGTTGATAATAACGACTTCGGGGTAGTTCCTGTAGCAGCTTTATTTAGAATTTATCCTCAGCAATACGGATTTTATCTAGGTGCTGACTTAGGTTATGGTTTCATTGTTGGCGATGATAATGTAACGGATAATGCGGTGTACAATGCAAAAAGACCTGATGGTGGATTTTATTTAAAACCAGAAATCGGTTATCATAACAAAGATTGGAACTTCTTTGCACATTATACTAAAGTATTTACAGGTGATAAAGGACAAGTTGCAGATCAAAAATTTAATGCTGGTTCAATAGGTGTAGGTGTGTCGTACAATATTCCTTTAGGGAAATAATCAATCTATTATAATCTTATTAAGCCTGTCTTTGGACGGGCTTTTTTCTTTTAATCGTGTTTTCTTATCATAAATCAATTTTTATTTAGAATGATTATGGCTAAGTTTGCACTATAAAATTTTTAAACAATAAAAAAAATGAAAAAATTAGCTTTAGTTGCTTTAATGATTGGAGGTTTAGCATTTGGACAAACTAAAAAAGTAGTAGCATCAGACGTACATTGGTGGGGTTACAAAATCGCAAAATCTCAAGCATCATCTCATGATGGGACGGTCAATGTGAAATCTGGTAATATTATTGTTAAAAATAATAAAGTTGTTGGTGGTACTTTCTTATTAGATATGACGACAATTAGCGCAACAGATGTTAAAGATGCAGAAACAAAAGCTAAGTTGGATGGCCACCTTAAGAATGGTGACTTCTTCGAGGTAGAAAAATTCCCAACAGCTGAATTTACAATTACAGCGGTGAAGCCAAATTCTGATAAAATTTGGAATTCTACAATCACTGGTAACTTAACGGTAAAAGGAAAAACTAACACAATCAGCTTCCCAGCAAAAGTTGGTGTCAGCAAAGGCGTAGCATCTATCGTTACAGATAAGTTTAGCTTTGATCGACAAAAATTTGATGTAGCTTACAAGTCATCTATGGCTGACGTTTTGGTTAAAGACGATATCGACATGAAAGTTAAAATAACAGCAAAATAATTTGCTAAAACTTTGAGAATATTTAAAAAAGAACAGCTTGTCTGTTCTTTTTTTGTTTCCTATTTTTGATAGTAGTTTTAATTATGAAGTTATATGTTGTGAGTGGCCTGGGCGCCGATTTTACAGTGTTAGAAAAATTAACTTTTAACGACGATATCGAAGTCGAATTTCTAGATTGGTTAATTCCCGAAAATCAAGAAGAGTTTTCGCATTATGTTAAAAGAATGGCGGATAGAGTCGATGATACAGAAGATTTTTATCTTTTAGGATATTCTTTTGGAGGTATTATGGTACAAGAAATTCATCATCTTAAACCTGCCAAAAAAGTTGTAATTCTCGGAAGTATTCGCAGCGACGAAGAAAAATCACCACTCATAAAATTAGGCGGTTTTACTAAAATCCCAAGATTGCTGCCCGAACGTTTTTTTAATGAAAACTCGGCGGTGGTTTATTCTTTTTTAAGAAAGTTGTTCGATCCCAAAAATCCTCGTATTAATAACTATTTCCGAGTGCGCCATCCCTATTATCTCAAATGGTCAATCGAGAAAATTTCGGAGTGGAAATTCCAAAAAATGCCCAATATTATCCAAATCATGGCAGATAAAGATATTGTCTTTCCAATTAAAAATTCGAAACCCGATTTCGTTATTAAAAATGCAACGCATTTATTCCCAGCGACAAAACCAAAAGAAGTATCAGCCATTTTGCTGGAAGTCTTCAAATCTTAACAAAATTTGAATATTGACTTTTTAATTTGTAAATTGATAGTATCTTTAGAGCCCTAATTTTATTGAATGGAATCGATCAGTGTTTTTGAAATTATAAAAGTTGGCATTGGCCCTTCAAGCTCGCACACAATGGGACCTTGGAATGCGGCTGAGATGTTTTTGAACCTTATTAAAAAAGATAGAAAACTTTCTGATGTTAAAGAAGTTTTTGTTGAATTTTTTGGTTCGCTCGCAAAAACGGGAATTGGACACGGGACAGATATTGCTGGGATGTTGGGACTTTCTGGAGAAGATTTTAAAACCATCGATACAACAAAGATTGATGAAAAAATTGCTCACATTAAGGAAACGCAAATTCTTAATCTTGGTGGCGAACATCCATTAGGCTTTATCTATGGACATCATCTAATTTTAAATAAAGAAAAAACGCTTGACTTTCATCCAAACGGAATGATCTTCAAAGTGATTTTCAACGATGGCGAAACACTAAGTCAGGATTATTACTCGCTAGGTGGCGGTTTTGTTGGGACTAAAGAAGACAACACGTATAGCGAAATGTGTGTTCGTACTTTGTATCCTTGCCACAAAGGAAGCGATATTCTTAAATATATTGAGCAACTAAAGTTAAAGCGAGTTTCAGATCTAATTTATCTAAATGAAGAATCTTGGAGAAGTCGTGAAGAGACCAATCAACAAGCTTTAGACATTTGGAAAAATATAAAAGAATGCGTCTACAAAGGCGTTAACAAAAAAGGAATTCTTCCTGGTGGACTTAATGTAACGCGTCGCGCCTCCGAAATGAACGAAAAACTTCTCGGTTCAAAAATTTATAAAAATATGGACCAATGGTTCCAAATGGTTTGCGAGGAGGAAAAAACTTTCAATTCGATTACCAAATGGATTAGTTGTTTTGCCTTGGCTGTTAACGAAGAGAATGCTGCTTTTGGAAGAATTATCACTGCGCCAACCAATGGTGCAAGTGGCGTTATTCCCGCAGTTTTGATGTATGCACAGACTTTTACAGAATTTAATAAAGAAGAAGATATTATCAGATTTATTTTAACGGCTGGCGAAATCGGAACTTTATTTAAAAAGAATGCCACCATTTCAGCAGCGATGGGTGGCTGTCAGGCAGAAGTTGGCGTGTCATCGGCGATGGCCGCAGCGGCATTAACCGAGATTTCTGGTGGTACGCCTGGACAAGTTTTGATGGCTGCAGAAATTGCGATGGAGCATCATCTAGGCTTGACCTGCGACCCAATTGGCGGTCTGGTTCAAATTCCTTGTATTGAACGTAATTCGATGGGCGCTATTAAAGCAATTACCGCTTCTAATTTGGCTTTGGAAGGCGATCCTAGCAAAGCCCGAGTTTCATTAGACCATGTGATCAAATCGATGTGGGAAACAGCTTTGGACATGAATTCTAAATACAAAGAAACGTCTGAAGGTGGTCTCGCTGTCGCGGTTAACGTGCCCGAATGTTAAAATAAAAGAATATATGAGCCGCAAATTTGATTACTGGAAAATCGAATTTGCGGTTTTTTTTATTTATCCAAAATTCCTCGTATTCTATTAGCATTAACTATGAGTTCTTCCAAAAAGTCGAAGTTCTCTTTTTCTAAAGCAGATTTAAATTTTTTGAGTTGAGAAATATGTTCGTTTAAAACATCTAAAACATTTTCTTTGTTTTGTTTAAAAATAGAAACCCACATTTCTGGATGCGATTTGGCAAGGCGAACGGTGCTCGAAAATCCAGAACTTGCCAATTGAAAAATAGTGTCTTCTTCTCTTTCTTTTTCCAAAACAGTATTTGCTAAAGCATACGACGTAATATGCGAAATATGCGAAATGTAAGCGGTATGGATATCATGCTTGTCAGCGTCCATGTAAAGGATGTTCATATCGAGGTTTTCATAGACTTGCTTCACCATTTCTACCGCGACATCGTAAGAATCTTTATGATTACAAATTACCGCTGCTCGATCTGTAAAAGCCTCGGAAGTTGCAGCCATAGGACCGCTATTTTCGGTTCCCCACATTGGATGACTTGCCACAAAGTTTTTACGATTCGGATGTTGTTCGACAATGTTAGTTATTTCTTGTTTGGTAGATCCAACGTCCATCACGACGGTCTTGTCAGAAATCCTATCCAAGACTTCTGGCAGAACAACTTTTGTTGCTTCAACGGGTAAGGCGATGATTATTAAATCCGAATCCCGAACAAGATTTTCAAAAGACGCAATTTCATCAATAATGTTAAGTTCTTTTGCTGTATAAAGATGAACTTCGCTCTTATCAAAAGCTAAAATTTTATCAGCGAAATTTTTATTTTTTAATTTTAAAGCCATCGATCCGCCGATAAGTCCAACACCTATAAGTCCTATTGTCATAATTTTAATTTTAAAAACAAAAAACCCCGTCCTAGGACGAGGTTATTATATTGCATACGAGATCTCCATCCTAGTCTAGGTTGTTAATTCGTAATAATATGTTGCTTGGTTTAACATTGTTGCAAAGCTATGAAAAGACTTTCAAATTTTAGTTTAATTTTTTAAAAGTTTTTATCACTACAGAATCTTTTGTCTTTTCGTAAGTCAATTCGTATTTCGGATTCTTTTCGGGCGATGTCATATAATATTCTGGGAAAGGTTGCTTTTGCGCTTGGCTTTTGTCAAAGTCAATGGCTCCTTTTGCGATAATGGAATCTTTCAGATATTTTGCATCGATATTTTGCGAAGCAAGTTGAGCTTTCAACGCAGTTGGTATGGATACTTCTTTGGTCATACTTTCTCCAATTACCCTGTCGTTAGGAAAGTAAGAGCAGCTTGCACCTTTTTTATTTAGAATGAAAAAGACAATAATAAGTCCTGGAAGAAATCCAATAAGATAGAATTTAAGTTTTTTGAGCATTATTTAATTTTAGAAAATCAACAAGTTAATGTCGTGATATGGTAAATCGAATTTTTTACAAATCACCAATTTTGTATGGCGACCTTTGTACATGTAAAGGCTTTGTTTAACCTCTTTTTTGCTAAGCAGCATGTTCTCGTAACCGCCGTCTTCGTCGTAACCAAGGATATAACTTAAGAAGAAATTACTAATCGCTTTAGTTGTACTTCTTGGCATCCTTGCTGTTAAATTCGGAAGTCCGCAATGTACCACGTCATGTTTTATAATGAAAGGTTTTTCGAGACTTGTCAGTTCGGAAGTTTCGATGGCTTTTCCGTTGTCCACAGTGATGTCGATGATAACGCTACCTTTTTTCATTTTTAAAACCATATCTTCTGTCACAACGGGCGGAAGATTAAGTCTTGTAAGTGCGCCAATCACAAC
This sequence comes from Chryseobacterium sp. TY3, assembly GCA_046269235.1. Classification (GTDB taxonomy): domain Bacteria; phylum Bacteroidota; class Bacteroidia; order Flavobacteriales; family Weeksellaceae; genus Soonwooa. The sequence goes on from JBJZOS010000001.1 coordinate 425,206, forward strand.
ATCTGCACGGCGAACAGCTTTTGTCAGCTCACGAGGATCAATAATGGAAGTCGGGACACGATGATCAACAATAGAATGCAAACGTCTAAGTTTAGATAAAGAATTATCAAACACGCGAACATTAGCGCCTAATCCGATTGCAGCTTTAGTCGCAAATTCGCCAACGATACCAGCGCCGATAACCACGACTTCGGTTGGACGAACGCCTGTGATACCACCTAACATCAAACCGCTAGACAATGCTAAAAGTTCTGATGCGTATAAAATAGAAACGCTTCCTGCAATCTCACCAATAAGTCTAACAAGCGATAGTTGGTCATATTCATCAGTGATAAATTCGAAAGCGATGGCATTTATTTTTTTCTCAGATAATTTTACAAAATACTCTTTGTCTCGAAGATTGAGCTGCAATGCCGAAATGAGATAAGTATTCGGTTTTAGATAATCAATTTCCTCGGTAATAGGAGGGTTTATTTTAAGAATAATATCTTGTACAAAAGCCTCTTGCGGATTATCAACGATGAGGGCACCAGCTTCTGCATACTGCAAATCTGTGTAATGCGCACCTTCGCCAGCACCTTTTTCGATGACAACTTTGTGTCCCGCTTGCACAAGAACTTGTACCGCATCAGGGATTAAACATAATCTCTTTTCGGAAAGGCTAATTTCTTTTGGGATGCCAATGCTATGCATTTTTCCTTTGCGTACAACCTCAAGCTTTTCCTCTTTTGGGATAAGTTCTTCCTCTTTAAAGGGCGTAAATATGGTAGAAGTGTGACTCATGCAGTCTGCAGTTTTTATTAGATTAAAGATACAAATATAATCAACTTGCTTATTATATCATTAATTGAAATTAATAATCCTTTCTTCGCCTGTGTTGGTAATTTGCATTTCGTGGAATTCTTCGGGTAGAAGCTCGCTTTCATAGATTTCTGGCCACTCGATAATGCAGAGATAAGCATTGTCAAGATATTCTTCGATGCCAAAATCATAAGCTTCTTCAATATTTTTTAAACGATAAAGATCAAAATGAAATATTTTTCCTTTCGGAGTATTGTATTCGTTTACAATAGAGTAGGTAGGCGAACTTACTTCGTCTTCACTTCCCAATGCGGAAACCAATTGTTGCGAAAAAGTTGTCTTACCAGCACCCAAATTTCCCTTTAATAAAAGGATTGGTCTGTCCAACTGAGATTTTACATAGTCAACAACTTCTTGCCATTCTTCGATGCTTCGAATCTTGAATTCCATCTTTTAAAAATTTTGGTAAAATTACGGATTTTGAAGTTGATTTTATTTAAACAAAAAGTTTCCGATATTTTTTATTTTTTAAATCCTAAACCAATCACTAAATTTACATCGTGATTACTAAAGAAACTATAGATAAAATTTTCTCTGCAGCCCGCATTGAAGAAATCATCGGCGAATATGTACAACTAAAGCGCGCTGGCTCTAACCTAAAAGGTCTGAGTCCCTTTGTGGATGAGAAGTCACCAAGTTTTATTGTATCACCAAGTAAGCAGATTTTTAAAGATTTTTCTTCCGGAAAAGGTGGTGGTGTCATCACTTTTCTCAAAGAATTAGAAGGCTTTTCTTATCCCGAAGCTTTACGACATCTAGCCAAGAAATATGGTATTCCTGTGGAGGAAGATATTGTCGAAATGTCGCCGGAGCAAAAGCAACAACGTGACCAAAAGGATTTAATTTATAAAATACATGAGGTTGCTAATGACTTTTTTATCGAGCAACTTTGGGACGCAGAAGAAGGTCAACAGATTGGACTTTCGTACTTTAGAGAGCGAGAGCTTCGTCAAGATATCATTAAAAAATTTCAGCTTGGTTATTCGCCCGAGAAGAAAGATGCCTTTACAGAATATGCTTTAGCAAAAGGCTATGACAAAGACATTCTCGAAAAATCTGGACTTTCAGTTTTCCCTGAAAATGCACCAAAAGGTGTTGACCGTTTTCGTGAGCGTGTGATGTTTCCGATACATAGTTTTTCGGGACGTGTTCTAGGTTTTGGCGGACGGATTCTTAATAATACCATCAAAACGGCGAAGTATCTCAACTCTCCAGAAACCGAAATTTATCATAAATCCAATGTTCTTTACGGACTTTTCCAATCCAAGCAAGCGATTTCTAAACAGAATCTTTGTCTTTTGGTGGAAGGTTATATGGATGTTATTGCGCTTCATCAAGCCGGGATTGAGCATGTTGTCGCAAGTAGTGGAACGGCGTTAACAGTCGAGCAAATTAAGTTGATTAAACGTCTTACAGAGAATGTGACGATTTTGTTTGACGGTGATGCAGCTGGGATTAAAGCGAGTTTCCGAAGTATTGATATGTTGCTGTCAGAAGGGATGAATATTCGCGTTCTGTTATTTCCTGATGGTGATGATCCAGACAGTTTTTCGAGAAAGCATCCACAAGATTATGTCGAAGATTTTATTCAGAAACATGCGCAGGATTTTATCGATTTTAAAGCAGAAATTCTTTTTCAAAATACCGATAACGACCCAATTAAAAAAGCAGAAGCAATTCGTGAGATTGTAAAGTCTGTTGCTTTTGTGACCAATGGTCTTAAACAAGAGATTTACCTTAAAGAAGTTGCCAATAAGTTTAAACTTAGTGAGCAGAATTTGTTTAATGAGTTACAACTCCAAAAAGATTACAAAAATAAAGAGCATCGTCCTCGACCTCAAATTGCGCAACCTGAACAAAAGTTAGAAATTGTCCCTAATATTGATAGTAAAATCAGTCCGCTTTTTGTTTTGGAAGAAAAGCTGATTGAGCTGATGATGAAGTTTGGGGATGTTGTTATCGAGCGAAAAGATGCGGAAGGTGAAACTTACAAAATATCGGTTATTGAAGAGATTATTCAACATTTAGAAGAAGATGATTGTCAGTTGCAAACCGAAATCAACCAAAAAATTGTTGACGAAATAAAAGCTGGACTTCAAGAAGATGAGCTGCGATCGAGTTCATTTTTCTTTAAACTAATGGACGAAGACATTTCTGGAAAAATGGCAGATAGCCTGATTAATCCTTACGAAACCAGCAATTGGGCGAAGTTTAATATTTATTTTAGTAGTGAAGAAGAAGTTGTTCCCAAAATGGTCAGTGACACCATTTTGCGTTACAAACGAGAATACGTCATGAAGATTATTGGGGATCTTAAAAAAGCGTTAGAAACTGAAGAAGAAAAAGAAGAAATTTATTTTAAAATCGTTAAACTTTCTCAACTTCGTAACCACTTAGACGCCATGTTGTATAGGATTTTGTGACAGAATGGCGTACTTTAGCAAAGGAACAGAAATTGCAAATACAAACTCGAAAAAAATACCAATTTATATGGACTTAAAAAAAGAATTTAGAGATTACGCGGTGAAGCATCAAGGTATCAATGGCCTTGCAACCGACCAATATATGGGAATGTTCAATCCAACTAATTTGACGCCGTACATTATGGAAGAGCGTCGTATGAATGTTGCACAGATGGACGTTTTCTCAAGATTAATGATGGACAGGATCATCTTTTTAGGAACAGGGATTGACGACCAAGTTGCGAATATCGTGACGGCTCAGTTGTTATTCTTAGAAAGTTCTGATCCATCGAAGGATATTCAGATTTATATCAACTCGCCTGGTGGTAGTGTTTATGCAGGTTTAGGTATCTACGACACGATGCAGATTATCAAGCCAGATGTTGCAACCATCTGTACAGGTATCGCCGCATCAATGGGCGCTGTGTTGTTAGTAGCAGGCGAAAAAGGAAAACGTTCGGCGCTTAAGCATTCTCGTGTGATGATCCATCAACCGAGTGGCGGTGCACAAGGTGTCGCTTCGGATATGGAAATCAACCTTAGAGAAATGTTGAAGTTGAAGAAAGAACTTTACGATATTATTTCTCAACATTCGGGACAAACTTACGATTGGGTAGAAAAAGCCTCTGACAGAGACTATTGGATGACCTCCGAAGAAGCTAAAGGCTATGGGATGGTCGATGAGGTTTTGCAAAGAAAACTTGAAAAATAAAATAAAAAAAACTCGGTGTGAACTGAGTTTTTTTATTTTTTAACATTTAATTCATCTTGTTTGTTGAATTAATTTATATCTTTAGTCTAGAAATAATGGAAATGATACGTTTGGCAAGACATATTTTCGATATTACTAAACTTAATTTGATACATTTTGAGATGGCTGGGTAGCCGTCTCTTTTTTTTATAGGTACTAACTAAAACAAAATGAGATGTCTTTCTATTGAAGTGGTTTCTAAAGAATCACTTCTTTTTTTATTCAAACTCTTTACTAATGCCAAGTCCGAATAAAGCGTAATCATATACTGCAGGATCTTTAGCATTAAGTTGTCTCAAAACCAAGTCCAATTCTTCCAAAGTTTTCCAGTCGTTTTGTTTTCGTGTAACAATATTGAGTTTTCTCGAAATATTAGCCGTGTGCACATCCAACGGAATCGAAAGATAAGCTTGGTCAATATTCTTCCAAATTCCAAAATCGACACCGCGATTATCTTCGCGTACCATCCAACGCAAAAACATCATAATCCTTTTAGATGCCGAGTTTTTGTAAGGCGAACTAATATGTTTGTGAGCACGATGTTCTTCTTTTAAAAATTCGTTTCTAAAACGTTCGATGCTGTGATAAAAGTTGGTTTCATTATTTTTTAAAAGAAATAAATCTTCTAGACTTTCGTGTTCTCCATAAATTCTTTGGAACTGTTTCAGAAAATATTTAAAATCTTCCATATGAAAAGTACGATGCGCCGCTTTGTCAGGAAATTGTTCTAAATCCGAATTTTTAAAATTTAAAACAAAATCATGAGGCGAGTTTCCCATAAGTTGCATCATCAGATCTGCATTTTTGATAATCGCTTTTCTGTTGCCCCAAGCAATACTTGCCGAAAGAAAACCAGCAATTTCTATATCTTGCTTGTTGTCAAAACGATGCGGAATTTGGATTGGATCATTCTCAATAAATGATATATTATTATAAAAATCAGCTTTTTCGTTAAGAAGATCAATAATGTCCTGTTGAAGCATTTTTTATTGTTATTAAATTTTTGATGTTTTTCTCAGCGACTTCATATAATATGAAATAATGTTTGTAATAAGCCTTTCAGAGCTCAATATTCTGAATGGCTTAAAAGAAAATTTATGTTTAAAAAATCAATTTCTGACCGTGCAAAATTACAATATTGAAAATTAAATTTTAACTTTGTAGAAAGTGAAAAGTAAAAATGGAAAGTAAAAGAGAATTCTTTTTAGAATGCTACAAATTAGGCATTATCAAATTCGGAAGATTTACATTGAAAAGCGGCATCGAAAGCCCTTTTTATGTTGACCTACGTCCTTTGGCATCAGAACCAAAAATCTTAAAAAATCTTGCCAACTATCTTTTGGATATGTTGCCTTTAGATAATTTTGATGTGATTTGTGGTGTGCCTTACGCAGCGCTTCCGATGGCGACGGCGATGTCTTTAGAAAGTTACATTCCGTTGATTATCAAAAGAAAAGAAGCCAAAACTTACGGCACGAAAAAACTTCTTGAAGGGATTTATAAAAAAGGGGACAACTGTCTTTTGGTGGAAGATGTGATTACATCAGGAAAATCGCTTGTCGAAACTATCGAAGAAGTTGAAAACGAAGGTTTAAAAGTTGCCGATATTGTTGTTGTTTTGGACAGAGAACAAGGAGGAAAAGAGAAATTAGAAGCCAAAGGTTATAAAGTTCATACCTTGTTTACGATTTCGGAAGTGGTAAAGATTTTGAAAGAAGTTGAACATCTTACGGATGAAGAAGTGACCAGAATCCATGATTTTTTAAACGGAAACGAAGTTCAGTTTCAAGAAAAAAAGAAGATTTCTTTCGAAAACAAATTAGAAAAAGTACAACATCCGATGGCGAAACGCCTTTTGGAAATCGCTATCGAAAAGAATTCTAACTTGATCGCATCTGCTGATATTTTGTCAACTAAAGAGCTTTTAGACTTTGCAGATATGGTTGGTCCGCACATTGTTGCGCTTAAAACGCATATCGATATTTTGACAGATTTCGATGCAGATTCTACAATTTTACCATTAAAAGATTTAGCCCAAAAACATAATTTCTTAATTATGGAAGATCGCAAATTTGCGGATATTGGTAACACGCAAGAATTGCAATTTTCTTACGGAATGTACAAGATTTCGAACTGGGCAGATCTTGTAACGGCGCAAGTCATTGGCGGAAGTTCAAGTCTTGACGGTTTTCATAATGTTGGGGTTGTCGCGATTTTGGGGATGTCTTCTAAAGGTACGTTGACCGATGGACATTATCGAGAAGAAGCGATGAAAATAATTGAAAACCAATCTAACGTGATGGCTTGTGTTGCACAAAACCAAATTCCAGACGATCTGATTTTGATGACGCCGGGTGTTAATCTTTCGGATTTGGGCGATAGCAAAGGTCAACAATATAACACGCCAGAAAATGTGATTAATAAATATCATACAGATTTCATTATTGTTGGGCGTGGCATTTATAAAGCCGAAAATCCAGAACAAGAAGCCGTTAAATACAAAATGGCTGGTTGGGAAGCTTACAAAAACGCGTTGTAAAATTATCTTTTTTAAAATATAAAAGCAGTTGTCAAGATTTTTGATAACTGTTTTTTTTGTTTTAAATATAGACTGTCTATTTTTTTTGCTAAGAGGAAACTTTAAAAACGGACTCGCTTTTGTTTTGGAATAGAAAAGCTAATTCTTATCTCATATCAATTGGGATATAGAATCATAATCTTAATATTGTAAAAAATATAACGACATGGATGTTAATGTAACAGCAACAATAGGAAACGAACTTTATTTAACCAAAGTCACAACAGGAAATCATGAGATTATAGTGGATGAGCCAATTGACAAAGGAGGTAAAGATTTAGCACCAAAACCAACAGAGCTTCTTGCGGCGTCTTTGGCGAGTTGTACAGCTATAACACTGAAAATGTACGCCGAGAGAAAAACTTGGGACGTTGGCGAAATTTTTGTTGATGTAACTTTAGTTGATAGTGATGACAAAACTAAAACGAAATTTAATAGAAGTATTCGGTTTTCGAAAACTGATATTCCGGAAGATCAGATGAAGCGTTTTCAGCATATTGCAAATGCTTGTCCGGTTCACAAGATTTTGGAAGGTTCAAGTACAATAAATTCAGAATTCAAATAAAAAATATAGACATGGAAATCAAGCAACAAAACAACGAAAAAAACGGAAAGTTCGAAGCTTTTATTGATGGCAGACAGGCTGGAGAAATGACTTACACTTGGGCTGGAGAAGATCAATTAATCATCGATCATACAGGTGTGGAAGAGGCGTACAACGGTCTCGGTGTCGGGAAGAATCTTCTACATGCAGTCGTAGAATTCGCAAGAAAAGAAAACAAAAAAGTGATTCCGCTTTGTCCATTTGCAAGCGCAATGTTTAAGAAACATGCAGAATTGCAAGATGTTTTAGCTTAAAAATAAAATGGTATATCAATAAAAAGGCTTTCAGAATCTTAAACTCCGAAAGCCTTTTTTATTTTTAAAACTTACTGAAAATCTAAAGTTTTTCAGCGATATATTTTGCGGTTGCCGAGACTTTATTCTTTGCTAAATCTTCAGGCGTTCCTGTAAAAACCACTTCACCACCGTGTTTACCAGCATTAGGACCGATGTCGATAATATAATCAGCACATTTGATGATGTCTGGTTGATGTTCAATGACAATCACCGAATGTCCTAGCTCGATCAACGCTTGTAAGGATTTCATCAATTTATTAATATCATGGAAGTGCAAGCCTGTTGACGGTTCATCAAAAACAAATAAAGTTTTGTCCGTTGTAACACCTTTTACTAGGAAAGAAGCGAGTTTTACACGTTGCGCTTCGCCACCAGAAAGGGTCGAAGAGGATTGTCCCAGTTGCAAATAACCAAGTCCAACTTCTTGTAGCGGTTTTAGCTTTTGTACAATTTTACTTTCTTGCAATTCTGTAAAAAAGTTGATTGCTTCGTCAACGGTCATTTTTAAAATATCGGAAATACTTTTCTCGTCTACTTTAACTTCAAGAATTTCACTTTTAAAACGAGTGCCGTGACAATGTTCGCACTCCAATTCGATGTCCGCCATAAATTGCATGGACACTGTAATCACGCCTTCACCTTTACATTCGTCACAACGGCCACCATCTACATTAAAAGAGAAATGTTTCGGTTTTAGACCTAATAATTTGGCAGATTTTTGTTTCGCAAACAAATCCCGAATATCGTCATAAGCTTTTAAGTAGGTAACTGGATTAGAACGTGAAGATTTTCCGATCGGATTTTGGTCGATTAACTCAATGTGTTTAATCAGTTTATTAGGAAATTCGACACTGTCATAATCGGCTTTTTTGCCGCCCATTCCTAACTGAATTTGTACAGCATTGGTTAGGATCTCCTTCATCAAAGTTGATTTTCCACTTCCCGAAACGCCTGTTACAACTGTTAAAACTTCTAACGGAACGTCAACATCAATGTTTTTAAGATTGTTTTGTCGAGCGCCTTTTATTTTGATAAACTCTTTTGGAGCGCGACGCTTTTTCGGAACTTCAATGTTAAGTTCGTGATTAAGGTATTTCGACGTTAAAGTATCTGCTTTTTTCAAATCTTTATAATCACCAGCAAATACCAAATCGCCACCAAGATAACCCGCTTCGGGACCAATATCGATGATGTAGTCTGCAGCGTGCATTACGTCTTCATCGTGCTCTACAACGATAACGGTGTTGCCAAGGTCACGAAGATTTTTTAGAACTGCAATAAGATTTTCGGTGTCGCGCGAGTGAAGACCAATACTAGGCTCGTCCAAAATATAAATGGAACCAACCAAAGAGCTTCCTAAACTTGTCGCCAAATTAATACGTTGACTTTCGCCACCAGAAAGCGTGTTGGACGTTCTGTTGAGATTAAGATAACCCAAACCAACTTTTAGTAAAAATCCGATTCGAGATTTTATTTCATACAAAAGACGTTTCGCAACTTCGGCATCGTATTTTGATAATTTGAAACTTTCAATAATCGGTGAAAGCTCATCGAGCGGCAATTCTATTAGAGATTGGATATTATGGCCGTCGATTTTTACCCAAGAAGTTTCTTCACGCAATCTAAGACCTTCGCAAGTTGGACAAGTCGTTTTGCCACGATAACGTGACAACATTACGCGGTATTGGATTTTATAAAGATTACCCTCCAACATGTTGAAGAAATTATCAATACTCGGGAAGCTTGCTGACTTGTCACCACGCCACAAATATTGCTTTTGCTCTTTTGTGAGTTGATGATAAGGCTTATGGATAGGGAAGTCTTTTGCTTTTTTAATGAAAGAACGTTTCCATTCGCTCATCGTTTCGCCCTTCCAAGGTGCTACAGCATCTTCAAACACCGAAAGATTTTTATTCGGAATAACAAGATCTTCATCAATACCAATTATTTTGCCGTAACCTTCGCAAGATGGACAAGCGCCATAAGGATTATTAAAACTGAAATAATGGACATTCGGTTCGTTAAAATCGATGCCATCTAGCTCAAATTTATTAGAGAAATCTCGAACGTCGTTATTTTCTGTGTTTTTCAAGAGACAACGTCCGTGACCTTCGTAGAACGCCATTTGTATAGAATCCGCCAAACGTTGTAAGAAGTTTTCATCTTCTTCGTAACTGAAACGGTCAATCACCAAGAAGATCTCTGTGTTGGCTTCTGGTACGAAACCAAAACTTTCTAAGTCTTCAATAGAAGCAAGGTTTCCGCCAACTTCCAAACGGGTGAAACCAGAAACTTTCAAAGTTTTTAATTGTTCGGTAAAGTTGTCGACTTCATATTTTAAAGGTGCCATCAAGATAAAACTTGTGTCTTTTTTTGAAGCCTTAATAAAATCGATAACATCGGTTACAGAATCTTTTTTGACTTCTTCGCCAGAAATTGGCGAAAAAGTATGGCCAATTCTGGCGTATAACAACTTTAGATAGTCATAGATTTCGGTTGATGTGCCAACTGTAGAACGCGGATTTGACGAGATAACTTTCTGCTGAATCGCGACTGATGGCGCTAGCCCTTTGATATCGTCAACTTTAGGTTTTTCTAATTTTCCCAAAAATTGTCGCGCATAAGAACTCAAACTTTCAACATAACGACGTTGCCCTTCGGCATAGATCGTGTCGAAAGCTAGCGAAGATTTTCCACTTCCCGAGACGCCTGTAATCACAATGAGTTTGTTTTTTGGTATTAAAACATCAATGTGTTTCAGGTTGTTAAGATGTGCGTTTTTAACAAAAAGTTGTTTTTTTATATCGATTTCTGCAGTTGTAGCCATATCAAATTTAAGACCCACAAAATTACGAAAAATTGCGTTTTTTTCAGCTAGTTATTTTGTTAATGTTTATTTAGAAATCCGTAGGAAATTTTAGTCTTAAAATTTAGACAGATTCTTAAAGAAGAAGAGCAGTGAAATCAAGTAGTGCTCAAATGATAGCTTTAAAAATAACAATTTTTTATGCATAAACTTGTCTCGTTTTTCTATCAATATATTAACAAAGGATGATGTTGATTGATTATATTTTTTTGTTTTTAAATGTTTGATTAGTATTTTTTATTTCTAAAGTATTTATTTAAAGTAAAAAATTAACTTAATCTTAAAATAGGTTGTTTTTTGTTGTTGATTTTTTTATTAATTGCATAGCTTTGCCCCCGTAAAATTGTAAAAAACTATGAAAAAGCTTTTGTTATCTGGTTTTGCGTTGTCTTGTGTATTTTTTTCGGCACAACAGCAAGACATAGAAGAAGTTGTTGTAAAAGGAAAATTTTTTTCAACCCCAATTACTAAAGTTCCGGAAAATATTACGGTAATTTCTAAAAAACAAATTCAAGAATCACCAGCACGAAGCGTTGCTGATTTGCTACAATATTTCACTGGGATGGATTTGCGTCGTCGCGGGATGAATGATGTACAAACAGATCTTAGTATTCGTGGTAGCTCTTTCGAGCAGGTTTTGGTTCTGATAAATGGTATCAAAATGAATGATGCACAAACGGGACATAACACGTTTAACCTTCCTTTTGATATGGCGAGTATCGATCGCGTTGAGATTATAAAAGGCCCTGCTGCTCGACGTTTTGGACAGAATGCTTACGGAGGTGTTATTAATATTATTACCAATGTTGGTAAAGACAATGTTTATCAAATCAATGCTGCAGGTGGGGATTTCAAAACTTGGTCTCTTGGTGCTTCTGCTGATTTTGGAAACGAAAATTTCGAAAATTTTATTCAAGTTGGTAAAGCAGAATCTGCCGGTTATCGTTTTAACACAGACTCTGATGTGCAAAATATTTGGTATCAAAATCAGTTCAAAATTAAAGATGCCAATTTCAAAATGCAAGCAGGTTTTACTGAGAAAAAATTTGGTGCAAATGGATTTTATTCGTCACCATTAGCCAAAGATCAATACGAAGAGACACAAACGTCTTTGGTGAGTGCGTCTTACGATCAGTCTTTTAGGAATTTTGGAGTCAACGCCAATGTGTATTGGAGAAGAGGACAAGATATGTATTTGTTTAACCGTGTTAAGCCCGAAATCTATCGTAATATGCATATTGGTAACAATATTGGCGGCGAGTTGAATACGTCCTATGTATCAAGTTTGGGTAAATCTGGTTTGGGAGTCGAGTTCCGTAACGAAGCACTTCGTAGTAATAATCTTGGCGAAAGAGAGCGTTTTATCACGCAAGTTTTCTTTGAGCATCAGATTAGTTTGCTAGATCAAAAACTTAACATTATCCCCGGTGTAAGTTGGGCGAATTATCCAGGGACTGGCAACTTTTTTTATCCAGGTTTAGATGTTGGATATAATCTTGATGACCACAGCAAAATCTACGGGAATCTTGCTAAAACCAATCGAATCCCTACTTACACAGATCTTTATTATGTTAGTAAAACCGAAACTGGAAATCCTAACTTAAAACCAGAAAATGCATGGAATTATGAAATTGGCTATCAATATCAACGCGCAAATTCTCTATTGAAAGTAAGTGGTTTCGGTAGAAATACGGATAACGCCATTGACTGGACAAAAGATTCGTTGGCTGCCATCTGGCGTGCCGAAAATATTAGCAATATAAAAACACTTGGTTTTGAAACCGAAATTGCTCAAAAATTTAATTGGATAGTTAACAGTCTATCAGTAGGTTATACTTATCTGGATAACAAAATTAATCGTGAAGATCAAGCGTTTTCGAAATACGTTTTAGATAATCTTCGTCATCAATTCAATGCAAAGTTGCATGCAAAATATTGGCGATTCGGGACAGAAGTTGTCTATCGTTACAATGAGAGAATCGCTTTGGGAAGTTATAATCTTCTTGATGCGAAGTTAAACTATCAGACTGATAAGCTTAATATTTATCTTTTAGTCAACAATATTACGAATGCTGAATACACCGAAACGAGTCTTGTGCCAATGCCAGGCCGTTGGTTTATGCTAGGATTTACGTTTAAAAACAAGTTTTAGAAACACAACATCCGTCTATAAGGCGGATGTTTTTATTTTGCTTAATTTTGCAACAAATATTTACAATGCAAGTAGGAAAATTCCAGACGCTAAAGGTTTCAGAAGTTAATAACTCAGGTTACATTTTGATAGATGAATTAGGCGAGAAAGCCTTTTTATCTAAGATTCTAGTTAATTCGACTTTAGAAGTTGATCAAGATGTTGACGTCTTTGTGTATCAAGATGATGACAAATTAAAAGCGACAACCGAAACACCTTTATGTGAAGTGGACGAATTTGCTGTGATGACTTGCGTACAGAGTTTGCCGAGTGGTGCTTTTATGGACTGGGGGATTATCAAGGATTTGTTCGTGCCTTACAAACAACAAAAAGGAAAAATTCTTGAAAGCAAACGTTACATCGTTTACGTCTATATTGATGAAGAAAGTGGTAGAATTACAGGAACAACCAAGTTTAAACGTAATCCGCAATACTCAGACTTACCATTTAAAAAAGGTGATAAAGTCGATTTATTAATGATTGGCGAATCCGAATTGGGTTGGAATGTTATCATCGATAAAAAGTATATTGCATTAATCTACGCTTCTGATGTTTATAAAAAATTATATCCACTGTCTACAGAGCAAGGCTATATTAAGGCGATTCGTGAAGATGGTAAGATTGATGTGTCTTTGCAGCCAGAAGGTTTTGAAAATATCGATGAGTTCAAGCAAAAAATTATTGATAAACTAAATGATAACTACGGCTTGATATATTTGTCGGATAAGTCGTCCCCTGAAGAGATAAAAGACGAACTGCAGATGAGTAAGAAGAATTTCAAGAAGGCGATTGGCGGTCTTTACAAAGACAAAATAATCGACATTGAAGATGATAAAATCCGATTACTATAATTGATGACGAAATCTAAAATTCTTGTTACTGGGTCGACAGGTTTAATCGGTTCTGCACTTTGTGAATTGCTCACCTCTAAAGGCTATGACGTTCATGTTTTAGTAAGATTCGATGACGAAAAACAACAAAGTCCTTACAAATCTTTTAAGTTAGATTACGATAATAATTCTATCGAAGATGGTGCTTTAGATGGTGTTGACTATGTTGTACATCTTGCTGGCGCACCCATTGCGATGCGTTGGACAAAGTCTTACAAAAAATTAGTTATTGACAGTCGTGTGATTTCTGCGGATATTATTCACGCTGAAATTGAAAAGCAAAATATTAGACTTAAAGCTTTTGTTTCTGCATCGGCAGTTGGCTATTATGGTGCGATCATATCTGAAAAAATCTTTGTTGAAACAGATTCGCCAGCCGATGATTTTCTTGGTAAAGTTTGTCAGGCTTGGGAGCAAAAGGCTCAGGACTTTAAGAGTGTTGCAGATCGGGTAGTCATGTTGCGGACTTCTGGCGTTTTGTCAGATAAAGGCGGACTTTTGTCAGAATTGAGAGAACCGATTTCTAAAAATTCGGGAGCGCCTCTAGGAAGTGGAAAGCAATATGTGCCTTGGATACATATTGATGATATGTGTGCGATGTATTTGCAAGCAATCGAGGATGATACGATGTCTGGCGCTTATAATGCTGCGACTCCCGAGCATATCACCAACAAAGATTTAACGAAAGCGGTTGCAAAACAACTTCAAAAGAAACTTTGGTTCCCGAATGTTCCAGCTTTTGGATTGAAAATAATGTTTGGCGAAATGGCCAATTTAATATTAAAAGGAAGCCGGGTTTCTTCAGAAAAAATTTTAAAACAAGGATTTCAATTTAAGTTTCCAAAATTAGAAGATGCCCTTAAAGATCTACTGAAATAGAATTAATTTAGGTTTAAAAAAGCACTATAAAAATTCGTTTATCTCAAATTTACATAACTTTAAATAAACAATAATATTGATATGGAAACGAAGAGATACACTAAAAACAAAGATATTACAGTATTGTGGACACCTAGTAAGTGTCAACATGCGGGCGTTTGCGTCAAATCACTTCTTCAAGTTTATTATCCCAAAGATAAACCTTGGATTAAACCAGAAAATGCAACAAAAGAAGAATTAATCGCACAGATTAATGCTTGTCCCTCCGGTGCTTTGGCTAATGTTATAGAAGATAATTCGAAATAGAAATAAAAAAAGCTCTCAAATTTGAGAGCTTTTTTGTTGTTTTTAAACTTGATGATTCATCAAAGATTCGATTTCATCGACTTCTATAGGAATGTTTTTCATAAAGTTTATTGGGTTTCCAGATGCTTGGATTTCATAATCGTCTTCAAGTCGCACGCCAAAACCTTCCTCGGGAATATAGAATCCAGGTTCGTTGGTAAAGACCATTCCTGCTACGAAGTCGTCTGACAAAAGTCCATAGTCGTGCGTGTCAAGTCCCATGTGGTGCGATGTCCCGTGCATCATATATTTTTTGTAAGCTGGCCATTTTGGATTTTGATTTTGTACATCAGCTTTATCAATTAATCCTAAATCTAACAAAGCAGAAGTGTAGACTTCGCCCATTTCTTTATGGAATTTATGCCAATTATTTCCAGCAATCAAGCGATCTTCAGCCTCTTTTTTACAACTAAGAACCGCATTGTAGACTTGTTTTTGGCGCGGTGTATATTTTCCATTGATGGGGATTGTTCGAGTTAAATCCGACGAATAGTTCGCGTATTCTGCACCAACATCCAGCAGTATAAGATCGCCATCTTTCAGTTGCATATTGTTAGAAATATAGTGTAAAACATTAGCATTGTTTCCGCTTGCAATAATCGGTGTGTAAGCAAACCCACGACTTCTATTTTTTATAAATTCGTGTGCCAATTCGGCTTCGATTTCATATTCCCAAATGCCAGGTTTTACAAAGCCAAGAAGTCTGCGAATTCCTTTTTCTGTAATATCACAAGCATGTTGAATTAAAGTAATTTCCTCTGGTTCTTTGATACTTCTTAAACGTTGCAAAATGGGATTACTGCGCAAAATTGTATGAAGAGGGTATTGTTTTTTTACAAATTCGATGAAGCGATCCTCACGCGTTTGTGTCTCAACAGCTGCGCGATAATGTTCGTTTTTATTTAAATAAATATTCTCAGCTTCCGCCATCAAATCGTAAAACACTTTTTCGAACTCCGATAACCACATTACGGTTTTAATGCCAGAAACTTCGGTTGCATCTGCTTTGCTCAATTTTTCACCTTCCCAAACAGCGATATGATCGTTGGTTTCTCTAACAAACAAAATTTCGCGATACTCTTCTTTGTAAGCATTTGGAAAAATTAATAAAATGCTTTCTTCTTGGTCAACACCTGATAGATAAAAAATGTCGCGGTGTTGCTGAAAAGCTAGCGTAGAGTCGGCACTAATCGGGTAGATGTCATTAGAATTAAAAATCGCTATCGAATTTGGTTTCATTTGAGAGACAAATTTTTTACGATTTTTGATGAACAACGTATTAGGAATCCTGTCGTATTTTGTAGTCATGCACTATTTTTATTTTCAGTATTAAATTTATAATTCCTTTCAAAATTACAAATATTTAAGTGGTTTCGATTGTTTTTAATTTAATAAAAATTCTAACATTATTAAAAGTTAGTTTTAAAATTAAGTTAATCTAACATTTTGTACCTTTGATGTATGAATTCCTTAACAGAAGAAAATTATTTGAAAGCCTTATATCATCTAATGAATGATGAACACGAGGTTTCGGTAAATGATCTTAGCAAACGTCTGCAAATAAAAATGCCATCTGTCAACAGTATGATTAAAAAATTTGCAGAGAAAAATTGGGTCATTTACGAATCTTACAAACCAATCCGTGTCACCGAAGCGGGTAGGAAAGAGGCCGCGCTCATCGTGAGGAAGCATCGTCTAACAGAAATGTTTTTGGTGGAAAAAATGGGTTTTGGTTGGGAGAATGTCCACGAAATTGCAGAGCAACTAGAACACATACATTCTGATGCTTTTTTTGATAAAATGGATGAAATCCTCCATCACCCGAAAGTTGATCCGCATGGCGAGCCAATTCCTGATAAAGATGGCGTTGTCGTACAACCAGAGCTTAAAAAATTAAGTCAGTGCAAAGTGGATGAAAATGTTGTTTTTGCTTCTGTCGCAACATCTTCCGATGATTTTCTTAGTTATCTTAACAAACGAAATATCCAACTGGGAACCGAAATGAAAGTTATAAGTATAGAAAGTTTTGACCAATCGATGCTCATCGAGATTGATGGTAAACAGGAGGTTTTTAGTAAGTTGGTTTGCGAAAAACTTTTGGTAAAATAAATATTGATAAGCCTTTCCTAATTTGAAAGGCTTTTTATTTTCGAAGTTATTTTTTAATTAAAAATTTATTTTTGACTGAGATTTTGTATTGTACAATTTTCTCCGCCAAAAAATAGGTCGCCTGCAGAAATGGCTTTTTTAATTTATGGTGATTTCAGAACAGGAATGTTGTCGACATTTATAATTAATTTGGTGGTTAAAAAGTACATTAAAATTCGAAAATCAAAAGTTAATATCACTTGTCAGCTAGAGCTTTTGAAAGAAGCAGGTAACAATTTATGAGCAGATGAAGCGCAGCTTATGAGCGATTTATTTGCTGAGGTTTTTAAGATTATCATTAATGGTGATTTAAATAAAAAAAACCTACTTCGAAAGTAGGTTTTAGATATGTTTGGCAATGATTTAATCAAATAAATCTTTAACTTTCTCAAAGAAAGATTTTTCTTTGCCAGTTGGTTCTGCAGTCATTTCGTTATTGTCGATTTGACTTTGGAAAAATGCTTTTTGTTCTTTAGTAAGCTTTTGAGGCGTCCATACATTGATGTGTACAAACATGTCGCCTTTGCCGCCGTAACCTTCAATATTCGGAAGACCTTTACCAGCAAGTCTCAAAATTTTTCCAGATTGTGTGCCTTCTTCAACTTTTATTTTTACTTTTCCACCAACAACATTGATTTCTTTAGAAGTTCCTAAAGCCGCTTCAGCAAAAGAAATAAATAATTCTTGGTGAAGATTGTCGCCTTCACGTTTAATCAATTTGTCTACTTCTTCCTCTACCACAACATAAAGGTCACCCGCAGCACCACCAAAAGGTGCGTCGTTACCTTTCCCTCTCACATTAAGTTGTATGCCATCTCGAGCTCCAGCCGGGATGTTGATTGTGATTTCTTCTTCAGTTTTAACCAAACCTTGTGCGTTAGCGCCAGCCGGAATTTTGTCAGCAACTTTTCCAATACCATTACAAGTTCCGCAATTAGCTTGCGTTTGCATTTGTCCGAACATGGTATTCATTACTTTAATCTGTACGCCAGAACCTTGACAAGTAGGACAAGTTTTTGAAGTTACACCTTCCGCCAACTTCATTTTCTTAACTTTAACCGTCTTTTGCGTACCATTCACCATTTCTTCTAGGTTAAGCTTGATACGGATTCTAAGGTTAGTTCCTCTAACTTGTTGTTGACGGCCGCCGCCGCCGCCAAAGCCACCGCCGAAATGCCCACCAAAAATATCTCCAAATTGGCTGAAAATATCTTCCATGTTCATGCCACCACCGAAGCCACCGCCAAATCCGCCACCAGCAGCGCCGCCAACACCAGCGTGACCATATTGATCATAGCGTGCACGCTTGTTGTCATCGCTAAGCACTTCATAAGCTTCCGCAGCTTCTTTGAATTTTTCCTCTGCTTCTTCGTTGCCAGGATTTTTGTCTGGGTGATATTTGATAGCTTGCTTACGATAAGCTTTTTTAATCTCTTCGGAAGTTGCAGTTTTCGTAACTTCTAATATCTCGTAATAGTCTCTTTTTGCCATTGTCTTAAATTCTAAAAATGCTTTATATAAGCGATTTTAAGCTCCTGTTACTACTTTTGTGAAACGAATAACTTTATCATGAAGTTGGTAACCATTCTCAATAACGTCAACGATTTTTCCTTTTAATTCAGGTGTTGGTGCTGGGATTTGCGTAATCGCTTCATGAAAATCGACGTTAAAGTCGTCGCCAGGTTTAACTTCAATTGGTTTAAGACCTTTTTCCATTAATTTTCCTTTGAATTTTTGATAAATCAATTCTACGCCTTTAATATCATCTTCGTTACCCGTTTTAGCAATTTCTTTAAGTGCTCTTTCGAAGTCGTCAAGGATTGCTAACATCGAGATCATAATATCTTGGTTAGCGTACATAAAGAATTCGTTCTTTTCTTTTGCAGTTCTTCTTTTGTAGTTTTCGAATTCTGCATAAAGACGAAGGTAACGGTCTTTTTCTTCTGCCAATAATTCCTCAGAAGTCTTTTCGGCTGTCACATTGTCAGTCGCATTTTCTTCTGCATTGGTTGGTTCGTCAGTCGTTAAATGTTCGTTTTCCTCGTGTATATCTTTGTTATCTTCCATAATGTTATGTATTTCTTTGTCAGATTACACAAAGAAACTGCCAAAACGGAATTTTAGACATTTAGTCCGATTTTTTTTGGATATCGTTAAGAATCCATTCTAGTTGAAGATCTTTGTCTTGTTTGACATTATAGAAATCGGCATCAAGTTCCACATCGGGTATTACACCACGTTTTTGCCCTAGAGGATCGATGTTGGGTTGGATGAAAAGTAAACCGATTGGTAGATTAAGTTTAGAATTGGTTAATTCGATCGTATTATTAAAACCTGCGACTGTACCATCATTAGCGCCGCCAGTCTCTTCACCTACGATAATTGCGCGTTTGTCATGTTTTAATTTTGCGGCAATAATAGAAGATGCAGAAAAGCTTGAACCATTTACTAAAACATAAATTTTCCCGTGGAAAGCATCTTTTTTGGACTTACTTTCCTTAGCTGCTGATTCTTTAAAAATAGCTTTACCTTCTTTATTTTTTCCGGATAAAAAACGGTTACCTGCAATAAAAAACGGATATGCAGGCGCTAGAATTATTTTGCTGGTGGTTGGTAAATTGTAAAAATAATTGCGGTGTATTGCCACATTTTCAAAAGTCATTTCTGGCATTTTTACCAAAGTATAATTCTCAGTAGTTAGATAAGAATATAGGTTGTTGATTTCGTTCAAAGAGCCTCCCAGATTATTTCGGATATCCAAAATCAAATATTTTGATTTTGCTTCTTTGATTTTTTTGAATGTTTTTTTATAAAATTTTGCTGAACCTGTATCCGAGAAAGTTTTTATTTTCATATATGCGACAGAGCTATCTGCGACTGCAAAACGCATACTTCGGTTGAAAGAGTTGGTTCTCGCATCAAAATCATAGATTTTTTTCAACTCTTTACTAGGCGTATAATTTTGTTTTTTAATTTCCTCTTTATCGACTCTTTTTAAGACAAAGTCACTAATTTGATTTTTGAATTTTATCTTTAAATTAACTTCATTCAGAAGACCATATTCTGCGGTGTAATAATTAAAGAAAGCCTCGCTCAACGCATATTTGTAATAGGTTTGGTTGTACGCGTCCGACGTCATAACACTTCGATATTTTTTGATTAAATCGATAACTTTTACACCGTTTATTTCTAAGATTTCGGTTCCGGGAAAAAGTTTTTTTTCAGAATCAACCGTTGGATTATAAACGATCATTTTCTTTTCCGAAATGCGATAGGTATATTGTCCAAAAAGTGGCGTTTTTTTTTCGTAAAATTTTGTTTCTGCTTTTGTATATCGTTTTTGCGGAATGCTAAGTCGGAGATGGCCTTCTCTGATTTGGGCGATAACTGGCGCGAGTTTAAAATAAAATTCTTGCTTGTTTAACGGTTCCAAAATGGTGATTTTGAGACTGTCAAATTTCTTTTCTAAATCTTTTTCAGAAATGTACCAATAAAGTTCAGGGTGAAATCGTTTAAGAGAAGTGTAGGTTTGGTCAATATCTTCATATAATCGCTGGATAGGGATTTTTTTTTCGAATTCGACATTAGATTTTTTAACAGATTGACAACCTATTATTAAAAAACAAACAACGAATAAATAAAATCTTGACATCGAATATAGATCTTTCCAAAATCAAATGTAATGTTTTTATTGAAAAGTTTTTAAAAACTATTTATGAATGATAATTAATTAAAATTAAATTATCTTGCCAACCAACTATGGTATTGATTTTGTCATGACTAAAAAGCTAAATAAGAACCAAAATTATGATTAAACAAATTTTGACCACAATGATGATTGCAGCAGGTACAACACTTGCCTTTGCACAAATGAAAAATGTAGGAAGCTTTACAAAACTTAAAGTTTTTGATCAGATTAATGTAGAACTAATCCCAGGCGATGAGTATAAAGCCGATATTTCTGGAAAGAATGCTGGTAATGTCGAATTTGTTAATAGTGGTAACGAGCTAAAAGTAAGAATGATTACCTCTAAAGTTATGCAAGGTGACGCCACTAAAATTGTTTTGTATTACAAAAATATAGCAAGTCTACAAGCTAGTCAAGGCTCTCTTATTTCATCGACTTCGCCAATTACATCTTCTAATCTAAGTTTAATATCAAATGAAGGTTCGGTGATTGATGTTGTTGCGAACTCGACAGTCGTTTCTTCTAAAGTTAATACTGGAGGTTTAATAAAAATTGCTGGTGAAACGACTACACAAGATGTTGTTGTTAACACGGGCGGAAAATACGAAGGAGCAGAGCTAAAGTCCGAAACTACCTCGGTGACTGTTAATGCAGGAGGTGAAGCTAATGTTTTTGCAAGTCAAGATGTTACGACAACCACTCGTGCAGGCGGAATTATCAATGTTTACGGTAATCCAGAAAATCGAAACGAGAAAAAAGTTATCGGAGGAAAAGTGAATTATAAATAATTCAATAATAATCGATTATAAACAAAAAGCTATTCAAAACTGAATAGCTTTTTGTTTAATTGTTCTCCATTATTTGTGCTCCTAGAAAAGCTTGCAAAAGCTATGCCACAAGGATAAATTGAGATTTATTAGGATTGGAAAAATGTCATCAAATCCATATAATTTTTTTGATTAACACCATGTCCGCTCATATATTCTCGAAAGCTGAAGTAGCAACTTAGATCGTATAGTAATTCTGCAGCTTTTCGTCCCCAATCCATCGGGATTACAGCGTCGTCTGTCCCATGAGATACAAAAAATCTTAATTGCTCTAGTTTTTTCTTATCCTTAACAATGTTTGTTAAAAGCTTTTCTTCTGGATAACTGCTAAGACACGCAACTTTATTAAATAATTGAGGAAAACGTAATGCCAATGCATAACTCAAAATTCCACCTTGACTAAAGCCGCATAGATGCGTCGGGTTATCGACCAAACCATATTGGGTGCTGATTTTCATGATAGCCTCCATGATTCCAGAAATTGATGCTTCTGCCTGTTCTACATCAACATATTTTTCGGGATTTGTAAGATCGATGTCATACCAAGCATAACCGCCGTAAGGTGTTTCTTTTGGCGCTCGAAAGCTTACAACTAGCCAATCTTTAGGAAGCGTTGGCACAAAACTAAATAGATCTTCTTCATTACTTCCATAACCGTGTATCATAACAAGTAATGGTGTTGCGCTCGTAATATTTTCTGGTTCTCGTAAGATGTATGTTAAATCCATAGAGCAAAGATAATTTTTTTAGTGCTCAAATTTTTAAAAAAAATCTGAGGGAAGCGTATTTCATCTGTTATACCATTAAATTTCAAAAACATAATTTGAACTAAATCATATTTTGCTCCATTGCAGTTTTGATCATTTCGGTAATGTTTTTTGCACCAAATTTTTGCATGAT
This sequence comes from Chryseobacterium sp. TY3, assembly GCA_046269235.1. GTDB lineage: Bacteria > Bacteroidota > Bacteroidia > Flavobacteriales > Weeksellaceae > Soonwooa. Next base: position 447,492 of record JBJZOS010000001.1, read on the forward strand.
ATTTCTTCGGTGGGTATCAACAGTAAGAGCACTTAAAGAAAGTTGATTGGCAATTTCGGAGCTGGTTTTACCCTGAGAAAGAAGCAAGAGAATCTCTTTTTCCCGTTTGGTAAGTCGGGCAGTTCCTTCCAATTCTAGAAGCGAGGGTTTGCTGATAATCTGTTGTACTTCTTTACAAAAAACAATCTCGCCTGCGGTGGCTTTTTTAATTCCAAGAATAACCTCTTCCATGGTTGCGTTTTTTAGTAAATATCCGCTTGCTCCGTTCTGAATACACTGCATGATGATACTGCGCTCGGATCGGTTGCTGAAGATTAAAACATTACAAGCAGGTTGCATTTTTTTTGTTTCTTTGCACAATTCAATACCATTGTAATCTGGTAAGGAAATGTCGAGAAGTGCAATGTCTAAAGGATTTTTTTTAATGAACTCAATAAAAGTTTTGCCATCAGAAAAAGTTTCGCTGATTTCAAATTTATTCTCTTTGTTGAGCATTGCCTTCAAGCCTTGAATTACAATGGGGTGGTCATCTACAATGGCAATTTTGATGTTAAGATTTTGCATCGGTTCTAAGTTCAATGTTAATAGATGTTCCCTCGTTTTGGGCGGAAATAATTTCCATTTTCCCTTTTAGAAGTTCTATGCGGGTTTTAAGATTGTGCATACCGAGTCCTTCGGTGCTGTTCAGGTGGTCTTGGTTAAAGCCAATTCCGTTATCTTCTACTGTGATGAAAAAAAAATCGTCAGACTGTGAACATTGCACCAAAATATTATTGGCTTTGGAGTGCTTAATTGCGTTTGACAATAATTCTTGAACGATACGGTAAATATTGATTTGTATATGTGATGATAAATTTTTTTCGATGTTCATCGGCTGGAATTCTATACTTGTTTTAGTTGTACTGTAATAATCGCAAAGGTCTTTCAGGGCGATTTCTAATCCGAAATTTAAGAGCGTCACCGGCATCATGTTTCTCGAAAGTCTTCTGAGTTCGTTTACTGAATAATCTAACTGTCCTACGATTTTCTGAAAATTTTCTTCATTTTCTGTATTGGTGTGCTGTGCTCCCCAGCTCGAAAGATTGAGTTTGGCACCTGCCAGAAGACCACCAAGACCATCGTGTAAATCTTTGGCAACCCGCTCTCTTTCTCGTTCTTCGCCATTGAGCATGGCTTGCGTAATTTTAAGTTTTTCGCCCTGTTCTTGTTGTGTGAGTTTTTGGTGGAGGTTTATTTCTCTTTGCACAGCTAATTTTCTACGGTTTTTATTGTAAAGAATTAAAAATATGGCTAAAGTTAGAAGCAGTGAGGCAAGAAGCCCAAGAATCCACATGTATTGATTTTTCTTGCTGATTTCAAAAATTTTCTGATTGATTTCCTTTTGTTTCTCAGAGGTTTGGTACTGGGTTTCTAACCGAGAAACTTCCAGTTTCATCTTGCTGTCATTAATACTGTCACTAAGTTTAGAATAAAGTTTGGACCATTTTAGGGCTTCTTTGTCATTTTTCATCAATTCATTTATCCGTACAAGCTGTTGGTAAATGGTTTTGCGGTTGTAGGCATCTTTGGTAACAAACTTAGCATCCAATACATTAAGAAGAGTCGTTTTTGCTTCGTTGTAATGGCCAAGTTTGGTAAGAATGTCAAATTTATTTACTGCGAAAAATTGATTGTACAATCTTTGTCCGAATTTATTAGAATATAACATTCCGTTTTCAATAATGTCGAGTGCTTTAAGATTTTGCTGCGTGGTGATATGATAAAGTGTATTACTGAATATATATGCGGTGTTGTATGAAGAATTAGGATAATTTTTAATGAAAGCTTCTGCCTTTTTAAGATAAACTTTGGCGGTGTTTCCGTTACTTTGATAACAAAAATTATTGCATAAATTCAGATAATTATTATAGAGTTCAACAGAAGAAGGAGCTGTCTTTTCCAAAATTTTTTGTGCTTTAAAAAGATACTCTTCTGATTTTTTAAATTTTAAATTGTAAGTGAAAATAATGCCCAAGAGGTTATAATAATTTGCAATTTTTTTTTGGTTATGGTGCTTTTCCACAAGTGGTAAGGAGTGTTCTAAAATTTGTTTAATGACAAAACCATAACCTTCGTTATCCTTTTGTGTTGCCGCATAATAATACCATGCAGCAGCCTGATAATAATCTGCTTCTTGGGTTTTTATTTTTTCGAATTTTTCAATAGATTCTTTTAGGAACGGCGCTGCTTTATCCTTGTAGTTGCTGTAATAAAGCATCCCTTCATAAAAACTGGATTTTGCAGAAAGCATGACATCATTACCAACAAGTTTTTGTGCAGAGGTTAAATAATTCTTAGAAGTAAGACTGTCTCGGTCTCTATAAAATTCGGACATCAGAAACAAACAATTGGCCTTTTCTTTTGGGTTGACTGTCTTTTTATACGCATATTGTAGACTGTCCAAATATTTTGTTTCATCAATCGGAATTACATTCTGGCTTTGGAAAAGTCCACCGATAAGACAGAAAAAGATAAATAAGATTCCCTTTATTATAGACTTAGAGATTATTTTTTTCATGCGTAGTGAAATGAAAATTTAATTCATCTAAAAGTAGATATTATTTTTATGAAAAAAAATACTAAGAATCAGGTAGAAAAAAATACATCTTTTTAGGGATTGTTTCAAAACATAGGAGCAGGTACATTTGAAATAACAAAATATCAAACTAAAAATGTTTATTATGAAAAAGTTAATTACAGTTACGTTATGTCTTGCGTTTGGTGTGGCCAGCTTAAGCGCTCAAAGTTTTTTTGATAAAATAGATAATATCGCTAGTAAAGTGGATAATGCTTCTAGAAAGGTAGATCGCGCGGCAAATACGGCAGAGAGAGCCAATAAAACAGGTGGTAAATTGGCCTCAATGTTTGGGAAGAAAAATAAACCTGATGAAACGAAGACTGCAGAAGTCGCTGAAACTATGCAAACAACGATAAATGTTTCTAACGCTTCTCTTGCAACTCTTAAAGAACTCAACAACATTGTTAATGGGTTAAAAGGAGTAGAGTCCACACAGATGAAATTTAATACCAATAGCTCGATCATTAAAGTAAGCCATACTGGTTCTACGGATGATTTGTTGAATAAAATTCAGGAAAAATCAAAATCGATCTTTACTGATAAAAATGTAACCGATTTGGATAATGGTTCTATTTCGCTTAAACTTTAACTTGTAAAGAAATAATGAAGGTCTAGAAAGTCGGAAGGTTTAATTTTTTCGACTTTTTTAGATGTATACATTAAAATTAGTAAATTTTTTTTAAAAAAATAGGAAAACAATTTACGCAATAGCATTGTTTTTTGGTAGTTATTCGTTTGCACAGGCTTGTATTCCGGCTTCACATATAGATGGGAGTCTTTTAGATATTATTATGCCAATAATAATTTGTTGGATACTCTAACTCTGGGTCCTGAAGGAGCGAACTAAGTTTGGGATTTTCGCAAATATCAAAGTGTTGTTAAGAGCACGCAAATAGATATGGACTGTCCTGTTAATAGTGATTGAGCGGATCTTCTTTTGGCTAATTGTTTGGGGACTGTTGGTTACGAAGAAGGCGGAAGGAATACTATTTATACTTATTCTCTTTTAGCGAATAATACATACCAGATCATTGGAGGAAAAAATATTACGACAACTGGAAGGGTAGAGAAGCTAATCTATGATGACTTTCAGACAGACCTAATGTATAACAATATTACTTATTTGCAGAAATTTACAGATAATTGGATTACGGCTACGGAGCCACCAAAGATTACTACTATAGGTACAGAAAACCTTACAACTGATGCTGATGTGACACTTAAAACGCCACCGGGCAGCTTTACAAATACGCTTAGAATTAAAAGACAACAAACCATAAATACAATATCTAAAGGTAGTCCTAATGTTACTACTAATATGGTGACTTATATGTGGGTTTCTCCATCTGTAAAATGATTCTTATTGTTGATATCTTTTTCAGGTATAAGCATTGATCGGTATCCAACTGCTCCTACACGAGCTTTCACTTACGGGAACAATAGCAATCTTTCTATTTCCGATACAGATTCGGATAAATATGTCGAAGTTGATCCCAAAAGCAGTTCGAATATCATCAACTTAAAATCTAAAGAAGTATGATAAAGACTGAAATCACCAATATGGAAAGAAAGCTGGTTTTACAATCCAAAAACACAAATATAATTGATATTTCACAACTTCCATCAGGAAGTTATTTTCTTAAAGCTCACCTTGCAGAAGGAAAATCTGTTACCCCAAAAATTATTAATAAACCTTAATGTGAAACAAAAAACCTTCCTCAGAAAAGGAAGGTTTTTTTATGTTAAATTATTAATCAATACTAAATCGCTTTCACGATAAAATACGATTTTTTACCTTTTTGAAGTAATAAAAATTTACCGTCGATAAGGTCTTTATCAGAAGCTACAAAATTTTCATTCACTTTTTCTTTATTAATAGAAATCGCATTGCCCGTTAATTCGCGTTTTGCTTCGCCTTTAGATTTCAAAAAGCCTGATTTTTCAGAAATTAAATCTACAATATTGCTGCCGATAACCTCAGACTTAGCAATTTCTTTTTGAGGGACACCATCAAAAATTTGTAAAAATAAAGCTTCATCGAGGCTCACCAAATCTTCTGCTGTAGAACGTCCAAAAAGAATTTCCGAAGCCTTCAAAGCTTTCGCATATTCTTCTTGTCCATGCACCCAAATGGTCACTTCCTCTGCTAATTTTTTCTGAAGCTGGCGTTCGTGTGGTGCTGTTTTATGTTCAGCAATCAAGGCTTCGATAACATCTTTGTCCAAGAATGTGTAGTATTTTATAAAACGCTCGGCATCTTCATCGGTTGCATTTAACCAGAATTGGTAAAATTGGTAAGGCGATGTTCTTTTGGCATCTAGCCAATAGTTTTCACCACTTTCAGATTTCCCAAATTTGGAACCGTCAGCTTTAGTAATCAATTTTGTGGTCAACGCAAAGGCTTCTCCTTGCACTTTACGACGGATAAGTTCTGTTCCTGTGGTGATATTTCCCCATTGGTCAGAACCTCCCATTTGCAGCTTGATACCTTTGGTTTGGTATAGGTGAAGGTAGTCGTAACCTTGCATCAATTGGTATGTAAATTCTGTAAAACTCATTCCGTCGGCGCCATCTTCACCAGAGAAACGTTTCTTAACAGAGTCTTTCGCCATCATGTAATTTACCGTAATATGTTTACCAATATTTTTTGCAAAATCTAGGAAAGACACCTCTTTCATCCAGTCGTAATTGTTCACCAATTCTGCTTTGTTAGATTCGTTACCGTCAAAGTTTAAGAAGCGCGACAATTGACCTTTAAGACAATCTACGTAATACAAAAGGGTAGCCTCATCTAACAGATTTCGTTCTGCGGATTTTCCAGATGGGTCACCAATCATCCCCGTCGCACCACCAACCAAAGCAACAGGTTTGTGTCCATGACGTTGAAAATGAGCCAAAATTTTAATTGGAATCAAACTTCCGATGTGTAACGAATCTGCAGTTGGGTCAAAACCAATATAGGCTGTGGTCATCTCTTTTTCAAGTTGCTCCTCAATCCCGGGCGTCATGTCGGCAAAAAGCCCGCGCCATTTTAGTTCTTCAATAAATGCATTCATTCGGTTAAAATTTAATTTGCAAAGTTAAGTAATTGCTTTCTCCCACGACTAATAAAAGCACTGATAATTGTTAGGAGCCAAAAACCTGCTTTGGCTCCGCCGAACCACTTCGTTAGGTTTCCACTATATCTTTTGTGTTGTCGCTTCCATCAGTACTAGGAGATTTCTTATAATCAGGATAGGATTGATTTCACAAAATTGGAAGCTTCAGATTCCCAATTTTTATTTTCGAGGAGGACTTTCACAAAAGCCGTCCCGATAATACCACCTTGCAGATTTTCCGTCACCGAATCAAAATCTTGTTTATTTTTAATTCCGAAACCAACATAAACCGGATTTTTAAGATTAAGCGAAGCAAGTCGACTCAGATAATCAACATTTTTCAAAGTTGCATTGGCGTTTCCTGTGGTCGAAGAAGAACTTACCGCATACAAAAATCCAGAACTTAACGAATCCAAATATTTGATGCGCTCTTCGGAAGTTTCGGGTGTTACCAAAAATGAAAAATTGATGCTGTATTTTTCTAAAATTTTGCCGTATTGTTTCTCAAATTCGAAAGCTGGAAGATCCGGAATTATTAATCCTGAAACACCAACTTCCTGACATTTTCGACAAAATTTTTCAAATCCAAATTGCAAAACGGGATTAATATATCCCATCAAAACTTTTGGAATCGTGACAGAATTTTTTATTTCTACAAGTTGTTCAAATAATTTTGTGATGGTCATTCCGTTTTTCAACGCCAAAAGGTGAGCGTCTTGGATAATTGGTCCATCTGCAACAGGATCCGAATATGGAATACCAATTTCCATCATACCTGCCCCAGAATCTTGAATAATTTTTGCGATTTTTCCAGTGTCATCCAATTGCGGGGCGCCCGCTGTAAAGTATATATTGATTTTTTTCATTTTTTTTGAAAAGTTAGATTTTAGAGGTTAGAAATTAAGTTATTTGAGCGACTGTTATTTCGACCTTAGGTGAAATCTCATGTTTTAAAGACATTCCTTACTTCTACTTCGACAAGGTCAGTGTTCATTCGAAATGGCAATTTTTTTTATGGATAACAACGTTGCGACCCGGCTTGAGCGGAGCTCTTTTCTTTGTTTTTCGGCGGCGAAGCTGCCGAAAAACAAAGAAAAAGCGAGAGTGGAAGACGGAAATTGTCGCCCAAAAACTTTTAAATGGAATAGCTATCTACTAAATGTTTCAAGTATGTTTCCATATCCTTATCACCACGACCAGAAAGACAAATGACCACAACATCGTCTTTTTCGAATTTCTTTTTGTCTAAAACCGCCAAGGCGTGCGCCGATTCTAATGCAGGAATAATTCCTTCAAGTTTTGTCAATTCAAAAGCTGATTTTAGGGCTTCATCATCGTTGATACTGAAAAATTCTGCGCGTTTTTCTTTGAAGAGATTAGCGTGCATCGGTCCAATTCCCGGATAATCCAAACCGGCAGAAATTGAATGTGGTTCGATAACTTGGCCATCTGCAGTCTGCATCACCAAACTTTGGCTACCATGCAAAACGCCCAAAGTCCCAAGGAAAGTAGTCGCCGCCGACTTGCCAGAATCGATGCCCAAACCGCCAGCTTCCGCCGCGATAATTTTGACTTCTGGTTGGTTTACAAAATGATAATAAGTCCCTGCTGCATTGCTGCCTCCGCCAACACAAGCGATAACATAATCTGGATTTTCGCGACCAATTTGTTCATGTAGTTGCTCTTTAATTTCTTTTGAAATTACACTTTGAAACCTCGCCACCAAATCTGGAAAAGGATGCGGCCCAACAACGCTGCCAATGATGTAATGCGTTGTTGTTGGATGGTTGATCCAATCGCGTAAAGCTTCATTCACCGCATCTTTTAAAGTTTTTGATCCCGAAGTGGCAGGGACCACTTTTGCGCCCAACATTTTCATTCTCGCCACATTGGGAGCTTGTCTTGCAATGTCTATTTTGCCCATGTATACGATGCATTCCAGGCCGAGAAGTGCACAAGCTGTCGCCGTTGCAACGCCGTGTTGGCCAGCACCGGTTTCTGCAATAATGCGATATTTTCCAAGCTTTTTTGCTAGCAAAGCTTGGCCAAGTGCATTATTGATTTTGTGTGCGCCAGTGTGGTTGAGATCTTCGCGTTTTAAATAAACATTTGTTCCGTATTTTTCGCTAAGATTTTTCGAAAAATAAAGCGGTGTTGCACGTCCAACATAATTTTTTAAAAGCGCTTGATATTCGTTTTGGAAATCTTCGGAGTCGATGATCTCTAAATATTGTTCTTGTAATTCTTTGACATTAGGGAACAACATTTCGGGGATAAATGCACCACCGAATTCGCCGTAATAGCCGTTTTTATCTGGGTTTTTAAAATTCATTATTTCTTAGATATTAGAGTTTAGATGTTAGCAATGAGATTTTTAAAATCAATAATTTTTTGAATGTTTTTATTTCCTGCTTCGATTTCAAATTTTGAATTGATGTCTAAAGCAAATGGTTGTTGTTTAATAGTTGAGAGTTGTTGGATATTCTCGTTTGAAATTCCTCCGCTTAAAAAGTAAGGCAAAGGAATTGCTAATTCGTTTAACGTTGACCAATCAAAGCTTTTTCCGGTTCCGCCAAAGGCTTGAGAATCCGTATCGAATAAGAGATTTGAGATTTGAGATTTTAGTTTTGAGATTTTTTCGATCTTTTTTTTCAAATCTGTAAAATCTTGTCCAATTCTAAATACTTTAATTATTTCAATGTTTTTTTCTAATTTTTTTCTTAATTCAAAAATATATTCCTCCGTTTCATCGCCATGCAATTGTATGAAATTGAGTTGTGCTTTTTCAGAAATATTTACAATGTTATCAATACTTTCATTTACAAATACACCAACTTTTCCCTGATGATTGATTTTTGAAATTTGCTCTAAAGTCAAATGATTTAGCACAAATCTTGGTGATTTTTCATAGAATATAAAGCCCAAAAAATCCACTTTCAAGTTAATTAATTCTTGAATTTGATCGAGTTTTGTTAAGCCACAAACTTTGAGTTGGATTTGAGATTTGAGATTTGAGATTTGAAATTCCATTGTTAAATTTTTACGTTTGATACAAATTCTTCAAATTTCTTTCCTGGATTTTCGTTTTTCATAAAATATTCGCCCATCAAAAATCCGTCAAAACCTTTGTTTTTTAAAAAATTAAAATCTTCTTCATGGTAAATTCCACTTTCTGCGATGGAAAAAATATCTTTTGGAAGTTGGTTTTTCAAATCTACTGAATGTTGTAAATCTACTTCGAAATCTTTTAAATTTCGGTTGTTAATTCCCACAAAATCAACCTTGCTATTAATATGTTTCAATTCTTCTTCCGAGTGAATTTCTAATAAAACTTCAAGATTAAGTCGGTGCGCTAAATCTGTAAATTCTGAAACTTGTGTTGGCGAAAGACAAGCTGCAATCAACAAAATGACATCAGCGCCGATTGCTTTTGCTTCATAAAATTGATACGAATCTATCATGAAATCCTTACGCAAAATCGGAATGTTAATGTGATTTCGGACTGATAGAATATCCTCAAAATTTCCTCCAAAAAAATCATAATCTGTCAAAATAGAAACCGCGCTTGCTCCAAATGTTTCGTAAGCGGTTACAACTTCCAAAGATGAAAAGTGGTTGTTGATAATACCTTTACTTGGCGATTGTCTTTTGAATTCTGCAATGATGCCAGATTTGGATTTTAAAGTGTTTTTTAAGGAAATTGTTTCTCTGTTAAAAAACTCGAAATCTTCTAAATGTTGAAGGCTGATTTTCGTTTTTGAAACCTCCAGTTCTTGCTTTTTGCGTTCTATGATTTTATCTAAAATTGTCATTTTGTTACTTGATTTTCTATTGTGGTAGAATGTGCGTTTTGACTTATTCAATTTCTTCGTTAGATTTCTGAAGCTTTCGGCTTTGCTCAGGATAAAAATTATATATTAAAGCAAACTTTGAAAGGCTTTAAGTGCTTTTTTAGAGGCTAAACTTTCGGTTGCTAAAGCCAAACAATCTGAATAATTACCATACTTTTCTGTATTGAGCAAAGCCATTGTGGCGTTGACACAAACAACTTTATTTTGAGCTTCCGTCCCTTCGCCTTGTAAAACCGACATAAAAATTTTGGCCGCTTCGGCTTTGGTTTTTCCTCCAAAAATGTCTCTTGGCTTTAGATTTTGGAAACCTAAATCTTGTGCCGAAAAAATCTTTTCGCCTTGTTGCGTAAATATCTTGGAGTCAGCTGTTAGCGAGATTTCATCATAACCGTCTAGAGCATTAACTAACATGAAGTTTTTATTTTCCTTTTGAAGTAAATACTGATAGATTCTTGCAATCTCCAGATTAGCAACGCCAATCATCGAATATTTTGGCTGCGCAGGATTGACCAATGGTCCCATCAAATTGAAAAATGTCTTCAAACCCAATTGTTTGCGAAGTGGTGCAACGGTTTTAAGTGCAGGATGAAATAATGGTGCATGCAAAAAACAAATATTGGCTTTTTCTAAATCTTGTTGTAAATCTGTCTGAGTCGACTTGAATTTGTAACCCAATTCTTCTAAAACATTGGACGAGCCGCTAACCGAAGAGGCCGCATAATTGCCGTGTTTAGCAACCTTTTGACCAGTGCCCGCAACTACGAAACTCGCCAACGTGGAAATGTTGAACGTGTCTTTTCCGTCGCCACCTGTCCCGACAATATCTACAACATCGTCTGCGCCAAGGTCAATTTTGGTGCACAATTGCAATAACGCCTCGCGAAATCCATCAAACTCGTCCAAAGTAATGCTGCGCATCATGAAAACCGTGATGAAAGCTGTGACTTCGCTGTCATTGAATTTGTTCATCGAGATTTCTGTCAAAATAGCTTTGGCTTCGGATTTTGAAAGTGTCTGATGATTGAAAAGATATTCTAAAATTTGTTTCATAATCTGGTTTGGTTTTTAGTTGGCGGTTGTCAGTTTGTGGTTCTTGGATTTAAAAACTAAAAATTTAAAAAATTTTCGAGGATTTGTTTTCCGTGCGGTGTTAAAATACTTTCGGGATGATATTGCACAGCATGGACATCATAAGTTTTGTGTTTAAGACTCATAATCATACCTTTTTCATCAACTGAAGTGATTTCTAATTCTTCTGGAAATGCTTGAGGATTAACTGCCCAAGAATGATATCTCCCAACTTCTAAATTCTCTGGTAAATTCTTAAAAAGCGAATGTTCTTTAGTTTGATTTGCTGTGGTTGCAACGCCATGGTAAATCTCGGAAAGGTTGATTAGGCTTCCGCCAAAAGCTTCTGCAATCGCCTGCTGACCGAGGCACACGCCGAAAATGGATTTGGTGGGCGCGTAGGTTTTGATGACTTCTAAAAGTATACCTGCCTCAGATGGAATACCGGGACCGGGAGAAAGTATGATTTTGTCATACTTCTGAATTTCGTCAATAGAAATTTCATCGTTCCTAAAAACGTCAACTTCATGACCTGTGATTTGTTGTATGATCTGCACAAGGTTATATGTAAAGCTGTCGTAGTTATCGAAGACTAATATATTGTTTTTCATGTTTTTCTTTTTTGTAATAAATTATAGTAAAACAAATAGGATTTGCCCTATTCTTTGTTAAGGCGTCCTCTTGGACTTTTATTGTTACACATCATTATTTGTCGATTGATAAAATATAGATTTCAAAAACTCATTATTATCCTTCATTTGCAGCCCGACTTGAGCGGAACTCCTTTTTTGAATTGCAAAAGCTTTGGCAAAAAAAGAGTGGGAGCGGAAGGCGGAAATGCTGCCCAAAAATTAATGCATTTTTTCAGCTTTGGAAATCGCTTTTTTGAGTGCTCCTAATTTATTATTGACTTCTTGGAGTTCATTTTCTGGGATTGATTTTGCCACCAAACCTGCACCAGCTTGATAATACAGTCGGTTGTCTTTGCTCAAAAAAGTACGTATCATAATCGCTTGATTGCAACTGCCGTCGAAACCAACAAAACCTATACAACCTGCATAAAAACTGCGCGAAGTCTTTTCGTAATCGTCAATCAACTGCATTGCGCGATATTTGGGTGCGCCACTCAAAGTGCCTTGTGGAAAGGTCGTTGCAATCATTTCGTAAGGATTTTGATTTTCTGAAACATAGGCAACAACTTCCGAAACCATGTGAATAACATGCGAAAAGAAATGAATTTTTTTGAGTTTTGAAACTGTTGTATTTTTCCCATGAATACTCAAATCATTGCGCGCCAAGTCCACCAACATTGTGTGTTCTGCATTTTCTTTCGGGTCTTTTTTGAGTTCTTCAGCAGCTTGTAGATCTGTTTCTACATTTCCTGTTCGTTTGAAAGTCCCCGCAATAGGATGAATAATAGCTTTCCCGTCCTTAATGATTAATTGACTTTCTGGACTGGAACCCATTAATTTGTAATCACCATAATCGAAGAAGAATAAGTAAGGTGAAGGATTAATATTGCGTAGAGCACGATAAACATTGAATTCGTCACCGCGAAATTGTTGCTCAAATCTTCTGCTTAACACCAATTGAAAAACATCGCCACGGAAACAGTGTTTCTTGGCAATTTCTACCAAATCTAGATAGTCTTGATCGGTAAGATTTGAAGTTTCTTCACCGATTTTTTCGAAGGGAAAGATTGGTGCATTTTTTTGATTGATGATATTTTCGACTAACGAAAGCTCAGATTTTAGATCATCGATTTTATTTTCGATAATGTACATTTCGTCGTTGTGGTGGTTGATTGCAATGACATATTGGTACAATCTGTAACGAAGAAGTGGGATTTTGGTTTCGTCGCCTTTTTCTTTAAACTTTATATTTTCAAAGAATGGAATCGCGTCATAGCTCGTATATCCGAAAAGTCCTTGCGCTTGTGTACCGATGTCATGATTTGGCTTTTCGCAGTTGAAACTTTGAGAAAATTCTTGAAGAATTTCTGTTAATTTTTGATTTGGTATTTCGACTTTGAAAGGATTTTCTAGAGGGAATTTTAGTTCGGCTTCGTTGTAATTTCGGATTTCGATGCCTGCAATAGCATTAATGCAAATAAAAGAATAGTTTTTGTCATTGTTTTGATTGCCAGCGCTTTCTAATAAAATAGTGTCACGAAATTGATCTCGAAGTCTTAGATAAATGCCGATTGGCGTAAACAAATCGGCTAGTTGAGATTTAACCGATGTTTTGATTTGGATATTGAGTTTGATGTTCATTTTTGATATTATTTTTAGTTTGACCAAGCCGCAAAATCCTACAAAAAAAGACTTTAACGGATTCGTCAAAGTCTTTGTGATTTAATATTTTATTTCTACACTATACAAAAAGCCGAATAGCTTCAAGACCTTGACCAAGATTTTGAAGACCACCACCAGTTTTTGTTTAATGATAAATTCATGAGGCAAATGTAAAAATGTTTTTTAATAAAACAATAATGTTTTTAAATTTTTTATTCAAATTTTAGAACAAACATGAAAGCATGTGTTTGCATGGTCGAAATACCAGCGGCCCAATATGGTGGTGTTTCTGGATTGTCAGCAACAATTTCGTTGTTCATAAAGAATGTTCCACGAATAGCTGGCGTCAGTTTGAAACGGCTGAAGTAGATCTGCATTCCAATCTCCGCGGTCCAACCAAAATTGTGTGTTGTAGAACGGAAAATATTTCGAGAATTATCTTCTGTACTGGTTTCGTTGGATTGTAGGTTCATTAAATAATTAACACCACCAGCGGCGTAAGGACGCGTATTGTACCATCTGTCACCGTGGATTTCTAACATAATGGGAATGTCAAGGTAGGTGGATTTTACTCTTTTTACTTTATCGATATCGGTTAGAGCGACTGGCGTAAAAGCTGGAAATTGTGTTGTTCCAGTGGCATATTGGTCATTACTTTGCGTATTAAAAGTATATTCTCTCTCCGTAAAATGAAGTCCAGGCTCCATACGAAGATCTAAATATTCGTTAAGACGCATCTTCCCAATAAGTCCTGCGCCAAAGCTATAACCAGGTTTTGAGGTGATAAGACTTTGCTGACCATTCATCCCGTAATGAGGATCCAAAACTAGTTTTGAATCAAAATTATTAGCGGCAAGATAAAATCCCCAACTGAATTTTTGTGTGTCAAAATCTTCTAGGTTATCTAATCTATCTTTTTTCCTGAAAATGTCTGTCAATTGTGCATTAACTGTAAAGTTGCACAAGAGTCCGAAGGCTACAAGATGTTTTAGTTTCGGTTTTATCATGGTACTATTTTGTGGCTTTATAAATAGTTGCAATACCTAAGCTTAGTTTTTTATATTCTACATTAGAAAAACCTGTTTGCAACAATATATTTTTCATTTTTTCACCAAAAGGGAAGGCGTTAACCGAGTCTGGCAAATAGGTGTAAGCTCTGTTATCCTTGGATACCAACTTGCCAATTGCTGGCAAAATGTTTTTAAAATAAAACATATAAAGTGGCCCCATAAGTCCTTCAACTTTTGAAAACTCTAATATATAAACACTTTTTTTATTTTTTACAACTCTTTTTAATTCGGCTAAACCTTTTTCAAGATTTTCAAAATTTCGAACACCAAAAGCTACTGTAACTGCATCAAAATGATTGTCCTCAAAAGGTAGATGTTCTGCATCGCCTTTTATCATCGTTATTTTGTCCGACAGGTTTTGCTTTTTCACCTTTTCGATACCAACATTCAACATTTGTTGCGAAAGGTCAAGTCCGGTCACTTGCGCTTGTGTACCTTTTTGTACAGCAATTGCAAGATCACCTGTTCCTGTTGCAACATCCAGAACACTTTTTGGCTGGTCTTTATTTAACCATTTAACCAAAGTATTTCTCCAAAGCACATCAATTTTCATTGATAAAACATGATTAAGGAGGTCATATTTGGGTGCAATGTTGTCGAACATGTCTTCGACTTGACTTTTTTTGCTGTTATCGCTGTTATATGGTGTTACTTTATTATGATCCAAAATAAAAATATATAATTAAACGTGAAATTTGATTAAAACTTATAGTTTTCGTTGTAATAATTAATAAAATCTTGTTTTCTAAAGATTTTGGTGCGGCTTTCTACCTTATCAATATTTTTGATGACTTTGTCATAATCTTCATCGATATTGAAATAGAAATCCTCGCTATACAATTTGTTCTCTTTTTTGATGTTTCCAAGAAAAGGTTTACCATCGATGTTAATGCTTCCTTGTGCCATAATCAAAGAATCTTTGTCTCGGAAGTAACCATAAAACTGTTTGAAAACATAGTAATCTTTATGCGCAATATTGATTAGTCCTCGTTGGTTCTTCACATTAAAAGCAGAATCATACAGTATTTTTTTGTTCTCATCAAAGACTTTGATGCTGTTTTTCCCTTTATTAAGGTCAACTTTTAAGTATTGTCCAGACGACAAAATCTTTTGTTCTCCATTATTAACACTAAAGTAGTAAGTGTCGGGTGTGGGATTATCCACCAAATAATAATTTGGCTTTGCTAGAAATATAAAATAAATTGCGAAAGCTGCAATTGTTGCCAAAATAGCAATCAAAAGCCCCTTTAATGATGGGTTGTTCTTTAACATTTTAAGATTTATCTTGTTGATTAGTTTTCAAAAAGACAATGCGCAAATTTAGTAATAATTTGTAAGAAATGTAGATGATAAATTTCGTATTAGTTATAGTTATGGAAACTTCTCTGTGATTGTGCATAGCTTTTCTAACAAATCTCGACTTCTTATTTAAAAAAAATGTAATTTTGTTCTGTTAATTATTCAAAAATCTTCAATGCCAAATACAGTTATTATAGGCTCTGGATGTTATATCCCAGAAAATGTTGTCACCGGTTCTCACTTCATGGACTCAGTTTTTTTTGACGAAAACAACGAAAAAATTGATAAACCAAATGATGAAATCATTCAAAAATTTGTAGAAATTACAGAAATTGAAGAAAGACGATACATCAGTGCAGATGATCATAACTCGGATTTGGGACTTCGCGCTTCTTTACAAGCGATTGATGACGCAGGTATTGATAAAGAAGAAATTGATTATATTATCTACGCCACTAATTTTGGTGAAGTTGACGAAAGAGGAATCCCGAATTTCATGCCTTCTTTAGCAGCTAGATTAAAACATAAATTGGGCATCAAAAACAGAAAATGCATCAATTATGATATGATTTTCGGTTGTCCTGGTTGGGTAGAAGCTTTAATCTTGGCTGATGTTTTACTAAAATCCGGTCGTGCAAAACATATTTTGGTTGTTGGTGGCGAAACTTTGAGTCGCGTTACAGATAAATTTGACCGAAACAAATTAATCTTTGCAGATGGTGCTGGTGCCGTTGTAGTGACTACAACGGATGAAGAAAATGTAGGGATAGTTGCAGATTCTACAATTTGTGATAATGGTGAAGAATTATGTTATCTAGAAAACGGACCGTCATTAAATTTAGAAGAGAAAGAGCCTCGCTTATACATCAGAATGAGAGGTCGTAAAATTTACGAATACGCTCTCAAAAACGTTCCTGATGCCATCAAAGCAACGATTGATAAAGCTAATTTAGATATATCGGACATTGATAAAATCTTAATTCACCAAGCAAATGCGAAAATGGATTATGCGATGATATCGAGATTGTTCAAGCTATATGGTATTAAAGATTATGATCATGCAATTTCGCCGATGACGATTCAGAAGTTCGGAAATTCTTCTGTAGCAACAATTCCGACAATGTTTGATTTGATTAGAAAAGGCAAAATGGACGGACAAAGCTTTAAGCCTGGAAGTCACATTGTTTTCGCTTCAGTTGGCGCTGGTATGAATATCAATTGTGTGGTATATCGTTTTCCAGCTAATAAAATTTAATTTACTTAAATAAAAATAAGTCAAAAAGGCACAAAGTAATAATTTGGTTTACTTTGTGCTTTTTCTTTTTGCACATTTTTTAAATTGTTTTTAAATGATGAAAAATATTTTGGGAATAATAGCTTTCTTTATTCTCATCGAATTTTATATTTACCAAGCTGTTCGCACAGTCGTTAGTCAGCCTTGGTCGCGCGGCGCATATTGGGTTATCACCTTTGCAATCTACGCAATTTTGATATATTTGGTTACTCAGTTTGATCGTACAGATCGTAGTCCAAGGCAGATCAATATTATTATGGGACTTATTTTGGTGTTTGTAGTGCCCAAACTTTTGACCTTTATTTTTTTAATAATAGAAGATATCGTTAGGTTGTCAAGGTTTGGATTGCAGGCACTTTCTTCAGGCAGTTCTGCGCAGATGCCCAGTAGGAGAAAGTTTGTAAGTTTGCTAGGTTTGGGCGCTGCAGGATTGTTGTCTTACGCGTTTTTGGATGGGATGATTTTTGGAAAATACCGTCATCGCGTTCGTAAAGTAAAATTAAAATTGAAAGGTCTTCCCGAAAGCTTTAAAGGTTACAAAATTGTACAAATCTCAGATGTCCACAGCGGAACTTTCCAAGAACCTTCAAAATTACAAAATGCCATCGATTTAATCAATCAACAAAAGCCAGATTTAGTCCTGTTTACTGGCGATATGGTGAATAATTATGCGGAAGAATTTCGTCCGTTTATTAATTTATTTAAATCTATTAAGGCTAAAGATGGTAAGTTTTCGGTCCTCGGTAATCACGATTACGGCTTGTATGGAAAATTTAATTCTAAAGAAGAACAGCGTCAAAATGTTCCGAATCTAATTAAATTTCAGAAAGAAGCGGGCTTTACAATGTTGCGAAATGACAATCTTAGCATCGACAAAAACGGTGAAATAATCTATCTTCTTGGTGTCGAAAACTGGGGAGAAAAGCCTTTTCCGCAGTACGGAGATCTTGATAAAGCTTTACAAAATGTGCCAGAAGATTCTGTTAAAATTTTGATGTCGCACGATCCAACGCATTTTGATTATATCGTTAAAAATCATCCTAATTTTGTACATTTGACCTTGTCAGGACATACGCATGGGATGCAATTCGGTGTTGATCTCAAAAACGTGAAATGGTCGCCCGTCGAATATAAGTATAAAAAGTGGATGGATCTTTATGAAAGTAATGATCGCTATCTGTATGTTAATCGCGGTTTTGGCGTGGTAGGTTACTCTGGAAGAGTAGGAATTTTACCAGAAATTACCTTGTTTGAATTGAGTTAAAACTTTTTAAAATATTTAAAATAAAGCCTGTCAGAGTTTGAAATACGGATAGGCTTTTTCTTTTTTATCATTAAAATTTTAAAACAAATAATCCTTCATTCTCGACATTGCGATTTCATTTTCTGTGACAAATTCTAAGAAGGCGATAAGCTTGTCCTCAAATTTTTTTCCAAGATTATATTTTTTATAAAACGGAAACTTGTAGGGCAAATCTTCCTTTTCATAAAACTGCCAAGCATTCATGTATACTTGGACGTAATCTTCGTTTTGAAGCGTTTCCAAAATCATATTATTATAAAACTGCAAAGGCGTCATCTGGAAAACATAATCATTGAAGGGCAATTGTGAATAAGGCGACAAACTTTCCGGGATAATCACAAGATTGTCATCATAATAAAGCTGCGTTTTTTCCTTTTTTAAACGACGAAAAACGAATCCAATATTAGAATGTTCAATATCCGAAACGTATGAAAATCCGAGGCTTTTAAGATCTTTGTTTGGAAGTCGTAATAATTTTTGGCGAAGCCCACGAATACTTTTTTGTAGCTGATCTTCAAGATTATTTTTGACAATTTCAATGTCTTTAACGGACGACGAAATGTTGTACAAGGCGACTTCGTGACCTGCAGAAACTAACTTTTTTAAAGTTTTGCTAAGTCGTTCAGCTATTTTAACTTCGACAAAAAAAGTCACTAAAATGGAATAGATCTCAAGATTTTGAAGAATAATCTCAAGGTTTTGTTCCAAAGATGCTATTAAAGTGTCGTCGTCAAAGTTTGGATTGGCGCGATCTTCTCCAAAAGGAATTGTAAGATTGAAACTCAATAACAGCATCTCCAGAACATATTTTTATGACTATTTAGCCAATTTTATTTTTAGATTTTTAATCATGTCTTCCGACATTTTTTTGATATCAAAATCGTAGCTAAGTCCCCAATCTTGTTTTGCAACAGAATCGTCAATGCTTGCTGGCCAAGAGTCAGCAATCGCTTGACGGAAATCTGGCTCATATTTAATCGTGAAATTAGGAATGATTTTTGTGATTTCTTCAGCCAATTCTTTAGGATTAAAGCTCATGCCTCCAAGATTGTAAGACGTTCTAACTTTCACATCATCTTTTGGCGCAGTCATCAATTTAATCGTTGCATTAATGGCGTCATCCATGTACAACATTGGCATTTTTGTATCTTCTTTGATGAAGCTTGTGTAGTTACCATTTTCTACAGCTTCATAAAAAATCTCTACTGCATAATCTGTTGTTCCTCCACCAGCAGGCGCTTTCCAAGAGATAAGACCAGGATAACGGATACTTCTCACATCAACACCATATTTATCAAAATAATATTCGCACCATTTTTCACCCGCCATTTTTGAGATTCCGTAGACTGTTGAAGGGTTAAGCACAACTTCTTGCCCAACATTTTCTTTAGGAAGTCCTTTTCCAAAAACAGCGATAGAACTTGGCCAAAATATTTTGCTAATTACACCTTGTTTTGCCAATTCGCAAAGGTGAAGAAGTGGCTCTAGATTAAGCTTCCAAGCGAAAAGAGGTTGCTTTTCCGACGTGCCAGAAAGTAGGGAAGCCAAATGATAAACTGTTGTTATATGATGTTCTTTGATAAAGTTGGTCATCGCGTCAAAATTGCTAACGTCCAATCTTTCGTAATGTCCAGCTTCTGTAATGCCTTCTTTCCACTTGTCAAGGCCAGATGCAAACACATTTTCTTTACCGTAAAGTTCTACCAATTTTAATGTTAATTCGGTGCCGATTTGTCCCAAAGCACCAGTCACAAGAATGCGTTCTGTAGGGCTACTCATAATTACTTTTTATGTTATACAAAACTAAAGAAAAATAACTGCTCACCGAAATTTTTAATCGAAATTATCCACGATTTTGTGATGATAAATCTTCGATTCCCAAGAATTATTAAGTACCTTAGTTTTATTAAAATTATAAAAATGAAACCTATCCTAAGACTTCAAGATTTTATTAAAATAAAAAACAATCCTGACATTCGAATTTATGATGTGAGAACAGGATCAAATGCTGTTGAAAATTACAAAAATGAGCATCTCACAAATGCAGCTTATGTAAGTTTGGATACTGATTTGGCTGAGATTGGTGATTTCAAAAATGGTGGACGACATCCATTGCCGAGCTCAGAAAAATTTGCGGACACTTTAGGAAATTTAGGAATAAACCCAAATTCGCATGTTGTAATTTATGATGATAAAAATGGAGGCAATGCTGCAGCGAGATTTTGGTGGATGTTAAAAGCGGTTGGCCACGAGAAAGTACAAGTTTTGGATGGCGGACTTCAAAATGCGAAAGCCAACAATATTGAAACAGATTCTGGCGATTTTAAGTATGAAAAAGAAAATTATCCAAACGCTGATTGGCTATTACCAACTATAAAAATTGAGGGCGTTGAAAAGGCTTCGCAAAACAGAGATTTTGTCATTATTGATGTGCGAGAACAGCAAAGATATGCAGGTATTACCGAGGCAATAGATCTAGTTGCTGGGCATATTCCGAATGCGATTAACATTCCGTTTGCTGAAAATCTTGACGATAAGGGAAACTTCAAAACGTCGGAAGAACTTCACAAAAAATATGAGGAAATTTTTAATCAACATTCTGTAAATCAGATTATTGTACATTGTGGTTCTGGTGTAACAGCTTGTCACACTTTATTGGCGATGAGCGAAGCTGGTTATAAGATCCCTACTCTGTATGTTGGATCTTGGAGCGAATGGTCTCGAAATAAATTATAAGTATTTGATTATACATGAGATATTCTTTTAAAAATGATTCCACCGAAGCTTGCCATCCTAATATTTTACAAGCTTTGGTAGATACTAATTCGGTGCAGCAATTGGGTTATGGATATGACGATTATTGCAAGCAAGCTGCTGATATTTTTAGATCAAAAATTAAAAATGAAAAAGCTGGTGTTTTCTTTGTAAGTGGTGGTACACAAGCTAATCTGCTGGTGATTTCTTCTTTGTTAAAACCTTTTGAAAGCGTTATCGCGGCACAAACGGGACACATCGAATCCAACGAAACTGGCGCTATCGAAGCAGTTGGTCACAAGATTAATTTGGTAACTACAGATAACGGAAAAATTACAACAGAAGGCATCCAGAAAGTATTGGATATGCATGTAAATGTTCCGCATCAAGTTCGCCCAAAATTGGTTTATATATCAAATACCACAGAAGTTGGGACACATTATTCTAGAGCCGAATTGGAGAATTTATATCAATTTTGTCAGTCAAAAAAATTGTTGCTTTTTATTGATGGCGCAAGATTGTCTCAAGCTATTGCGATTTCAGAAGCCGATTTAAGTTTAGAAATTATCGCTAAAAATTCTGATGTTTTTTATTTTGGTGGAACTAAAAATGGCGCTTTAATAGGTGAAGCTATTATTTTTAATAATGAAAAATTGAGCGAAGATTTTCCTTACTTCATCAAGCAAAAAGGGGCGATGTTGGCAAAAGGACGATTGTTGGGAATTCAGTTTTTAGAATTATTGAAAGACGATTTGTACTTAAAATTGGGACAACATGCGAATCGTCAAACTCAAAAAATTAAAAATGCTTTTGACGAACTCAAAACTCAATTTTTGACAGATTCTTCGAGTAATCAAATTTTTCCGATTCTTAAAAAATCGCATATTGAGGTTTTACAATCCAAATTTGATTTTTATGTTTGGAAAGAAATTGACGCGGACTTTGCTGCGATACGTGTGATCTGTTCATGGGCAACGACGGACAATGCGGTCGAAGAATTTGTAGCAGCTATCCACAGTTTGAAATAATTTTCAGAAAAAATTTCAGATCAAAGTTTAATATTTTCTAAGCTTTTGATATTTTTGTTCAACAAAATTTACAAAAATTTATGGCTTCAGGCATTTTTGCAATTTTAGATGATTTGGCAGCGTTAATGGACGATGTCGCAGTGGCGAGTAAAGTCGCAACTCAAAAAACTGCTGGTATTTTGGGCGACGACCTCGCGGTAAATGCCGAAAAAGCAACGGGATTTCAGTCTTCGCGCGAGATTCCTGTGTTGTGGGCGATTACAAAAGGCTCTTTCCTTAATAAGCTAATTATCGTTCCCATTGCACTTTTGCTAAATGCATTTTTGCCAATTGTTATTAAATATGTTTTGATTGCAGGTGGTTGTTATTTAGCCTTCGAAGGCATGGAAAAGATTTTCCATTTTTTGTTTCATAAAAAAGAAATCGAACAAACGGATAATAATATTACGGAAGTTCTCGAGCAACAACTTCCTGAACAACAGGAAAAAGCAAAAATAAAAGCTGCGATTACAACGGATTTTATCCTGTCCGTCGAGATTGTAATTATAGCTTTGGGAACAGTTCTTAAGCAACCACTTAATGTCCAAATTGTAAGCGTTTGTGTGGTGTCATTTTTAGCAACTGTTGGTGTTTATGGGATTGTTGCGCTAATTGTTAGGATGGACGATGCAGGTTTTAGTTTGATTGGTAAATCTAACAACCGCGGAATTTTTTCAAAAATTGGACACTTTCTCGTGAAGCTTCTTCCGATTGTTATTAAAGTCTTGGGCGTCGTTGGGACGATTGCGTTGTTGTTGGTTTCAGGCGGTATTTTTATGCATAATATAGAGCATCTTCACGATTATCTTCCTCATATTCCTGATATTATAAATGAAGCGGGACTTGGTATTATCGTTGGGACCGTGATGGTTGCGGTAATTACTTTAATCCAAACTATCGTAAAAAAGATTAAGAAGGCGTAAACAATTAAGTTTTAAATAAATTGAAATCGGCAGTTCCTAATGATACTGCCGATTTTTTTTGAGTAAATATTAAATAAATTCTTAACCGCCAACGCGACTTTGTTCCTCAAATTTGGTTTGTTTGGTTGCACCTTTTATGTTTTTATTTCCAAACTTGTAAGTCACCGAAAGGTTGGCGCTTTACGAAAGTCCTTTGTATTCACAAATTTGCAAAGAAGCATTCCAGTCGATATTTGTATTTTTTTTTCAAAATGATATTGATGAGTCCACTTTTGCCTTCCGCCGCATATTTAGATGACGGCGTGGTGATGACTTCTATTTTTGCAATGTCATCAGAACGTAGATTTTTAAGATAATTAGTCAATTCTTCACCAGACAAATTCAGAAGTCGGTCGTTGACCATAACTGCAACGCTGCTTTTTCCGGCAATGCTTATGGCATCGTCGGTTATCCGCAACATTGGTGTTTTTGACAAAGCTTCAACCGCGTCCACGCCTTGCGATGCTACAGAATTTTTGACATTAAAAACCAAGCGATCGACTTTTTGCTCCACCAATTTTTTGCTTATTGCAACAACAGTTCTGCCTTCAATTCGCTTTTCTGTTATAGGTCGTGGTGTTGTTAGAATATTTTTAAGGAGCGTGTCTTGCACTTGGATCTCTTCCGTGAAAATGCTTTTTTAATCAAAAAAAACCTGCCGAAGCAGGATTCTATTTTAGTTCTTAACCAACTTAGTTGATTGCGTTTTGTTGTCTTTAGTTTTAACTTGAAGGATATAATTTCCTTTTGTTAAAGATTGGATGTTAATTTCTTTAGCATTGCTTCCAGAAAGTACTTTTTGTCCAGTCATACTGTAGATGCTGTAAAAATCAATTTTTTCTTTAGTATCGATTGTTACAATATCTTTCGCTGGATTTGGATAAATTTTTAAACCTGCAGAATGTTGTGCTTCGTAAATTGCAAGGTCTACCCCATTGATTTTGAAATTGTCATAATAAGCATCTCCACCATAATTATTGTGTAACATGTTCATTCCAACAATATTCATTTTCGAATTATTAGGACCGTCATGAATCTGTACGCCATCTAGAAAGTAAGTAATTTTATTTTCAGAAATTACAATTTTCATATTGTACCATTTGTTAACCGACCACGTTGGATCAGCGTATACAAATCCTTCAAAATTTTTTTCAGTAAATAGATATACATAGCCTCTGTTTTCAAAACCAATTGCAAACAAAGTGTCAAAAGCTTCGTTAACTTCATCAATGGCATAGACGGCAAATTCAAAATCTGACTCACCTTGAAGATTAGCTCGGAAATCGTAAGAAATCGTCGTGTTTTTATAATCCAAAGGGCTCGCAAAAGTTTTTTCGGTACCTAAAATAGGCATATATTGTGATCCAAAAGAAGACTCATACGCGTTTTTGAAAGAGAAGACACCATTGCTGGCTTGCTCATTGCTGATGACTTGATTTTTAATAAAACTATTGCCACTTTCTGTAACAGTCCAAGCATTTTGTCCATTGATGTCACCAAGTGTAAAACCTTCTGAGGCTTCGAATGAAATTGCATTTTGCGAAAATGCTAAACCAGCAACCGAAAGTGCTGCTAACACATAAAACTTCTTCATAAATAATTTTTAGGGCTACAATAATACTGAATTATTTTTTAATAGTTGAAAATCTACGTCTTTGTTAGGCTTTTGAAATCGGATTCTGTAATTTTGTGGTATGAATCTTAACGAGCTTTTTACCAACCAACGCACCGGAAATCATCAACCAACTTTTGTGTCCAGAACAGATTTTCAAAGAGATTTTGACCGAATTATTTTTTCGTCGGCTTTTCGAAGATTGCAAAATAAAACGCAAGTTTTTCCTTTGCCGGGAAGTGTTTTTGTACATAATCGTTTGACGCATTCTCTAGAAGTGGCGTCTGTTGGTCGTAGTTTGGGAAGTTTAATTGGAGATTTTGTTTCAAAAAATTATAAAAACGATCTTAACGAAACCTCAAATAATTTTTACCAATATCAATTAAGTGACGTCATTGCGGCAGCTTGTCTTTGTCACGACATCGGAAATCCAGCTTTTGGACATTCTGGCGAAGATGCAATTGCTAGTTATTTTGAACAGAATGAAAAGGATCTTAAACCACTCTTTAACGAGAAAGGATGGGCTGATCTTGTTAATTTTGAAGGAAATGCTAATGCAATCCGAGTGTTGACGCATCAGCAACAAGGTAAAGACGAAGGCGGAACACAATTAACGTTTTCGACTTTGGCGAGTATTGCGAAATATCCTTGTGAAGCGATTGCAAAGCAAAAAGGAATGATCCATCGCAAGAAGTTTGGTTTTTTTCAGAATTCTAAATCGACATTTTTAGAAATTGCTAATGCCACAGGCATGCAACGCGAAAGCGACGAACCAATTATCCATAAAAGACATCCTTTTGTCTGGTTAGTAGAGGCGGCGGATGATATCTGCTACAGTATTATTGATATGGAAGATGCTCATCGTTTGGGCATTGTTAATTCTCGAGATTGCGAGGATTTATTTATAGATTTGATTAAATCTGTGAATCCTGATGACATCAAACGTGTCAATGATAAACTCGATATTATTAAAAATCCAAATGAGCGAATTTCGTATTTGCGAGCCAAAGTTATTAACTCGTTGATTAATAAATCGATTTCGACTTATCAAGCTAATTTTGATAAAATTATTGAGGGTACAATGGAAAAAGCTTTGTTGGATATTTTTAAACAAGAAAGTTCGTCATTAATAGAAATCGAGCGGTTTTCTATTGAAAAAATCTACAATCATAAAGCGGTCATAGAAATCGAAAATGCTGGCTACAATGTTATGTATGAGTTGCTGGATCATTTTATACCATCCATTATTTTAGAAAGATCTGAGCGAAAAAATTATGATAAAATGGCTTTAAAACTGATCCCAAAACAGTTTTTGTACGAAGAGGGGAGTGTCTATGACAAAGTTTTGGGTGTTTTAGATTTTGTTTCTGGCATGACGGACAATTATGCGACGGATCTTTACAGAAAAATCAAAGGTATCGAAATCGGAATGACGGTTTAGGCCATTAAGAATCATAAAAAAAAGCGACTTCAATTATGGAAATCGCTTTTTTATTTTAAACCAATTCGCACTCAAAAACGTCAACGAAATGTTTCTTAATTTTTTGTTTTACTTCTTCAACATCAACTTCGTGTTCTAGTTCATTTTTAAG
This sequence comes from Chryseobacterium sp. TY3, assembly GCA_046269235.1. GTDB lineage: Bacteria > Bacteroidota > Bacteroidia > Flavobacteriales > Weeksellaceae > Soonwooa. The sequence goes on from JBJZOS010000001.1 coordinate 473,373, forward strand.
AGAAGCTACCTGTTTATCGCTAATTCCGCAAGGTACGATATAATCAAAATATTTCATATTGGTATTCACATTTAATGCAAAACCATGGATCGTTACCCAACGAGAAGCTTTAACACCCATTGCACAAATTTTTCTAGCATAAGGTTTTCCAACGTCTAACCAAACGCCCGTCTCACCTGGAGATCGCTCTCCTTTTAGTCCATATTCTGCGATGGTCCGGATGATAACTTCCTCCAAATCTCGCATATAACGGTGGATGTCTGTGTAGAAGTTTTCCAAATCCAAAATCGGATAACCAACAATTTGTCCAAATCCGTGATAGGTAATGTCTCCACCGCGATTTACTTTAACATAAGTTGCTTCGATTTCTTTTAGCTTATCAGCATTGGCAAGCATATTTTCTTCATGCCCACTTTTCCCTAAAGTGTAGACATGTGGATGCTCCACAAACAACAAATGATTATTCGTTATTTCTTGCTGCTCTGGCTCAGTATCTCGATTTTTTACTTTAATGTCTAGGTTTTCTTTCATCAAAGCTTCTTGATAATCCCAAGTCGGCATATAATCGCGGGTACCAAGATCCTCAAATTTTACTATTTTATTTAGTTTATGATTCATAATTGTAGAAAAATTATTCACACAAATTTACATTTATTTTTGTCGATATTAAAATGAAAAAGCCCATCAAATTGGATGAGCTTTCCATCTAATAAAAGATGATCTGTAATTGATAAGGAATTCTTATTTAATAATAATTTTTTTAGTTTCAGAAATGCCTGCGTAGGTAATTTTTAAAAGATAAGTTCCTGTGTTTAATTGAGAAAGATTGAGGTCTTGTTGTTGCAGACCGTTTTGTTTACTAAGTTTAGTTTCAAAAACTTTTTTCCCAGATAGATCGAAGATCTCAGCACGTCCGTTGCTGTTTGCATTTTCGTTAACATCGAAAAGAATCGTTGCTTTTTTATGGGTAATAGGGTTAGGATAAACTCCGAAACTTGCTTTTTTGCCAAGGTTAGTAACGCCAAGTTCTGAGGTGATGTTTTTGTATTTAAAACTTACATTTCCTGTTGTTGCGCCGCCATTTTCTGTAAAGTATAATCTGTAATAATTGCTAGCGTCTTTTAGGTAATATACAACATCTGGATATATGCCACTTGTAGGTTTCCAACTATGGCCAATACTTGTAATCATGTCCGAATAATCAGTTTGTGCTGGCGTAGTATAGGTCGAGCTGGCTTGTGTTTCTGACTGTTTTTTCGCTACTTTAAGGTTTGGATTTTGAATAATTCCTGACATACGATACATCATGATATTATTGTAAAATGTATAATATCTTGTTAGCATGAAATTCCAATCATTCTTTGTTGGCTCGATGTTGTTAACTTTTTCGCCAGTGTCAAATGAAAAATAATTGAAAAAAGCATCATCAGAGCCGTTTGCAACAGTTTTAGTTTGTGAAGCTTCCCAAGACGATCCGTTCCATTTGGCATATTTAAAAGTATAGCCGCCATAAAATTCATTAATGAAGAATTTGTAATAAGATCCATCACCATATTCTAACACAAAAGTGACTTTTCCTATAACCTTATGCGTTACCATGTCATATGAACCCCAACCAAAATTGAAATATCCTTGTGGCAATAATGTAGCTTTGTCAAAGGCGCCTTCCTGAATTTTAGTAGTTATATCTGGATTATAAAGAGGCTCGCCCCAAGTTGATTTTTGCGATAGATCGACATTGTCATAAGCTGATGGTATTGCCGAAACTTGATAGACTTTAATGTCTTTAGCGTCGTTAACCTTAATTCCCATTTCCATGGTAGAATTTCTGTAAAAAGCGATGTCCCATTGATTTGCCAAGTGAGATTTGGTGTTTTCATTAGGTAGATTAAAGAATACTTGATTTTGATAAGATGGTCCCATCGAGAGATTTACCGTCTTGTAGCCCAATTCGTCTGTCTGCGCTATAACTTGAGACTGAATCGTTAATGCAAGTACCGACGCAAAAAATAATTTTGTTTTCATAAAGAATAATGTAAAGTTTAAAATTGTTATTTAGAATTATTCTATAAAACTAGATAATTATTTTTAATTATTCTAAATAAAATTATATATTTGTCAAAATTTTTTTTGTTCATGAGAAGGAAGCTAATGCCAATCGTAGTTCTGGGACTTTCAATTGCAGGTAATGCGCAAAAGACGGATTCGATCCAAACCAAAAAGATTGATGAAGTTGTTGTGATGACTGCGCAATACAAAGCTCAGACAATCGACAAATCAATCTATAAAGTTGAGCTTATCAATGAAACTCAAATTCGAGCGATGGCAGCTAGTAATGTGTCCGAAGTTCTTAACCAAAGCTTAAATATGTTAGTTTTGTCAGATTCTAAATCAGGAAATTCTACAGCGAATATTTTAGGATTAGGCGGCGATTACGTTAAGGTTTTAATCGATAATATTCCTGTTGTTGGTGATACAGGACTTGGTAGCAATATCGATTTGACAAAGTTAAGTGTTAATAATATTGAGCGCATCGAGATCGTAAAAGGTAGCATGGGTGTAGAGTATGGCAATGGCGCAATGTCTGGCGTTATTAACATTATTACTAAAAAATCGACTAGCAAAACACTGTCTGGACGTTTGTCTATACAAGAGGAAACAGTACGGGACAATTATGATATTCGTAAAAAAGGTAACGGAAGACACATTCAAAATTTAAACCTGAATTACAATATTGACAACCATTGGTTCGCAAGTGTTTCGGTTAATCATAATCAGTTTATGGGTTTTCGAGGGAATATGCAGGGTTACAAATATTTTGAACAAGATAATCTGCGAGGCTACGACTGGAATCCAAAAGATCAATACGACGCCAATGCTATTTTGAAGTATCAGAATAAAAACACCAACATTTTTTATAAGGCGTCTTTTCTCCGCGAAAAGTTTAATTATTACAATCCGTTGGTATCGAGAGAATCTCTCAATGATGGGCTTGGTGGCGTAACTTACACCACGATAGATCGTGATTTTAATACAAAACGATGGATTCATCAACTCAATGTGCAAAGCCAATTTGGTCATGTTAAATTCGATGCGGATGTCTCTTATCAATCGCAAAATCGAGAATATCAAGATAAACTTTATGACATCCCCAACAGAGAAGTAAAATCTACCGAAGCTAGCAAATCGTATTTCAAAACAAATATTTTTTATTCGAGGGCGATATTAAGTAACTTCTTAAATAGTAAATTATTTGATTTTCAATTGGGTTACGAGCTGGATCATACAGCGGGTTATGCCGCATTAATTGCTGGCGATTTTTTTGGCGATAATGTTTCAAGAAAAATCTTTACTTATGCTAACTTTTTATCCTCAGAATGGAATGTTAGCGACCGATTTTCGATCCGTCCTGGCTTAAGGTTGACCGTTAGCAATCAGTTTAAAAATCAATTTAATTATTCATTATCTGCAAAACTGAAAACTTCCGAAAACTCCTATTTGCGAGCTGTTTTTGGTAGTGCGAACAAGTTGCCGACTTACGATGAGTTGTTCACTTATTTTGTTAACACCAATCATGATTTGCAAGGTAATCCAGATTTAGATCCTGAAGTTGGATACTCGATTGGTGCGTTTTGGGATCAAAGTTTTAAAACTCAAAATGATTGGCGAATCAATTACGGCGTCAACTTTTTATACCTTGATTTAAAAGATAAAATCGAAATGGTAATGGTTAAAGAGCCGTCAACTTACAAATTTTTAAACATTAATAATTTTCGATCGATTCTGTATTCAGGAAATTTCGATGTCAAAAAAGATCAGTTTTTATTTGGTTTCAAAGCTTCTGTTAATGCCATTAAACGTGGTTTAGAACAAGCGAATCTTACAGCGCCGGATGACTACAATTATCAATTACAGTTGGGCGCTTCGGCTACTTATAAATTCGAAAAATTAGGAACTTCCATTTCTGCTTTCTATAAATACAATGGTAAAGAACAGCGTTATGTATACCGAAATTCTCAATACGAGCTGGGCGAGATTGGTGCGTTTTCGATGTTAGATTTTATGGTGAATCAAACTTTTTGGAAGAATAGATTGGAAATTTCGGCAGGTGTTAAAAATCTTTTTGATGTCACAAGTATTAAAAATACAACGACTGCTGCTAGTGGTCATAACGAATCTTCTGGGAGTCTCAATTTGTTCTACGGAAGAAGTTATTTCGCGAGATTATCTTATCAATTTTAAACTCTTTTAAAACATGAAATTATTAAAAATATTAGGCTTTTCTGTGTTGTCAATACTTGCGCAATCTTGTTTGTCTGCCGATGAAGATCCCGTGAAGTTAGCGCCAATTTCTGGAAAAAATCTTAGTCCAAATATTGGTGGAGCCGCACAACCTAACCAAGTTTGGGTACATCTTTCTAGTGGTGAAATGACGACTAATAAAAGGACGGATTGGGATTTGGCTTTTTACACGGGAGCACAGTTTCGGGTGTTGATTAATTCTTCAATTATATCGGCGGTTGGTAAAATTCCCAATGCGACAGATATCGATAAAATCACTACAAAAGATGTGGGAGCTCTTCAAAATCAAATCCAAATCGGAACTTTTGACCCCTCAAATCTTCAGTATGTCGACAACCCAAATGGTGACTTCCTACACCAGACCAGCGGCATTGCAGAAATTAAAGATACCGACGCCGAAAACTCAATTTATCTCCTTAACATGGGGCGTGATATTTATGGCGGGACAATAACAACAGGCTCTGTGATGACAGGCGGAGAACATCGCGGCTGGATGAAGATTCAGATTTTTAAAACTGCGACAGCTTACAAAATAAAATATGCAAAACTAGAAGAAAACTCACATCAAGAATATATCGTGGGTAAAGATTCTGACTATAATTTCAAATTTTTAAACTTAAATCAAAAACGTGAAGTCATTATTCATCCTAAGAAAAAAAAGTGGGATTTGGGCTTCACAGTGTTCACCAATGAAGTCTATACTAACGAAGGTCAAGCGGCAGGTAGTTATGTATTCGCAGATTTTGTAGTGTCAAACCTTGTTGATGGCGTCGGTGCATATCAGGTTAATGTCGCGTCTGGACAGACTTTGGACGCCGCTTACAATGCTTTCAAACTGAAAGATATTGACACGTCCAAATTTATTTTTAATGATCAACGAGCTGTTGGTGATAAGTGGCGAAGTACAACTGGAAGCAACGGTGCACAAGTCTATTCTAACCGCTTTTTTATTATTAAAAGTGCCGATGGTTTCTTTTTTAAATTAAGATTTAACAGGATGACCAATGACAAAGGAGAACGTGGACATACAACTTTTGAGTACGAACCATTATAAAATTTAATCAAAATTCTAAATAACAATATCTATGAAGAAAGTATTATTAGCAGCGACATTTGCGCTCGCGCTTCAATCTTGCAAAGAAAACGTTTCTAAAAACACAACAGAATCGCAACTAAGAGTAGAAACACCAAAATCTGCAAACAAAATTGTTAGTTTATCAGGCGGAATTACAGAAATCCTAAGCGCACTTGGACACGAGTCTGATATTGTTGGGACAGACGTGACCAGTACTTTTCCTGAAAGTCTGAAAGCTACAGCCAAAGATTTGGGACACGTTAGGAGTATGACTATCGAACCAATTATGGCAATTAACCCAACTTTGATTATGGCGTCGGAAAAAGATATTAATCCTGATCTTTTAGCAAAAATGAAATCATCGGGCATCAAAACAGAATTGTTCAAACAAGAATTTTCTGTTGACGGAACTAAAAAGTTGATTGAAGAAGTTGCTAAAGCTATTGGTAATACAGATTATCAAAATTTAAATAACAAAATTGATGCTGATATTAAGCAAATTCAGCCACTTGCGAAAAAGCCAAAAGTACTTTTCATCTATGCGCGTGGTAATAATTTGATGGTTTCGGGTAAAAATACAGCAATGTCTAAGCTTATAGAATTGGCAGGCGGAGAGAATGCTTTCAACGATTTCGAAGATTTCAAACCATTAACTCCAGAAGCGGTGATTAAAGCTAATCCTGATGTTCTTTTCTTGTTCAATAGCGGATTACAAGGTGCTGGCGGTACCGAAGCTGTTCTTAAAATGGCTGGTGTTGGACAAACCAATGCTGGGAAGAACAAAAAAGTGATAGCAATGGATGGTGGATTGGTGTCGAGTTTTGGACCTCGACTTGGTGAAGCGGCTTTGGATCTTAATAAACTTCTAATTGAAAACACAAAATAAGCTTTTTCTATTCATGTTAGTGGGAGGTTTGCTGCTGGTTCTGTTGGCAGTAACTTCCCTTAATATTGGAGTTTTCGACTTTAATGGAAAATCGCCATTCTTTGTTTTGTGGCAGATTATTACAGAAGATTCAGCTTTGTTACTAAGCGACAAATATGTGATTTGGGACGTCAGGTTAACACGAATTGTTATGGCGATTCTTATCGGGAGTATGTTGGCAGTTTCTGGGACGGCGTTACAAGGTCTTTTCAAAAATCCTTTAGCAACCAGCGATTTAATTGGTTTAACCGCTGGTGCAACTTTATTAGCAGCAATTAGCATTGTGTTGGGCGGACATTTTAGAGAATATTTGCCCAACTTTTTGCAGCTTCCTTTGGTAGGACTTTCCGCATTTGTTGGTGCCTTGTTGGCTATGATCTTAGTTTACAAAATCTCAACAAGTCAAGGCAAAACCAATGTTGTCATCATGTTGTTGACAGGCGTTGCGATTACAGCAATCGGTTTTTCGATAACAGGATTTTTAATTTATTTAGCTAAAGATGACCAACTTCGCGATTTAACATTTTGGAATATGGGAAGTTTAGCAGCTGCAACTTGGACTAAAAATTTGGTGCTTTTTGTAGTATTAATCATTAGTTACAGTTTCTTGTTACCAAAGGGAAAAGCACTTAATGCGATGATGTTGGGAGAGAAAGATGCAGAACATTTAGGAATTAATGTTGAAAGCCTCAAAAAACAAATCGTTGTTATCACGGCCTTAATGGTTGGGACTTGCGTGGCATTTTCAGGAACAATTGGTTTTGTAGGACTTATCGTTCCTTACATTTTAAGACTAATTTTTAAATCAAATTATGTCATGATTCTACCATTGTCAGCTATTTTTGGTGCCGTTTTATTACTAATTGCGGACACCATTAGTCGCAGTATTGTGGCACCAACCGAGTTGCCAATTGGGATTTTGACAGCCTTATTAGGTGGACCAATTTTCATTATTATTTTGTTAAAACAGAAAAAATCAATCCGATGATAGAGGCGCATCAAATCAATTATAAACATAAAGATTTCCATATTCTCAAGGCGGTTGATGTGTCCTTAGAATATGGAGAATTTCTCGCCATTGTGGGTCCGAATGGCGCTGGCAAATCAAGTTTGCTGAGCATCTTAGCCAATGAAATTAAAGAACATGCCGAACAACAAATTTTATTTAAAAACAAAAAAATAAAAGATTGGAAGATTATCGATCTGTCACATCATAAAGCAAAGTTTTCGCAACATCATAGTAACGATATTCCGTTGCTTGTAAAGGATGTTGTCATGATGGGACGTTATCCATATTTTGATAGTGAAGCTAAAAATGAAGATTACGAAGCGGTTAATTTTGTGATGATTGAAACAGATATTTTGCATCTTCAAAATCGAGATTATAATTCGCTTTCTGGTGGCGAAAAACAACGCGTCCACCTATCAAGAGTCTTAGCACAACTTCACAATGAGGTGGCTCATAAATTAATATTTTTGGATGAACCGCTTAATAATCTGGATATTAAACATCAATACAAAACATTACAATTAATTAAAAACTTCACAGCAAAGGCTAATTCTGCAGTTGTCGTTTTGCACGATCTTAATTTGGCTGCGCAATTTGCAGATAAGATTTTGTTGATGAAAGCAGGAAAAGTTGTGGCTTCTGGAAAACCGAATGAAGTTTTTACCCCCGAAAAAATTTCTGAAACTTATAGTTTTCCTTGTAAGATTTGCGAAAATCCGATTAATAAAAATCCGATGATCATTTTCGGAACATAGTTTTTTATAACATTAAATACTTTTTAAAAATGAGTACAATTAATCAAACTTTAAAAGAAAAATGGAATCAGTTAAAAACTGAACATCCAAGACTTAGAATAAGAAATGCTGCCCAAGAACTGGGCGTTAGCGAAGCTGAATTGTTGATGACAGATTTGGGCGAAACAGTCACTTTTTTGACACCAGATTTTTCTGGGATTTTAACTGATCTAGAGGTTTTGGGAAAAGTGATGGCGTTGACACGAAATGAAGAATGCGTCCACGAAAGAAAAGGAATTTACAAAAATGGAGATTTTTCTAGTCCCCATGCACAATTGTTTGTTGGCGAAGATATCGATCTAAGGATTTTTCTTAACTCTTGGAAGTATGCTTTTGCAGTGGTAGATGGCGACAAAAAAAGCTTGCAATTTTTTGGGAAAGATGGTTTGGCGCTTCACAAGGTTTATTTAACAAAAGATAGTAACCATGCAGCTTTTGACGCTTTGGTGGAGAAATACAAAGCAGAAGATCAAGATCCTAATATTCTTTTCGAGACGATGCCTGCAAAAGCACAAGAAAAGCCAGATTCAGAAATTGATGTTGAAGCTTTCCAAAAAGCTTGGTCCGAGTTGAAAGATACGCATGATTTCTTTTCAATGACGAGAAAATTTGGCGTTTCGAGAACACAAGCTTTGCGTTTGGCTTCACCAGAATTTGTGACAAAATTAAAAGCTTCGGCTGTCGAAATAGTGTTAAATAAAGCGTCAGAAGAAAAATTACCAATTATGGTTTTCGTGGGAAATCGCGGAATTATCCAAATCCATACAGGAGAAGTTAATAAGATTTTTTGGCAAGGAAGCTGGATTAATGTGATGGATCCAGATTTTAACTTACATCTTGATACTTCAAAAATTGCTGAGGTTTGGTTGGTTAAAAAGCCGACAGAAGACGGATTGGTACATGCGATTGAAGTCTTTAACGAAGAGGGTGATTTTATTGTTCAGTTTTTTGGAAAAAGAAAACCAGGGATGCCAGAGTTGGAAGAATGGCGAAATTTAGCGAATGCCTTAAGTTAGCTTTTTGCTAAATTTTACATTTATTGTTGTGCGCTGTATTTTGTGACAGTCGTCGCTTAGAGTGATTTTTCGAAATGACATTCAGGAAAATTCTATCGAAAATACATAGCAACTTTTTTTATTACTACTTTTAATGATGCTAGACCGTTTTGTTTTTTTTAATTTCAGAGCGGTCTTTTAATTTATATTTTTATAACATGAGAAAAATAGTTTTAGTTTTAATAACATTTTTGGCGATTGGTTTTAAAGCGCAGGACTTTAAAGCTTTTCAGTTTTATAACAAATCAGGAAAGGAAATTAACGCCGAAAAAATGATAAAATCACTTTTGGATTACGATGTCATTTTGTTTGGTGAGTATCATAATAATTCTATTAATCATTGGTTGCAATTGCGGTTAACAGAAGCTTTGTTTGAGAAAAATAAAAATTTAGTTCTCGGTGCAGAGATGTTCGAGCGTGATAATCAATCAGGACTAAATCAATATTTATCTGGAAAATTAGATGTTAAAAAGTTGAAAGATTCTGTTCGACTTTGGAATAATTTTACGACAGATTATCAACCGCTTTTAGATTTTGCTAAATCAAAAAAACTAGAATTTATCGCTACAAATATTCCTCGAAAATTTGCTTCTCAAGTTGCAAAACAAGGTTTGGAATCGCTAAATCAACTTCCAGATTCTGACAAAATTAACATGGCAAAACTTCCTATTGATGTGACTGTAGAAACACCAGGATATTCCGAAATGAAAGCCATGATGGGTGATCACGCTGATGAAATGAAAGTCATGAATTTTGTAGCTGCACAAGCGGTGAAAGATGCAACAATGGCAGAATCTATTCTTAAATCTTGGACCGCTGGAAAACTTTTTGTGCATTACAACGGGAATTATCACAGTAAAGAATATGGCGGAATCTTTTGGTATTTGAAGAAAGCAAATCCGAGTCTAAAAGTAGCGGTGATAAGCCTTGTCGAAAGCGAATCAAAAGACTTGAGTTTTCCCAAAAAAGATTTTGTCCCAACAGAATTTAATTTGATATTGCCATCTGATATGACAAAAACTTATTAAATTTATCTTCAAAAAAACTATGAAAACATTTTTACTGCTTGTCACGATTTTTCTTAATTGTTTTGGTTTTGGACAAAAATATACAGCGTCCGAAATCAAATTAATCAATTCGAATGATAAAAACTCGGCCCTTCCAATTTATCACACAACCGACGAGCATCAACATTCGGTTTTATTGTCGATGTCAAAATATGTTAATCCAAAAGATCCGCATACGACGACTTTGGTTAATCGTATGAAGTTGACGTTATTGGCGACAGATGGCGGTGTTGGGATTGCTGCGCCGCAAGTAGGTGTTAACCGAAATGTGATTTGGGTTCAACGTTTTGACAAGGCAGGTAATCCACTAGAATATTTTCTAAATCCTAAGATTCTTTGGAAGTCTGCTATTCTTAACCTTGGTCCAGAAGGCGATTTGTCGATTCCTGATTTTAGAGATTTGTTTTATAGAAGTCAAGTCATTCAGTTAGAATATTGGGATTTGTCGGGTAAGAAAATGACCGAAATTGTCGAAGGTTTTACGGCAGTTATTTTCCAACACGAGATCGATCATTTATCAGGAATTTTAATTCAGGACAAGAGCAAAAACGAGACAGATTCTAATATTATTAAAGTAGATGCCTTCAAAAGATTGCCATTGTAATAGAAAGTGCACGAAATTTGCAACGTCTTAAAAAATAATTTTTAACTTAAAATATTATAAACTATGCGATTAATTATCAATTTACTTATTACCGCTGTATCAGCGTTTTTGTTAAGCAAAATTTTGTCAGGCGTACATTTTCAAGATTTCACATCGACGATTATTTTTGCTATCGTTTTAGGGATTCTTAATATGTTGGTTCGTCCAGTTTTAGCGATTTTGTCGTTACCAATTACGATCTTAACTTTAGGACTTTTCTCGTTGGTTATCAATGCTGTTATCATTTTGCTTTGCGATCATTTTATGGATAGTATGACGGTTGATGGCTTTGGATGGGCGTTCTTATTCAGTATTCTATTGTCGATTGTGACGGCTGTTTTCGGAGCTTTATTCTCCAAAGATTAAGTTTTAAAACAATGAAATAATGTAATCCGTGGTTTTTTGCTACGGATTTTTTTTGTTTATAAAATGACTTTCTTCCACGAAATGACGTCTACACCTTTTGAATAGTGTGTCAAATCTGGTTTTCGGTTGGTAAAGTCAATGTTTCCGAATTTATATTTTGTTTCTAAATTTTTAATTTTAACATCATTAATTTCCCATTCTTTATGATGAATATCGTAACGGATATTTTGTCCGTTATGTTGCAAATACAGGCAATATCGCTCTGTTAACCAAATATCAAGATTCGTTTTTTGTTTTATAGGTTTTCCTACTTCGTAATCGATGTGGAGTTTTAGGTCTTTTGAATCGAGTTGAGAGTCATATTGTCCCGAACTTCTTTTCATATTTGCTTTTTGATAAGGAAGTCCCGACAGTTCTTTTGCAACCAAACAAGATAATAGTTTTTGCCCTTCGATATTAATGAAAAAAACGCCCTTTTTACCATCGTTATCGATATAAGTTCTGGTATTAACTTCATCAAAATTTGATAAAAAAGAAAGCGATGGTAACAATCTTGGACGGATTTTTTCCATGCTGAAAGCAACAATAGAAATATAATAATCGCCATCAATTTGGTCTAAATTAAAAGCCTCTGGTACTAACTTTCGCAAGCTTTCATAATCGACTTTCCAATGCAGAAAAACGGCGAGATTCCACTCTTGATAATACTGGAATTGTCCTTCTGGTAAAGGATATGGACGATGTTGAATGTTTGATAGTAAGGATGTTATGTAACTCAATCGATCAGATTTTTAAGAAGACTTTTTATTGATGAGTAAATATACGGGTAATCCTATCAAGATCAAACCTAATCCTGGCCAAGTGTATTGTGGTTTGTAAACAAATAAAAGTACACAAAACGAAATACCTATTATTAAATAAATGGCTGGTGTAATAGGGTAGAGCCAAGTTTTGTAACCACGCTCTAGGTTCGGTTTTTTAATTCTGAGATAGATAACACCAAAAACGGTTAACATGTAAAATAAAACAATAACAAATGATATCATATCTAATAAATCGCCGTACTGACCGCTAAGACAAAGCAAACTTGCCCAAATCCCTTGCATCCACAGTGAATTGGCAGGAACATTAAAACGATTACTTTTGATAGCTGCTTTTAAAAATAAACCATCTTTTGCCATGGTCTGGAAAACCCGTGCACCAGCCAGGATAATTCCATTAACACATCCAAACGTCGAAATCATAACCAAAATTGCCATAATAATTGTCCCTGCAGTTCCGAAGATTTTTTCGGCAGAAGCGACAGCAACACGGTCATTAGCTGCAAAAGCGATGTCGTCGCGCGTTAATGTATTAAGATAAACGAGATTAACCAAGAGATACAAAATCATGACAGATGTTGTCCCAATAATCATCGCGCGAACAACATTTTTGCGGGGATTTTCGATTTCGCCAGAGACAAAAGTTACGTTTTCCCATGCGACAGAACTAAACACGGAACCTACCATTGCTGCTGCAATACCGCCAAGAACTGTTGTACCCGATATTGAAAGCCAACTTGCGGACTCTTTGTGACCATTAATTTCGGTTCCGAAATTCTGAAAAGCTTCCCATCCAAATTTGAAATTACTCGCCAACTGCGACTGGTCAACCAAAATAAATCCTAAAGCAATCAATCCTAAAAGCGCAATAATCTTGGAAGACGTGAAAATATTTTGTAACATTTTCCCACTTTGTACGCCTCTGGTATTGATAAAACTTAATAAAAGAATAATCCCAATCGCAAGAATCTGTATCCAAGTTATTTTAAAACTTCCGCTTTGGAAAAGTGGTGCGGCATCGTTAAGACTTGGGATGAGATAAGCTGTAAACTTTCCAAAAGCAACCGCAATTGCTGCTATGGTTCCGGTTTGGATGACGGTAAAAAGTCCCCAACCATAAAGAAAGCCCATCATTTTTCCGAAAATCTCTATGATGTAGGTGTATTGTCCACCAGCTTTCGGAAACATAGCAGACAACTCGCCGTAGCTGATTGCAGCGGCAACTGTCATAAGTGCGGTCAACAACCAAACGACAATTAACCAATATCCAGAGCCGAGATTACGCATAATGTCGGAGCTTACAATGAAGATTCCACTCCCGATCATTGATCCCATGACAATCATTGTGGCATCCCAGAGTTTTAGTTTCTTTTCCATAGTTTTATTTGAATCAAATATATAAAAGTCTACATAAACATTAATTATTTGTTAGAAAGTTTATCTTTTTTATAATCTTCAATGTCTTATGTTGTTAATAATGAATTTTGTTGTAGTCTTCGATATTTTAAAGATTTCGTAATGTTCTACTGAAGGATATGTCCTAAATTTGGGATAGATAAGACAATAATCATGGAGTTAGAATACAAAAACCACGAAAGCCCCATGCTGAAAGATGGTATTAAAAATTATTTAATCGATATCGACGGAACGATAACAGATGATATCCCAAATGAGGAACCTGAAAGAATGTCAACTTGTTTACCTTTTCTTGACGCTTTAGAAACGATTAATAAATGGTACGACGAAGGTCATCAAATTTGCTTTTTCACATCCAGGACCGAGGATCTGAAAGCGATAACTGAAGAATGGCTCAATCGTCATGGTTTTAAATATCACAGTATTCTTTGTGGGAAACCGCGTGGTGGCAACTATCATTGGATCGATAATCATCTTGTGAAAGCAACGCGCTACAAAGGAAAATTTACTGATCTTGTAGAGAAAAATGTGAGCATTCAGGTTTTTAAAGATTAAACTTAAATAATCAACGGCATAGTATCTCTAGCCCCGATGGAAGCGGCATCCTTTGGGGCGAGGTGAGGCGGCGGAGCGTAGCGCAGCCGTTCGAGACTCGCACCAAAGATAGAGCTGAGAGCGGGATTAGCTCCTAAAAATATTTATCAGTTTGACAAAAAAAAGCAATAAAAATAAATGAAAGTATTAGCAAACGATGGTTTGACGCAAAGCGGGATTAATGCGCTGACAGCGAAGTCTTACGAAGTGATTACAACAAAAGTGAAACAAGAAGATTTGGCGGATTTTATCAACCGCGAAAACGTGAAAGTGCTTTTGGTACGTAGCGCAACAAAGGTTCGAAAAGACTTGATTGACGCTTGTCCCAATTTGGAAATTATAGGTCGTGGTGGCGTTGGTATGGATAATATTGATGTCGAATATGCACGCGAAAAGGGTATACATGTCATTAACACGCCTGCAGCTTCGTCTGAGTCTGTTGCCGAATTGGTATTTGCACATCTTTTTGCGGGATGTCGTTTTTTGCAAGTTTCGAATCGTGCGATGCCAACGGAAGGTCAAAGCCATTTTAATGCGCTGAAAAAATCCTACGAAAAAGGTGTCGAACTTCGTGGGAAAACCATAGGGATTGTTGGTATCGGACGTATTGGACAAGAGGTAGCGAGAATTGCACTGGGTCTTGGCATGAAGGTTATTGCGTCGGATACCAGAATCGGAAAAGCGAGCGTCCGTGTTGATTTTTATAATAAACAATTTATAAATGTCGAAATCGAAACCGAGCCATTGGATCAATTAATTTCTCACGCTGATTTTATCACATTGCACGTCCCAGCGCAAGATGGTGCTATTATTGGCAAGTATGAAATTGATAAGATGAAAACAGGTGCCGCAATTGTTAATTGCGCGCGTGGTGGTGTCGTTGATGAGGAAGCTCTGTTGGAAGCATTAGACACAGGGAAGTTATCATTTGCTGGACTTGACGTTTTTGAAAATGAACCAACACCGTCAGAAAAAGTTTTACAACATCCAAAAATCTCGCTAACGCCACATACTGGCGCATCTACAGAGGAAGCACAGGATAGGATAGGGACCAGCCTAGCAGAACAAATAGATAGTATTTTTCATGCTAAATAGTATTATGAAAACTCAGTCATTTCGGCTGAGTTTTTCTTTTCGCAGAATGGGATAATTCCTTATTTTTGAGACATGAAAAGAAAGGTTTTAATCATCTACACAGGTGGAACGATTGGCATGGAGAAAGACTATGCAACGGGAAGTCTCGTTCCTTTTGATTTTTCAAATATTTTTAAACGTATGCCCGAAATGAATCTTATGGAATGTGAGGTTTCGGTAAAGTCATTTGACTATCCCGTAGATTCTTCTGACATGGGACCAAAACAATGGCAAGGCATCGCAAAAATTGTTCAAGATAATTATGAAGCTTTTGATGGTTTTGTGATTCTTCACGGGACAGATACAATGTCTTATACCGCTTCTGCATTAAGTTTTATGCTTAAAAATCTTGGAAAACCAGTTGTACTAACAGGTTCTCAATTACCAATTGGTGATCTAAGAACGGATGCTAAAGAGAATCTTTTGACAAGCCTTTATTATGCAAGTCTTTACGAAAACGACGAAGCGGTTATACAAGAAGTGACCTTATATTTTGAATACAAATTGTTGCGTGGCAACAGAAGTTTAAAATTCTCGGCAGAGTATTTTGATGCTTATCAAAGTCCAAATTATTCTATTCTGGGGCAATCTGGCGTTCATCTAAATATTGATAAAGACAGTCTTCTAAAACCTAAATCTGCCAATTTTGAAATCGATTTGCATCTTGACGAAAATGTTTTGTTTTGGAGAATTTTCCCTGGGATGAATTTTGATTTTTTACTAGAAGTAACTTCCGTTAAGGTTATTATTCTGCAAGTTTTTGGGTCAGGAACCATTTTTAATAACGAAAAAACAGAACGTGTTTTAAGAGAGCTTCGTCAACGTAAAGTTGAGATTATTGTTATCAGCCAATGTGTGTCTGGCGGTATTAGTTTTGGGAAATATAGCAATAGCAATATTTTTAGCCAAGTTGGTGCAATTAATGGGAAAGATATGACCGCTGAAGCTGCGATTACAAAGTCTATGCACTTGCTAAATAATCCGCGATACCAGGATAATTTTGCAGAATTATTCGGTGAGGATATTTGTGGTGAAGTCACAAAAGATTTTCACTAAGATTAGGTGAAATCAAATATTTAACTATATTTGCAGACTTAAAAAAGAGAGGTGTCCGAGTGGTTGAAGGAGCTAGCCTGGAAAGTTAGTATAGGGGTAACTCTATCGAGGGTTCGAATCCCTTCCTCTCTGCAAAAGAGAAATCAAAAACTATTAAAAGTCTTTAAATCTTAAGTATTTAAAGACTTTTTTGTTTTTTTACTTATCAAATTTTGTCATATTATTCGAAATAGGCTACCTGTAAGAATTCCAATTTCCTCAAATTTTTAAATAACTATAAAGAGCCCTTTCCAGCAAGGGCTTTGACAGACATAGGAAATCTAAGATACGGAAGACGAAATTTCGGATGGTATACAACCAGTAATCATGTAGCTGGTTTTGTTGTTGTTATTAAGATGAATGAAGATTTTTTTTATAGTAAATCGCAAAACATTTTCAAAAAGACATTAATCTAGCTTAATTTTTCTTATAATTTACAGGCTGAGTCACAGCTTAAACTTTGATTAACCTGCAATGGTTGCTGTTTTAGTTCTTGAAGTTTCGGAAAAATGTGTTTAAGTTCGGGATCTTCACAAACTTCGTCAGGCGTATAAATCCAATGGGCATAATGCGGAGGTTTGTAGTTGATATCTTCAATCGCTTTTGCCAATTTATTCGAAAAATCTTGACCAGAAATTCCAGTCTTCAAATAATAAGACTTTAATATCCGACAACTACTAACAATCATGCAATTGGAGAACAAAACATCTTTTAGTGCGATTTTCTTATCCAAATTCACATGACAATCTTTAATAAAATCAGCGGTAGTTGTGTTGTTGTTTTCAGAGCCGCCATCTACAATTAGATCTATGGTTTTTTATTCAGCGGATGTCCTTGATGTATTCTTCGGGTGTAGAATTCTTTACTATTTCAATAATTTTCAGGCTTAAGAATTTAAGTATTACAAAAACACTATCTTAATATCTGACTAAATTAGTACACATTTTTCTGACGATTTACAAAGTAATGATTTTTCCACCGTATCAAATTCAAAATAAAATCCGGTACTTTTTAATTTATCGTTGCTGACTTTTGAACCTTCTAAAAGCATAACCGCCATTTCGCCAAAAAGTAAACGAATGACAAAAGCAGGAGCATTGGGTAAGAAACTTTTCTTTCCAAAAGATTTCAATAAGACTTTTGAGAAATCGTTCATTGTAATTTGTTCAGTGGCAACAGCATTGAAGATTCCTTTAAGTTGAGGATTAGAAAGAAAAAAATCGTACAGTCGTACCAAATCCCGAATGTCTATCCAAGGTAAATATTGTTCGCCTGAACCTAAAGAAACATTTATTCCGAGTTGGGCTAACGGGCTTAGTTTTTTAACCATTCCGCCATCCTTTCCAAGAATAATACCTTTGCGTAAAATAACAGTACGAACACCTAAATCGTTAAATTTTAAAGCAGCATTTTCCCATTTCTGACAAACAGAAGCTAAAAAATCGTTTCCGCTTTCCGAAGTTTCTGCAAATGTCTTCTCTGTTGTTACGGCACCATAAAACCCAACAGCAGAGGATGAAATAAAGGTGTTGATGGGGAATTTATTCTCCGAAATATATTGATATAATAAGTTAATGGATTTTATGCGACTGTCAATAATTTCCTTTTTTCGGTCGTTGGTCCATCGTTTTTCGCCAATGTTTGCACCGGTTAGATTAATCAGAATTTCTACTCCTTCAAATGCTTTTTTGTCGATGTATTGTCGTTCAATATCCCATTGAAAAAAGCAAATATTTTTTGATGAAGTAGCCCTTGGTTTTCGGGTTAAAACATGTATAGAATAGCCTTTTCCCACTAAGAAATCAATGAGTTGTTTTCCAACAAAACCGGTTCCTCCTGCTATTAATATTTTTTTCATTTTTTAAATCTCTTTACTAATTCCGATATTTTTCAGCTGCTCTTTATTGAGGGAGTGCCCTGTTCATTCAATATAAATAACGAAAATGCTATGCAGATGATCTTGGTACTGAGCATCCAATTTTTCCATTTCTCCGAAAGGTTGATCTTGTTAATGGACAAGCAAAACATTCTTTGTTTCAATCATATTTTTTTTACGGTTTTGCATATTTTAATCGGTTAATCAATTGTGTGGTGTGATAGCCATCTAGCGAAGACCCCGCTACAGTTCCGGCCTTTTCTATATCAATCACACCATCTTCTTGCAACACATCATCTGGAAAATACACATCTAAGATTTCGCCTATAATTAACAGCGTGTCGTTAGTTTTTATCGGTAATAGCTCTTTTAGTTCCAAACCCATTTGTATAGACGACTCTTCAACGAAAGGTGCAAAAAAATTATTCTTATAAATTGGAGTAAGACCAGTTTCGTCAAATTCAGATTGGTGGCGAGCGTAGCGTGCGGATGTTTGATGTGCTTTCTTAAAAATATTTTGACTAACGTGATTAATACTGTAATATTTCGTTTCTAGAATATTTTCTAGCGTATGTCTTTCTACCGAATTGGGACGAGATATAAATCCCATTAATGGCGGATTTGCACCAATATGACAAACCGAGTTAAAAATTGTCAAATTGGTTTGCCCTGAATTGCTTTTTGTTCCAATCAAATTAAGACTTTTAAATCCACTTAATGAATTAACAAAAGCAGTTCTTTTTAATTTTTCCATTTGAGCTATTTGCCCATTAGTATAATGCGTCATAATTATAATCAATTTTCATTTTACTGCTTCAGCATAAATTTCTAAAGCTCTATCTCTGGCAAAACTATGTTCTACTATCGGTTTTGGATATTTTTCAGTTCCAAATTCGGGTAACCATTTTTTGATGTAGTCAAAATTTTTGTCGAATTTTTCGGTTTGCAATGCAGGATTAAACACCCTGAAATAAGGTGCAGCATCGCAACCACAACCTGCTGCCCATTGCCAGTTTCCGTTGTTGGCAGACAAATCGTAATCATTCAACTTTTCCGCGAAATACGCTTCGCCCCAACGCCAATCTATCAGCAAGTGTTTGCACAAAAAACTGGCAACAATCATCCGAACCCGATTGTGCATATAACCCGTTTCGTTCAGTTGTCTCATTCCGGCATCTACAATCGGATAACCTGTATTTCCAGTACACCACAACTGAAATTCCTGCTCGTCATTTCGCCATTGAATAAAATCGTATTTCGCTTTGAAAGACTGATGAACCACCTTTGGAAAATGATACAAAATCTGCATAAAAAACTCCCGCCAAATCAATTCGCCTAACCAAGTCTGATTGTGTTGCAAAGCAAAATCCACACATTTACGAATACTGATGGTTCCAAATCTTAACGCAATCCCCAATTGAGTTGTTTTTTGAAGTGCCGGAAAATCTCTGTATTTATCATATTCATCAATGATTTTTGCTTCTAAAGTTGGTGTTTCAAAATGAAATTCTGTTTTCTTAAATCCAATTTCTGTTAAAGAATGAATTTCCGTGAAATCTTGTTTCAAAAAGTGACTAAAATCGGCTTTGTGAATGTGATAATCTTTTTCGGTTAAAATCTCTTTCCATTTTTTAGCATAAGGCGTATAAACCGTATAAGGCGTTCCGTCATTTTTTACTACGTCGTTTTTATCAAAAATCACCTGGTCTTTATATTCTTTAAAAGGAATGTTTTGGGTTTTGAAAAAATTATAAATTTCGGTATCTCTTTCGATGGCTTGTGGTTCATAATCTCGATTGCAAAACACCGCTTGAATGTCATATTCTTGCGAAAGTTGTTGAAAAATTTCTAAAGGTTTTCCATAAAAAGAACTCAGTTTTGAATGATAATTTTTTAATGTTAAATTGATTGCTGAAAGTGTCTGATGAATATAATCTACTCGTCTATCGCTTTTATTTTCTAACGCATTTAAAATAGCTGTATCAAAAATAAAAATTGGCAATACAGGAAATCCCGAAGCCAAAGCCTGACACAGTCCTGCATTATCTTCCAATCGCAAATCCCTACGAAACCAGAATATGGAAAGTTTAGTTTTCATTCAAATATGGATTATCGGTTTTATCGTGTTTTACCCAAATCAGTTTGGATGTACCGTAGCCAATATCTTCGGCTATTTTCAAGTACTGTGCTTTTATATCCTCGGGAATGGTTGTTGTGCGGGATAGAATCCACAGATAACTCAAATCCTTTCCGGCAATTAAAGCATATTGGTAATTTTCGTCTAAAGCCACTACATTGTAGCCTGAATAAAATGGTCCGAAGAAGCTCACTTTTAAAGCGGCTATATTTTTATCTCCTCTAAATTTTGCCAATCCATCGGCTTTACTCCATTTCTTTTTCACGAAATTGTAACCGCTGTTCAAGACCATTACATTTCCTTTTTTATCCAATTCATACTGTGCAGAAGTATTGTCTAAATCCTTTTCAAAACGAAAATCAAATCGAGCAATTTCGTACCAAGTACCTAAATAGCGATTGACATCAAAATTCTCGACTGGTTTTGCATTTTTAGGAATAGATGCGCAAGAATTTAATAATAAAATTCCGCAAGCGATAAAAGCAGTTACTATGATTGTTTTTGTTTTCATTTTATCTTATTTTAAAAGTTATCTCATCTATATAGTTTAATGCTCTTTAGTCTTGCTCTGATCAAACTCATTGATAAATTTCAGTATGGATTTAATTTGTTTTTCATCTGAATTTTGAGATTTTATTTCTTCAATTATTCTTTTTTTTTCGTCCTCCGTCAAACTTTCAAAAACTTCTAAAACACCTGACTGGGAAAAAGTTTCTAAAATTTCATCCTCAGTAATTTGTTCATTTGAAGTCAACAAATAAAGTGTTATTTTTACTTTGTCGCCACCGGTTTTATTTATTGCTTTTCTGATTTTTTCGTTTATGGAAATCAACTTATCTTGTCCTGAAATGGTAAATAGATTGACTTTTTCAAGAGGATAATTGTCAATAGTGCCAGAAGCTTTTAACAAACCCCATTTTCCTACAATGTGCTTTGTATTAGGTATTTGAACATGGTATGTCCACGCACCTTTTCCAGGTTCATACTTCAATTCAAGCTGTTCATCTTTTACTAAATAGTTCATTTTTTACTGTTGATTTTTAAAACAGATTATTTTATTTTGAAATACAGAAAAACTTATTATCTATGTTTATTTTGCTTTTGATAATTTTTTGAAAAAATAAAGCACTAATAAAAATTGAGAGTATCCATAAACTGCATCTTCAATAGGAATGGTAAACATTCGTATTCCCAAAAAATCTTTTGGATTATAATTAACAATCGGATTTTCAATAAAACTACCAGTTAATACGCCATTAACCGGAAAAAAACCAAGCATAAGAAGCGTAAAAACTAAAGATGCTTTAGTAAGCCAATCTACTTTAGCAATAAAATGCAAATAGATCAATGTAAGTATCGTAACTATTGTTGTAATGAGGGTGTAAATTTTGTCTGTATGCAATAAGCCAACAACCGACAAAATTATAATGCTTACAAAAACCAATAAATTATTAAAAGCACTTAAGGCTTCCCATTTATAGTATTTATCAATGGTGTAATAGGTAAAAATGCAAGAGAACGGAATACAAATAAAAAATAAAATTTCTTCCAAAGGCAAACCAAAAAACGAAATTCCAAGTGTGTAATCTGTATTAAACCACCATACTCCATGAGCCGTAAACCATATATCCCAAGCGATAAAAGGAATAGCTACTAAAATGGCAGCTTTTAGGAATGAACCAAATTGAAGATTGAATTGAATTCTTTTGTCAAAAGATGCTATAAAGCAAATGATGATCGTGAAAAACAATATGAGTGCGTAAGTATAAGCCATCATGATTTAACCGATTTAAAATACATTCTAAAATACTTCAACGGCACATATAAAAACCCAAAACATTCGCCTTCTTCTTTTCCTAAATGTTTGTGATGTTGCTTGTGTGCTCTGCGAAGTGCTAAAAAATAAGCGTTTTTAGTGTGTGTGAAAAACTTTATCCGTTGATGAATAAAAATATCATGTACAAAAAAATAAGCCATGCCGTAGAGCATGATTCCCAAGCCGATAAAAAACAAATAATTGAAATTTTCTAATGACCCGAAATACATCAACGCAATAGTGGGGATTGCGAAAATCACAAAAAACCAATCGTTTTTTTCTAGTTCACCTTTATTACTATGGTCGTGGTGATCTCGGTGTAAAACCCATAAAAATCCGTGCATAATATACTTGTGAATAAGCCAAGTAGCCCCTTCCATCAGTATAAAAACAAGTATAACAATTACTATTTTCATTTTAATTTTTGTTGAAGAGGTTTTCTAAAACATGAAACCTATAATTAAATATTTTTTCTAATTTCTTTTTTACAAATAAAGCGTGGGCTAAATTTCCTAAAAGTCCAAAAGGCAGTTCATAATCAACTTTATCTATCATGAACACACCTTTTTCGTTGGGTATAAATTCGTGGCGATGGTTCCATAATTTGTAAGGCCCTTTTTCCTGAAAATCCGTAAAACTCTTATTGGGAATTACCTCTGTAATTCTAGTTTTCCATTTCAAGGGAATGCCAAACAATGGCGAAACCGTGTAATCGATTATCATTCCTTCAAATATTTTATTTGTTTTCTGTTCAGATAACACGGTAAATGCCATATCTTTTGGGGTTATTTTTGATAAATTCATCGGTGATGAAAAAAACTCCCAAGCGGTTTGTAAATCACAATTCAATTGTTGTTCTCTGTATAATTCATGTTTCATAACTAATTACTTTAAGAGTGTTTCAATATTTTTTTGAAGAAAATCTGAATTGATGTTTTTTTTGTTTTTAACAAGAAAATCCCTGTCTTCTTTTAAGTTGTTGTTGTACCCCAAAAAAGAAGGTGCATTTTTCTGAACCGAAAACCGGATATATCTAATCTCAACATTTTCAGGTTCTTTACTAATGGCTAATTCAATGTTATTTTTTCCTTTTTTGAAAGTAGCAAGTTTGCTCAATGGATTAAAAACATGATTTGCCCAAATCGTTTGATAAGCACCCAGATAGGCTAAAGCTATCACCGATTTTTCTTTAGAAAGTTCTAATTCCTCAATCATCTTTTTACAAAGTTTTTTATCCAGAACGGCTTTGTTGTAACTCATCCTAACCTCATTCAAATCTGAATTTGTAAAGGAAACATTCATCAATAAAACGCTTAAAAATGACATTAAAATTTTCATTACAAAAACGCTATTTTATACCTTACATAACTTTTAAAAGCCACAAATATTTTTTGAGGATTGGAAACCCGAATCCTATTATTTAATATTTCGGAGGAAGTCTTACTTTTTATTCTCTTAAACAAAGAAATGTAATACTTATACGCCAAATACACACCGAACATAGACGAATTAGGAAGTTTTTTTATGCCGGTTAAAGCTTCTTTAAATTCCTGCTCTATCTCTTGTTCAATTTGACATTTTACACAATTATCAAATACGCACATATCTACATTCGGAAAATAAGTTCTGCCTAAAATTTGATAATCGTCTTTTAAATCTCTTAAAAAATTTATCTTCTGAAAAGCAGAGCCTAATTTCATTGCATACGGTTTTAACTCTTGAAATTTCTCTTTGTTTCCTTCCGTGAAAACCTGTAAACACATCAAGCCCACTACTTCGGCAGAACCGAAAATATATTCATCGTACAATGCTGAGTTGTAATCAATTTTTTGCAGATCCATTTCCATACTTTTAAGAAATTGCTCGATAAGAACCGTATCAATTTCATATTTATGCACTGTTTCCTGAAAACATTGTAAAATGGGATTAAGAGAAATTTTTTCTTCTAAGGCGTTTTGAGTTTCAATTTTTAATCTGTTTAACAGTGTTTCTTTATCGTACTCGTGAAAACTATCTACAATTTCATCCGCCAGTCTTACGAAGCCGTAAATAGCGTAAATAGCGTTGCGGATAGAAGGCTTTAATGCCAAAATACCCAAGGAAAAACTTGTGCTGTATTTTTGTGTTGTTATCTTACTTACCGAATAAGAAAGTTGGTCGAATAGCTGTTTCATATTAATCAGTTCTTGAATTTGGTTATTTCGTTAGCTACTATTTTACCCGATATAATTGACGGTGGAACGCCTGGACCGGGAACAGTTAATTGCCCCGTATAAAATAGATTATTTACTTTTTTATTTCTCATTTTCGGCTTCAAAACCGCTGTTTGATTAAGGGTGTTTGCCAAACCATACGCATTCCCGCCATAGGCATTGTAATCTTGTACAAAGTCCGTTACGCAATAACTTCTGTGGTACTCAATTTTTGAAGCCAAGTCTGCAATGCCCGTATGTTTTTCAATTCGGGAAAGCATTTCTGCCAAATATTTTTCCCGATTTGTTTCATCGTCTTGAATGTCAATTGCCAAAGGCATCAACAAGAACAGATTTTCTTTTCCTTTTGGTGCAACAATCTTATCTGTTTTAGAAGGACAACAAGCATAAAACAGTGGTTTTTCTGGCCATTTTTTTTCTCCATAAATACAATCAATATGCTCGTCTAAATCGTTTTCAAAAAATAGTGTGTGGTGTTTGAGGTTGGGAATAGTTTGATTTATACCTAAATAAAATATCAAACTTGACGGTGCAAAAGTTCTACTTTGCCAATATTCTTTGGTATAATTTCTTAATCGTTCCTCTAAAAGTGTTTCGGTGTGATGATAATCTGAAGAAGCTATTACGGTGTCAAATGTTATATTTTCTCCATTTATTTGCAAAGAAGTTATTTTGTTATGGCTCGTATTGATTTTCTCAACCGTTTTATTAAAATGAAAAATTGCTCCTTGTTTTTCTGCTACCTGCTGCATTGCCAATACCAATTGGTAAAATCCTCCCATCGGATAATGCGTACCCAATGCGTAGCCTCCATAATTCATCAGACTGTACAATGCTGGAATATTTTTTGGCGATGCTCCTAAAAAAATAACAGGAAATTCCATCAGCGTTCGTAACTTCTCATCTTTAAAGTAGCTACCAACATAGCTTCTGAAATTGGTGAGCAAATTTAATTTCAATGCACTTTTCGCAATTTTGGGAGAAACAAATTCTAACCAACTGTGACTAGGTTTTGTAACGAAGTCTTTCATACCCACCTCGTATTTGTACTTTGCCGACTGCATAAATTTCTCCAATTGAACGCCTGCGCCTTTTTCGGTTTTTTCAAACAGGATTTTTAGTTCTTCGAAATTTTCAGGAATACTCATTTTTTCATCAGAAAAAATCATTTCAAACTGAGGATTTAAAGAAATTAAATCAAAGAAATCTGAGGTTTTGTAGCCGAAATCAGCAAAAAATTTATCCATAATATCAGGCATCCAATACCAACTTGGTCCCATGTCAAAAACAAAACCTTGCTCTGTGGTAAATTGTCTTGCTCTACCCCCAGGTTGATTGTGCTTTTCAAACACATGGACTTCATAGCCTGCTTTTGCTGTATAAGCAGCGGCCGATAATCCGGAAAATCCTGAACCTATTATAGCTACCTTTTTTTTCATTTGTTTAAATTTTTAAACGCTTCTTCCAATAAATTCTCTGTGTCAATATTTTTATTATAAATCTGTTGATGAAAATTATCGAGCTTATTGAGTAAGCGGATTAATTCCATTTTTTCATTTTGTGATAAATTTCCGGTAACGATGGAAGTAGCTTGCCGTATTTTATCCATTTGGTTCCCCAAGGCTTGAAGACCTGTTTCAGAAATTGAAATCACTTTACTTCGTTTATCCGTTTTAGATTTCCGCTGTTCGATCCAACCTTGATTGATTAAACGATTGATAATCTGCATTCCAACCGGCTTTTCATGTACGTTTTTTTTGATCAAATCCATTTTTGACATTTCGCCAAAAGCTTTGAGGTTGATTAGGTACGTAAAATCTTCCTGCGTAGAAAAATTCGACCCAAAAATTGCTGACTTGGAATAGCTTTTTGCATACCTATTCAAATGCACAATCAAGGTGTTAATAACGCTTTCGGCACTTCTTCCATTTTCTTTTCCTTCCCAATCCAGTTCGGTACTAATGGTTTTAGTAGTTGAAGAAATCCAATCTTTAAATCCATCAACAGATGTTTCATATGATTTGCTCCCCTCATTTTGACTATCAAACTCCTGAACCAAATCGAGTACATCTTTAATTAAACCATAATTCATTTTTCCTGATTTTAGAATACAAATGTACTTTTTATTTTTAAATAAAGTATATAAATAGATTATTATTTGAAATATTAGTTTAATTATGTACTAATTCATTACTTAGTAGTATGAAAAAAATACTTTTAGGATTTTATTTCATCTTGATTGGAAACAGCATTTTTCATTAAACAATGGGTACTAATAATGATCTAGTAAAAAATAAAAATACACAAAAATACCAATTGGCGTGGTTCTTAAATTTGTCGAAAAAGACACAGTAAAAACAGTATCCGATGAAAACGGAAACTTTTCAATTCAACTTTCTCTTAGAAAATATAATTTAGAAACTTCGTATATTGGTTGCACACCTTTCACGCTTTACAACATTAATTTGATTAGTCATATTATTGTTTTGTGAGATTATTATTTCAGTTTATGCTTGACTAGATATTTCAAAATTTTTAAACAACTTCTCAATATTCTCCTTCCCTACAGGATTTTGACTATGTATAGCGTAATCAGGCAATTTCAATTGATGATCCAAACAAAACTCAATCAAAAATTAGCACAATCAAAACCAGTTTTCCCTTCCCAAATCGTGATCGAAAGAAATAAAATCAGGAAATCCAACTTCGGCAATGTATTCAACAAATTCCTCATAAGAATATACATGATCGAAATTTTCAGGTTTTGGACGTAAATCGTCTAGGTATAGATTTTTCATTAGTTAAATTTTAAAATAAAAATAAGTTGCAGCAAAGCCAAAACATGACCTATTACAATTATTTTGAGTGAAAAAAAATAGTCTTGAGGTCAGTCTTTTTCCTAAAACATTTTCGTTTCTACAAGTTTGAAGTAATTTGAAAACAAAACCTCGTAGAACGCCGATGTTATGGTTTTTTTTAATTATTGTGCTTTTCATAATATTTCTTAGAAGCGCAATAATTATGGAGCAATTATTTAATTAATCTTTATGGATTTTCTGTTGCTAATTCTTGAGTGCTTTTTTTATTTCTGAAAATTTGTTATTCATTAGAAAATATTTAATAATGTTGGTTCTAGCGTTCTGTCTTTTAGTTTTTTATAAATGAAGGAAATCAGTTGCAACAATGTCAACGTTGTCACATTCTGGCTCTTCACCGAAATAGATATGTCCAAAATTCTTTTCAGAGACGTCAATAGTAAAAAAAAGAATATCCATTTTTAAACGAAATTACAATCGGTAAATGTATTTTCCATAGGACTTTTACAATATTTTGATAATCTTGATCTCCATCAAAGACCTCCACACTTAGTAATATCTTTAAAAACAATTATTATCGTGGATAAATTGATTTTTGATCATCATAGATTTGATAAGAAAATAGCTGAAAATATTAGCGTTGTTATGATAAGAACAGCAATGCCAGAAAAAACAAAGCTAAGAAAATAGTAAAGTCCATTTTTAGTTTTCTTTTGAACTTTGTTGATAATAAAAGCTATGATAACAGCGAAAAGTCCCGCGCAAAAGAAGATGAGTAAGGCGATTTGTATTAATGCTCCTTCGATGTCTATGTTTGCAGATGATAGCATAATGATGTTTTATTTTAGCTACGATAAGATGGATTTGTTGTAAGGCCAGCAGTCTATACAAAACAAAACCCACCAAAAGAAAAGATAGTGAAGTTTTAATTTTAGATTTTGCAACATTGGTTTGTATTATCGATCAGTCGATCGACCTCTCGTGGAAAGAATAAGCTTCAATACAAAATAGGGGAGTTATTTAAGGCACAAAATCTCTTTCGGAAAAACTCTAAGGGATATCGAGCTGCTTAAAGAAAAATGCTAATTATAAAAAAGCCTCAACAAAGTTGAGACTTAGATATTAAAATCGTTAAAACTATTTACCCAAATATGATTTTAGGATTTTGCTTCGCGAATTATGTTTCAGACGCTTGATTGCTTTTTCTTTAATCTGACGAACACGCTCTCTTGTAAGATCAAACGTTTCCCCGATTTCTTCCAAAGTCATAGGATGCTTACCACCCAGTCCAAAATACAATCTTACTAAATCGGCTTCTCTCGGCGTCAATGTATTAAGAGCTCTTTCGATCTCAATCTGCAAAGACTCCAGCATAAGGTCTTTGTCAGGACTAGGAGATTCTCCAGAACGCAAAACGTCGTATAGGTTAGAGTCTTCACCCTCAACAAGCGGGGCATCCATCGACAGGTGACGACCAGAGTTTTTCATAGACTCTTTAATGTCGTCCTCGCTCATGTCAAGCACTTCAGCCAATTCTTCAGGAGAAGGTGGTCTTTCGTTCTCCTGCTCTAGGTGTGCATAGGCTTTGTTGATTTTGTTGATAGAGCCGATCTTGTTCAACGGAAGTCTTACAATTCTCGATTGCTCAGCCAAAGCTTGCAAGATAGATTGTCTAATCCACCATACTGCATAAGAGATAAATTTGAAACCTCTAGTTTCATCATAACGTTTAGCAGCTTTCATTAAGCCCAAGTTGCCCTCATTGATAAGATCCGGAAGAGAAAGACCTTGGTTTTGGTATTGCTTAGATACGGATACTACGAAACGAAGGTTGGCTTTAATAAGTTTTTCCAATGCAGCTCTATCGCCGGCGCGGATACGTTGTGCCAAATCTACTTCTTCGTCAGCCGTAATCAATTCTACTTTACCAATTTCCTGTAGATATTTATCTAGCGAAGCGGTTTCCCTGTTGGTAACCTGTTTTGTAATTTTTAACTGTCTCATTATAAAATCACTCAATGTAGAGTTCTATTATATTATACGAAGAAGTTTGCCAAAAGGTTACAAACAATTCATTTTAACTATTAATTATTATTTTTTTAAGAGGTATCAAAATCTAACAAAGAACATATAACGATTAAAAAAAAGTTGCGGGTAAAATTTTAAAACTAGCTCTAGGGCGTCTTAACCAGCTGTCACTAGTCGCTGCGCCGCGCCCAAGCTTTTGCTCGCGCCTGCGGCGCGAGCTCCAACATGCCGTTCCATCTGGGACGCGGGTGGGGGATAAGAACCTATAGTTCTGATTTTTAATTCGCAATTTATACTTACTAAAATACGCGAATCTATAGCCTCAATTTGGCAGGGTGTTTGAGCTCGTTACAAAAAATATGGACAAAAACGTGGCTTTGTAACAGCGAGTAGCGAAAGCAGGTTCTCGGCTCCTAAAAATTTTAGCACTGAAAATCAATGAGTTAAATATGCTACTTAAAATATTTTACTACTTTGTATTGCATAATACCAAACTTAATACATATCTTTGCTATGTAATATTACTTAAACTGTGTAGAAAAGCTAGGTCGCTTTTCAAGAATAACGATCATTAATAATCATAAAACACTATGAATACAGAAAATACAAAAGCGCAAATGCGTAAAGGCATTCTGGAGTTCTGTATTTTGAGCCTTATTCAGAGTCGAGAAATGTATGTTTCGGATCTGATTGACGAACTCAAAAAAGGGAAACTGGATGTGGTAGAAGGAACGCTCTACCCGTTATTAACCCGATTGAAAAATGGAGAATTCCTTAACTACCGTTGGGAAGAATCTACAAGCGGACCACCAAGAAAGTATTATCAAATCACCGAAAAAGGTAGTCTTTTCTTGAAAGAATTACAAAATACTTGGAACGACCTGACAGAGTCGGTTAACCAAATTACAAAACCACAATAACATTAAAACTATGAACAAGACATTATCAATAGCACTCGCAGGATTTTCCTTCATCATTGATGAGCATGCTTATATAAAACTTAGCGACTATCTTAATGCGTTGCGTAGTTCTCTAGATGCAACCGAAGCGGACGAAGTGATGCACGATATCGAGATTCGTATGGTTGAAATCTTCAAAGAAAGCCTTGGCAGAAGAGAAGTTATTAACGATATGGATGTTGAAAAAGTGATTGCCCAAATCGGCACACCAGAACAAATCGACGAACAAGAAGAAGCTTACTTTTCTGAAAGTAAACAAAATAATCAAAAGACTAGATCTAATTTTAGCAGAAATGTTAATGGACAAAGACAGCTGTTCCGTGATCCAGGTCAACAAAAAATAGCTGGTGTATGTGCTGGTCTAGCACAATATTTTGGACTAGATGTGACGTGGATGCGTCTAATCTGGGTTGGTACTTTTATGCTACTTTGGATAGCGCCAGGATCTTCTCTATTGGTTGTATTACTATACGGAATCCTGTGGATGGTTCTTCCAAAAGCAGAATCGGCTTCAGATTATCTAAAGCTAAAAGGGAAACCTCTTAATTTTGATAACCTAAAAGAAGAGTCTGGTAAGATTGTACAGTTTGCGAACGAGTCAACACAACGCGTTGGCGAAATCTACGACAACAACAAACAAAGCATCAACATCGCAGGAAGCAGCATCTGGAATGTTCTTAAATATATTGTAGGTATTTTCGCAATACTTTGTACAGCTGGATCTTTTATTGGATTGTTTGCGATCTTCGCAGCTTTTAATACAGGAAGCTTTAACGTTGGTGATAATTTGTCATTCTATCTACAAGAAAACAATATGTCTTACCTTATGTTGGCTCTGGCAGGAATCCCAGTTTTAATGTGTGGCATTTGCTTTTTGTTATTGGCGATTAAGATTTTCTCTCCAAAATCAAAATTCAATTATGTAGGGACTTTCATGGCGATTTTAGGACTTATTTGGTTAGGTGTACTTGGGGTTTTTGCATACAGTGCAATTTCTGTAGAGAATCAATTTGAAGGTCACAACGAAGAGACTGAGAAGGTAGCAATCAATTCAAAATCTGACAGTCTGTTTGTTGGAAGTAAGATTGTGACAATTCCGCAGCAATTCAAAGGTTATTGGGGAAGAATCTACTCTGACAAAAAAGTAATCTACAAGCAAGATTATCCAAGTATAGAAGTTATTAGAAAAGACAACGTTACAACACCCTATCTTGTCATTAAAAAGGATGGTGAAGGTTATAACACGCCACTTAGGATGTCAGTTCCTGTAGAAGTTGTTGGCAATAGAGTTTTGTTACCTAACTATTTCTCTTATCCTTATGATTACAGATTTAGAAGTTATAGAGTGGATTACGAATTGGTTGTTCCTAAAAGCATGAAAATCATCAAAGAGCATGGTAACGACGTTAGCTTCCGTGGCGATATTGATGATGACGACAACCCAGACAGCAGCGACAGTCAAGATTTTGATTACGATAACTACTCAAACGGGAATAGTAACGATACAGGAATTAGTATTGAAAAGAATAAAATCAAAATTAATGGTAACACGATAGAGTATCGATCTAATGATGACGACCATGTAAGAATCAACGGAAAAAGATACCATGTTGACAGTGCTGACGCAGTTTTCGATAAACTTAATATTGATAAAACAGATCTTACCGATCTTGATATTAATATTAAAGATGGCAAAAAAGAAATGACGATAAAAGCGTCTAAATAATATGCAAACACCAAATCGCAAGCTATGAAAATGTCTTTAGTTGTCCTCGCTCTTTTCTTGGGTTGTTGCCAAATCGCATAATGTTTTGAAATATGATTCGAATTATAAAAAATAATAAAGAAAGATACAGTTCTAGGACAAGTACCAAAACAGATTAAGTTATTAAAAATAGATTCATCTATAGAGAGCGTGTTAAAGCTTCGAAATTTTGCTAAATAATGAAATTCACATATTTTATGAAAATATTAATAATCTAAAACGCTTTATCTTAAAAATAAACATTAATTTTGTTAACTATAAAAACCAAATCTCATGATCCAGATCGTCATAGAATTCGCTATCAAAGTTGTAGATTTCGTATCTAACTTATTCTAAAATTTTTAGAAACAGAAGGTTATTCCGTAAGTATTATTAGCAAAAATATACGGAAATAAAATAAATATTTTATCAAAATATAACGCTAATTTTTATGTAGCTTTGTAAAGTATGGCCATATTGGTTATACTTTTTTTTCACATATATATAGTTATGAAAAAACTGATAGGAAGCTTGATGCTAAAACTAATGGGCTGGAAGATTGTGTTAGACGGCGACGTTGACAATCTTGACCGTTGCGTTTTGGTTGTGGCGCCTCACACCCATAACATCGAGTTTATCTTGGGTAACTTCGCATATTGGAAATTACAAAAACCTTTAAAAATCATCATCAAAGATGCACATACCAAAGCTTGGTATGGTTTCGTTGTAAAGTGGCTTGGCGGTATTGGTATCGATCGATCACAAAAAAATAACTTAGTACAATTTGTTGCTGATCAATTCAAAAAAGAGAGCTTCAGCTTGGTGATAACGCCAGAAGGCACACGATCTCGTGTCGAAAAGTGGCGCAAAGGTTTTTATCACATGGCATTAGAAGCTAAAGTGCCTTTGGTAATTGCAACAGGAGATTTTACTACCAAAACGCTGTATTTAGGGTACAAAATTAGCTACGAAGATTTGGTGTCACGTTCGTATGAAGACGTTATGGAAGAAATCCAAAACTATCTAAAAAAAATTACCCCTCGAGTTCCTGAAAATTGGAATCCTCAAATCTATTAATTTAAGTTTTTAATAAAATGGATCAAGCGACGAAAGAAGCAAAACTGAAGCACCTTAACGAATGGTGCAAACATACAATATTAGAAGTTCTAGACATTAATTTTATTGATATTACCGAAGACAGTCTTACCGCAACAATGCCTGTAACTTGGAAGGTACATCAACCCATGGGACTTATGCACGGCGGCGCAAGTTGCGTATTGGCAGAAAGTCTAGGTTCGACGCTTTCTGTTACGGCTTTGGACTTGGACAAGTATTACGCAGTGGGGACCAGCATCAACTCTAACCACTTAAAAAGTGCTACAAAAGGCATCGTAACAGGTACTGCAAGATTCATCAGAAAGGGTGCAACTTTGCATTATTCCGAAATCGAAATCCGTAACGAAAAAGGTGAACTTCTTAATCATACCACGATGACTAACATCGTAATCCGCAAGTAATTATGTTGTACTTTCGATTTCCTGAGGGAGAAAAGTTTTATACAACCGATGATGATGCATCGGAAGTCAATGTCAGTTTTGTAAGTTTTGACCGAAAAAAAGAAATTGATTTTAAAGGAAATATTATCGAAATTTCTGCTGAAGAAATAGCCGAAGAAGATTATGTCCCGAAGTCAAAAAAGGAGCGTATCGAGCTTTATAAAGATACCGAAGATAGCTACGCTCGTAAGGTTCTACAAGCCATCGACTACATCAAAGCCAATCAACTAAAAAAGTTGGTAATCTCGCGTGGAAAAATCTTGATGTACACTGATATTTCGCATGATAAAAAACTGGCTTTAGGAAAGAGTTTTCTCAAATTTTGTGACAATTATCCAACGGCTTTTTGTTATCTTTTTGAGAAAGATGGACAATGTTGGATGGGCGGTTTCTCGGAAGTTTTGGGCAAGTATAATAAGAAGACCAACGCATTCGAAACCATGAGTCTTGCAGCAACGCTTCCTCTCGATGAGGCTTGGACAGACAAAGAAATTGAGGAGCAAAAACCGGTTACAGAATATGTTCATTCGGTTTTAAAACGATTTGCAGTCGACATCAGCGTTTCCAAAGTTCAGGATCATATTTCTGGGAATATCAAACATTTAAGAACGGATTTCAAAGCGACAGTTTATCCTCAAGATTTAGAAAATTTAATAAAAGAATTGCATCCAACGCCTGCCGTTTGTGGCTTTCCGAAAGATGTCTGCATGCAAGGCATCAAAATAATTGAGTTTAACAGTCGCGAGTTTTATTCTGGCTTTATAAAAGTTGAAACCGAGGAAGAAATTTATTTTTTCGTGAATTTGAGATGTGCAGAATTTTTCAAAAGTTATGCTATCTTATATGTTGGTGGCGGAATTACGGAGAAAAGCGATCCAAAAAAAGAATGGACCGAAACGGAATTAAAATCTTTGGCCATCCAAAATAACTTAGTGTTTGATTAAATTTTTATTTTGATTTACAACTCACTAAATCTAAGCCCAACGAA
Source organism: Chryseobacterium sp. TY3 (assembly GCA_046269235.1). Taxonomy (GTDB): domain Bacteria; phylum Bacteroidota; class Bacteroidia; order Flavobacteriales; family Weeksellaceae; genus Soonwooa. The sequence goes on from JBJZOS010000001.1 coordinate 507,802, forward strand.
TCAAAATTTAAAAAAGTATCGTATTCAATTTATTAAAGAAATTATTCCAGTTACTGTAGGTGTTTTAATTGCGCTTTTTATTTAAAATTGGAGTTCGGAACGCAAAGACAAAGCTTATATTAATCAAGTTTTTGACACGGTTGATAGAGAGCTTAAAGATTCTAAAGCAGGCGGTTTTTTTTCTCAACAACTTAAAACGAGTGCGTGGAAAACAGTATCGACAACCAGAAATTGATTTGGTGGACTACAAAAAGATTAATTCGCTTTCTAAGATTATAGAAGTCAAGGATATTCTGAAAGAAAAAAATGATTTTCTCCTGAGTTATGCGTAAAATAACATTAACTCAAGAGAAAAGAATACTAAAATTACTTTTAAAATGATGATTCAAGATATAATCCAGAACGAAAATACAGCCTTAAAAGTCATAGACCATGACGAGAAGCAATAATTTTTAAAACTAAATTTCTTCATTTTTCGTTTTTAAAATAAATTCTAAAATATGTTGTCATTATTCTCTGACGGATTTGATTCTAGCAAAAATCTTCTGCCTTGTGACGGAACGGTGCTTTATTTTGGGAAAGCATTTAGCGAAGAAGAAGCAGAATTTTATTACTTCAATTTATTTAATAATATCGACTGGCAAAATGATGAGGCTTTAATCTACGGAAAACTCATAACAACCAAACGAAAAGTAGCTTGGTACGGCGATGACAACTATGCTTATACTTATTCTAAAAGGACAAAAATTGCTAAATCTTGGACGCCCGAACTTTTAGAGATCAAAAAGAAAGTTGAAAATTTAACATCCGAAAATTTTAATTCTTGCCTACTCAATCTTTATCATGATGGCAACGAAGGCATGGCTTGGCATAGCGACTCTGAAAAATCGTTGAAGAAAAATGGCGCAATAGCATCGATTAGTTTTGGGGCAGAACGCAAATTTTCTTTTAAACACAAGGCTTCCGGCGAGGTTGTTTCTTTAATTTTAGAATCGGGAAGTCTTCTCATAATGAAAGGTGAAACGCAACAACATTGGCTACATCGCCTTCCTCCAACCAAAAAAGTAGCTGCGCCGCGCGTTAACTTAACGTTTAGAAGTTACGTTAGCTAATCTTTAACAGCAAAAAATCTATTTTAAAATAAAAATCCTTTATTTTTGTAGCTGTAACAAAAGGATGTTTAACAAGATTATTACTTTTCCGTTGGTAGCGTTGATCAAGTTTTATCAACTTGCAATATCGCCTTGGTTGGGGAAAAATTGCCGATACGAGCCAACTTGTTCGCACTATACGGTCGAAGCCTTGCAGGTGCACGGGATCGTCAAAGGTAGTTGGTTGTCGATAAAGCGAATCTTGTCTTGTCATCCTTGGGGTGGGGAAGGTTATGATCCTGTACCGCCAAAACATGAACATTAAAATATACTAAATGCAAAAAAAATTATTTAGCTTGTACTTAACTATAGTAGTTGGTTTTTTTCAATTATTAATGGCTCAAACTTCTGATATTAAAACCACGTCTGCGCAACTTGACATCCAAGGGAAAAATGTTCCTGTTGAGATTTTTGCAAGCGTTAATGGTAATACTTTCAGTGCCTATTCGAACGAAATACCCACGAAAAATTCTTTGATTATTGTTAATAAAGATAATAAAGAGCCGATAAACGCTGATTACGAGGCATTTATACTTTCTACATTTGCTAATTATAAAAATCATAATTATCAATTTTTAACTAAGGATTTCAAATTAATAGATAACGCGCTTAATATTAATGACATCCAAAGTGTAAAGTACATGTATCGTCCGGTTAATCAAGATGATATGGTTAAATCTAATAATGCGGTATCTTTAAAAACAGATTTTAAGATTTGGGATCCAGCCAATGGAATTAATTTAGGATTTGGTACGCTACATTTTTATAGCTTGATGTTCGTTTTCGCATTTGGCTTGGGTTACATTTTAATGAAGAAAATATTCAAAATCGATAATGTTGACGAGAAGTTTTTGGATCCGTTATTTACTTGGACTTTGGTTGGGACCATTCTAGGTGCGCGTTTGGGGCATGTTATTTTTTATCAGCCAGAACTTTTCAAGGAGGATTTTCTAAGTGTTTTCTTGCCGATTTCGACAAAAGGAGGATTACATTTCACAGGATTTTCGGGGCTTGCAAGTCATGGTGCAACCATTGCTTTAATCTTTACAACACTTTATTATAGTTTTAAAGTGATCAAGAAAAATCCGTTTTGGGTATATGATAGGCTAGGGATTGTAGTGGCTCTTGGTGGTGCGTTTGTGAGAATGGGGAACTTTTTTAATTCTGAAATTATCGGAAAGCCTATTGATCCAAAATCACCATTCGCGTTATTATTTCCTCAACAAAGCTCAGAATATGGTGTGACAATTCCGCGTTATCCAACGCAACTTTTCGAAGCTTTTGGTTATGTGTTGTTATTTGTTCTGCTTTGGTTTTTATACCGAAAAACAGATAAGAAATATCAGCAAGGTTGGCTTTTCGGATTGTTCTTCATCATCCTTTGGGCAATCAGATTCTTTGTCGAATTCTTGAAAGAACCGCAAGGTGATGAGTTTATCCAATTCGCAGGTTTGAATACAGGACAAGTTTTAAGTATTCCTTTTATGATTGCTGGTTTGGTGATTATGCTTTACTCTAAAAATTGGAAAGTAGAAAAATAGAAAAAAAGAGGTTCGTTTTACATGAGCCTCTTTTTTTTTTAGATACTCTAAATTAAACTAAATATACTGTGGTAAATCATCATCACCGCGAGCGTAGAAGCTTTGCGATAGATAGAAGGACTTTGTGCACCGAAGCAGTATTTGCTATTGCGATAACTAAAAAATAATATTATGATTTTAAAAACAAAGTACCGCAATACTGTCGCATTTCTTTAAAAACTTTAAAATACAATCCCAAAGAAACTTAAATCTGAAATTTTGGATAAGTTAAAACAGTATTTGTAGCTACTAATCAAATTTAGGTTTTGACTAAAACACAAAATTTGTAAAACAAAAATGAGACTGACAATAACCAAATCAGTCTCATATGTAAACACTATAAAACAAATAAAACTACATCATGTGACATCGTGTGCTAATTGTAGGATTTCTACTCTATAAGTAAAATCTTATCAACTTGTAACGAAAACACAAAAATTATTTTTTTCAATTACAAAATTTTTATTTGCAGCCTAAATTTAATGCGAATTTCATGAATTATGCAATCACGTATTTCAGTTATTTTTAGGTGCTGAAATTCAGTAAGAAAAATCATTTTTTTAATGTATTTGCTTTCATTTTTTTTTACTTTAAGTTTAGCAAATTATCAATTTGATGACTTTTATTAATGATATTATTGTAATTTATCAATTGGTTTCGTTATTATCTCTAGCTTTTTTTTCATGTGCTTCAGCTTTATCGTTTTGTTTGCCAAATTTCTTTTTATAAACAAATATCCCTACAAGACCTATTAAAAAAAGAGGCCAATATGCTAATATAAATAAGATGATATCACCCAAAATTTTTCCACCGCTTCCGAATGCGTCACCAGCTTTTTGAGAAAAAGTATGGCTGTCGTTATTTTCTTTTTTAGCCAGATTTTGATCTTCTAACAATGTCAATTCAACATTGCCCATTTGATTTGCTGCATAATCTCGTCCTTTAATTTCAATAGTTTTAGCCTTTATACTTCCTATGTTGTTGCTGACCGATTCTACAAAATAATCAAATTGCGATAACGGAATTTTAGCAGACAAATACATCGTCTGCATCTCATTGTTACTCACAACATTTTCGGTTTCTAAATTTCCACCAAATCTTATCAAATCTTGATTTACTTGTTGTCGTGCCGTCGTCAAATTATCGACACCAAGCTCAATCTTTGCAGATTTTTTCAAAATGTCCAACTTAGATTGTTGTTGTTGTTGTTGTTGTTGTTGTTGTTGTTGTTGTTGTTGTTGTTGTTGTTGAGGACGATCTTTGTATACAACTTTAACTTGTTCTTTTAATTTTTTAAGATCATCAAGACTTTTAATTTTAGAACTAAGAGAATCAATTTTCTTTTTGACTTCTTTAGAATCTACAGTTTCCTTAAAATTATCGATACTAGAACCGAGAGAGTCAATTGATTTTTTAGAATCATTAAAAACTTTTTCTAGTTTTTCTTTCTCTTTTAAAATTTGGGGTATGCTCACAGAATCCAATTTAATAGAAAGTGAATCAATATTTTTGAGATTGTCGTTAAGGTTACTAATAAGACTATCTGCTGATTTTATATGATTTTGCAGTTGTTTTACTTCAGATTTTTGACACATCACTACCGTATTAAGCAGGACAATGCCAACAATAATTTTTTTCATATTCAAAAAATTTATGAGATAAAACTAAGGTCTTTTAAAATAAATAAATTGTAAAACTTCAGCAAAACAATTGTAATGACAATCCATTGATTATCAAATGCTAAATATTAATTTACAAGAAATTTACAAGAATAAAATAGAGAATTAATGGTGGTGATCGTGCGTTAAATGTCCCAACATCGCCAAAGCAATTCCTATAACGACAAAAATAATTTTTGACCAATCCATTTTGTGATTTTTGTTGCTTTCAAAAATGATAACAGACGAAATATGTAAGAAAATCCCAGCCACCACCGCTAAGAAATAAATTTTGCGTTCAGGGTTAAAATAATGACCAATCCACATACCCAGTGGAGAAGCCAAAGCAAATATTAAAACCACCATCCAAAATTTGGGAGAAAAGGTTTTACTTCTTGCCAAGAAACTTCCCAAAACAAACGAAATCGGCAGATTATGAAACAAAATTCCCGTTAAATAAGGTGAGAACACTTCCTTCTCTTGAGCCAATGGAATTCCTTCTATAAAAGCATGAACAAATAAACCTACAATTAACGCAATTGGTAAAATATGTTCGTCTTCAGCATGATGATGAAAATGTCCATGCTCAAAACCTTTGGTTAAACTTTCCAAAAGCATTTGTAGCAAAACGCCAGCAATTACAAAAATACCAACGTTATGCTCGCCACTTCCGTAGATTTCGGGAAAAACTTCGTTAATACAGATTGTTATTAAAAATCCAGCACTCATCACCAAAAGATTCTTTGCGAACTTCTGTTGACTACCGAAATACTTACCTAGAAAAACGCCTAATAAAACGCTTAACATCAGAGCAATAACAATCATTTAGAAATTATTTTTTTACAAATAAATTAATGCATCGTGGTGATGTTTCAGGATCGAAATCGCTCAATTCGTAATTTCCCCAAACCTTAACACGTTCAAAACCAACTTGTTTTGCATAAGCTTCAATCTGAGCAGGTGTTGACAATTTCACTTTTTCAAAAAAATGATAATCTGTACCTTCATCCTGAAACTGAATATTTTTTACTACAAAGTTGTTTTCTATTTTTTTAGAAATATTGAACTTAATTCCTTCCTTTTCAACCAAAGCTTCCGGAACCAAAGTATTTCTAACATAAGTTTCATTCAAAAAATCTAAAACGAAATAGGCACCGGACTTCATCGAGTCATAAACCGATTGAAAAACTTTAAGATCGTCGCCAGAATTTTCAAAATAACCAAAACTTGTAAAAAGATTGAAAACCGCATCAACAGGTTCGGAAACATGCATGGGATCACGCATATCATGAATCGCAAAATGTAAACTTGGATTCTCAAATTGTTTATTATGTTGGATACTTTGCTCCGACAAATCAAGCCCTAAAACATTATAACCTAACTGATTAAGAAATAAAGAATGGCGTCCTTTGCCACAAGCTAAATCCACGATTCTTGCATGTGGTGGTAATTCTAAATCCTTAACTAGAAGATTGATAAAATGTTCCGCTTCGTTGTAATCTCTATCCTTGTAGAGAATATGATAATATGGTGTATTAAACCAAGATTCAAACCATTGCATAGGCGCAAAAATACGACATTTTAACGATAGTATATCTTAATAATTGTTTAAAATTCGATACAAAAAATCTATTATTAAAACAGAGATTGTTTTCCATACACTTACTAAACATAATATGCTTAATTTTGCAACATGAATACAGAAAATCTGCAAATACAAATAAAGACTTTTTTTGGCTTGGAAGAGATTCTAGCAGAGGAAGTTAAGAAGCTTGGCGGTCGTAAAGTTGAAATTAAAAACAGAGCAGTTAACTGCGAAGGTGATCTTGGTTTTTTATACAAGATCAATTATTCTTGCCGCACTGCACTAAAAATTTTGGTGCCTATTAAAAGTTTTAAAGCTTTTGATGCGGACCGTTTTTATGACAGATTATTCGATATTCAGTGGGATGAATATATGTCAATTGACCAAAGTTTTGCCATCGACGCAACGATAAATTCGGAGCGTTTTAGCCATTCGCAATTCATGACTTTAAAAATGAAAGATGCGATCGTGGATTTCTTCAAAATGAAATACCGAGACAGGCCAAATGTTGACAGCAAAAACCCGGATATAAAATTCCATTTACATATTGATAGAGAGTTAGTGAGCATAAGTCTTGACAGTTCGGGGGATGCACTTTTCAAAAGAGGTTATCGTCAAATGCAAACCGAAGCGCCGATTAACGAAGTTTTAGCTTCTGGACTTTTGCAAATTGCAGGTTGGGATGGTAAAGGTAATTTTTTAGATCCAATGTGCGGAAGTGGAACTCTACTGGTAGAAGCTGCGATGATTGCTTTGGATTTACCGGCACAAATTTTTAGAAAGAAATTCGCTTTTCAAAACTGGAAAAATTATGATGCAGAATTGTTCACAAAGATTAAAGAATTTAGAATCAATCGGATAAAAGAATTTACTGGAAAAATTGTCGGTTACGACATTGATTTAAAGGCACTTAATATTGCAAAAACTAATATTGAAGCGGCAGAATTGGAAGAGGTTATAGAAGTTAAAAAGCAAAACTTCTTTGAATCTAAGAAAGAATTATTCCCACTTTTGGTTGTGTTTAATCCACCTTACAACGAAAGAATTTCTATTGAGGTAGAAGATTTTTACAAAAAGATAGGGGATACTTTCAAACAAAATTATCCAAATACTTTAGCTTGGCTGATTACGTCCGATCTTGAAGCGACCAAAAAAATTGGCTTAAGACCTTCTCGAAGAGTCAAACTTTTCAATGGTAAATTGGAGACGCGTTTCTTACAATACGAAATGTATGAAGGGACGAAAAAAGCAAAATTCGATAATCAAAACTAAAATTTAATTTAAATAAAAGATTAAGACTTTGAACTCTATTTCTATAATCATAGCCATATACAATCGCCGAGACGAACTCTTCGAATTGCTGAATTCTTTGCTCCGCCAGACGGATAAAAATTTTGAAATTATAGTGGTTGATGATGGTTCACAAATAGATTTAAGTCCAACTATAAAAATTTTTGAAAATCAGTTAGATATGCACTTTTATCGAAAAACTAATTCAGGTCCTGGACTAACAAGAAATTATGGTGCAAAGCGCGCCAAAAATGAGTGGTTAGTCTTTGTTGACTCAGATGTTATTGTTGAAGAAAACTACATTGAAAATATTAAAAAAGATTTAACTGAAATCCCATGTGATGCTTTCGGAGGTGCAGACAAAGCGCACAAAGGTTTTAATATTATGCAGAAAGCAATTTCTTATTCGATGACGTCTGTTTTTACAACAGGTGGTATTCGAGGGAATAAAAAAGCGGTGAGTAAATTCCAGCCGAGAAGTTTTAATATGGGTGTCAACAAAGAGGTATTTTTGAAAGTTGGAGGCTTCTCGGAAATGCGAATTGGGGAGGACCCAGACTTATCGATGACACTTTGGGAAAATGGTTACACAACAGCCTTCTTTGATAATATTGGGGTTTATCATAAACGAAGAACAGACCTCGGCAAGTTTTCGAAACAAGTTTATCAATTTGGTTGTGCACGACCAATTCTTAACCAAAGACACCCAAACTATGTGAAGCCGACCTTTTGGTTCCCAAGTCTATTCCTATTAGGTTATGTTATGGGTGTTTTTCATTACTTTGTTTGGGGTTACGGACATCTTCTAGCCTTGTATGGCTTGTATACCTTCATTGTCTTTTTTCATGCTTTAATCGTAACAAAAAATGTCAATATTGCAGCCATGGCAATTATTGCGACTTATGTCCAAATGTTCTCTTATGGTTATGGTTTTTTAAAATCTTGGTTCAAGTTAAATATTTTACGTCAAAGTCCTAAAGAAGCCTTTCCTTCCCATTTTCACTAGTGCCAAAATTAATGTTAGAGCGTGATTTATTTTGATTTTAACTTGTTTTAGTTGTAATAGAACATACCTAAAACTGTATCAGAAAAGAGAGGATTCGCTTTCTAAGCCCAGCGAAGCAACAAGTGGAAACTTCTCAAAAGGATAGCTTACTGACAGCTTTTGAGCTTAATATTTTTTCATCAATTAACAGCAATTCAAATACTTAGTTTTTTGATAATGGAAAAGCTTTAGCTAGATATCTCTACATTGAACTTATAACTGAATCACTTTTTATATAGAAGATTAAGGATTAATTCTTTTAGTTTTGTTCAATAAGACAGAATTCGACAGAAAAAGAAAAAAGGAATTAGAGAATTAGTTTGCAAAGCTAAAACAACTGCTTTTAAAGCTCTTTCATTTGGGGCAATGATGTCTATCTGCACCTAGCTGCTCACAACACCAAAGCTGATTGGACAGATGACGAAAATTTAAATAATAAATTTTAATACACTCAATTAAGGTTAATTCTTTAATTTTTAGAAGAAAAAATGATTGCCATTCAATTTGAATAAAAATAGTCAAATCAAATGGCAATCAATATCGTGAAAAATTATTAATTTCTAATTGATTTTCAATGCTTTATACTCGCTTGGATTGCTCAGTCTATCAATCGCCTGAATTGCAACAGTGTTTAGTGACTTAGCATTATTAGAAGTCGGAATAACCAAAGACGTAATATCTGAGGTCAGAATTTCGGTTTTCCAAGTGTCTCCATATTTTGCAAAAAGAACCCATTGGAAGACATTCATTTTATCTTCAACAGACCAAAAAACAGTTGTATTTCCGCTCTCTTGTTTGTATCCTAAAGTCGGTTGTGCAATTGAATTAATCTTCAACCAAGGACTTTGAGGAATTAATGCTTTCTCTTGATAGACTTTAGTTTTCAAAGCATTTTGCATTGCCCAACTTTTTGTTAAACCAGCAATACTCCAATGGATTTCTCCTGGACTATTTTTAAGTATGTTACGACTAACTTCTACTTGGTTGACGATTTCTGTTGGCTTGTCAGACGCTTTTACTTCAACCGTGTTAAGGCCGGGCCAAAGATGTCTTTTCATAGTATTTTCACTTTCCCACCATTCTAAAAGCTTTGGAAAGCTTTGTCCAGAAGAAGTAATCGGCCAATACAATTGTGGTGCAAAATAATCCACCCAACCTTTATTTAACCATAATTTGGCATCAGCATAAAGCTCATCATATTGTGAAGAACCTTTGATGCCAGCTGGATAACCAGGTTTCCAAATTCCGAATGGACTGATACCGAATTTAACATAGTTTTTCTCTGATTTTATTTCTTTGTAAATACGTTCTACGAACTTGTTCACGTTATCTCTTCTCCAATCTGCTCTTGACAAATTTCCGCCAGAATTTTGATAAGCATTCCATGTTTTAGAATCAGGAAAATCGACGCCACCATTGTAAGTCGCATAAGGGTAGAAATAATCATCAAAATGAACACCATCTATTTCGTAGCGTTTTACTAAATCTTTTACCACGTTAGACACATGATCTTGGATGTCTTTGCTAGCAGGATCAAACCAATACATTCCATTTCTCAAACGATACGTGTATTCTGAAAATTTGTTAACGAGAGAACTTCCGTTCACTTTTCCACCATTAGAATGATGCGCTCGATAAGGATTAAGCCAAACATGAAGCTCCATGCCTCTTTTGTGAGCCTCTTCTACCCAAAAAGTTAAAGGATCATAGTATGGATTTGGCTTTTTGCCCGTTTCTCCTGTTAAAAAATAGGACCAAGGTTCATGCGGACTTTCATATAAAGCATCACCAGAAGGTCTAACCTGTAAAATTACAGCATTGAAATTATTGTTTTTCAACATCTCCAACAATTCGATAGCATCAACTTTTTGTTGATCTGTCGATAAGTTATTTTTTGAAGGCCAATTGATATTAGCAACCGATGCAATCCAAGCACCACGGAACTCCCTATTTAAGGTTGGAAGATCAACTTTGTAATCCGTTGTTTTAACAGGGGTTGTAGGTTTTGGTGCTGTAGGCTTGGTTGGTACTGGCTTTTTGGGAGGTGCAACCTTTTTGGGTTGAGAACCGCAACTGTACACCAACATAATTGCTAAAAACATTAGAGACCATAGTTTACACAAGCTGAAATTCCTCTTAAACATATTTTAAAAAATTTAATCCTCGAAAATAATAAAAAAGCCTCGATTTTCTAGGCTTTCAAATAATAATTAAAAGCGTATGACTTTTTTATAGGATTTATTTCGAAACGTATAGCGATCAAATAAAAATAGCTGCATCTTATGCACTTGCAATTTCGTGCCGGAATCAAGCAAAACTTTCTATTTCTTAATATGTTTAAACTCCCTTTTATTTTGACGCTTTTTGAGTATTATATGTTATGAACTAAGAACGATAGATGCTGCAGAAGTTTGTGATTTTTTCTTACAAAAAATTTGTATTTTCTTACAAAAAATTTGAACTCATAACAATATAAAAATCCCGCCAAACCTAAGTTTTGCGGGATTTGATTTGTTAAGTATAGCCTGAGATTATAATTTGCTCACTGGCACTTTAAAGGTAGCAATTGTTTCGCGTTTGTTGTTCATTAATAACAATTTATCCAATTGTACATCAAAGTATTTAGTTTCTTTCAAAACTTTTCCAAAAGTAGCTTCGGCTTCCATATCTTGACAAGCCATCATTGTTGTCATAACTGCGTTGAAGTTTATTTTGTTGCCAGGTTCTATTGTAAAAGCACCATTCATTTGGTTACAACCAGCATTACTGCTAAATCTAGATGTCTTTTCATCCAAACTAATGTAAGCTTCTTTTTTATTGGTCTTTTGTGCATCAAATGCTTTACCATACATTTCTTTCAGATACCATTTTTTATTCAAAATCTCATTGTAATCTTTTGTTAAAACATAGTGATCTTTTAGAGAACTTGTAATTTTTGTTCCGTCTTGATTTAGCATACTTAGATGATCTTCTCCGACAAATAATTTAAAACTTTGACCATTTTTGGTTTTTGGTTTTATGTTAACAACATTCCCTGATTCATCAAAAGAATATGTGCCATCTTCTACTATGTTTGTAGCATTTTTACCAAGATATTCTTGTTGTAAAACATAGGTATTGTCTTTATTTAGGTATATTCTTGTCTTTATACCACTACAATCTGCACATGGTAAAACTCCAAGGTATACCCCGGGATAATCTAACGAAGTTTTTGCTGTATGACCATCTGGTAAGCTCGATTTAGGAGTTGTTGCACATGATGATAGACTTAATGTTGCTATTACAATTGCAGAAAAGCCTAAATTCTTAATTACGTTTTTGTTTATCATAATGTATTTTTTTATTAGATATTCAAATTGTGTTCCTAAAATTTAAATTTGATAAAAAATAAATAAATAGTTACGAATTTTTAAATTGCAAGTTTGAGTTTTTTCAAAATCCGTATCTTCGCAGCATGAAACCAAGTTTTGCAGAATTTGAGTTGCCTAGAGCACTCAATGAAGCTTTGGAGAAACTTAATATCTCTGAGCCAACTCCTATTCAATATAAAAGTTTTTCTCCGATAATGTCCGGTCGCGATATTATGGGCATTGCCCAAACGGGTACTGGTAAAACTTTAGCCTATCTTTTGCCGATCCTTAAAGAGTATAAATATTCTAAAACCCATCAACCAAAAATTTTAATTTTGGTGCCTACCAGAGAGTTGGTGGTGCAGGTTACGGAAGTTCTTATGCAATTGACAGAGTACATTAATGTTCGTGTGATGGGCGTTTATGGTGGTGTAAACATCAATACACAAAGAAAAAATATTTATGAAAATGGCGTAGATATTTTGGTTGGTACACCAGGCCGTGTTATGGATTTAGGAATTGATAATGTAATCCAGTTCAAAGATCTAAAAAAACTTGTTGTTGATGAGTTTGACGAAATGTTAAGCTTGGGTTTCAAAGCGCAGTTGACGAATATTTTTACAATGATGAGTGAGAAGCGTCAAAATATTTTGTTCTCTGCAACGATGACAGATCAGGTTGACGCGATGTTGAATGAGTATTTCAAAAATCCATTGGAGATTTCGTTGGCAAGATCGGGGACGCCTTTGGAAAAGATTGATCAGTCGGTAATTCCGGTGGTTAATTTTAATACGAAATTAAATCTTTTGATTCATCTTTTAAAAACTGAAAATGATTTCGAAAAGATTTTAATTTTCGCCAATAATAAAAAGCATGCGGATTTAATTTTTAATAAAATTGATGAAGAATTTCCTGAGCAATTTGGAGTAATCCACTCGAACAAATCTCAAAATTTCCGTCTGCGTGTGATGGAAGAATTTAGTAATAATGAACTTCGTGGCATTATCACAACGGATATTATGGCTAGAGGTCTTGATATTCCAGATGTGTCACACGTTTTCAATTTCGAAATTCCAGAAATTCCAGAACAGTATATCCACAGAATTGGTCGTACAGGTCGTGCAGACAAAAATGGTATTGCGATTAGTTTTTATACAGCCAAGGAAGAAGCTGCTCTTTTGGATATCGAAGTTTTGATGGATAGAGAAATTCGAAAAGAAACTTTCTCAAGTGATGTGAAAATTTCTGATGTGAAAATTGAATCAGAGAAAGAAGTTGTCGTTATGAAAAACCCTGTGGTGGTAAAAATTAACGAAGGTGGTGGCGCTTTCCATGAGAAAAAAGATAAAAACAAAAAAGTCAATTGGGGAGGACCTACTAAGCGTAAACCGCCAAAAACTAAACCAGCCAATCGTGGTCAACAAAAGCAAAAATCTCGCAAGAAAAAATAATACACAAACGCCCGAAATTTTTCGGGCGTTTGTGTTATTCTAAACTAAAAATTAGTACGTCATCTCAACGATTTTCTTAGCATCTTCAGGTGTTAGCATTTGGTTTTCACCAAGTAGCCAGCCTCTTGATTCAAAAGCTGCTTGTACTTTTTCAGCCGTTCCGTTATAAGAATCTGTATAGTCCGAAAGTTTTGTTTTGATATCCAAAGAATGGAAAAACTTCTCCATAGCTTCGATTCCTTTTTTAGCTTTTTCGTCTACCGAACCTTCGGTAATATTCCAAACACGTTCTGCGTATTGTGCTAATTTATCTTTCTTTTTATCAAAATAATAGTGATAATGTTGCGGCGCCACAATTGCTAAAGTTCTTGCATGGTCGATGCCGTATTGCGCCGTCAATTCGTGTCCCATGCTGTGGACAGCCCAATCTTGGGGAACACCTTTCCCGATAAGTCCGTTAAGCGCCATCGTACAACTCCACATAAAGTTAGCTGCTGCATCGTAGTCGAAAGCTTCTGCCATCACTTTTGGCGCAACTTCTTGTAGACTCAGTAAAATACTTTCTGCAAAACGATCTTGCAAACTCGCACCTGTTGGATAAGTCATATATTGCTCTAGCACGTGTGTGTAGGCATCTGTAATACCGTTGGCAATTTGGTTTTTCGGGATTGATCTAATCACTTCAGGATCCAGAATCGAAAACTGCGGAAACAATCCAGGTCCACCCATTGCTAATTTTTCGCCAGTTCCGCGGCGAGAGATTACCGCACCAGAATTCATTTCGGAAGCAGTTGCCGGCAAAGTCAAAACGGTCGCGAAAGCCATAGCTTTTCCTTCTTTCGTTACAACACGCTTTGACAAGATTTCCCAAGGTTCGCCATCATATTTTGCGGCAGCAGAAAGAAATTTGACACCGTCAATAACCGATCCACCACCAACAGCAAGCAAATAATCGATGTTTTTGTCTTTAATAACTTGCAAAGCTTCTAGCAAAACTTCGTATTCTGGATTGGCAGGCACACCACCAAATTCAGTTAATTTGTAGCCGTCAAGTGCGGCAATTACTTGTTCGTATACGCCATTTTTTTTGATGCTTCCGCCACCATAAATCATCAAAATATTAGCATCTTTAGGAATTTCGCGAGACAAATTTTCAATTTTCCCCTTTCCAAATAAAATTTTTGTCGGATTTTTAAACTCGAAATTTAACATTGTAATTATTTTTTTAGTGCTCGAAATTTACGGAATTATATTGTTTTGGGCGTGCCCTTCTGCCATAATACGACGTTAAATATTGTTAAATCCGTATCGGCAAAAGGTCGCGTCATGCAGGGCTTCACTTCGTTTCGGTGCTGCGCACCGCGCTTTGCAAGCGCGCCCTTTCTACCGCTCACGCATTTTTAGTTAGGAAGAGCCAAGAGTCAAGAGTCAAGAGTCAAGAGTCAAGAATCAAGAAATAAAAGTCATCAACCGCCAATATGCGCGAAGGATAGCAGCGGAAATCCTTTTTGTAAGCTTGGGCAAATGTTCGGAACAAAAAGATTGCAGCGAATAGCCTGACCCGAGCATTGGGAAAGGCTAGGTGAGGGGCGCGCCCCAATAATTTTAAAAATAAGACTTTATAAAACGGAGTTTGTGCGTGTGCTTGTTTTGATCTTTGTTGAAAATCCCCATCGAGTCCAGATCGTCGATTCTGACTTTGCCGTGTGCGTGGATGATTTTTTGATTTTCGAGAATGATACCAACGTGTACGACTTTCCCTTCTGAGTTGTCGAAAAACGCAAGGTCACCTGGCTGCGCTTCTTCCAAAAAGGTGAGAGGCACGCCGCTTTCGGCTTGTTGAGAGGCATCTCGAAGGATCTTGACATCGTGTATTTTGTAAATCATCTGCGTAAAACCACTGCAGTCTAAACCGAAAAAACTTTTTCCGCCCCACAAATAAGGCACATTCAAGAATTCTTTAGCACAAATAACGATGCTTTCGCGCTTATCGTGGCTACGCACAACTTCGGGTGTCTTGTAGGTCACTTCTGCACCTAGCGACAAAAGAATGTTGCCACTTTCGGTCGCCGCTGCATCGAAAGTTTCTTTGATGTAATTGGTTTTGCGATTGCTGATAAACTCGGGCGAAACGGGTGTAATTTGTTTGGTATCCATCCAACCTTCGTAGCCATCGTAGTGCATTTTGATTTTGGTGAAATTATTTCTGACTTCCAAAATGTGGGCAGATTCGCCAAAAAGCATCTGAGTAACCATTTCGCTTCGATCACTATTTTCGGCTCTTATTGGTGCTATTGATACGTTACAAATTCCTTGTTCCATTATTTTTTTCGGATTAAATGAATACCGTCCCGCAAAGGTAAGATTAGGTTTTCAAAATCTGGGTCTTCTGCGACAATTTTATTAACTAATTTTATCTGTTGTGTGGATTTGTTGCTAGGATTTTCTTCCAAAACTTTGCCATACCAAAGGACATTGTCTATTAAGATGACACCGCCAGATTTTAGTTTTGGTTTAATTAATTCGAGATATTCGACATAGCTTTCCTTATCGGCATCGATAAATACCAAATCCCAAGTAACGTCTAGGTCTTTGATTTTTTGTCGAGCATCACCAAGAATAAACTCTATTTGATTAGAAAACTCGCTTTCTGCAAAATATTTTTTAGGAATGTAAGCTAGATCTTCATTTTTGTCTAAAGTATAAATCTTTGCATCTTTATCAAGTCCTTCCGCCAAGCATAAAGTCGCATATCCGGTGAAAGTCCCGATTTCTAATATATTGTTGGGAGACATGATTTTAGAAATAATACTTAACAAACGACCTTGCAAGTACCCAGAGATCATGTGTGGTTGCGTTGTCTTTTGGTAAGTCTCTTTGCGTAGTCTTTTTAGGATTTCAGGTTCGCTCGAAGCATTGGCTTCTAGATAGCGGTCCATTGGTAAGTCTAACTCTTCGAAATAGCTCATTGTTCTAGATTCTTATTCAAAATTACGGAAAATAAAAATCCTACAGAAATTCTGTAGGATTTTGTTAGTATTGCTTTGTAGCAAGCTTATTTCTTAGGCGCGATGTCCATAAGTTTCATAAACTCGTCTAGCTTAGGCATAATGATGATTTCCGTTCTACGGTTCTCAGCACGTCCAGATACAGAAGCGTTGGTTGTTTTAGGATTGTACTCCGAACGTCCACCAGCTGTAATTCTGCTAGGATTAACCCCGAATTGTGTCTGAAGAACTTTTGCAACTGCGGTACCACGAAGTGCAGAAAGGTCCCAGTTGTCTCTAGGTACAGAAGTGCTGTTAAGCGTTGCGTTATCTGTATTACCTTCGATAAGAACGCTGTAAGTATCGTAATCGTTGATCACTTTGGCTACTTTTCCTAAAACTTCTTGAGCTGCAGGAAGAACTTCGAATTTACCAGTTTGGTAAAGCATCTTGTCTGATAACGAAATCATGACCACACCTTTAAGTACTTTAACATCAACATCTTGGTCTGCGACATTGTCTAAAGAACGTTTTAGCTTGTTAGATAAAGCCAAGTTCAAACTGTCGTTTTTAGAGTTGGTCGAAATTAATTGCTTAATATATTTGTTAGAAGCGTTAATCTCGCCAACCAATTTATCAATGTTAGTTGAGCTTTTTCCAGAGTTGCTAAGACAAGCGTCCAAAGAGCTTTTCAGCGCATTATTTTGTCCCATTAGCAAGTCATTTTGACTTTGAAGACCAGAGTTTTTGCTATTCAAATCTTGGATTTGTCTTTGTCTTTCGGCTGCGTCGTTGATACATTGCTGATAGTTAAGATTCAGTGCGTCGAATTGTTTTTTACTAACACACGAGGTCGCTGTAATTGCCATTGCAGTGATACCTAGAATTTTAATTAATCTCATACTGTATGATTTTAGATTTTTTCAAATTTACAAAATGCTTTTAAATAAAGGCTTATCTTTGCTATAATTATAACGTAAAACTTAGTAATAAATTTGCTTAGTTCCTTTACTTTTGGCGCCTCTCTAAAGAAGTTACTTCCACAAGCGCATCAAAAAACATTCCTTTTAGCAGTTAGCGGAGGGGTTGACTCTATGGTTTTGCTGGATTTGTGCTATCAACTGCAACTTAGTTTTGAAGTCGCTCATGTTAACTATCATCTTAGAAATCAGGATTCTAACTTGGATCAAACTTTGGTCGAATCTTGGTGCGAAAAAAATAAAATAAAATTTCATCTTTATGATGTTTCTGAAAAAGACGAACAACCAGAAAACTCTATCGAGAATTGGGCGCGCGAAATTAGATATCAATTTTTTAAGGAAATTTTAATAAAAAATAATCTCGATTTTATCATTACAGCGCATCATCTCAATGATCAATTGGAGACTTTTATGATTAATCTTTCCAAAGCGGCTGGTCTCAAAGGTTTAAAAGGAATTCCTGCAAAGACAGAATTTATTATCCGTCCTTTATTGGGGTTTTCACGGGAAGAAGTTGAAGTTTATGCTAAGCATAATCATATAGAATATCGCAAAGATTATACAAATGCTGAGAATATTTTTGTCAGAAATAAAATTAGAAATCAAATAACGCCTTTGTTAAATGAGATCAACAAAGATTTTCTAGAAAATTTTAAAAAATCGATTTCCATTCTTAAAGAATCTAAAGATTTCATTGACACGCAAATAGATTTAATTTTTAAAAGTTTAATAAGAGAAGATTCTGCTTTTTTAATTTTAGATAGAACTAAACTGGCTGCTCAATCTGATTTTGTTAAATATGAAATTTTTAGTCGTTTTGGATTTAATAATAGAACAGAAATTGAAAAAATCTTTAATGCCGAAAATGGAAAGTCTTTTAAAACAAATTCTCATCATATTAAAATCGGTCGAGAAGAGATTGTAATTCAAAGTTTAGAAAAAGAAATAAAATCTGAAGAATTTGAACTAAATATTATTAAAACTGCCGATTTTGTTATTCTAAAAATGCCTGACAGTTCTAAGTTTTCTGAGTGGAAATTTGATGTTAATTTGATAAAACTGCCGTTGCAATTACGACCAATGGAAACTGGCGATATTTTCTTCCCGAAAGATTTTAATGGTAAAAAGAAAGTGTCAAAGTTTATAAAAGATGAAAAACTAAATATCGTTGAACGTGCCGCTGTTCGTGTTTTAGTTGATTCTGACGAGCAAATTCTTGGTGTTTTTCCGTTGCGGCAAGACCGTAGATTTTTAAAAATTTAATATTTTATATTGTTTGTTTTGAAACTGTTAATAAACGGAAGTTAATGTTTACTTATTGTATAGTGATTAACAGAATTTAACATTGGGTACGAAATTTGTATTTTGATTTTCATGACAAGATGCTTTGTCAAAATGCAATCAAATTATCGTTTAATCTTAAAAATTACAACTATGGCAGATTTTCATCCCAATATCAAGACAGATTCTAAAGTTATAAGTCGAAAAAATCTAGTGAAAATGGATATGACACCCATGGTTGATTTGGGTTTTCTATTGATTTCCTTTTTTATGTTTACGACTAATTTTAACAAACCCAATGTTGTCGATCTAAGCCTTCCTGCAACGACAGAATCAGGGTAACCAGATTGATCTTAGTAATTCTATTACGCTTATTTTAGGCGAAAACAATCGTGTTTTTTATCATCAATTGGATCAAAAATCCTTAACTTCAGACTTATTAAAAGAAGTGTCTTTTGATCAATTTGGACTTACAAATCTTATCGAACGTGCACAGAAAGCTGCTAAAAATCCTAGTATTTTTACAGTGATTATTAAGCCAACCGACGATGCTAATTATAAAAACTTTGTAGATGCGCTTGATGAGATGGCGCTTACAAAAAGTCAACATTACGGCATTGCAGATATGCGAGATTGGGAAACCAAAATCTACGATGACAAATTAAAATAGCCTTGAGAATTTCTCAAGGTTTTTTGTTTAGGAGATTATGTTTAAATTTGAAAAAAACAAAGTATGTTACATTACGAAATTTCAGGAAAGGGAAGAGAGACGCTGGTCTTATTGCATGGTTTTATGGAGAATCTTGAGATTTGGGATGATATGATGCCGCACTTATCAGAGGATTTTCAGTTGGTGAAAGTGGACCTTTCTGGATTTGGAAAATCGGCTCCAATTGCAGAAATCCAAACCATGGAGTTGTTTGCGGAAGAAATTAAAAAACTGACGGATCATTTAGAAATAAATAAATTCCATTTGTTAGGACATTCGATGGGAGGTTATATTAGTTTGGCCTTTGCTGAAAAGTTTCCTGAGCTGTTGAAGAGTTTTACTTTGTTTTTTTCGACTTATTTCGAAGATGATGACGAGAAGAAAAGTATCCGAGAAAAAAGCTTAAGATTGATAGAAGAAAATTATAAAGCTTATGCTAATGCAGGAGTACCGAACTTCTTTGGTCCCGACGCGCGTCGCACTTTAAAAAATAAAATACAATTAGCTAAAGAAATTGCTTACACAGCGAATGTTAATGGCGTTTTGGCTTCACAAAAAGGCATGAAGGATCGTCCAAACAGGAAGTCGGTTTTAGAGCAGTTTGATGGATTAATCCTTCTAATAGAAGGTAGATTCGATAATGCTGTTAACGCTGTAAAAACGATTGTCGAACTGCCAGAACGTGATAACATCAAAGCTTATTTGCTTAATTGTGGACACAATGGACATTGGGAAAAACCAAGTATTTGTGCTGAAATAATTAATACAGAATTATTGAAGGGGAAATAATCTACCCAACATTTCTTCGGTAGGGTTTTAGAACTGTCTTTTTGAATATTTATAAAATCTTTCGCCTGATTGCTGTCCTAATTTGCTTTAATTAATTAATTAATTCGAATTTCAAATTTTTGACGGTAATTTGCGTTAGATGGTTTTTTTCGTTCTAATAACAGATTTTTACTTCCCGATACAGAAAGTGAAATTCCTTTTATTAATGGTAGTTTACAGATAATGAGATGTACAAAAGTGGTACAGCATTTATAATTTTATAAATTCAGATTGAATTTTTTCGATAACTTTAATTGGAATACTTTGCTTTTCGCACAGTGGTTTGAATAATTCAGTAGATGAAAGCACACTTTCAATAACTGAATTGGGATTTTTGATGGTGAACTGATCTGCAATTTTCAAAAGATCATCTCGGGTGATATCCGTTCTTTTTCTATTAATTGACATCGCCCTTGAAACTCGGGTATAGTTTTTTAAGGCATCTAATGGATAGGTCAAATCATAAGCGGGTGCCAAATTCCAACGGTCTTTCTCTTTATTATAGATAAAAGAAAAATTCTTCAAATGATCATCAATATTAAAAAACACAATATTGAAAACCATTCTTCTAAATAGCTGTTCAATATCTTTGTGTGGCAACTTGAGATCAACCGCAAGCTTAAATAGATTTTCATAAGAAGAATGTTCAGGCTTTTTAAAATCCCAACCCGTCATTCCTGAAGCCGTTAAAATATGGTGCTTCTCACCTTTTTGCCGATCAAATCGCAAAGTCGCAAAATGCTTATCATCAATTAATTTTGAAGGCATCATCACAATTCCTAAAGATTGAGCGATTTCATAATACACATATTCTACTTTTTCCTTGGAATAACCTTCTTCTGCATCCACAGAAAGCTTGATCAGGTAATGATTGTATTCTTCCGAATACTCCAAATCTCCTGCTTTTAAAACTCCAGTTTCTTTATGTTCTGACACCAAAATTTTAGGTCTGGCTCCACCTGCAGAAGTTCCTATTTTAAAGATGTTGAGTAAAGAAATATCGCTTAATCCTTTTTGTTCTACTGAAGTTTTTACATCCAAAACCTTTTTTACCACTTCAGTAATTTCTTCTACGTCAATACTTACATCAGAAGAAATTTCTTTAGCCGGAGCAAATTCTAAAGCGCCCATGCCTCTTTTACCCACATAGGTAAGCTGCTCCAGTGGCGAAATATTTACTAAATCCTTTTGAGAAGCTTCCAACCATTCTTTAAAAACAATATTTCCAAAATAATCGGGCAAAGAATCGGCAATCATAGGTGTTAAACCTCTAAAAGTTTCACCCTCAAATTCGGAAAAAATCTGCACGTTTGGACTTCTACGGATGACATAAGGAAATAT
Source organism: Chryseobacterium sp. TY3 (assembly GCA_046269235.1). Classification (GTDB taxonomy): domain Bacteria; phylum Bacteroidota; class Bacteroidia; order Flavobacteriales; family Weeksellaceae; genus Soonwooa. The sequence goes on from JBJZOS010000001.1 coordinate 529,038, forward strand.
TCTTTTGTATGAATCCAATTCCAAAAATTCAGGATTGTATTGAAATGAGGATTTTCGCTGATCTTCATCATAGCCTATTTTACCAATTTCCAATCCATTAAAATGCACTGAAATAATCTGATTTTTTGCCATAATTAATACATTGATGGATTGTCAGTAAGATCATTCGTTTTACCCATAACAAATTGATTCAACGAATTCATTTCATCAAAATATTGCAAAACTTTTAACAAAGTGTCTAAGGTTGGGTTTTCTCCGTTTTCGAGTTTGGCAATGGTAAATCTTGATAAATCCAATTCTTCCGCTAATTCTTGCTTGGAAAGATTTTGCGCTTTACGCATCTGTCGGCACCATTGCCCTATGTTAGTTTTAACCTCTTTAATCGTAATAAAATCAAGCATATAATGTAGATTATAATAAACAAATATAGTAAAATTTGGCAATAATGATTGTTTTAATGAACAAATTAATTCAGTAAACTAAAATAAATAATGCAATTAAGAATAGCCAAACGACCAACTGATATACTTATATTACCAATACTCCTTCCAGTGATAATATTGTATTATAAATACACTAAGTTTTGCTCCATAATTTGTGTAAAAATAAAAACAGATAATCGGAATTTAATCGATTATCTGTTTAATATTTTACGTAACTAAAGTGTATTTTACACGATTTAGTTTGAATTTATAATTTGTTTCCAATTATCACAACTTTTGATAAGCCTCTTGTACCACCTGTGCAATTAATTTTCTTCTTTCTACCAAAAAATCTCGATAATTCATTTCTTGCCAGTTTTCGGGTAATGCATGCCAAAATTTCATTTTATCAAGATCTTCATTTGTAAATCTTTGCTCATAAATAGGAAGATAAACCTTAGGTTCTTTATCACTTATCGCAATATTATCGCTCCATTCCACTAAGGCAAAATTGGCGATTTGATTATACTCTCTTTGTTCTGTAATTCCGTTACGCATTAACCAAGCTTTTGGAAATAAGTGATGACGTTCTAACGGAGATTTATTAGCTCTTAATCCCGATTCCAACAATTCTTTTACTTGCAGTTTAGAAAATAATCCTAATGCGTTATGGATATTTAAAGAAGCGTAATACGCAAACAATGACGGCGATCTAAATGATGAAGTTGCCAAATCCATTGGAAGAGTAACATTCCAGAAATCGGAAGTTAATTGAGAGTCAATTATGGTATTAATTTCGGCAACAAAACCATCAGCATTTTCCACTGAACGGAATCGTGCTAAGTCCATTTCCATTGCTGTTTCGGGAGAACCTGTATAACGTCCAGTAATAGAACACATGAAAAACCATTTGGCAATTAACTGCTTTAATGTAAATAAATCTACTTTATAATCAATTCTTCCAATTAAGAAAAAGACATACGAATACAAAATATTATTGTTAGAGGAGATAAAACTCTCATTATTGTAACCAGCCTGTTTTAAAGCTTTAATAAACTCGTGCCAGTTCTGAACGTCCAAAGCATGAGCTTGTGCAATTTTCAATTTATTAAACTGCTGTTCTCTTCTTTCTTCACTGAATAAACCTGTTTCCAAATCTTTTCCCCTAAGAATACTATAAATATACTGTAGTCTTGCTCTTCTAAAAGCTAAGCCCACAGCAGCTCGAAGCATCTGTTCAGGCTTTGGAACAATTAGGTAGTTAAACGGTGTCGCATCTGTTTTTGAGGGCATTCTAGCATCTCGGCAAAAATTTTCCAAATTTGTTCTACCTTCATCCCAAAATACACTCATCAAAGTCAAGATAAAATCCGCCTGATTTAAAGCCTTACCTTCAGAATTAATTCGTACAAAAACATCCGCCACTTGTTCTTCGTTAATTTCTTGTGATAACTCAAGAACCGAAAAAGGATAATTTTCCAAATTCTTTAATCGCATAAAAGCTTCTTGAATTTTTGATTCTAACTCGTCAGATACTTCAACATGATTTTTTAGATTTGAAACGAACTCTGTAATTACTTTGAAAATATTAATATTAGGTTGCCATAAATCAGAAATATTTTGATAATATCTAGGATTTCTTTTAATGGCTGCATCTGGAACTTCGAATTTATTCTCTAAAGGATTAAAAGCAATAATGATTTTTGCCTTATCATAATTCTCTCGAATTACTTCTTGCCCCTTTAGTACCGCATAAAGTGAGGTTAAACGTTGTTGACCATCAACAATAAGCAAATTTGCAAATTTCTGCTTAGAATCTGTTCCTATTCCTTTTACGCCATCGATATTAGCATTTTCCCAAAACAAGAAATACCCAACTGGATAGCCTTTATACAAACTATCAAAAAGATCACGGACTTTAGTATCCTTCCATACAAACGGTCGCTGGATATCCGGTAAGCCGATTGTCCCTAAATCTATATTTTGGATAAGTGAATTGAGATTGTATTTTACGTCTTTAAAAAGTGTTGCCATGGTTTTTAGATTGTTATTTCAACTATTCTGTATTAATAAAAGTGAGAATTATAGTATTAAGAAAAAACTAAATTAATGTAACATCAATATTTTCCCTATATATTCAGATACATTCTCCTTTTGAAAGTAAACATGATTTGTATTAAATTCTTCAATACTCAGATTATCCTTCCAGTTTACTTCTAAATAAGAAGTATTTGATATAATATAAGAATCCAATTCAATACCCGCTTTTTCCACTTGTGGTTGAATTTTTTCCTTTAAAACTGTATAAAATTGAATTTTAGGATCATTCATTCCTTTGGAATTACGTATTCCTTTAGGATCTATAAATTTTATTTTTTGTTTGTCACCGTCTACAATCCACAAAATAAAATCAGGATAGAAATTGTTCCCATCTGTAAAGAAACCTAAACCTTTTTTACTTTGATTTCTCAATACATGAACTTCCTTACCCTCTAAATGACTTGGTTTTGTACCTATATAAGTTATTAAATCATCTAAGAATTGTTTTTCAGAAGCATCTAATGGAATAGGGCTGACTTGTAATTTTTCTTTATATCCTTTTCCTACATAAACCAAAGGTTTGTATAAGTGTAATAGATTATCAAACGCTGATACTTCATTTCCTATTTGAATTGAATCAAAAGCAGGATTCATTACTTTTGTTTTTAGCTGCTCAATTTTTGTTTGATAAAATTCAATTTCTTCTTCTGTATTTAATCTAAAATCGTATTCTAAAACGAAATTATCATCTGTATTACTTAAATGAATCGCTTCTACGTGATCTGAATTGAATTCATTCTTATAGAATAAATAAAACTGTTCTATGTATTTTTTTAGTAAGGTAATGGCTAATTCTTGCCAAATTTGCACATTAATAAATTGCTTAAATTCTAAATTATGTGCTGGTATTAATAGATTATACCAAGACACTTCATTTAAGATGGCTTGTAATTGTTCTAACTCTATTTTTAAATTATGATATCCTTTATCTGCTTTAAAGTTTTGAATGGCTAAGTAAATGGCATTCCAATTTAAAAATGAAATATGCTTTGAACTTAAAAAGCTACTGTTTTTGTTGACGGCATTTCCAGAACTTTTCTTTTGTAACACATCAATTTTTGGATACCAATCCAATTCCACCATTTTACCATCAAAAATGGATGCTTTGTACACTAAGGGCACAAGAACTTTTTGTTTAAAGTTTTCAGAATCTTTAACAGCAATTAGTTTTAATCTATTTTGTTGTACAATTTCTTTTTGAATCGTTGGAACTTTTATCGTTATCCAAGCCGAATCGTTCTTTGGTAAACCTTCTTCTTCTAAGAACTCTTTGAATTTCTCCATATAGTCGGCTTTTACACCGAAAATCTGAAGTGTTTCTAAATGTCTTAGGTATTTTTTCAATGCTTTAATATTATCTGGTTTTTGATAACCATCTAAGCCTGTTGAACGCTTTAATGAGAAATTATAACCTTTTAAACGAACACCTCGACCAAATAACTGAATAATTTGCGAACCTTCGCTTTTCCCTACGTTCATTAATCCCATGGAAGATACACGCCATGATGACCAACCTTCTGAGAACTTTTTAGATCCAATCAATAAATTGATGGATGAAGTATCCTCGTTAATCTTTTTAAATAAAGAATCAGAGAAATCACGTTCTGTTCCTAACACATTATTAGAAATTGCTAATTCATATAGCTTTTTTTCATCGCCTACATTAATAACACCAAAATAATCATTATCACCCACACGAAGACCAAGCTCACCATCTGCACCTTTCAGATTATCTACATACAGATTAGCACCAATTGTGGTGTTATTGAATACCAATTCATTGATTAAATTGAAGATGGTTGGTGCATCCAGATTTTGTTCTTCGATATAGGAAAATGAAGTTTCAAATATTGAATACCCATTTTTATCTACCAATCCTGCTTTGTCAGTGATAACTGCGTCTATATTCTGAATAGAAACCGTTGGATTCTTCAAGAAATCTGTTAGGAAATAAATAATTTCCAAGACATCCGAAACGTCTTTTCCACCTTCTTTACGAACTGCATTTACTTTTCCTCCTACAAAAATCCACAAAGGTTTATGCAAAAGGAAATCTCTTAACGAAGTCTTCTGTTCTTTAAAAATCAATTGTTGTTGAAAGAAAGAAACTAAATTCGCTGTTAAATATAATTGCTGATAAGCGGTATTATCTTCTTTTAAATTTAAAATACGGTAATCTTTACCATAGCCATCTTCGTAGAAGTATTTGTAAGAATAATCGAATAAGATACTTTTTGCATATTCTTGAGTAAACTCGGTTTTCTTAGCTCCTGAAGCAGCATTAATCGCTTGACCAAATGTTGCTGAGTATTCAAAAGCGAAACCTGTTAAACTCAATTGATCTCTGAATCGTTTCCAGGAATCACCAGACATTCCTCCGTGACCCTCGTCAATCAAAACTAAGTTGTCGGTTTCGAAACTTTCTACGGCAACTGTTTTATCACCACTGTTTTCAGCCAATTTAGTAATCTCTAAGATTTCTACTTGCTTACCTGAAAACATTCCTGAATCGTTTTTAGAGAAGTTATTCGCTCTAATATCAGAAAGCTTAAACTCTGCTAAATGTTGCTTGGTTAATCCTTCATTTGGCGTTATTAGCAAAACTTTGTTTTGATGGCCTTGGTTGTATTGGTTGGCATAATGCAAATATTGCTTAATGTTGATGTGCATCAGCAAGGTTTTCCCCGAGCCGGTAGCATTCCAAAAAGCTAATTTATTTAAGCCTTCCAGCGAAAATTTTGAAGCTGTAAAAACATCCTTATCTTTTTTCTTTCCTGTGCCTGTGAGCGTCAGCTTTGAATTAAATTCAGCGACGTATTCATTCAAATCTGCCAACAGTTTTACTTTATTACTAAAATACTTATCCAAGTAAACTTCTGTGAACAATAAAGAAAGGTATTGGAAATATTTCCAAGTAATCTGTTCCTCTCGTTTTTCTGAAATCTGTTTGGTATAGTGAACAATGTTTTCATCATAGGTTTGCAGCATCGTTGCTGTGATATGTTCATTATTGTACATATGCGCAAGTAAAGTCTGCAAATATTTTGTATTGCCTTCTTCGGTATAGCCCTCATTAGAAGACAATTTTAATTCCGTAAATATTTCTACACCTTTTTTCCCAATGATTTTTTTACCAATGCTATCAATTCCGAAAAGCGATAGCATATACTTATTGAGTACGAGCTTATCGTGAAAGTTTGCCATATCTGTTATAGTTTAATATGGATATCTTCTGTAAACATTTTATCTACGTTTACTAACCCGATAATGAATTGGTTAAAAGGCGTATTTTTTGTATTCGCAAATAAAACACCACGAGCTGTTCCCGTCGTAATCATTGCTAAATGTTTTGCAAAGCCACAAGGTAAAATGATCGACTCCGTTTGAACTAATTTTTCTTTAAATGCGTTTGGCTCAATTTCAAAATAACATGTTATTTCTAATTTTGTTAATGGCTGATTTTGTTTATGTAACATAAATTCCATCGCCACTGCTATGATATTATTTTCTGCATCACAACCGAATCCAAAACCAATTTGTTGTTGGATACGTTCTTCAATGGCTAATGCATCTTCGAAAACTGAAAACTGATGTTCTTCTACTTTAACAATTTTAAATGGTATTGGTAATTGTTTTGTACTCATAAAATTAAGCTGTTAAGGTGTTATAGTTATTCTCATAAATACTGTCCTCACTCATTGTGATCTCAGGTTTAACTACCTTAGTAATATTTGTAAAAGAATAATCGTCAGAATAAGTTACTTTTACTTCTTCTGATTGTGACGTAGTTGATTTTACTACCACGTTAATTAATTCAACGCTTAATATTAGACCTAATTTCGCAAGGGTATCTAAGGTGAAATTTTCGTTTCCTTTTACCCATTTATTTACTTGCTGAGGAGAAACCTCCATTTTTTCAGCTAAGTCTTTCTGCTTCCATTTTAACTCGTCTAATCGAGTAAGGATAGCAATAGCTATTTTATTAGAAATTTTAGTATAGGCTTTTTTAGCAAGTCTTGCTTTAGCTCTTTCTACTGTTTTTGTTTCTTCTTTAGATACTAAATTCAGAAATTTTTCTTTGTTCGTCATTTTAACTTTCGTTTAGAAATTCAAAAAATGATTCTCTGTCTAGAATGCCCATTTCGCTTAAGTATGCTTGGGCCTGGTTTAATTTATTTAACTCTACTCTTGTATGTTCTCGATCTTGCATTAAATGCTGTAAAGGCAATTTTATGGCGCCGCCCGTAATTACAAAAGTATCCTCGTCTATTTTAATTGCATACATTCTTAGACAATATTGTCTCCCTTTTTGTAGAGATAAAATACGCGCACCCGATTCTAAATTATGTAATGGTTTAAAAAAATGGCTTAGTGTTTTGTCTTCTACTTCTGTAATTTCAATTAATTTTTCATCTATTTCTTGGGCATCCTCCACAATATATTCTGCTATCTGAGGAATGGTTTTATTGGTTGGTATGTCTTGTTTGTTTTCTTTTAGAAAATTGTAAACATATTCCATATCGTCCCATAGATCTAGTAACCTATCGTATTCATTATCTGCTTCTCCAGCATAACGAAAAGCAAATAACCGTTCTGCAAATATATTAACTATTTCCATAAAATCAACTTATAAGTTTATTTTTTATAAGTATTTTACAATTCCGAAATATTAAACATTTGCTTGAAAAAGGTTTCTTCGATTAGTTTTACTTTGAAAGTATCTTCACCAGTACGCATATTATCGAAATGATGATCGCCATTGATGTAGATTTGGTCAAACTCTGAAGAGCGTACGCTATCATAGATTTTACGGAAACGTTGCGCGGTTTCTTCATGGGTTGTGGTTTCCAGATTGCGCCAAATGACTAATGTTTTGATACCCTCTCTGGTTTTACCCTCTACAAACTTGATATCGCCAACACGCTGTACACGTTCTACATACAAGCCAATGAGATAATTGAAAGTTTCTACCAAATCTACTTTTGTAGGCACCAACTCGTTATTCTCTGTTACCTTCAATTGATAATTGAATGGATTGCGGAACATTTGCACATTGAACAGATGATCTTGTGTTTCTACATCCAACATATAATTTAAGAGGTACTCTTCTTGCGCTTGCTCCTCAAAGTTTAATAAAGCGGCATTGGTTTTATTGGGTAACTGCAAATTGTTTAAGGCATCTTCATACGATTCTAACACTTGGTATTTGAAGATTTGCGAAATACCCACTTTATCCTGTGGTTTCCCATTTTTCCAGTTATCGGTATAGATGACTTTTTGAATACGTGGTTTGGTTACGGTATTAAAATACGTACCCATTTCTACCAAAATGTATTTACGATTTCCGCCATCTTCACGATTTAGTTTTATAGTTGCGTGACCCGTTGTTCCTGATCCAGCGAAGTAATCGAGAATAATAGGTTTATTTGAAAGAAGTCTGTTAAAACTCACTAATTTAGAAACTAATGTAGAAGGTTTAGGGAAAGAAAAATTTGACAAACCTAAATTTGCCAATTCTTTGGTAGCTCCTTCATTCGTATCAACACCGCTATCTTTATTAAGTTCTAACGTTATTTTATTGTTCGGTGCTTTATATTGTCCAGAATCAATTCTTTGGAATCTAACAGAAAATCTATCAGTTTTGACTATAAAATAAGTTCCTTTATTAATTTCATCGTAAACAGTTTCTTGCTTCCATTTAAAAGGGCCTTTTAAAATAACTTCATTTGAATTAAAACTATTTTCAACAATAACCTTAGTAATTAATTCAACCTTATCTGGTTTCGAAAGGTCATAAATACCATCTGGAATATTAAATTTAATAGATTTAGGAGGAAAAATTATTTCTTTATCAGCATTTCCACTATTTAGTAATGGTGCATCACCATTATTTAATAAATCTCCACAATATTCTATATTATTAAATTCCTTTTCAAAACAATGAATATATTCAACAGTTTTTCTAGATTTATATGATAAAGCAGGAGGTGTACTCGTTTTTGTCCACAAAAAAGTTTCGGCAAAATTACTAGCTTCAAATATTGAATTTAATAAAATCTTTAAATTTTCTTGTTCTCTATTATCTATACTTGCAAAAAAATTACCCTGGTTTAATACTAAATTTTTAGAAATTAATACTCTATCATATATTAAAGATAACCAAGAACTGTGTTTAAAAGAATCCTTGTAACTAAACCCGTCACCCTCTGTATTATAAGGCGGATCAATGTAAATTGATGTAATTTTCTCTTGATACTTCTCCTGCATCAGATTCAATGCCTGGAAATTCTCAGAATTAATTAATAAACCATTGGTTTCTTCGTCTAAATTGTCGAATTCGGCTAATAATTTGTCTTTAAATTCTTCCGAGAAATGTTTAGTGTCTAGAACAAGAAATTGTTCAAAAGATATCTGTTCTACTGATGATACAGCAACATCAAATAACTCTTTCCATTCGTCTAATTGTGCTTGATTGGCTACAATTTCAGCATAATATGTTGAAGGAATACGGTCTAAGGTGATGCAGTAATGGGTACTGATGACAAATTTTTTCTTTAACCATAATTTCTTTTGGAAATCTTCTATCTGTGCTAAGAAGGTAATAATCTTCGATGCAACGGTTTTCAAGGCTTTTATCTTGGATAACTGCGCTGTAAAAAAAGCAGGATTCTCGGTATTGATGTCGTCGATGTATAAGACTTCGTTTTTGATGTAGAAATCCAACTCACGGCGTAAAAATCCACCCAAATCTTTATGGATAAAATAATCGAAACTGTTACGCGAAATAAAATCGTTGAGATGTTTTTCTAGAATCGTACGGTTCTTATTTTTCTCAGTTGGTGCTTTGTCAAATGCTAAAGCAAACTCAGCAGGAATATTGTTTTGAATGACTTCAATTGCCTTCGCTTCAAGGTCAGCTTGTTTTACCGTTTTCTTATGTGGTTCGTAGGTAAAGTTGATGTATAATTGTCCATCGATTACTTCCACAGGCTGTTTCTCATCAATCGCAAAACGACGTTCTTGATCGCCTTGGGATTTATTGTTGTTTTGCTCGGTAGAAGCTTCTTTTAATTGGAAATGAACCGATTTGCCATCTTTTAATTTAAAGCTGTAATTCTTTAAATATTCTGATGTTTTGATATAATACTGGTCGTGGTTTGCCCAATGTAGTTTAACTTCTTCCCCTTCGTAAGGAATCGCATACACGTCTTTCTTGTAACGACGTAACGAAATAAAATCTCCGTCTTTGTAATAACGTTTGAAGAAATTAGCCAAATGTGAAAATACTTCTTGTTCTAAAGCATTGGTATCAATCACATTTTCTAACTGTGCTTTGAGGGCTATATATTTAGGCGCTGATTCGCGAGCAACACCCGCATCATCTAAAGATTTACCTATTTGATCTAATTCTGCCTGAATGGATGCAGAATCTTTGGACTGAGTTTGCGCTAAAATATCTTTGATATCTTTTGGTAATCTGCTATCGATAAAATCCATCACCTGATCGCGTTTTTGATTCATAATGCGGTAGATTCCAAAATCTAAATCCGCTTTATCCATCTCGAATATTTCTTTTAAAACCTTTTGTAAGTTTTCGTAGTTGCTCATGTTTTATTATATCAATTCAAAAGAAATGGTAAACACTTCTTCTTCTGTTATAGTTCTATTTAATTTTTGTTTTGCTTCCGCAATCATTTGATCTCGTTCTTCGTTGATTTCATCCTCACGATCAAACATTTCGCGTTTAAGGCGTGATACTTTTTTCTTTGCCTTTGCTAATTTTTCCTGCATCGCTAAAGCTTCTGCACCTGATAAGCCTTCTTGCATAGCAGCTTTGTCAATTTCTTTTTCTTCTTTCTTAGCTTCTTTTAACTCGGATTCTAATTCAAAAATCTTATCATCTGCCCAATTGTGGAATTTTTTAAATTCACGTTGCATTAAAGCAGCATCGGTATCTTCTAAATATTTTAACCTTTCTTGTTTAATTATAGCATGATGTTTGTCGATTATATCTAAATCGCCTTTAAAAGAATCATTTATTGTAGAATTAAGCCCTAAAATAAAGCGGCAAATATCGTCATTTAGAACCTCGTTTTCATCCGTTATTCCAGAAAAAAGTAAAACTGAATGCGATTCGATTTCTGATGAAACCTCTAAATTGCTCACTCTTAGAATACCCGATTTAGATTTAAGCTTACTAATGTCTGAATGTTTTACATTGATGTTACTCCAATTAAATGACAAATGAGCTGATGGCGTTTTTTCCCTTTTACCCTGACTAATTATTTTTTGAGCAATAGGACCATTGATTAAAAATCGTTTAGCATCTTCTCGCTTTTTATTTAATGTATATTTTTCGCCATTATCTAATATAAAAGTATAATCATCAAAAATAAATTGAGCTTTATTTTTAAGATAGAATTGAGTTAATTCCCACAACCATTTTTCAAATTTCTCGATAAATACTTTTGTATCTGAATACGTAGTACGTAGTTTATCGATGACACTTGCTTCGAAATGATCAAACAGCTTCGATTGAACTTCCTTCACTTTTTGGTTGATTTGATCTTCGAATTCACTTTGTAGCTGGTTGAAGTAATTTTCTATTTCCTCTTTGGTACGACACATTTTGTACACTTCAATGATTCGTTTTTCAAAATCAACCCCATTTTCAATGGTTCCTAATACTTCATCTGAAGAACCAAAAACACCTTCGAATAAACGGAATTTATTTTCCAATAATTCGTACACACGAGTTTCTACCGCATTCGCTGCATTGATGAAATTAACCACCACCACATCATACTCTTGACCATAACGATGACAACGACCAATACGTTGCTCTACACGTTGTGGATTCCAAGGTAGATCGTAATTGACAATCATACTACAGAACTGTAAATTGATACCTTCTGCAGCTGCCTCTGTCGCAATCATAATATCATATTGATCACTTCTAAAAGCATCTACTAAGGCTTGTCTTATATCAACTGCCTTAGATCCAGTTACTTTTCCTGCATTTTTATCATCTGCAATCCAATCTCGATAAATTTGATTAGATATAGGATCCGAATTATTACCGTTAAAGATTAAAATTCTTCCTGCATATTTTTCTTTAGATAAACGCTCTAATAAATATTGCTGAGTTCTAGTTGATTCTGTAAATATTAAGGCTTTTTGCTTTGCACCTAATTCTTTTAATTTTGTAAAGCCCTGATCTAAAGCAATTAATAATTTCTCTCCCTTTTCATTATGTTGTATGCTATTGGCAAGTATTAAAAATTCTTCTAATTGCTTAATTTCTTCTTCAATTGCAATTTTATCATCTAAGGTAATTTCATTAAAATCACCTTCATCAATAATTTCACCTTCATCAAATTCATCATCTAAGTTTTCGTATTCTTCTAAGAACATTTCGTACAAGTCATCTTCTACAATTTTTGAAGATTCCAAAAGCATTTTTAGTCTTTTTAATAAAGATTCTAACGTTCTACTAATAGCAAAAGATGATGAACCCAATAATTTAAAAATTACGGATTGCATCAAATGCTTTTGAGCAGGCGGAAAAGCATACGTTCTTTCTTGTCTTAGATATTCTAAAACTTTATCGTATAACTCCTGTTCTTCTTTTGTAGGCGTAAATTGTTGAGTAATAGGAATACGCGCTCTATAATTGATAAACTCTTTAACATCACGACGTAACGTCCTATGTACAATTGAATTTAATCTTTCTTTTAATCCATCAATATCACGGTTACCAGATTCTAAAATATAATTGCGTCTAAAACTTTTAATATCACCAAAAATTTCAGGATCAATAAAAGAGACTAAACCATACAATTCATCTAATCTATTTTGCAAAGGTGTGGCAGTAAGTAATACTTTTTTATAATCACGGATTGCATTTTGAATCGTTTGAGCTGTTACATTACCGTATTTATAAGCATTTCTTAAATAGTGAGCTTCATCCAACACCACCAAATCCCATGAAGTCAATTGTATTTCTTCCGCACGTTTACGAGCAAATTGATAACTACAAATTTTTATTGTATGGCCATTATCAAATGGATTTTTAATTCCAGATTTAGCTTGTTTGTTGTAAGATATATTGTCTAATACTTCAGCCTTTAAGTAAAACTTATCTTCTAGTTCGTTTACCCATTGTTTGCGTAGAGAAGAAGGACAGATAATTAAAATTTTCTTTTTCCCCTCTGCCCACTTTTGGCTTAATAAAATTCCTGCTTCAATGGTTTTACCTAAACCAACTTCGTCAGCAAGAATAGCACCTTTAGAATAGGGAGATTTAAAAGCAAATAAAGCAGCTTCTACTTGGTGAGGATTTAATTCTACTTTTGCGTCCATCAAGGTAGCTCCGAACTTTTCTGGACTATCTGAGGCTGCTTTTTTCGATAATTCGTACGCGTAATATTTGGCTTGGTATTGGTTAATATTCATTGAGTTTTTACGATAATAGTTTTTTTAAACGCTAAATATAACAAAATGAGAGCAAAGGAAAAAACGGGAAACTGTTATTATTTTTTAACTAAAAAAGTATGTTTTAGAACGTATCATAAGGATAGTTTTGAAATCTAAATCTTATCTTTGCTAACGAAAATAAAATCAACGTAAAGCGTAAGCTATCGCATTGGACAAAGAAAACCGCTAATTTTCAAAACAATCCAAAATTCGATAGGCTTACGCCCATGTCATGATATGGCGTGGGCTGTAAGTCTGTTTCTGGATTGTGGGTTCTTAGCGGTACCTCTATTACGATTGGCTTCAGTTCCACGCTTTTTTTATTTTTGGCTGTGCTTCTACAAAACTGTAGACTGTAAATCAAACAAAAGAAACTAAAGGAAAACAAATTTATTTGCCGATACAGAACTTCGAAAATATATTTCCTAAAACCTCATCATTAGTAAATTCACCAGAAATTTCACCGAGATTTTCTAAAGCATTTCGGAGTTCATAAGCCAATAATTCGGTAGTAATTTGATATGAAACGGCTTCCTCAACTTTGTTTACAGAATCTAAGGCTTTATTTAAAGCTTCGTAATGACGTTGATTGGTGATGACCACATTACCTTCTTCGGATTTTAATTCTTCGACATAAGAAGAAAGTTCGTTTTTTAAATCTTGAATATTTTGGTTTTCTACAGCGGAAATCTTGATAAAATCAAATGTTTGTGAAATTTCGTTTCGGAAAATATTTTCCATATTTTCATGAGCGGAAGGCATTACTTCGTCAATTTTGGTTGCACAGATTATTACTTTTAAATCGTCTCGCAAAAGTGGTTTCAGCATTTCGAAATCTTCTGTAAAATCTTTTGTTGCTGCATCAACCAAGTAAACCAAAACTTCTGCCTGACTTACTTTTTCTTTAGCTTTTTGAACGCCAATCGCTTCAATTTCATCGTCTGTTTCACGAAGTCCGGCGGTATCAATTAAGCGAAAAGCATGACCTTTAATATGTAATATTTCCTCAATGGTATCTCTGGTAGTTCCTGCAATGTTCGAGACGATGGCTCTTTCTTCTTTCAGTAAGGCGTTTAATAGCGTGGATTTTCCCGCATTAGGTTTCCCGATAATGGCAACGGTGGTTCCGTTTTTGATGGCATTTCCGTATTGGAAGCTATCAATTAAGGATTTTAATTTCATCTGAATCTTTTTAATCAATCCTACCAAAGCCGTTCTATCAGCAAATTCTACGTCTTCTTCTGCAAAATCGAGTTCGAGTTCAATAAGAGAGGTGAAGTTCAGTAAATCGTTTCTAAGAACTGATATTTCCTGTGTAATTCCACCTTTTAACTGATTTAAAGCTACTTTTCGTGACGCTTCATTTTCAGAAGCAATCAGGTCGGCAATAGATTCGGCTTGGGAAAGATCAATTCTGCCATTCATAAAAGCGCGCATGGTAAACTCACCAGCTTTCGCTATTCTTGCACCATTTTTAATGAGAACTTCAAGAATTTTCTTCCCAATATAAGGTGATCCATGAAAGGAAATTTCCACAGAATTCTCTGTAGTAAAGGTTTTAGGTGCATGAAAAACCGAAATCATAACTTCATCAATCGTTTCGGTTTCATCTTTAATAAACCCATAATGTACAGTATGAGAGGCTACTTTTTCTACATTTTTACCTTCAAAAACTTTATTAACGATTTCAAAAGATTTTTCTCCAGAAATCCTAATGATCCCAATGGCGCCCATTCCATTGGCAGTAGCTAAAGCGCAAATTGTGTCCTGATTCATGTTGCAAAGGTAGTAAAACTTAAAATGCTTTGAAAAATCAAGTCTTAAACTTATTTTAAAGCAAGTAAAATCAACTACTCTTATAATTAAAAACTATATTTTCTAATATTTAAATGAAAACATATTCTTTTTTATAGAATATTATAAATGCTATAAAACACTTTTATAAAAACAAAAACCATGCACATTATAAATCAATTTAATGGCTTTCTTAAGATGTGGTTACATTTTGGCAAGTTTTTTGATAAAAATGTGACGCAATAAAAGAAAAAATCAAATGAAGAAAATACTCTTCTTATTATTGTTCTATTCCCTAAATGGATGGACACAAGTAATTTCTACGGGTACACCGCAAGCAATGAGAGCAACTACCGGAGTAGGATTACATAAAAATAAAATATGGTGGGTGAATTGGGATATCAATAATGATAAATTGCCTTGGGATAATTTAATCAATGCAGGAGGTACCACTACCAAATTTGTATCTCCTGCCGGTTATACATATACCATTACAATTTCAGACGTGAGGGTATACAACAGAACTGGTACAGAAATTACCTCGGGAACCAATCGAGTTTTAAACGCTTCTCGAACTACCAGTTGGTCTGGAAATAATTTTCCTTCAGCTTATGCAGGATTTCCTACTGCAGACCTTATTGCTTTAAATCAAAAAAATGAAACCAATTCAGCAGGGGATGGTAATAGGGTTACTTTTAGATTAACCGTGACCGCTGTAGATCCTTATGGAGTATCTGGAAATGCTACTGGAATAGTAATTGGTGGTTCTGAATCTTTAGGAGGAACTAGTGAGTGGTATACGCTCACTACACCTACTGGTAGAATTAGACTCATTGATAAATACGTCAAAGATAACAATTGGGCTAATTATGCCGTGCAATTACAGGTTTCTAATGGTGGAAAAACCGTCAAAGCTACCAATCATTTAGGTGGAGATAGCAAAGGTGATGTCATTTTATTTGCTGAAGATGTTCCTTATATTGATTGCGAAGTAAAGGGCGGTGGTGGCCAAAGCATTGCGATAGGATTCTTAGAAGAATTAGATTATTCTGATGCACCAAGCTCTTATGGTTTAGCCTATCATCTTTTCGAAAATAAATTTTCTGGAGGATTATTTAGTGATGGCAATCACAATCTCACAACAGCTTCTAATAGTGCAGATTTTACTTCACCTACTGGTCAATTAGCTAAAATAAGTGCTCCAACGCTAAGATTAGGAGCTGATATTGATTCGGAAGATGCACCTACCTTACCTGCTGCTGGTGCAAACCCAAATGCAGATGATTTATTAGGTGCCGATGACGAAGACGCCTTAACTGGAAGTACTTCTAACGTAAATGGTGTATTGGGAATTAATTATGTTAATATTTCACCCCTTACCTCTTATTTTTCCTTATGGATTGATAAAAATAGAAATGGAATTTTTGATAATGATGAAAAAGTGACCACTACCATTCCTCCTAATAAAACAGGTAAGGCTATTTTAGACATCAGTTCCCTGGCAATTCCTGCCGGAAATAATTACTATGCTAGAATTAGATACAGCAGTAGAGCAAACTTAGGACCTACCGGTTTTGCTCCAGATGGCGAAGTAGAAGACCATTGGATCAGCATTGTTAATAATACTTACAGTATTCTAGGGACAGTTTTTCAAGATAATAATTCAGGAACTCCAGATGGTATCCCAATTGATAAAATTACAGTAGAATTGCTTAATAATTCGGGAAATGTTATTGCTACCACTACTACTAATTATGACGGAGCTTATATTTTTTCTGGACTGGCAAATGGTTCATATCGTGTAAGAGTTATCTTACCTACTACGCCTTCTTATCAGCATGTGTCATCTACAGATGCAACTCCTACAGATGGAAACACCATGGTTGCAGTTTCTAATGCGAATGTAGCAAATGTAAACTTTGGTTTGTATTTTGACAAATGTTTTAAATCTGCTCCTGTCACTTCAGCTGGATTGCCTACCAACCATGGGATTACTGCGCTTTCTAGAGCAGGTGATAATGGCGATGGCATTACTACAAATGATTGGCCTATGGTAAGAAAAGGGGCTTGGACTGCCCTTGAAGCCAAAACTAAAGGCTTCGTGATTAATAGAGTGGCAGCCAATTATGAACCTCCATTAGATGATGGTCAAGTTCCCACCATTACCAATCCCGTAAAAGGAATGATGATTTATGACACTACTAATAAATGTCTAAAAATTTATACAGGTACTACTTGGAAATGTTTTAACGTACAAACTTGTCCAGTAGTCAATTAAAAACACAACAAAAATCGATGAAAAAAATTATTATTTTTACATTTCTACTTTCTTCAAGTCTTATATTCTCGCAAGTCGCTTTAGGAAAAACTTCTATCAGCAGCCCTTCTGTTTCACTAGAATTTGGCAATGTTGCTGGTGATGCCAACAAACAATTGGGTATTATCCTACCTTGGGTAAATTCTGCTAATGCTGTAGCGAGTGTAGTTCCAGGAACATTTATTTTTGATACTTCAGACAAAAAAGTAAAATACTACAAAGAAACAGACGCATCTCCTATTTGGTTTGATTTAACCGTAGATAATAGTGGCGTAGTAGATACCTCCCTTCAGAATACAATTACAGAACAAACTAAAGCCAAAGTTTCGATAGGAACACCTACTGCTGTTCCTGGTATTTTGGTACTGGAAGATGCAGATAAAGCGATGGTTCTTCCTTTAGTAGATAAATATTCTTCCGTCATTAATCCATCTCCAGGAATGATGGTCTATGATCTGAGCAATAATATGATTTGCCTCTATAACGGAAACGTTTGGAGTTTTTGGAAAGCGCAATAAAAAGTGGATTAATTATTTATTAATCCAATTTTTTTGTCCTTATCAATATTTTTTAAATTTCCGAGCTCTTTTTAAACTTCACGTGTATTATTTTTTACCACGCTACAAAAACTGATTGTTAAGCTCTTATTGTTATAGGAGTTAAGAGGTTTTACTTTCCTTTTGATTTGCGGCATAGATTAGCAAGAGGAAGCCCGAAATCAACATTCTTACAGTAATCATCCATTCTACATTGATGCCAAGTTGTTGAAACAAAAATTGTCCATAGGTGTCAGAGGTTCCCCAAACCGATGTTGCAACAATTGCAAAGACAAAACCTTTAAAAGTTTTGTTCTACATTCATAAATGCACGCATGGTAAACTCCCCAGCTTTCGCCATTCGAGCACCATTTTTTATCAACACTTCTAGGATTTTTGCCCCAATATGCGGTGAGCCATGAAAAGAAATTTCCACCGAATGCTCTGTAGTAAAAGTCTTCGGTGCATGAAAAACCGAAACCATAACTTCATCAATCGTTTCGGTTTCATCTTTAACAAACCCATAATGTACAGTATGAGAGGCCACTTTTTCCAGATTTTTACCTTCAAAAACTTTATTAACGATTTCAAAAGATTTTTCTCCAGAAACTCTAATGATCCCGATGGCGCCCATTCCATTGGCAGTGGCTAATGCACAGATTGTATCCTGATTCATGTCGCAAATTTACAGCTTTTTTATGCATATTGAGCTTAGTGTAAATTTCAAGTTTTTATATAAGATGTTTTGTAAATAATGGCTAGGTTTTTAGAAGTTCTAAATTTTAAAAAAAATAAAAAAAACAACGAGAAGAATCCTGCCGTTTGTATTATAATTGCACTCTGCAAACAATTATTTAATAATCATTTTTACAGTATAAAGTTTGTTAGAATGTACTTTCATAATATAAGTCCCTTTTGGAAGACTTTGATTAATGATAGAGTAGTTGAGGGCATGAATATTTTTTGAGGTATAGAATAAACTTCCTGTCATGTCATAAATATCAATTTGGTCAATCGGATATTTTGATTTTAAGACGGTTTTTTTCACCTTGTTTTGCAGGATTAGGATAGACTTGTAGCTCGTTGTTATGGGCATCTGATGCTGCAGTTGCTAAGGTGCTATCATACATTTCGAACTGGACACACTTAGAAACTTCGTTGTAAGAATTATTGGTGAAAATTACAATGAAATAATCTCCAACTTCTTTTGGCATATTCTCCGTTGGAATTTCGATGCTTCCGTTGGTTTTACCATCGTAATAGGTATAGCTAGGATCATCTCCTTCATGATAAATCTTAGAAATATGTTAATTTAATTAGAAGGAAAAAAAATATGACTTCAAATTTCTAATTCATAAAAACTACAAAATCCATTTCCAAAACAAGATTTTTAGAAGATTTAAGGACTGATAATTATCAATTGAATAAAAGACTTTTAACTCTTTTATTCGGCATTTAGTTTTTATATTTGCTGAATAAAAAAATGCTCTTGAGAACAGAAATACAATAAGCCGATGTTAAATCTAAACTTTTGGATTAGAATAAGTCTTTTTAACTTCTTTTTAGTTTCGCTTTTAGGAACTTTAATGAGGTATAATTTGGTGTTTTCTCTTCCGGGTTTTACACATAAATTTATGCAGGAATCGCATTCGCATTTTGCTTTTTACGGCTGGGTTTCCTCCTGTATTTACATTTTTGTTGCCAATTATATCCAGAAGAATAAACCTGATTTCAACAATATTAAATATCAAATTTTACTGATTTCTAATCAAATTGGTTCCTACGGAATGTTGTTTTCGTTTTTATACGGTGGATATTATTGGTTGTCCATTGTTTTTTCCGCAATTGCTTTGTTTACGGGCTTTGCGTATTGTTTATTTGTATGGAAGGATACTAAAACCATTAAAGATCCTGCAATTATTTGGTTAAAATATGCAGCATTTTTTGCGGTTTTTTCTGCCATCGGGATTTTTGGTCTTGCGTATTTTTCGTCCCAAAAAGAAGCGTTTGAAGAAATTTATAGAGCTTCTGGTTATTTCTATTTGCATTATCAGTACAACGGTTTTTTCCTTTTTTCTTGCATTGGAATTGTATGGATAAGCCTTCGGAAATATGGCTTTACAATTTCTAAAAGAGACAACAAAATTACTTTTATTCTTCTTTTTTTAGGAACTTTTTTAGGCTACGGACTCTCTGTATTATGGATGAAATCTGCACAGAATTGGTTCTTACCAATGGGAATAGTGGGAATTATTCAACTTTTTGGCGCTGTAAAAATTTACAAAATCGTAGCGCAACAATGGAAAAATATTTCTGCAACTATGAAAACTGAGAGTAAACTTCTTTTAAAAATTGTAGGAATCACTTTTTTGTTAAAATTTGTATTACAAGGACTTTCTGCCATTCCAGAAATTGGCGTTTTGGCATTTAACAATATTAATATCGTAATTGCCTATTTGCATCTGGTTTTATTAGTAGGCGTAAGTCTATTTTTAATTTGGAAAATAGGGGAGTTTCAGGAAAATAAAGATAGAAAATTCTTTAAGTTTGGACTTTATATTTTAGTTTTCGGGGTTATTTCTAATGAAATTATTTTAATATTATCAAGTCTTTTTTCTGTTATTTATATTCCTTTTTCTTTTGCAAAATATGGACTGTTATTGGTTTCAGGTCTTATTTCAATTGGAATTCTAATGATTTTCTTCAATTCAAAAGTTGAAAATTTAGAATAACAAATTCTCAATTTTTATAATCAAAATCCTTTGCGAACTCTAAAAATGAGTTGTATTGTTAGCGTTTTGAAATTAGTAAATAAAAATCTGTTACATTATACTTAAACCTGCATTTTATCACTTTTTTAATATTTCTTTTGAAGGTGTTATTTTTATTCCTAATTTTGTTATTTGTAATTATTATAAATAAAATTAACGAGTCAATCATACAATTTACCTTATGAAAAAGATTTTTTTTGCTGCTGTTTTTTTAGTAGCTGTAGCTTTTGGGAAAGCTCAGAAAAACACTTTATTAGATGGTGCTTTTTGGAAGAATAACCCAACTTTAGAAACTGTAAAAGCAGAAATTGCAAAAGGAAATAGCCCGTCACAACAGAATGGAGGATTCTTTGATCCCGTTGTAATGGCGATTAACAATAAGGTTTCGACGCCTGTTATCCAGTTTATGGTGGAGCAAGAGGGAAATTCCATTGACAAAAAAACACACCATTCAAGAACGTATTTGCAGTGGGCGGCGGCTTCTGGAAATTTAGAACTGGTAAATTATCTGTTGGCTAAAGGTTCGGATGTGCAGTATAAAGACAGTCACGGTTTATCGGTGATCGAGTATGCAGCCGAAGCTGGAAACCAAAATACGGCGGTTTTTGACGCGTTAATAAAAGCTGGAGCGAATCCAAAACTGAAACATGAAGATGGTTCAACATTAATAATGATGAGCATTGCGAATGATGAAGATTTGAAGTTGGCTAATTATTTCATCACTAAAGGTTTGTCACTTCAAGATAAAGACAACGCAGGTAGAACTGTTGCTGATTACGCGATGAAATTAGGTAATTTCCAAATCCTCGATCAGTTAATCGCGAAAGGTGTAAAACCAACCGACCAAGCCTTATTTTTTGCAACTCAAGGGTCGCGTACAAAAGTAAATGGGCTAGAGGTTTTTCAAACTTTAGTGGAAAAATATAAGTTGAATCCCAAAGCACTAAATTCCAACGGTGCAACGATTTTAAATTCTCTGATGAGAAGACCAAATATTGACATTATTCAATATTTTTTGAACAAAGGCGTTGATGCAGGACTTGCAGATAAAGAAGGCAACACGGCATTAATGATGGCTTCGCAAGGAAAAGATGCGAAAGTTATTGAAACACTTTTAGCAAAATCTAAAAATGTAAACGCCGCCAATGCAAAAGGTGAAACCGCTTTAATGAAGGCTATCGAAAACGCTTCTGCTGAGGTTGCAACTGTATTAATTAAAAACGGAGCCGATGCCAAAGTAGTGGATAAAGCTGGACATTCTTTAGCGTATTATTGGTTCAATTCCTATAAATCAAATCCAGAAACAATTGCGGATTTCAATGCTAAACAAGCTCTATTGCAAACGGCAGGCGTTGATTTTAAATCGACTCCAAAAAACGGAAATTCATTATTGTTGTTGGCGGTGGATAAAGGTGAACTCGCTTTAGTGAAAAAAGCAGCGGAGCTAGGCGTTGATGTTAATGCTCAAGATGCCGATGGAAACTCAGCATTACACAAAGCAGCATTGGTGTCTAAAGATGATAAAATGTTAAAAACCTTGGTGGATTTAGGCGTTAAGAAAGATTTAAAAACAGAATTCGAAGAAACGGCATACGATTTGGCTAAGCAAAACGAATTCTTAATAAAAAATAAAGTGTCAATTGACTTTTTGAAATAAAAGATTATGAAAAAAAACTGGAAAGTTATGGTTTTGAGCATGTTTGCATTGGTTTTGTCCAATTCAGTTTTCGCTCAAACAACGAAGTATAAAACAATGATTCAGATGAATGCTTACTCGGGGAAAGAAGCCTATGTGGTAATATCGCTTATCAATCCAAAAGGGCAGTATGAGCAGACTTTGGGTGTTTTAGGAACCGATAATGAGTGGTACAACACGCTGAAAGAATGGCACAAATTTCAGAAAGTTAAAAAACAAAAATTAAACGGAATTACAGGTGCTTCGATTGCTGGTGGAGCGAGAGCAACACGTCTAATTGAATTTGACACTGCAAAACTCGATAAAGGTTACAAGCTGCGTTTTGAATCTGCCGTTGAAACTCAAAAATACTATGCAAAAGATGCAGAAGTTGCATTGTCATCGGCGGTGTTAGACAATAAAGCGGGCGTGAAGGGTGACGGTTACATCAAAGCGATTCGATTTTTAAAAGTTCAGTAAAAAATGACCTTATCTATTTGGAGGTATGCTCATTTGGCGTTGGCGATTATTTCGTCCGCTTTCCTTTTAATTTTGTCGGTTACGGGCGTTATTTTAGCCTACGATGCGATAGATGAAAAAGCACCGGCTTACCGTGTAGAAAATTTTCAAGAACTCAATCTGGGACATGTTTTACCCACACTTCGAGACTCGTATTTTGAAGTGTTAGAAGTGAAGGTGGATCACAACGATTTTGTGACTATTGATGCCCTAGACGAAAACGGTAATCCCGTAAAATCCTATATTGATCCTAATTCTGGAAAGAACATTGGGAACATAAAACCCAAAAGTGATTTCATCAATTGGACAACTGCTTTGCACCGTTCTCTGTTTTTAAAAGAAACTGGAAGAGCGATTGTTGGCGTGGTGTCCTTCATTTTATTTTTGATTTCGATTAGTGGTTTTGTGCTTATTTTAAAGCGTCAACAAGGGATAAAGCATTTCTTTACACGAATTCGCAAAGATTTTTTCTCGCAGTATTTCCATGTTGTTTCGGGACGATTGTTGTTGATTCCGATTTTGATTGTTGCTTTAACAGGAAGCTTTATTTTTATGCTTCGGTTGGACTTTTTTAAAGGTGAAATTCAAGAAATAAAACATACTGCAAAAGCTGGTGAACCTAAGGATTTAAAAGATATTCCTTTCTTTAAAAATACCGCTTTAGACGATGTCGAGCGCATCGAATTTCCTTTTGTTCCTGATGACGAAGCCGAACCTTTTATTGTTCATTTAAAAGATCGTTCGGTGTCGGTTAATCAGGTGACAGGAGAAATTATTTCTGAAACCAAATATCCGTATTCCGCAGTTTTAGAAAAGATAAATATCGATCTTCATACAGGTAAAACAAGCCGTTTTTGGGCATTTATCTTAGGTGTAGCTTCGTTGAATATTGTCTTTTTTATCTACACAGGTTTCGTAATTATGTTCCGCAGAACACGAACAAAAATTAAAAATCAATTCAAAAGTAAAGACGCCGAAATCATTTTGTTGGTCGGCTCTGAGAATGGAACAACATTAACTTTTGCCGATAATATTCACAAACAGTTGTTGGGACAAGGGAAGAAATCTTTTTTGGCTCAAATGAATCAATTCGAAGCCTATCCAAAAGCTAAGCATTTGGTTGTTTTTACTTCAACCTATGGATTTGGAGAAGCGCCAACCAATGCGAATGGTTTTGAAAGTTTAGTTAAAACAACATCTCAAGATCATCCGATTTCGTTTTCGGTGGTTGGTTTTGGATCTAAATCTTATCCCGATTATTGTGAATTTGCCGTTTCAGTGAATCGACTTTTGAACGAGCAATCGTGGGCAACCGAATTGATGAATTTATGCACAGTAAACGATCGATCAACGCGAGAGTTTGTACATTGGGCACAACTTTGGAGCGAGAAAAGTTTATTGGCTTTAGCAACAGCGCCAACGGTTTATGAAGTTAAAATTCCAGATCTTAAAGAATTTGAAGTGGTTGAAAAATCGATTCCAACAGAAGAGAATTCAACTTTTAAAGTGGTTTTAAAACCAAATAAAAAACAAAGTTTTGAATCGGGAGATTTGCTTGCAATTTACCCTGAAAATGACAATAAAGAACGTTTTTATTCAGTTGGAAAAGTGGGACAAAATATTCAATTGTTGGTTAAATTTTTTCCTGGCGGTTTGGGATCGGGATATTTGAATCAATTAAAAGTCGGTTCAAAAATTAGTGGTCGCATCATGGAAAATGCCAAATTCCATTTACCAAAAGATGCGCAAAAAATTGCGATGATTGCGAACGGAACCGGCATTGCGCCATTTTTAGGAATGATCGACGAAAATGAGACCAAGAAAAATATTCGATTGTATTCTGGTTTTAGATTCGATAATTCGCAGGCAAAAGACTATCAAAAATTTGCGCAAGAACAGCAATCCAAGGGTCATTTAGAAAGTTTGCATCTGGCTTTTTCTCGTGAAGAAAATAAGCAATATGTCATGGATTTACTTAAAAATGATGAAACCTATTTCGCTGATTTGTTGAAAAATGGTGGAGCCATTATGATTTGTGGTGCGTTAAAAATGCAACGCGACGTTGAAAAAGTTTTAGAAGAAATCACTTTAAAATACCATCAACAGCCGCTAAGCTCGTATGAAAACCAAATTCTAACGGATTGTTATTAAATATTAAATATACATTGTACCAAAACAGAATCGCTCTTAGGTTTCTGTTTTTGGTTTTTTCGAGCAGTTTTGTTTTCGCTCAAAAACCTGTTGTACTCGAACGTCAAGTGACGTTGATGGGTTCGGTTTTTAATATTACATTGGTGGATAAAGATTCAGTAAGTGCGAATGAAAACATTGATTTAACCATTGAAGAAATTTCTCGAATAGAAAATTTAATTTCGGAGTGGCAACCACAGACGCAGATTTCTGAGGTCAATCAAAATGCAGGAATTAAACCCGTGAAAGTCAATAAGGAAGTTTTTGAGCTCACAAAACGTGCTACTGATTATTCTAAAATGTCGAATGGTGCATTTGATATTTCTACAGTTTCTATGGACAAAATTTGGCGTTTTGATGGTTCGATGACCGAAATGCCAAGTCAGGAATCCATAAAAAAATCTGTTGCTAATGTGGATTATCGAAATATTGTTTTGGATTCCATAAACTCAACTATTTTCCTAAAAAATAAAGGCATGAAAATCGGTTTTGGCTCGATAGGAAAGGGCTATGCTGCGGACAAAGGTCGAGAATTGATGCAAAAGAAAGGCATCAAAGCTGGGATTGTCAACGCTTCTGGCGATATTGCAACTTGGGGAACGCAACCTAACGGGAAACCGTGGGCAATTGGTATCCGAAATCCTTTTAAGCGTCAGAAAATTGCTAAAATTTTAAAACTAAAAAACGCCGCCGTAGCGACTTCTGGAAGCTATGAAAAGTACGCTGAAATCGATGGTGTGCGTTATTCTCATATCATCAATCCAAAAACGGGATTTCCAGCAACAGGACTTACAAGCGTCACCATTTACGGTCCCTCATCTGAGTTTTGTAACGCGTTAAGCACTTCTATCATGGTTTTAGGCGAAAAAGAAGGACTGAAATTAGTCCGACAATTCCCTGAATATCGCTATTTGTTGATAACGGATGAGGGGAAAATTAGGAAATAAAATAGTACTGGCTTTTTATTAATTTAGATTTTTGAAAACGAAAATTTAAAATTATGAATTCCGAAGAAATAAGAGATTATTGTTTATTAAAGAAAGGTGTTGAAGAAAGTTTCCCTTTTGACAAAGAGACTTTGGTTTTTAAGCTTGGAAATAAGATGTTTGCGCTAATGTCTTTGGATCGCCAGCCGACAAGCATTAATCTAAAAGCTGATCCCGATTGGAGTCTCGAACTTCGGGAAGAATATTCGCAAATTGTCCCTGGTTATCACATGAACAAAGTGCATTGGAATACGGTTAATGTTGATGGTTTAAAGTCGGATTTAATCAAAAAATTAATTGACCATTCTTATAATTTGATTTTTGCCTCTTTAACAAAGAAAGTCCGCGAAGACATTTTACTTTAAAAAGCTTTAAAATGGTCATAAAAATCATCTTGTCCCAAAAGAATATTAAGTCCCAGCGCAAAACCTTGGAAGTCTTTACTTCTATTAAACCCAAAACTATATCCCAAATCCAAGTGTAAAACATTTAGAATATTGATACCAAGACTCGGTCTTAGATTTTTTGAACTAACAGAAACTTGATACATAAACGCTGAATCTTTACCTAAAACTTGGTTAAAATGGATGTCGGGAACAACGCCAAATTTGTGATTAACAGAAGTTAAATAAGTCCCAGCGCCTACATTGATTGCAGGTTTTCGCGTGTCTGAAATTCGGTAGTCGACGCCAGCAAATCCAGCATTTTTACCAATGTAATTGTAACCGACGTTAAGCGCGAAACCTTGAGCTTTGCAAAAACTTCCAGTAAAAATTATTATTAAAAGAAAAAAGATTTTATTGATTTTCATGTTTTTTGTTACAAATTTAAAAATCAAATTCTTGTGTTATTTTTTTATCTAAATCTAACTTTTCGATTAGTTTTTCCAGTCCTTCGAATTTAATTTCGTCGTGTAAGAAATCACGGAATTTAACTGTAATTATTTTGTCGTAAATATCTTGGTCAAAATCGAGAATATAAACTTCGGTGCTCAGTTTATCACCATTAACAGTGGGATTGGTGCCAATACTTAACATGCCTTTATAAAACTGATTATCGATAGAGACTTCGACAATGTACGCGCCTTTTTTAGGAAGAAGTTTACCGTCGGCAACTTCAATATTTGCGGTTGGATAGCCAATTGTTCTGCCAATTTTTTTACCGTGAATCACTTTTCCAGATAACATATAAGGATAGCCAAGCATTTCGTTAGCTTCTATAATGTTAGCTTCTGCCAAAGCCGTTCTTATCTTCGTTGAGCTAATATGTTGATGATGAAAATCGACTGGTCCTAGTTGTTCAACTTCGAAGTCTAATTCGGTAGAAAGTCGTTTTAACAAATCGATATTTCCGCTTTTATTTTTACCAAACGTATGATCATAACCAATTATTAAGTGCTTGACGTTTAGTTTTTTAATTAAAATTTCTCGACAAAAATCTTCACCGGTTAGATTTCGAAAATCTTCATCAAACGTTTTTAAAAACAAATTTTGTATGCCTGCTTGATTTAGGAGTTCAATTTTTTCATCCAAAGTATTTAACAACAAAACCTCATCTTGTGGATTGATCACTTTCCGAGGATGTGGCCAAAAAGTAAGAATTCCTGATTCTAGATTTTTTTCAGAAGCAATTTTATTAAGTTTTTCGATGATAGAAAAATGCCCACGATGCACACCATCGAACATTCCTAACGATAGTGCTAGAGGTGTATTACTATTATAATGATCTAAATCTTGGTTGATTTTCAAAACTAAAAAATTTTGGATAAGACTTTTAATTAAAACTTCGACGAAGTTAATTTTTTGGACTTTCAAAAATAGAATTTTAAGAAGTCAATCTTATTTTTTGCAAATATGATAAAAATCTTTATTTGTGACAATGCAGATATACAAAGTTTTATTATCTTTGTGCGCAAGAAAAAATTTAGTAATGGCAAACCAAATTAAAGGAAAGATTTCACAAATTATTGGACCAGTTATCGACGTGGTTTTTAATGATGCTGAAGAATTACCAAGAATATATGACGCTCTAGAAGTTGTTAAAACTGATGGACCTAACCTAGTACTCGAAGTTGAGCAACACATCGGAGAAGATACTGTAAGATGTATCGCGATGGACGCAACAGATGGTCTACAAAGAGGACAAGATGTAGTAGGTACAGGAAAACAAATCACTATGCCAATTGGTGATGCAGTTAACGGTAGAGTATTCAACGTAGTAGGAGATGCTATCGATGGTCTTTCTAATCTTTCTAAAGATGGTGGATTGCCAATTCACAGAGAAGCTCCGAAGTTTGATCAATTGTCAACTTCATCAGAAGTTTTATTTACAGGTATCAAAGTAATCGACCTTATCGAGCCTTATGCAAAAGGTGGTAAAATTGGTTTGTTTGGTGGTGCAGGTGTAGGTAAAACTGTATTGATTCAGGAATTAATTAACAATATCGCTAAAGGACACGGTGGTCTTTCTGTATTCGCAGGAGTAGGAGAAAGAACAAGAGAAGGTAATGACCTTGTACGTGAGATGCTTGAGTCTGGTATTATAAAATATGGTGATGAATTCATGCACTCTATGGAAAATGGAGGATGGGATTTATCTAAAGTAGATTCAGAATTAATGAAAGATTCTAAGGCTGCTTTCGTATTTGGACAGATGAACGAGCCGCCAGGAGCAAGAGCTAGAGTAGCACTTTCTGGTCTTACATTAGCAGAATACTATAGAGATGGTGGAGAAACAGGACAAGGTAGAGATGTACTTTTCTTCGTAGATAATATCTTCCGTTTTACACAGGCTGGTTCAGAGGTGTCTGCACTTCTTGGTCGTATGCCATCTGCGGTAGGTTACCAACCAACTTTGGCATCTGAAATGGGTGCGATGCAGGAGAGAATTACTTCAACTAAAAACGGATCTATTACATCTGTACAGGCGGTTTACGTACCTGCGGATGACTTAACTGACCCGGCTCCGGCTACAACATTCGCTCACTTAGATGCAACAACAGTACTAGATAGAAAAATTGCTTCATTAGGTATTTACCCAGCGGTAGATCCATTGGCTTCTACTTCTAGAATTTTGGCGCCAGAAATTATTGGTGATGAGCATTACAATTGTGCACAAAGAGTAAAAGAAATCTTACAAAGATATAAAGCATTACAAGATATCATCGCGATTCTTGGTATGGAAGAACTTTCTGAAGAAGATAAATTGTCAGTATATCGTGCTAGAAAAGTGCAAAGATTCTTATCACAGCCTTTCCACGTTGCAGAGCAGTTTACAGGTATCCCAGGTGTATTAGTTGATATCAAAAATACAATCAAAGGATTTAACATGATCATCGATGGTGAGTTAGACCATATTCCAGAAGCGGCTTTCAACCTAAAAGGTTCTATCGAAGAAGCTATCGAAGCCGGTGAAAAAATGTTAGCTGAAAATTAATAATATTGCGGATTGCTGATAGCCAATAACTATTAGCTAGTTGCTAAAAGCGATAAATAATGACAATTAAAATTATAACTCCAGAATATGTAGTATTTGAAGGTCAAGTTGACTCGATCTTGCTACCAGGTAAACAAGGTGAGTTTCAGATTTTCAAAAACCACGCGGCTATTGTTTCGGCTTTAGTTAATGGTCAAGTAAAAATCTACACTGACAATGTTCCAGAAAAATATTCTAAATATTTCACGAAGGAGAACGAAGCAAGACCTGCATACTCGTTCGCGATTAGAAGTGGTGTTCTAGAATTCAATAACGATAAAGGAATTATCTTAGCAGAATAAGAATAATTTTTTACAGATATTAAAAAGCTTTCCAAGAAATTGGGAAGCTTTTTTTGTGAAGAGTCATTTAGTTCAATCTCCCAAATTTCTAGTTCTTTCGCTTCTAAATTTATTTGATCTGAAAAGCCATTCAAATAATGTTTTTCTTTTTCTGTTGTGAATATAATTGTAAATATCTTGCAATCCAGGAATTTCATCTAGTATATAAGGGTGTACTTTTTTTTCGTTAAGATCAATGACTCCATATTTTAATGAGTTCTGATTTGGGTTAAAATTACTAAGGATTGACTTTAAACTTTTTCGCAATTTTGGAACAGCAAATAAATGTCCACCAATATAAGTTCCTTTAAGGTATTGTGTAGAAATAACAACTTCAGCTTTGCGATTGATGAAGCCGTAGCTTTCGCCATCAAAGCTAACACAAGCATAAGGACCTTTAAATTCAGAAATGTCTGAAAAAGAGCTACCTATTATTTCTTGTTGCAAATTAATTATATTCCATTTTTTGTTTTTGAAAACCCAAAGATGCTCTTTAAACGCTGGGATAATATTTTCGTAATCTGGTGGAATAACATAGTTGAAATGCTCATCAATAATCCCATACTTTCCGTCATTTTCAAAAGTATAAAGTTTTTCAG
The DNA here is from genome assembly GCA_046269235.1 of Chryseobacterium sp. TY3. GTDB lineage: Bacteria > Bacteroidota > Bacteroidia > Flavobacteriales > Weeksellaceae > Soonwooa. Next base: position 559,238 of record JBJZOS010000001.1, read on the forward strand.
AAATGCGTTTTCCCACTTGTTTGCATTGCCATACATAATCTCCGCTTATGGTTTGTTGAATTGACTCTTTGTCCATTTTTTATTTCAAAAATAATTGATGACTTGGACAAAACATGTCCGAGTAATTTTTTTGTTAATGGACGTGGTTTGGGTTAGGAAGATTGTAAGTTTGCAACTTAAGTTTTTGTGGTCAATTGGACATTTTATACTTATCTTTAACGTTTTGGCCTGATAGAACCCCGGTTTAGGTTTGCAATGATTGAATAATTAAAATATTTTTGAAAGTTGTTACCAATAGGTTTTTGTCAAAAATTTCGGAAACTTTATTATGGCTACTTCAATAGTTTTTATGTAAACTAAGTTATTGTATGAAGATAATATTTACTTTTTTTATTGTTTTATTTTGCGGCATATTTTCTTTTGCTAAAGAGACAAAATATGTAAATGCTAATGTATTAAATGCTAGATCTGGAGCTGGTACTCAATATGATGTTATCGAGAAAATCAAGATGAATGATAAAGTTGAAGTTCTTTCTTCCAATGGAGAGTGGGCTGAAATTGAGTTGAAGAATGGTGTAAAAGGTTATGTTAATACGAAATTTCTTTCAGATACTAAGAAAGAAAATTCTGGAGCTACAAAAAAGAAAAGTTTAAGTTTAGCTGAAATATTTCTTGGTGTTATTGCAGGAATTTTGACCATAGTTGCATTGATTAAAGACACTTTCAAAAAATTATTTGGCAATTCTGATGGGAATAATAAGACGGATACTAAGGCAGCAGAAGTAAAGCCAGAAATTAAAAAAGAAGTCGTTATGCCTATTCAAGAGAATGTGAAAGTTGTTAAACCGCAGTATGCTTGTAAATGTTGCGGGTATTTGTATGATAGTTTGGAGAGGCTTGTATCCGATTCCTGTAGTTTAAGTCCTACTAAACATCATCAGCCTCTTGAAGGAGGGGTAAAAGATATCTATTTTTGTAAATATTGTGGGATGCAACATAAAAATCTTAGTATTCTAGTATACTCCTCTTGTTATAAAAGTCCAACTAAAAAACATCAGCCTTTTTATTAAATCAAACTTAAAATTAATATATTATGACTAATGCTATTGCAGAATTAGAAATTGAATTGGAGAAGAATTTAGAAAAATTCAAACATTCACAAGATGAACATATCAACAGTATTGTTCCAGATGGAATTGTTAATGTTATAAAATACCTTAACAATGATCTTAAGATTCTTTGGGTTTTAAAAGAAGCTAACAGTCCTGATAATTGTGATTGGGATATGAGAGAAGCTTTAGATTCTTATCTTAAAACTGAAAAAGGTTTGCGCTATGGTTGGGCTAATACCTTTACACCAATTGTCTACACTACTAATGGAATTTTAAGAAACGAAGATTGGGATACTATGGGAGATTTTACCAAAGATCCTGATATTATTGATTGCCTGCAGGAAGTGGCTTATATTAACATAAAAAAAATTCCAGGCGGAAGTGTTGCAAATAATGATATAATCCAAAAATATTATGATGATAATAAAGAGGCGTTGCATGAGCAAATCAAATTGATAAATCCAGATGTTATCATTTTTGGAAATACTATGAATTTCATCGAAAAAGATTTTTTCATAGAGACATTTGGTGATTTGGATGAAAATAAAGAGAATCCGCACCTTCATATTTATAAAAATAACAGTCGCTTATTGCTGCATGCTTACCATCCAAATAATAGAGTTGTAAAACATAAAGAATACTGTAATTCTATTATTGAAGCTGTAAAGTTTTGGAAACAGAACTAACAAAAAAAGATTCCAAAAGGAATCTTTTTTTATTAATGGACATGCTTTGGCTTTTGGCTTTTCGAAATTTGATTCAGTCTTAAAATCAAAAATTATGAATCAAAAACTTTTAGAAGCCAAAGAGAATATCCTAAAGGAGCAACTTATTATTGTTCAATTAGAAAAAGAAAAATACGCATGTATTATTTCTCAGGATTATGAGAGCGCAACGAAAATTAAAAAACAGATTGATAAAGCTCGCATTAATCTGGAAGATGTAACGATTCCGCAATGTCGTTTGATAATCGAGGATAACTCCAAAGAATGGGAGTGGAAAGATCTTCTTTTCTTACTTGCGCCTTTAGAAATCAAATTTCAAAACATTATTCTGGAAACGGAACTACGAGACCAATGCAAAATGTTGAGGGAAGAACAAGTTTTTGAAATTAGACAACCAATTACAAATGAAAAAAGTCTGATAAGGAAGAATCAACTGGCGAAAATGTTTGCTCACATGACATCGCTCTTAGAACAATGGACAGAATATTACGATTGTCAAAAAAATATTCTTTCACCTCAAGTTTATACTAATCTCGTAAATATCAAATACAGAGCATTGGAAGTATTTCCAGAATTGCAGGCAGTTCATAGTTTCTCAGGTTCATATATGGAGATTGTCAGCCAATTAAGAACGCGTTTTCTGAAAAAGAATCCGATGTTTAATCCGATTCTTTTTATTTCAGTTCAGTATGGGACAAATGATGGCAAAGCAATTCCTGAAGAGGAGCAATTGTTTTTAGCAAATCTCTTTGATGAAATCTTCGAGGAAAGCACAATTATTTTTTGTGAGAAAATAAAAAACTTGGGAGACTCTGATAAATTGATGCTTATTTTAACCATAAAACAGAATTATTTTTTACCTAGTATTGGTTAGAATAATTATTAATATGTTTTATTATTTTGATTTGCTAGTTGAATTTTCATTAAAGCACCTAATCTAAACAGTCACGCTTTGTCCATTTGCTTTTTTACATTTGTATTATAAAATCTAAACAATGGCAAAACGTGATCAAATGCTACGGCTGATGAATATTTCAAACTTTTTGAAAAGCAAACAAAACGGCGCAACTTATGAAGACATCTCAAGACATTTGGAAGAATTGCATTACAAAGATGGCTATGAAACAGAATTGGCTTTCAGCGAAAAAACTTTTAAACGCGATCGTGATCTGCTTTCAGAACTTTTCCAAACCGAAATCCGTTTTAAGCGTTCCACGATGACTTATCAGATGATCAATGAAGACGATTGCGAGTCAACGCAGACTATTTTCGATAATCTTTTGTTGATTAATGCTTATAAACAAACGGAAAATAATTCCAAAATTATGTTTTTTGAAAAACGTCAAGCCTCAGGTTTACACAATTTGGAGGGGATAATTTTTGCAATTAAAAATTCGAAACCAATTAGTTGTAATTACACAAAATATTGGGAAAATATCTCTCGTAAAAAAGTTTTAGAACCTTATGCGCTAAAGGAATTTCGAAATCGTTGGTATCTTCTCGCTAACGAATCGGATGGGAAAGATTTCTTTATTAAAACTTTTGGTTTGGATCGTATTTCGGACTTAGATGTTTTGAGTAAAAAATTTAATAAGCAAAAAGTTGATGTTGAAAAAATGTTTTCCAATTCATTTGGTATTATTTCTACTTTGGATGAAAAGCCAGAAAAAATAATTCTGTCTTTTGATGCAAGTCAAGGTAAATATGTAAAGTCGCTACCTATCCATCATTCTCAAAGGATTTTGAAAGATGATGAAACAGAATATAAAATAGAATTAACACTGGTTCCAACTTACGATTTTTATCAAGAATTATTGACGCATGCAGAACGTGTTAGGGTTGAAAAGCCAACATCGGTTCGCAATGAATATTTAAAATTTTTAAAAATTGGACAAGAAATGAATAGTTAAAAGCAATTCTATTGTTTCTTCTAAATTTAAATAAAATTAATCCAAGCGTCTAATCGATTTTGATGAATTCAGAATTTATTAGACGTTTTTATTTTTAATTAATTTAAAAAAATTCACATTAAATCTCAATCTACTTGGCAATTCCCTTGTTAAATAACTGAAAAAAACACTAAATTTGTACTTTAATTTTTTATATCATTATGCTTAAAATTACGCTTCCTGATGGCAGCATCAGAGAATTTGAAGGAGCAGTATCTCCACTTCAAGTTGCACAAAGTATCAGTGATGGGTTAGCTAGAAATACCATCTCTGCGGTCGTTAACGGCAAACAGACAGAAGTCGACACGCCTATAACCGAGGATTCTACCGTGCAATTGTTGACGTGGAATGATGATATGGGAAAGAAAGCTTTTTGGCATTCATCAGCGCACCTTTTGGCGCAAGCTATTATGGAATATTATCCAGATGCAAAGCTGACAATTGGTCCTGCAATTGCTAACGGATTCTATTATGATGTAGATTTTGGAGATCATCCACTTTCTGAAAAGGATTTCGAAAGACTTGAAAAAAAGATTTTAGAAAACGCAAAAAAGAATTCGACTTTTAACTTAAGAGAAGTTTCAAAAGCGGATGCGCTTAAAGAATATGCGGACAATCCTTTCAAAACTGAATTGATTGAAAACTTGCAAGATGGCGAAATCACTTTTGTGACACATGATAACTTTACAGACCTTTGTCGTGGTGGACATATCCCGTCAACAGGAATTGTAAAAGCTGTGAAAATCCTTAACGCTGCTGGTGCATACTGGAGAGGCGATGAGAAGAACAAGCAGTTGACAAGAGTCTATGGGATTTCGTTCCCGAAGCAAAAAGAACTTACAGAATATCTAGAAAGATTAGAAGAAGCAAAACGTCGTGACCACAGAAAATTGGGTAAAGAGATGGGGATTTTTACATTTTCTGAAAAAGTTGGTGCTGGTCTTCCACTTTGGTTACCAAAAGGAGCGATGCTTAGAAAAAAACTAGAACACTTCTTATCAGTTGCACAGAAAAAACAAGGTTACGAATTTGTAATTTCGCCACATATTGGGCATAAGGATTTGTATGTAACTTCTGGTCACTACGAAAAGTATGGTGCAGACAGTTTCCAACCTATCAAAACACCAAACGAAGGTGAAGAGTTTTTATTAAAACCAATGAACTGCCCTCACCATTGTGAGATTTACAAGGCGCAACAATGGTCATATAGAGATCTTCCAAAACGTTATGCAGAGTTTGGTACCGTGTATCGTTATGAACAATCTGGTGAGCTTCACGGCTTGACGAGGGTTCGTGGATTTACGCAGGACGATGCGCATTTATTCTGTATGCCAGACCAATTGAATGAAGAATTCGAGAAAGTAATCGATTTGGTATTGTATGTTTTCGGTTCTTTAGGATTTGAAGATTTCACAGCTCAGATTTCATTAAGAGATCCAGAGAACAAGCAAAAATATATCGGTAGTGACGAGAATTGGGACAAAGCTGAAAGTGCAATTATCAATGCAGCTAAAGCTAAAGGTCTTAAAACTGTAACCGAATATGGTGAAGCGGCTTTCTATGGTCCGAAGCTTGATTTTATGGTGAAAGATGCTTTGGGTAGAAGCTGGCAGTTGGGTACAATCCAAGTAGATTATAACCTTCCAGAAAGATTCGATCTTTGGTATACAGGTAGCGATAACGAAAAGCACAGACCAGTGATGATTCACAGAGCGCCATTTGGTTCTATGGAACGTTTTATCGCAATTTTGTTGGAGAATACGGCTGGAGATTTCCCATTGTGGTTGGCGCCAGATCAATTCATCATTCTTCCAATTAGTGAAAAATATGTAGACTATGCTAAAAAAGTTTCACAATTGTTAGAAAATCACGATATTAGCGGTCTAATTGACGAAAGAAACGAAAAGACTGGTAAAAAGATTCGTGATGCCGAATTAAACAAGATTCCTTTCATGCTTGTTGTTGGTGAAAACGAAGCTGGAAATAACACAGTTTCGGTGAGAAGAAGAGGCGAGGGCGACCTTGGCGAAATGAAGATTGATGATTTTATCAGTTATTTTAAAACTGAAAGCCAAAAAGGTATTAAGTCTTTTGATTAATTTTAAAAATTCAAAAGATTAAAAATAAATAATATTAACATAAAATTTTAAGACAATAGCACTAAGAAGAAACAACAGTAGAGGCCCGATGCGTCGTCCAGTACAGGAGGACTTGCATCAGATTAATGGTAAAATCCGAGCAAAAGAAGTTCGTCTAGTTGGCGATAATGTGGAGCCCGGCGTATATCCTTTAGCTAAAGCCCAACAGATTGCAGACGATCAAGAATTAGATCTTGTTGTAATCTCAGACAAGTCAGAACCTTATATTGCAAGAGTTCTGGAGTATAAAAAATTCCTTTACGAACAAAAGAAAAAACAAAAAGAACTTAAAGCTAAGCAAGTTAAAGTTGTTGTTAAAGAAATTCGTTTTGGTCCTCAAACCGATGAGCACGATTACGAATTCAAGAAAAAACACGCTGAAAAATTCTTAGAAGAAGGTTCTAAATTGAAAACTTATGTGTTCTTCAAAGGACGTTCAATCATTTTTAAAGATCAAGGTGAGATTTTACTTTTAAAATTGGCTCAAGAACTAGAGCACGTTGGTAAAGTAGATCAATTACCTAAGTTAGAAGGTAAAAGAATGATTATGATGATGAGCCCTAAGAAGCCAGCTAAATAAACAATCAAAATAGTGAAACCATAATTTTTGATTTTCATCACTATTATTAAATAAGAAAGAGACTTTTCGAAGTCTCTTTTTTTTGTTTCTATGTTTTAATTAAAAATAATACAGGTTTTTACATTTTGAACGTATCATTTTTATATATTTAGCATACTTTATTAAAAGTCAAATCCATGAAAAATATTTTAAAGTTTGTTGTTTATTTGATGGTTTTATTAAGTGTATTCAATTGTAAAGATCGCGATGAGATAATACGAGGTACGGTCATCAATGTCAAATTTGATTATAATGTTTTAAAAGATGGAAAATTTATTTTTGATGATCCTAGTTTTAAAAAAGAAAATATAAGAATTCTTTATTTAAAGGATGGTAAATGGACAGAATATTACCAAGGCAATTTGGATGCTGCCTATGGCTATATGTTTTACGATAAAGACAATCACAATTATATAAGATTATTTCCCTATGATTATGGTAAAGATGGGCACGAGACTTTCAAAATAAAATATGATGATACCTCGACTGATGAAATAAAGGCAGAATTTACTTATTGGAAAAATGGAGAGTCACTTAGTAAGTTGTGGTATAATGGGAAAGAATTTCCGAATCCTACAGGTTCTACTTTTACAATTGAAAAATAAGTGTATTAGCTTGCTTTAAAGCTTCACATTGCTAATAGTCTTTTAGTATTTTACAATATCATATTTTTATTGTATATTTGCAAACTTGAAATGATATTGATAACAAAATATAAAAAGCAGAACAATGCCAAAATTAAAAACGAAATCAGGTGCTAAAAAGCGTTTTGCTCTTACTGGAACTGGTAAGATCAAAAGAAAGAATGCTTTCAAAAGCCACATCTTGACAAAGAAAGAAACTAAGCAAAAGAGAAATCTTACGCAAACTTCTTATGTTGCGGCTGTGGACACTAAGAGTGTTTTACGTCAATTAGCTATTAAGTAGTTTTTATTAACCAATATTCGGTTTTTAAGAATTCAACAAATTCAAAAAATTTAACCCTGAAACGGTGCACATAAGAGCAATAACTTTGCCGCCCTTTTCAAAAAAACAATTTACATTATGCCAAGATCAGTTAACGCTGTAGCGTCTAGAGCGCGCAGAAAAAAAGTAATGAAGCAGGCTAAAGGTTTTTTCGGTAGAAGAAAAAATGTTTGGACTGTAGCTAAAAACGCCGTGGAAAAAGCAATGCAATATGCTTACCGCGGTAGAAAAGAGAAGAAAAGAAACTTCAGAGCACTTTGGATTACTCGTATCAACGCGGGGGCTAGAGAGCACGGGATGTCTTACTCTCAATTTATGGGAGCTCTTAAGAAAAACAACGTAGAATTGAACAGAAAAGTTCTTGCTGATTTAGCAATGAACCACCCTGAAGCTTTCAAAGCTGTTGTAGATCAAGTAAAATAATTAATCCTTTTGTTATCAATATAAAGTCCCGAATTGTACAATTCGGGACTTTTACTTATGATATATTGAGTTGCTCTGTTTTATTCTTTTATGAATTTTTGAGATTAGCCCTCAACATTTAGTATGTATGCTCCTTTTGCTAGTGCGATACATTGATTTGGTTTTGTCCATTTTTAAGACTTGTACTCATCACTTGCTTGCCATCTATTGATGTTATAACAGTTTTGGTATCTTTAGAATAATCCATATTGATATTTAAAAAATCTTTTTGTTGGATTTGGGAAAATTGATATTATACTTTTTGAAATATCGTTGAGAGCCAAATCTGTACAAATGTAAGAAGGCATGTTATATCCATTAAACACCATCTCTGAAGTAATAGTTTGTACATCTGAACATTTGGAAACCCAACTATATTCTGGAGTATAAATAGTTCATTGATTAAGACTTCGGCTATATGACATAACCCAATAATCGCCTGAACTTTCAAATAATCCTTGTGCCGGAGAAGATTTTAATCCTGACCCAATGATGAATGCCATGTCCGAGCTCGAGTAAAATAACATCTGCATCTTCGCCATCATCTACATTCTCTTTACCAAATACAAGATATTGGCCAGAAGGCGAAAAGAAAGCGTTGTAATCATCATCAAAGCCATGTGGGTCATATACTCCGCAATTTCGGCATAATTACTTTTAAGTTTGTAAACGCCGTTTCCAAATTCTAATCATTGTAGATTTACAAGTTTTCGTGCAGCATCTAGGATAGCATTGGTAGCATTGTTAACATCGATATATTTTCCACCATACTTAACATCTGCAACGGAGAGTAGATCTGGATAATACACATATGCCGTTCCCAGTGCTTTAGTAGGCTTGTTGGCTACACCAGGTGTTTGAGGCTCTTCACCATTTTTACGTTTTGCATGATGGTATATAGCAAGATCTTTTGTGCTAATAATTGCTCCAGTTTGCGCAGCAATATTACATTCGCAAAATCCAGACTTTCCATAAGAATCGATCACAACTCGACATACTAATTTTGTATCTTCAGTATCTGTTTTATAAACATAAAGCTGATTTTCTTGATGAATGATTTCACCTTTTCGTTGGATGGAAAGTTTGGTTTTTTTAAAACATCATCTGCACTAATACTTGCTATTGTAGTAATAACATTATTTAGCTAGTTGGCATTATTTGATTATGCAATATAAGTAATGCTTTCTGCTTTATTAAAATGAACAACGATATCTCCGTGATAGATTGGCACATCATCAATACATTGTTCAAATCTCAATGTCTCACCAGTGTTAGCTTTTTTTAACTTGGTTAAGTTTTAGGCTAGCTTGGGTGTTAATGCCAGTTTTCATAGCGTTTTTGTGAAGGTAATTACGAACAGGTTCTTCGTATATAGAATGTTGCTTATGTCCGTAGATGTTTCCAAAATAGGTTGCTAATATAAAAGTTGCAAGGAGATAATTTATTTTAAAGTAATTTTTATTAAGGCGATTGTACGTTTTATTTTATTCCAATTAATTCAACTTCGAAAATTAAGGTTGAGTTAGGGCCAATTTCTTTCGAGATTTGTTGATCGCCATAGGCTAGATGTGGAGGAATAACGAATTTCCATTTGCTACCCGTTGACATCAATTGCAAACCTTCTGTCCAACCAGAAATAACGCGGTTAAGCGGAAAACTAGCAGGTTTATTTCTTTGTACAGAACTGTCAAATACTTCGCCAGTTATTGTTGTACCATGATAATGGCAAATTACCGTATCACGAGCTTCAGGACTTCTACCTTCAGATTCGGTCATAACTTGGTATTGTAAGCCACTTTCCAAAGTGATAACACCTTCTTCTTTTCCGAATTCTTCTTGGAAAGCTTTACCTTCTTTTAGGTTTTTTTCTGCTAAAGCTTTTTTCTTTTTTGATAATAAATCAGCAATTCCCATATTATAAATTTTTACAAATTTAAGCATTTAGAATTTTTTACATTGTTAAAAATTTGACTTTATAACATCATTAATCGAAGATTTAGTGTAGATTTCGATATATATATTTATTTTCGCAAGAGCTTAACGCAAGAATATGATTAAAAAAATATACGCTTTATTACTTATTTGCATTGCTGTATTGGCATTTTCGCAATCGACAATTAAAGTGACTACCGCTGGCAAAACCGCGCCCTTAGCACAAGCTTCGGTCTATTGTAATAACAAATTGTTGGGAATTACGGATATCCACGGAAGTTTAAATTTTAAAACTAAATGTGATAAAGTCACTGTTAAACATCAAGATTACGAAGATGCTGATGTGGTAGTCGACAAAATTATGGAAGTTTCTCTAGAGAAAGAAGAAGCTAATGTCAACAAGATAGAAGCTGTTGTTGTCAATGATAAAAGCGATGCTAGAGCACTTGCGATTTTGGATAAAGTCAATAGCAATTTTAAAAATAATTCGCCGAAGAGTTTAGAATCGTACGAGTTTAAATCTTACGAAAAAATGTCTTTTGATTTTGATGAAGATTCTGTTAAAATCTACCAAAATTATATGGCTAAACGAAAAGATTCGTTGAACGCACTTCCTGTTAAAGAACTGAAACAAACAAAAAAGGAAAAGAAGGATTCTTTAATGGATAAAGATTTTGAAAATGTGATGATTGACAGCAAACTTTTCCTTTGGGAACGTGCTAATCAATACTTATATTCTGAAAAATTCGGGGAAAAAATCAATGTTTTGGACAATCGTATTTCTGGACTTAAAGAGCCTATCTATCAGCTTTTGGTGATGCGATCTAACCGAAATAGAATTCCAAAAGAAATTCTTCCTGAGAACAGAAATCTTTACAGATATTATTTAACGGATTCCATCGAGATTGATGGACGTGAGAATTACGTGATTCGCTTCCGAGAAGTTGGAACCAAAACGCAGCCTAACCGCCGAAAATACAATGGCTACCTCTATATTGACCAGCAAAGTTTTGCAGTCAAAAAAATTGAAAGTAATAGTAAAAATAGAAACGATGGCAGCGTAACTTCTGTTTGGGCACCAATTAACAACAAATGGTTTCTACAAAAGGAAAATCTAAAGTTAAGAGCGGGGAGTCAATCATTCGATAATACGGATAAAAAACCTGACATTAAAGACGATATGACGGCGGAAGAAAAGCGTGCAGAAAGGCGAAAGCTAATGACACGTTTCGGAAATTATGTCTACATGAAAGTCGATTATTTCGATTTCGAAACACCTGTAGACTTTACGGCTAAAGACTTCAAAGGTTATACAATGACCGTTAAAAATACAGATGGAAGTCTTCTTGATAAGTATCGAACAGATAGTTTAACAACGCGCGAAAAGCTCACTTATATTAAAGTTGACAGCCTTGGGCAGAAATACAATGTAGACAAAAAAGCAAGTCTTGTTAGTAACCTTTTGCGTGGCAGAATTCGTCTTGGGATGGTCGACTTCGACCCTTTTGGTAGCAACTATAACCGTTACGAAGGTATTAGATTGGCTGTTCGCGCTAAGTTGAACGAAAATTTTAACAAATACATTTCGCCGGATGCTTACGTTGCTTATGGCTTCAAAGATTCTAAGTTTAAATATGGCATTGGTGTTGATCTTAAAACGACCTTGGATTACAATTCATTTTTCCGTGCAGAATATTATGATGATGTAGAATCTTCGGGGCGATTTAGTCAGAATTTATGGAGTTTTAAAATGCAGTTTATGAATTCTGGGGTAGATTTACAAAATGATAAGTTCTACCGTTTTCAAGGGGGGAAACTTAGTTACGAAGTCGATCTAAACAATGCGTTGACGATGCGACTTTCTGCTAAACGCCAAAATGAAGAAGCGAAATTTGATTATTTCTACAACAACGACAGCCGCTTGTTCAAGAATTTTTCAACGATGTTGACTTTAAAATATTCACCAAATTCTCAGAATGTTATGACGCCATCGGGTAAGTTGACTTATGATCAAAAGTTCCCGGAGGTTTATTTTAATTTTGAACAAGCTATGAAAACTTTGGGCGGCGAGTTTAACTATTCTCGTGTAGATGTCTTGTTGACGCATCAATTCGCAACTAAACTTGGTAGAACAGGTGTTAGGTTATACGGTGGTTTGATGACGGGCAATGCTCCGATTTGGCATCATTTCCAGATGGGAGGTTTGGATTCTTCTAACAACGATAGCTTTTTCTCGCATTTCAATTTGACAACTTATTTAGGTTTTGCAACGATGGAGGCGGGCAAATATTTTAATGATAAATTCATGGGATATTACTTTACACATCGTATCCCTTGGTATTTTAAAAGTTTTGGCAGAAACACCTCAAGTTTTGATTTGGTGTACAAAGGGACGATTGGCGATATGAAGAATATGGGGCAGCATCAATTTAATTATAATAAGCTAGATCATTTATACCAAGAAGTTGGATTAGAGTATAATAATTTTTTGAGTACAGGATTTAATTTAGGTCTATTTTACAGAGTTGGACATTATTCAACCAATAAATTCAGTGAAAATTTTGCAATTCAGTTAAAACTTAAATTTTTAGGTTTTTAAGCTAAAGTGCTTTTAATAAAGAGCTTTGTTAAGTTTTATTAAATTATGATTTCAGTGAAAAATTAATAAAAAAAGTACATAAAAATTAATTTGAACACAAAAAGAAAAAAATCCTTATTTTTGATAAAAATTTTTAGATCTAATGAAATACGATATTATTGTCATCGGTAGTGGACCTGGAGGATATGTTACAGCGATTAGAGCTGCACAATTAGGTTTCAAAACAGCAATTGTTGAGAAAGAAAATCTTGGAGGTATCTGCCTTAACTGGGGATGTATCCCAACAAAAGCTTTGCTGAAATCGGCACAAGTTTTCAAATATATCAACCATGCAGAAGAGTACGGTCTTAATAAAGTTGATGCTACTTTCGAATTCCCGAACGTAGTAAAAAGAAGTCGTGGTGTTGCTGAAAAAATGAGCAAAGGTATCGAGTTCTTGATGCGTAAAAATAAAATTGATGTGATCATGGGAGCTGCTAAAGTGAAGAAAGATCACAAAATCGATGTTACAGACAAAGACGGAAAAGTTAAAGAATATAGCGCTGACAACATTATTCTAGCGACTGGTGCAAGATCTAGAGAACTTCCTAATCTTCCACAAGATGGCGTTAAAGTTATCGGTTACAGACAAGCTTTGGCGCTTCCAGAACAACCAAAATCTATGATTGTTGTTGGATCTGGTGCAATTGGAGTAGAGTTCGCTTACTTCTATGCAACAATGGGTACCAAAGTTACTGTGGTAGAATTTATGCCAAACATCGTTCCTGTAGAAGACGAAGAAGTTTCTAAACATTTAGAAAAATCTTTGAAAAAAGCTGGTATCGAAGTGATGACAAATGCTTCTGTAGAATCTGTAGATACTTCTGGCACTGGTGTTAAAGCTAATGTAAAAACAGCAAACGGAAATATTACTTTAGAAGCTGATGTTCTTCTTTCTGCTGTTGGTATTGCTGCTAACATCGAAAACATCGGTCTAGAAGACGTAGGTATACAGACGGATAAAGGTAGAGTTTTGGTTAACGAATGGTACCAAACTTCAGTTCCTGGATATTACGCAATCGGTGATATTATCCCAACACAGGCTTTAGCACACGTTGCATCTGCGGAAGGTATCACTTGTGTTGAAAAAATTAAAGGTCTTCACGTTGAGAAAATCAACTATGGTAACATCCCAGGATGTACCTACTGTCTACCAGAAATCGCTTCTGTTGGATTGACAGAAAAACAAGCTAGAGAAAAAGGTTACGAACTTAAGGTTGGTAAATTCCCATTCTCAGCAAGTGGAAAAGCAACTGCAAACGGCGATACAGACGGATTTGTAAAAGTAATTTTTGATGCTAAATATGGCGAATGGTTAGGTTGCCACATGATTGGTACAGGTGTTACAGAAATGATTGCTGAGGCAGTTGTTGCTCGTAATCTTGAGACGACAGGTCATGAAGTTCTTAAATCTATCCATCCTCACCCAACATTATCCGAAGCCGTAATGGAAGCTGTGGCAGCAGCTTATGGTGAAGTTATTCATATTTAATCTTAAGATTTAGAAATATTGATGCTGTATCTTGTATAAGATGCAGCATTTCTTTATCTTAGTATTGATGAAAAAAATTCTACTTATTTCAGCAATTGGCTTACTCTGTATTCAGAATGTGTCTGCTCAAGAAAAAATGTCAAAAGATGATCGCGAAAACTTGGCGCGACAACAATTTGACGATGGTGAGTATCAAAATTCCTTAACCAATTATAATATCCTTTTAAAAGATGATGAGAATAATGCTAGTTATCTTAATGGAAGAGGGTTAGCCTATTTTCGATTAGGAAATTACCAGAAGGCAAAACAAAATTTTGCAATGGCAACCTTGTTTTCTCAGAAGGATGCAACGATTTGGTCTAATCTAAGCGCTGCTTATAACAATCTCAACGAAAACGAAAAAGCTTACGAAACAGCAGTTAAAGCTTTGCGTTATGGCAAATCTGCATTAACAGTTTTTAATGCGGCATCCAATGCTAATAATGTTGAAAGACTTGACGAAGCGCTTTCTATTTTGGATAATGCTGGAGAATTTAGAACAAATGCGATGGAAGATTTGTACGCAAGAGTGTATTCTAAAAAAAACGACTATCATAACAGCATTAAGCATTTCGAAATTTTCTTCAAGAATTTTGATGATAATGATAAAATAACATTTAATGTTTTATCAGAAAAAAGATCCTACTTTTTTGCTTTGATCGGTAAGTTAGCAGACGAAGCAGCAACGTCTCCACCTAAAGATAATGCTTTGCTAAAAGAGCTTTTCGAAGAACTGGCAAATAGTACAGGTTATGAATTTGATTCTAAATTCCCATTACATTCTAGTTATGAGATGATTAGAGCAATTAAAAAGAATTCGGCTTATAGAGAATATTTTTTAGAATTTGTAAAATTGATAAAAGATGAAGATAAGGCCTACATTTTGCTAAACGAATTAAATGACACAGAAAACTATAAATAAAAATTGATGGAAGAACAACACACAGAAAACTCTAACGAACCTAAGCAATCACCTCAACCACAAACACCTTCTAATCCACCAACTCAACAGGAAGATTTAAAAAAGAAGAACAAACAATTATACTACATTATTGGAGGTCTTGCAGTTCTTTTACTTGCTGGATTAGTTTACTTTTTCGTAAGTAAAAAAGATCCTAAAAAACCAGAAGTGGTTAACACTGGTGTCAAAATACCTGCGGATAGTGCTAAAGTAGATTCTGTGAAAACCACGCCTGGTTCACCAGAAGCTTACGAAGGCGAAGAAGGCGAGTACGAGCCTTACACCGAGAATTATGTTATTGCAAAAGATGCCAATCTTCGTGATGCGCCTAATGCACAAACCTCAAATATTGCTGGTAACCTCAAATTTGGACAAAGACTTTTTGTTGATAATAAATACGAAAACCCAACCTTTGCGAAAGTTTATCTCGAAAAACCTGTTAAAAATTTAGTATCTCAACCTTATTACATGTTGAAATCTAACGTTGTAGAATATTATAACTTTGACGATTATAGAAAATCATTTTCGTTAGGAAAGTTTTCAGAATTAGAAGCTCGTGTTAAGCGACTTATTTTGGATAATAAATACAATGATGGGACAACATACAGTCTAACCCAAAATTCTGATCGCGCGAAAAATACTCTATCGTATGGCGATTTCGATGCTGATGGACAAGCAGATGTTGCAGTTATCTTGGACAATAACGAGAAACAAAGCTCAAGATTATTAATTATTTGTACTAACCAAAGCTCTAAAGAACCCTACTTGGCTTACGCAGAAAATTATTCTGATAAGATGAGATTAAGCTCTTTCAAGAAGAAAGCATTAATTTATATGAATACTGACAACCTTACTCCTTCGCCTATTGATGGGGTTCTGCTAAACAGTGAAAATGCTAAATTGGTAATTTTGTACGATAAAAATAACCAAAAATACAGAACTTACTACCAAGAAGAATATGCAAGTGCAACTGCGGATGCAGCTTATGACATTGCAAATTAATTTTAGGTTTTAAATAAACACATTGCGATAGATAATATGTCGAAATACAAAAGGGGCTTGGTGTTGTCAGGTGGTGGAACAAGAGGTCTTGCACACGCGGGCGTCATAAAGTTTCTAAACGAAATCGGAATTGATGTAGATATTTTGGCATGCTGTAGTGCAGGTTCTATTGTGGGAAGTTTGTATGCAGCTGGACGAAATCCTGACGAAATTTTAGATTTTTTTAAATCGGTATATTTTTTCAATTGGAAGCATTTTACCTTTAACAAACCGGGTTTTGTATCATCACAATTATTCTCGCATTATCTAGATCCCATGTTTGGAGATTCCAAAATTGGCGACCTCAAAAAAGAAATTCGGATAATTGCTACTGACCTTATCAGCGGCGAACAAAAGATTTTTGATAAAGAAACAAAAGTAGTTGATGCGATTATTGCATCGTCGTCTATCCCTGGCATTGCCACACCTCATATTGTTGGTGATGCCATGTATAGTGACGGCGGTGTTCTCAATAATTTTCCGGCAGATATTATCTTTAACGAATGCAAAAACATAATTGGCATCTACGTTACGCCAATTCAGGATGTTAAGATGAGCGATCTTAAGTCTATCCGAGCCATTACAACAAGAGCTTATGATCTGCTTTCTCACCGAACAGAAATCCACAAATTTGCGTACTGCGATTGGTTTATAACTTCAAAAAAGCTGGCACAATATGGCACTTTTGAGCGTAAACCTTCTCGACTTGAAGAGATTTTTGACATCGGTTACGAAAGCGCAAAAAAAAGCTTTTACGATCAGGAAGAAGATTTTACTTCACTGTTTTTAAAAAAGTAGTCAAAGGCTTCCAATAGTCTTCGGCATCAGGAAAGTTGCTACTTAACGTTACCTCGCCGTGATAACCTTCCCAATTTGTAGGTAAAAAATCTTGTTTTTTAGTCGATTTTATATGGTTGTAAATGTCAATCCAATGTGATTTTTCATTTTTTGCTGATGATACAAAAGTTGGGATGTCAACTTCTTTTGCAAAATCAGCGATTTTTTTGTTTCCAATTTTAAAATATTCTCCTGGTGAAAAAGTCACCAGAGCTGCATAATCTTTTGGATGCGTGCCAACACTATAAAAACCTAAAGAAGCAGAGTAGGAGCTCCCAAAATAGATGACTTTTTTAGCATTTAGAGTTTTTGTTGCATAGTCGTATGCCGCTTCAATATCTGGAATACTATTTTCGAATTGCGTTGGCAGATTTTTAGAATTGGCTTCGGCAAAACTTTCATTAAGGACATTTCCAAATTTGTAACCAGAACGTAGATCTACTGCCAAAACATTAAAACCTAAAGCTACCAATCTTGGCGCAATATCTCGGTAAACACCGCGACTAGAACCTGCTTGATGAAAAGCTAAAATAAGTGGTGAATTTTTAGAATTTGCATCGTAATAATCTGCATACACTCTTATTTTTCCGTCTTTTGAAGGAAAGCTGATGCTTTTAAAATTAAAATTATTTTGAGAAATACTAGCTAGATTTTTCGGATGGTTTTCACATGAAATAGTCAATGCGCCAAGTCCAAGTAATGATGATACGATGAGCTTTTTCATTTTTTTTAAATTTTAATCTGCTTATTTCCAATATTGATCAACCATGTAGATTAACTGCGTCATAACTGTCGCTCCTAAAAGAAGCTCGCGACGGTTAACTTTTTCGAAAGTGTCTTCTTCGGTGTGGTGAATGTCAAAATAACGCTGCGAATCTGGTACAAGACCTGCAAGATCAGTTCCTGTGGTTTTCATAGGTCCAATATCTGTCCCAGCGTAGGTTTCGGTAAAGTCGTAGATACCATACGGAAGGAATAGATTTTTCCAAGATTTAATAATTTTACGTTTGTCCTCAGACATATCTAATCCAAAGCCTCTTGGCGAAAAACCACCACTGTCGCTTTCGATTCCGAAAATATTTTTTTCACCTTTGCTCGCGATAGACTTTGCATAAGCGATTCCTCCTTTAACACCATTTTCTTCGTTAGCAAAACAAACGACACGGATCGTGTTTTTATTGGGTAAATTTAATTTTTTAAAAGTTCTCAAAGCCTCGATAGATTGTACAATTCCAGCGCCGTCATCGTGTGCACCTTCACCGACATCCCAAGAGTCGAGATGTCCACCAACAACAATCACACTTTTGGATTCCTTACCAGTGATTTCGCCGATGACATTATAAGATTTAACATCAGCTCTCATCGTGCAATTAGAATTAATCTTCGCCGAAAGCTTATTTGTTTTAGCTAGATTCGCTAACTCGACTGCCGATTTTGGACCGATGGCAATAGCAGGAATTTTCTCAACGCCATCTTCATACTTCATTGTACCTGTGTGTGGCACATCATCATAAGCAGAACTTATCGACCGAATAATAACTGCTTTGCCTCCTTTCTTAGCAACTTCTGCGGCAGCAACACGTCTCACAATTCCGGCCTCGCGGTACGCATGCATGGTTTTGATATATTCTTGAGGAAATTCATTATTAAAAAGGATAATTTTCCCTTTAATTTGCTCCGCTGGTACTTTATTAAAATCTTCTAAACTGTTAAAAACAAGCAAGTCACTAACCAAATCTTTTCCTTTTGTTCCCTCAGAGTTACCAAGAGAAAGCATTTTTATAGTCTTCCAAGATCCGTTTCCAGTTTTAATTTTCAAAGATTCTTGCCCGCGATACCAATTGGGAACCATAACTTCTTCCAACCACACTTTATCTGCGCCAGCTTCTTTTAGTTTTTGCTCAGCCCATTTTACAGCTTTCGCGTTAGCGTCGGATCCGCTTAATCGATGACCGATATTCTTCGTTAAATCATAGAGTTGATCGTAGGCTAGACCATCTTTCATAATTAAATTTGAAATTGATCTAAATTGAATAGAGTCTTGCTTAGTCTACGAAAAAGCAAAAAAACTTGCTGAAATAACTATGGAGAAGAAGAGTTTTTTCATTGATTGTTTGAAATTAAATTTAAGCAAAT
This sequence comes from Chryseobacterium sp. TY3, assembly GCA_046269235.1. Lineage (GTDB taxonomy): Bacteria > Bacteroidota > Bacteroidia > Flavobacteriales > Weeksellaceae > Soonwooa. Next base: position 578,285 of record JBJZOS010000001.1, read on the forward strand.
TTTTCACCGCATTGTTTACAATATCTTGCATCGTTATCGTTGTCATCATTACCACAACGGCCACATATAAAGTGATAACGTTTTCCTTTTCTGAACTCCGAGGTTACAATACCAGTTGGTACCGCAATGATGCTATAACCGCAAAGCATTACAATAATAGACAAGAACTTTCCGATCGGTGTTGCTGGCGAGATATCACCATAACCAACGGTGGTAATGGTCACAACGGCCCAATATATACTTTGAGGGATACTAGTAAAACCATTTTTTCCACCTTCTATCAGATACATCATCGAGCCAATAATCACAATAAAAATCACCATGAACAAAAGAAAAATATAAATCTTTCTAGAACTATGGTTAAGAGCAGTTAGAATATATCGACCATCATGCATGTAATCGGCAAGGTTGAAAATTCTAAAAATCCTTAGCATTCGCAACATTCTCAAAATACCGATGTAATGGATAATTGGGAAGAATAAACTTAAATAAAAAGGGATAATAGACAAGAAATCTATAATACCGATAGGACTAAAAATATATTCTTTTTTATCCTTTATACAAGCAATTCTCAGAATGTATTCCACTGTGAAAATCATTGTAATAATGAACTCTGCCGTGTAAAAAAGATTATGATATTTAAGATTAACCAATGGGATAGTCTCCACCATTAGTAAGCCCACACTTATCAGTATTAAGATGAGAAGACTAATATCAAAAATTTTCCCTTGACGAGTGTTGTCAAGGTAGATAACGTTATAAACTTTTCTGAGCCATCCGTCTGCGGGTATTAAGTCGAACTCAGGTTTTATTATTCGTCTCATATTTTTTAAAATAAATGTAAATTTACACTTAGTTTTTAAATGAGAAAAAGTTCCTGTAAAAATATGAGCGCAAAAACACTAAAAGAGGTTTGTAGTCAGTTAGATAAAATTTTTAAAATTCGACAAGCCGAAGATTTTGACAATGTTGGTTTGTTATGCGGAAATCCTAATCGCGAAATAACTGGAATTTTGGTGACGCACGACGCCTTAGAAGATGTTGTGGAAGAAGCCATTGAAAAAGGATTTAACATGATTGTTGCTTTTCATCCCATTATTTTTTCGGGTCTAAAATCTTTAACGGGAAAAAATTATGTTGAGAAAGCTGTTCTTAAAGCCATCGAAAACAAAATCGCTATCTATGCCATGCACACGGCTTTTGATAATGATTATTTTGGCGTTAATTATAAGATCTGCGAGGTTTTAGGTTTAAAAAATCAAAAGATCTTGATGCCCAAATCCAAGAATTTCAAAAAGCTTGAAGTCTTCGTTCCTAATGATCATGCTGAGCAAGTAAAAAATGCAATTTTGGAAGCAGGAGCGGGCAGTATTGGCTTCTATGACGAATGTAGCTTTGCAGTGGAAGGGACGGGAAGTTATCGAGCGAAAGAAGGGGCGAATCCTTTTTTAGGAGAAATTAACGAACGTGAAGTTGTCAAAGAAAATGTGTTGTCTTTTATTTTTGAAAATTTTAGACAAAATGATATTCTAAAATCGATGTTCGCTGCCCATCCTTATGAAGAAGTTGCTTACAATATTATTAGTCTCGAAAATGATAATCAGTATGCTGGGCTCGGACGTTATGGCGATTTGGAGACAGAAATGCCGTTGGATGAGTTTTTAAAATTTGTAAAGAAGATTTTTAATTTAGAAATAATTAGGTATAGCAATACCAGTAATAAAACGATAAAAAGAGTAGGCGTGCTTGGTGGAAGTGGTGCTAGCGGTATAAAGTCTGCAATGGCAGTTGGTTGCGATGCTTATCTGACAGGCGATGTCAAATACCACGACTTCTTTTCGGGAGAAAACAAATTATTAATTGCGGATATTGGACATTTTGAGAGCGAACAATTTGTAACTCAACAATTATATGAAATATTGTCCGAAAATTTTACTAACTTTGCAATCGCTAAAACGAGCAAAAAAAACAACCCTGTAAATTATTTTATTTAAGATATGGCTAAAAAAGCAAACGATATCTCGGTTGAAGAGAAACTAAGAGCACTTTACGACCTACAAATCATTGACTCTAGATTAGACGAAATTCGCAATACGAGAGGAGAGTTGCCTATCGAAGTTGAAGATTTAGAAATCGAAATCGAAGGCTTAGATAAAAGAGCTAGCAAATTCGATGCTGAAATAAAAGAGCAAAATGCTGAGATTAACGCTAAAAAAGAGTTGATCGCACAAGCTCAAACACTTATTTCTAAATATAAGTCGCAACAAGATAATGTTAGAAATAACAAAGAGTACGAATCTTTAGATAAAGAAATTGAATATCAAACTTTAGAAATTGAGTTGGCTGAGAAAAGAATTAAAGAATTTGGTTCTAAAATTTCTCATAAAAACGAAATGCTAAGTGAGTTGACAACTAAGATCGAAGAACTTCGTAATCACCTGGCACACAAGAAGAATGAGTTGGATGAGCTAATTGCAGAAACGCAAAAAGAGGAAGAATTCTTGTTAGCAAAATCTGAGGAATTCTCAGAAAAAATTGACTCTAGATTGTTAAGCTCGTACCAAAGAATCCGCAGAGGTTCTATCAATGGACTTGCTGTTGTTGGTCTAGAACGAGGTGCGCCAAAAGGATCTTTCTTTACAATTCCACCACAAAAACAAATGGAAATTGCCCAAAGAAAGAAAATTATTATCGACGAAAATAGTGGTAAAATCCTTGTTGACGACGAATTGGTAAACGAAGAAAATGCTAAAATGGAAGAAATCATCAACTTCGGTTAAGATTTCGAAATTTAAAAGATGTAAAAATCCGAGTGGTATAACGCTCGGATTTTTTTATTTTTTCATTATGCCACAAGTTTTCATAAAAAGCCGAACCATTTCCGACTGTTCGCCTTTTAAAACAATGAATTGAAATTGTCTTTTAATTTCGAAATGTTTGATGTCGATAATATTTAACTTGTTGTATTTCAGTTCGTTTGTGATGCTGCTAACCGACAAAAAAGCCATCGCGTCCGATTGCGCTAAGTAATTTTTGATGCTTTCTGTACTGTCAAGATTCATGATAACATGAAGCTTTGATGCTAGAAGTTTGCTCTTCTGAAGTTCGGAATCGATAAAATCTTGCGTGCCCGATCCTTTTTCACGGCTCACAAAATCAAGTTCTGCAAGATCTTTAACAGAAATAGTTTTGCTAGACAAAGGATGTCCAACTCGCGCAACCAACACGATTTCGTCTAACATAAACGGAATATAATCGAATTGCGCCGATTGAAAAGGACCTTCAATAATACCAATATCTATTTTGTTTTTCTTTAATAAATCTGAAATTTTTTCGGTGTTTTGAGAAGTCAAATCGATATGGATATCTTCAAAATAAGAATGGAATTTTACCAATATTTCTGGTAAAATATATTGAGCGATGGTTGTGCTAGCACCAATTTTTAAATTGCCTTTTAGTTTATTATTAACTTTGTTAATTTCGAATTCGGTTTCGCGATAGATTTCAAAAATCTGATTGGCCTTTTCTAAAAGAATATTTCCACTTAAAGTTAAATCGATACTTGTGCCATTTCGGGTAAAAAGTTTGGTGCTAAGTTGTTGTTCTAATTCTTGAATGTGCTTTGTAACAGCTGGTTGAGATATGTACAGTTCTTGTGAAGCTTTTGTAAAACTAAGTCGTTTTGCAACCGTTGCAAAGACTTTTAATCGAAAATCAAGCATTTGATTTTTATTTAAACAGTAAATATAAGAAAATGCTAGTCATTGTTTTTTTTGAAAAAGTAAGCCGTTGTTATCTTTCGTAATATCAGATGAAAAAATTATCCAAGATCCTCGAATATTAAGAGGATGAACTATTTTTGAAACAATAGTAGACAGATAATATTAGTTTTTACGGTTATTATGATGGAGTGACTACGTGTTTTTATTATCAAGTTTAAAGCTATAAACTTTTCTAAATTGTTAACATAAAAAAAGGCTAGTGTAATCTTTACTCTAGCCTTTTTTTATTACTTAACAACAATTTTACTTGAGGCTTTCGAAGTTCCGTTGTTGAAATTAAGAATATAAACGCCTGGAGCCGCTTTTAAAGAAATTTTATTTTCTCCTTTTACAACAATTGCAGAATAGATTAACTTTCCTGAAAGGTCGGTTACAACAATATTTCCAGAAGTTTCTGATTTAAAACTAAAATCACCCTGACTTGGATTCGGATATACTTGCAGTTTTAATTTATTAACATCATTAACAGCTTGTGTTGCAGCGCAGTCATAAGGTTTAAAATTAACCAAACCATATTTAGTATCATCAACCTGATGCGTTACAACATCTTCAACCATGGTGTCATTTGATAATTCGCCTTCTCTCCAACAGTTGGATTTGGCCTCCAAATTATTCGGTGTATTGTTAAAAAGCGCGTAAGTCACGCCGTTATTAATATTATCTTTAAAAATATTTTTACCGATATTTTCTTTACCCGACACATCGCTTCCAAAGTTAGCTTGTGCTGTTCCTTGTAAAGTTACGCCCCAAAGATTTCCGCGGACTTGGTTTTCGCTGACTTTAACATCCATCACTGCGGTACCACTTCCAATAAAGTTAATGCCGCTTCCGCCAAGCATTGGGTCGTTTTGGGTATTATTATTTTCGATAATGTTTTTAGCAATGCTTCCGTATGATGAGTTCCCAGCAACTGTGATTCCGTAGCGATTATCACGAATGGTGTTGTTTTCGATTTTAACATTGTTGGCGCCACCCACAAGTGCTGAAGCCGAAATTCCGCCTGTCATAGGAAGATTTCGGTTACCAATAATTTGGTTGTTTGTGATGATAATTCCGGTACTTCCACCAGGTCCCATATTAATTTGCGGACGGTTTTGATTACTCGTATTATTTCCGTAAAAATAGTTGTTGTCGATAATTCCGGATACGCTGATGTTAGCGCCAGAACCTATCGCTGATCCAACATTTTCTAAAAATTGCGAGTTTGTAATCGAAATTCCAGTCGTGCCTCCAAACTGAATTGCTGCACTAGAAGCTGCGCCACCACTAATGGTTTGGTTATTTTTAACAATACAATTATCCATTATAAAGTTAGATGTGTTGACACGAAGCCCGCCTCCGTTTTCGATGGTCGTATTTTTCAGACTAACAGTAGAAGTGTCTTCGAAACGGATACCTTTGTAAGCTTCACCAGCAATATTTGTGGTATAAATTAGCTGCGATGCATTGGTTTGGTATTGTCCAAAAACAAAAAGCATGACGTCTTTGCTAAGTTTTACGGTTGTGTTTTCATCAATAATAAGCTTGTCGTTGGCAGAAATCGTTACATTTTGGGAGATTAAGAAATGATCACCATTGTTAGTGACTGTTCCTGCAGCGGCTTGTGCTAGACTTGTTAAATTATAAATGATCCCTGTATTGGGACTTGTAAATTGTGCATTAAGCCCAAAATAGGCTACTGCAGCGAAAAGTGTAAAGGTCTTCTTCATAACCAAATTTTAAGTCAAATTTAAAAAACAATTAATTAATCAATAATTTTTTTTAAAATAGTAGGTGAATTGAAAATAAAGTGTAAATTGCAGTGTTTTTATAGTCGAAATCCAAGTGTTCAGTCAGTTGTTGTTTTCTCCTTATAACAACAAATTTTTTATACCAATTTAATTTTTTTATACAATGAACATTTTTGTTTCAAACATCAATTACGCAACTAAAGAAGAGCAGTTGTTAGAATTATTCCAAAATCAAGGAGAAGTTACTTCTGCAAAGATCATCATGGATCGTGAAACTGGAAGATCTAAAGGATTTGGTTTCGTAGAAATGCCAAATGACGCTGAGGCTAAGCAAGCTATTGAAGCGCTTAACCAACAAGATTTTAACGGTAAAACTCTTAATGTTAGCGAAGCTAGACCAAGAGAGGAAAAACCAAGAAGATCATTTGATAATAATAGAGGTGGTGGTTATGGTAACAACGGTGGAAACCGTGGTGGAAACCGTTGGTAAAATATCATTAGAAAATAAAAAAGCGATTCCTAGGAATCGCTTTTTTTATGCTTGGTTTTCTTCTTTTCTTTTTTCTCCTTGTCCTTTCTATCTTTCTTCTTTTTGCCAGATTTTTCGGAGGGCATGTCTGGTGTAAGGACTTGTGCATCTAATATTTCGATGTCTTTTTGTAGAGCTTCATCATTGGATTGCGTCGTTTCTTCGATGATTTCCGCAATACTTTTCTCTTCAATTTCTATAGCTTTTTCTGAGACTTTTAAGTCTTTAAGAAGAAGGTCAACATCATTATTATAAAATATTTCTAATAAATTTTGTAAGTGGAATTTTCGATAATCCTCAAAGTTTATTTTAGGAATATATTTATAGATACGACCTTTTTTTTCAATTTTTAAATAATTTTTTTCAACTAAGATTTTCAAAAATGTAGAAACTGTATTTTGATGCGGTTTCGGTTCTGGATAAGCTGTCATGATGTCTTTCATAAAGGGTGCTTCCAAATTCCAAATCACTAACATGAGTTGCTCTTCCGAACTTGTCAAACTAAGAATTTTCATATTTCTATTTTTAGATTACAAAATAATAAGCCAATCCTACCAAGCTTCCCAATACCGCTCCAGAAATGACTTCTGCTAAGGTATGTCTTTTTAATATAATTCTTGTGATGCCGATGAGAATTGATAAAATTATCCAAAATATCCCCCAAGGCACACTGAATTTTAAGAACAAAAATGCAACAAAAAGATTAAGAGAAGTGTGCATTGAGCTTTTAATAAAGAAATTACTAATCTGCATCAAAATCAACAATATCCAAAGAAAGAAAACCGTCGTGTCCTTGTTTCCGTTTTTGAAAAAATTGTAGGCTAGATAAATCGCGCAAAGGATAACAATCACAATGTACAGGCTGTTTCGTTGCTTTCTGTTGGAAACATCCATGTTGGTATAATGTCCTTTTTTGACGTTCCAAACTATCCAAATTACCACAGGGATAACGAGGATAAATAGTATAGCGAAGAGATTGGTGACATCAAGATGACCTGCATGTGGCGTATAGGTGAGAACAATATAATAGATGATTAACGATACAATCGGATTGAAAAAATTCGATATAAGTTTTGAAATTTTTATTAAAAGCGAATCCGAAGTTGGGTTGTCTGTCATTTTTAAAAATAAAAATTATGTTGCAATTTACAGTTTAGAAATTTAAAATAAATCATCTTTTAGTTAATAAATTCAATCGATAGCGGCTAGATATTAATTTAAGCATAACACTATTAATAACTAAAGATATTTTCTTATTTTTGCTAAATATTTCGAAATCATATGAAAGAATTTTCCAAAGAGATTTACCTTAAATGGTACGAGGATATGACGATGTGGAGAAGGTTTGAAGACAAGTGCCGTTCTCTTTACTTAAAACAAAAAATCAGAGGTTTTTTACATTTATACAACGGACAAGAGGCAATTCCTGCAGGTTTTACCCATGCGATGGATTTATCAAAAGATAGTATGATAACAGCATATCGTTGTCATATTCATCCAATGGCAATGGGCGTTGATCCTAAAAGAATCCTTGCCGAACTTTGTGGTAAAGCTACTGGTACTTCTAAAGGTATGGGTGGATCGATGCATATTTTCAGCAAAGAACATCGTTTTTATGGTGGTCACGGTATTGTAGGTGGGCAAATTCCTTTGGGAGCTGGTATCGCTTTTGCAGATAAATATTTTGACAGAAAAGCCGTTAATATCTGTTTTATGGGAGATGGCGCGGTACGTCAAGGTGCTTTGCATGAGACTTTCAATATGGCAATGAACTGGAAACTTCCAGTAGTTTTCGTTTGTGAGAACAACCAATATGCAATGGGTACGTCTGTTAAAAGAACAGCTAACCACGAAGATATTTATAAATTAGGTCTAGGTTACGAAATGCCTTGTTTACCTATCGATGCGATGGATCCTGAGAAAGTTGCAGAAGCTGCTTTCGAGGCGATTGAAAGAGCTAGACGTGGCGATGGACCAACCTTTATCGAAGCCAGAACTTATCGTTACAGAGGTCACTCTATGTCAGATGCTGAGCCTTACAGAAGTAAAGAGGAAGTTGCAGAACACAAAAAAGAAGATCCAATCGAGATTGTAAAACATAGACTTTTAGAAAACAATTGGTCTACAGAAGCAGAATTGGAAGCTATTGACGAAAAATCTAGAGCTTTTGTAGAAGAGTGTGTTGAGTTTATGGAGAATTCTCCGTTTCCTGATTTGTCACAAGTTTACGATTTCGTATATGCGACGCCGGATTATCCATTCTTAGATAAAATAGAAAATAACTAAAATTATTAATTTGGGATTTGATGTTTGACTTTCAATGAATTTCAAATCTCGAATCTCGAATCTCACATCAATAAAAATATATGGCTGAAGTAATCACAATGCCTCGTCTGTCCGATACGATGACAGAAGGAAAAGTTTCCAAATGGCACAAAAAAGTTGGAGACGCAGTTAAAGAAGGCGATATCTTAGCAGAAATTGAAACTGATAAAGCCGTTCAGGATTTTGAATCTGAAATTAACGGGACATTATTATATATCGGTGTTGAAGAAGGTGCGCAAGCGCCAGTTGACAATGTTTTAGCAATTATCGGTAACCAAGGAGAAGATATCTCTGGCATTATCGGTGGTGGAGCATCAGAAGCTAAAGTTGAGGAAGAAAGTAAAACTCAAAATGAGTCAACACCAGTTGAGAGTGCACCCGTTGTTGATGCTGCAATGCCAGAAGGTGTAGAAGTTATCACAATGCCAAGACTTTCTGATACAATGACAGAAGGTAAAGTTGCGAAATGGCAAAAAGCTGTTGGCGATGCTGTTAAAGAAGGTGATATCCTTGCAGAGATCGAAACAGATAAAGCGGTTCAGGATTTTGAATCCGAGTTTAACGGAACTTTATTGTACCAAGGTGTTGCTGAAGGTGATGCTGCGGAAGTTGATAAGATTTTAGCAATTATTGGTCCCGCGGGAACTGATGTATCTGCGGTTGTTACAGGAGGTGGAAAACCCGCTGCGGCACCAGCACAAACAATACAAACGCAAGCTTCTACAACTCCAGTTTCAACGACATCAGATGATGCTGCTCCTGTACAAGCTGCGGCAAATGCAGAGCGTGTTCATATTTCGCCTTTAGCTAAAAAAATGGCTGAAGATAAAGGTATTGACATTCAATCAGTTCAAGGTTCGGGCGAAGGTGGTCGTATTGTTAAAAAAGATATTGAAAACTATCAGGCGCCTGCGAAAGCTGCTGCTCCGAAAGTCGTTGCTGCACCAGCACTTAACTTTACGCCAGGTGAAGATACAGAAACTGTAAATTCTCAAGTTAGAAATGTTATTGCAAAACGCCTAGCTGAAAGCAAATTTACAGCACCGCATTACTATCTAATGGTAGAGATCAACATGGATAAAGCCATCCAAGCGCGTAAAGAAATTAATAGCATTCCAGATACGAAAGTGTCTTTCAATGATATGATTATCAAAGCGACTGCGATGGCTCTTAGAAAGCATCCACAAGTTAACTCATCTTGGGCTGGTGATAAAATCATCCACCATGCTAATATCAATGTTGGCGTAGCAGTAGCAATTCCTGACGGATTGGTGGTTCCGGTTCTTAAAAATGCAGATTATATGAATTATAATCAAATCTCTGCTTCGGTTAAGGATATGGCTTCTAGAGCGAAAAGTAAAGGTCTTAAAGCTAACGAAATGGAAGGTTCTACGTTCTCAGTTTCTAACCTTGGAATGTTTGGTATTGAGACATTTACATCAATTATTAACCAACCGAATTCAGCGATTCTTTCTGTTGGCGCAATTATCGAAAAACCAATTGTTAAAGACGGACAAATTGTTGTTGGTAACACGATGAAGTTATCACTTGCATGTGACCACAGAGTAGTGGACGGTGCAACTGGTGCAGAATTCTTACAAACTTTAAGATTGTATTTAGAGAATCCGCTTTCTCTATTATTAGGTTAAAATGTAGTTTTTAAATCTTTATGATATAAATCCTCCTTAATTTGGGAGGATTTTTTTTTAGCTTTTAGAAAAAGAATATATTTGCAAAATGAAAAAAATTCTGCTCACCTTAGTCTTATTAATTAGTGTTTTTGGAAAAGCGCAAGATAAAGAGAATCTTTCTGGTTTTAACATGCTGTCTTTCACTTATAAGTTTGCGCCAGAATGGATGGCTTATGCTGAATTTCAAACACGATCAATAGAAGATTATACCTCTATCGATTATTACGAGGCGAAAGGAGGAGTTGGCTATAATATTAATAAAAATAACCAAGCTTTCATCGGGGTTGGTCGATACGGAACTTACAAAAATAACAAGATTTCTCAAGAAGAACATCGCGTTTGGTTGCAATATACACTAAGCAACCGTATCAAAAGTTTAAAACTTGATCACCGCTTAAGAGCTGAGCAACGTTTTTTTCATAACGCGATGACAGATGTCAACACCAATACCCAACGTTTTCGTTATCGTCTAAGTGGGACTTTGCCGTTAAATAATACAAAAGTGCAATCTGGGACAGTTTTTGCCAATGCTTTCGAAGAAGTCTTTGTTGGTCCACAAGATAAATTCTTTAAGCGTAGTCGTACTTTCGGCGGAATTGGTTATCAGTTTAACGATAATATGAATGCCACTGCAGGTTATATGTTCCAGAGAGATTTTGCATCTAAAGCTAACACTAACCTACATTTCTTATATTTTGCACTCAACTTTACCATCGATCCATCGGATGACGAAAAAGACATCCATATCCCAATGGCCGATTAATAGGTGCTTGTTAAATATTGATAAGCTTTCAAATATTTGTTAAGACGTTTTAGATCTTTCGGTTCGATTGGTCGAGTGAAGCGTCTCAAATCCATATTATCTTTAAGGTCATTGATTTTAACTTTAACCGCAAGTGGATTTTGCTCTATTCTTTTAATAAAATCTTCATAAGGCTCATTAAGTTCGGGATCTTCAGATTCGCGCTTGGTTAGGCATTCTACAGCATCGATAATATATTGCGGAAATCCTTGGTCCAAAAGATATTCGAACGAAAACTCTGGATGATCTTCCACAACGTCGTGTAATGCGCCGACAATTTTTTCGTCGATCGTTTTTCCTGCTTCCATAACGCGGAAAACGTGTCCTAGATAAGGCGCATCATATTTATCTGTTTGTTTTTTGTGCGCTTTTTGTGCAATTTTAATCGCTTTATATAATAATTGGATATCTGCCATTTGGGATTTTGACTATTTGTTGGGATTTTGTTTTAAATCTTTTGATTTCAAGTTGGGAGGTGTTAACTCAATTTTGCTTTGTCTTTTGATACTTGAATAACCTTCAGATTGAGATTTCTTATTTAACATTTTGTATTGCGATGCTTTTACAGAATCTATGTTTTTATAGAAAGGATTATTGTTGGACAATGTTGGAGATTTCATAAAAGCTTTCGTTTCCAAAATCGTTACAGTATCTTTTTTAGGTGTTTCTTGTGCAGCAATTGTCACGCTTATTCCTATAAATATAAAAGTTAAAATCGTTTTCACCACGTTTGGTTTTAAAAAAGTAAATTTAGAAAAATGAATGTCGCGACAAGGTTTTTTTTCGAAAATTTATTAACAAAAAAAGCCATCATTTCTGATAGCCTAATTTTTTTAAAAAAGGTTGATTCTGAATTAACCTATAATTATTGCTTATTATAAAGAATATAATAATTCTTATTAAATTCCACTGGATTATTCGATTTCAAATCTGTAGTTTGCCAATTGTCACTTGGAGAAATTGTTTCGCCAGAAGCTAATCTTAGAGGCATAGTAAATCCTTTAACCGTATGTGTCCAACGGTAACTTAATTTATTATTGTCTTGTTTATATTCTAAAGTGGGAATATAAGTTGTTCTTAAATATTGGTCAAAAATCGTTGATAAATCTATCCCTGATTTTTGATTAAAATAATCTTCAACTTGTTTACTAGTGACTGTTTGATGATAAAAATCTTTATTAAGTCCTCTCAAAATTTGTCGAAATTTTTCATCATTATTTATCACCTGACGAATCGTGTGTAACATGTTAGCTCCTTTATAATACATATCGCCGCTGCCTTCACTTCTCACGCCATAGGTCCCAATAATAGGAATGTCATTGTGAATATTTTTTCGTGTTCCTACGACATATTTATCGGCATCTTCTTTACCAAAAAGGCTTTCGGTGTATAATGTTTCTGAGTAACTCGTAAAAGACTCATGGACCCACATGTCCGCTTGATCTTTTGCTGTAATATTATTAGCGAACCATTCGTGTCCAGTTTCGTGGATGATGATAAAATCCCATTTAAGTCCAACGCCAGAACCCGAAAGATCGCGACCTAGATAACCGTTTTCAAACTTATTACCATAAGCGACATTGCTTTGGTGCTCCATACCAAGGTGTGGCGATTCGACTATTTTGTAAGAATCTTCGTAGAAAGGATAAGCGCCAAACCAATACTCAAAGGACTTCATCATCGGTTTAACTTGTGCAAATTGATTTTTAGCTTTGTCAAGATTGTAGTCCAAAACCCAATAATCGAGGTCTAATTTTCCCTTTTCACCATCATAAGTTTCTTTAAAATTGACATATTTCCCAATCGATGGAATGATCGAATAGGCGTTAATTGGGTTTTTGACTTCCCACAAATAAGACTTTTTGTTACCAAGTTTTTTAGTCTCAACTAATCGCCCGTTGGCAACACCAACTAGATCTTTCGGTGTTGTGATTTTAAAAGTGATGCCATTATCAGGTTCGTCACTCCAGATGTCTTTACATGGCAACCAGATACTCGCGCCAATACCTTCGTTGGCAGCTGTCATCCAAGGATTTCCGTTTTTATCGGTTTCAAACATCCAACCGCCGTCCCAGGGTGCTTTTTTAGCAACAACAGGATTTCCTTCAAAAGTGACAACGAAATTTAACTTTTCACCTTTCTTAAATTTTCTATTTGTTTTAATAAAAATAAAATCGTCTTCTTGTTGGTATTTTGGTTTTTTGTCGAAGCTAGCAACAAGTTTTGCGACTTTCATTGGCTTTTGCAAATCGATTTGGAAGGTCGGATTAACCACGTCTTTTGTAATTACAAAAGAGATCTTGTTAGTTCCTGCGATGCTTCTATTTTCAAAATTAGCTTCTAGATTTATGTCATATTTTTTTACATCCCAAAAATTGCGGTATTCGGTATCAGAACCTTTTAAGGTATCTTGTTTTGTAAAAGTTTGAGCACTAAAACTTAACGATACAAAACTTAACAAGAGCGTGACTTTCTTCATAGTTTAAAAAAAAATAATTGTCCCAGAGACAGGATAAAGTTACAAATCATTTTCCATTTTTAATACTAATAAATTTTGTTAAGAGATGATTAAATTACTTTATGACAAGTGCATAGAATATTCTAAAAGACTAATTTTGATTTAATAATTTCAACTAATAATTGAATTTTTGAAAATGGAAAAACTAACAATATTAGCACAAATCAACTAGCCAATAGATCAAATTTGGGAAACTTATAATGATCCGAAAGATATCGTCAATTGGAATTTCGCACACGAATCTTGATCTTTTCCAAGCGCTGAAAATGAAATGAAGATTGGTTGAAGATTTAAACATAGAATGGAAGCCAAAGACGGAAGTTTTGGATTTGATTTGAATGGTCAAAAATTAATGTTATTAAATGCTAAACCTATGTTTGAGCCAAATCCTAGTATTTCGGTGATGGTGATGTGCGAAACAGTTGATGAAGTCGAGAATTATTACAATAAATTATCGTCTGGTGGAAAGGTTTTAATGGAATTAAATTCTTATCTGTGGAGTGAAAAATATGCCTGGATTAACGATATATTTCCGCTGACGGAACAATAGAAATGCCATTGGAAAAGCAATTATGGGGCAATTATTTCGGGAGTTTCCAAGATTAATTCTGCATCGGTTGGATGGTTAACTATATTACGGATATTGGTTATGAGGAGTAAAAACTTTTTTCAGGTCAAAAAAAATACAGAAACGAAGCGAAATCTCTATTCGTTTTTTTAATTTTGCCAACATTATCAGATGAAGGACTATTATTATTTTCTAGGTGTTTCTCAAGATGCTTCTGCCGAAGACATCAAAAAAGCCTATCGAAAATTGTCGATGAAGTACCATCCTGATAAGAATGATAATGATGATTTTTTCAAACTACGATTTCGTGAAGTTCAAGAAGCTTACGAAGTTTTGATTGATGCGGTTAGGCGCAAATCTTATGATAATCAGTTTAATTCAGTTCAACGAAATATTAAGTCGACCTTACCCCCGAAGATTCAGAAATTTCATTCAGATAAAATTCGTGCGCGTGTTGGTGATGAGATTAGATTGTATTGGCAGACTTACGATGCCGACTTGGTGAAGATTATTCCGTTTGGACTAGAAAAAGTAAATGGCGAAAGACGTTTTAAGATTACACAATTTGATAGTCAAGGAAAGTTCCAGTTGTTGTTACATGCGACCAATACGGCGATTCATAAAACCGTTGTGCAAGCCCTTACGATTACACAATTAGAAGTTGGTGAGACTGAGGAAGAACCTCAGGTTAAAGAACGTCTTAATAATAGGAGAGAAGATCATCGTCCTAGACAAGCGAGTTCGCCGCTATTTAGAATAGATAAGCGGTTTTTAGATTATAGAATTAGGGTGATAACAATTGTTCTGTTACTTGCTTTTATTCTATTGTTACTAAATAAAATTTTTGCTTTGTTCTAAGCCATTTTGGCTCTACCGGGACATTTTTTGCAGCGTTTCCCTTTTTTGAATTTTTTGCAACAATTCTTTTTTTCGCAATACAATTCGGTATTGTTAGAAAATGCTGGCGTCAAGGCTGGAATTTTAAAAGCAATAATTGGCTGATTCATATTGCAAATATAAAGTAATTTAGAACAATTACAAACAATATTTTTAATAATTCTAAATTAGTCTTTTGGAGGTGACTATTTTATCAGTTTTATCAATGCTTGTGAATGCTCATATGTCATGAATAATAGACTTTGTAATTTCTGTTATTTATCGTAAATTTACGCTCATTAATATTTGATAATTCCTAATAAAAAGTATAAATGAATACACAGCAGTTTGTGAACCGTCACATAAGCCTGAATGACGCTGATAAAGCGGCAATGTTAAAAAGAATAGGCGTTGATTCTGTAGAACAACTTATTTCGCAAACCATTCCAGATGCTATTAGACTAGAAAAAAAACTTGATATTTCGGCGCCACTTTCGGAGTACGAAATGTTATTACATTCTAAAGATTTGGCGTCTCAAAATGCAATGTTTGACAACTACATTGGATTTG
This sequence comes from Chryseobacterium sp. TY3, assembly GCA_046269235.1. GTDB lineage: Bacteria > Bacteroidota > Bacteroidia > Flavobacteriales > Weeksellaceae > Soonwooa. The sequence goes on from JBJZOS010000001.1 coordinate 593,676, forward strand.
GATATTTTAATACAATTTTGCCATCCGCTATCCAGAGAAATATTTTGGAAAATCCGTCTTGGTACACCGCTTATACGCCTTACCAAGCAGAGATTGCCCAAGGTCGTCTAGAAGCTTTACTTAATTTCCAAACAGTTGTTTGCGATTTAACTGGTTTCCAATTGGCTAATGCATCATTATTGGATGAGTCAACCGCTGCTGCTGAGGCGATGCACATGTTCTATAACAACAGAACTAAAGATCAAAAGAAAGCCAATGCTAACAAATTTTTTGTTTCGGATTTGGTGCTACCACAAACGATTTCCGTTCTTAAAACTAAAGCAGACGGTTTAGAAATTGAACTTATCGTTGGTAATTTCGAGGAACATCAACTTAACGATTCTTATTATGGTGTGCTTTTACAATATCCAGGAAAAAATGGTATTGTTATCGATTACACAGAAAAGATCGCTGAGTATAAAAACTTAGATCTACAAGTTGTTGTTGCTTGTGATCCAATGGCTTTAGTAAAACTAAAATCACCGGCTTCTATGGGCGCGGACTGTGCAGTTGGTACAACACAACGTTTTGGTATTCCGATGGGTTATGGAGGTCCACACGCCGCTTTCTTTGCTTGTAAAGAGGATTATAAAAGAGATATCCCTGGACGTATTATTGGAGTTTCTCAAGATATGTACGGAAGACGTGCGCTTCGTATGGCGTTACAAACGAGAGAGCAACACATTAAGAGAGAAAAAGCAACATCTAACATTTGTACAGCGCAGGTATTACTGGCGGTAATGGCTGGTATGTATGCGGTGTATCATGGTCCAAAAGGTTTAGATTTTATTGCAAATCAAATTCATTACAAAGCTAATGCACTTCGCGATGCGCTTAAAGTTTTGGGTTATGATGTTGTTGCTGAGCCAGTATTTGACACGGTTAAATTTAGAATTCATGAGGAAGAGAAAGCATCATTAAAGATGTTGATGCTTGACCAAAAAATTAACCTTAACTATTTCACACAAGGTTTTATTAGTATTTCAATCAACGAAACTTCTACGATTGATAAACTTCAAAAATTAGTTGAAGCTTTTGCTAGTTTTAAAGGTAAACAAGCTTACCAATTAGCGTTAAAAGAGGAAATCACGATTCCAGCTGATATGCTTAGAAATGATGAAATCCTTAAAGAAGAGGTTTTTAACAAATACCATACAGAGACAGAATTGATGCGTTACATCAAGCGTCTAGAGCGTAAAGACTTGTCATTGACACATTCGATGATTTCTTTAGGTTCTTGTACAATGAAGTTAAATGCAGCAACACAAATGATTCCTTTATCTTGGGGAGAATGGGGAAGTGTTCATCCATTTGTACCAAGAGAGCAAGCGGCAGGTTATCAAAAATTAATTAAAGAATTAGAAAAAGATTTAGCAGAAATTACAGGTTTTGCCGGAACTTCTCTTCAACCAAACTCTGGTGCACAAGGAGAATATGCAGGATTAATGGTAATTCGCGAATATCATAAGTCTAGAGGAGAACTTAACAGAAACGTTGTGGTTATTCCTCAATCTGCACACGGTACTAACCCAGCATCGGCTGCAATGGCAGGTATGAAAATCGTTGTTGTTAAAAATTTAGAAAACGGAGAAATCGATTTCGAAGATCTAAAAGCTAAAGTAGAGCAACATTCAGAAAACCTTTCTGCAATTATGATTACCTATCCATCGACTTATGGTTTCTTTGATAAAAACATAAAAGAAATTACAGATCTTATTCACCAACATGGTGGACAAGTCTATATGGATGGCGCGAACATGAATGCGCAAGTTGGCTACACAAGTCCAGGTAACATTGGCGCTGACGTTTGCCACCTTAACTTGCACAAAACATTCGCGATTCCTCACGGTGGCGGTGGTCCTGGTGTTGGTCCAATCTGTGTTGCGGAACACTTAGTACCATTCTTGCCAAGCAACGCAAACATCCAAACCGGTGGTAAAGAAGCTATCGATGCGATTTCTGCGGCACCTTACGGATCAGGTTTAATCCTTAACATTTCGTATGCTTACATCAAAATGTTAGGAACTTCAGGTCTTATGAAAGCTACTGAACATGCGATTCTTAACGCTAATTATCTTAAAGAAATTCTTGCAGATCACTTCCCAATTTTATACTCAAATGAGAATGGAAGAGTAGCGCACGAGTGTATCGTAGATTTCCGTCAGTTTAAAACTTTAGGAATTGAAGTGGCAGATGTTGCAAAACGTTTGATGGATTACGGATTCCACGCACCAACAGTTAGTTTCCCAGTGGCTGGAACTTTAATGATTGAACCTACAGAATCTGAATCTAAGTCAGAAATTGACAGATTTGCTGAAGCTTTAATTTCTATTAAACAAGAGATTGACGAGATCGCAAATGGTGAAGCTGACAAAGAAAATAATGTCTTGAAAAACGCACCTCACACAGAGCAAGTTATCATTTCTGACGCTTGGGACAAACCTTATGGTCGAGAAAAAGCGGCTTATCCATTAGATTGGGTACGCGATCACAAATTCTTCGCGACAGTTTCTAGAATTGATGAAGCTTACGGAGACAGAAATTTGGTTTGTACTTGTGAGCCTATCGAAGCTTATATGTAATTAATTTTTCTCAAAGAAAAATTTAGATATTAACAGCAGCAAATTTAGTTTTGCTGCTTTTTTTATAATTAAATTTTATGTTTAAAATCAAGTCATCACCTTGATGTTGATACGAAAACTTTCACTAGATAAGCTTCTAAAAGATCCACTATTTGGTAGTATTTTACTCTTGAATGTTTCGTTTTTTGCCATTACGGCAACAATATTCAATTTCTTTATAATCTTGTTGTTATTCAGATTGTACAAAGTTTTTATTTAGTTGTCGCGCATTATTTTTTAGTCCGAAATACACCAATTAACTATCTTAAAAAGAAATACACACTCAACAGAACCCGCAAGAAAACAGATAAAAATAGGAAAGGATTGGGATCTTACATTGACAAACACGAAATGGGAGATTCGATTTTTGCTGCCATTTTTTTTATTGGTATTTTTTGTTTTTGTGTTAATTTTTATTGCCTTTGAATAAATAATTATGCTGTGATTAACATATTTTGATAGTAGGTAAGAAAATTGTAGTTCTGTTTTTAAGACATTTTCTAGTCTTATGAATTTCAATAATTGTTAATCTTAAAAATGTAATGCTATGGCAGATTTTCAACCCAATGCAAGAGGAGATTCTAAAGTGAGAACCCGCAAAAATCTTGTGAAAATGGATATGACGCTCATGGTTGATTTGGGCTTTCTATTGATTTCTTTTTTCATGTTTACGACCAATTTTTCCAAACCCAATGTTGTGGATCTTAGCCTTCCTGCTACGACCCAATCGGAAAGAAATGAGATTGATCTTAGCAATTCTATCACCTTAATTTTAGGTGAAGGCAACCGTGTTTTTTATCATCAATTGGATCAAAAATCCTTGACTCCCAATCTTCTGAAAGAAGTGTCTTATGATAAATTTGGTTTAACAAACTTAATAGAAAAAGCCAAAAAAGCAGCTAAGAATCCAAGCATCTTTACCATCATTATTAAACCGACAGATGATGCCAATTACAAAAACTTCGTTGATGCACTCGACGAAATGGCGCTCACCAAAAGTCAACATTATGGCATCGCAGATATGCGAGAGTGGGAAACCAAAATCTATGATGACAAACTAAAGTAACCTTGAGAGATTTCTCAAGGTTTTTGTTTTAAAATTGATTTATAAAATAATTCGTCTTGTATTTATTGATAAAAACGTCTTTTTTATATACTTTAGAGCAAAAATATAATTTATGAAAAAGCTGGTTTCTTTTTTGGCTTTAGTTGCGATAATCGCTTGTAAGAAGACAGACGAAACGACACATAAAAAGACAGATTCTTTAGAAATAATAGATTCCATTAACGCTGTAAGACAAAAGATTAATGATAGTATCCTGAGCCATAATCGATACAAAGATCTGGAAGGCGAACATGTTTTAACGCATAATATGATTAAAGGTCAAGGGAAAATCAGTTTCAAAAAAATAGGTAAAGACCAATACGAAATGGATGGTTTTCAAGAGTCTGGCAAAAATTATATTAAAATAAAAGGAGCGGGAGAGATGATTTCTAAAAATAATCTGAGATTCGATGGACGGATAGAACAAAGAATCCAGGATTACGAAAACGGAATGCTCGATGTCAGAAGTGGCAAGAAAATCTTTTATACAAAAGATGATGGCAAAAGTTTTAAATTACACGATGCTGTTAACCAAGCGGGTTTTCCGGATCAAATCTATATAAAATTTTAAAAAATGCTCAATTACGAAATTTCAGGAAAAGGCAAAGAAACGTTGATTTTACTTCATGGTTTTATGGAGAATTTGACGATTTGGGACGATATGGTGCCGAGTTTGTCCGAGGATTTTCAGTTGGTAAAAGTGGATCTTCCTGGATTTGGAAAATCAAAACCTACAGTAGAAATACAAACGATGGAATCCATGGCGGAAGATGTTAAAACATTGGTTGAACATTTGGATTTAGAAAAATTCCATCTTTTAGGACATTCTATGGGCGGTTATATCAGTTTGGCTTTTGCTGAAAAATATCCCGATTTTTTGAAAAGTTTTACTTTGTTTTTCTCAACTTATTTTGAAGATGATGCAGAAAAAAAGAAAATTCGCGAAAAAAGTCTTCGAGTGATTAAAGAGAATTACCAAGCTTATGCGGCTGCTGGGATACCAAATCTTTTTGGTCCCGAAGCTAGAAAATTAAAAAAAGATAAAATAGAACTTGCCAAGCAAATTGCTTATTCTGCGGATATAGAAGGTGTTTTGGCTTGTACGAAAGGAATGATCCTTCGTCCTGACCGCAAGTCTGTTTTAGAAAATTTTGACGGCAAAATCCTATTGTTGGCGGGAAGATTTGATAACGCTGTTAATGCTACAAAGACGATTGCAGAACTTCCAGAACGTGACAATATCAAAGCCTATCTTTTGGATTGTTGACACAACGGACATTGGGAAAAACCAAGCATTTGTACCGAGATTATTAATACAGAATTGCTGAATGAAATATAATCTCCCGAATATCACCTCGGTTCGATTTTTTCTAGCCCTGTTGGTGGTTTTGTTTCATGTCATGCAATTTGCTGAAAAACGCGGTTTTCCGAGCAATACAGATTGGGCGATTCTCAACAAAGGTACAGAAGCTGTTTTTGCATTTTTTTCGTTGAGTGGTTTTTTAATCATCAGAAACCTTTATCTCGAAAAGTTGAATACTGGAAGTGTGTCTATCAAAGATTTTTATAAACGAAGAATTTTCAGGATTTTCCCTTTGTATTATGCGGTTCTTATTTTCGGATTGTTGTATTACAATGTCATTTTGCCCTATTTTGGCTTCGAGATAGAAAGACTTTATTCTTATACTGAAGCGATATTGTTGGGCGGCACTTTTTTCTCTAATATTCTTAAAACCTATCAGCCAGGCGGCATTATAGAAGTTCTTTGGTCTATTGGTATTGAAGAACAATTTTACATTCTGATTGCCCCTTGTTTTTTAATTTTCTCTAAAAAGAATATTGTTTGGTTACTCGCTGTTTTTAGTATCGTCTATTTTATATTGTACAACTTTGACGTTATTGAATTTCTGAAGAAGTATGTGATGTATTTTTATTTCTTTTCAATGAGTGGGCTTTTTGCGATTTTTACCATTCAATATCCGAATTATAAAATCCCGAATTGGATTAAAATATCGATTTACGCTTTTGTATTATTTTACTTTTTTTCGGATTGGATTTTAGAAAACACGTCAGAATGGATATATCAATTGATAAGTACACTTTTGTTTCCTTTGATGATTATTAGTTTAATAAGTCAACCGATTTCTTTTTTAGAAAATAAAACATTAAAATACTTCGGAAAAATCTCTTACGGAATCTACATGCTTCATGCCATCGTTATGCAGATTGTAGGATTTATGGTTTTAAAATTTATTCCGTTTGAGGCGATTAATCCAAATCTATTTATCATTAGTTTTACGTTTGCAAATATAATTTTGACTTTGATATTTGCTCATATTTCCTATCAATATTTTGAAAAATTTTTCCTGAAATTAGGACATAAAAAAGAGGATTAAAAATCCTCTTTTTCTATTATGTTTTTAAAATCTTCAATCGTGTCTTCAATATTTTTGAGATACTTGCCGCCTGATGCATTAATGTGTCCGCCACCATTAAAATACTTTCTAGCAAATTGATTGGTGTCAACATCATCTTTAGAACGGAATGAGATTTTTATAAAATCTTCATACAAATCTTCCATAAAGAAAGCTGCCATTTTGGTTCCAGCGATGCTTAAACCATAATTTACGAAACCTTCTGTATCGCCTTTTTCGAAGCCGAGAGATTTTAGCTCTTCCCGTTTTAGCCAAAGTATTGCCACTTTTCCGTCTTTCACCACTTCAATTCTTCCCAATACAAGTGATAAAAGATTTAGCCTAGAGATGGTGTTGTTGTCCCAAGTATTGCCACTAATTTTTGTAGGATCAGCACCTTTTTCGATGAGGTTGGCAACAATTCGGTGGGTTGTCGCACTTGTAGACCGGAATCTAAAACCGCCCGTATCAGTCATTATTCCTGTGTAAAGACATTCTGCGATATCTTGATTAACCGCATTCTCTTCTCCTAAAGCTTCAATAAAATGATAAACCATCTGGCACGTTGCTGGGACGCTAGAATCGGAATATACAAAATCAAAATTCTCTGGCATCTGATGATGATCGATAAGAATCTTTTTAGCATGCGATTTTCTTACCCATTCTCCAATAACGCCAGCTCGCGCAGTGGCATTATAATCAAGGCAAAATACAACATCTGCATTATATAGAGCTTCTCCCGCTATTTTTCGCTTATACTCGCTGATGACAATTTTCTTTGCATCGGGCATCCACTTTAGGAATTTTGGAAAATCATTGGGTGTAAGAACTGTTGCTTCAATACCTTTGGTTTTTAAAAAATGATAAAGTCCAAGGCTAGAACCCACCGCATCACCGTCAGGATTATGATGCGTTGTGATGACAATGTTGTGGTCTGGTGTTAATAGTTTTGTGATATCTAAAAGTTCTTGAGGACTAAACATGTTTTAAAATTCTATTTTTTTTGAAGGCTCAAATGTAAGGAAATTTGATGGGATGTCAGAAGTCAGATAGGTTTAGAGTTTAAAATTAGAATTTACATTTAATATCCTTAACTTTGCCAATCTTTAAAAGAATTAAATAAAATGCATAGAGCAGGTTTTGTAAATATAGTTGGTAAGCCAAATGCCGGGAAATCTACACTTCTTAATCAATTGATGGGAGAGAAGTTGGCGATTGTAACACAAAAGGCACAAACCACTAGACATAGAATTTTCGGGATTTATAATGAAGACGATTTACAAATCGTATTCTCTGATACGCCAGGTGTTCTCGATCCTAAATATGGACTTCAGGAGAAGATGATGGATTTTGTAAAAGAAAGTCTCCAAGATGCCGATGTTTTCCTTTTCATAGTAGACGCAATGGACAAGGAAGAGCCATCAGAATTTTTGGTTGATAAATTAAATAAAATTCCGGTTCCTGTTTTATTGTTGTTAAATAAAGTTGATCTTAGTAACCAAGCCGAATTGGAAGCAAAAGTGGAATATTGGCATAACAAAATTCCGAAAGCGGAAATATTGCCAGTGTCAGCGCTTAAGGCTTATAATACAGAGTATATTCTTCCTAAGTTAAAATCGCTTTTACCAGAAAATCCACCGTATTACGATAAGGATCAATTTACAGATAAGTCAGAACGTTTTTTCGTTAATGAATGTATCCGTGAAAAAATCCTTTTGAATTATGATAAAGAAATCCCTTATTCTGTAGAAGTTGTCACGGAGATTTTCAAAGAAAAAGAAGGCGTTATCTTGATTGACTCAATAATCTATGTTGAACGTGACTCTCAAAAAGGAATTATCATAGGTCACAAAGGCGATGCAATAAAGAAAGTTGGGACAGAAGCACGTGTTGATTTGGAGAAGTTTTTCGGAAAAAAAATACATCTTAATCTTTTTGTAAAAGTTAAAAAAGATTGGCGCAAAAACGAACGCGATCTTAAAAATTTCGGGTATAGATAGGCTTTTTGAAACTTATTTTGTAGATTGACACTAAACATATATAGTAATGAAACTAATTTCTTCCGAAAACAATCCGAGCTTAATAAATATAGCAGCATTAATTTTACGTCTTTTTGCAGGAACTTCGATGTTGTCGCACGGTTACCCAAAATTAGAAAAACTAATGTCTAATCATGATATACAGTTTATGGATTTTTTAGGACTTGGTCCAATCATCACTTTGGTGCTAGTAGTTCTTGCAGAAGTTATATGTTCTGTTTTGATAATTTTAGGGCTTTTAACAAGAGTTGCTAGCTTTATTTTAGTAATCACAATGCTAGTTGCCATCTTCGTGGCACATGGTGGCGATCCGTACGCCGTTAAAGAGATGGCGGTACTTTATTTTGTTATGTATCTTGCCATCCTTCTCATAGGACCTGGCAAGATTTCTATAGATGAATTATTTACAAAAAAAGAAATTCGTTACTAACTGGTAACGAATTTTTTATTTCTGGGCACAGCTTCCAAAAATAGCATCGGCGCCATAATAGAAAACGGCTAGCCAAACCAGACCTTTCGCGGTAAAAAATATCAAACCACCAATACCAACTCTTTTGAACCAAAGTTTTAGTTTAGAATTTTTGTTCTCGTTTTCCATGACAATAATTTCTGCAAATGTATAAGATGATTTTCATTTAAACAATATTATTTAGATTTATTATAAATAATTTAACAAACACTTGTTAGTTTAGGTTTAATCCCATCATTATTGAGTTTTTGGCCATTTTATATTTAAGTTTCAGGCTTTCGGGACATGATATTTGTTAGGATTTGAAAATTATTGTCTATCTTTAACATCAGACAAATCAAAATAAATAATGAATACAAGAGACCAATTTTCAATTCAGAAATCATTGGAAAATTTAGGAATCAATGCGACTAACTTAGGAAGTTCTACGGGTGTTGATTTTTTTGCAACAGGAGAAGTTATTAAAAGTCAATCGCCGACAGATGGTCAAGAGATTGCGAGCGTCACAACAAGTTCTGAAGCAGATTATAATAAAGTTATCGAAAAAGCAGAGAAGGCATTTTTAGAATTTAGAATGATTCCTGCTCCTAAAAGAGGCGAGATTGTACGTCAATTTGGAGAAAAACTAAGACATTACAAAGACGATTTAGGAAAACTTGTTTCTTACGAAATGGGTAAATCTTTACAGGAAGGACTTGGTGAAGTGCAAGAAATGATTGATATCTGTGACTTTGCAGTTGGATTATCCAGACAGCTTCATGGCTTTACGATGCATTCAGAAAGACCTGGACATCGTATGTACGAGCAATATCATCCACTAGGTGTAGTTGGTATCATTTCGGCTTTTAATTTTCCAGTTGCAGTGTGGAGTTGGAATACTACGCTTGCGTGGATTGCAGGAAATGTCTGTATCTGGAAACCTTCAGAAAAAACGCCTCTATGTGCGATTGCTTGTCAAAATATTATCGCAGAAGTTATCAAAGAAAACAATTTGCCAGAAGGAATTTCTAACCTTATCGTTGCAGATCATGTAATTGGTGACAAAATGGTGAATGATAAAAAAGTCGCTCTTATTTCTTTCACGGGATCAACAAGAGTTGGTCGCGAGGTTAACAAAAATGTGGCAGCACGTTTCGGGAAAAGTATTTTAGAATTGGGTGGAAACAACGCAATTATTATCTCTAACCAAGCCGATTTGGATATGAGTATTATTGGTGCTGTTTTTGGCGCTGTTGGTACAGCTGGGCAACGTTGTACATCAACAAGACGATTAATCATTCAGGAAGATGTTTATGATGAAGTTAAAAACAGATTGGTTAAAGCTTATGGACAACTAAAAATCGGAAACCCATTGGATCAGCACAATCATGTGGGACCACTTATCGATAAAGATGCCGTAACTCAATATCTTAATTCTATTGAAAAATGCAAGCAAGAAGGCGGCAACTTCGTTGTCGAAGGTGGTGTATTAGAAGGTGTAGGTTATGAAAGCGGTTGTTATGTAAAACCTTGTATTGCAGAAGTTGAGAATAATTTTGCAATTGTTCAACACGAGACTTTTGCACCGATTTTATATTTAATCAAATACAAAACTTTAGACGAAGCTATTGCTTTACAAAATGATGTGCCGCAAGGTTTGAGTTCTGCTATTATGACTCAGAGTCTTAGAGAATCGGAGTTATTCCTTTCCAATGCAGGATCAGACTGCGGTATTGCCAATGTTAATATTGGGACGTCTGGCGCCGAGATTGGTGGTGCTTTCGGTGGTGAAAAAGAAACTGGTGGCGGACGCGAAAGTGGCTCTGACGCTTGGAAGTATTATATGAGACGCCAAACTAATACCATCAATTATTCTACAGGTCTTCCACTAGCACAAGGCATTAAATTCGACTTGTAAAAACACCAGACTTTAAATTAATAAATATTACCAAATCAAAATATAAAAATTAATATGAGTACAATTACAGCTAACGAAGTGAAAGAAGTTTTGGGAAGGCATATTTTGGCTGACGGCTTCGATTTTGTAATGGATTACGAAAAATCGCATGGCTCTTGGATTGTTGACCGTTTGACAGGAAAAGAATATCTCGATATGTTTTCAATGTTTGCTTCGGCGTCTATCGGATACAACCACCCTTATGTTTTGCAAAGAGCAGAATGGCTGGGCAAAATGGCAGTTTATAAGCCAACACTTAGTGATGTCTATTTACAAGAATATGCTGACTTTATGGAGGTGTTTGAGCGCGTTGCAATCCCGAAAGAATTAGAGTATTGCTTCTTTATAGAAGGTGGCGCTCTGGCAGTTGAAAATGCTTTGAAGGCAGCTTTTGACTGGAAAACGAGACGTAACTGGCAAAAAGATATTAAAACGGAAGGAAGTATGGCAATCCATTTCAAGCAAGCTTTTCACGGCAGAAGTGGTTATACACTGTGCTTGACAAATACATCGGATCCCCGTAAATATCAATATTTTCCGAAGTTTGAGTGGCCAAGAATTATCAATCCGAAAATCAATTATCCAATAACTGATGAAGGTATTGAAGAAACAATGAGAAACGAAAGTTTAGCATTGTTAAATATTGAAGAAGCGATTTTGACAAATCCTGATAAAGTGGCTTGTATCATTATTGAACCAATCCAAGCGGAAGGCGGCGACAATCATTTCCGTGATGAGTTCTTTATTGAATTAAGAAGAATCTGTGATGAGAATGACATTCTTTTAATTTTTGATGAGGTACAAACTGGTATCGGAATGACCGGCACAATGTGGGCTTTTCAACAATCGAGCATTAATCCAGATATTATTACATTCGGCAAGAAAACGCAAGTTTGCGGCATCCTTGCTAATAAAGACAAAATGAATATGGTAGAGCATCATGTTTTTACAGAAAGCTCTCGTATTAATTCGACTTTTGGAGGCAACTTTATTGATATGCTACGTTTCCAATTGGTTTTGGAAGTTATTGAGCAAGAGAATTTAATTGAGTATTCAAAAATAGCAGGAGACTATTTATTAAATGGTCTTAAAACTTTGGAACAGAAATTCCCGGACGACGTTTTTGCAGCAAGAGGTAAAGGATTAATGTGTGCATTTGACCTTAAAGATCGCGAAACGAGAAATTGGTTACAGTCAAAACTTTATGATGAAGGTGTAATTATCTTGACTTGTGGAGATCAATCTTTGCGCTTTAGACCGCATCTTAACGTCAAAGTGGAGGAGTTGCAAATTGTCTTAGACAAGATTGAGAAAATTTTAACAGAAAAATAATTATAAAATATTTGTTGTTTTGTTTCTAATTTTGTAATTTTAAGAACAGAAAATTAAATGAAGTTGAATAAAAATTACATTTTATGAATGTTATAACAAAAGTGTCGGTATTCGAAAGCAGTAATCAACAGGAGATACAACTAATAAAATCCAAACTAGAAGCCGCTGGGATAGAAAGTGAGGTTGATAACAGTTATTTATCTTTTATGAGTACGCCAACTGCAACCAATATGATGTTGAAAGTAGATTTGAGGGAAGAATCCAAAGCTTTCGAAATAATTGATGCTTATTTACAAGAGAACCAAAAATAATTTCATATTTTAAATTTTACGTTTTACAGAAATCGAGGTCCTATATGGGTCTCGATTTTTTTTTGACATGTTTAAAACTTGTGAAAATTGAAATCCCGTCGCTAAAATTGGAAATGATTTTCGTATTTTTTTTTTAAAATGATTAGTAAATGTTTTCAAGACCATAATTTAATTTTGCCTACATGTTTATTATAAAACAAAATTGCTATTATTTTTTGTTTGGTAATAATTTCTGATTCTAGTTGGTTTGTTGCTAACCAAATTGGATCTTTGGATATCCCGTCGAATAAAAATGATTAATACACCGCCCAACAAAAATGCGAAATTAATGAACGTACAGATATTGATAAGTGCGAAAAAACTATTTTAATAAATCAAATAGATGTAGACCAAGCCTTAAGAAGAGAAGTAGAAAGACATGCATTTGAAAAGTAAGTTTTAGCAATGTTTGTGATTGTTACGGAAATTGTCATATGATTGTCATAAGCCTAATGCTTAGAAAATTAAACAAATAACCATAAAATCATTTTCTTTAAAATCGACTGCGTATACTAATACTAATACTAAAATCGAGAATTGATTTACTATATTTCTTAAATTTGTTATAAAGTATGACAAGGTGAGAAATTTCTACAGCTTTTTAATTTATATCTTTTTGGGCATACAATACCTCATGTATGCCCAATCATGTCCAAGTCTTAAAGATTAAAAAAATGGGGAAGGGAACGTGAGAGTCGATTGTGGCTATCTTAGTGGGACCAATTGTATAGACCTAACAGCAAGCTTTCCTATTCTGGCAAATACAGATAGTTACGCTGTATCTTCCACGCCATACACGCCTTATGGCGATTATAATGACGGGACACAGCTCGATATATATCCTCTTGAACCTGTTAGAGATGAAGATTATCTTAAAAGAATTAATTTTAATAATTCGAGTTTTTTTGGGTCAAAAAGTTTTGAGTTCTCATTTTATGGATAAAAATATGATTCGTTTATTATAAGTAGTAACGGATTTGTTAGTTTTAGAAGTGACATTGAAGAAGGTGATTTCAGTTCTAGTGATTTTGCTGGTCAGACAATTCCAACGACAATGGTACCAAAATTATCGGTTTTTGGTGTTTATCAAGACGTAGAATTTGTAAAAGGAGAAAGTACAATCTCTATAAAAGTAGTAGATACTTATCCTTGTCGAAAACTTGTAATTAATTTTTTTAGAGCTAGAATTGTTGGTACGAATCAATACACAACATCGCAAATTGTATTACAAGAGCTGACAGGTGATATCTACGTTTATGTTAAAGATAAACCTTTGCCTGATCATTCTGCAAGAAGAAAATCGTCGGTAATTGGTGTTAGCAATAATACGGGAGATGGTGTTGCGCCAGCAACTAGAAATACTGGTATTTGGGCAGCTAGTAATGAATGTTGGCATTTTTCTCCAAATGGCCCGAATATGACTAGAGAAATCCAATGGTATAATAACGGCGTCCGTATGGCGTCCTCTTATAATAATAAGTTAAAGGTTAATGTATGTCCCAAACTAGACGTCGAGCAGTATAAAGCGATTGCCGTATACACATTGGATAGTGGTGATATTATTAAAGCTGAAAAAGAAATTAATTATTATTTTTCAGGTGATTTTCCGGTAACAACAGATGTGACAGATATCATTTGTAGTGGTGCAACTGGCTCCTATTATCAAAGAAATTATTATAGTAAAATACTTAGTCCAACGACAGCCAGTAACCCTTATGGACCTAGGTTGGTGTCTAATTTTAATTTTAAGTTTTATGATACACGGGCACTTGCACAATCCGGAGCCACTGCCCCCTATTGATCCAGCACTTGTCTTGCAAAATAATAAAATCTACTATGTAAGGGTTGAAAACAAAAGCAATCCGACGAGTTGTTCTACAGTTATAGCTTTTAAAATTGAAGATGTTAATAATGTCTTGCTTACCAATGTTGTCGATATATGCAGTGATAACTTGACGAATTATTTGTTGAGTAACTTGACATGTCAACTTTTTGATGCCAGCTTCAAGCCCACAAGCATTAGATATAAAATTGATGACATAACTGGACCTTTTGTGATAACAGCTAATCTTACGGCAGATTCCAAAATATTTGTCTATGCTGACACCTCTTGTGGAGAAATTATTTATGGCCCCATAACGGTTAATGTTATAATGGGAGCCCAGTTTTGCCAGTTCCTAATCCTATTAATATCAATCTATGTGATATTGTGATACCTGGGAAAAATCCACCTTTGCGCGAAACTAATTTTGACTGGAATAAGTTCTTTGAGAAAAATTCAATCGTTTTCAGTGCTGATCCCGATGCGACTGTTACTGTACATAAAACCGAGATTGATGCGCAAAGAAATACGGGAAAAATGAACTATGTTGATGAAGGTGTACTAGCAGCCGATTATACTTATGACCTTTGGGTACGGGTTCAACCTGGTGATTTTACTACTACTGGATGTACAACACAATGTTCGTCGATTGCAAAAATTACAGTTAGAGTAGAATTTAATAAAATTATTATTAATGTTAATGATGCTGATAAAGATACCAAGCCGGATAGTGCGGACGTGTTTGATGTGGAAGATGTCAACCTCTATCTTTGTAAATCTGCAAGTAATCGTAACATAGATCCAGGAACCGATTTTAATAACTTAGTACAGATTACGAAACCAACAGCTGGCGCGGGGATTTATCGATATTTTTACAGAACACTGAAAGATGCTACTGACTCATTGGCAATACCAATTCCAGAGGCGTCATTACCCAATGAGGTGTTACTTTCTACAGAGACAATAAAAACCTATTTTGTTAAATACAGTCTTGGGGTAGATCCTACACCTAATGATAATCATTGCTATGTTATTAAGCAGTTTGTTTACAATGTAGAGAACTTTCAAATTTTGAGCAATGCAACACCTTTCCAAGTTTGTGATCGTAAAGTTAATTTATTGAACTATGTTAATAGGATTCTTGGAAGTATGCAGTCACAAAATCCAAAACCAGAGGTGAAGTTTTATCTTAACCCAGGTGATACTACGGATGTAACAAGTTTGGACTTGGACGCCGCAACACCTAGCAAATCTCTCTATGTTAGAATAACCTCTCAGTATAATACTAGCTGTGTTTCAGATCTCATTGAATTTAAATTTGTGCTAAAAGAGATAGAACTTCTAAGAAATGAGGTCACGCTTAACATTAATTGTGACGATAATGCCGATGGCAAAATATACGTTAATCTAAAAAAATACGAGGCAGAGTTTTCTTCTGATTCTAGTTTGATAAAGCAATATTTTAGAAATTACAATCCAGCAAATAATTCTTTTACCAATCCTATACCTACCGCAGAGCTTGAAAACTTTCTGACGGTCTATTCGGGACAACAAATTATCTACGTAAAATTTAGCCAGACAGGCGCAACTTGTACCACAATGGCTAAGATTATTATTAATGTTAACATCACAAATACGCCAATAAAACTAAAAACAAATCGTTTTTTGTTAAGATGTAATTTTGTTGGACAAAGTGCAATTTTTAATCTTAATGACATTATCCCTAGGATTTATGATCCTTCTAATCCAGAGTATTCAACTTTAATAAATAATGTATATTTTTATTTAAATGAAGTTGATGCTCAAAATGATAACAGCAGAATCGCTAACCCAGACAGCTATTCGATTCCTGTAACAGAAAGTAGAAAGCCAATTTGGGTGCGTTTTGAATCGAAAGCAGGTTGCAAATCGATAGAAGTTTTCACAATTAAGGTCGTTAATCCAGCAGATATCAAATTTACAAAACCAGAACCTCCAATAGCCATTTGTGATGACAATTTGGATGGAATATACACCTTTGATCTTCGTGCTTGGGTTAATGCAAAAATAGAAAGTAGTGTACCAGGAGATAGTTTCTTAAATGACTACGAAAGTACTCTTGGTGCAGATTACAGTTTTCAACTAAGTGCCGGAGGTGCAGACTTAACAAGCTAGGAAGAAAAGGATTTTCATCCACATCCAGTGTCTCAGAATTTTGTTTGGATCAAAGCATCTGCTGGAGGAGATTGTAATGGTATTATGAAGTTGACTTTTGATTTTGGAGATACCTCAATTCTCAATTTCAACATTAGCGATTTTTGTGTTAACGAAACAGTAGATTTAACACAAATAAAATCTGATCCGAGAATTGCTGTTGCCACCGAACTAAAGTTCTACAGAAGTGACGCAGACTTAATCGCTGGTTCGGGACAGATAACCAACGAAACACAATTCGATACAGGTGCTTTAACAGAAGTTTATGTAAAAATTATTTTCCCAGGAACAGCTTGTCCTAGAAAAGGCATCATTAGCCTAAAACATAAGCTCGTACCTGAATTTACAATGGAAACTAATCTTATTGAATTTTGCGAAATTTCACAAAAAGTGGATATTAATATTAATCCTTCCAACATTATTAGCTTAGGCCTGAAGCCTATTTCTTATACTATAAAAGGACCAAATGCCTTTGTAGAAACTGGTGCCTATACAGGTAAAACGATTTATACAACTAACATTCCGGGAGAATATACCGTAACAATAGTGACGGATAATGCTTGTTCTTATACAGCAGCACCAGTTATCTTAAGACCGTTCGATGTGCCGCAAATAACGAGCATAAATGTAGAAAGCGACAAAGTAACGGTTAATACCATTTCTAAAAATCCAAATCGTACTATTGAATATAGTTATGATGGTTTGGGATCTTGGCAAGCAAGTAACGTCTTCTATAACGTCCCGAAAGGCCTTAGAAGTTTTGTTGTTAGATATGCAGATAATGGTTTAGAAAACGGTTGTACATCGATACCTAAGCAAGCTTACATTCTAAGTATTAATAATGTAATAACGCCGAATGGTGATGGCATTAACGATGTTTGGAAAGTTACAGGCTTAGATTTTTATGAAGGAAAACCAACGACTGTCCAGATATTTGATAGATTTAATAAAATTGTTTTTGAGAAATCTAGTACCAATACTTTAATTTGGGATGGCCGCACCAATGGTAGACCTGTACCATCAACAACTTATTGGTTCATTATAAAGTTACCCGATGCTAACGAGTGGAGAGGTTGGATTATGGTAAAAAATAGCGAATAGTGAATGATTTATCCTTAAATAAAAATCCCTATACATAACAGTGTAGGGATTTTTTGTGGAGAATACGGGATTCGAACCCGTGACCTTTTGACTGCCAGAAACATTTTGACAATTTGCAAACAGTTTCTTTTAGCTTCAAAATAATTGATTTTCAACTAATTACTAATAAATAGTAATATTTTTGGTTTCATCAAATTTCATAAAAAAAGTACAACTGTTGTACTAATGTTGTACTTAAACCTAAAATGTTATGAATGCTAGTATCAAAATTGTCTGCAAAAAAAACCAATTACAAAATGGATTATTCCCAATTTACTTACGAATAACAATCAATCGTAAATCCAAATTCTATTCGCTACCATTTTCTTGTAAACTTACAGAATGGAATGAAAAGCAAGGCGAATTCAATACAAAATTTAGAAACCATATTTCATTTAATAAAACATTGCTTAAAATAAAAGATAAAGCACTAGATACAATTTCAATTCTAGAAAATGATTATGAGACTTACAACTTAATCTTATTTGATAAATACTATCAAAGAGAAGATACATCAGAAAACAATTTTTGCAAAGTATTTAAAAATGAAGTAAAGCTCCTTATTGATAATGGACAAATTGGTTATGCTGGATCAATGGAATTTACATTAAGAACTCTAAAAAAATTCAAAAAAAACATTGAATCATTTAAGTTTGAGAATATTGATTATCAATTTCTTGCCGAATTTGAAAGTTTCTTAAGAAAAGGAGGTGCAAATGATGGTGGGATTGCTGTATACATGAAAAACATTAGAGCAATTTATAATCGTGCAATTAAATATAAAATTGTTCTATCACAATACTATCCATTTAGAGATTACAAAATTTCGAAATTCAAAAGAACTAAAATTCGTAAAGCTCTATCTATAAGTGAATTTCAAGCTCTTCTTAACTTTGATATTTCTCTTTTACCTGCAGCTAAAAATGCTCGTTACTTATATATCTTTAGTTATTATGCTCGAGGTATGAACTTTAGCGATCTAGCGGAATTAAAGTGGTCAGATATTGAAGATGATAAATTTTGCTACTCTCGAAACAAAACAAAAGCAATTTTAAAAGTTGAATTACCTGACCTCCCTATTATTAAAGAAATTCTCAATTTTTATAAAATTTACCGACCTTTTGATACTTCTTATATTTTTCCAATCTTAAAAAAGGATGAAAAAAAATATGAAATCAAAGAATTAATGGACAGAAAAAATAGTGTTCGTTCTCATTACAACAAAGAATTAAAGAATATATTCAAAGAATTAAGTTTTCATTCTAAAATAAATTTCTATTCTGCTCGACATACATTTGCAACAACCGCGATGAGAAACAATGTGAATATTAATGTAATTAAACAATCATTAGGTCACAAAAAGCTTAGTACTACTGAAAATTATCTTGATGATTTTACAGACAAAGAAGTCAATTCTGAAATTAATAAGATGTTTTAGTATTTAAATAAAAACTGATATTACATAGTTGCTTTGCGAAATTTAAAATAAATTCTCATATTAGTTTTCTTTAAATTGTAAGTAAAATAGTGATTCCGTATGAAGTATGTATTAATTGATACTTGTTCCCTTAGACATTTGATAGACCATAATTCGTATAGCAAATATATAATAGACTTAAAGAACTTAATTGATCAAGGTGAAATAAGTCTTTTGGTACATAATAATATAATTGAAGAGTGGGAACGACATAAAGTTAAATGGAGAAAAGATATTGAACGAAAATTAAGTTTTTTAAATAAAAATCCTTCAAATTCAGAAAACCTACCAGTTCTTTATAATAATCCAAGACAACATTTAGAGGAGCAACTTTCTTCAATTGATAAACTTTTAGAGAATGGAATAAAACTTAATACTCCTGAAGGCATAAAAAATGAGAGTTTTGAGAGACTGAAGCAAAGAGAGGCTCCATTTCATAATAAGGCTGATAGTATTAGTGATTGGGAAATAATTGGTAGTGCGGCCGTTTATTGTATAAACTATAATATTCCAAACTTATTTTTCATCTCTTTTAATCATAATGATTTTGGGCACGAAAACGGAGATGATAAAAAATTACATTCATCTTTGAGCAATAGGTTTAGGGATGTGAATATTATCTATATGAGAAATGTTGTTGATTTTTTTAATGAAATTGATGCATATAGTTTTCCAGTACAGCAGATCCAATCATATAAGATCCTTCCAAATTCTAAATTTAGTTTCGAGTCCAGTTTAGCAAATCATGTATTAATTGCATTTGACAGATTATTTAATGATACATACAAAGAGTTAGGTTATATCCCATTAAATATTTTGAGGAACTTATATCCATTCACAACCTCAAAGAATTCTAAAGTGTATTCTGACTTATTTAGACTTTCAAACGTTAATTCCGATTTAGTTCATTTTTTCAAAAATGTGAAAGTACAGAAGAATGGTAAAATTATTTTTAGAGAACCTTTTGAGGTAAAAGGAATCAGAGATTATGAAAATAAAACACGTGATACTTTAAGAAATTTAAGACGAAATATCATTTATTATTTAGATGAACACACCTCTAACGAGCAAGTAGAAATTGAATACTATTCCAAGCTAAATTGTAATTGTTACAAATGCAATTATGAAAAATTTAACTTTTACAAAGCGTTAGAAAATCTAGAAAAATTAGAAACAACTGATAATAAAGAAAAATTAAAAATGGCTTATTATCATTATAAGGTTGGGAATCTTTCTTCAGCGATTTCTTTATATAAAGAAATTTTGACTACCGCTGTGAAAAATAAGGAATTTTTCCTTTATCTTATTGCTAATTACAACTTAAAAAATATAGCTCCTCTACTCAATAACATTTTTAGAAATCATTCTATAGATGAAAAATTGTCAAACGAACTTAAAGAAATAGATTTATACGAAAAAGCTTTACATGTTAAGGGGCACATTGACTATAATTTTGTAAAATTTTTAGTAGACGAATCATATTTCAATTGGGCATTTCAAAATATTACAGAACTTTCAAAAAGTATTATAGAGCATTATAATATGCAGTTAAGAGGAGGTTGGAGTTCAAACAACAGAGTTTGGTCTTTAATTAATGAATATGCAAAGCTTCAGCAATTTATCAAAGAAAATTATATTATTTGCGATGAATATGACCATTTTACAAAGCTTTTCGATTCTACATTAGAAGGTATTCTAGCTTCCTATGCATTAGAGCCAAATCAAGGAGGTAGGATTTACGGAATAGATAATTATTGGATCAACAACATAATATTCCATTCAAAAAAAGATTCTATAAAACAACACATTAAGCGATACAAAATTAACAAAATCAAGCTATCTCAGCATCAAGAAGGGCAAAAGCACATACTGCAAATCGCAACAAACTTATTTAAACATAATAATCAGGAAAAAATCTCACAAAAAATAGATAAGAATAATGATTTCTTAGTCCGAGAATTGAATACCTATTTTGATAATATTATGATTCTTTGCTCCTTTTTGGAATTGGATTCTGCAACTTCAAATAAACTAGCTATTAAAGCTTTGAATCTCATAAAAAAAGAAGATGTATTGGCTTGGCATAATATTGAATCAATTTTATTTTTTATACGAAGGAAAAGAAAAAGCATATCACATGATGTGTTACTTGCTTATTTCAATTATTTTTTAACCAGTAAAAAATGGCATTCTGTATCATATCTGGAACAGTTAATAGATTGCTTTGAAAACAATTCCTTGATAGAAATCACAGACAAACAATTTTATCAGTTGCTAAATATGGCACTAGATAAATGCAATCACTGTGGAAATAATCACGGAATAGATGCTTTAATTTCTTTGTTTAACAAGACAAGTATCGAAAAAAAGCAAATTATTAAAAACGAAATTACAATATCATTGAGTCAAAAATTTTCGTTTGATACTTTTTATCAAGCTACTATATTTGATGTAATAGACTTTGATAAAAAAGTTTTACAAGGACATCTTGATAGCTTCCAACCACCTCTTGAAAACCATAGGACCTTCAAATCTGCATTTGGAGGACAAGACGATCCAATATTGCCACATTTAAATGAACTACTTAATCTGACATTTAAATTTGAAATGGAAATTGGCGAGGTAAACACAAAAAAAATAAAACAAATTAATGGTTACTATAGTTGGCTGCTAGAGATGGAAGATTTCAATTATTCAGAGTTTGATCCAAAATGGATCACCTTTTACAATACAAGCTTTTTTATTAGGCATATGAGGAAATCAAAAAAATTACATGAATATTTGAAGGATTACTTAAATAAAACAACGAATAGTAAAATATCAGAAGTATATTTAAAAATTTGTTATTAATTATTTTGCCTTGTGCAATTCATACTTATTGACAAATACTGAACGTTGAATTAGATCTGAAAAATATCCAAATCTTTTTTTATAATTGTTTGAAATCAAATATCCAAATGATAAAAATCCTCAACTGCTTGCCTTTCTTTTTTTAATTTCTTTAATTTAAGAACTATATTTTTCTCAGAATAAAGATGGAAGTATATGTCCTTAAATAATTTATAGTCATTAATCTCTAAAACATCAAAAAAGTAGAATAGAAAATCAACATGATCAGTATGAGAGTCACGTAAATTGGGATGTCGCATTGTTAATATTAAATAGTCAAAATCCAAGTTATCCTCAGTATCTATATATTCTTCTACAAAAAGATCTATCAAACTCAATTCTGACTTTAAATTAAATCTATCATCGAATAAATTATTTTTCGTAATCCATTTAAAAAAATCAACACAACAATCATCTAATATGAGCTTGTAACATTTGTCATGATTAAAGAATTCATTATTAGTAAGAAATTTTTCATAAGAATATGAAAAAGGCTTTGTTATAAATTCTTCAAGTGATATAGTTAATGACATAAATTTTTAATTTAATAGACTAATAAAGTATTTTATTTCAACACAACTTTTTTTTCCTTTTCATCATACTTGTAATTGACGATGCCTCCTGATATAATTAGCCCGATTACTTCATCTATTACATGAAATGGTACAACAAACCATTCTCTAGGCGTATAGCGCTTTTTTGAAGAATCGTAAATATCTACGTTTAGACAAGAATGACCGAAAAACCGATGCAATATGCTTTCAAAGTTTTGAGTGTGCAAATTGTAGCATTTGTAAGAACTAACCACTTCCACATCAGCAAAAAGGTAAGTTGCTTCATTTGCAGCATTCTTTATCCGAGTATCAACATTAGAAGTTGAAAATCCTATTTTATGTAAATCCTTTATTGATGCTATTTCAGGATTAGTTGATTTTGATTTCAATACATATATCCAACCACTCTTTACATCTTCCTCTGAAACAACTCCTGCATTCTTAAATAATTCTTCCTCTGTTGATTCCTGTGTGTTGGAAATAGCTTTTCCGTTCTTTTGAATGGCTTTTCCCAAAGAGCGAAATAGCAAATTGGATATTGTGCCATTTTCAAAAATCGTTACAGTGCGACCTTCTAATCGAACTCTATCCCCTGATTTATTTTCTTTCAGTACTTTCTCAGCGTTTGAAACTTCTAAATAAGCCAAAATACCATCTACTAAATAAAAATTACCTTCGTTAAGATTATCTTCGGCATCATAAAAATCTAAAAGTTTCCTTTTACCTTCTTTTAATTCTTTGTGAACTTGTTGGAACATTGGCTCATATTTCTTGAAATCCTTTTCTTTCATCGGTTTTCTTTGAGCAATGTAATCCGCTTTAATACGATCTGAATCTTTCGGGGTATGTCTAAAAACATGAATCGAATTATCAGTATCTATATCTAATAGACCTAAATCATCATCGTCCAGAATATCTTCCAGTTTTGGTGTTGGCATTTCAACATGACCTAATAGATTGTATTTGTCAAAAGGTTTTAAAACTACTTTATGTTTATCATTTTCCCTGATTGCCTTTAGTCTTGACAGAAGTCCATATTCTGACATTGAAGTTGAAGAAGGTTCACGATTATTCTTTTCAAAGAAATTATTAATTTCCATGAAAGAGTCTATTAAACGATCTTCATCTGTTTTTACAACTGCCGTTTTTGCTTTGGCATCTAGTAAACCAAATTCATCATCATTAAAAATATCATCTAATGTCTTAGCCATTTTGAACTTTTTTTCTTTTCGCTTCTTGCAAAAATAATAATGCTTCTGCCATTCTCACTTCCTTTTGATCAAAAGATTGTAAACTTGGCGTTTCTCCCGTTTTCTTTTTAAACGCTACAATCTTGGGCCACAAAACAATAGCTTCTTCTTCTGTCATTTCTAATTTTGTGACATTAATGGTATCTTGAATTGCCTTCAACATACGAACCGTAACGTTTTTAGAAAGGATTTCAAAGGCTCTTTGAAATGGATTAATCGAATCAATTAGGTCGATATGAATATCATCAATATTGATAAAGCTTCCTGCAAGACGAATAAACTTTTTACCTCCCTCTTCAACAACAGAACCTGCTTTTATCACGGAATCTACCACAACATGCTGTCGAACTGCTTCAACATCATCCTCAGATAAATCGGGATAAACCTCTCTAATAATTTTCGGAATTAAAACTGTATTAATAACTTCGGGATCTACGTTACCAGGCATGGCTTTTAGCATCGTATCATCTTGCAATATTTTTGCTTTTAGATCGTTCAAGTCGCTTTCGATAATATCTTTTGCTCTTTGGGAAGTCGGTTTCTTGAAACCATCAATTTTTAAAGTAGGCGTATCCGAATCTCCGTTTCCGTTTTCATCTTCATCGTCTGGATCATCTTTTGCTTTAAACTTGAAATTAGGCGCTAAAACTTGTTCCATCAATAATGAAGCTGTAATTGCTTTTAGCATATTGTTTACCGCTACTTTTACATCATCATCTTCCGCATCGGGAGAAGCAATAAGGTTGGTAAATTGTGCATGTGTCTTATTTGAAGAATCACGTGTTGCTCTACCAATAATCTGAATAATTTCGGTAAGCGAACCTCTATAACCAATTGTTAAGGCATGTTCGCAGAATGGCCAGTCGAAACCTTCTTTTGCCATGCCTAAAGCAATAATCATATCTATATCTTCGGGACTACTAACACCACGCAAGTAAGCAACTACTTTATCTCTACTTTTAGGATCATCATTCACTAAATCGGCAATTTTCAAAATACGTCCTGTGCGCTTACTTTTGACATACATGATTTTAGTTTCTGTATCTTGATATTCCATTTCGCCGATACAGTCAATGATGTGATTTACTTCCTCATATTTTTGTTTTGAAGATTCTGCAGAATTAACGCTTGGAATGTGAATAATCGTTTTTTTATTTTCATCAAGAATCTCTTCCAGTGCAGAAATATTTTTTTCAGGATCAACTTTATAATATCTACCTCTGTAGAAATGATAACCGATACCTAAAGACTTAAGATAATCATATCCATTTAGCTGCTCATAATAGTTATAGGTAACTTTTGAAAACTTAGCTTCATCTTCGGGCATTAAAACAGGTACACTATCTCCTCTAAAATAAGATCCTGTCATTGCTACAATATGCGCATTAGAATCTTTCATAATCGAACGCATCACTTCGCCCAGACGGTTATCTCCATCTGCCGAAACGTGGTGAAATTCGTCAATTGAAATAAGACAATCGTTAAGGTCTTTTGGTTGAATACCTTCAAAAGCAAATCTTAAAGTAGCATGCGTACAAATGAGAATTCTTTCCTCAGACTCCAAAAAATTAATAAAAGCTTTTACTTTACTGGTATCGCTACCAGGCGTACAAAGATTATATTTTTGATTGGGTTCCCAATTGGCGAAAAAACCGTGTTTGGATAATTCTGTTGGACTAAATGAGTTCCCGATAGACCTTTCGGGTACTGCTACAATTACTTTTTTAATCCCTTGATTTACTAATTTATCTAATGCAATAAACATCAAAGCTCTAGACTTTCCCGACGCAGGTGGTGCTTTTAATAATAAATATTGTGCAGACCTTGCTTCGTAGGCTTTTGCTTGCATTTCTCGCATGCCTAGCTCGTTGGTTGATTTACTCTTGCCTGTTTGAGCATATTCAACTTCAACTAGGTTAATGGGTTTTATATATTCTGGATGATTAATCTCCATTTTTTCTTTTGTTTTGTTTTCTGTTTTAGAAATTGTTTTTTCTGAAATGTCGCTTAAAGAATCATAACAAATGTTGCCAAGCAACAAATTGAAAGTATTCTTAAAAACTTCATGTCCTTTAAGGTCTATGGTCTTGTCTTTTGGGTAGGTTTGACCATTTATAACGATGCCTTTTAATTCAATTAAAATCCTTGGACTATCGGGATTGTAACCTCCTTGTAATAGCAAGTGGGTAAATGGCTTCATCGTAGAATATTTGCCATCACTTCCTTTGATAAAGAATCGCCCAATGTAGTAATCAGAATAATCTCTATACTCCACGTTTTTAGTCCCTGAACGCATCTCATGAAGATATTCGTTCATGATTGTGAGGTAAAGAATGTTTTCTTTTTTGAGACCAAGCTCGTTAATTGTATCTTGAAGTTGCGGCGTGTAGTTCATAAAAATGAGATTATATAAAAATATCGGAAAATAGTATCAATAACAATTCTTGCTAGGAAAAACTATGAGTTTATCTAAATTTTCTCTAAAAATAACATTTAGACATTTGTTAACACTGATTAATAAAAGGTTTTAATACTTATGTGTCTAAAAGTTTATCTAAAAGTTTATCTAAATTTTTATTCTGAAATTTTATTAGATAAACTTAATACCCATTTGGGATTTCTATTATTTCCTTTATTTTCAATACTTTGTTCTCGCTTTGAGAGAGAATATATGATATTTCTAATTTTGTTGTCTTTTTGTTTTTTATCTAAAACCGCAGGAAGTATATCTAAAATTAGATCATCTATATCTTTTTTAGAAGCCTGCCCATAAGTTTCTAAATAATTTACTATCATTTTTTTGTAATGATCATCTTTAAAACCTCTTTGTTTTATATAAGATGCTTTGCCATCAACAGCTTCGGCAACATCAGAAGATATATAAAAATTAGGTCTTCTTCCTTCTATTAATTTTTTGCTTTTTAGCAGTTTTACATCTTTGTCAGTAATATTTTTTTGTTTAGCAACTTTATCTAAAAGTATAATTTCGTCAAATGATAAGTTGGGAAGTCCGGCTAATTTCCGAGCATAATTAGTATCAATCACTTTTCCGATAATAGTAACTTTAACTTTATTATTAGAAAAGTCATATTCAGGTAGAGGGAAAAATTTATCCTTTTGAATTCTAAACATTCTTTTAATGCCACTACCTATCGTATCAATCATATTTAGAATGACCATTGCAGCAACCAAAAAAGGATTTCTGTATATAGGTTCGGGGGAATCATTTGTTATTACTTCTTCAATACTATTTGGTATAAAACCACCAGAATTAGTAAATGATATCCATCCATCTTCATTCTCGACCACGATAATCTTACCTCCCAAAGTGTAATCTTGATGCGCTATACAATTGTGTAACGCTTCGCGAATGAGATAAGGATCATACTGATCTACTTCATCTGGAAATAAAGTTCCTGATTTTATATACCGATATTTTAAATTTCTAATTTTAGAACTAAGTTTTTCAACCGCAGTAATAAAGGGATTGTAAAAGTGTTCATAATCTTTTTCAATATTATCTTTATCCTTCAAAATCCATGAAATTCGGGCTGTAGCAGGGTTTATAAAATGTTCAGACTCAGGCTTGCCTAAAAGGAGAATTGCAGTATTTGTAATTTTACCTTTAATCGTTACTTTCGCTTTATCAAGAAAAACTTCATTGCTCCAAGTATCTATTTCGTTTTTCAATTTTGGGTTTTTCTCTTTGTACTGAATTTTTGCAAAATCAATAGCTTCAGCTGATAAATCTTCCAAACTAGCAGTTTCAATAATTTCTGCACTCCAATCTATATGATTTATTTGCGACCTAATCTTGTCCGCTTCGAAAGGATTTAGCGCACCAAGACTTTCCCCGTCCCTACCATAATAATGACCTTTCCAAGAAACAGGCATACCTTTAGGAGCAGCAGGAATTTCTAAAATCAAAGCTGTTTTAGTATTTCTAGTAACCGAAAAGACATTTGAAAAGTTATTTCTAGGCGAAATATGTCTAACGATTTCAGCTTTGTATTCATTAAGTTGATGATCACTAATAGAAGTTCCAACTATTGTTTTGTCATCTTTTACACCCATAATCAAATACGCAAATTTTTGATTGCTCAAATTTGCTTCATTAGAAAGTGCTGAGAAATATTGCCCAAGTTTATCCTTGTCAAACTGATTTTTGGCTTCCTTGAATTCTACAACTTCATTTTCAGTATTAACTGACAACAATTGATCTAAAAGTTTTTCTTTATTCACTTTCTTTTTTTATAATATTCTAATTATTTATAGACTAAAATACCATTTAAAGTTTTAAACAAAGCTAATGGCATGACAGAATTTGCTATTTTAATCTGTATTTATTTTGTTAAAAATGATAAGATTGAGTGGATTGGTTAATATTAGATACTTTGTATAATAATTTATAGTCATTTAATTTTCTTCATAATCGAGATTAACAACATTAAGATCAACTGAAATTGTTGATTTTAAATTAGATGAACAGTCCATAAGATAACGATAACTTTCTTCGTTATTCTCTATTTCAAATTTATTGGGAATAATTTTAAAACTATCCAGAGGTTCGAAATAATTATTTAAATCATCCGAACAAAAAGGTATGTAAATTTGAAATGCAAACAAATTGTATAGCAATTTGAACATATAACAAGGGATATTACTATTGTCCGTTTTTCGTTTAAAAAGCAAAACAGATAAATCAAATTCTTGCCCATCATTTTTATTTTGACTGAAAAATAATGGCAAATTCTCAAAATGATACATCTTGTTTGAATGGCTCTCATCTTGCAACCATTCAAAAGTTTTGGAAAATTTACTAAGTTCTGACTCACTCACCATTGATAAAGCCATCTTTACCAAAGATTTATAAACTGCTATCGGGATAAAATCATCACTCTTTAATTTAGAAGAAAATCCTTTTTGAGATACCGAACTATCCTCGACTCCTTCTAGGATAAAATCGAATCCATTTTTATTCTCCAGTCTTATCCCATCTCTTTTATAAGTTGGAATTCCTTTTCTACCTTTAACACTATAAATATTATGAAGCAACTTCATGAAATTTGCAAAATCATTCTCTAAAGTTCTACTAAATTTTTCATTGCACAAATCGCATTCAAATTCAGATAAAACAAATTTGTTACCTATAAATCTCGGAAAGGTATGAGATTCATTTCTAAACGTAGTTTGATTTCTGTCTTTTCCACAGAAGCGACATTTTAAATAACTATCTTTAAAAAAACCTTTTTGCCGTACCTTTGACAAATCAAAATATCCCGTCCAATCATATTGATTTAATATTTCGTTTTTTTCATTTAAAAACTTATTTTCCATTTGTTTTCTTAGTTTTCATTTTTTTCCCCTTCGCAAACAATGTATCTTTTTTGGTGTACTCGTCGTAGAGTTTGAAAAGGAACTCTAGTCGGTCGGCGTCGCTATCGAATGCACGAAGGCGGTAGATTCTTTCAATAGCCAAGTCTAGCTCAAGGTGTGCTTGTTTAAGACCTTTAGGCATGGTCTCGGGATTGTAGAGCCAAGCCATGGTTTTTTCTGGGAATTTGGCACGCTCATCCAACACCGCAAAGACGTATTCTGTAATGAGTTGCTTTTGTTTCTGATCTAATTTTGGAAACGGAAAGGTATTGTAACATAGTTTGGCCGAATAACGATAATCTGTTTTTAGTTTACCACCAACGGCATCTACCCAAACCATGTGCATTTTGGAATGGAGAACACCGAAGAGCCATGGTTCTGAGGTTGCAACAATTAAATTAGAATCACTTGCTTTAAAATTGGAATCAAAAAAACCTAAAGGAATGTAATCTCTTTCTTCAGAGGAATGTCTTGGAATGAGAATGAAGTCTGAATCTGCAGGTTGCGTAATTTGTGCAAATAAATGAGGAATTGCTGCTAATTGTGGACGAGATGAATTTAATCTTTCATTATGTACCTTATTAACTCTTTCTTTTATAAGCGGCATACTTTCTAATTCTTCATCTGAAATATCTTCCAACCACAAGCAATATCTTTTTTTACCGTTTAGAAATTCGTGTGCTGAAATTAATTCTTTGAACCAAGCCTCTGAATTTGGCTCTTGTTCAATAAAGCTATCTCTCTCTTCAGGGGCAAATAATAAAAAACCACCATCAGCGGGCATATTTCCAAAGTTCATAATTGGGAACTTCGAAATTGGTTGATTTTTACTTTCTACAAATGCATCAGAACCATCCAATAAATAAGCATTAATATTTTTTACTTCTTTTTGAATTTTTTCGGTAAATAAATACTTAGGTTGAGTTGACTTATTTCTCAATCCAACTATTATCACTGTAACACCTGCATTGGCTTTTGCATTGTTTTGCCATTTAAAGGATTGGTAGGCAAAACCTAT
This sequence comes from Chryseobacterium sp. TY3, assembly GCA_046269235.1. Lineage (GTDB taxonomy): Bacteria > Bacteroidota > Bacteroidia > Flavobacteriales > Weeksellaceae > Soonwooa. Next base: position 623,700 of record JBJZOS010000001.1, read on the forward strand.
TTCAATATGTTCATTTAGAATTCTTGGCCATGTTAATGCTACTAACAGACCTTGACAGACCGAATTGGTAGATACAAAAGCTAATTGAGAATTAATTCCTTCAATAAATTTAGCGCCTTTGTAAAACCAAATAGAAACATAATCTAAGCTTTTATAGTCTTTTCTGAAAACTAACTCCATATCGGATTTCTGGTTCGCATCTTGGTTACGGCTTCCCAAATACGGAGGATTTCCAATAATATAGATTTCGTCATTCGCAACTTTAGGACAAGTATCTTCCCAGTTTAATCTTGCAGCATTACCATGTGTAATATGTCCCGACTGCTTTAAGGGAAGCATCGGGGCTGATTGTCCAAAATCTAATAATTCGGTTTCAAAAACTTTGTTCATTTGGTGTTCTGCCAACCAAAGCGACAGAATTGCCATCTCATGCGCAAAATCTTTTATTTCTATTCCATAAAATTGCGACAATTTAATCTCTGTAAACTGTAACGGAATGGTTGTCCCTGAAGGAATTAACTCTACAATACGTTTTATGATGTTAATTTCCAACAAACGGATTTCTTTGTAGGTAATAATTAAAAAATTTCCGCTGCCACAGGCAGGATCAAAAAATTTGATAGTAGAAATCCTACTGATTAATTTTTTTAAACCAATAGAAGAATTGTGTTGCTTCTCGAATTCCTCGTATAATTCATCTAAAAATAGTGGTTTTATCAACTTCAAAATATTCGGAACAGAAGTGTAATGCATTCCTAAGTCTGAACGTTCCTCGGGATCTGCCACCGCTTGAATCATAGAGCCGAAAATATCGGGATTAATTTCGTCCCAATTCAGATTACCACAAGCCAACAAAATTTGTCTTGATTTGTAAGAAAATTTAGGACAAACAATATCATCCCTAAACAAACCACCATTAACATAAGGGAACTCTTCTACATAAGCAGGGAAATCGCCTTTCTCAGTATTTAACCTTTTGAATAAATCAGTTAAAAATACATCGACATCCGAACCATCGTCTTTGGTATGATTGGCAATAGAATCGGAGAAAATACCCTCAGTTTCAAATATCCCTGTGTCTTCCGCGAAAAAGCAAAATAATAATCTTGATAAAAATACATTGAGGTTGTGCGAATGTCCTGCCAGAAGTTCAGCATTATCTTCAATCAAAATATCGTACAACTTTGCTAACTCGTACGAAGCATCACGATCCGCTTTGTTATCATTGGTTGATCTGTAAATCTCCGCACCTGTAAGAGGAAGAAAAAAAGCATAATGTTTTGATAATTCTACAATCGGAAAATCTTTATTAAGTCCTGTTTTTAGGTCTTTAGCAACAAATGTTTCAAAATCTGTAAGAATTATAAAACGAGGATTCTGTTTTAAAACATATTCGTCTTTAGCATATTTTTCAATATCAAAAAGTAAGGAACCTGACTCTCCAACTTTAAAGAAAACCTTGCCTTTGTATAAAACTTCGTCTTGGTTTTTCGCTATGTTGTAATCGCCTTTTTTAAGTCGAGAAATGGAAGTTTTTGAAATGCCAAATGCTAATAAGAAATCATAAATAAACTCTTCGTTTCTTAGATTATCGGTTATGTTTTTTAGATTTTGTTCAATTTCCTTAGATGTCATTTTATGGCAATAGTTTTTTCTTTTGTGATATTTGCTTTGTCTTTATTTACACGATGAAATAAACGATAAATATACAAACTGAAAACGGAAGAAAAAAGAGGAAAATAAAAACTATTTACCTCTTTTTATTAATATAAAACAGCTAAGATTAAAGCAATAATTAAAAATTTAAAATCTTTATCTTTGCTTTAGAAAATAAAAAATCAACGTAAAGCGTAAGCTATCGTATTGGACAAAGAAAACTAGGAATCTTCAAACAATCCAAATTTCGATAGACTTACGCCCGTGTCATTATATGGCGTGGGCTGTAAGTTTCTATCTGGATTGTGGGTATCCTAGTACCTCTTTGTCGGATTGGCTTCAGTTCCACGCTTTATCATTTAAAATCGAAATATAGGAACTGGTATTTCACGCAATTTAAATGAAAGATATTACCGCACAAAAAACGGAAGATTACCATTTAGTTCTCAAAAAATTCATTAACCTCCTATTATTTGGGAGTTTTCAAAATCCAAAATTTTCAAAAAACAACGATGAAATCAAAATTCATCAAGTATTGTTAGATTTCTTTAATTCTTTACAAAGCCTTTCTGGAGATCAAAGAAGCGATGCAATTAGTTCGTTCTATGATGAAATATTGGTTGATTATCGAAAAAAAATAAGCAAACTCGATTCCGTTGATTTAATGAATTGCTACGGTTTTAGTAATTTTAGAATATTAACAAACATTTTCGGAATGTTTAGCGGGTTTAATCTCAATACTGCGTTTGATCCACAAAAAAGAGATGGTGAAATTATGTCGGATTTAATTTGGGACGGTATTTTGCCAGATGAAATCAAATCATACTTATGTATGCAGTTTTTTGACATTTTCCACCACATTTCTCATGAAGCCACGACAATTACTCAAGAGCAATATAAAGCATTAGTAGACCGATATGTTGGCGAATACGAATACAATAAAGTGATAAATATTGTTTATCAGAACTTTGAAGAAGTAGAATAAGAGTAACTATTTACTCTCACTCTTTTCTAGCCATTTGTTGTACATATCTATCTGTTTGGACTCTTTGATGTATTTCTCCAATGAATTACTATACGATTTGGTTGTATTATACTCTTCTTGCAATTGGGATTTTGATTTCTGATTACTAATACCAAAATAGATTCCAGCCGCAGCTATGAAAAAAGCAAATAGCAGATATAAGGGGTAACTTGAAAAAGAAGAGTTTCTTTTCCTCTGTAATTCATCTAGTTTTAAATAATTCTGCTCCAATAAATCTGCAACTCGCAAAGTTTGTCGTTCAAAATCGGAAACCATTTTGCTTTTAGAATCGTTGAATTGCTTTAGATCTGGTTCTATTTTTACCATTTTAAGTTCTTCAATTCTTTTGGTTAAAAACATGGCTACCGCCTTAGACTGACTAATTGATCCTTTTAAATCTTCGATTTGATCTACAAAAACCTCTAAAGTATCTTGTAGTTTAGGTGTTGCTTTCATCCTTTATTTTTTTAGTTTAATACCCCATCCCTCTTGAGAAGGTTTGTTTAACAATTTCCACTACCATTTTAGAGGCTAATTTCACCGCCAAATTTTGAGCAAGCTGTAATGGTTTTGTAAATGCTATTTTCGGATTTTTAAATGGTATGCCCTTCTCCATGATATTTTTCAATCCCATTTTTCGATGAATTTCACTTGCCTTAAAGTCCTTTCCTGTTGCCAAATCAATCATTCGATGTCCTTGAACCTGTCCTTGTTTATTGATAGTTGGAACAACTTTGACATTCAATTTTTCCATTTTCCTCATATAAACTTCCATAGACTCCGGATTTTGCTTCATCACAAAATCATGCTTCTTTAGGACATCATTCTTAACTACCCTATCCAAATCAGTTTGTTTTTCAATAGACTGAATTTTCGAAATCATAACTTCCTTTGCAGAAATCAAGTTATTCTCTTTCGCCACTTCATGAGCTGCCCAATGCGCTTGTTTTCCTATATAGTTATCAGGTATTAGTTTACCATTTTCCTGCACTCGATTCGCGATAATATGAATATGTTTGTGCTCTTTTTCCGTATGAACAAAGGCAACAAACTGTTGCTTATCAGGATCAATTCCTAACTTTTTCATGAAATCCTTTGTTATTTTTCGTAATTTTTCATTTGAAAGTTTTTTTCCTTCCTCTTTATCAGGTGATAAAACGAGAGAAAACGTTTTATTTTGTGCATTCTGATTTAGATTTTGAATAATCTTCATTTCTTGAAGGATTTCAGTTGGGCGTTCACCACACAAATTATTTCGGCATAGTTCATATCCTTTTTCATGTTTCATCACATAATTAGCGAGTGCAGAACCGCCTTTACATGACTGGGCCATTCCTATCATATTTTTATTTTTTTTCCGACTATAAATTTTACTTGAACTTTTTAAGATGTTCTTTAATCAACTTTACAGCTTCAAGGGTTTCAATTTTCATTGCCGTCATATCTCCTTTACTAAACAAATTTTTTATCCTTCTAAAATTATCTCCATACTTTGTTAATAAAAGATAGCATTCAATTTCTTCTGGGGTCAACTTTGCTTTTAGTTCTTTTTCAAAAGTTAGCCTTCGAACAAATTCCGAAACTGAAAGACCTGCTCTCTCCGATTTTTTTTCAATAATTCTCTTCTCAATTTTTGAAACTCGGAACTTAATTATTTCATTTTTCATAAACTAAAATTTTAAAATTATCGCTGAAAGCGATTTCCTTTTGCGACCTTCGGGAGAAAAAGCGGGATGGTCTTTTTGGTAGCAAAACGGAACGTTTTGTGGACACAAAGACACATCTCGCTTAATTATTGCGCTCTATTTTGTGTTTTAGGAAGTCATTTAGATCCTTATAATGTTGATATAGTAATCTATGATCATCAACATTTGAGTGGTAGGATTGTATTTCATTTGTAGCATTAGTACCACCACCATCATTATCCAAAAAAGTATTTACCTTCTGATATTTTGATAGGATGTTTTTACACTTGAATGTCATAGAAATTGAGTTTAAAATAATGAAATCTGTATTTTTAGTATTAGGAAAAATAACATTAAAGGATAGAAAATCAGACCATGATTCAAAAATTTGGACAGTGGAATTATCGTTTTGAAGCCAAGTAATATCCTTCTTCAGTAAACATTGTTTTTGAAATTTGTTTGCAAACTCATAACCGTCCGAATCATTCTTGAAGCCAATTCCAAAATATGTTTTGTCATTACTTTTATAATGAATCTCTCTTAATAAACTCACTTGGCTTTCCAATTTTCGTGCTTTTAGATATTCTCTTAAAGCTGGATGGGTTACTTTGTCAATTTTTAGAATCTCGTACTTTAAAGCACCTGTTTTTGGTTGTTTTTGAGAATTTGATTCTGTAAAACTAAATTGACTTAAATATTCTAAAGCTTGAGAAACTGTACATTTTTTGATCGCTTGTACTATTGAAACATTATCATACTTCTTTCCAGTTCCAAAATCAAAAGCAGTTTGATTGATATAGTTTACCGATAAACTTGGTGTTTTTTCGTCTCTATCGAGTGCAAAAAAAAATGCTGTTTTAGAGTTCTCTTTGCTTGGGAAAAGAGAAAAACTTTCTAATATTTCTTTGATCGAAATTAGATTTGCTTTTTTACAATTTATACTCATTTTTCTGTGTGTTTAATAATAGTTTTCAGATTTCACTTACCTACTTACCATGTTGTTAGTAATCAATACATTAAAGTGTATTTATCCACTTACCTTTAAGTTACCTCTTACCTGTAAATTCATCAAATAGGTAAGTTTACTTACCTAAAAAATAAAATCAGTTACCTAAAAACAATATTGATTTTCAATTAATTACAAGCTCTAGGTAATTAGGTAAGTTAGGTAAGTGGATTTATTATTTAATTCATGTTTTACGGCGAATGACATAACCATAAACTTGTCTTTTCGGATGCTTAATTCTTTGATATTTTAACTTAGTTAAAGCTTTTCCGATGTTTACTCTATTGAGCTTTAACCCTAGAGCATTTTCCATAGCTAACTTAATATCCGACGGAGTTAAAAAATCACTTTGAGATTTCCCAATTTCAAAATGTTCAAGCGCAACTTCCTCCTCAATACTAATTTCTCTATAACATTCATTTCTTATTTCATTTTCAATGACATCCTGAGCAGTAAGCTCTGGGTTATAATTTTTTCTTTCAAAAGCATTATAGAACGCCTGCGCCCAAACTTTATTAATGTCAATTTGCTTTGAGTAATTAAAATCAATCTTAAACACATCAAAAATTAGCCATCTTACGCTCCCTGTTTCGTCCGTTAAAAAGTCCATCCTGTTTGTAGAACCAACAAAGGAGCAAATGCGTTGTAAAAACTCTGCTTTTCTCGCATATGGTAAGCGTACATTTGCGCTGTTTTTAGAGATAAATGATTTAAGAGTATTGACATCCGATTTTGATAAAACAGCCAGTTCATCAAGGTTGCACAACAAGTTTTTACAAATAGCGATAATACCATCCTTGTCCACAGAAAGGTTTTCAGTATAATATGCCTCAAGACTTTTTGGAATGAGAAATCGAAAAAAATATGATTTTCCTGTATTCTGTCCAGAAGTAAGAACAAAGCATTGCTTGTTTACATAATCTTCTTTCAAGGCACATATTACAGCTCTGGTTATCCATTTTTCAAAATGATAACAAAATGCTTTGTCATCATTAGTTTTTAGATAACTACACAATTTTGCAATGTGATCAACTTCATCCCATTTTGGAAGATTTACAAAATATTCTTTTAAAGGATTGTACTGCTCTATCAGATGACTTTTTACTAGAATTTCCAATTTACTCATCGAGATTTCAATTCCTGCCTGAACCAACTCAATTAGTAAAGAATTAATATTGAGTCCTGACCAAAAATTAAAACCATTCTTAACTCTTATTTCGAGTTCAAGTGCAATTGTATTGAATCGCAAATCATACTTTTCAGATAAATAAAGTATGGTTCTGTCATATATAGTTTTTGAAGTTGTACCTGTTTGATACAACTGCATATTAGTTTCCATAAAAAATTGATTATTACGGAAATCCTAAACAAATTGTCATATATTTGCCATAGAATTTCCAAGTGAAACAAGAAATTTAAAGCATAACTGAGTGAAGGCAGTTATGCTTTTTTGTTTTTATGATGCTGCTTTAAAAGTTTATCAACATCATCGTCATTATATACCTTACTTTCTTTAATCCAAGAATGAAGTTCCTCACGGAAGAAAAAAAGTATTCCATTTGTTGGCTTGTAAAAAGGTATTAACATAGCAGATGTTAACTTGGTTAGTCTACTGTAACTTATATTTAAGTAAGTTGCCGTTTCTGATGCAGAAAGAATAGGTTTCGAGTTTATGAAATTATCTTTTAGTAATTTCTTAAGCTCATTAAATTCTTGTTGGATTTGTATTTGTGTCATAATCGTAAGTTTAAAACTAACACGAAATAACAAGTATGAAATTAGATGCAACTAATAGAAATTACGCAGCATAACTAATTGTTTTCACAACATAACTTTTTTAATTCAGCAATTTTGGGTGCTATTGATTTAATTTCTCTTTGATTGGTAGTGGAAGTTGTACAGTCATAATTGATCTGTAAAAACCCTTTACTTTTGTAGTAATATACTCTTTCGGAAAAATCTTTTACATTCTGCTCCAAAACATGTTTTATTACTTTATGTAATAGGTAAGCTACTTTATTCTGTGGTAATGTTAAATAAAGTTCGCAAGGTGTCTTCTGAAAAACACTATTTACAAAATATTCTAAATATCCTTTCGTAAATTTATCCGCATATTTAAATTGATCTTCATCTGAAAGTTTAGTAATATCGAATGCGTGAGAATCTCTTAAAATCATATGCAAGAGATCTATGATTTTAGAAGAAGCATTAGTTGGTCTTTTCCCGAAAGCTTCTACCTTCTTTTTATTGATTTCGAAATTAATTATTGCTTTCGGCTCAAATTTTTCCTTTAATATTTGAAAAAAATCTTTACCAACTACGTGACAGTAAATTGGCGGAATCAAAATAGATTGAGTTAAAAGGGCTAATACTAAAAATAAAGTTCCTGCTAGTAGAGAGCCTTCGTAAAAGATACAAGTAAAATAGAAAAATGTTGACGGAATAATTATTAGAGAGCAAATCAAAAAGAACTTTGAATTTTGAAATTTCGTCTTTTGATTTTGAATATAATTTACAGAGTCAATAAGAAACTTACAGTAATTCAAAAAAATATTTTCCATATCAAGCGTATTTATTTGTTTTAAAAATACAAATAATTGCAATCAATTGAAAACAATAACTATCTTTGAGTCAACAAGTTTGTTGTACTTTTGTTGTACTTGAACCATATAAAAAAACATCTACAATACTGCAAGTGTTTGAAATTCAATCGTGGAGAATACGGGGATCGAACCCGTCACCTTTAGACTGCCAGTCAAACGCGCTAGCCAACTGCGCCAATCCCCCAAGTTGATAATATCGGATGCAAAAGTAAGCAAATTTTGCTTAATATACAGCATTATGATTTCCAGTTCAATTTTACGAAATGTTTTTTACATATAATGCCTATTTGTATTTTTCTACTTTATCAGTTTCCTTGTATAAATTAGGAATCTTCATTTATTACTACTTTACTTTTTACTTTGATAAGAAATGATAAAAATTATAATTATTATTGATGTGTCTTTTTTTGATTTTCAGAATGTGTAAATGTCAATTTCAATTAACATAGAATTTTACACAAGACTAATATAAAAAAGTAGACCTACTAGACTAAACATAAGCTTTTTTCGTTATATTTGGGATGTGTAAAAGATTTTCAATGAAAAGGTTAGTCTATATTTTTATTGCTTCTGTGAGTTTGTATTCTTGTTCGACTTCGAAAAATGTAAGTCGATCCAAATACAAATCGACTGCTTCTTCCAAAGCCAATGTTAATCTAAAAAAATATACTTCTAACAATACGTCTAATGTCTCTGGAGATCGGTATGATGTTGTTAAAGATGCACAACAATATCTTGGGGTGCCTTATAAATATGGCGGTAATACCAAAACTGGTTTCGACTGTTCTGGTCTTGTAACCAAAGTTTTTGAAGATAACAGTTACAGATTACCGCGTCGTTCTTCGGAGCAAGCGGACACTGGATCTTCGGTTCGTGTGGAGGAAGTCAAGCCTGGAGATTTGCTTTTTTTTGCAACCGCAGGTGGCAGAAATGTATCGCATGTTGGGATTGTTAACAAGATCGAAAACAGTGGCGAAATTAAATTTATTCATGCTTCCACCACCAAAGGTGTAATTATTTCTTCCCTTAACGAAGCTTATTGGAATAAAGCTTTTCTTTTTGCGCGTAGCGTACTTTAAATTTACTATTTTTGCGACAATCTTAGCGTGAGGGCGAAGCACATTGTTGGAGCTCTTTCTTGTGCTGGCTGGGCGAAGCTGAAGCCAACGTAAGAAAAGCGACTGTGCGCAGAGCGACCCGTTTTGTTTTTTTGCGATTGCATTTGCTGTTGGCAAAAACAGAGGGGCACGCCCAAAATTTTGTTAAATAAAGTAAATATAAAACTATGTCTTTACAGGAATTAAAAGAAACAATTGAAAAAGTATGGGAAAATAGAGAACTTCTAAAAGAGTCTCAATACACCGATGCGATTAGAAATGTTGTTGAAAAACTAGACCTAGGCGAGCTTCGTGTTGCAGAACCTACAGACAACGGATGGCAAGTTAACGAATGGGTGAAAAAAGCAGTGGTTCTTTATTTCCCAATCCAAACGATGGAGACCATTGAGGTTGGACCATTCGAATTCCATGATAAAATCCCTTTAAAGAAAAATTATGCTGAGAAAGGTGTAAGAGTAGTACCTCATGCGATTGCAAGACACGGAAGTTTTGTAGCGAGTGGTGTTATTATGATGCCGTCTTATGTTAACATCGGTGCTTATGTAGATAGTGGAACGATGGTTGACACTTGGGCTACAGTGGGTAGTTGTGCACAAATTGGTAAGAATGTTCACCTTTCTGGTGGTGTTGGTATCGGTGGTGTGTTAGAGCCTTTGCAGGCTGCACCGGTTATCATCGAGGACGACTGTTTCATCGGCTCTAGATGTATTGTTGTTGAAGGTGTACATGTGGAGAAAGAGGCGGTTTTGGGAGCAAATGTTGTATTAACAGCTTCTACTAAAATTATCGATGTGACTGGCCCAGAACCAATTGAGATTAAAGGTCGTGTGCCTGCTCGTTCGGTTGTAATCCCTGGAAGTTATACTAAAAAATTCCCAGCAGGAGAATACCAAGTTCCTTGTGCATTGATTATTGGAAAAAGAAAAGAATCTACCGACAAGAAAACCTCTCTTAATGATGCTTTAAGAGAAAATAATGTAGCGGTTTAATATTTTTTAGATGGCTATTCCAAAAAATATATTTCAAACTTTCAAAACGGGTAACCTACCATGGATTACCCGTTTTTATATATCGAGGATGAAGAAAAAAAATCCTGATTGGAATTATGAATTTTACGATGATGCAAGAATTCTAGATTTTTTTGAAAAAGAATTTCCACCCGAATATCTGAAAGCCTACAAAAGCTTAACCATTGGTGCTGCCAAAGCAGATTTTTTCAGGTATGCTATTCTGTACAAAAAAGGAGGTTTGTATTTGGATATTGATAGTTATAATAAAACTCCTTTAAATCAATTTATAAAAGATGATGATGTTGCCATTGTAAGTCATGAAGGAAACCCTGGTTTGTACTGTCAATGGGCTTTAATTTCAGATAAAAATCATCCTTTTTTGAAGCGAACTTTAGAAAAAGTTTTAAACAATATTCAAACGCATCGTTATCCACATAATGTTCATTATACTACCGGACCTACAGCGTATACAGAAGCGGTAAATGAGGTGTTAAAAGAACATCCACAAACGGCACATCGTTTTTTGGGAACCGATTTCCAAGGCCATCTTATTTTTAAATATAAACTGGGAAGAATTTTTCTCTACGGGAAAAAATCTGAACATTGGAAGAAAAAACAACATTCACAAGACATTATAAAACCATCTGAAGATTAAATGAAAATCGCATACGACGCCAAACGTTTTTTTAATAACACTTCGGGACTGGGCAATTACTCGCGCGACCTTGTGAGGATGTTAGCAGCGTTTTTTCCAGAGAACAAATACATGCTTCTTGCAAAACGTGACAACGAACGTGGCAAAGCAATTCTTGAAAATCCATCGGTAAGTTTTAGTCCAATTTCTAAAGGAAATATGGCGCGTCAGATAAAGATGGGGAAGGATGCTCAGAATCTCGATGCAGATATCTTCCATGGCTTATCGGGCGAATTACCTTTAAAATGGAACAAAAAACCCATTAAGAAAATTGTGACCATCCATGATTTGATATTTGTGCATTATCCCCAATTTTATTCCTTTTTTGATCGTAAAATTCATTTTTGGAAATTTAAAAAAGCAGCCCATTCTGCTGACAAAATCATCGCCATTTCGGAACAAACCAAACGCGATATTATTACATTTTTAAAAGTTCCGGAAGCTAAAATAGAAGTCATCTACCAAGGATGTCACGAAGCTTTTAAAACCGAAAAAACCTTAAAAGAACGTAATGCCGTTAAAATAAAATACAATCTACCCGAGCGTTTTGTACTGAATGTTGGTACCGTTGAAGAGCGAAAAAATCTTTTCTCTGTTGTTAAAGCCCTGAAAGGAACTGATATTCCGTTGGTTGTTGTGGGGCGAAAAACCAACTATGCAGACCAAATTTTAAGCTTTATTAAAAAAGAAAACATGACATTGCAGGTTCAGTTTTTGGAAGGCGTATCGATGGTCGAGTTGGCTTGCATTTATCAGTTGGCAGATATTTTTGTATATCCCAGTTTGTTCGAAGGTTTCGGTATTCCAATTATCGAAGCCCATTTTTCCAAAACGGCGGTTATCACCAGCAATACGAGTTGTCTTCCCGAGGCGGGCGGCAAAGATGCGGTCTATATCAATCCGCTGAATGTCGCTGACATCAAAGCCAAGATTAATTTCCTGTGGAACAACGCATCCGAAAGACAGCGCCGCGCCGAGAAGTCTTATGATTTTGCAGTGGCCAATTTTAGTGATGAAAAAATTGCTCATGATGTGATGAGGGTTTATCAATCCGTTATTAATTAGGTTTTTAAACTTCGGATTGATAGGCGATATCCAAGAATTTAGATACAGAAGCATTTTGACGTTCTGGATAGAAGTTTTGTGCTTCGCAAGTTGAAGTCTGCGGTTCTGTATATCAAAGTTTTGTTTATTAACCCCAAATTTGTTATTCATGACGACAACTTTGGGGTGTGTGACGTCAAAATTGACGTGCAGAACGTCAAAGTTTCGGAGTATTACCGCAATGCAATAGTACAAGACGTCAACACTAAGCTAGGTAAGCCCAACCGATAGGTGTATGATAGGATGACAATCGTTTGTAAGCTGATAAGTGTATATTATAAGCTTGCTGGATAAAAAACGGCGCCCGAAGCTATAGCTTCGGGCGCCGTTTATGTTAACCTTAAGTTGTTGGGGGGCTCTCTTGTGATGTTCTGCTGAAGAACTGTTTCAGCTCGTTAACCTTCACTTCATAACCACTTGTATTGGTGCCCAATTTATAATTGCTGTAGGCATAGTCGGTAAGAGCATCTTGGTAGTTGTCGTAGTCGTGGAGGATTTTTGCATTCTTTAGGTTGGTTATCAGGGCTTCCATTCTTGCGATAAGGGCTTCATAGTTTTGTCGGGAGGTGTAGTCTTTTTCGTACTCTGTCCAGTCGATATCCTGGGCACTTAGCTGTGGTGCGTTGTTGTGAAAGTCGTAGACTTTGTTAACAAATAGTTTGTTTTGCTCGTTAATACTGCCATACTTTTTGCGCTCGTCAGCAGATAGATTCACTTGGATGTCTTGTAGGCTGGCTTCTAGAGCTGTTAGTGCATCTTTGGCATCTGTTAATTGGGCAGCAGTTAGGTGTTTGTTGTTAAGGTGAGATAGTCCCATAATCTTGTGTTTTTTAATTGGTTGTTAATTATTTTAATTGCTTTTAACTAAGTTAAAACTATTCTTCATTAAAAATGATAATTATCATTTTTTTTTTGTTTTGTTATCATGTTTAAGATTTTATTTATGTTAAAAAGATGATGGAAAGTTTAACTTGCAACGCATCACTACAGAAAATGGTGTAACCAAAGTGACCATTATAGAAAAAAATGGCAGTACAGCAACGACAACAGAATGTTTCTAATATAGAATAATATGAAAAATATAATTATACTACTAAGTCTTATTTTAGCGATCTCATGCAAAGGACAACAAACCTATCCTCTAAAAACAGATTATACAGAGCATCCAAATTATGTGTATCTAAAAGATACCAATAATGAGCTACAAACTTTTGTAGGAACCTATGAAGCCAATTTTGAAGGAAAAAAAATAACATTATATATCACAAAGCACACTAAAAAACTCTTAGATAGAATATCAATTTTCTATAAAGATGTTTTGATAGCCAATTATGTTGTAAAAGATGCACAGGGCAATGTGCTAAAAGACAGTCGAACAATAGAATTTAGTTCCGAGCAGTTGCAAGATCTAATTTTAAGTTTTTGGGTAGAAGATGCTGGTAAAAAATTGTTAATGAGTTATGGTGGTGTTAATTGTAATGTTGGTAATGGTTATGTTTACCTAACAAAACTCAATGTTAATCAGCTTTCTTGGAAGTATATATCCAGCTCTACTATCCTCACTAATGATAACTGTCCCCCAGGCACCGATATAAAAGTCTATCTACCCAAGACAAAAGATCTTATCTTTACAAAAGTGTCGTCTGTTGGCGGAGGTGTGGTTAGAGAGTAGTTTTATATAAAAAGGCTGTCACACAGGCTTATGTCATTGGCTACGCCAAATCTTCGATTTCCGAGGCACAAGAAATCTTAAGAAATCAATTCATAAATTAGATTTCTCATGACTTATGTTTCATAATAAATGACCATAGGAACTGAGGAAGAATTTAGAAAATACATTATAAAAAAGCAGTCAATAAGACTGCTTTTTATTTAATAAATCCTTTGTCCAAAAATCGCAGAACCGACTCGCACAGAATTCGCGCCACATTCGATAGCGAGAGGGAAGTCGTCGCTCATCCCCATGGATAGGACGTCTAATTTTTTTTGCATCGACAATTGGTCGAATAATCTTTTTAAGAACGAAAATTCTCTTTTGACTTGCTCTTTATCATCAACAAAACTCGCCATTCCCATTAGTCCAACAATGTCAATATTTGGGAATTCACCTTGAAGATATTTTAAAAATAATTCTTTAGCTTCTGAAACTTCGAGACCTGTTTTGGTATCTTCTTCAGCGATTTTGATTTGTAGCAGAACCTTTATTGTGCGATCCTTTTTCGCAGCTTGTTTGTTGATTTCAATAAGTAATTTTTCGCTGTCAACACTTTGTATCATTGCTACAAATGGGGCAATATATTTCACCTTGTTGGTTTGCAAATGCCCAATTAAATGCCATTCGATATCCGACGGAAGATTGGGTTGTTTTTCCATCATTTCTTGGACTTTGTTTTCTCCAAAAATGCGTTGCCCCAGATGATAGACTTCGTGGATTTTTTCAATTGGATGATTCTTAGAAACCGCGACCAAAGTGACATCCTCTGGAAGTTGAGATTTGATATGTTGGTATTGTTCTTTAATAGACATTTTTTGCAAGTTATGAGTTATTATTTTTTTTGTCTAAAACCTGATTTAATATTTATTTTGAAGGTTAACGGTTTCATAAAGGTCTTTTCGACGATCGTTCATGACTTGTACTGCGCCGTTGTAATGCAATTCTTTTAACAGATTAAGATCGACATCGACAATTAAAGTCATTTCGGTATTAGGTGTGGCTTCACCTTTTGTAGCATTAGAAGGAAATGCAAAATCGGACGGCGTGAAAACGGCTGCTTGCCCAAATTGTATATCCATATTGCTAACACCAGGTAGGTTACCAACGCAACCGGTTATAGCCACGTAACATTCGTTTTCGATGGCACGAGCAGCTGCGCAATTTCTAACTCTTGTGTAGGCGTTTTGCGTATCTGTCAAGTAAGGTACAAATAAAATCTTCATGCCTTGATCAGCAAGAATCCTAGGTAGTTCTGGGAATTCGACATCATAACAAATTACAATACCAATTTTTCCGCAATCGGTGTCAATAACTTTTATCTCGTTACCACCTTGCATTCCGTAATAGCGTCTTTCGTTAGGTGTAATATGGATTTTTCGATATTCGTCGATTTTTCCATCGCGGTGGCAAAGATAACTGGCATTAAACATTTTGCCATCTTCCATGATTGGCATACTCCCCGAAATGATATTCACGTTGTAGCTAACGGCGTATTCCGAAATTTTATTTCGAATTTCTTCTGTCATTTCGGCAAGCTTTTCCATTGCTTCACGCTCATGCATGTGGTTAAACTGCGCCAACAGAGGCGTGTTAAACAATTCTGGGAATACACAGAAATCGGACTCATAACTTCCCAAAACATCAACAAAGAATTCAACTTGTTGATAAAAAGCTTCGATATCTTTGAAGTGACGCATTTGCCATTGTACCAAACCTAGTCGGATAACGCTATCTTGCATCGTATTCTTTTTGGACGTGTAGTAGATGTTATTCCATTGTAGAAGAACTGCATATTCTTTGGATTCCACATCACCTTTTAGATAACCTTTTAATATTTTTAAAGGAGAAAAGTTATTTGATAATTGGAAGCTAAGGACTGGATCGTAGATTTCTTTTAATCTAACTTTTTTGATGTATTCGCGAGGAGATAACTCATTGCTATACAGGTGATAATTTGGGATTCTTCCACCTATGATGATGGATTTTAGATTTTTAATTTCGCATAATTCTTTACGCGCATCGTATAATCTTCGGCCAAGTCTTAATGTACGATATTCTGGATCGACAAAAACTTCAATACCATAAAGTGTATTACCTATATTACTATGCGTGTTAAAGCTCTCTTGCCCTGTAATCTCGTCATAGGTATGTTGGTCTCCAAAAATCTCATATTGTACAACGATAGAGAGTGCAGCAGCAACCAATTTTCCGTCAACTGTAATACACAACTGCCCTTCAGGAAAGATAGAAGTTAATTTTTGGATATTGCGTTTTGTCCACACATTATCTTCAATATCGGGATACGCATTTTGCATGGCTGTTGCCAATTCGTCGTAATCGTCTATCGAAAGTTTTCTAATATCTACTTGCATATTGTGTTTTTAAATATTTGATTTTGAATGAATTAATCGCGATGAAAGTTTTAAAAATCTTGTCACCAAAAGTACAGCTGAGATCGTCAGCCCAATTCCTAAAGCAATCCACATACCGAGTGCGCCCATTTTCTGAACATAACATAAATAATAACCCAATGGAATTGTAAAAATCCAATATGCTATAAAGGTAATAATGCTTGGGACTTTGACATCTTGTATGCCTCTCAATGCGCCTAATGTTGCTACCTGGATACCGTCTGACAATTGGAAAAGTGCGGCGATTATTAATAATTGTGATGCTAAAGTAATAACTTCAACATCGCTTTCTTTCGTGAAAAAATGTGGCAAAATATCTCTAAAGCTAATAAAGATTAAACCACAAAATATCATAAAGAGAAATGCCATTTTAAGATTGTTGATTCCTACTTTTCTTAAACCTACAAAATCATGATTTCCTAGTCGATTACCAATCATAACGGTTGATGCAACGCTAAAACCAATACAAAGATTAAACGTAAACGATGCCATCGACAAGGCAATTTGGTGTGATGCGATATCTTTAGCACTTATTAATCCACAAATAAAAGCGGCACCCGCAAAAGCCGTTACTTCGAAAAACATCTGTAAAGCGGTTGGTAGTCCAAGTTTAATCATTTTATTAAACATAGACTTGCTGAACTCCGATATTTTAAGACTAAACTCTTTAACATAGCGTTTTGTTTTTGGTTCATTTACCATCACAAAATAAAGGAAAACCACCATAAAGACTCTCGCAATTAAAGTGGCTAACGCCGATCCTTGAACGCCCATTGCAGGAAGTCCGAACATACCTTTTATGAAAACATAATTTAGAATGACATTAATGATATTTGCAAGAATTGTGGCTTTGGTAACACCAATAGTATAGCTAAGACCTTCCGAAACTTCGCGCAACGTTTGGAACATCATGAAAGGTATCATGCTAATTGCCATTATGTGCAAAAAGTCAATGGTATCAGGTATGATTTCCCTTGGTTGATCCATGTGATAGAGCAGTGGAAGTGCTAACATTAAAGTTAACATCAATATAATCCCAACGGTCATATTAATGACAAATCCGTGACGAAAAACATTATTAATAATCGAATGTTTTTCTTGCGTTTTCGCTTCCGATACCAAAGGCGGAATTGCAAAAGAAAATCCTAATGCCAATACAAATATCGAAAAGAATACAGCATTTCCCAACGACACCGAAGCTAATGCCTGCGAGCCAAGCAACTTGCCTACAATAATGTTGTCGAACAAGTTAACAGAAACTTGTCCCACTTGCGTCAACATTACAGGTAATGCTAAGGTTAAAGATTCGCGCGTGTATTTTAAGTCAAGAAACTTCATATCTTATTAAATTTTTTAAAACAAAAAACCGCAGATTTTAAAGTTCTGCGGTTTCCTTAGAATATTAAAATCGTCTACTTTCTCACAAAGTTAGCAACATCTTCCGCCGAAACAGGATTTGCACCCAAAATTACTAAACGTTCTACAACGTTTCTAAGCTCACGTATGTTACCAGTCCAGCTGAATTGTTGAAGCGCTGCAATGGCTTTATCATCAAATTTTTTTACAGCATTTCCTTGTTCATCAGCGATGTATTTTGCAAAATGTTCCACTAAAAGAGGAATATCATCTTTACGATCGTCCAATGCTGGAACATGGATTTCGATAACAGAAAGTCTGTGGAATAAATCTTCACGGAATTTTCCGTCCGCAATTTCTTTATGCAAATCTTTGTTAGTCGCTGCTACAACTCTAACGTCAACTTTTATCTCTTTATCACTACCTACAGGAGACACTTTGCTTTCTTGTAAAGCACGAAGGACTTTAGCTTGTGCTACCAAACTCATGTCACCAATCTCATCAAGGAAAATTGTACCGCCGTTAGCTTGTTCAAATTTTCCAGATTTATCTTTAATAGCTCCTGTAAAAGATCCTTTAACGTGTCCAAATAATTCACTTTCAATAAGTTCTGACGGGATTGCCGCACAGTTAACTTCAACCATTGGACCTTTTGATCTTTCGCTTTGTGCGTGGATCGCGTGGGCAACCAATTCTTTACCAGCACCATTAGGTCCTGTAATCAAAACTCTAGCGTCAGAAGCTGCCACTTTTTCAATCATATCTTGGATCATCTTCAACGCCGGAGATTTACCAATCATTTGATATTTTTTGCTGACTTTCTTTTTAAGTTGATTGTTTTCCGATTTTAAGCTTCTATTATCTTTCTGTAGATTACCTTTGTCTAAAGCATTTTTAACGCTGGTAATCAATCTGTTAATATCGATAGGTTTCGATATGAAATCATAAGCGCCATCTTTAAGACAATTAACAGCTGTGTCGATATCGGCATGACCAGAAATCATAACAAAAGTAGTTTCTGGTTTTATCTGCATGGTTTCTTTTAGTAATTCGGTACCAGAAAGTTTTGGCATTTTGATATCGGAAATAACCAATGAAAAATCTTCTTTTTCAAGAATTTTTAAGGCTTCGAGCCCGTCATCAGCGATTTGGAATTCGTAATCCGTAAGCTCCTCTGATAATATACTATGAAGAACGCCTGAAATGGCTTTTTCGTCTTCTACAATAAGAATTTTTTGCATAAGGCAAAGGTAACAAAAATTGTACTAATTATTAAGTAATCATTTATTTGTGAAATCTTCTCTTAATCTACCAATATTTTTTTGGTGTGAGAAATTCCGTCTATTGATAAAGTCCCAAAATAGACTCCTTTTCTTAAGGATTGAATGTTAATGCGGTCTTCGTTTTTAACATTCAAAACTGTTTTGCCCAAGGTATCAACGATACTAAAATTATAATCTTTTAGTTTTTTATTAATAAATTCTAAAGTAATATAATCATTCGCAGGATTTGGAGAAATCTCTAGACTTTTGACTTGATCTTCGGGTGTACAAACTGCCATTGTTTGGTTTTTTGCACCAGCGAAATGCATCATTGCGCCAGTTGCAGCTTTTGCGACATTAAAAATATAGACAGGATCTAACTTTACAAATGTATCACCAGGAGTGTGCGGATAACTGCTTTCATTAGCTTCGTAGAAACCTGTAATTACTTCACCATTATTTTCAAACGGCATATAATCCGAATTATAAGCGTGTGACAACTTCGGTTGCAGTGGCGAATATAGACTTACATAAGACATCAACTGTTGCGTAACCGTATTAGATGCTGCGTTATTAGAACTGACATAGTTACTCTCATCACGCTCGCACATGATTTGGTTGTTAACTTGACCAGCTACACCACCAACTTCGTCAATATTAAAAACCAGTTTAATATTCATTTTTGGATTTGTGCCATTAACAACATTATTGACATAAGCTGAACTTCCGATAAGACCTTGCTCTTCACCTGCAAAATTGATGAATTTGATAGAATATTCGGTGTCGATGCTTTTTAAAAGTCGAGCTACTTCCAAAATCACAGAAACACCACTTCCGTTGTCATTAGTTCCAGGACCGCTAGCCGTGTCATAATGCCCGCAGATAATCACATAAGTATCTGGGTATTTGGTACCGGTTTTTGTTATGATTAGATTTTTGGAGGTTGTACCTTTATAATTAAAAGGATGTTCTTGCATTTCTGAAGCGCTATACCCAAAACCTGCGTATTTAGATTTAAGCCAAGTTAATGCTTGGTTCAAATTTGCACTTCCCGTCGTTTTAACACCAATGTTTTCAAATTCTTGAAGATTGGTTGTAATATTATTTTGTGTTACTTGATTACTAATCGACGCGTAATAAGGATTTGCAGATTGACTAAAGTACAAATTCGTTATAAGAGTGGTCGCAATGAGCAAAGAAGATTTTTGTATCATTTTTAAAGTTTAGGTTTCCAAAGATAATTTTATTCTTAAACATAAAAAAGAGGAATGATAAATTCCTCTTAATATAAATGATAGTGTGTTAATATGAAAGTGCTTAGATCTTATTCTTCCTTGTTAGAATCTAACTTGTCAGCGATATTATCTCTAATTTCTTCAGTTTTGTCAGCTGCTTTTTCATAAAGTTCTGATGTTGTGTTTTTTGTCGATTGCCAAGCTTCTTCCGCAAAGTCTTTGGTATCGTCCCAAGCATTAGCAACCGAATTTTTTATGTGGTCAAAAAATCCTTCTTTGGTAGGCTCTTGGTTAGCTCTCTTTTGCTCGTCAATATAGTTTTTAGCTTTATTAGCTAATTCTGTAATTTTCTCTTGAGAGTTATTTGCAAAGCTATTAAGAGATTCTTTTGCACCGTTAACAGCTTCTTTTGCTTTGTTATAATCTTGATTGTCCATTGCTTTAAGTATTTAATGTTTGTGTTAGTAATAGTTTCAAAATATATTCCATCATAGTTATAAGGGATGTTAAAATATTTCATATTTTTCACAAACTTTTCTTAACTAAAATTTGACAATTATGGAAAAAATAAGATGTGGTTGGTGTGGTAAAGACGAGCTATACATGGACTATCACGATAACGAGTGGGGAAAACCAGTCTATGATGACGAGACGCTTTTTGAGTTTTTGGTTTTAGAAAGTTTCCAAGCTGGTCTTAGTTGGATTACAATTTTAAGAAAAAGAGAAAATTTTAGAAAAGCTTTTGATAATTTTGATTATAAAACAATAGCTGACTATAATGATACAAAAGTGGAAGAATTAATGGATGATACTGGTATTGTTAGAAATCGATTAAAAGTTTTAGCAACAATAAATAACGCGAAACGATTTATGGAAGTCCAAAAAGAGTTCGGAAGCTTTTCAACATATATTTGGGGATTTGTAAATAATCAACCGATTATTAATCAACCTTCAACTCTGAAAGACGTTCCTGCAACCACCGATATTTCTGATGCTTTAGCAAAAGATTTGAAAAAACGAGGATTTAAGTTTCTTGGTTCTACAGTTGTCTATGCGCACATGCAAGCGACAGGTATGGTAAATGACCACATATTGGATTGTCACGCGAGATAGTTTTTATTTTAAAACCCAATAAAAAAGAAAGCCTAGACATGATATCTAGGCTTTTTTATTTGGATTAAATGAGCGTTGTGACTTTATTTAATAACACGTTCTAGCACCCATTCGATCATCATTTTTTCTGAAGCATGGTGATCGGCAGCAAATTCGCCACGTCTTCTGTTAGCGATAACGCAGTTAACAGTAATGGCTTTGTGTCCTAGCAATTTAGAAAGTCCATAGATGGCCGAGGTCTCCATTTCGAAGTTTGAAATCCCAAGATCATTAAGCTTTTCCAAGAATTGATCATCCAAAGCTTTTAGTCTCAATTGACGTCCTTGCGGTGCATAGAAGCCAGGGAAGGTTGCTGTATTACCGTGGTATTTTGCATCCTTGTAAAGATCTAACAATTCTGGCGCACAGTGCGAGAAGTACAACATTGGTTTGATGTTGGCATAAGGGAAGTTGTCTAAAAACGCTTTACTGAATTTATTTTCAAACTTATAATCGCTATAGAAATGCATTAGTCCGTCAAGACCAACAACATTTTCGCTCACCAAAAGATTGTCCACTTGGATGTCTGGGTTAACGCTTCCACAAGTCCCCATGCGGAAAAGATCCAAAGACTTATGTTCTGTTTTGAACTCTTTGTTTTTAAGATCGATGTTTACCAAAGCATCCAACTCGTTCATCACGATGTCGATATTTTCGGTACCGATTCCTGTTGACATTACCGTAATTCTTTCGCCACGAAGTGTCCCAGTATGTGTATAGAATTCGCGTTTGTTTTTTTTAATTTCTACTGTGTCAAAATATTTCGAAACACGTGGTACACGATCAGGATCGCCAACTAACAAGATTTTGTCCGCAATATCTTCTGGCAAAAGGTTAAGATGATAAACACTACCGTCGTCGTTAAGAACCAACTCTGAAGCTGCAAGTTTATTAAGCATATTTTATTATTTTTATTATTAATGAAAAACCACTGTTTTAGAGGCTTTTGGAACGAATTGAAGTCAGCATTCGTTCAGTAATTTTTAAGTCTAAAAATTTTTAGAGGTGCTAATTTAGTAAATATTCTCACATATTCACTAATATATTAATCTTGCATTTGTCATATTTAGAATTTCTTAATTTTGTCAAAAAACGGTTAAACTGTTGAAAAAATACTTATTACTGCAACTCAACTCCTTATGTTTTGTGATCAGGGGCTTTTATTTTAAGTTTAAATTTTTCCTTTTTGTTTTAAGTTTTCAGGCTTTTAATGCACAGGTAGATCCCATCAAATTTCCGACTTTTACATCTGTTGAAGATGCAAAAAAGTCGAAGGAAAAATCTTTAGTTTAAGTTTTCGCGAGAAAGGACTTTTTAATGTTCCGTGTGAAAATTACTTATTTTCAAAACGTTTTCTTTCTAAAGTCTATGGGAAATAATTTGGAGAAAATAGATGAAAAACTATTCAGTCTTAAAAAACTCAAGTAGCTTGATATGATTAAAAATGGAATTAAATATAAACCCGATAACCTTGCAGAATTGACGCAGTCGAAAGAGTTTTTTATAAACCTAAATGCTTTAACAGAACCAAATCTTAATCTTGCAAAACGTCAAAACTTAGAAGTTATACCTCTCAATGCTCACAATTTGTCGCTTTTTCCGAGTAGCTTTAACCGACATTGAAAATCTGAAAGAAATCAATTTACATGGCAATCACATTAGTTTTATTTCTGAAAATCTTGACAAAATAAAAGAGTTGAAATATTTAAATTCATCTATGAATCAGATTTATGAGTTAGAATACCTGAACTTTCCCAAGCAAATGAAATATTTAGAACTTCAAGAAAACGCCATTGTCAAACTTCCAAAAAGCTTTTTAAAACTAAAATATTTAGAATTTCTAAATATTAATAACAACAAGATCGAACACCTACCGGCTTACAGCCGGCAATTTGAAAATATTGAAAAGTATTAATTTTTCTAACGATAAGTTAAGTCTAATTTCTAAAGAGATTATTTCGCTTAAAAATTTAAAACCTTTAATCCTAACAGGAAATCCAATTGAAAAAAAGCGTTGTAAATCTTAAATCTTCAACGCCTCAAACACAAATATATTTTTAATTAACCGCCGACGCGTTTTGTTTTATAGCCCATATCTTTTAGGATCGTCATAATCTTATCGCGGTTATCACCTTGGATGACGATAACACCATCTTTCTCGGATCCACCGATCCCCAGCATTGTTTTTATTTTTTTAGAAATCGCTTTTAGCTCATTTTCATTACCTTCGAAACCTTCTATTAAGGTAACAGGTTTTCCGTTGCGACCTTTCTTTTCGAATTTGCAAACGAGCGCTTCTTTTTGTTGAAACTTTTCCTCGGGCATTTCAAAATCTTGCTCTTCATGATCGGGGAAAAGGTTTTTCAATTGGTCTCTTAAGTCCATTGTATTTGTTATGTTTTGAAAAATGTTTTAAAGTTAAATAAAATATCGAAACTAAAAACATTAATTTTACTAGAATTCTTAAGCCTTATTTTTTAAATTTGTAGTAGAAAAATTTCCAAAATCATGTCAAAAAAAGCGATACTAGCCATCTTGGATGGTTGGGGTTTGGGTACTAATCCTGAAGTTTCTGCACTTGCAAAAGCTAATACACCTTTTATAGATAGTTGTCTCAAAAACTTCCCTAACACAACATTGGAAGCCAGTGGTTTAGCTGTTGGTTTACCAGCAGGTCAAATGGGGAATTCAGAGGTCGGACATATGAATCTTGGTGCTGGACGTGTGGTTTATCAAAACCTTGTTAAATTAAATATGGCTGCTGAAAATGGTACTTTGGGAAGTCAAAAAGAAATTCAAGATGCCTTTGAATATGCAAAATTGAATCATAAGAAAGTTCATTTTATTGGTCTTGTTTCTAACGGAGGCGTGCATTCGCATATCAATCACCTTAAAGCTTTGTTAAGCGCAGCGCACGATTTTGGTTTAGAAAAAAATGTATTTGTACATGCTTTTACCGATGGACGAGATTGCGATCCTCATTCTGGCTTAGGCTTTATTGGAGAACTCCTAGATCATATGAAGCAGTCGACAGGACGTTTGGCTTCCGTTATTGGTCGTTATTACGCTATGGATCGTGACAAGCGTTGGGAGCGTGTAAAATTAGCTTACGATCTATTGGTAAAAGGAAAGGGAGAAGAAACTAAAAATCCTTTAGAAGCTATTGAAAAATCATATCAAAATAATGTGTCGGATGAGTTTATCAAACCGATTGTTTGTATCCAAAATGGTTTACCAATCGCTACCATAGAGGAAGAAGATGTTGTGATTTGTTTTAATTTCAGAACAGATAGAGGTCGCGAAATTACAGAAGTTCTTTCTCAAAAAGATTTCCCAGATTACGATATGTATAGGTTGAATCTTAAGTATATCACCTTGACCAACTATGATAAAACTTTCCATAACATTGAGGTTGTTTTTGACGAAAATGTTTTAGAAAATACTATGGGCGAAGTTTTAGAAAGAAATGGAAAATCCCAAATTAGAATTGCAGAAACAGAGAAGTATCCACACGTTACGTTCTTCTTTTCTGGTGGTCGCGAAGCGGAATTTAGCGGAGAAAAACGTTTACTTTGTCCAAGTCCAAAAGATGTGGCAACTTATGATCTAAAACCAGAAATGTCGGCCTATGATATTACTAATGCCATACTTCCAGAGCTAGAACATGAGACTGCTGATTTTGTATGTTTAAATTTTGCTAACACCGATATGGTAGGGCACACAGGTATTTTTGATGCAGCGGTTAAAGCGGCGGAAGTTGTTGATGCTTGCATCGAAAAGGTAGCTACAATGGCTTACGAACATGGTTATGCCGTATTTATTTTGGCGGATCATGGTAATTCTGACATTATGAAAAACGAAGACGGATCGCCTAATACGCAACATACAACCAACCTAGTTCCGTTTATTGTTATGGATAAAGAGCATACTTGGACAGTAAAACCTGGTAAATTGGGAGATGTTGCACCAACGATATTAAGTGTTATGAATATTGCTAAACCAGATGTTATGACTGGTGAGATTTTAGTGTCTCTAGCTTAATTTCTTCAGAAAATACAAATTTAGATGCTATTCTACGCATAATATTGTTAACTTTGCAAAAACTTAAAATTAAATATTGATGTATAACAGACTGGTAAGGAAGGAGGTGATGAAAAATTTAGAAACGGAAATGTCAAGTTTCATATCCAAGTTTCTCACACCTATTGAAAAGATATGGCAACCCTCGGACTTTTTGCCAGATACATCTAGTGCCGATTTTAAAGATCAATTGGATGAGTTACAGACATTTGCGAACGAAATGCCTTATGATCTTTTTGTAACTTTAATTGGCGATTGTATTACAGAAGAAGCGCTTCCTAGCTATGAATCGTGGATTATGGGGATTGACGGTATCAACCAAGAAGAAAGAGTTGGTTGGGCAGAATGGGTGAGAGCTTGGACGGCAGAAGAAAATCGTCATGGTGATTTGTTGGGTAAATATCTTTATCTATGTGGGCGTGTCAACATGCGCGAAATGGAAATTACAACCCATTATTTAATTAATGACGGGTTTGATCTGCAAACAAGTATGGATCCTTATAAAAACTTCGTATATACGAGTTTCCAAGAGACCGCGACTAATATTTCGCACCGTCGTGTTGGTACTTTGGCGAAGCAAACAGGTAATACTAAATTGGCTAAAATGTGTGGTGTGATTGCTGCGGATGAAGCGAGGCATGCTAAGGCTTACAAACATTTCGTAGAAAAGATTTTCGAATTGGATCCAAGCGAAATGATGTTAGCTTTCGAAGATATGATGCGTAAGAAAATCGTTATGCCAGCGCACTTGATGAGAGAATCTGGTCAAAAGGCGGGCGAACTTTGGGAGCACTTCTCAGATGCTGCACAACGTTGTATGGTGTATACCGCGCAAGATTATATCGATATTCTAAAAGATCTTTTGGTAGACTGGAAGATTGATAACATTGGTGGACTTAACGAGTCTGCAGAAAAAGCTAGAGATTATTTAATGAAATTACCTGCACGATTACAGCGTATTACAGATCGTCTATCGACTCCAGATAGAGAATACAACTTCAAATGGGTTAAAAGTTAGCATTTAATTCATAAGGTTTAAATATTACAAATCCAGCATTATAACGTGTTGGATTTTGTTTTTATATTAAACAATCGAATCTTTTATTTTTCGTATATTTGCATACTTTTTAAGCTTTAAAATAATGATGATCAACAACAAAAAATTGGCTATTGATTTTGATGGTACAATTGTAGATGATGCTTACCCAGGAATTGGAAAAGCTAAAATTTTCGCTTTTGATACCTTAAAAAAGTTACAGTCAGAAGGTTATAGACTGATTTTATGGACATACCGTCATGGTAAAGAACTTAACGACGCCGTTGAGTTTTGTCGCAAAAATGGATTAGAATTTTATGCTGTTAATTCAAGTTTTGAAGGTGAGGTTTTTGATAATGAAACGCAAAGTCGTAAAATTGATGCCGATTTATTTATTGACGATCGTAATCTAGGAGGATTCCCAGGTTGGGGCGAAGTTTATCAAATCGTAAAAGAGCGTATCGAGTTTCAGGTTGCTGGAGGAGAAGTACACGCTTATTCAAAAATGAAAAAGGAAAAAAAGAGAGGTCTTTTTTGGTAAAATATTTAGACAAACATTTTTAATGCTGGTTTTTTAATCAGCATTTTAATTTTTTAATACAATGATACAGTTAAAAACAATAGAAGAACTTCGCTTGATGAAAGAAAGCGCTCAATTGGTTTCTAAAACTTTGGGTATGCTTGCGAAGGAAATTAAACCTGGTGTTACAACTAACTATTTAGATAAATTGGGTGGCGAATTTATTCGTGATCATGGTGGTTATCCAGCATTTTTAGGAATGTACGATTTTCCGAAAAATCTTTGTATTTCTCCCAACGAGCAGGTAGTCCATGGGATTCCGAATGATGAATTTTTAAAGGAAGGCGATATTTTGTCCGTAGATTGTGGCGTTTACATGAATGATTTTTATGGGGATCATGCATATACTTTTGAAGTCGGAGAAGTGTCTCCAGAAGTTAAAAAATTGCTTCGTGTTACCAAGGAGTCTCTTTATAAAGGTATCGAACAATGTATTCGTGGTAAGCGTGTTGGTGATATTGCAAATGCAATCCAAGTACATTGTGAGAAGGAGGGTTATGGCGTTGTTAGAGAGCTTGTAGGACATGGTTTGGGGCGTAAAATGCATGAAGATCCGCAGGTGCCCAATTATGGTAAAAAAGGAAGTGGTAAAGTTTTGAAAGATGGTATCGCCTTAGCCATCGAACCGATGACGAATATGGGAACTGAAAAAGTAAAATTCCATAATGATGGTTGGACGGTTACAACTTTGGATATGCTTCCTTCTGCACATTTTGAGCATGACGTTTGTATCATCAAAGGTAAGCCAGTTTTACTATCAACTTATCAATATATTTATGATGCTTTAGGAATTGTTTCAGATGAAGAAAAAGCATTCCAGTTAGATTTTTAATTTTATAAAAATGACTTTAATTAAAAGTTGTAAATAATTGTAAATTCAATTATTGTAAAATTTATTTAAAGTAAAATATAGTTTATTTAATTTGAGAAAAATAGCGAGTTTTCTTCTTAATAATGTGTCAAGACCAATGCTTATTCAGCTTAGTGTTTTGGCACGTCCACTGATTTATCAAATCTTTAAAGGCGACCGATTTACAGATCCTATAGATGGTAAATCTTATAGAAAATTTCTTCCCTATGGTTATGGTAAGCAGCGCGAAAATGCATTATCGCCAGGGACCTTATCTTTGGAAAGACATCGTCAGATGTGGTTGTATCTTAAAAATGAAACAGAGTTTTTTTCAAAGAAATTTAAGGTGCTTCATCTTGCGCCAGAACAGGAATTTCTTCGTCGTTTCAAAAAAATGAAAAATCTTGACTACACTTCTGCGGATTTGTATTCGCCGATTGTTGATGTTAAGGCCGATATTTTGGATTTGCCGTTTGCGGACAATAGTTTTGACGTCATAATTTGTAATCATGTTTTAGAACATATTGTGGATGACAGAAAAGCTATGTCTGAGTTGTATCGTGTGCTGAGAAAGGATGGATGGGGAATTGTGCAAGTGCCAATGAAGAATAGTTTAGCGGAGACTTATGAAGATTTTAGCATTGTTGATCCTAAAGAAAGGCAGAAGCATTTCGGACAGTACGACCATGTAAGATGGTATGGGATGGATTATTTTGATCGATTAAAAAGCGTTGGTTTTGAGGTTGATATCAATTATTATTCACAAAATTTTTCAGAAAACGATCAAAAACGATTTGCTCTTCAAAAAAATGAAATATTACCGATAATCCGAAAGTTGTAGCTTTCGGATTTTTTTGTTAAGTAAACGTTAAACATGTTAGCACTTTGCTCTTCGATACATAATATCTATTATCTTTAATTGTTTTTATTGATATAAATCAATCGATTGTTTGATTGTAAAACTTTATTTTAGCGAATCATTTAATTTTATTAATATTTATGAGAAGAATATCGATACTGATGGCGGCTTCAGCGCTTATTTTAGTTTCTTGTTCACAAGATAAGAAGCCTGATGCGCAGAAGGATGCCAAACCGCAACCCTATGAATATATCATTGCGAAAGCTGGGGCAGCAGACAATCATACAGAATATCCAGCAAGATTAGAAGGTGTCGAAAATGTAGAAATACGACCAAAGATTGATGGCTTTATCGAGAATCTTTATGTAGATGAGGGGCAAATGGTGAGCAAAGGGCAGTCTATGTTCCGAATTCGTAATCCTCAATATGAGCAAATGGTTCGTGTCGCGCAAGCTTCAGTTAACAGTGCACAAGCTTCGGTTGCAACAGCTCAAATGCAAGTGACTAAAACCAAACCTTTGGTAGACCGCAATATTATATCGGCTTACGAATTGCAAGCAGCACAACTCAATCTAAAAGCAGCACAGGCAAGTCTTGCTGAACAACAAGCGCAATTAACCAATGCGAAAGTTAACCAAGGTTATACGGTTATAAAAAGTCCTGTCTCTGGAGTTGTAGGAACACTTCCGTTAAAGGCTGGTAGTTATGTGAGTGCCAGTACTTCACAGGCTTTAACAACAGTTTCAAATATCTCAAAAATATTTGCTTATTTTTCTATTAATGAAAAAGATCAACTGAACTTTTTGAAACATTCTCCTGGCGCTTCAATCCAAGAGAAAATTAAAAATACACCTTTGATAAGTCTTCGCCTTTCTGACGGAACAATGTACAACGAAAAAGGAAAGTTAGAATCTATTAGTGGTTTGGTTGATCCAAGTACAGGATCTTTCAGTATGCGTGCGGCATTCACTAATCCTCAAGGATTGTTAAGAAGTGGTTACAGCGCAACGATTTTGCTTCCGAGTAATTTAGAAAATATCATTGTTATTCCACAAAAAGCAACTTACGAACTTCAAGGGAAAGTTTTTGTCTACTTGGTAGGAGCTAACAATAAAGTAAAATCTCAAGAAATAAAAATTACTGAGCTTCCAGATGGTATAACTTACGCTGTTGATTCTGGTCTGAAAGCTGGGGACAAAATTGTCGTGCAAGGGGTCGGTTTGCTAAAAGATGACACCGAAATTGTACCTAAAGAAACCACTCTTCAAGCAATTTTGAAGAAGTAATTATTTGAGAATTTTCTGAATTTTAAATAAGATTTATGTTTAAAAAATTTATAGAACGTCCAGTACTTTCAACGGTAATTTCCATCATTATCGTCATTTTGGGAGTTTTGGGCATCTTTACGCTTCCCGTAGCGCAGTATCCAGATATTGCACCACCCACCGTTGTCGTTAACGCCAACTATATGGGGGCCAATGCTGATGTTATCTTAAAAAGTGTCATTGTCCCTTTGGAAGAGCAAATCAATGGGGTCGAAGGTATGACCTACATGACATCATCAGCTACCAATGATGGATCGGGATCGGTTACAGTCTATTTCAAGCAAGGGATTAATCCAGATATCGCAGCGGTTAACGTACAGAACAGAGTTTCTAGAGCCAACAGTTTGTTACCTCGCGAGGTGACGCAAGCAGGGGTTACTGTTGTTAAGCGTCAGAGTTCCAATGTTTTAATATTTTCATTGTATAGTGAAAATCCAGAATTTGATCAAACTTTTATCCAAAACTATGCGAACATCAATATTATTCCACAGGTTAAAAGGGTAGCTGGTGTTGGTGATGCCACGGTTTTCGGTACTAAAGATTATTCGGTTAGGATTTGGTTAGACCCACAAAAAATGGCAGCTTATGGCTTAGTTCCTTCAGATATTAATGCTGTTTTAGCAGAACAAAATATTGAAGCTGCACCAGGAAGTGTTGGTGACGAGGCTAATACAAGTTTTAGATATACTTTAAAATACAAAGGTCGTTTAACAGAGATTCCTCAGTTTGAAGAAATCGTTTTGAAAGGAACAGAAAACGGTCAAATTCTTCGTCTCAAAGATGTTGCTAAAATAGAATTAGGTGCACAAGATTATACGGGGAAGAGTTTCACGGATGGTAATCCGAGTATTGGTATTGCGATTTCGCAAACCGCGGGATCTAACGCACAAGATGTTATTGATCAAACGTTAGCAGTATTAACCAATGCCGAAAAAGCTTTCCCAAAAGGTATTAAATGGACAACACTCGTTAATGCTAATGATTTTCTAGATGCTTCTATCGAGAAAGTTGTACATACCTTGGTTGAAGCATTTATCTTGGTATTCTTGGTCGTATTTTTGTTCTTACAAGATTGGCGTTCAACATTAATTCCTGCAATTGCGGTTCCTGTTGCTATTATTGGTACATTCTTTTTCCTAAATATTTTCGGATTTACAATCAACTTGCTAACGCTTTTCGCTTTAATTCTAGCGGTTGGGATTGTTGTGGATGATGCTATTGTTGTTGTCGAAGCTGTACATACTAAATTGGAACAAGGTGAAAAATCACCACTTCGTGCATCGGTTAATGCGATGGGCGAGATTAGTGGAGCGATTATCAGTATTACGTTAGTTATGTCTGCCGTTTTCGTACCAGTAAGTTTTATTACGGGCTCGGCGGGTGTATTTTATAAGCAATTTGGTTTAACATTAGCAATTTCGATCGCACTTTCGGCAGTTAACGCTTTGACTTTGAGTCCAGCTTTGTGCGCAATTTTCTTAAAACCACATTCGCATGAAGCAAAGAAGATGAATGTGATGCAACGATTTTTCCTGTATTTTAATACCATTTTTGATGCTTTAGTTAAGCGTTATTCAACTTGGGTATTATTTTTATTAAGAAAAAAATGGCTTGCAGGTTTAGGACTAATTGCATTTACAGGACTATTTATTTGGTTGATGAATACAACGCCTAAGTCTTTTGTTCCATCAGAAGATATGGGTGGAATAATGGCTGATATTTCATTGCCGTTGGGTGCTAATGAAGTTAGGACACAAGCTGTTCTTGATGAAGTAGAAGCTATTGTTAAACAAGAACCAGAAGTGGCGCATATTCTTAAAGTTTCTGGTCGTGGCATGATGTCGGGATCAGGAAGTAACAACGGTATGCTAATTTTGAAATTAAAACCTTGGTCAGAACGTAAAAATAAGGAAGAAAGTACACAAGCGCTTTTAGCAAGGTTATACCAAAAAACGGCGGGGATTAAAGATGCAAAATTGGTCTTCTTTGGGCGACCAACGCTTCAAGGTTTTGGTAATGCAGCAGGTTTCGAATTTCAAGTTCAGGATCAAAAAGGTGGAAGTATTGAAGATTTAACAAAAGTAAGTAACGATTTTATCAATGCGCTTAAAGAACGTCCCGAAGTACAAAATGCTTTTACGTCATTTAATCCAAATTATCCGCAGTATATGATTGACATTGATGTGCCGACGGCTAAAGCTGCTGGTTTTACAGTTAATGATATCTTATCGGTAATGCAAGGTTATTTTGGCGGTGTATATTCTTCCAATGTTAACTTGTTCGGAAAACAATATCGTGTTATCTACCAAGCGCCAGCAGATCAACGTCAAAGTTTAGAAAATCTAAACTCAATGATGGTGAGAAATAGTGCAGGTGTTATGGCGCCGGTTAGTCGTTTTGTAACCACTAAAAAAGTATATGGTCCGCAAGCGATAGGACGTTTTAATCTCTTTACTTCTGTGTCCGTTAATGGTACGCCAAATGCCGGTTATAGCTCTGGTGACGCCATTGAAGTCGTGAAAAAAGTTGCGGCAGAAACGCTTCCAACAGGTTATGGATACGAGTTTTCTGGATTGACAAGGGAAGAAGTTAACTCGGGAAGTCAAACGGTATTTATCTTTATACTTTGTTGCGTATTCGTTTATTTCTTATTGGCCGCGCAATACGAAAGTTATTTGCTTCCATTTGCTGTAATGTTGTCATTGCCAGTTGGTTTGGCTGGGGCTATGATGTTTTCAAGCTGGATTGGTAAGTCAAACAATATCTACACACAGATTTCTTTAATTATGTTAATAGGACTCTTGGCAAAAAATGCAATTTTAATTGTTGAATTTGCATTGGACGCTCGCAAAATGGGTTACAGCATTGGTCGAGCTGCAATTTCTGGAGCTAAGCAAAGGATTCGTCCGATTTTGATGACATCGTTTGCATTTATATTTGGATTAATTCCGTTAGCGACGGCAAGTGGTGCAGGAGCTATTGGTAACCAATCGATTGGTATTGGGGCGATTGGCGGTATGTTAGTTGGGACAATATTTGGTGTATTATTTATTCCGATCTTGTTTGCAATTTTCCAATATTTACAAGAACGTGTGTCTAACAAGAAAGTTTTCGAAGAAGATTATGGAAACAGACTTAGCGAATAATCTCAAAAGAAAATCTATTACAATGAAAATTAAAACTTCACATATAGTCTCCACAATAGCTTTAGCGGGATTAATGCAGTCTTGTAAAGTCACGGAAACCTATCAAAAACCAAGTGTAAAAGCCGATTGGGATAAGTCGTTGTTTAGAAAGCAAACCAACGCCGATTCTCTATCTATGGCAAAAGTCGCTTGGAATCAAATTTTTGCTGACGACAAACTACAAAGTGTCATCAAAAAAACGATTGAGAACAATTATGATCTAAAAATCGCTGTAACGAGAATTAATGAAGCGGATGCGGTTTTCAAACAATCGCAACTTAACAATTTGCCAACTATTGACGGCATTGCTTCGATAAAAGACACCAAAAATAGTGCGGCGGCGCAAGGTAGCAATTTTAGAATGCCAGATGTTATGAATTTCCAATTGGGCCTGTCTGCTGGTTGGGAGGTTGATATTTGGGGAAAGATGGCGACCATGAAACGTTCTGCTTACGCAGGTTTTTTACAAACCGACGCGGCGAGAAGAGCTGTACAAACGCAATTGGTCGCACAGGCTGCAAGTTTGTACTATCAGTTGTTGTCTTTGGACAAACAGTTAGCAATCACAAAGCAAACGGTCGATCTTCGCACCAAAAATGTTGAAGCTGTACAGTTGTTGATGGATGCGGCCTATTTGACTGGTGCGGATGTTGAGCAAAGTAAAGCCAATTTATATGCAGCGCAGTTGATGATTCCTGATTTGGAAATTCAGATTCAACAAACCGAAAATGCACTGAATCTTTTAATGGGTGAAGCACCAAAAGATATTCAAAGAAATAGCATTGACTCGCAAGTTGTTTCCACAGATTTCAGAACTGGACTTCCAGCGTCGTTGTTGCAGAATCGTCCAGATGTTTTGTCGGCTGAGATGGCGTTTCGTCAAGCTTTCGAAAACAAAAATGTCGCTTTGGCGCAGGTTTATCCGTCGCTTAATATTACCGCAGCTTTAGGGCTGTCGTCAAAGAATATTAAAGACTTTTTCAACGAGTCCTTATTCTATACGGTTGGTGGAACTGTAACCCAAAATATCTTCCAACAAGGCAATCGCAAGGCGCAAGTCAAAATAACAGAAGCACGTAAAGAACAAGCGTATCTCAATTTTGAAAAAACTTTGTTAAAGGCTGGTGCAGAGGTTTCGGATGCTTTGGTAACTTACGAAAAAGCAAAATCCAAAGAGGCGACGCGTCAACTACAAATCGAATCTTTACAAAAGGCGCTTGATTTTAGTAATGAGTTGTTAACTTACTCATCGAAAGTTAATTACGTTAATGTTTTGACGGCAGAACAAGCCTTGTTGCAGGCGCAATTATCTGCGGTTAATGACAAGTTGCAACAGTTGCAAGCCATGACCGAATTTTATCGTGCACTTGGTGGCGGACAGTTTTAGAATTTTAAAAATCAAAAAACCTAACAAAAATTTTAGTTAGGTTTTTTTTTGAAGTTAATCCCGCTATCTACGATAGCTTTTTTAGAATTGTGTTGGCTATTTAGATCACGATACTTAAAGAGAAAAGCTAATTTATGATTTATTCTAATCGAAGCATTCGTATCTATATTTTTAAAAAAGATTTTCAGCAAATATGCTTGTTTTGAGTCTTCAGCATTTTCTCTAACAACCACTTTGTCAGTAAGCCCATCTTTGTTAAGGTCAGCTTTTAAGTAGCATATGATGTTGCGATATTGTTTGTCAGAAACTTGTGCAGAGCTCTTTAACGATACAAAAATTAGAAAAATATAGCTGTAATTTTTAATTTCATAATTGTGTTATTTGTGTCAGAAATTATTTTTAAGGATGAAGAATACTTTGCAAAATTATTGGCAAAAAAGAATTAAAACAGTATGAAAATATTCCGTTGATACTATTTTCATTTGGAGATTTGCAGCCAAATAATATAAAAACGATGACGCTTATAGAAATTGAATTAAAATTCGTCATGCTATTTCTCTTTATAAAATTGATAGAATCTTTTGTCCGAATAATATAGCAATGTGTCTTGGTCCGTCTTTGGTGAATTTAACTCATCAAAATAAATCCCAGAATTGTAAAACAAGTCTGTTTTGAACTCGACTTCTTCATTTTTCAATTTCATTTTAAAAAAATAATCTCGACTTTGCGTGAAGATGCCGCTGTTTTTTTCATAAACTTTTTCGCGTCCTTCAACGCTAGAAGATGGTGTCCCGTAGCTTATCCTACCAAGACTGTTACCAGTAACTGCTTTATCAAAAAGCTGAATATTATGCATATTGATGCCATGGTCACCAGCCATTTTTATTGCAATAAGACGTCCATCAAAACTTAATTTTTTGTTTTTTAATTCAGTTGCTGATAGATCATGAGTTTTTAAAGTATTGATATCTAAAACGAATGGCTTCAAATCTTTATTTTCGCTTGATGCTGAACTAAAATAAACCAAATTTTTTTCGTTTTCATAACCATAAGAGACGCTGCCTTTAGAATAAAAATCGTAGATCGGTTTTAGATTTTTTTTGATAATAGCGATTCTCGTTTCGTTATTATTGTTGTCAATTTTTTTATAATTAATTAAAATGTAATCGGTTTTCGGAATCAAATAATAGTTGTTAATATAAAGACTATCAACTTGTTTGTTAACAAATTGGTCTGCTTTGGTCGTTTTTGGAAAATACGGAATTTGGGGATGTTTATTAGTATTGGGAATTTTATAACCCGAAAGATAGATTAATCCAATAATGGCTATAATGAAAATGCTGCCAAGAATAAGAAGTATTTTTTTCATTCAATTCATTGTGAATTTAAAAATACTCAAAAAAAGCTTAATCGGTATAATTTGTTTTAAAATAAAGCTTGCAACAATCGATGCATTAAAAAGCTTGAAAACCAATTGTTATAATTCCATAAAATAAGTGAAAGCATTACTACTGCAACTAAAAATGGAACTAATAATGAGTCTTGGCGGTACTCGAATTTTTTAGGAATAACTTCACTCCAAACAAAAAATTGCATGAGAAAACCAATTCCAGAAAACAACATTTCGGGGCTTTTACGTAATGAAAAAAACTTGTGATCTGACATCATTTTGAGATAAGGAAAAGCTAAAATTTGTAGTATGGTAAAAGTCAATCCGAATATTAAAACGCCAATGGCACTCGATGTTTTTTTGAGTCTTAAACAATTATAAGCTAATAAAATACTACCCGAAAAAGAAAGCTTGTTACTAAAAATCGACTTTGCAAAGGAAGAGCGTCAGGATTTTCTGTGATGTAATCTTTATGTTCTAGCGCTTTCTCTTCTTGGCTTTTAATCTCTTCCTCTCGACGATTTTTGATTAAAGATTTTATACGCTCAGTTTCGGAAGGGTCAAAAATAACATGACGTTGTTTCAGAATTTCGAAAGCCATTTCAATAGCTTCTGCAACATAACGACTATGGGGTTTCAGATAGTTCTTAAGCTCCTGATTCGATAATTTTTCTAAAACTTTGCAATTGACCATTCTATTTTTTCGAAGTGGAAAGATATTGTTTGTAGTTGATATATAAAAACGAAAAAGATTTTCTTAGAAATAATATCATTTACTCATAAAAAAAATGTTCGCATTAGAAAAGCAAAATCAACCAATTAAATTATTTTTTTTAACTGCTTTTGGAGTATTGGTTCGAGATATTTTGCAACGATGTAAGCTATAGCTATAATAAAAAGTGACGACAAAATAGGCAACAAAAAATAGGGTATTTGTGGCAAGTACTTATGAATTTTAATGATAGATGCAATTAGCATATTCTCGTGTAACAGATATAAAGGATAACTTATAAAGCCAATAAATGTAAAAAATCTTGTACAAAATATGGCGCCGAACTTCTCCCAAAATAGTGCAGCAAAAAAGACCAAATTAACTACAATTAAATAGATTAATAATGTCAAATCTTGGAATTTATAAGCATAAAATAGCGAGCATAGTACCGTAAAGATGATAGCCAATAGCGTCTTTTTATCAGGTTTTTGATAATACATATAAGTTAATGCACCCGCGACGAACCATCCAAAATGTATGAAAGATCCAATATACGTTTTCAGTAATCCAGATTCGTGGATAAGATTGTGGAATATAAAAATTTGCAAAATGCAGGCTGACAAATACAAAAGAAAGATGCCTAACAAGGCTATATTCCTGTTAAACATAAAGTATAACGCACCAAAAATGATGTAGAATTTAACTTCGACATATAAGGACCAAAATGACAATTCTAAAACAGGAAAATCTGTTTTGAAAATCATTTCCAAAATACCATTGTTAATAAAGGTAATCCCTGGCAAAAGCGATTTTAGCTCAGGAATTCCGAAAGGCCTTTCATAGAAAAAATTTGCGGTTAAATACACAAGTAGACTACAAATTAACATACTCGGAAAAAGTCTAACCCATCTATTTTTCAAAAACTTCCAATAGTTTGTCGTCTTTTCAACGGACATCAAAATCACAAAGCCCGATATCAAAAAAAATAATTGAACCCCAAGACTTCCGTATTTGAACAGGATAATCTCCGAAAATTGCCTGTTATAAGGATAGTACGCGCTCCACACCGAGTAACCATGGAATAATAGTACCAGCAGAATTGCTAAACCTCTTAGCCCATCAAGAACTAAAATACGTTTTTTACTTGCAGCCATATTTTTTTCGTGTAAAGAACAATTTGCAATTTGTTATTGTGTTTTTAATAATGTCAAACGCAAATTTAGTTTATTTTAAAAAAGAAAAATCTATTGTTTTTTATAAAGATAAAATCAGCGAAAGTTTAATTTGTAATTTCATCGAAACGCTTTTTTTGGTAGCTTTTCTCGCTATCCGCTATATCTTTATGTGCGCCGCTCGGCCGACTCCGCTACGCTCCGTCGCCTCACGCCGCCCCAAAGGATGCCGCTGCTATGGTAAGTTTGCATTAGGATAATTAAGGAAGTAAATTAGTTGATAATATTAACTAGAAAGAAAAACAGCAGGAGTAAGGCAGACGTTTCGTTGATACTTAAGATATCGCCC
>JBJZOS010000020.1:0-3713 GCA_046269235.1 Chryseobacterium sp. TY3
AATTTGGACTGACTAATAAGGATATTGAATTCAAAACAACTTGATTATCAATAGTAAAGTTTAACGTTAGTCAGAATTTTATACCAAAAATTTGGTTTTTTACCGAAAAATTATAATTGTGATTTTAATGGAAAAAATTTTTGAGATTAAGCGAAAAGAAGTATGAGTTTCGCTGTCAAACTTACAAAGGGATCTTTGCTGAAAGTTATACTTTCAAAGCGAATACTCGCTCTTAAGTTTGGCTAAGGTACCGAAAAAAAATGACAAAGTCAAGTCGGGTATTTTTTTCGGTGGCTTAAAACAAAAATTTTTGGCTTTGAAATTTTCCGTTCTTCGTTTTTATGACTTCGCAAAGCGAAATTTTGCAAAATAAAAAAACGAAAAAAAACGATATTTTTGGAGATAAAACTGAAACTGTTTTTGTAAATTAGCGAGATGAATATAAACAAAAACAGCAGATAACATAGGATTTATGAAATTACGCCGCCAAAGCTAATGCAGCCTCGTTTTTGGCGTAACTTCAGAAATCCTCTTCACGTTAGACGTAATTTTACAAGCGCAGTTCCCAAAGAAAAATTTGTATAAATTACCAAAATTTGGTAACTTTGATTATTGAATTTTAAATTAAGTAAAAATGGGACGAAACACATCTGTTTCTTTAGGAAATTATTTTGAGGATTTTGTTGATACAAAAGTTACTCAAGGAAGATATAAAAATGCAAGTGAAGTAATTCGAGCAGGATTGAGACTTTTAGAAGAGGAAGAAAATAAAATTCAAATTCTAAAAAATGCAATTCAAGAAGGAATTAATAGCGGAATTGCAAAAGATTTTAATCCCAAAAAGCATCTAGAATCTTTAAAAGCCAAAATGAAAAGTAATGGCTAAATATTTTTTAACAAATAAAGCTGTTGAAGATCTTTCTAAAATCTATGAATACACCTATGAATTTTGGTCGGAGAATCATGCTGATAAATACTATGAAGAGCTAATTAATTTTTGTCTATTAATTGCTGAAAATCCAAATATAGGAAAGAATTATGCTGAAATTGATTCTGATTTTTTTGGATTTCTGGCACACAAACACATCATTTTTTATAGAATTATAAATCAAAATGAAATTGAAATTGAAAGAATTCTTGGAGCAGAAATGGATTTGAAAAATAGAATTAAAGAATAAAAAACTACGCCTAACATTGTATTGGCAAAATGCGGGATTTTGGGAACGTTGAAATTTTGTAAAAATATTCCGCCGAATGCTTTTCAATTCCACTTTTTTTCTTAATTTAGTGTACTTGAAAAAGCATTCGCTACGTTTGGTCGTTCTTGAACTTTTGGTTCTTCGAAAGCCCGCACTTCGCCAATACTTTTTCCGTTATGCGTAATGCTATCAAAACTCCCGTAGAAAATTGGAAACAATAAGAAAATACTACAAACCAATTCAACCGACAGTTTCTACAAATGACGGAAAAATAACTTATCAAGAAATTTATCCAAAAAACGAAATCCAAAATTTTGTTTACTGTTTTTGGCAACTGAAAACCAAAAGAAAATTATCAGAAGATTTCAATTATTGTGTTGTTTCTGATGGTTGTATTGATATTTTTTTTGACAATAAACAACCCGAGGAAAGTTTTGTTATGGGATTTTGTAGAAAATTTACTGAATTCAACATAGGAAAAGAGTTTAATTATATCGGCATTCGTTTTTTGCCAACTGCTTTTCCAATATTATTCGGAATAAACGCTAAAAAATTGAGTAATCACTCACAGGAATTGAAAAATATAAATCCCGAAATTTATAATTGGATATGTTCCGAAATAAAACCAAGAACTTCATTTGAAGATATTTCAAAAAAATTGAACAAAAAATTGTTAGAGGTTATTCATAATCAAAACATAGAATTAGACCAGCGTTTTTTGAACTCACTAATTCTAATTTTTCAAAAAAAAGGTTTCTTAGATACAGAAAAAGATTTGGATACAGGTTTAAGTCCTAGACAATTACGAAGAATTTTTGATTACTATATTGGAACAACAGCAAAATCTTTTAGTAATGTTATTCGCTTTCAATACATTTTAAATGCAAAACCTTCCCAACAAAGTTTGAAAAATAATAAACTCTATTTTGACGTTGGTTTTTTTGACCAAGCACACTTTATTAAAAACTTCAAAACATTTTATGGAGTAACTCCTTCCGAAGCGTTCCGTTAGTTTGTCCGATTTTTACAATTCCAGCGGTTAATCTCAAACTAAATTTGTAAAACAAAATTGATTATAATGAAAACGATATTACTAACCGCATTTGTTTTGCTTTTTGGAATTTCAAATGCACAAACTACAAACAAAATGAAACTTAACGCAGGAATTATTACAGAAAAATTAAGTGAAACCAAAAAATTCTACAAAGAAGTGTTG
This sequence comes from Chryseobacterium sp. TY3, assembly GCA_046269235.1. Lineage (GTDB taxonomy): Bacteria > Bacteroidota > Bacteroidia > Flavobacteriales > Weeksellaceae > Soonwooa. The sequence goes on from JBJZOS010000020.1 coordinate 2,416, forward strand.
GACTTTGGAGTGAGTTTTGAAAATGAATTTTATATTCTTTTGCACACACCAAACAATTCGTCAGAAATCAGTTTTTTGCAACCGAACCATCCAAGTCAAAAACCTATTTTCCAATCAGCATTTAACGGAAAAGGTGTTTATTTGACTATAGAAGTTGAAAATGTGGACGAAATTTATAAAAGGCTGAAAGACAAAGGTGTTTCAATGGAGTTTGAAATCCGAGACGAACTTTGGGGCGACAGACATTTTGCAATTAAAGACCCAAATGGAATTGGAATTGACATTGTAACTTATACAAAACCAGCAGAATAAAAGCACTACGCATAACATGGGTTTTGCAAGATGCGGGGTTGAAGGAAATCTCAGGGAAATTCAAGAAAATACCCGCAAAAAACCATTTCTTTTTTTATTTGTTGTAAATTTGAAAAAACGAAAATGGTTTTTGCTAGCGTTCGGTCACCTCTTGAAATCTCGGTTGCAGTAGCCCGCACCTCGCAAAGCCCTTTTCCGTTGTGCGATATGCCACTAAAAATTACGTTAAATATGAAATAAATGAATTTATAATTATGGAAATAAAAAGAATATTCTTGTATGTTGCTTGTATTGTTTTGTTAATTAATGGAGGAAAAACTCTGTGGGAACTGATAAATTTTAACCAAATATCCGATTTGAATAATGTCGCAAATTCTACTGCTTACAAAATTGGTTACGTTGTTGGAATGTTAGTTGAAATAATTGTATTTTTTGGACTCATAAAAATTATTTATGATAAGTTTTTCAAAGAAGTTAAAACTAAAGAAAACGCCTTAAACTAATGAAAGTAAATAAATATTTACGAACTATTGGAATGATTCTTTTGATTGTGGGATTTTTTTCCTATGATTTAACGGATTATTCATTTGAGTTTAACAAAAAATCTTGGCTGAAGATTATTATTGGATTAATTTTACTTCTAATATATTTTTACAGAGTAAAATTCTTAAAAATTAATGAAAATCCTGAATAAAAGGCACAGTCGCACAACATAGTATTTGCAAAAGGCGGGGTTGAATATATAATAGAAAAACCCGATGCATTTAGTCGCAACTTGCTTTTCATATTACTTTTTTTTGTAATTTGGTAATCTGAAAAAGCAATTTGCTTCGTTCGGTCGAAATTGAACTTCCAGTTAAATTTAGCCCGCCCTTCGCAAATACTTTTTCCGTTAGCTGTAATTCCCCTACTCGAAAACGAAGTTGTTTTTAGCCGCTAACGAGATAAGTCGGTACCTCATATTAGTACCTTAAATTCTTTATTAT
>JBJZOS010000021.1:0-3022 GCA_046269235.1 Chryseobacterium sp. TY3
CACCTAATGATTTTTTGTTGTTCCATAGCTTGACAATATTTAATGAATTTTTTGTCAACCTATTTCAGGAATATGCATCTAAAATTATTGCACATAACGGAAAAAGTATTGGCGAAGTGCGGGCTTAATTTGAACGAATGTTCAAGTTCAGACCAAACGAAGCCGATGCTTTTTCAGATTGTTAAAATTAAAGAAAAAAAACAATATGAAAAGCAGCGGCGGCTAAATTTTTCAAATCGTTCTATTATACATTTAACCCCGCATTTTGCCAATACAATGTTAGCTGTAGTCTTATTATTCATCAGTCATTGAGTCCCAAAAATCGCTGTCCATTTTCTTAATCTCAATTAATTGTTCTACTTGCATACCTAAACCAAAATTATAGATATATTCTGCAAGCTTAGTTCCGTCAATTAGCACAACTGTTGTATTTCCATAAAGATTTTGAACATATTCAATTGCTCCTTTTGAAAAATATGAAGTTGTGATGAAAACACCTTTATTAGATTGGGCAACCATTAATGCTCCTACAAATTTTTGGATTTCTTCTCTACCAATTACAATATCTCTTTTATATCGTTTTGCTTGAATATTTATTCTTCCAAAACCTAAAATATCTTCTTTAATAATGCCATCAATTCCTCCATCATTAGATTTCTTAGTTACTAATCCAGAATCCTTTATTTCTCCACCATAACCCATTTTTTGTAATAATAAAACTACAAGCTTTTCAAATGAGCTTGGACTTTTACTCAGAATCGTATTAATTATTTCCTCGTAAACAGTTTCTCTGATTTTATTGAACGAATTGTATAGTTTTTCTTGTGGAGTTAAATCTTCGGTTTTTGATTCCACTAATTCGTTTTGTGAATTTTCCTTTTCCTTTTTCTGCTTATAACCTTTTTGTACTTCCTTCTCAACAAACGAAACTAATTTATCAGGAGTTTTCAATACATCAAGACCTTTGGAACTTATTCTAAACAATCCTCTTCCAGGTTTATCCAATAAGCCAGCCATATTTAGATAACTTAAAGCCCAAGAAATTCTGTCATAAAAAACATGACCATTTCCAGAAGGATACATTTCATTTATTTCATCGTTTGTAAGCGAAAATTCATTTGCAATTGGTTCGACAAAATCTTTAAGTTTTAGAGTTCTTCCATCTGATAAAAGTTTCAAAACTGGAAGTTGTATTTCGTTGTATTTTGGTATTGACATTGAGTTTGTTATAAGATTACAGCTAACTGAAAAAGTATTGGCGAAGAACGGGCTACTTTGCAGACAATTTCAAAGGAAAACCGAACTTGAGCAAAAATTTTTTCCGCTGACTAAAATACAAAAAATAAGTTAGAGGAAAAATTTTTTGCGGATACTGCTAAATAAGTTCTCAAAGACAGTATTCACCCCGTTTTTTGCCAATACTATGTTATACGACGTCGTTTTATGCAAGTTGAATGTAATCGTTTTCAATTTTCACATTGAAGTTTATTTCGGCTTTTAATGCACGAAAAACTTTTAAAATTGTGTCAATTGTTGCACTATTTGCACTGCTTTCAAGTTTTGAAATTTGAGATTTTTGAACACCAACTAATTCTCCAAGTTGTTCTTGAGTTAAATTCCGTTCCTGTCTTGCGGTTTTTATCATTTTCCCCAAAACATCCATTCTCAATTCGTATTCGTAGTCGTCTCTTTCTTTTGTTCCTACTTTTCCGATAAATTCGTCTTTCATGTCTGCAAGAGAGTAGGACTTCATTTTTTCTTTTGCCATTTTATTTGTTGTTAAAGTAGTTATTCATAATGTTTTCCGCCTTTTCAATTTCCTTTGGCGGAACTTTACTCACTTTCTTTTTAAATCCGTGAGTTGCGAACACCAAAGTATTTTCTTTTTCGGTTTTGTCCCAAAATGCAAGAAGCCGAATTTGAATTCCAGCATATCTGGTCCTAAACTCCCAAATATTTTCGTTCAGTTTCTTGAACAATTTTGGGTCGTTAGTCTGCTCAGCCAAATCAATGTTGTAAAATATTTTTTTCGCAGTTTTAGAATCAAGACTTTTGATAAATTCTCTTGCTTCCTCTAAAAATTTGGTCTCAAAATATTTCACTTCATTTAATTTTGTCAAAGATAAATAAAGTTTCCAAATTTCACAACTTTTTTTTTATTACGAGGGTCCGGTTACGATGTCGTATAACGGAAAAAGTATTGGCGAAGGACGGGCTATTTTGCTGAAAATTTCAGGGGAAAACCGACCGAAGCAAAAAACTTTTTGCATTTTTTAAAATTAATAAAAAACTAAAAAATGGAAAAGTTTTTTTGCGACTATTTTCACAAAACTTTCTAAGGATACATTCAACCCCGTCTTTTGCCAATACACTGTTAGCAGAAGTTTTTATTTCCATTTCCAATTTAAGTCAGTATTCTCTTTTAATCCAAATTTCAATTTAAGATCATTCAATTTTGCCTTAAATTCTTCAATGTTTTTAATTTCGTTTTTGGGAATTATTAAACTATGAGAAGTTATTAATTTTAGAAAATAATAGTTCTGAGTTTCATTTATTTCTGTTAGACTATCATAATTTATTTTTGATTGACCTAGTTTACTTTCCTCTATTATTTGCTTCTCGTCAAAATTTATTTTACATATTAACCCAAATCTTTCTTTGTAATTCTCTTTGATGAATTTTTTGTAATGATTTTTATAACGGTAAGTTTCATAAAATTTATAGATAATTAATAGAACTATATAACCAATTAAAGGTAGAATTGGGAATTGTTTTGTTGATGAATATAGAAAAATAAAAAAAGCAATAAAAATTACAATCATTATTATTAGATTTTTTCTTCGTTGCAATTTTATATTTTTACTTTTTGAAGCTGTATAAAGTTGATATTCTAAAAAATCATTTTCATCTAAACTATAGTTTAATTCCATTTCGGCGTGGGTTTGTGTCATGTTCCAAAATAGGTTGACCATTTTTGGGGTTAATTATAAATTCAAATATAGTTGATTTTTGTTTTTTTTCG
>JBJZOS010000022.1:0-2553 GCA_046269235.1 Chryseobacterium sp. TY3
CATATTTAGATGATAAATGAGTAGGGCGGGACACGTGAAATCCTGTCTGAATATGGGGGGACCATCCTCCAAGGCTAAATACTCCTGAAAGACCGATAGTGAACAAGTACTGTGAAGGAAAGGTGAAAAGCACTTCGAATAGAAGGGTGAAATAGAACCTGAAACCGTACGCCTACAAGCGGTCGGAGCTCACAAGTTGAGTGACGGCGTGCCTTTTGCATAATGAGCCTACGAGTTAATTTTACTAGCGAGGTTAAGGACTTCAGGTCCGGAGCCGGAGCGAAAGCGAGTCTGAATAGGGCGCATAGTTAGTAGGATTAGACGCGAAACCTTGTGATCTACCCATGGGCAGGTTGAAGCTTTGGTAACACAAAGTGGAGGACCGAACCGGTTGACGTTGAAAAGTCTTCGGATGACTTGTGGGTAGGGGTGAAAGGCCAATCAAACTGGGAGATAGCTCGTACTCTCCGAAATGCATTTAGGTGCAGCGTCGATGTTAAGTTTATTAGAGGTAGAGCTACTGATTGGATGCGGGGGAGTCAAATCCTACCAATTCCTGACAAACTCCGAATGCTAATAAATGTTCGTCGGCAGTGAGGGCATGGGTGCTAAGGTCCATGTCCGAGAGGGAAAGAACCCAGACCAACAGCTAAGGTCCCTAAATCTATACTAAGTTGAAGCAACGCGGTTGAACTGCATTGACAGCTAGGATGTTGGCTTGGAAGCAGCCATTCATTTAAAGAGTGCGTAACAGCTCACTAGTCGAGCGGTTCGGCATGGATAATAATCGGGCATAAGTATAGTACCGAAGCTATGGATTTGTATTTAATATACATCTGGTAGGAGAGCATTCTATTTGCGCCGAAGCAGTATCGCGAGGTATTGTGGAGCGGATAGAAAAGAAAATGTAGGCATAAGTAACGATAAAGGGGGCGAGAAACCCCCTCACCGAAAGACTAAGGTTTCCTCAGCCATGCTAATCAGCTGAGGGTTAGTCGGGACCTAACGCGCACCCGAAAGGGGAAGTGGATGGACAATGGGTTAATATTCCCATACTTGCTCACACTAAAAAGGGGACGGATTGCCGTACTTACTGGAGACTGACGGAATAGTCAAGGCCTAGCCTTCGGGCGAAGCTGCTGTAGGGAAAGCGGTTCCAAGAAAAGCCGAAGTGAAGCAACCCGTACCAAAACCGACACAGGTAGTCGAGGAGAGAATCCTAAGGTGCTCGAGTGAGTCGTGGCTAAGGAACTAGGCAAAATAGTCTCGTAACTTCGGAAGAAGAGACGCCTCCCTCCGGGGAGGCCGCAGTGAAGAGGCCCAGGCGACTGTTTATCAAAAACACAGGACTCTGCTAAATCGAAAGATGCTGTATAGGGTCTGACACCTGCCCGGTGCTGGAAGGTTAAGGAAGGGCGTTAGCGTAAGCGAAGCGTTTGACTGAAGCCCCAGTAAACGGCGGCCGTAACTATAACGGTCCTAAGGTAGCGAAATTCCTTGTCGGGTAAGTTCCGACCTGCACGAATGGTGTAACGATCTGGGCACTGTCTCAGCCACGAGCTCGGTGAAATTGTAGTATCGGTGAAGATGCCGATTACCCGCAATGGGACGAAAAGACCCTGTGAACCTTTACTATAACTTCGTATTGACTTTGAGTAAGTAATGTGTAGGATAGGTGGGAGACTATGAAGCATGTACGCTAGTATGTGTGGAGTCAACGTTGAAATACCACCCTTTACTTACTTGGAGCCTAACTTCTCGATGAGAAGGACATTGCGTGGTGGGTAGTTTGACTGGGGTGGTCGCCTCCAAAAGAGTAACGGAGGCTTTCAAAGGTACCCTCAGCACGCTTGGTAACCGTGCGTAGAGTGTAATGGCATAAGGGTGCTTGACTGTGAGACCAACAAGTCGATCAGGTGCGAAAGCAGGACATAGTGATCCGGTGGTTCCGTATGGAAGGGCCATCGCTCATAGGATAAAAGGTACTCCGGGGATAACAGGCTAGTCTCCCCCAAGAGCTCACATCGACGGGGAGGTTCGGCACCTCGATGTCGGCTCGTCACATCCTGGGGCTGGAGAAGGTCCCAAGGGTTGGGCTGTTCGCCCATTAAAGTGGCACGCGAGCTGGGTTCAGAACGTCGTGAGACAGTTCGGTCTCTATCTATTGCGGGCGTTAGAAGTTTGAGCGGACTTGACTCTAGTACGAGAGGACCGTGTTGAACAAACCTCTGGTGTATCAGTTGTACCGCCAGGTGCACCGCTGAGTAGCTACGTTTGGAAGAGATAAGCACTGAAAGCATATAAGTGCGAAACTCGCCGCAAGATTAGACTTCTTTTAAGGGTCGTTGGAGATGACAACGTTGATAGGCTATAGGTGTAAAGACAGTAATGTCATAGCCGAGTAGTACTAATTACCCGTAGATTTATAGCCTATTGGTTATTTTAATCTTAAAAATATTTAAGACAAGTTCTTATAAGTGCGATAAAGGTTTTGCCTTTGTGATGTATATTACCGATAAAAAGATGTCAGATATAAGACATCAGAAACCAGAC
>JBJZOS010000023.1:0-2313 GCA_046269235.1 Chryseobacterium sp. TY3
TTGCTAATTGTCGTGTAAGTTGAACATTTTCAACTTCTTATCCCGCACTTCGCCAATACTTTTTCCGTTAGCGGAAACCCTGCGGAACAATCTACCTAATAGACATTTTAGGGAATTTTGTAATTATTTTTTAGAACACTGTAACATTTTAGACAAGCTCGTATCTAAATGAGAAACAAACTAAAAAATATACAAAATGAACAAAATCAAATTTTTCTCTACCGTATTTTTATTTACTGCTTTGTGTGTAAATCTTTTTGGACAAAACAAGTCGTATCCATTTGACATAAAAATAAGTGGACAAGGCAAACAATCAATCATTTTTATTCCAGGTTTTGCCAGTTCAGGAGAAGTTTGGAACGAAACAAAATCTACATACGAAAAAGATTTTACTTGTTATACGTTGACAATGGCAGGTTTTGCAGGAGTTAAACCACAAGCAAATGCAACATTCGAAAATTGGGAAACCAGCATTGCCAGTTACATAAAAGAAAATAAAATTGACAAGCCAATTATTATTGGACACAGTATGGGTGGTGGTTTGGCATTAGCAATTGCTTCTGACTACCCAGATTTAATTGATAAAATAATTGTAGTGGATGCACTGCCTTGTTTAATGGCTTTAACAAATCCTTCTTTTAAATCAAAAGAGAATAATGATTGCTCTAATGCTGTTAATCAAATAACCTCAATGTCTGACAGTCAATTTTACCAAATGCAAAAACAATCAATTCCACAACTTTTAGCCGATACTACAATGCAAGAAACGGTCGTAAATTGGAGTATGAAATCCGATAGAAATACTTTTGCTGAAATGTACTGTGATTTTTCAAACACAGATTTGAGAGAAAAGATTAAGAATATTAAATGCCCTACTTTGATTTTATTGGAGGAATATTTTAAAAATGTAAAACCTGCCATAGAAGAGCAATATAAAAACTTAAAAACAGCCAACTTGCAATATTCAAACAAAGGAATGCATTTTATAATGTATGACGACAAAGAATGGTATTTTAGCCAGTTGAATAAATTCATTACAACGAAATAAAATGGTATTTGAAGATATATATAAAGCGTATTGGCAAAAAATATTTCGTTTGTGTATGGGTTATATAAATGACTACGACCTTGCACAAGATATGGCACAGGAAACATTTATTATCGTTTGGCAACAACTACCAAAATTTAGAAATGAAGCCAATATTAGCACTTGGATTTTTAGAATTGCTTCTAATAAATGCTTGCGACAAATTGAAAAACAAAACCGTTTCCTAAAAGCAGAATTGCCAATCAATTTGAAACAAGAAAAAGAAGAAAATATTGAACCTCAAATTCAATTTTTATATAAGTCTATTTCGGAATTACCAGAAACAGACCGTATCATTATTTCACTAGAATTAGAAAACATAAAACAATCCGAAATAGCCATTATTGTTGGACTTTCAGAAGTCAACATAAGAGTGAAAATTCATAGAATAAAAGAAAAGTTAACTCAAAAATTTAAAGAAAATGAACAGTAATATAAATTTTAACGAATTGTGGGCAAAGCAAAAAACAGGAGAGCCTAACAAAGAAGATTTGTTGTCGAAAATAAATAAATTCAAAAAATCTAATTTAAAAAGATTAATCATAACAAACCTTTTACTAATTATAACTTCTTTATTTATTATTTTCATTTGGGTGTACTATCAACCACAAATGATTACAACAAAAATAGGTATTATATTAACTGTTTTGGCAATGGTAATTTTTGTAATCGCATACAACCAAAGTTTTGCACTTTTCAGAAAAACAACTAACACACAAAGTAATAGTGAATACTTAAAAAACTTAATAGATATTAAAGCAAAACAACGATTTATGCAAACTACAATATTGAATTTATATTATGTTTTGCTTTCAACAGGAATTGGCTTGTATATGTACGAATACACACAACTAATGACAGCTTTTTGGGGAATCTTTGCTTATGGCATTACTTCAATTTGGATTCTATTTAATTGGTTTTATTTAAGACCAAAACAAATTAAAAAACAACAAACTAAATTAGACGAAATTATTGGTAAATTTGAAATGTTAAACGAACAACTTAACGAAAAAGAATAAGGGCATCCGCTAACAGCAGTTTGGCAAAATGGCGGGTTCAGTGCTAATTTGAACATTCGGAATTCTATTGAACATTGTGCAAATTTTGAACATTTGTGCTTCGATTTCCGCCACTTCGCCAAGCTGTAAACCGTTAGCGGAAATTTTAAACAAAGCGCATAAAAACAAAGTGAAATAACTGATAAATATGTAGATTAATAATTGTGA
>JBJZOS010000024.1:0-2254 GCA_046269235.1 Chryseobacterium sp. TY3
TGACAAATAATTCCAATTATTAAAAATTCTGTTTTGGTGTCTGTTTTCATAAAATGTCGTACAACGGAAAAAGTATTTGCGAAGGGCGGGCTAAATTTAACTGAAAGTTCAATTTCGACCGAACGAAGCAAATTGCTTTTTCAGATTGTTAAATTACAAAAAAATACAATATGAAAAGCAAGTTGCGACTAAATGCATCGGGTTTTTCTATTATATATTCAACCCCGCCTTTTGCAAATACCATGTTAGCTGCAGTAAAAAAATTAGTTCATTATATATTTCTCTCTTGCTTGGCTCGCTTGTTCATATGTGTTAAATAGATAAATGTTTCTATTGTTTACACTTCCCTTGTAAACTTTTGCATTTACAGAATTTTTATAATTACTGACTACTTCATCTAGAAGTTGATATTTTATATTGTCATCATAGTTTGATAATTGATTAACTTTTGTGGTGTAGAAAAATTTTTCGGTATTAGGATAATGAAATTCTTCGATTTCGAGGACGATAAAATAATATTGACCACTATAATTTGAAAAATCATTGGGCTGGGAATCTTGTAAATCCTGTTTATTTTCTTCAAGTTTACTAAGACGTTCTTCCAATTGATTTATTTTCTGAGATTGAGCATCAATTGTGCTTTTTTGCTCTCTGTTTGCGGTTTGCAAAATTTGATTTTTATTATCTAATTCCTGTTGCTTTTCATTGTTTTGACAAGAAATTAATAATAATGTTGAGAATAATACAAATAGTAGTTGTTTTTTCATTTTGAATTATAGTTTAGCAAATTGAATCATAAATTTATCCCACATAAATTTTAAACCAATACTTGAATTGTCAAATAATTGGAATCTAAACACATCTCCATTCTCATCAATTGCTTGTATGACTTGATAATGTTCATTTTCGTCAGTTGTCCATCCTTCTTCAGTTCTTGAAATTTTTTTGTAGATTACGTTTTTTCCACTTGCCATTAAATGTGCAATATCACCTCTGTCATTTATATTGATTATGAAAGTATTGTCACCTTTTTCCCATTTACTCCATTTGTCAGTTTTTGGGTCGTAAATAGAAACATAATTATAATCTACTCTAAATTTATCTGGTGAATCACTTTGAGCATTTATAGTTGTAAGAGTCAGACTAAATAGGAATACGAGTAAAAATTTTTTCATTTATATCGGATTTTTGTGTTTATTGCAGCTAACGGGCCGCGTATTGGCGATAGTGGCGGATTAGAAAGCCAAAACTTTCAATTTTGCACTAACCTAAGCAACAGCCTTTTATTATTTTCTAAATTTATGAAAAAAGGAAATATAAAAGGCTGTTGCGACAAAAAAAAGGAGAAACTTTCAATTTTCCCTTAAACCGCCATTTCGCCAATACGATGTTGTGCGATGTGCTTTTTCTATCGTGGATTCTACTAATATTTGTATTCTTTATAGATAACTTGTTCAATTTTTTGCTCACTCTTATCATTGAACACATAAATAATGGTTGGATTTCCGTTAATGTCGCACTCTTGAACTACTTGTATTTGAATACGTTCAATAACTTCATCATCTCTGTTTTCTGTCATTTTGTTGATGATTTTTTGAATTCTCTTGTTTTTGTATATTGTTTCCAACTCTTCTGTTGTTTGCACTTCATTAAATTTAGAAATGCTTTTAATAAGTCTGTAATTTTTGTCTAACGAAATGTTAGTTGAGAATGTATCATTATCTTCAGAAAGAATAGTATAATTATAATTGTCAGACCAAACATATTTATAATTGTTTTCAACGACTTTACCGTCTTCCAAGAATGAACTATCCTTAAAGGATATATCTTTTCCCGTTCCAGAAAATACAATTTTATATTCTCTATGACCAAATCCATCAATATTGTATAGCTTATTTAAGTTTCTTGCATTACCCAATTCATCAAAGGTTACTGTATATTTTCCTATAAAATCAGTGGTATCTTTTGGTATTTGGTTGTCTTCCACTTTACAGATGTAAGAAGTCATCTCCTTTACTTTCCCTTTTAAACCATATTCAACTCTTGCTGAATAGATATTGGATTCTTGCCCATTACAAGCTATGAATAAATGTAAAATAGTTAGGAATAATAGTAGTTTTTTCATTGGTTTCTCTATCGTTTCAATTTATGCAGACTGTTGGTTTAGCATATCGCACAACGGAAAAAGTATTGGCGAAGTGCGGGCTTAATTTGAACGAAAGTTCAAGTTTAGACCAAACGGAGCCGATGCTTT
>JBJZOS010000025.1:0-1886 GCA_046269235.1 Chryseobacterium sp. TY3
TAACACTGAAATAATAGCAACTAAAAATATCATTATTTTTTTCATAATTTATATTTGAATGGTTCTTTATGGAGATTACAGCTAACGGAAAAAGTATTGGCGAAGTGCGGGCTAAATTAAACGAAAAGTTCAATTTAGACAGCGTGGAGCCGATGCTTTTTTCGGATTGTTAAATTATAAAAAAAATCAATACGAAAAAGCAGCGGTGGATAAATATTTTGACATTTTCTATTTTATATTCACCCCGCATTTTGCCAATACAATGTTAGCAGAAGTCGCAATTTTAGTTAATTAGTAAATTAATTCTTCTTCCAAGTCCAAACTCAAAAATTTTATATAAAGTTGAAAGTTGAATATCACATTTACCATTTTCCAATCTTGAAATATAACTTTTTTTAGTTCCAACTTTTTCAGCAAGTTGCTCTTGTGTCATTTTCGCTTCTTTACGTGCTTCTTTCAACATTTCACTAATTACAAAATATTGTGCTTTTTCTTCGAATTCATCGCGTTTTTCAGTTCCTATTTCTCCGTATTTGATGTTTAATAATTCATCGAAATTATTCACATAACTTATTTTATTTTTCATTTTCTATTTTTTAGAATTTAAATATTCATTTTTCAATTTAAGAGCTAATTCAATTTCTTTTTTTGGTGTTTTTTGAGTTTTCTTTTGGAAAGCGTTGAACAAAACAACTAAATTTCCTTTATCAAAACAGCAAAAAATTCTATAAATATTACTTTCAAACTCAATTCGAATTTCGTAAAGTCCGTCTGTTTCTGCCATATGTTGCAAAAACTTCTTTGGAACATTTTGAACTGTTCTGACAAGTTTAAAAACATATTCAATTTTCTCTTGAACTTTTTCGTTTTGTTCCAAATAGAAATTAACAAAATACCGTTCGTAGAAAATAATTTTTCTCTCAAAATTCATGTTACAAAGTTAACTTAAAAGTTATCAATTTGCAAGTTTATTCTGAAATATTTTTAAAGCGGAAAGTTTGGATGCGATTTCTGCTAACGGAAAAAGTATTGGCGAAGTGCGGGCAAAATTGGACGAAAAGTTCAATTTCGACCAAGCGTAGCCGATGCTTTTTTCGGATTGTTAAATTAAGAAAAAATCAATACGAAAAAGCAGCGGCGGAATATTTTTACAAAATTTCAACGTTTACAAAACCCCGCATTTTGCCAATACACTGTTGTCTGCAGTAAGAATTCTAATCATAATGAAATCTACATTTAGCAATAAGAATTTCATTTTCTTGATATTGGTAAATTAATCTATGCTCATCGTCAATTCTTCGCGACCAAAATCCAGAGTATTTATGTTTCAGAGGTTCTGGTTTTCCAATTCCATCAAAAGGATTTCTAGAAATATCTTTTAACAAATCATTTATTCTTTTTAATTTCTTTTTATCAGTTTTCTGCCAGTATAAATAATCTTCCCAAGATTCATCAACAAAAGTATATTTCATGTTATTCTTCTATTAAATCTTTAGAAAATGATTTATTACTTTTTAATTTTTCAATTGCTGAATCTAGACGCATTTCGTTTTTTCGTGAAGAAAGTTCATAATTTGTTGCCATCAATGAATTATATTCTTCTAATGACATTACCACAATACCTGAATCTTTTCCACGATTAATAATCAAAGTTTCGAAGTTTTTCGCAACTCTATCTAAATATGATTTAATATCTTTTCTGAAATCTGAAACACTTGCAATTAACATTATTTGTATTTTAATTAGTACAAATATATGTACAAAAATTCAATTAACAAAATTATGCAGTATTTTGGACTTATTGCAGACAACGGAAAAAGTATTTGCGAAGGGCGGGCTAAATTGGACGAAAAGTTCAATTTCGACCGAACGAAGCAAATTGCTTT
>JBJZOS010000026.1:0-1761 GCA_046269235.1 Chryseobacterium sp. TY3
GAGTTTAAGGATTAAACAAACATTACAATGGAGAGTTTGATCCTGGCTCAGGATGAACGCTAGCGGGAGGCCTAACACATGCAAGCTGAGCGGTAGATTTTCTTCGGAAGATTGAGAGCGGCGTACGGGTGCGTAACACGTGTGCAACCTGCCCTTATCAAGAGGATAGCCCGGAGAAATTCGGATTAATACTCTATAATATATTGACTGGCATCGGTTAATATTGAAAGATTTATCGGATAAGGATGGGCACGCGCAAGATTAGGTAGTTGGTAGGGTAACGGCCTACCAAGCCGATGATCTTTAGGGGGCCTGAGAGGGTGATCCCCCACACTGGTACTGAGACACGGACCAGACTCCTACGGGAGGCAGCAGTGAGGAATATTGGACAATGGGTTAACGCCTGATCCAGCCATCCCGCGTGAAGGACGACGGTTCTATGGATTGTAAACTTCTTTTATATAGGGATAAACCTACTCTCGTGAGAGTAGCTGAAGGTACTATATGAATAAGCACCGGCTAACTCCGTGCCAGCAGCCGCGGTAATACGGAGGGTGCAAGCGTTATCCGGATTTATTGGGTTTAAAGGGTCCGTAGGCGGGCTTGTAAGTCAGTGGTGAAATCCGGCAGCTCAACTGTCGAACTGCCATTGATACTGCAAGTCTTGAGTAAATTAGAAGTGGCTGGAATAAGTAGTGTAGCGGTGAAATGCATAGATATTACTTAGAACACCAATTGCGAAGGCAGGTCACTATGTTTTAACTGACGCTGATGGACGAAAGCGTGGGTAGCGAACAGGATTAGATACCCTGGTAGTCCACGCCGTAAACGATGATTACTCGTTTTTGGGCTTTATAGTTCAGAGACTAAGCGAAAGTGATAAGTAATCCACCTGGGGAGTACGTTCGCAAGAATGAAACTCAAAGGAATTGACGGGGGCCCGCACAAGCGGTGGAGCATGTGGTTTAATTCGATGATACGCGAGGAACCTTACCAAGGCTTAAATGGGAATTGACAGGCTTAGAAATAGGCTTTTCTTCGGACAATTTTCAAGGTGCTGCATGGTTGTCGTCAGCTCGTGCCGTGAGGTGTTAGGTTAAGTCCTGCAACGAGCGCAACCCCTGTCACTAGTTGCTAACATTAAGTTGAGGACTCTAGTGAGACTGCCTACGCAAGTAGAGAGGAAGGTGGGGATGACGTCAAATCATCACGGCCCTTACGCCTTGGGCCACACACGTGCTACAATGGACGGTACAGAGGGCAGCTACCAGGTGACTGGATGCAAATCTCGAAAGCCGTTCTCAGTTCGGATTGGAGTCTGCAACTCGACTCTATGAAGCTGGAATCGCTAGTAATCGCGCATCAGCCATGGCGCGGTGAATACGTTCCCGGGCCTTGTACACACCGCCCGTCAAGCCATGGAAGTTTGGGGTACCTGAAGTCGGTGACCGTAACAGGAGCTGCCTAGGGTAAAACAAGTAACTAGGGCTAAGTCGTAACAAGGTAGCCGTACCGGAAGGTGCGGCTGGAACATCTCATTTTAGAGCGTTGAAGAACGTAAAACAAATAAGTCATTTTTATGACACTAACCTTAAACAAAGCAAAGCTTTGGTTTTTTTACTCGGTTGTAAATATTAAGATATACCCACTAGAAATTAGTATTAGGGAGGAGATATAATTAAGGATTATTAATTAATAATAATTAATTAGAGAGAGTCTCGTAGCTCAGCTGGTTAGAGCGCTACACTGATAATGTAGAGG
>JBJZOS010000027.1:0-1625 GCA_046269235.1 Chryseobacterium sp. TY3
ACTCGAAAACGAAGTTGTTTTTAGCCGCTAACGAGATAAGTCGGTACCTCATATTAGTACCTTAAATTCTTTATTATTATCTTAGTAATCGCTCCTTGAAAAGACCGGTTTAAGCAATGGTGTTTAAAAACCCGTCTGCAATTCAGGTAAGATTGCACAAAAGTCTTTGGTAGTAATACTTCAGACGGCGTTAGTTTTTAATGGCGAGTCTGCGATAAGCAGATATCCCGATCAGAATAATTTCAAATTTAGCAAAGTGCAGTCCTTGGAGTTTTTTATTGGTTTAATTGAAAAAATTAAGACATGGAAACTAAGAAGCAGATTTCACTCGAAGTGGTAAATTCCAATGCTGCGGGAATAGATATTGGAAGCCGTAGCCATTGGGTAGCAGTAGGGCAAAATGCAGAGGATGTAAAAGAATTTGGCGTGTACAGCCAAGACCAGTTGGAGATGTGCCACTGGTTACACTCGAATGGCGTTACCTCGATCGCCATGGAATCCACCGGAACTTATTGGCAAAATCTGTTCTCAACTTTGGTGGGACAAGGTTTTGATGTGATTTTGGTTAATGGCAGACAAACCAAAAATATCAAAGGAAAAAAGACAGACATTAAAGATTGCCAATGGATTCAAAAACTTCACTCTCTCGGGCTTTTGAGTGCCAGTTTTTTACCCGATTCGGACACGGACACCGTACGAACCTATTCCAGACACCGTCAAAACCTGCTCAAGCAATCTGCATCATGCACCAGGAGGATGCAAAAATATCTGCGATTGATGAATATGAGGCTTGAAGTTGTGGTAAGGGATATAGTCGGTCTTACAGGATCTTGCATTATTGAAGCTTTTCTAAACGGAGAGCACAAGGGAGAGGAATTGGCAAAACTCCGTCATTACAATTGCCGAAAATCAGAGGAGGAAATCGCAAAAGCTCTGCAGTTCAATGGGCGCAAAGATTATCTCTTTGCCTTGAAGCAAGAGTGGGATTCCTACAAACACCTCCAGCAACAAATCATGGATACGGATTTGCAGATCGACCGGCTCCTGAAGGAATTCATCGAAAAGGACGAGCATAAGAAACAGCATACCATTGAAAAAAAAAGCACAAGCGTAAAAATAAAAACGCAGTAAGCCAAACCGACATGAATTTAATTGCTTACCAATATTTTGAAGGGATAGACTTGATGGCGATTGAGGGAGTAAGCGAAGGGTTGATTATGGCTCTCATCGCAGAAGTCGGATTAGATGGGATTAGGAAATTCCCCACTGCAAAACAATTCACTGCATGGCTCAGGCTCGCCCCCAACAACAAAATAAGTGGTGGCAAAGTATTATCCAACCACATTCCGAAGGGAAGTTCGCGGCTGAAAATAGCATTCAGAAACACGGCCAATGCCATGGGCAACCTAAAGGAGGGATGGCTCGCTGAGTTCTTCAAAAGATTAAGCTACAAAAAAGGAAGGGCAACTGCTGTTTCTGCACTCGCCCGAAAGCTCGCCGTCATTATATGGAATATGCTCGTTAAGGGGCAAGGTTACAATCCGCCTTCACAATACCTTTTTCTGGACGAGAAAAGAAAAATAGCAGCAGCCAAAAGAATACAAAAACAAATCACTAAATTTGGA
>JBJZOS010000028.1:0-1619 GCA_046269235.1 Chryseobacterium sp. TY3
GGGAAGATGAAAAAACAAGAGAATGTAAAAATCAAAATTTTGTTTTATTTAACAGTGTTCGTTTTAGTGATTACGAGCTAGAATTTATTCGTGTGAGTCTTCATGAAGATGATAATCTTACACCTCCAATTTATTATAATTAGTATTCTATGAAGAATCTGTTTTACATTCTTTTCTTTTTAATATTGGTGATTTCTTGTAGTAACCCTAAAACAAACAACAGAAATGAATCCTCAGTAGATTTTGTTCTTAATGATTGTGAAGTAGCCTATAAAGGAAAAGCTTTACCTATGGGACAACCTGTGCAAGAATGGATTAGAATATTGGGAAATCCATCTAGGATTCCAATGAAAAATACATTTGTTTGGGACGATTTAGGAATCGCTGTGGAAGAAGATGGTCATGCCAATGAGAATGACCCTAAAAAAGTACGATTTCTTTTTATTTTCTTTTCAAATTTGGACTCTCCTGTTGGTAAGAATGAAAAATTGAGGTTTGCAAATAATTTTTATGATGCCATGCAAAAGTATGCTCAAGATAATAAGATAACTTTCGATGAAGTATTGAAAAAAATGACTAATGACATAGATGGGTATCGAAACTTGGATTTAATAAAACAGCATTTTATCTACCCATATAAAACTTGTAATAAACCTGTATCCATCAATGGAGCTTATGTGGTAAAAGGCATGTCATTAAAAGAAATAAACCAAGAAAGAAGTGCTAAAGATTTGCACAAATTCACCTTTGCAGATTTTAATATGAATATGGTAAACGAACAATGGAAAACGAAAGGCGATGAAGGTGAATATTGGGAACATGAAAAAACAAGAGAATGTAAAAATCAAAATTTTGTTTTATTTAACAGTGTTCGTTTTAGTGATTATGAGTTAGAATTTATCCGTGTAAGTCTTCATGAAGACGATAATCATACACCTCCAATTTATTATAATTAGTATTCTATGAAGAATTTGTTTTACATTCTTTTCTTTTTAATATTGGTGATTTCTTGTAGCAACCCCAAATCAAACAATATAAATGAATCCTCAGTAGATTTTGTACTCAACGATTGTGAAGCAACCTACAAAGGAAAACCATTGCCTATGGGAAAACCTGTGCAAGAATGGATTAAAATATTAGGAAAACCTTCCAGAATACTAACTGAAAATAGATTTATTTGGGACGAATTAGGAATTGCTGTGGAAGAAGATGGACACGCCAATAAAGAAGACCCTAAAAAAGTACGCTTCCTTTTTATATTCTTTTCAAATTTGGATTCTCCTGTTGGTAAACAGGAAAAATTAAGATACATGAGAAACATTTCATTAGATGCGATAACCAAATATTCCGAAGAGAACAATATATCTTTTGATAAAGTTCTTGAGCTACTTAAGCAGGAAGATGGAAATAGAAACATTAGTATTTTAAAAAAATATTATATCTATCCCTACAAAACCTATGATAAGCCGGTATCTATCAATGGAGCTTATGTGGTAAAAGGAATGTCATTAAAAGAAATAAACCAAGAAAGAAGTGCTAAAAATTTGCACAAATTCACCTTTGCAGATTTTAATATGAATATGGTAAACGAACAATGGAAAACGAAAGGCAATGAAGGG
>JBJZOS010000029.1:0-1593 GCA_046269235.1 Chryseobacterium sp. TY3
TCCTACAAACGAAAAAAAATCCTAATTTAGAACCACAAAAAAACTGAAAAATGTGTCAACTATTTCAGGATAATACATAGATCCCAGATCGTCAATTTTTCCAAATGGTCTGGACAAGCCGGATAACCAGGAGCAGGACGAATTCCTACATATTTTTCTTTAATTAAATCTTCATTGTCCAACGTTTCATCTTCCGAATACGCCCAATATTCTGTTCTCACTTTTTTATGCAGATATTCAGCAAAGGCTTCTGCAAGACGATCCGCCAAAGCTTTTACCATAATCGCATTGTAATCGTCGTTTTGCTCTTCATATTCTTTCGCCAATTCGTCTACACCAAACCCAGTACAAACACAGAAAACCCCAACATAATCTTGCTTACCGATATGTTCTGGCGCCACAAAATCCGACAGAGCGAAATAATCTTTACCGGCCGATTTTTTATGCTGCTGTCTCAAAGTTCGGAATGTTGAAAGTACATTTTGCTTCTCATCATACACCAAAATATCGTCATGTTCATTAGCATTTGCAGGGAAAATTCCGAAAATAGCTTTTGCTTTAAAACGCTTTTCTTCAAGGATTTTTTTAAGCATTAATTTGGCTTCATCAAAAAGTATTGTCGCTTGTTCACCAACTATTTCATCCGTCAAAATATCTGGGAATTTTCCAAACAACTGCCAACTTCTGAAAAATGGTGACCAGTCGATAAAGTCAATTAAATCATCTAATTTTTGGTCTTCAATAATAGTAATTCCCAATTTTTTCGGGACCGAAATCATTTCGTTTTCCCAATCAATTTTAAAGCTTTGATTTCGTGCTTCCTCAATCGAAATATATTCTTTATCGACTTGACGATTCAAAAATTTTTCGCGGAAATCTTCGTATTCTTTTTTTAGATCCAAACCATAAACATTGGATTTTTCCTTATTTAATAAAGAACTCACCACGTTAACCGCTCTTGAAGCGTCATTAACATGGATGACTGTATTTTTATATTTTGGATCAATCTTCACAGCAGTGTGCGCTTTGGAAGTTGTTGCACCACCAATCATCAAAGGGAAATCAAGGTTTTGTCTTTCCAATTCTGCAGCAATATGTACCATTTCGTCCAAGCTAGGCGTAATCAAACCACTCAAACCAATAATATCTACATTTTCATCAATAGCAGTCTGAATAATCTTTTCGGCAGGAACCATCACACCCAAATCCACGATTTCGTAGTTATTACAGCCTAAAACCACACTTACAATATTTTTTCCGATATCGTGAACATCGCCTTTTACGGTTGCCATCAGAACTTTTCCGTTAGTAGGTTTGTTGCCATCTTTAGCAGCTTCGATAAATGGTTGTAAGTACGCCACTGCACGCTTCATCACTCGCGCCGACTTAACCACTTGCGGCAAAAACATTTTACCACTTCCGAAAAGGTCTCCAACAACGCCCATCCCCGCCATCAAATTGACTTCGATAACATGAAGTGGTTTATCAGCTTGCTGACCTGCAATTTCTATATCTTCCTCGATGTTCTATGTTAATCTGCAAATTTTTCAGGTTAAAATTTTTAATTTATTTTGAAAATCCTGTTGAAAAGCT
>JBJZOS010000002.1:0-496336 GCA_046269235.1 Chryseobacterium sp. TY3
TACTCCTGCTGTTTTTCTTTCTAGTTAATATTATCAACTAATTTACTTCCTTAATTATCCTAATGCAAACTTACCATGAATCGGTCTATTCCTTTTACCAAGGCGTGCGTAATTCGGTCTTGTAAAGGAAGTTCTCTCCATGACAAATCTTCTACTTTTTCTTTCGTCGCCGATTTATGCGTTTCGGAATAATCGAGTAATCTTTCGGTAGCGTCATTGCGACGATCAAGCATCACATCTTCTACCAATTCTAACAATTCTTTCGGAATTTCGTCGTAAACCTCCAACATTGTGGGATTCACAATTCCCATGTTCATCCCGTTTTTAATAGCATGATACAGGAACACCGAATGCATTGCCTCTCTCACGCTATCATTCCCACGAAATGCAAATGAAACATTGGAAACTCCTCCACTCACCGAAACATGCGGAAGATTTTCGCGAACCCATTTGGTGGCATCCATAAAGTCGATGGCATTGCGACGATGTTCTTCCATTCCTGTTGCGACAGGGAAAATATTCAAATCGAAAATAATATCCTCCGCAGGAAAAGCAACTTTATTCACCAAAATATCATACGACCGCTTCGAAATTACTATTCGACGCTCGTAATTGTCGGCTTGTCCAACTTCATCAAAAGCCATGACAATCGCAGCTGCGCCATAACGTTTTATGGCTTTCGCATGTTTTATAAATTCTTCTTCTCCTTCTTTCAACGAAATAGAATTCACGACAGGTTTTCCCTGAACAACCTGAAGTCCAGCCTCCAAAATTTCCCATTTTGAAGAGTCTATCATCATCGGAATTCTCGCAATATCTGGTTCGGAAGCGATAAGGTTAAGGAATTTCACCATCAAGGTTTTTCCGTCCAATAATCCATCATCGAAATTGACATCCAAAATCTGGGCGCCGCCTTCGACTTGATTTCTGGCAATATCTAAAGCTTCCGAAAACTTCTCTTCCTTTATCAAACGAAGAAACTTTTTGGAACCCGCAACATTGGTTCTTTCGCCCACGTTGATGAAGTTGCTTTCCGGTGTTATAATCAGCGGTTCTAACCCACTAAGTTTTAGGTATTTCATAATTTAATTTATCAAGGCACCAATTCATCAATCTTATATTATTTTTTGCACCGAAATTGGCACATTGTTATATCATTATTCTATTACAGCAATTTTTCTAGGTTTATAATCTTTCACCAAATTGGCAATGGCTTTAATATGCGGTGGCGTTGTTCCACAGCAACCTCCGACTATATTGACGAGATTTTTGTCTACATATTCTTTAATCTGAGATGCCATTTGCTCTGGACTTTCGTCGTATTGACCGAAAGCGTTGGGCAAACCCGCATTGGGATACGCCGAAATAAAGAATTCTGAATTACTGGAAATCGTTTCCAAGTAAGGTGTCAATTGCTTAGCTCCCAAAGCACAATTGAAACCAACACTCAATAAATCCAAATGCGACACCGAAATTAAAAATGCTTCCGCTGTTTGTCCACTTAATGTTCGACCTGACGCATCTGTAATTGTTCCTGAAACCATGATTGGAATTCGGATATTACGTTCTTCCGAAATTTCATCTAAAGCGAAAAGTGCGGCTTTTGCATTTAGGGTGTCAAAGATAGTTTCCACCAAAAGGATATCTGAACCGCCGTCTAGCAAAGCTTCCGCTTGCTGTTTGTAAGCTATTTTTAATTCAGCAAATGTAATCGCACGAAATCCAGGGTCATTAACATTGGGACTTAAACTGGCGGTTTTGTTTGTTGGTCCAATCGATCCTGCTACAAATCTTGGTTTGTCGGGATTTTGCGTGGTAAATTTATCACACACCTTACGTGCGATCTTAGCAGATTCGTAGTTTAATTCGTACACCAATTCTTCCATGTGGTAATCCGCCATTGCGATGGTTGTCCCCGAAAAAGTATTAGTCTCAATAATGTCAGCGCCAGCTTCCAAATATTGCCTATGAACCTCTTCAATAGCTTGCGGTTGTGTTAAAGACAGCAAATCGTTATTTCCTTTTACCGGAGCTTTCCAATCTTTAAAACGATCGCCGCGATAGTCTTCTTCCTGGAAGCCATAGCGTTGAAGCATGGTTCCCATTGCACCATCTAAAACGAGAATTCGTTCGGAAAGCGCTTTGTATAAAGCTTGGTTTCTTGCTTCTTGAAGTTGGTTTTTATCTTGAGTATCCATTTTTTATTGTGTTATGATGGGGAAGATTTTCTACTTAGCCCCGATTAAAGCGGCATCCTTTTTTGCTTTTTTCTAATCCTTATTTTTATGTTTTTGTTTTCTAAAGCAAAAAAGATACAGCGGAAAGCGGGTGGGAATTTCTATCGAAGCCGACATCTTGATGCTCCTAAAAAAACTAATCTAAGGCTTGTTTTAAATCACCAATAATATCATCTACGTTTTCTAAACCTACGGAGCAGCGCACCAAACCTGCCGTGATTCCGACTTCATTTCTCTCTTCATCCGAAAGTTTTGAATGCGTTGTGGAAGCAGGATGCGTGACAATTGTCCTCGTGTCACCGAGGTTTGCAGAAAGTGAACACATCTTGATTTTGTTAAGAAAATTGCGACCGCCTTCGACACCTTCTTTGATTTCGAAAGCGACGATATTTCCTCCTAATTTCATTTGCTTTTTTGCGATTTTATAGCTTGGATGAGATTTCAGAAAGGGATATTTTACCAAATCTACATTTGGATGCGATTCTAAAAACTCGGCAACTTTGAGAGCATTTTCACAATGTTTTTCAACGCGAATTGCTAAAGTTTCCAAACTTTTGCTCAAAACCCAAGCGTTGAACGGCGACATCGCAGGTCCCGTGTTTCTGGAGAAAAGATAAATTTCACGAATCAAATCCGCCTTGCCGACCGCAACACCTCCTAAAACTCGACCCTGACCGTCGATTAATTTGGTCGAAGAATGCACCACGATATCTGCGCCATATTTTATTGGTTTCTGCAAATAAGGCGTCGCAAAGCAATTATCAACAACGAAAATGAGGTTGTGCTTCTTCGCAACTTTACCGAAAAATTCTAAATCTAAAATTTCTATTGCTGGATTGGTAGGCGTTTCTAAATATAAAATTTTGGTGTTGGGTTGGATGTATTTTTCAATATTTTCTGCGTCTTTGGTTTTGAAATATGACGTCTCGATATTCCATTTTGGGAAATATTTCGTGAACAAGGTATGCGTGGAACCAAACACCGATTGACAGCTTACAATATGGTCACCCGCACTCAACAACGCTACGAAAGTGGAATAAATTGCCGCCATTCCTGTTGCGAATGCATAACCTGATTCGGCACCTTCCATTAATACAATTTTATCAATGAATTCTGTCACATTTGGATTTGAAAATCGGCTGTATAAGTTTTTGTTTTTTTCCTCCGCAAAGCTTGCACGCATATCTTCAGCGTCTTCAAAAACAAAACTTGAAGTTAAAAATAACGGCGTGGAATGCTCATCAAACTGACTTCTTTCTGTTTGCGTTCTGATGGCGAGAGTTTCAAAATTGCTTGTCGACTGTTGCTTGTCGGTTGTTGGTTTATTTTCTGACATTTTTTCTTTCAAATTTAAGTTTGCCTTGTGTCTTGATTTTAGAATAGATTCGTCTTATTTCGATTCACTAACTCTCAAAATATCACGGAAAACGCCACGGGCAGTTACTTTTGCACCAGCACCAGCACCCATAATGACAATCGGATTTTCGCCATAACTTTCGGTATAGATTTCAAAGATTGAATCGGAACCTTTCAATTGTCCTAAAGCAGAATTGGAAGGAACGGAAATCAGCTTCACGTCCAATTCGCCTTTGTCTTGGCTTAAATCGCCATGCAAATCGCCAACGTAACGTAAAACATGATTGGGTTCTTGTTGGTCTTTTATCTTTTGGAACGTCTCGTCAAGTTCATCAATTCTTGTTAGGAAATCATCTTTCGAAATTGGAAGAAGCGGTTCTGTAACCAAATTTTTGATGTTGATATCTTCGAATTCGTTGATTAAATCTAATTCGCGCGCGAGAATCAAAAGTTTTCTTGCAACGTCGTTTCCAGAAAGGTCTTCGCGCGGATCTGGCTCGGTAAAACCTTTTTCCATTGCTTCTTTTACAATGGTTGAGAACTTCTCATCACGAACAGAAAACTGGTTAAAAACGTAACTCAATGTT
Source organism: Chryseobacterium sp. TY3 (assembly GCA_046269235.1). GTDB lineage: Bacteria > Bacteroidota > Bacteroidia > Flavobacteriales > Weeksellaceae > Soonwooa. The sequence continues at coordinate 4,181 of JBJZOS010000002.1, forward strand.
CCTGAGAAAACACCTTTAATTCTGGTGATATCTTCTCCTGACAAATGCAATAACTTAAGCGTATCGATTAATGGTAAACCTGCGCCAACATTGGTTTCGTATAAATATTTACGGTTATTTTTTGCAAGTTGAGTTCTGAATTTTCGATAATCTGAAATTGGTAAGGTATTGAAGATTTTGTTTGAGGAAACCACGTCAAAACCGTTTTCTACAAATTCGGTATAGTTTTTTACAAAATCTGGACTCGCGGTATTGTCCACAACAATTAGATTTTCTAAATTATGCTCTTTCGTGTAATTGATGAGGTCTGAAATATTACTTTCGGTGGTCGAATAGTTTATTTTTTGTCTCCAGTCGCTGCCAAAACCAGATTTGTTTAAAGCCATCTTATTGGAATTAGAAATCGCAACAACTTTAAGGTCGATTCTTTTTCTGTTCAAAATGTCGTACGCTGAATCTAAAATCTGTTCGATAAGCGTTGATCCAACGTTTCCGTGACCAATTAAAGCTAAGTGAACAACCTTAGGTTTTCCGAAAATTTCGGTTTCAATAATATTTTGGGTTATTTCGGTTTGGTTGTCAGTCACAACAATGTTAACTCTTCCAGTTGATGACACTTGGTTAAGCAATAAAGGATAAATCTTGTTACGTTGAAGTTCTGAAAGAATTTTAGCATTTTGCTCCGAAACAAATCCAAGAACGCAAAGGTTGTCAATACTGTAGATGTTACTTACAACGCCAGCGGCTTTTTCATTTTGGAATTCCTTCTCCAATAATGCCACGGCGTCCTCGGCATCTTTCTCATCAACCAAAACTGAGACACCATTTTCGATGGCTTGTTGAGAAATAACCCCAACGCTGATACCACCTTTGTTAAGTGTTGTAAAGATTCGAGAATCGATGCCGATTTGTCCAAGAAAGTCTTTACCCTCAAAGTTGACTAAAGCTTTCTTTCTATATATACTGATTGGATTTTGGTCTGTCATTTTGTTCTAATAAATAGGTTTTAACAATTCTTGTAATTGTTCATATTCCATCAAAAATGCGTCGTGGCCATGGATAGAAACAATTTCGTCGTAGAAGATATCTTTCTTATGTGTTTTAATTTTTTCGTAACATTTTTTGATTTCTGAAGCTGGAAAAAACAAATCTGTGTCGATGCTAATAAGGTTAATTTTCGCTTTTATTTTGGATAAAGCATTTTCGTTAGTGTTAACGGTCATCAAAAGATGATTCATCAATCTGTAAGCTTTTAAACTAAATCTTTCGTTGAGATTTTCTCCATGATAGATTAGCCAATCTTCGGATTTGCGTCTAGTATTCTCTTTTGTTAATTTACCATCAAATCTTTCATTAAGCGATTCTGGCGTTCTATAGCAAAGCATGGCATGCGCTCTTGCTTTTTCTAGCGGTTTTTCTGGTGAGTCTAAAAGATATTTTTGAACCAAACATTGCGCATATAACCAATCGTGGGTTTTATAATCCGAAGCAATTGGGATAAAGTTTTCGCAGATTTCAGGGTTGATGGCTAGCATTTCCCAACCAATAGCACCTCCTAACGAGCCTCCAATAATGCTGTGTAAAGTTTTTATTTCTAAATTTTCTAAACCTTGTAAAAAAATCGCGGCAATATCTTTGGTTGTAAGATCTTCATAATTTTCTATAAAGAAATCATTATAACCGTTTCCTGGAATGTTAAAACTAATAATACTGTACTTTTTGGTAGAAATTATTTTTTGTAGACCGATAATATTCTTCCACCAACCTTTGCTTCCCGAGACTGTAGAGTTGCCAGTCAAAGCGTGGTTGACCAATACGATTGGTGCGGTGCCTAGGGCTTTTCCGAATACCTCATAGCTTAAAGGGATGTCAAAATCCTTTCCCGAAAAGGATTTATACTTAATGTCTGTAGTTAAAAGTTCTTTTTTCAATGTTTTAATATTTTTTTCATTGAAAATGGCCCTAAGAATGGCTGAGTAAAGAACTTCAGTTGTTATCTGTCCAAATATCTTGGTAGAACGTAGCACCTTCTTGGTTTTCGCCAAGGGTTGCTAAGGTTTCGTAGGGTCTAATCCCTCAACCTTTCTGGATAACATTTTCAATATGTGAATGAACGGTACGGCAAATATATGAAAATTTTGACAACTCAATAAAATAATCTAAAATATAACTATTTTTAGAATAAATTATGGCTACTAAATGATATTCAGCAATAATAGTTTAAAATAATCACCTAACAGCTGTTAGTATTCATCAAAGTTTTGAGATTTTTTTTTTAAAAATTAAATTAATGTAACCTTGCTTAATTTTTTTTAAATATTATTTTTCTCATATAATTTTTGATAAAAAAAATAAAATGGAAATAAAGTGAACGTACAAGTTGCAATAGCAACGGGTTCTAGCAGTGGAATAGGAGAAGGAATTGTAAAATCCTTAGCATCTTCCGGCGCCATTGTTATTGTTAATTATTCGTCGGGGCATATTTGGTTTCAGATTAATTTTGTTATTGTGGAAAGCTTGAAACGTTTTCATTTTTTCTATGGTGATAGTTTGAAAATCGAATATCCAAAAGGAAGTGGCATCGAATGTAATCTAGACGAAATTTCTAAAGATCTGTCGCGTCGACTTTCCAGTATCTTCTTAAAAAATGAAAACGGAAATCGCGCCTTTAACGGTGGAAACAAAAAGATGAATCACGCTCCTAATTTTAAAGATTATATTTTGTTTTATGAATATTTCCACGGAGATAATGGTCGTAGTGTCGGTGCTTCGCATCAAACAGGATGGACAGCAAGGGTCGCAAAACTTATTCAGCCAAGGTTAATAACATAGTCAATAATAGGAATTGAAATTGCAATCAGATCAGACAGCATTTCTGCACGTCCTTGACTACTAACATCCTTTTTTATGGTCGCCAACATTTCTTCAACATTGCGCAGATTTTCATCAGGATTCTGCTCGCCTTTAGTGCTTTTTAATTCTTCGATTAGCGATGGCATAACAAGGTTTTCGGTAAGATGTGCTGCAAAGTTTTTACCAACCACCGAAGTTAAAATTGGCAAGACAGAAAGCCTGTTCTTTGGATTCAACTTCCAAAATGCCCTAACTTCAGAGTGAAAGATGCTGATGGAACATTGTCACATCTTTGTCAGGGCAAATGAACCGATGAGCTCTAGGAAGTTTATGCTGACAGAATTATAGACCGATTTAGCCAATACATTAGTAATGTTAAATGCCTCGATGGAAAATTTTTTACGTGAAGTTCTCTCGAATACCCCTTCGAAAATATGCATCGGTATTCTGGCATTCCAACGGTTGATATCAAAACACAATTAAAATCACCTGAAAAATTAGGTGTCATCATCACCAAGTCAATGTACATCAGCAAACTTAGGAAGACCTCATGTACTTATCAATACAGTTTTAGCATTGCTGACAAATCCGTTTTGGAAAGTGAATGGACGGTCGTCATTGTAAGCTTTGAGAAGGGTTGTATTCAACCGAAAGAATGGGACCAACTCCGAAGTAAAATGGAAGATAAACTAGCGGGGTAAATTTTTATATTAAATTAAACAAAGGACCTCGCAAATTGTTAGGTCTTTTCAATTAGTTAAAAAGTTTATCATATCATCAAATCCTATTATTCGTTAATTTTCAAATACTAGTCTTTAATCTATTTTTCTAGCAAACTAGCCATCTCATTATTTAAAAATCTTTGTCTTTCCGAAAACGATGAACAATTAAATCGATTACCAAAATTAAAACTTACGCCAACAATACTTTTTAATAAATGCTTCAATTTTCAACATAATGATTATCTATTTTTTTTAACTAAATTTGTAACTATGAGTCAAAAATGGATTTATAAACCAGAACCCGATGAAGACATAGTAGACGGTCTCATTTCCTCAATTGGATTTGGAACTTTAGAATCCAAACTTCTTGTATTGCGTGGTATCGACAACTACCAAAGTGCTCGCGAATTCTTTAAACCAAACGGAAACGATTTTCACAGTCCTTTTTTGATGGCCGACATGCAAAAAGCGGTTGAACGCATTGCGACAGCTATTGAAAATGGCGAAAAAATATTAGTATACGGCGACTACGACGTAGACGGAACAACGGCTGTAGCACTAATGTACCTGTACCTCAGCAAAATTGTTGACAAAAAATATCTTGATTTTTATATCCCTGATCGCAATGTGGAAGGCTACGGTATTTCGACGGAAGGCATTGACTTTGCAAAAGAAAATGGTTATAGCTTGATTATTGCGCTTGACTGCGGAATAAAATCTATCGATAAAATTGAATATGCTAACAAACTACAAGTCGATTTTATCATTTGTGATCACCACTTACCCGGCGACGAAATCCCAAAGGCAGTGGCTGTCCTGGATCCAAAACGTAAAGATTGTCGCTATCCTTATAAAGAGCTAAGTGGTTGTGGTGTTGGTTTTAAACTTTGTCAAGGACTTAATACAATTTATAAAATTCCAGAAAACGAACTTTTCGAATTAACCGATTTACTAGCGATTAGTATTGCTTCGGACATTGTTGCGATGACTGGAGAAAATAGAGTTTTAGCTAAACAAGGACTAAAATTCTTGCGTAAAACTAGAAAGTTCGGTCTGCGTCTGTTGATTCCTGAAGAGAAATTAGCGCATTTCGAAATATCTAATATTGTCTTTGACATCGCTCCAAAAATAAATGCAGCAGGAAGAATTTCGCACGCGAAGGCTTCTGTTGAATTGATGATCTCTGACAACCTAAAACAAGCACAACAAATTGTAGATGAGATCATTAACCTAAATGACGAGCGTCGAGAAATGGATCACACGATTACACAATCGGCGATGAATCAGGTTGAATCTTCAACTGAAAGCTCCTACTCTACTATTGTCTACGATCCGTCTTGGAACAAAGGTGTTATTGGCATTGTGGCTTCGCGATTAATCGAAAGTCACTTTAAGCCAACCTTGGTTTTCACGGACGGCAACAATGGCGAAATGGTTGCTTCGGCAAGATCGGTTTCGGATTTTGATATTCATGAGGCTTTGGACTATTGTTCGGATCTTTTCCAGAAATTTGGAGGACATCAAGCAGCAGCAGGATTATCGATGGATAAAGAAAATTTTGAAGTTTTTAAAATTATGTTCGAAGGCTATGTTCGCGACAATATTAAAGAGCATCAAAAAGAACCATCTATCTACATCGATAGCGTTATCAACATTGATGATCTCAACCGAGAGTTTTATAATTTCCATAGAAAGTTGGCGCCATTTGGACCAAAAAACATGAAACCAGTTTTGGTTTTAAAAGATATAAAAGTCGCTGGCTATGTTCGACTAATGGGTAAAGATGGTAATCATCTCAAATTTTTTATACATCAACCAAGCACCAATCGCAACATCGAATGTATTGGTTTTAAGCTGGGTGTTTATGCAGAAGATTTCCGTACAAAGTCTTTTGATTTGGCGTTTACGGTTGAAGAAAATCATTGGAAAGGCAACGTTTCCTATTTTTTAAACATTAGAGATGTTAAGTTTCATTCTTAAAATTCAAAAATGAAAAAAATCGGTCTGTTTTTCGGCTCTTTTAATCCCATCCATATTGGGCATTTAATATTGGCTAACTATATTTTGGAAAAATCGGATATGGAAGAATTGTGGTTTGTGGTAAGTCCTCAAAATCCTTTTAAAGATAAAAAATCTCTTCTTGCCGATCATAACCGATTGGATATGGTGAATCTATCTATTAAGAATTATCCCAAAATGCGCGCTTCGGATGTTGAATTTTCGCTGCCAAAACCGAGCTACACCGTTGATACATTGACTTATCTACACGAAAAATACCCGAATTATCAATTTAGTTTGATCATGGGTGAAGATAATTTGGCGGGACTTCATAAATGGAAAAACGCTGAGGTTTTAATAATGAATCACCAAATAATTGTCTATCCAAGGTTATTTGAAGGCGAAAAGAAAAATAACAATTACACGTCCGAAAGCGAAAATATTATTGTGATCAACGCGCCAATTATCGAATTGTCTGCAACGGACATCCGTAACATGATTAAAGAAGGCAAAAACGTCCGCCCAATGCTTCCTCCAGAAGTTTTTGAATACTTGGACGGGAGTAATTTTTATAGATAAGTTTTCGATTATTTGATAATTTGCATGACATGCAAATGATTTTAAGCATCCATTTTCATTTGTTTGCTTTGGTATGTCGCAAGCGCAAAATCTTTATTCTAAAGCTTATGGAGACACGAAAAACCAAGCGATTATCTTTATGCATCGCGAACCAAGCGGAAATTCTAATTTGTTCGAAGCTACAACGTCACAAAAATTAGTTGACATAGGTTTTTATGTTATCGTGTATGACAGACGGGGCGAAGGTCGTTCCATAGATGACAATGCCACGACGACTTTCCAAGAAAGTTTTGACGATCTCAACCAAATCTACAAGTTGTATCATCTTGAGAAAGCCAACATTTTGGCGCACAGTTTTGGAGGAATTCGTGGGACGTTCTACACCAATCAGTATCTTGAAAAAGTAAAATCTCTAATACTTGCAGCCGCTTTGGTATCGCAACAGGAGACCTACAATCATATTTTGGAGATTCCGATTTTAGCTTTTAAAAATGATAAAAATCAACTTCTATGAGTTCCTACAATTGAAACGCTAAACAAAAACTCTGCGGAATACAGAAAGAAAACTTATGATATTGCTAGTGATTTGGGCGACTTCTCGATGCCAAAACCTACAACAGAAAGTCAAAATTTGAGACAGGCATTTGAAAATTCGAACTTTTATAAAACTAATTTTAGAAACCATAATTCACCCTTGTTATTTTATAAAAATGAGACTCAAAATAATCTTGATAACAAAGCCGCCGTTTTACAAATTAAGAGAAACAAAATCCCTACTTTTGCCATTTACGGATAAAATGACGGCATATTTTCAGCAAAACAGTTAATGAATTTTCGTAATATTGTAGGAGCAAACAATTGTAAGATTCTTGATAATTGTTCGCATTATTTGTTTGTCGAACAGCAAAATCAATTTTAGATTTTATTAAATTTAAAGTAAAAAATAGCTTTCTGTTTTAGCATGATATTTTCGTGGACACTTTTCTTTTTAGTTTTCTCTTTGCTAACATATAGTTGGGAGCAGATTAATATGGAAAGCACTACAAAAATAGATGTGCTTGCGCAATTACAGTAGAAAGCAATAAAAAAACAATATCGAAAAATATGTCCGGAACATAATTTGGATGCCAATACAGTACAAGGCATTCTTGTTACAAGCAGCATGGACATAACAATCTTTTATCTTAAATTATGAATTTCATCGAAAAATTTTTTTCAAAATATACGGAAGAAAAAGTCCTAAAATGGTTTAAGCAAGTTTGCGTTGCAGAAGCGATTTCGTGTTTGTTACTTTACGGTTTCGCGATGATTTGGAAACGTTATGACCATGAAGGACTTTTGCCTACGATATTCATCATCATTGTCGGAAATATCCACGGTTTATTTTTTACCATTTATCTTCTATTATGTGTACCGGCACGCAAAATTTACAAGTGGGATGATGAAGATTCTGTCATTGCGTTAATGGCTGCTTTCTTCCCCTTCGCGACGATTTGGGTGGAAAAAAAATTAGCTCGAAAGGATCGAGAATAGTTTTCAATTTTAACCTTGAAATCCAAAATAAGAAACACCGACTATTTTTCTCCGGTGTTTTTTTTGTGCTTTAATTACTTAACATCAGATGGGCTAAAGCACTGTCCTTTCAATAAAAGTCACTTCAACTAAAAATTTATAGCATTATTTATCAATAAATTTTAATGACAATAAAGTCAGCTTGTTTTCGATATTTCTTCAAAAATCAATCAAAATCATCTTGGTTTTCTTTCCCTTAACGCATGTTATTTATAAAATATAAATTAGCGAGCCTCAACAAAACTAAATTTTTATAACTGAAATTCAATCATTTACAACTATTATAAAAATCTTTTTAATACTTTGTATTGCATGATACTAATTTTAATATATCTCTTTGCTTTGTTCAATATTGAAACATACCCACATCAAAAAAAATAACTATTTGAAAACGCCTATATTAATCGCCGCACTATTCTTCAGTGGATTTGCAGTTGCTCAACAAAAAACAAATGATACGATCAAATCTCAAAATACAAAAGAGATGGATGCCGTTACGATAAAAAAACAAGTTTTAAAAAAGCAAAGCGACCGTTTCGTTTATGACGTTGCTGCTTCACCTGTTGTCAAAGGAAATACCACTTTTGATCTGTTGAAGCAAACGCCACTTCTTTCAACAACAGACGATAAAACATTGAAAATCGCAGGAAAAAATAACGCAATTGTCTACATTAACGGCAGAAAATCCAATATGGATGCGGAATCTTTGGCTTCATTTCTAAAAAATACTCCTGCGGAAAATATTCAGAAGATTGAAGTTATCACGCTTCCTGGAAGCGAATATCAGGTGGAGGCTTCGGATGGCATCATCAACATTGTCTTGAAGAAAAAAATGACGGACGGCCTTAACGGAAATTTTTGAATGTCGAACACACAAAACAAATACAACTCGACATCGAGTAGCGCGTCGCTTAATTATAGAAAAGGGAAATTCGGTCTTAACGCTAATCTTACAGGAAGTCAAGAAATCGAACCTCAAGAATACATTATTAGAAACGGGAATAAACATACAGTCACTGAGTCCGTTGGTCCTATCGACAGTCCTGAGAAAAACTTGGGTGGTTACATCAACATGGATTATCAATTGACAGAGAAAAGTAATCTTGCTTTGTCTTGGAACACTTGGGCGAATAATAGTAAAGGCGCAACAATTTTCCTCAACGACACATACAGCAACTACGACGATAACGGAAATCTGATTAATCGTTTTTATAATCTGAGCCGAAATGTGCTTAATAGCAGATCATACAACAATAACTTGAATTTGAATTATGAATTGAAAACCGACGAAGAAGGCAGTAAATTAAATTTGAATGCCGCTTATCTTACCTACAAACGAATTCAAGATTCGGATAACAGAACTTATGCTTCGGATGCGAACTGGAATCAGGCTGCGTTAGCCAATCAAATTATTCAAGACACGCCGCAAAACATCAACAATATCTCTGCAATGGCCGACTACATCAAGAAATTTAAAAATGATTTTTCGGTTTCGATTGGTGGAAACTATAACAAAACAAAAACGGAAAACAACACAAAATACGAAAGCACAAATTTCGCGACAAATGAAGCAACTAAGTACAAGCCAAATCTATTTGAATATGATGAAAATATCTATAGTTTGTATTTAACATTAGAAAAGAAATTCTCTGATAAATTTTCCGGAAAAATTGGAACTCGTTACGAAATCACAAACAGCATCGGAACTTCGGATAATCCACCAGCAGAACGACCAGACATGGCACGCGTTGAAAAAAACTACAATAATATTTTACCATATCTAAGTCTAAACTATGCGATTAATGATAAGCATAACATTTCGTATGCCTTATCTAGCCGAATGAGAAGACCAAGTTTTTGGGAATTGAATCCCGTACGAAACATCATTACACAAGACAATTACACGCAAAATAATCCATTTGTAAAAGCATCTTCGATATATAATCAGGAGTTGACGTATATGTTTAAAAATTCATATTTCTTGATTCTTAACCACTCGTATTTTAAAGATGTTATTACGATGGTACCATTGCAAAGAGATGTTGTACGCGACGGAAATACTTACAGACAATTGGCCTATATTAGAAGTAACTATGGCGACAAACAAGAAATGTCGGCGATGTTAGGAATGCAGAAAAGTTTCTTTAATCATTATTTAACAACTAATTTTAATATCGTTTTCCAACATAATATCAACGATGGAACTTTGAACACGGATCCAACAACTGCAGAGATTTTTGATACATATACCAATACGAAAAAGTCGACAAGCTTACTAATACAAACCAACAATACCATCCGTTTGGATAAAGAAAAAACTTGGTTTGTAGGCGTTAATTTCTTTTATGTAGATAAACAACAAATCGACTTCGGACAGTTGCAAAGCCTTGCAGTATTGGATTTAAGTATCAAAAAACTTTGGAATAATTGGACATTCGCGGTTAATGTTAATGATGTTTTAAAAACCAACATTGTGAAAATAAAAGATGAACAAGCTGACGGTAATTTCAACTATCTGTCCAATGACTTCTTCCGCAGAGGCCTAACAGCGAGTGTTACTTATAATTTTGGAAATCAAAAAGTACAAAAAGCAAGAAAAGTTGATGGCGCAGCCGATGACATCAAATCAAGAACACGTTAATCTAAATTATAATTAAATTTTTCAACAAAAAAAACTTCAGCCTGTACTGAAGTTTTTTTTGCTTTATTAGAAGCTAATCCTGCTGTCCGCTATATCTTTTGTGCGCCGCTCGGATGGCTACTCTTCGCCGCCTCACGCCAACACAAAAGGATGCCGCTTCCATCTGGGCTAGGGATTTGGTTATCCAAAGAAACTAAGCCTTCGGTAAGAAAACCTCAGCCAACATACAACGAGCGCTTCCGCCGCCATTGGTTTCAATAGTTTCAAGATCCGAATATATAATTTCGGAATAGTTTTCAATTTGACTTATTTGACTATTGTTCAAAGACTTATAAGCCGACTGACTCATCACAAGATAAGTTTTACCTTCGTCATTTCTAACCTGCAACATATTACCCGCAAACTGCTGCATTTGCGCTTCGGTGATTTCAACAATTTCTTTTCCAGAATCAGCAAGGCTGCTCACAACATTTTGTCTTTCGTCCTCATCATCGATACATTCTAGACAGATCACAGCAAAACGATCTGCCACGCACATCATAACGTTGGTATGATAGATAGGAAGTCTCTCATTATCATAACTTTGGAAAGAATGGAAAACAACTGGTGTATAATCATATTTAGCACAAAAATCGCGGAACAATTTTTCATCCAATCTTAAAGAAACCGAACCATAAGCAATTTTGCTATCATGATCGAAAATCATACTTCCCGTACCTTCCAAGAATTTTTCATCTTGTTCGTTTCGGCTAAGATCATCGATTTTAGTAATGTTAAAACCCTGAGCTTTAACTTGATCTAGAATATCCTGGCGACGCTCAACACGTCTATTAGGTGCAAACATTGGATAAAGTACGACTGTTCCGTCTTCTGCAAAGCTCACCCAATTATTCGGAAAAATAGAATCTGGCGTATGTGGCTCCAACGTATCTTTAATAGTGATAACGTTAATACCTTTACTTCTAAGTTTTTCAACAAAAGCATTAAACTCGGCCAAAGCTTTATCCTGAACTTCAGCACCTTTTTGTTCTACCTGAAAATAATTATTCTCCGCCGTTTGGGCATTATAACCGAAAGCTATCGGCTCAATCATCAAAACAGTATTCGTTGTCTGCATAATTTTTAGTTAAGCCACAAAAATAGCAAACTTCCGCAGAATAACGACGCAACTTTTGTAATTATCATTGTGTTCTAGGAATTGTTAAAATGCTTGCTCAAAATCCGCAATAATATCGTCAATATGTTCAATACCAACACTAACTCGGATTTGTCCCGGGGTGATACCCGCGGCTTTTTGTTCCGCATCACTCAATTGCTCATGGGTAGTCGATGATGGATTGATAACCAACGTTTTAGCATCACCTACATTGGCAAGATGACTTGCCAACTTTAACGAATTAATAAATTGAACGGCAGCATCTTTTCCACCTTTTATTTCAAAATTAAGAACACCTCCGAAACCACGTTTTAGATATTTTTTAGCGTTGTCTCTATCTGTGAAATTTTCAAGTCCTGGATAAATTACTTTTTGGACCTTGGGATGATGTTCTAAAAACTCCGCTAACTTTTGCGCGTTAGAAACTGTTCTTTCCAAACGAAGTGACAAGGTTTCTAGACCTAACAACAATTGATGAGAATTAAACGGTGAAATAGCTGGACCAAAATCGCGAAGTCCTTCTACTCTAGCTTTGATGATAAATGCAATATTTCCGAAATCTGAATTAACACCAAATACATCGGTAAAGACTAAGTCGTGGTAACCCGCCGAAGGCTGAGATAACAACGGGAACTTCCCATTAGCCCAATCAAATTTTCCAGAGTCGACAATAAGGCCTCCTACACTTGTACCATGACCGCCGATCCATTTGGTCGCCGATTCAACAACAATGCTAGCGCCATGCTCAAATGGGTTAAACAGATAACCACCCGCGCCAAAGGTATTATCAACAATCAACGGAATGTTATGCTTTCCGGCGACAGCTGCAATTGCCTCAAAATCGGCTACATTCAGCGTCGGATTTCCGATGGTTTCGACATACAAAGCTTTAGTATTTTCATCAACTAAAGCTTCAAAATCTTCAGGATTATCATCTTTTGCAAAACGTGCTTCGATTCCGAATTTTGCAAAACTCACTTTAAACTGATTATGACTTCCTCCGTACAGATAAGGTGATGTCACAAAATTATCGCCATTTTGCAAAATATTGGTAATCGCGATAAACTGCGCGGCGTGGCCAGAAGAAACCGCCAAAGCGCCAATGCCTCCATACAGGGCAGCAATTCTCTTTTCGAAAACGTCGGTTGTAGGATTCATTAATCTCGTGTAGATATTTCCAAACGCTTTGAGACCGAAAAGATCCGCAGCATGTTGCGCATCATTGAATGTGTAAGAAGTTGTCTGATAGAGCGGCACTGCACGACTGTTTGTATCTCTGTCAACGGTTTGTCCTGCGTGTACCTGTAAAGTTTCGAATTTTAAATTGCTCATATTGTATAAATTATAAATTGGTAATCAATTAAATATTTATCCAAGATGTCGAGCAATTGCCGGAAAAATAAAAACTCTTCCGACAAGTCGAAAGAGTTTTTTGAATATTTTTAATAATCTTTTTCAAAAAGTATCTCTGACTTATCTTTCCTCAAATTTTGAGGTTGAATGCGGCACCTTACATCTGCAGGTTGCCAAGATTTCATCGGGTCAATTCCCTCCATCTTTCTGGATAAGCGTAATTCTTATTTCAGAATTACAAAACAAAAATATTACCTAATTTTTGAATATGCAAGAAAAATATTTTATTCTCTCACCAATGGCATAGTAGAACAACGTAACAAACCGCCCATTTTAGAGATTTCTCGGTACGGGATTTCTTCCACCGTTATTCCCCAAACATCACGAAGATGATTATTCATTCTGGTAAAAGCTTTGTCAGAAACAACCACTTCTGGCGAAATTGAGAATACATTCGGAAACATCTCAAACATCTCCTGCTCATCAACATGGAAACAGTTTTCTTCCCCAAAAATATCAACAATTAATTGATAATCGCTTTCGTCGACAAAGCCGTCCTTGTAAATAATGCATTTGTCCTTCCCAATCGGATTAAAGGTACAATCCAAATGTAAAATACCTTTATAAGGTTCGGTATCGTTTTTCTTTAATTCAAAATCGAGGATACGTTTTTTTGGAAAATATTCTTTTAGGATTTCGATGGCATATTCATTAGTCCTAGCGGTCTTAAAACTTCTGTAATCCTGACTATAACAAGTCCCGATAAAAACAAAATCGTCCCAAACAATTACGTCACCGCCTTCGATATGCGCGGTTTCTGGCAAATTAATGATATTGCGCCAAGCCACTTTTTCGAAAATTTTGCGATAAGCTTCCTGCTCGTCAGCTCGATCTTCGATAATGTTAGAAATAATCATTTTGTCATCGATAACAAAAGCGACGTCACGTGCAAAAACTTGGTTGTAATCTTCAATAACTTCTGGTCGATAAACTTTGACATCGTGTTTTAGAAGCACCGCTTCGAAAGCCGTCATCTCCGAAACAATATCAACTTCTGCGGGGTAGATATTCTTCTGAATAGAATTGTAGGACTTTGCATCATAACTTTCTTCCAATGTCGGAATGGCGCCGATTGAATTGGGTTGCCCCAAAACAACTGATTTTAGCCTTCCTGTTTCATTTTTAATATTAAGCTTCATAAATTTACTCGTCTGATACAAATATAATGATTGAATAACATTTTCAAAGTCGTCTACATGAGCAATATCATCTATATAAAGCTTAAATAAAAAGAAAATCTTATATTAATACTTGTTTTATAGAAAATTTTATCCAAAACCTTCACAATCATTGGTGAAAACAAATCGTTTAATAAAAATATTAGTTAATTATAAATTGCTGTGGGATAGAATAAATGTAGACAGTTAGTTGTAGCTTTGCAGCCTTTTAACAATGAAAATGAAGACTCAAGGATATATTTTAGCTGCAATTTCTGCGATTTCGTACGGATTAATTCCTATTTTTATACTTCCGATGAAGCAAATCAACTTTTCGATGGAAGTGACATTGTTTTACCGATTTTTGTTTTCGGCAATTATGGTTGGCGTTTATTTAATTTTTAAAAAAGTGAATTTGAAAATTAATAAATGGGAGCTTTTAGTTTTATTAATTCTAGGATTATTTTACGCCCTATCTTCGGAGTTTTTATTCCTTGGTTACGATTATTTATCAGCAGGTATTGCATCGACCGTTTTGTTTGTATATCCAGTTTTGGTAGCTGTGGTGATGTTTTTATTTTATGGTGAAAAACTTTCCGAATTGGGAATAATTTCGCTATTGTTGACTTTCTTAGGCGTTATTGTTCTTTGTCTAAAAGGCAACAGCCTCGAAATAAATTTTGCAGGATTAGGCATCGTATTGTTAAGTGCCTTATTCTACGGACTGTATATCATTATCGTTAATAAAGCGAAGATTAATGTATCAGGAATTAAATTATCTTTCTACTCAATGCTGTTCACCTCAATCTATTTTTTGATAAAATCTTTAGTTTTAAAAGAGAGTTTAGCAATTCCGAATTATTCTATCGTCTTCAATTTTGTAACATTTGCGTTTGTAACAACTTTAATATCGAGCATTGCATTGGTTTTGGCGATCCAAAAAATCGGTTCGACACCAACTGCAATTATGGGCGCATTAGAACCTGTTATCGCTGTAGCAGTCAGTGTTTTATTCTTTAAGGAAGACTTCACAAGAAATCTATTAATAGGAATTATTTTAATATTGGCGGGCGTTTCTCTCAACATTTTATCTTCTAGAAAAGCCGTTACATAATACGCTAAGGCTCACAGTTTAAAAATATCTGAAAATCTTATTTAATTTGAAAAATTCAATCATAAAAAAACTCCCAAATTATTATTTTGGGAGTTTTATATTGATGTTTAAAAACTTCTTATCTGTTAGTCATTGCAACATAATCTCTTACGCCTGCACCTTGATATACTTGTCTTGGACGACCGATTGGGTCCCCGTGAAGTCGCATTTCTTTCCATTGAGAGATCCATCCTGGAAGTCTTCCTAAGGCAAACATTACGGTAAACATTTCTGTAGGAATTCCTAATGCTCTGTAGATAATTCCTGAATAGAAATCTACGTTTGGATATAATTTTTTAGATACGAAGTAATCGTCTTCTAATGCTACTTTTTCTAATTGCATTGCTATATCTAAAGCTTTATCCTGAATTCCTAATGCGTTAAGGATATCATCAGCAGCTTTCTTGATGATTTTTGCTCTTGGATCGAAGTTTTTGTAAACTCTGTGTCCGAAGCCCATCAATCTGAAGCTATCTTCTTTGCTTTTCGCTTTTTCTACCCACTTGTTAACGTCTCCACCATCCTGCTCAATCATCTCTAGCATTTCTATAACAGCTTGGTTTGCACCACCGTGAAGTGGTCCCCAAAGTGCAGAAACCCCTGCAGAAATCGAAGCAAATAAGCCTGTATGGGCAGAGCCTACCATTCTTACCGTAGAAGTAGAACAGTTTTGCTCGTGGTCTGCGTGAAGAATTAATAATTTGTCTAAAGCATTAACAACAACTGGATCCATTACAAACTCTTCGTTAGGTAATCTGAAAGCCATTCTGTAGAAATTTTCTACATAGCTTAAGCTGTTATCACCGTGGTTAATTGGTAAACCTTGAGTTTTTCTGTAAGTCCAAGCACAAAGATGAGAAAATTTAGCAAGCATTAATTCTGCTGCATGATCCATTTCTTCCTTAGAGTTAACATTGACAGCTTTCGGGTTGAATGCCGTTAACGCAGACGTAAGAGAAGAAAGAACGCCCATTGGGTGAGCAGAGCGAGGGAAAACATCTAGGATCTTCTTCATTTCGTCTGCTACGAAGTTGTATTTCTTAATATTATTATCGAAAGAAGTAAATTGGCTTTCAGTTGGCAATTCACCGTGAAGTAATAAATACATTACTTCTGTAAAGTTCGATTCTTCAGCAATTTGCTCGATAGGATAACCTCTATAATACAATTCTCCTTTATCTCCGTCTAGGTAAGTGATGTCACTAAGCGTAGCACCTGTATTTTTGTACCCTAAATCTAAAGTGATAAGACCTGTTTGATCTCTTAGTTTTGAAATATCAATCCCTCTATCACCTAAAGTGCTGTCAACGATTGGATATTCATAAGAATTACCATCGTAATTCAGTATAACTTTATTATCTGACATTATTATATAATTTTGGTTTAAATATACATAAAATAGAGCAAACAGCGAAAGTTCGCTCCTTTAAAATTTTGTTAAAACTTATTATCTTTTTATTTTGAAAGCATCCATTCCTGGGAAAATAGCAGTGTCGCCCAAAGCTTCTTCGATTCTAATTAATTGATTGTATTTCGCCATTCTATCAGAACGCGAAGCAGAGCCTGTTTTAATTTGACCACAATTCATAGCCACCGCAAGATCAGCAATGGTTGCGTCTTCAGTTTCACCAGATCTGTGAGACATTACGGAAGTATATTTGTTGTTTTGAGCCATTTGTACCGCTGCCATCGTTTCAGAAAGAGAACCAATTTGGTTAACTTTTACTAAGATTGAATTCGCCGTATCTTCTTTAATACCTCTTGCCAAACGCTCTACATTAGTTACAAATAAATCGTCACCTACTAATTGAACTCTATCACCGATTTTGTCGGTCAGCATTTTCCAACCCGTCCAGTCATCCTCATGCATACCGTCTTCAATAGAGATAATTGGATATTTTGCACAAAGTTCAGCCAAGTAAGAAACTTGCTCTTCTCTACTTCTGTGCGCACCTTTATCGCCTTCGAATTTTCTGTAATCGTAAGTTCCATCAACGTAGAACTCAGAAGACGCACAGTCTAATGCTAGCATAACATCGTCACCTGGTTTGTAACCAGCCTTTTCGATGGCTTGTAATAACGTATCTAAAGCATCTTCGGTACCATTGAATGTTGGTGCAAAACCACCTTCATCACCAACAGCTGTCGAAAGATTTCTTCCTTTTAAAATTGATTTTAATGAATGGAAAATTTCAGTTCCTTTTCTTAATGAATCTGAGAAAGATTCTGCCTTCACTGGCATAATCATAAACTCTTGGAAAGCAATAGGAGCGTCAGAGTGCGAACCGCCGTTGATAACATTCATCATCGGAACTGGAAGTGTGTTAGCATTAACACCTCCAATATATTTATAGAGTGGCATTTTAAGTTCGTTAGCTGCTGCTTTAGCTGCGGCCAAAGACACACCAAGAATAGCGTTAGCCCCTAGATTACCTTTATTGTTAGTGCCGTCAAGATCAATCATAATTTGATCCAATAGATTTTGCTCAAAAACAGGAAGACCAATTAATTCTGGAGCAATAATTTCTTTTACATTTTCTACGGCTTTAAGAACACCTTTTCCTAAGTACAGGTTGCCACCGTCTCTTAATTCAACAGCTTCGTGCTCACCAGTCGAAGCACCAGAAGGCACTGCAGCACGTCCCATAGCACCGTTTTCTGTAAATACATCAACCTCAACTGTTGGATTACCTCTAGAGTCTAAAATTTGTCTAGCATCGATAAAAGAAATGTAACTCATTTTTAAATTTTAATTTGATTTAATATTCATTCTTAAATGTTTACAAAAATAATCAATTGAATTGATATTTAATAGAAACCTGTTTAATATTTGATAGAATTATTGAAAGCTTTTAATAGTAATAATAAAAAACTTTAAACGATTGATTAAAAAAAGAAAAATAATCAAAATAAAATGTATAATACCTAAAAATATCCCTATATTTATTCATCTTTTTGTCCAAATAAGTAAGATAATTGTTTAATATGTAAGTTTAATTTAGTATTTTGCATTCAAAAGAGAATGAAGATGAATTTTGAAAATATCATTTTAGAAAGAAAAGAAAAAATTGCGGTTATCACAATTAACAGACCGCAAAGTCTAAATGCTTTGAACAAGCCAGTATTTACTGAGCTTTCAGCAGCTTTGGATAGCATTGCAAATGACAAGGAAATAAGAGCTGTCATCTTAACAGGTTCTGGAGAAAAGTCTTTTGTTGCTGGCGCGGACATTAAGGAGTTTATGGATTTTGATGTTGCACAAGCCGAGGCATTGGCAAGAGACAACCAAGAAATGATCTTTAACAAAATTGAAAACTTTAACAAACCTGTCATTGCAGCGGTTAACGGCTTTGCCTTGGGTGGTGGTCTAGAGTTAGCAATGGCGTGTCATATTCGCTATGCATCCGACAATGCAAAACTTGGTCTACCCGAAGTAACTTTAGGATTGATCCCTGGTTATGGAGGAACACAACGCCTTCCAAAGTTGGTAGGAAAAGGAATAGCTAACGAAATGATTTTCACAGCAAAGATGGTATCAGCACAACGTGCAAAAGAAATTGGCTTGGTCAACGAAGTCTATTCTCAAGAAGAGCTTTTAGCGAAAACAACTGAGCTTGCAGAGACTATTGCTAAAAACTCACCAATGGCCATTAACAAAGCTATACAAGCTGTTAATAAGTCAGATGATGCACAAGCTGGCTTTGAACAAGAAATAAAAAGCTTTGGAGAACTTTTTGGTCTAGAAGATAAAAAAGAAGGAGTTGGTGCATTTTTGGAAAAGAGAAAACCGAACTTCTAAAATGACGGACTTTAATAAATTCGATGTTGCTTACCTGAAAATGGCTCTTGAATGGAGCAGTCTTTCGTACTGCAAAAGAAAACAGGTCGGCGCATTGATCGTAAAAGATAGAATGATTATATCCGATGGTTATAATGGAACACCATCGGGTTTTGAAAATAACTGTGAAGACCAATCAGGAAAAACGCATTGGTATGTATTACATGCAGAAGCCAACGCTATCCTAAAACTATCATCTAGTACACAATCTGCAAAAGGAGCAACATTATACTTGACAATGTCTCCTTGTAAGGAATGCAGCAAATTGATATTACAATCTGGTATTACCAAAGTGGTGTATACCAGTGATTATTCAGATAACTCTGGATTAGATTTTTTAATAAGCGCGGGAATAGAAACTTTAAAAATAAGTGAACAAAAACTCTATGAAAATTAACAAAAACAATAACTAAAACACAACACAAAAACACAAACGATGAACTGGTCCGAAAAAATAAGTGACTTTTCAAATTATCTAAAATTTGAAAAGAATTTTTCCGAGAACACTCTTGATGCTTATCTACGAGATATTAAAAAGCTTCACGAGTACGCTATGACAGAATTAGAAGGTATTTCTCCTTTAGAAATAAGCTTTGAAAATTTGCAAGAATTCATTTATCAACTTTCTAAAAAGAAAATTAGCGAGCGATCGCAAGCCCGTTGGATATCTTCTATAAAAGCATTTTTCAAATATTTGGTTGAAGACGAAGTCCGTGAGGACAATCCTGCCACTTTGCTAGAAGGTCCCAAGTTAGGATTATATCTTCCTGACACCTTAAGCATTGAAGATATTGAACGGATTTTAAAATGTATTGATCTGAGTAACGACCTTGGCCAACGCAATCGTTGCATTCTCGAAGTACTTTACGCTTGCGGATTACGCGTTTCGGAATTGATTGATCTTAGAATATCGAACATCAATTTTAAAGAACATTATCTAAAAGTAGAAGGCAAAGGCGGCAAAGTAAGATTGGTCCCTTTAGCCGAATACACCTCAGAGATTATTTTGTCCTACATTAACGACACACGTGCTAAAGGTAAAATAAACAAAAAATATGAAGATATATTATTCTTAAATTCTAGAGGTGCAAATATGTCTCGCGTGATTGTATTCTTAATTATTAAAGAATTAACAGATCGTGCAGGTATTAATAAGAACATTTCGCCGCACACTTTTAGACATTCTTTTGCGACACATTTGCTACAGAATGGCGCAGATCTTCGCTACATCCAAGAAATGCTTGGGCACAGCAGTATCACAACTACCGAAATCTACACGCATCTAAAAACTGAAGAATTGCGAGACGTTATCCTCAATTATCATCCAAGAAATCAAGCTTAAAAAAAATATGAATCAATTACAATATTGTCCAAAATGCGGAAAAAAATCTCTTAATTGGGATGGTGAAAAAAAATGGAGTTGTGGGCAATGCGACTATACAATGTATCACAATTGTGCTGGCGCCGTGGCTGTTGTTATCCGCTGTGGAGAAGAAATCTTTTTAACAAAGAGAAATCAAAATCCTGCAATGGGGAAAATGGATCTTAGTGGTGGTTTTGTTGATCCCAAAGAATCTGCTGAAGAAACCTGTCGTCGAGAATTAAAAGAAGAATTAAATATTGACATCGATATGTCTAAACTTAAATATCTTACAAGTGCACCCAATGTCTACCACTATAAAGAAATTGATTACAATACTTTAGATTTATTTTATGAGTATGAAGTCTTGGAAAAATTTGTTCCAGAATTAGAAGAACATGAAGTTTCGGATTTTGTTTGGATAAAAAAAGAAGACATCAACTTGGACGACATCGCATTTGATTCCCAAAGAAATTTTTTCAAAACATATTAACTATAAAAAACAAGAAAGCCTCGCACATTGCAAGGCTTTCTTTATTTAAAATAACATCAATATTAGATTTGAGGTCCGCTAGCAACTAATGCTTTAGCTTCGTCGTTATCTGTATATTGTTCAAAATTCTTGATGTATTTGGCAGCCAATTCTTTAGCTTTTGCTTCCCACTCTGCAGCATCAGCATAAGTATCTCTTGGATCAAGGATTCCTTCAGACACGTTTGGTAACGCAGTTGGGAATTCAAGATTCATTACAGGAACTGTGTTTGTTTCCGCTTTATCAATAGAACCATCGATAATGGCATCGATAATCGCTCTTGTATCTTTAAGAGAAATTCTCTTACCAGTACCATTCCATCCAGTGTTAACCAAATAAGCTTTAGCACCGTGCTCTTTCATTTTACCAATTAATGTTTGAGAATACATTGTTGGGTGTAATGATAAGAAGGCCTCACCAAATGCTGGAGAGAAAGATGGCGTAGGCTCTGTAATACCTCTTTCAGTACCTGCAAGTTTTGAAGTATAGCCGCAAAGGAAGTGGTATTGCGCTTGATCTTCTGTTAAGATAGATACTGGAGGCAATACACCAAAAGCATCAGCAGAAAGATAAATAATCTTTTTAGCATGACCTGCTTTTGAAGGTAAAACGATTTTGTTGATATGATAAATTGGGTAAGAAACTCTCGTGTTCTCAGTAATAGATCCATCAGCAAAGTCAACTTCTCCATTATCTTTAACCACAACATTTTCTAACAAAGCATCTCTTCTGATAGCACCATAGATGTCTGGTTCTTTCTCTGCAGAAAGATCGATAACTTTTGCATAACATCCACCTTCGTAGTTGAATACACCATTGTTATCCCATCCATGTTCGTCATCACCAATTAGGTAACGCTTAGGATCTGCAGAAAGTGTCGTTTTACCAGTACCTGACAACCCGAAGAATACAGCAACATCACCAGCTTCGCCAACGTTAGCAGAACAGTGCATAGAAGCCATACCTTTTAGTGGTAAATAGTAGTTCATCATAGCGAACATACCTTTCTTCATCTCACCACCGTACCAAGTACCACCGATTATTTGCATTTTCTTAGTTAAATCGAACATTACAAAAACCTCAGAATTAAGTCCGTGCTCTTTCCAATTCGGGTTAACAGTTTCCGCTGAATTGATCACTAAGAAATCAGGCTCTCCGTATTGATCTAGCTCATAATGAGAAGGACGGATAAACATATTAGTTACAAAATGCGCTTGCCAAGCCACTTTAGTTACGAATCTAACCTTAAGACGTGTGTCTGGGTTGGTACCGCAGAATGTATCAACAACATACAATTTGCCCCCCGACATATCTTTTTGGACAAGACCTAGTAATTCGTCAAAAATTGCCGTTGTTGTTGGTCTGTTGATGTTACCATCCCACCAGATTGTATTTTCAGAAGCAGCATCTTTTACAATGTAACGATCTTTTGGTGATCTTCCTGTAAAAATGCCTGTTTGCACAGATACTGCACCCGTTGTAGTTAAAGTTGCTTTAGCAAATCCTTCGTTATTAGGATTCATTTCTTCTTGGAAAATTGTTTCGTAAGAAGGATTGTAAAGTATCTCTGCGTCAGTTGTGATACCATTACGCTCTAGGTAGCGTTTGATGTGTTCCATAATTTTTACTATATTATTTGACCTTTTGCAAATTTAGAACGTTAAAGTAAGATTTTTAAAATAAATAAAATGACAATCGTCAGTTTTCAAAAAAATTAATTAAAAATTACGAATATACCATTTCATCCCACGGTATTATTGTTTCAAAACCTTTTTTAGAAAAGTATCTTTCGTAATCCTCAAATCGTGAAGTTAGCACAAAATCGCCTCCCCAAGCCCCCAAAGACTTAATAAAACAAGGACAATCATCAAAAAAACGTTTTTTTGTGGTTTCTAATCCTAGAAATCCCGAAAGCAGATTTTCGTGTTCTAACATCAAATCTGAAAATTCTGACAGTTGATTTGTCTTTAAAACTTGTTGTGTAAGATGATTAAACTTCGCGATTAAATGTACGGATTTTTCTTTAGAACGATAGAGGCTGATGCCTTCCCTACTATCTTGCTTTTTGTTAAGATGAACAAATATTAAATCCTCCAAAAAACTGGGTTTGAAATCGACTTCTTGATAAGTAGGTAAATTATTTTCAATTTTAAACAAAATCGAATGATTGGCTTTCGCGACGGCAACATCGTAACCACTTCCGCCCAAAGATTTTTCGTTTAAAACAAAAGCATCAACATCAGCCCATTTAGCCAAAGAAGCCATCAAAGTCGAGCTACTACCCAGACCATAATTGGCGGGAAACTGCAGATCGGATGTAATCTCAATATTTTGATCAGCATCAAATTTTGTTGAGCCGAGCAACTGACAGTTTTTTAAGATTTTCAAAACAAATTCGGCAGCGTCAGGATTGTTAGACTCGAGAACTTGCCACGACTTATAATCAATCTTAGTTGTTAACCACACTTTTCCTTGATGTTTTCCTGTCCAAATTACTTGATGATTGGGCTCCTGTTGCTCTCTAAAAAAAAACTCTTGCCCCCAATTGGTTGGTACAGCAAGAGCTTCGGCGCCGTCTAACACAACGTATTCTGAAGTGAGCAATAATTTCCCGCGAGAAAAAATTTGACTCATATTTTTAAATTATAATGCAGAAGAGACGAAAACTTCTGGGTTAATTTTTTTGATAAGACCTTGTAACGTCTTACCTGGTCCCACTTCGATAAACATCTCAGCACCATCTTTAATCATATTCTGTACACTTTGTGTCCACTTAACGGGACCTGTCAACTGTGCAATAAGATTTTTCTGAATTTCTAACGGGTCAGAAACTGCAGTCGTTGTAATATTTTGATAAACAGGGATCGTTGCTTTTCTAAACTTTGTGTTTTCAATAGCTGCCGCCAATCTTTCTTGTGCTGGTTGCATCAAAGGAGAATGAAACGCACCATTAACTGGCAACAACAAAGCTCTTTTAGCTCCAGCTTCTTTTAGTGCAACACAAGCGGCCTCAACCGCCGGAGTTTCACCAGAAATCACCAATTGTCCAGGACAGTTGTAATTTGCAGGAACAACAATACCGTCAATGGATTGACAAATATCTTCAACCATTCTATCTTCTAAACCGAGAATCGCTGCCATAGAACTTGGATTGATATCACAAGCTTCTTGCATAGCTTCTGCTCGTGCAGCCACCAATTTTAGTCCATCTTCAAAAGATAGAACGCCATTTGCAACTAGAGCCGAAAACTCACCTAGCGAATGTCCTGCCACCATCTGCGCACCAAGTGCATCTGCAGCTTTAACACCAGCAACAGAATGAATAAAAATTGCAGGTTGTGTTACTTTAGTTTTTTTAAGATCTTCATCAGTTCCTGCGAACATGATGTTAAGAATATCGAAACCAAGAATCTCATTTGCAGAATCCATCAAATCTTTGATGTCTCTACGGGCGTCATACAGCTCCTTACCCATCCCAACATATTGAGACCCTTGTCCAGGGAATACAAGTGCTTTCATATATATTAACTCTTTCCTATATTAATTTTTAGGGCACCAATCTTACCACTCTGTAACCTGTGTTAATGTAAGCACCATTTGGTTTTGCTCGAGTAAATTCGAACTTTGTCGCTAATTGCGTTTGCGATTTATTAATTTGTTTAAAAATCTCGCCTTTTTTATTCTCACGAGACAACATATCATTAACCACGTCAAATCCTACAACGGCATAGCGACTTGGCGTTTTGCAATATTTAGTTTTGTAATCGTTAAGGACTCCTTTCTCGAAAGAACCTTCTGTATTAATTTTTTTATCCATCAAATACACCAAGCTCGATTGTGATAAGTCATCCATCTTTTTCTCAAAGATTGAATTATAAAACATGCTAAATGCTTTGTTACCTGTAACTTCTCTTGACAAGGTTATCAATCGATTTGCAAAAGCTGTACCCACATTATCATCATCATTAGCAAGGACGGCAATAACTGGCGCAGATTGTCCTGTCATCATGTTTTGGTCTGCTTTGATGTCATTAGCAGAATTTACAATAATAACTTCTGGCTTCTTCAGAGATTTCTCTAATCCAGCTTTTATTGCATTGGCATTGGTTTTAGAGTCATCTACTACAATGTATATTTTTTGATCGGAATAGACTTCACCAACTTCCTTTACAATCTTCTCGATGTAAGCGTCTTGGTTAGTTTCTGCAATTATTAAATTACTATAATCGTACAAATCTTCAGAATTAGCAAAAGGTGCTACTACAGGGATCTTTTTACTTTTTACAAATTCTAAAACCTCTAAAACACTGGTTTTAAAAAATGGTCCAATTATCAAATCTGTATTCTCTTGATTAATTTGCGAAACGCTATTTTTAAACGTGTTCTCATTACCAGCATCAATAACTTTGATATCAAGATTCATCCCAGCAGCAACGTTACGCTCGATCGCCAACTTAGCACCAGTCATAAAGTCTAACGCCATCGATCTGTACTTGCTATCATTAGCATCAAAACCAAATGGCAACATCATAACAACGTTAAGTGCGTCACCATTCTTCTTACTGTACATAGGATCTAGTTTTTTAATTTTTAAAACCATACCTGCACGAAGACCATTAATTAAATCTGGATTAAGCGCCAACAATTCGCTTAGATCAACATTATAACGATTCGTAATTCCGAAAACAGTATCACCACTTTTTACTGTATAGGTAATAAAATCATCCGCATGGCTTGTTGAATAATTTGCAGAATTAACAGTCGTATTATTGTTGTTTGATGTTGATGTAGCCATCGTTGCTTTAGTTGGCTTTACATCTTCAGTTTCTGAGGTGGTTGTAACTCTATCACCAGCAACTCGAATTTGCTCCCCTACTTTTAGACCTTTATCTTCAAGACCTGGGTTTAAAGCAAACAATTGTTTTTGGGTAATGATAAACTCTCTCGAAATTTTATAGTAATTGTCTTTTTCTTTTACCGTGTATAAATCTTTTGACTCAACAGTTGCAATTTTGGTAGGTTGTGTCGTATTACTGGTTGGCGTAGTTGTACTTGCTACAACCTCTGTACTTTCAGCATATTTCTTTATACTTTCCAAAGGAAGAATAACCTGATCACCAATCTTCATGTGAGAATCTAGATCGGGATTAAGCTTTCTTAGATCTGCTTCCGAAATATGATATTGTTTTGTAATACCATAGATCGTTTGTTTTGGTTGCAGAATAATAGCTCCCGTTTTCGCAGTAGATGTCGTAGTTGTTACTTTAGAAGTCGTGGTCGTTGTTACAACTTTTCCAGATTTCGAAACCTTTAATACATCACCAATACCAAGCGCACCATCTTTAACTTGAGGGTTAAGTTGATACAATTCAGCTACAGTTAATCCATACTTTTTGGCAATACCATAAGGCGTTTCTTTAGGTTCAACCTTGTGAGTTGCCTGTGCACTTGCTGTTAAAACTGTTGCTAACGCTGATAAAACAAAGAATTTCTTAATCATCTGGAAATTTATATTTACAAAAATAAGGCTTTCAAATTAAATGTGAAATGATCAATTCTGATTTTTCGACATTCATCATATGGTAACAAGATTTTAGCCAATCTCGCCCAGCATCGGCATAAAAAACAGAAAAATTAAATTGTCGCTCTTGCCAAATTCCGCCAGGATGGACTTTTAAATATAAATCTTCATATTGTTTTAGCTTTTCGCCTTGCTTAATCCGCTCTGCACGTAACAATCTTTTTTGCATTCTTTTAAAAGATTTTAGCTGTCGTGTTTCTTCGGCTTCTACAAGGTTTTTAAAACTAATATCTGTCGAACCTGCTTCTTCTTTTAACACTAAAAAACGTTTTTTCAAATTGTCTTCTTGTTGCCTTAAAAGCTCATGAAGTGGATGATTTTCAACCAAATGTTTTTTAATAATAACCGAAAAGTCGTCAAAAAATTCTGCGATTGTCAAATTCAGTTTTTCAATCTTCTTAAATATTTTTTCATTTAAAAATAAAAGAGAATTTCTTGGAATTAGAATAGGAAACGGCAGTTCTACCGATTGGAAAAAATCTGGAAGCTCCAACCAATACATGATCTCGGCGTTACCACCAACGTAAGCCAAATTCGGCAAAATGCTTTCCTGATACGCTGGACGAAGCACCGCATTTGGACTAAATCTTTCAGGCGAATTCTTTAATTCTTCCAAAATTTCAGCTTCGGAAAAACTAATGTCTGTGCCTAAAACCTTATAAACACCATCATTTTTTTCAATACGATTGCGGGTTTCGGACAAATAGAAAAGATTTATTTCGCGCGGATTAACTTGGACTTTATGGTATTTTTGTTCAAGAAGCTGACGTTTTTCTGCTGTGGTTTTAAAAAGTTGTTCGTTTAATAATTCCTTTTTAAAAGTAGGAATCATCAATTTTTTAAGATGTTTGTCATCACCATCCAACATTAACAATCCATAATCCGCAAAAAGATTTTCTCCAACAATTCGGGTTGCTTCAGCAAAAGTATTTCCGACTTTGTAAGCCTCCTTCATCATGAGAATAAGCTCTGTCCCGAAAACATGATCTTTAAACTCCTTCTCAAACTCAGAAATGAAAAACTGGTCTTCAACGTTTATACGACCAACTGCACCACCTTGTTTGGCTTTAGTTTGATAAAAATGATTTTCGGTTTTAAAATGGTTAATCTCATCAAAATCGTGGTCTTCTGTAGCCATCCAAAAAATCGGAACGAAATTTTTAGTTGGAAAGTTCTCTTTTAAAAAGTTTGCAGTTTTTATTGTTTGCAATATTTTATAAATGAAAAAAACAGGTCCTGTAAAAAGATTAAGTTGATGTCCGGTCGTTATCGTAAATGTCTCTTTATCCTTCAAGAGTTCCAGATTATGCTTTTGTAACTCTGTCAACTTTGAAGATTGCAACTGCGACGCTAAACTTGTATATAAAACCTCACGATTAGCTTTTGGAAAAGACTTTTGTTTTAATTCAATTTGTTTTGAAATATTATCAAGACTAAAAATCTTGTCGGTGGCAAAGCCCAAATCATCATTAAGAAAATCCTTGATGAGCTGGGGAATATTTTTGATTTGATTAAAAGCTATATTCATCACACCAATATTAACTAAATAAGTACCAAACGATTCCTAAGTTAAGACGAAAATCGTAAATCGGAAAATATGGCGCTGTATAAGATTTGTTCTGTAAAAATGTCGTATTAAAATGTTGCGCTTCGATGTAGAAAAACATTCTTTTCACTTTTAGATTAAAGTAAGCATCGGCGATTGGTTGCCCACCAATAGAATAAGCTTTGTCGTTCGGCAACATAAATTCGTTAAGAATCGGCGAGTAATCTCGCGACGCAAACTTGGTAAAATAATACACTTTGATACCTGCTTGGATTTCTGCTGCATCTTTGAAAGCTTTGGTTTGATAAAACAAATTTGCTCGTCCAATAAAACTTGGCATCGGATAATAATCTTTCCCCGAAATAGCATTTTGAAAATGTAGACGACCATTAAGGTTAAACTTACCGTAACGCAAAGTCGCTTCACCACCTACTTGCGTGATGTTGAGTGCATCGCTGGCCTGTAAAGATTGTCCTTGATTATTAAAATAAGCATAATTATCAACACGCACCAAATTGAGATATACGTTAGCGTCAAACCACTTTAGTCTCAGTTTTGCGCCAAGTTCTGTCACACTTTGATTTTTTGGATTGCTCAAATAATAGTTATAACTCGCGTAGTTGGAACTATTAAGGATATTATTAAAACTCGGTGTCGCACTTTGGAAATTAAAATGCGCATCGACAAAGTAATCCTTAATAGGCTCGAACTCAACTAAATTTGTCGTTTTAAGAAAGTTTCCGAATGTATTACCATTAGAAAATTCAAGATAAGATTTGAGTTGAAAACGATTCCAAAGTTTAATTTGAAGATTTCCTAAAGCACCGAATCTATTTTCTTTTAATTTACCAGGAATCCCTAGAGAATCCGACGGGTAAAGGTTTCCGAAAGTTATATTCTGATGACGAACGCCTGCATCTAGCTTGAAATTCTCCTTGTCCCAAACCAGGCTAAATGTATTACTAAGATTATCCGAATATTTTTTAGAATTTAAACTGTAATCTTTGATAACATTTTTGCTAAAAAAATCATCTGCAACGGTTTGATTAAAATAGTATTTGTTGCCTTGATGCGACATGGTGTGGCGCAATTTGAATGGATACTTTTCTGGATCCAAAGGCGCAAACTCATGACTAAAGTAATAGCGACGATAGTAAAGTCTGGAGGTAACACCATCTAAATTTGTTTCTAAATTTTCTCGGTTTTTAAAACGAGAATCGCCACTCAAAAAGACACTTAGATCAGCAATACCGCCATTCTCTTCGTTGTTTACATTTTGATGAATGTAATGCGCGAAAGCTTCGTACTTTTTATTTTTAGAAATATAATGCCCCGAAAAAATAGTATTGTTAGAAGCCGCCAAACTGTTTCTGTACAAACCTTGCGAACGAAGCCCCATGTACTCTATCGCAAAATTGAAATTCTTACCTACATTTTGTGTATAAGTTGAGTTAAGTGCTGCGCCGTTGCGCATAGAGTTATGATACACAAACGTTGCTGTCGGCGTCTTAACATCATAATATTTGACATCGTCCGAACCGAGAATAAAAAATGACTTATTAGTAGGCAACACGGACAAATTTTGCTCTTTATTGGTTTCAAAAATCAAAGGTTGAAATCCTGAGCCAATATTGGAAAACTGAATTTTCCCAAAATTATCTCGGTTGTTAAATTGCGTGAATTCGTAAGAACGCGAAATAGAAAAACTCGTATCAAACAGCTTCTTCTGCGAAAATTGCGTTTGATACAAGTAATCGTTAATGCTAGGTTTAAAAATTTCGAGAGAGTCGGACTTTCCCGAAACCACAACCAAAGTATCTTCACTTTTTCTAGTTTCGTCCTTTGTCGTAACAATCTGCGCTGACAAAAACTGAATGCCGAAAAGTAATATTAAAAGAATGTATTTCATTCGTAAATTTTGAAATACAAAAATAAAGGTTTTTTATGAATTAGTTTTGATTAATAAACTCAACTAATTTTATTAAGTCAGCTTCCTTTGAAAGATTGATCTTGTTAGACTTGGCGAAGTCAGAGATTTTTTCTTTATTGTCTAAAGGAAGACTGACAAAGTCTTTCATATTTTTAGGAATTTTATAATAAGAATTATTTGAATAGATTAAATAAACATCTTTCTCTTTTGCGTAATAATCATTAGCATCTTTACCATAAGCATTTGGACTTTTTTCTCCTTTTAGCAACTCAACTTTTTCACGTTTATATAATTTAGTTTTTGTGCCATCTTGTAAAAGAACTAAGTATCCAAACTTACTTTTATCGTCAATACGATAATTAAGACAGACATAAGTCTTTTTGAGATCAGGAAAATTAATTTTCAATCCTTCCTCCTTATTTGCGAAAAAGGTCTCGTTATTTTGAGAGAACTCCATTTCATCTTCATATGCATTATAACGCAAGGGTTGAACATCTTTACTATAATTAGCAATTATAACTTTAGCAAAATCTTTACTTGATGTGTAAGGAGATCCGTCAATGACATAGTCTTTTGATGATGGTCGGTTAGCTCTAGTAAAAAAATTACCTGTCGAAAATGAAACATTCTCGTTACCCGCTTGTGCAAATGTCATTTGTGAAGCAATCATCACAACTGCAAAAAAAATCTTTTTCATAAAAGTAATTTGATTTACAAATATAATCTAAAAAAAATAGCCACCTCGATTGAGATGGCTAAAGTATTTAATATTTCAAAAAAATTATTTTGAATTATCGTATCCTGGGTTAGGTAGAATTGGAGAGTTAGCCAAATCTGTTTCACCACGAGGAATTGGGAATGCATTAAGATTAGGATCTGTAGATGCACCTGCTGGTCTAGCAATAGTTGCCCCCCATCTTCTTAAATCCCACTGACGAAGTCCCTCACCAAGAAGTTCTTTCATTCTTTCAGTTTTTAGCATAGTCATATTAACAGAAGTAATAGCGTTTGCTTGTTCTTCTCCACTTACCATTACAGGATTTCCATCTGCATCTAAAACAGGATTTCCAGCTGCATCCTTTTTTGGAATAGGTAAAAGTCGATTAGCAATTAGGATTTTGTAATAATTTAATGCTTTAGTAGAGTCTCCTCCATTTAATTCAGCTTCAATACCGTTAAGTAGAATTTCTTCATAACGTAACATCTTGATGTTATCTGCACCAACAGTATTAGTATATTTACCAGTACCATTGTTGTTAGATAAATATCTAACTGCACTAGCTCCAGAACCAACTACAGTTATAAGTTTTTTTCTTATGTCATTAGTTGCATAAGCGTCAAAAGCACTAGCTGAAACAGCAATATTACCATAACCCAATTGGTTAAGTCTTTGACGGTATGATCCTGTAGACAACGAAGAATTGATACCAACTGCTAATTCGAAAATTGAGTTAGGAGCAGCACCATTCATTACGAATTGGAAAGATACCTGATGTAAATCTTGTGTCGCAACAGAATATTTCCCGATCAAGTCATTAGTTAAAGATCTAACCTTAGCATAATCTCCTTTATATAGGTAATATCTAGACATCATCCCTTTAAGGGCATTAATGGAAAGTTCAGTTTTATTACTTGCTCCCACAAAGTTAACTCCTGCAGTCATCAATTGAAGAGCTTTTGTAAAATCGGCTTCAATTTGTGCTTCAGTTTCAGCAATTGTTGCTCTAGGCATCACTGCTTTTGGGTCATATTTAATAGGTAAAACAATACCCAAAGTTCCATTAGGAATATATTTTTGACCATACAATCTAAATGCATCAAAAAACCCAATTGCTCTTAGTCCGTATGCTTGACCTTGTGCAAATAATGCATTACTTCTATCAGCATCTGATCCTTGAAGACTAGAGATATTAGTACCAATAACAATATTCGCTTTTGCTATTGCAGTATAAATCTGATTATATGTATTAACCGCATAAGGGTCATTAGACAACATTGTATAGTTGTAAACGTTTTGATAATAACCACCTGCTAATGTACTGTACATTTCATCTGAACGAATCTCAGAATAAGCTAAAAAGTCAGCACCGTAATAAGTTGTAGCTCTCATCGATGAATATATACCTCTTGTAAAGGCAATCACTTCATTAGATGTTTTTAAATCACTAACTATTACATCTTGATTAAACTCTCTGTCAACGAAGTCATCAGAACAAGACACTGCTCCGAGTCCTACTATTAGTGAAAGAATTCCAATTTTTATTGTTTTTTTCATTGTATTAAAATTTTTAGAAGCTAATATTTACACCAAATAAGTAAGACTTAAGAATTGGTAAGCTTAGGTTAGTATAACCAGATACGTTAACTTCTGGATCGAATTTCAGTCTATCATCAAATGTATGTGTCCATGCATTGTTGGCCATAACATATACTTGTACTGAATTAAGTCCTGAACCATTTAAGAACTCAGAATTAAATGTATACCCAAATCTAGCATTTGACAATCTGATAAAATCAGAATCATATAGGAATCTTGTAGATGCTCTATTTGATAATTTGTTACCACCATATACTGGCTTTGGATTAGATGCTGATGTATTAGTAGGCGTCCAATAATCTCCCATTACATCACCGTAACCAGGGTAGTTAATAGTATATTGTCCATCACTATAAGTGTACTGAGCCCAGTCATCATAGATCTTACCTCCAAATCCATAAGTAAACTGTAGGTCTAGGTTAAATCCTTTATAAGAAATTGATGTATTAGCCCCACCGAAAACATTACTCAAGAATGATCCTTGTACAGCTTGTTTAGCTTTGTTATAATCATTTGTTGTCTCTCCATCAACACCATTAACGAACCATAGTGGATCACCATTAGCAGCGTCTACACCAGCCCATTTTCTCAAATAGAATGTACGAACCCCCTCACCTACACGAATTGTGGTAGTTCCTGAGTTAACATCTCCTCCATAAAGTTCTGTAATTTCGTTCTTAAGTGTAGATAGGTTAGCACCAATTGACCAATTAAATTGATTTCTATCTCCTTTAA
This sequence comes from Chryseobacterium sp. TY3, assembly GCA_046269235.1. GTDB lineage: Bacteria > Bacteroidota > Bacteroidia > Flavobacteriales > Weeksellaceae > Soonwooa. The sequence goes on from JBJZOS010000002.1 coordinate 37,264, forward strand.
AGACATCAGCATTAACAGAGAATTCAAAACCTTTATTAACTAATGTCCCAATATTATCAACATAAGATGTTAAACCTTGAGCTCCTGACAATGGAAGGTTATAAATAAGATCTTTTGTCTTTTTGTTATAATATTCTGCTGAAACTTTTACTCTATCTCTAAATAGCCCTATATCAAGTCCAACGTTAAATGGATTAACTGTTTCCCATGATAAATTAGGATTAAGAACACCTGAATAAGTTGCAGCAGCGTAGTCATTATAGTTTGTAGAATAACCATAAAGAGCATATGGATTAGCTGTAACTTGGTTACCTAACTTACCATAAGAACCTCTAAGCTTAAGCATTGATATTGCATCAATTTCTTTGAAGAAATTAACTCTTGCTAAATCAACACCTAAACCAACAGACCAAAAATTACCCGCTTTTTTACCTGGTAAAAACTGTGATAAAACATCTCTTCTATATGATGCATCAACCAATACTAACTTATCATAATCATAATGAGCAGTAGCTGCATAACCATATCTTGAAGAAATATTCAATGTTCCTTCATAACCGTAAGGTACAACAAAATTAGTAAGTGACTCTAATTCAGGAGTACCAACAGTTATACCTGTTGCTCTTAGGAATTTTCTATCAGACTTGTATGCCTCTTGGATTAATGAAGCGCCAATATTATGCATTCCAAATTTTTGAGAATAATCTAAGATATTCTGAACATTGAAATTGAAAAATCTATTAATAGACTCTCTTTTATAACCTCCATATCCATATCCATCACCATGTAGTGGATTCCAATACTGATTTTCTTCTACATTAACATACTCAGGCGAAAAAACAAAACGGTATGTAAGATTTTTTAGAATCTTATACTCTGCAGTAAGATTAGCAAAAGCTCTCAGCGTACCAGCTTGCATGTAGTTTTTCTCCAATAGATAACCAGGGTTAAATTGGTTATTACTCAATCTCATTGTTGAAGGACTCCAATACCAACTACCATCGGCATTTTTAGCAGGATCTGTTGGTCTGTTAAAATACTGAGCTAAAATCGGGTTAGAGAATGCTCCTCCATCAGACAACGATCTTGTCTTAGAATGAGAAATTTGGAAGTCAGTACTAATCTTTAATTTATCAGTAGCTTGATATGTTAATTTGGTAGTATAAGAAAGTCTTTTAAAGAAAGAGTTTCTAATAATACTATTTTGGTCAAACATGTTGGCTGACGCATAGTAAGTAAATTTATCGCTACCACCACTAATACTAAAGTCAGCATTTTGTTGATAACCATCCTTTCTTACGATACTTTGCCAATCCGTACTGTATGGAGACTTAAAAACATTAGTAAAAGTTGAATTTACAGCTCCATTTGCAATATCTTCAATTGACAAATTTTTACCAAGATAGTTGTTAACCTGATCTCTTAAATAGATTTTATACTCTTCACCTGTAAATTGTCTATGTCCATCAACAGCTTGTTGGTTAACACCACTATTATAAGAAAAATTGAATCTCGGCTTACCCTTCTTACCTGATTTCGTTGTAATAACAATTACACCAGCACCAGCATCTGCACCATAAACCGCAGTTGATACAGCGTCTTTCAACACTGTAATTGACTCAACATCATCAGGATTAAGATTCGCCAAGATATTTGCGGTAGTACTTCCTGTTGTTAAATCTCCATTCGCTACCCTTACACCATCAACGATATAAATAGGAGAAGTTACACCATTAATAGAAGAGATACCTCTAACTCTTACATTAGCCATACCCCCAGGCTGTCCGGATGCATTACCAGTTTGCACCCCAGTTACACGTCCCTGCAACATCTTATCAACAGAAGCTACTGGTACATCCTCTATAGATTTAGCAGACATTACACTAGCAGAACCTGTCAATTCTTGAACGGTCTTCTTTTGTCCAAAACCAACGATTACAACCTCTTCAATCTCTTTTGTAGAAGCTGTATCTTTTGCTTTTTGTTGTGCAAAAACTGCTTGTCCTGTAAAAAACAACACCCCAGCAGTTAACACTTTTAATTTTACATTCATATTAACACTATTTAATATTTACTCGGCGCAAATATGTTAATAATATTTAACATGACCAAATTTTTAACAACTCACACATAAAATGAAAAGCCACCAAATATGCTATTTGGTGGCTTATTCTATTGTTGTAATACTAATTATTTCTTAATCATTTTAGTATTTTCGAAACTTCCATCTGTATATTTAACTTGGATAATATAAGTACCTTTTGTTAAATTAGACACATTGAAAGTTGCACTATTCTCTCTCTTAATAGCCTTACCAGCCATGTCAATAACAGTAGCTGTTGCAATTTCTTTTGTAGATTTCAATTCAACTTTATCACCAACTGGGTTGTTAGCGATAGTTAACTTAGCTTTAGAAGCGTTAACATCGTTAACAGCTAAGAATTGTCCTTTAAATTTATAAATTGCACTTATTGGTCCTTCTGCAAGCTGTGCTTGGCTCATCCCGCCCATGTACCCAACTGTAGGACTAATAAATTGGATTGCACCAGAAGAATATTCAGCTTCACCTGCTGGATAAGTCATGTCTACCCATGTCTGTCCACCGTCTGTTGAGTACGAAGAACTATCTCCTGTAGATACATAAGTATTATCAGTACCTGGAACATATACTATACTTGCACCATTAAAATTACCTGTTGGGAATACTTCCGTCCAAGTAGCACCACTGTCAGATGTCTTCCAAAGACCAATTACACCGTTATCATTCGTTTGAAGTAATCCGTTACTTGAATCTTTAAATGCAAGATATGCCTGACTACCAGCTGTTGTCACACCTCCGAAGTCAATTGCTGGACTTTGCCAAGCTTGCCAAGATGTACCTTTATCTGGTGAATATAAAATACGTCCTGTATCTGTACCCATCCAAATATTGTTTCCTTGCACAAATCTAACATGCGTATATCCAAAATCACCGGCAGCAGTTGGAGCTGTTGTCACTTTAGTCCAGTTAGTACCTCCATTTGTTGTTTTATACATTTCAAAAACGTTATTTACAGGATCTCCTACTGCGATACCCTCGTTTTCGTTCCAGAAATGAACTATATTAGCAAAAGATGCAGCTGCAGTACCAAACTGTGCAGAAGTTTGCTTAGTCCAAGATGTCCCTCCGTTAGTTGTCTTCCAAACACCGTTTTGACTACCTGATCCAGAAGTTACAACCCAAGCTGTAGTAGCTGTTGCTGCACTAAAGTCTCCAATAGTAGCTGTTGCAGGTACGCCTGCGATAACATTTGAAGTCCAAGTTGCTCCACCGTCAGTGGTTCTAGTAGTATATTTACCTTGATCAGTAGCTGATGTTGCTGCATGATCTGCAAACCAAACAGTGTTAGCATCAACAACTGTCATTGCATACGGATAATGCAATGCTGGTCCTTGTGTTTGCATACCATCCCATCCTGGTGCTGTTTGTGCAAAAGAAATTCCTGCAATTGCAAGAGCACCTAAAGAAAATAATAATTTTTTCATAATAATAAATTTTAATGATTTTAAAGTTATAAATATAATTATTTATTGTTACGGAATGACGGTTAATCATTCCGTAACATTAAAGTTTAATAACCCGGAGCCTGTTTGATATTTGGATTATTCTGCATTTCACTATAAGGAATTGGCCAAATAAATCTTCTATCACCAGCAGGAATAACCGTTAATGGCTGGCCTGATGAGTTAGTTTGATACTTGCTAATGGTCATGTTATTTCTCTTAAGATCAGAAAAACGAAGTCCCTCTAAGAAAAACTCATAAGCTTTCTGTGTAAGTATCTCCTTTAACACATCTGGCCCACTAGTAACACTTGGCACATAAGCAGGAAACCTTTTATCTTTAACCCAAGTAGTAACAGTTTGAGAAGCTAAACTTGGATTACTATGAAACTGCGCCTCAGCTTTAATAAAAATTGCTTCAGACTTTCTCAATTGTATCAAGTCTCTCGCTCCTGATAGGTACTTTCTAACATCAATAGGTTTAGGATTATCCGGATATTTTGGAGAATCCACTGTTGGATTAGTCATATACCAACTGTAAGCTCTTACGTCTCTTGTGGCAGGTGTAGCGCCTGTGACATTTGCAATGTTCCAAAAAGCACGTGCCATAAAGTTTTGGGTATAACGCGAGTTAGTTCCCCAATAATCTGTCAACCCATGTGGTGTAATAGAGTTAAACTCTAATTGAAAAATTGTCTCGCTAGCCGACTCTTCCCCACTATTGAAAAACTGAGATGCAGCACCTCTTTCTAGGAAAGGAACGCTAGTATCATCAATAACCTTTTGAGCATAGTATTCAGCTTTGACATAATCTTTTTTAAATAGATATGCTCTGGCAAGCAATAACTCAACTGCTAGTGGACTAAAAGAATTCTTCTTGCTATAAATTTCTCCGATAATATTATTATCTTCGAAATAAGATAAAGTAGACTCTAAATCAGTAATAACATTATCGATTACTTTACCTACGGATTCACGAGGTAATTTTGCTTTGATATCATATGTTGTAGGATAAGGTACACCTAGAGACTGATCTCCCTCTCCATAATTTGGAGAAAAATAAGTCAACAAAGCCATGTAGTTATAAGCTCTGATAATTTTAGCATGTGCAAATAACTCTCCGTTCTTATGAACTGCGTTTTCATCTTCAGGAATTTTTCCATCAAAACCTAACACAAAATTAGCATTTGCGATAGTGTTGTAGAAGGCACTCCAAAGACCTCCTCCAGCACCGCCTTCTACTTGAATATGCGTACCACCATTAGTCCCTACAAAATATCCTGAGTTAGATTGTGATACAAAACCTATATCACCTGTAAGTTCTTGAAAGGTAAAATGATCTCCTCCAAAACCACTTGTATTAGAAAGTTTTGAATAAAGCCCTTTTATCGATCTCTCTAGATCGGCATTATTCTTTAAGGCATTTTGATCTACTATTATTAATCCAGCCTCAGAATAATTCTCCTCGAACATGCTGTCTGAACACGAAAATAATAAAGACCCTAAAAATAATGATAATATAATTTTATTTTTCATTGTAATTGTTGTAAGAATTTAATTAGAAATCAATCGTTGCACCTACCATAAATTGTCTCATTAATGGCATTGTTTGATCATATAATCCCATACCACCTATAGTCCCCATGTGGTTACTATTAGATTCTGGATCGAAAGGTAAATTTTTGTCAAATGCAAATGTCAATAAGTTAACTCCTCTAACATACATGTAGACATTATTAATACCATCAATCTTTAATTGATCTTTATTTAATCTATACCCTAATTCTGCACTTTTCAATTTGATATTATCTCCTTTATACAAATATCTTGTTGAGTGATATTTAGTAACTGTATTACCAGCTCTAAATTGCGGTCTTGTTGCACCAGTATTAGTAGGCGTCCAAGCATTAAGAACATCAGCCACTTGATTATCTTTAACACCTTGTCCATCATTATTCATGTATCTTCCCCATAGATCATACACGTAGAAATCCCCTTGATAAGTTAGTAAGAAACTTAACGAAAAATTCTTATAGCTAAACGAGTTTGTTAATCCTGCTGTATGCGCTGGTAAAGCATTCTTCCCTGTGAAATCAGAAACAATAGATGCACTAGTACCAGAACCATTACTTAAAGTAGTATGTGTCCCGTTTGTATACCATTGAGCGTCCCCGTTAGCACTATTAACCCCTGCATAATGTGCTAAAAACCATTCTGTAGGATTATGTCCAACCACAAAACGTTTAAATCCATCAACGCCAACATATGGCCCAAGAATCTTAGTTACAACAGACTCATTATAACCGTAGTTAGCACTAACAGACCAGTTAAAATCACCTTTTCTAAAGACATCATAAGAGATTGTAGACTCAATACCTTTTGATTCATGTTCAAGTGCATTACCTACAAGGTTACCAAAACCAGTTGATGGTGCGTTAGGAACCTGAGTTGTTAACTGATCTAAAACAATATTCTTATAAACATCAAATGATAATTTAAGTCTATTTTGAACAAAGCCTAAATCTAAACCTATATTATACTTTCTTGAAGTTTCCCAACCTAACTCTGTATTTCCAGGATTATTAATCGCCGTACCGTTTTCAAGCATATATGTAGCCACTCCAAGAGTCGGTTTGCTAAGGTATTGGATGTTTCCAATATTCCCTACCTCACCATAACTAGCACGTACTTTCAACTCATTGAAATAATTTCCAATATTTCCAAATTTATGAAGATTTACGTTAGCACCTGTCGCCCAGAAGTTCCCTTCTTTTCTATCATCACCAAAATGAGAGTATTTATCTCTTCTAAAAGATCCCATCACATTGAATAAATCTTTGTATCCATATGAAGCACGACCGATTAATCCTATCAAGTGACTTGAATCGTTGTATGACCAAGCCAAGTAAGGCGTTGGTCCCCACTGTAGGTTATTCTGCTCATAGTGATCACTGTCAAATCCTGTAGATGCAGCTTGAGAACGCTTAGTCCAAAGTTGCGTATATTCAGTTCCTGCTGAGATATTAATCTTGTGATCATCATTAATTGCCCAATCATAGTGCAAGAAGTTAGACCAGTTCAAAGTCGTATAGCCGTAGTCACTTTGAAGTGCAAGCCCTTTAATGCCTTGTGTAGGATTATTACCATCTCCAAAATCCGGATTACGATATTCCGACTCATCATAATAGTTGTAATCCATACCCAAATTAGTCGAGAATCTCAAATTAGGTAAAATGCTATAATCTAAACCAAATGAAGAAAGGATTTTAGTAATCGCTGATTTTCTTTTGTTGATATTTTGAATTGCTACTGGGTTAAAATCTTCCCCTGCCGAAGTTACTATATTAAAATTATATGTTCCGTCTGCATTGTAGATAGGGCTAGTTGGTGATGCAAATCTAGCGCTCAAAACAGGGTTTGCGAAGTAACCATAATCCAAAGGCCCCCATTGTGTTCCTCTAGAAATTATGTTTGAAAATGCCACATTAATCTTATCAGATAATTTAGCATTAAGCTTTACCGTTGCGTTAATCCTTCTGTACAGTGCATCACGGATGATACCTTCTTGTTCTGTAGAACCAATAGAAGCATATCCTTTTATCTTTTCATTACCAAAAGAATAATTCAAACCATACTTATACAATCCTGTAGAAGATCTACGAGTTGCCTTTTGCCAATCTGTATCAGTCTTTCCGTCCCAGCCAAGAATCCCTTGAGCACTAGCGGTAGCCTTTTCAAGACTTTCACCATTACTCATATAACCCATGATAAGTGCTTGCTTTTGTTGAGCGGCATTAAGAAGCGTGTACTTTTCATAAGCTACGCCACCAACGCCATACTCCATGTTAAGGGTTAACTTTCCACGACCGCCTTTACCTGATTTAGTTTTGATGATAATTACCCCAGAAGCTCCTCTTGAGCCATAAAGTGACGTTGTTGCCCCATCTTTAAGAACCTCAACCGATTCGATATCCGAAGGATCAATTAAAGACAATCCATTAGAAGAAGTAGCTACACCAGCCTGGTCACCCGACGTCACGGGCACCCCATCGATAATATATAGAGGTTGGTTGTCACCTGTCAAACTACTAATACCTCTAATAAGGACTTTAGCATTTGACCCAGGTTGTCCACTATTTGAACTAATAACGGCTCCCGAAACCTGTCCAGCAATAGCTAAGTCAACAGAGATTGCAACCGGCTTTTCCAATGCCTTTGCAGAAACCAAAGAATATGAGCCTACCTTCTGCTCTTGTGTTTCTTTGATACCGTAAGTTCCCAAAATGACTACTTCCTCGATAGTATTAGTAACCGTATCGGATTTCTTTTTTTGTGCTAGCATTGAGGCTCCCATAAAAAAAATGGCCCCAGCGCTTAAAACTCGTAGTTTTACGTTCATATTAACACTAATTTGATATTATAGTTTACAAATATGTTAATTTTTTCCTAATACACCAAATTAAATTTACAAATCCCTTAAAACTTTAACATTTAGATATAAAAATAATAGATTACAAGTCAAAAAATTGATACATTATTCTTAAATCAAACAGTTGTTTACAAAAACAAAAAAACCACTGAGAGTCCCCAGTGGTATATTATCCAATACATAATATTGGTTATTTAAGTTTCTTCTTAACTGCTACTTCTTCGTAGACTTCTAAGATGTCACCAACTTCAATATCATTATAACCTTTTAGGTTAAGACCACATTCGTAGCCTTTAGTTACTTCTTTGACATCGTCTTTGAAACGTTTTAAGCTTTCTAGCTCTCCATCAAATTTCACGATACCATCACGAAGCAATCTAATTTTAGAATTTCTAGTTACTTTACCAGTTAATACCATACAACCTGCAATAGTACCAACTTTAGAAATTTTGAACACCTCACGGATTTCTACATTACCGACCACTTGTTCTTTAATTTCTGGTGAAAGCATACCTTCCATCGCTTCTTTAACCTCATCAATAGCCGCATAGATAATCGAATAAGTTCTAATTTCAACCTCCTCTTTATCCGCAATATCTTTAGCGTTAATACTTGCTCTAACGTTGAATCCAATAACAATAGCATCAGATGCTGCTGCTAAAAGAATATCACTTTCTGTGATTTGACCAACACCAGAGTGTAATATATTAACCTGAATTTCTTCAGTTGATAATTGTTGTAACTGATCTGACAAAGCTTCTACCGAACCATCCACATCACCTTTAAGGATAATGTTAAGCTCTTTAAATTCGCCAAGTGCAATACGTCTTCCGATTTCATCTAAAGTAAGATGTTTTTTAGTACGTAAGGTTTGCTCTCTTTGTAACTGCTCTCTCTTGGTAGCAATCGTTTTCGCTTCTTTTTCGTCAGCGTAAATTCTGAATTTGTCACCTGCAGTTGGCGCACCATCTAATCCTAAAATAGTTACAGGAATTGAGGGACCAGCGGCCTGCATAGGTTTTCCTCTTTCATCAAGCATTGCTTTAACCTTACCGTGATTTTTACCAGCAAGAATATAGTCACCAACTTTAAGAGTACCATTCTGAACTAATATCGTAGAAACATAACCTCTACCTTTATCTAGAGCTGCTTCGATAACAACACCATTAGCAGCACGATTTGGATTTGCTTTTAATTCAAGCATTTCTGCTTGTAGTAAAACTTTTTCCAACAACGCATCTACGTTATGACCAAACTTAGCAGAAATCTCTTGAGATTGGATGTTACCACCCCATTCTTCTACCAAGATATTCATACCTGATAATTGTTGACGAATGTTGTCTGGGTTGGCATTTGGCTTATCGACTTTGTTAAGTGCGATAATCATTGGTACACCAGCCGCTTGTGCGTGCGCAATAGCTTCTTTAGTTTGTGGCATCACATCATCATCCGCTGCAATTACGATAATTACAATATCGGTAACTTGTGCACCACGCGCTCTCATCGCTGTAAAGGCCTCGTGACCAGGTGTATCTAAGAATGTGATACGTTGTCCTCCTTCTAGCTTAACATTGTAAGCACCGATGTGCTGCGTAATACCTCCAGATTCTCCAGCAATAACATTTGCTTTACGGATGTAATCCAATAACGAGGTCTTACCGTGGTCAACATGTCCCATTACTGTTACTATTGGCGCTCTTGCAATAAGATCTTCTTCTGCATCAGGAGTTTCCTCTTCCAAGTTTTCTTCCAAGTCAGCATCAGAGAATTCAATTTTATAACCGAATTCGTCAGCAACCAATGTTAAAGTATCCGCTTCTAGACGTTGGTTCATCGTAACCATAACACCTAGTGAGAAACAAGCAGAGATAACCTCAGTCGGGCTAACATTCATTAAGCTTGCTAACTCATTAACAGTAATAAATTCTGTCACTTTAAGTGTTGTATCTTGAGCATCACGTTCTTGTTGAAGTTCGTCTTGCTCTCTTCTCCAGTTACGTTTATCTTTTCTGTGTTTAGCGCCTTTATTTTTACCGCCTTTATTGGTCAGCTTTTCTAAAGTTTCTTTAATTTGATTTTTAACTTGCTCATCGGTTAACTCAACTGGCATAACTCTTTGACCACCGCCACGATTATTACCACCGCGGTTATTACCACCGCGATTGCCTCCTTGGTTGTTACCTCCTTGACGATTGCCTCCTTGGTTGTTACCACCTTGACCACCACGGTTGTTGTTATTACCAAAACGGTTACCACCTTGACCTTGGTTATTACCGCCGCCTTGGTTGTTATTATTGTTACCGCCTTGTTGGTTATTGTTAGCGCCTGGTTGTCCAGGTTTTTCTATACGTTTTCTTTTCTTCTTAGCAGCATTAGGACCACCAGCATTTGAAGATTTTGGCTTTGGAGCAAATTGAGATAAGTCAACCGTTTGCTTAAGGATTTTAGGCCCATCAAGTTTTTGATAAACGGTTTCAATTTTTTGAGGCTCGCTATCTTCAGTTGTTTCAGTTGGCTTATTAGCCACGACTTCTTCTTTAGGAGCAACAGGTTTTTCTTCAACTTTAGGCGTTTCGGCAACTACTTTTGGTGTTTCCACATGTTTAGGTGCTTCTGGCTTTTCAGTTTTAGGTTCTGGCTTCTCCTTTTTTGAAGGTCGATTTCGGTTTTCTAACTGAGACAGATCAATTTTATCTAAGACTTTAAATTCTTGTTTAGAATCTTCTTTCTTAACTTTTTCAGCTTTTGGTTGTTCTACCACAGGCTCAGCTTTAACTTCGCTAGCAGGCTCTTCCACAACTGGTTTGTTAGAATCAAGATCAATCTTACCTAAAATTTTAGTTTCAGGTTTCAGGTTTGCTTTGGCTCTTATAACCTCAGGAGCTTTTTCTTCGATTTCCAGTTTTTCTTCCGGAACTTTAGAAATCACAACCTCATGAGAAGCTTTACGTTGTTCTCCATCTTTTTTGAACTCAGCTTCTAATGCAGAATATGCCGCTTCTTCTAGTTGAGCGTTAGGGTTACTCTCTACTTCGAAGCCCTTAGATTGTAGAAATTCTACCATCCGTCCCATCGAAATATTAAATTCCTTAACTGCTTTATTTAATCTAATTTTTGGCATTTATAAATGTTCTGTTTTTAATTTTTAAAATTAAAGTATTTTCTTTTTACTGTTTATTAGAGATTTTAACAATTCGATTAGTCTTCTAATTCTTCTCTAAGAATATTTTTAACTTCCTCGATTGTTTCTTCTTCTAGGTCAACTAAGTTAAGCAATGCTTCTGTATCTTTATCTAATACACTTCTAGCAGTTTCTAAACCAACTTTTTTGAATTCTTCAATAATCCAAGATTCGATTTCGTCGCTAAACTCTTTTAGCTCAACATCGTCGTCTTCTTGTTTCTCTCTATAAACATCAATTTCGTATTCTGTTAACCAAGATGCCAATCTAATGTTTTGACCTTGTTTACCAATAACTTTCGAAATCTCTTCAATAGGTGTATAGACCATTGCATAGTTATGCTCTTCATCTACCTCTACCTTATTAATAATGATATTACCTAATGCTCTTTTTACCAAAATTTCTGGATTCTTAGACCATTGGATAACGTCAATATTTTCGTTTCTCAACTCTCTTACAACACCGTGAATTCTTGACCCTTTAACACCCACACAAGCTCCAACTGGATCAATTCTGTCATCGTAAGCATCTACAGCGATTTTCGCTTTCTCTCCTGGTATTCTTACAACCTTTTTAAGAACAATTGTACCATCTTGAATTTCTGGGATCTCTAACTCTAACAATTGCTCTAAAAACTTCGGTGAAGTTCTCGAAATCATAATCTGAGGCTTAGATCCACGGAAGTCAACACTTTCTACAATCGCTCTTACATTATCTCCTTTTTTGAAGAAATCTGACGGGATTTGGTTTTCTTTAGGCAAGATAAATTCGTTACCCTCGTCATCCAACATAATAACATGCTTGTGACGAATATGGTGAACTTCACCTACAACCAACTGCCCAATTCTATCACGGAATTGCTCATACAAAGCTGCATTGAAATGCTCTTGTATTTTGGTTGCAAGAATTTGCTTAAGGGTAAGAATGTTTCTACGTCCCAATTTAGCCACTGGAATTTCTTGTGTATATTCTTCACCAACTTCAAACGTAGAGTCGATTTTTCTAACCTCAGAGATTTCGATTTCTAAATCATCATCTTCTGACATTTCGTCTTCAACAATGATCTTGTTTAAGAAAATCTGAAAATCCCCCTTGTCAGGGTTAACAATAACATCAAAATGATCATCAGAATCATATCTCTTTCTCAAAAGCGTCTTAAGAGAATCCTCAATGATTGCCATTAGGTCAATTTTGCTTATATTCTTTACTTCTTTAAAATCGCCAAAAGCTTCAATTAAAGCTAAATTATCCATTGATTATATTTTTCTTATTAAAATTTAATTACCACCAACGCCTTTTTAATTTCATCAAGACGTATTACTTTTTCTTCTTCGACATCTTCCTTACCTTTTCCGATAAGTTTTGGTCGACGGTATCTCAACAAAAGAGTGATTGCCTCTTCATCCGCAGACACCAACTCTCCTTCAATCTTTTCACCAGAAGTCAGAACAACATCCAATTCTCTACCAATATTTTTTTGATATTGACGATTAAGAGCTAATGGCTCTGACAAACCATAAGACATAACCTGCAAAGCAAAATCATGCTCTTCTCGATCCATATTAAACTCTATGGCACGACTTGCATCTAGACAATCTTGTAAAGTTACGCCATTATCTCCATCTAAAGTAACTGTAATCTGGTCATCTGCAGAAATCTTAAGATCAACCAAAAACAAATCTTTTCTTTCTTCTAAAAAAGAAGCCAACAAAGCTTCAACTTGCTCTTTAAAACTCATACTTTTCCCTGAATTACGTTTACGAAAAAAGGCATTCTCTCGAAGGCCTTTTCATTCTGTTCCGTAAATCTTTTGCAAATATAGCTACTTTTTTCAAAAAATCCAAATTATATTGAATTTTAAGACTTTACGCTCTCTATTTTGGCAATTTGAATTTAATATTATTTATAAAAAAAGAGCTTCAATTGCTCCAACATTAATAAAAAGCAAAATCGACACTATACTATAATATGTTAAAAAAAATTATCTTTGTATAAAATTTAAAAACTCAAATCTTGAATATAACTATTGTAGGAACGGGTTATGTAGGTCTCGTAACTGGTACGACACTAGCAGAATTAGGCAATTCTGTATATTGTGTAGACATAGATGAAAAAAAAGTTGAAAGCATGAAGAAAGGCATCGTACCCATCTACGAGCCAAATCTTGAAGAAATGTTCCTGCGAAACATCCATGCTAACAGATTACACTTCACAACCAATTTAAAAGAAGCTTTAGACAAAAGCGAAGTTATTTATCTTGCGTTACCAACGCCTCCGGGTGAAGATGGCTCTGCTGATTTATCTTATGTTCTGAAAGTTGCGAATGATATTGGCGAAATGATGACTGAATATAAGGTGGTTGTTAATAAATCGACGGTTCCGGTTGGCACTGCTGACAAAGTAACTGCTGTTATTTCTTCTAAAACTGATTTACCTTTCGATGTTGTATCGAATCCCGAATTCTTGAGAGAAGGTTTTGCGGTTGAAGACTCTATGAATCCTGCTAGAGTTGTTGTAGGCTGTAGCTCTGAAAAAGCAAAAAACATTATGGCTCAAATTTATCAGCCATTTACCAATACAGGCGTTCCAATAATTTTCATGGACGCAAAATCTTCGGAATTAACGAAATACGCGGCTAACTCTTTCTTAGCTGTAAAAATCACTTTTATGAACGAAATCGCAAATTATTGCGAACTGGTCGGCGCTGATGTTGACAAAGTAAGATTAGGCATGGGAAGTGATGATCGTATTGGCCACAGATTTTTATTTCCTGGTATTGGATATGGGGGATCTTGCTTTCCAAAAGATGTTAAAGCTTTGATTAAGTCTGGACAAGATGAGAATTTCAAATTCCAAATTTTGGAATCGACAGAAGCGGTTAACAATGCACAAAAAGTAATTTTAACAAAAGATATTGAAAAATATTTCAACGATTTAAAAGGAAAAAAAATTGCACTTTGGGGCTTAGCTTTTAAAGCAAATACTGATGATATTCGGGAAGCTTCGTCACTTGATAATATTAAATTATTGTTAGAGAAAGGCGCAAAAATAAAAGCTTACGACAAAATTGCTGAGGCTAATGTTCGCAAGGTTATTGGTGACCAAATCGAATATGCTGAAGATATGTATGCTGCACTAGAGGATGCGGACTGCTTATTAATAGCAACCGAATGGCCAGAATTTAAAAACCCTAATTTTGACTTAATGGCATCCAAAATGAAAAATAAAATCATCTTTGACGGTCGTAATATGTTCCCTCTAGAAGTTCCAGAACAACATGGTTTTTTCTACAAGTCTATCGGTCGTAAAACAATTAACAACTAATTTTTAGGAATGAAAAACATTATCATAACAGGTGGCGCAGGTTTTATCGGATCTCATGTTGTAAGAGAATTTGTTAAGAACCTTCCCAACACTAATATCATAAATCTAGATGCGTTAACTTATGCAGGTAATCTAGAAAACTTAAAAGATATCGAGAATGAACCCAACTACATTTTCGAAAAAGCAGATATAACAAAACCTGAAGAACTAAGAAAGGTTTTTGAAAAGCATAATCCTGACGCTGTTATACATCTGGCAGCCGAATCTCATGTCGACAGAAGCATTACCGATCCTAATGCTTTTATCAACACCAACGTTAATGGTACTGCTAACTTATTAAATTTAGCGAAAGAATTTTGGACGCTTAATCCAGATCATCAACACGGTAACTTCCCAGATAAACCAAGAACCAATCTGTTCTATCATGTTTCTACAGACGAAGTCTATGGTGCGCTAGGAGAAACAGGCTTTTTTACAGAAGAAACTTCTTATGATCCAAAATCACCTTATTCAGCGAGCAAAGCCGCATCCGACCACTTGGTAAGAGCTTACGGAAATACCTACGGACTGCCATTTATTATATCTAATTGTTCAAATAATTATGGTCCAAACCACTTTCCTGAGAAATTGATTCCGCTTTGTCTTTTCAATATTTTAAACGAAAAACCACTTCCAATCTATGGCGACGGAAAATATACAAGAGACTGGTTATTTGTAATTGACCATGCAAAAGCTATTTTCCAAATTTTCCATGAAGCAAAAACTGGAGAAACCTACAATATTGGCGGATGGAACGAATGGCAAAACATCGATTTGGTTAAAGAATTAATTAAACAAGTTGATGAAAAAACGGGAAAAGAAGCAGGTTACTCAGAGAAGTTAATTACTTTCGTTAAAGATAGACCAGGCCACGACAAACGTTATGCAATTGATGCAACAAAGCTTAATAAAGATCTTGGATGGAAGCCATCTGTAACATTTGAAGAGGGACTTTCTAAAACTATCGATTGGTTTTTATCCAACCAAGAATGGTTAGAAAATGTAACTTCGGGAGATTATCAAAAATACTACAGTAAACAATACTCATAAACACACATTGATATGAAAGGAATTATTCTTGCTGGTGGATCTGGCACAAGATTGTACCCACTAACAATCGCTGTTAGCAAGCAATTGATGCCTATTTATGACAAACCAATGATCTATTTCCCCATTTCAACATTATTACTGGCGGGGATTAGAGAAATTTTAATTATTACAACACCACATGATCAGGAAGCTTTCCAAAGACTGTTGGGTGATGGATCTCAAATTGGTTGTCGTTTCGAATATAAAGTTCAACCATCTCCTGATGGGCTAGCACAAGCATTTATCCTTGGTGAGGAGTTTATTGGAGACGATTCTGTTGCTTTAGTTTTAGGTGATAACATTTTTTATGGCACTGGTTTACCTCAACTTCTAGAAAGTAAAACCAATCTTAAAGGAGGTTGTGTTTTCGCCTATCAAGTTTCTGACCCAGAGCGTTATGGCGTGGTAGAATTTGATGAAAACTACAATGCTCTTTCTATTGAGGAAAAACCAACTGAACCGAAATCAAACTTTGCGGTTCCTGGATTGTATTTTTATGACAATTCTGTTGTGGAATATGCTAAAAATTTGAAACCGTCTCCACGTGGCGAACTGGAGATTACAGATATCAATAAAATCTACCTTGAAAATGGAGAATTAGAAGTTGGTGTGATGAGCCGCGGAACGGCATGGCTAGATACAGGGACTTTTGACTCACTGCACGAGGCGTCAGAGTTTGTACGTGTTCTTGAAAAGAGACAAGGCTTCAAAATCTCTTGTATTGAAGAAATTGCTTACCGCAAAGGATTTATCGATAAAGAACAGCTATTAAAGTCAGCAGAAAAATATGGCAAAAGTGGCTATGGTAGCTATTTGAAAAATTTAGTCAAATAAAAAACATGAACAACACATCTGATGAAAATAAAAAATGGTCTCAAGTCATTGAAGCCAAACATTCTCTATTTTCTTTAAACTTAAAAGAAGTTTGGAATTATCGAGATTTGGTCTATATGTTGGTCAAGAGAGATTTTGTTACTTCTTTTAAACAAACTGTTTTAGGACCTTTGTGGTTTTTTATAAACCCTATCTTCACAACCATCATGTATGTGATTGTTTTTGGTAACATTGCTAATTTATCTACAGATGGTGCTCCGCAAATCCCTTTCTATTTATCAGGAGTTATCCTTTGGAATTATTTTTCGTCTTGTCTTAATAACACGTCCAATGTATTCCGAGGTAATGCCTCAATATTTGGAAAGGTCTATTTTCCAAGATTGGTTATGCCTTTAGCCATTGTAACATCCAACTTGATGCAATTTGCGGTACAATTCCTCTTATTTGTTGGCTTTCTTTTGTATTATTTTATAGTAGACAAAAATGTGCATCCTAATTTATGGATATTAGCAACACCTTTTTTAATTATTCTAATGGCAGCATTTGCTATGGGAACGGGTATGATCTTTTCTTCTCTGACAACAAAATATAAAGATTTATCGATGTTATTAGGCTTTGGCGTCTCTTTGTATATGTATATAACACCTGTTGTCTATCCCGTATCTTCAATACCCGAAAATTACAGATGGATTGCGGACTATAACCCATTAACTGGAATTTTTGAGTGTTTCAAATATGCTTACCTTGGTGTGGGTGATTTTAATATTGGTATGTTGCTCTACTCCACTATTTTCATATTTATTGTATTATTGATTGGCACATTAATTTTCAATAAAGTTGAAAAATCGTTCATGGATACTGTTTAATTTTTTAAGAATTTATTTATGTCAAAAAATATTGTTTTAGATGTTGAAAATGTTTCGAAACAGTATCGTCTTGGTGAAGTAGGAACAGGGTCTTTACAACATGATATTGTTAGATGGTGGGCCAACATTCGAGGTCAGGAGGATCCTTATCTAAAAATAGGAGACACTAATGATAGAACACAAAAAGGCGTATCAGATTATGTTTGGGCACTTAAAGATATTAATTTTCAAGTAGAGCAAGGACAAGCTGTAGGGATTATTGGTCGTAATGGAGCAGGCAAATCAACTTTACTGAAATTACTTTCTCGTGTGACAAAACCAACAACGGGTTCTATCAAATACAAAGGTCGTATTGCTTCGTTGTTAGAAGTTGGTACTGGTTTTCACCCAGAAATGACGGGTCGCGAAAACATTTATTTGAACGGTGCTATTCTTGGAATGACACGAAAAGAAATCACACGTAAATTTGACGAAATCGTAGCTTTTGCAGGCGTAGAACGTTACATCGACACACCGGTAAAAAGATATTCGTCAGGCATGTATGTTCGTTTAGCCTTTGCTGTTGCAGCGCATTTAGAATCGGAAATTCTGATTGTAGATGAGGTTCTTGCTGTTGGTGATGCCGAGTTTCAGAAGAAATGTTTGGGAAAAATGGGCGATGTAAGTAAAGGCGAAGGGCGTACTATTTTGTTTGTGAGTCATAATATGACAGCTGTTGAGACGTTATGCACAAGTGCAGTAGCTATGCGCCAAGGAACCATTGTTGATATAGGACAACCCGAACTTTTGATAAAAAACTATCTGGCCGATAGTATTACAAATTGTAGGCACATAGAATTTGAAGATATTAGCAAAGCTAAAGGCAATGAGCATGTAAGGATTAAATCTGCTACAATCAAAAATTTATCTACCATAGATCCTGCTGATGTTATTGATGTAACATCTGAAATTGAAATTGAGTTTGAAATTATAAATCAAACAAAACAAGAAAGACTTTCAATAGGTTTTGATTTAAAAAATACGCGAGGTGATGTGATTTTTGGATCAGGAAATATGTTTAACTTCCCTATTAATATCCCAACGAAAGTAAGCTGTCGTATACCAGCAAATCTATTGAATGATGACATGTATCAAATCTTGTTCTATATGCACACAGAAGCCATGAGTCATCTTTATAGTGAAGACGAACTTCTTAGTTTTGACGTAAAAGACATTGCAAGAGAAAGTGGTTACTTAGGTAAAGTGAACGGGTTTGTTCGTCCCCAGTTAATTTGGAAATAACTATGTTAAAAAAATTATATGATAAAAAAGTTTCTGCTACTGGATTGGCTATTTTTAGGATAACATATAGTTTAGTTTTACTCGCAGAAATACTACAGCTCTATTACTTTAGACATCTTATTTTTGATAAAATACCTTATCTAGAAAAAGCAGAAATCAATTTTGGAATTCCTATTGCTATCTGGGGTATTTCTGTATTATTTCTTGCGTTTGGATTATTTACCAGAACAGCAACTATTATCAATTATTTATTAAGTTTAATCTTGATTGGTAGCATAACCACTTATGAGTATCATATGTTTTATGCTTATATGGGAATTAATTTTTTACTCATTTTTCTTCCTATTTCAACAAGTATATGTATAGACCGATTACTATTAAAATATAAATATTCTAATACAAAATTTGAATATAATCCTCCAGCAGAAGTAAGTGTACTTGCTTATTTTATACCGATATTAGTTGGGGTCGCATTTGTTTATTTTGATTCCATTTTTTTTAAATTATCGTCTGACTTTTGGATGAAAGGATTAGGAATGTGGTTGCCTACATCTGTGCCACCAATTATTTTAAATGATTTACAATTTTTGCTAAATCAAGAATATTTAATGTATTTTTTAGGATATTTAACTTTGGTATTCGAAGCAATATTCTTGTTTACATTTTTTAGAAAAAGATGGAGAGTTCCTCTTCTAATAATTGGTATCGGTTTGCACGTTGGTATTTTAATCTGTTATCCTATTCCTTGGTTTGCATTGGGAATGTGTAGTTTGTATTTATTGATGGTACCGGTAAGTTGGTGGACTCTATTATTAGGAACAAACAAGAAAAGATTACCAACAATTACGTTTTATTACGATGGAGAATGTCCCTTATGTAATCGTACCAAAATAACGATAAAGCACTTTGATATTTTAAAGAAAATAGAGTTTAAAACAGTTCAATATTATGCTGAACAAGAACCATCGCTAAAAGATATTCCTTACGATACATTATTAGACGATATCCATTCTATAAAAAACGGAAAAGTTTACAAAGGTTTAGATACTTATATACAGGTTTTGAATAGTATGATCTATACAAAACCATTGAGTTGGCTGTTGAGATTACCTGGTATTTATCATTTAGGAAAAGTAGTATATGCTTATATAGCAAAAAACCGAAATACAGAACGTTGTACAGAAGAAAACTGTGGTTATACACCGCCTGTAATTCCTCCAAAAGAAGAAGGATTGAAGTTACTTCATAATTTCACTTTAAAAGATTTGAAAATAAAAGTCATAACAGCTGGTGTTTTAGCTTTATGTATTTTGCAGATAATAATTTCATATAATTCTGATCTTAATGTAGATATAAGACAAAAAATAGGTGTAGAAGATAACAAACTTAATAAAAAGATAGAGCGGACAGCTAAAAGTATAGAATCAATTGCACAAACTTATATAGGCATTACGCATCACGCTGTTTTTATGGATTATCATTTTAATGAGTATAATCATATCATAGCTGTTACTTATAAAGATAACTTAGGAAGAGAAACTTGGTTACCTATTATAAACCAAGAAGGTACACCAGGTAGTTATTTATATGGTTTTAATTGGGTTAAATGGAGTTTTCGTGTTAACCATAATAAAATAGATCAAAATAATTTAGAAAAAGGTATTGGAGATTTTACAGCATTTTGGGCTTATAAAAATGGTGCCGATTTGAATGACGCGACCTTCACTATCAAAGTAAAAAAAATAGATACACCTAAGAGTTGGGAAAAAGATTTCTTGAAAAAGCAAATGCAAAAACCCTGGAAAGATGTAGGTACGGCGCGTTGGAGAGATAAAGAATATTTTATTGACATACCAATAATAGAAGAATTATGAAAATAGCAATACTTGGTGCAAGTTATCTTCAATTACCATTAGTAGAGAAAGCCAAAGCTACTGGATTAGAAACACATTGTTTTGCTTGGGATGATGGAAAAGCAGTTTGCAAGGATATTGCTGATTATTTTTATGATATTTCTGTTTTAGAAAAAGAAACTATTTTAGAGAAATGTCAAGAAATAAATATTGATGGAATATTAACTATTGCAACAGATATTTGTGTTCCGACTATTTCATATGTTGCAGCAAAGATGAATTTGATCGGTAATTCTACGGAAACTGCTTTTTTAACAACGAATAAAGGACTGATGAGAGATTGTTTCCATACACATAATATCCCATCACCTGCGCACAGAACAATTACAAACATTAAACAGCTTTCTGCTATTGAGGATACATTTCCGTTAATTGTTAAACCTGTGGATCGATCAGGCAGCTTAGGCGTTAAAAAAGTATCCCATCAAAAAGAGTTATTGGATGCAGTAGAAGAAAGCTTAAGCTATTCTTTTGAGAAAATATGCATTGTAGAAGAGTACATTTCAGGTGTAGAAGTTAGTGTTGAAACATTAAGCTGGAAAGGCGAACATCAAATCGTAAACATTACTGATAAGGTACTCTCTCCCGAACCTTATTTTGTCGAAATTGCCCATCATCAGCCCACTGCATTACGCACTTCATTACAAGAAAAAATTAAAGAAATTGCTTTGAATACCTTAAGAGCAACTAATATCGAGTTTGGCGCATCTCATATTGAAATGAAAATCACCGAAGCTGGAAATGTCTATGTCATAGAAATTGGAAGCCGTATGGGTGGTGACTTTATAGGTTCAGATTTGGTGAAATTATCTACAGGCATAGACTATTTACAATGTGTATTAGATATCGCCCTGAATCAATTTAATTGGCACGAAAGTATTCCAAAATATAACCGATACGCAGGTGTTTATTTTTATTGTAAAGAAACGCAATCATTAAATCCTTATTTCCAGAAAGAATATGAATGGACGGTTAAGAAAGAAATTCTTAATGATGATTTAAAATTAATAAAAAGTAGCAATGACCGTTCAGGCTATCTTATCTATCAATCTGATAACAAAATTGAATTATGAAACGTATCGCTATTGTAGGTTCTGGACATTTGGGACAACAAATTGCTTATCACATTCAGCAAGATACGCAAGATGTTATTGTAGGTTTTTTTGATGATTATCAAGAAGTTGGAACGAGGATTAACAACATCCCAATATTAGGAGGTCATCAAGATATTGAATTACAGTTTCATAACAAAGCTTATGACGCATTGATTATTGCGATAGGTTATAGACATATGGCTTTTAGAAGTGATTTATACAAGCGTTTTAAAGAAAGCATCCCATTTTATACCTTTATTCATTCGTCCACTATTTTAGACAAAAGCGCAACTATTGGCACAGGAAGTATTATTTATCCTGGTTGCTTAATCGATCAAAATGTAAAAATCGGCCACAACGTTTTAATGAATATAAGTTGCTCAATTGCTCATGATTCTAAGATCGGTCATCACTGTTTTCTTTCTCCAAGAGTAGCAATAGCAGGTTTTGTAGATGTAGAAGAAGAATGTATATTAGGGATTAATTCTACTATTATAGATAACATAAGAATAACAACTAAAGTTCAAATAGGAGGAGCTACAGTCGTCATCAAAAACTTAGAAAAACCAGGCTTATATGTTGGTAATCCTGCAAGATTTATAAAGTAAAAAATACACAAATGACCATACCTTTCAACAAACCATTCATTATTGGTAACGAACTAAAATATATAGAAGAAGCTGTACAATCTGGTAAGATATCAGGAGATGGACTTTTCACAAAAAGATGTCAACTTTACTTCCAAGAAAGATACAAATTCCCAAAAGTATTGTTGACAACTTCATGTACAGATGCGTTAGAAATGGCTGCTATACTTTGCGACATCAAAGAAGGCGATGAGGTCATTGTACCAAGTTATACTTTCGTTTCTTCTGCTAATGCATTTGCATTACGTGGTGCCAAAATAGTCTTTGTAGATTCTTATGCAGACAATCCCAATATAGACCCAAAAGAAATAGAAAAACACATCACTTCCAAAACCAAGGTTATAGTTCCCGTACATTATGCGGGCGTAGCTTGTGATATGGAAGCCATTATGAATCTTGCAGAAAAGCACCATCTTTTTGTCGTAGAAGATGCGGCACAAGCAATTGATAGTTACTATACATTCTCTGACGGTACTAAAAAAGCTTTGGGCTCAATAGGTCACTTCTCGGCATTTTCTTTTCATGAAACTAAAAATATCATTGCAGGCGAAGGTGGAATGTTAGTTGTTAATGATGAAAATTATTTTGAAAGAGCAGAAATCATTCGTGAAAAAGGAACCAATAGAAGTGCGTTTTTTAGAGGAGAAGTGAATAAATATGGCTGGGTAGATTTAGGTTCGTCATTTTTACCGTCAGAAATCATTTCTTCATTTTTGTATGCGCAATTAGAAAATTTAGATAAAATTCAAGCAAAGCGTGTTGCCATTTGGAATCGTTATTCAGAAGCTTTATCAGAAATTGAAAAAGTAGGTAAAATCCACTTGCCTGTCATTCCAGATTTTGCGACCAATAATGCGCACATGTTCTATATCGTATGTAAAAATTACGATGAAAGAACTGCTTTGATCAAAAGTCTGAAAGAGAAAGATATCCATCCAGTGTTTCATTATTTAAGTTTAAATAAAAGTGAGTTTTTCTTGAAAAACAACGCAGAAATAGATATTCCAAATTCTGATAAATTTACAGATTGTTTATTACGTTTACCTTTTTATTACGAATTGGCCGAACATGAGCAAGAGATGGTTATTAGCGAGATAAAACATTTTTTTGATGCCTAATATTATACATATTTGTCAAGATGAAAAATTCATAAACTCTGGATTTAATCAATTTGAAAAACTACATCAAAATCAGAATGAAATATGGGTATATGATTGTCCTGAAAAAAGACTTAAGCATATCACTGTTGATATTTCTAAAATTAGATTTATTGAAAATGATTCTGAAACCTATAGATTGATTCCAAAGGATTCAATAGTCGTTTTTCATAGTTTGCCAAACCATGTGATACCAAATCTAAGTTATATTGACCAAAGTGTTAGAATAATTTGGTGTATTTTCGGATTTGAAACCTATAGTGACCACACAATATATTCTGTAAATAAATCCTTTGATAGCATTACCAAAAAAATAACATTAACAAAGAAATATTCTGTTAAGGAAGACATCAAATTTGTTCTCTTTCCTTACATAAGAAAGTTTAAAAAAAATCTATACTTGACTATAAAGGAGAGAGAACGCTTAAAAAAGAAAGAAAAACTTAATAATCTTAAACGTGTTGACTATTTTGCAACATCATTTGACGAAGAAAAGATAAGTCAGGAAAAAATG
The DNA here is from genome assembly GCA_046269235.1 of Chryseobacterium sp. TY3. GTDB lineage: Bacteria > Bacteroidota > Bacteroidia > Flavobacteriales > Weeksellaceae > Soonwooa. The sequence goes on from JBJZOS010000002.1 coordinate 61,174, forward strand.
CTAGGTTTTTCGAGACCTCTATTTAACTTTTGGTATTATCCTGTGGAGTTAATTCTTGATCTTAACCAAGAAGTTAATTATGATAAATCTAAAATTATGATTGGACATTCTGGGTATAGAAACGGGAACCATCTCGATGTTGTTAACAAAATAAAGAATTATAGCTTTGTCAATGAAGATATAATAATCCCTATTTCTTATGGTGAAAAAAACTATATTGACATAATAAAACCATTAATTACAAAAAACCTCCCAGGTGTCAACTTCATTGAAGAATTTCAATCACTTGATACCTATAACAATTTATTAGCTAACGTCAAAATAGCCATATTTAATAATAGACGACAACAAGCCTTGGGAAATATAATTGCATTGGTCTTTTTAGGAGCAAAAGTTTTTCTCAGCGAGAAAAATTCATTTTATCATTATCTAAAAAGGATTGGTATAAAAATTTTTTCATATGAAAATGATTTAAATTCCAAATCAATAGAAAATGGTTTAAGTCTTGAAGATATCAGCACTAACAGACAGCGACTGTACGAACAATTAAATGAAACTAAGTTATTAATGGAACTAAAAATTTCTATAAACCATGTTTAAATCCCCGCTTGTTTCCATCATCATCCCCGTATACAATCGCGCCAATCTGATAGGCGAAACATTGGATTCTATTATCGCGCAAACCTATCAAAATTGGGAATGTATTGTAGTCGATGACGGGAGTACAGATAATACTAAAGAAGTTATAACTACATATTGCGAAAAAGATCTTCGAATACAATTATATGATCGTCCTCATAGTATGCCTAAAAGTGGTAACAGCTGCAGAAACTATGGATACGAAAAATCAACTGGCGATCTAATCAATTTTTTTGATAGCGACGATATTGTTTTACCCAATTTTTTAGCATCTAGGGTTCCATTATTTAGTGACAACATACAAATCGTTTTTGCAAGTTACGAGTATGTGGACGCAGAGCTTAAGTACATAAGAACACCTTCCTTCGAAAGAAAAAACTCACTAATTAATGACTATATCTTTTGGAGATTTCCGATATTGACTCCTAGTGCATTAATTCGCAAAAAATACCTCGCTGATAAAAAATTATTTGATCATAAGATAAAAAGAGGGCAAGAAACCAATTTTTATCTTAATATACTTCCAAATTTAGAAGAAGATCAATTTGTATTCATCGATGTTCCAACTTTTCTATATCGTCAACATGGTAATACAATTTCTAAAAATGCTGAAACCTACAATATTAACTTTGTACCCTCTCAACTTTATGTTAGATGCAAATCTTTAAGAATAGGAGCTATGATGAACGATAACGAATTAGTATCTAACTCATATCTTCATATTATCCTTATTCTTATGCGCATAATAAAAAATAAAGATAGGGCTAACTTTAAGTACTTTACATCTTCTATTCTACCAAAGATTAATCAAATTAACACATATCAAAAACGTGAAATAAAAGTCATTGCACAACTATTGTGCAAAATTGGAAAAACGCCAAAGAAAATTGAATATAGATGGATTAACTTTTTATAAATGATTACCATCTTCACGCCAACCTTTAACCGCGCCTACATCTTACCAATACTATACAGATCCTTGGAGCAACAGACATGCAAAGATTTTGAATGGCTCATTGTTGATGACGGAAGCACAGACAATACTGAGTCTTTAGTTAATGGTTTTAAAAAGCTTGCAAATTTTCCAATCCATTATTATAAAAAAGAAAATCAAGGAAAACATATAGCAATCAATGATGGATTAAATCTGGCGAACGGTTCTCTTTTTTTTATTGTTGATAGCGACGATTATTTAGCAACAAATGCTATTTCAACGCTAATCGAAAAATACGAAACAATAAAAGATAAAAGTAATGTTGCAGGCATAGCGATTGGCTATCGTTCGATTAAAAATAACGGCGCTATAATATATTCTAAGCAACTTCCCCAACATGAAATGCTTCTAGACCATAATGAGTTAGTATACAAAGAAGGCATTACTGGAGACTTTGCAACAGCTTTTAAAACCGACATCCAAAAACAATATCCTTATCCACATTTCGAAGGTGAAAAATTTTTCAGAGAATCCTACGTCTATCGTCAAATTGGAAAAAAATATAAAACCTTATACATAGACGACCCTATCTATTTTGCTGATTATCTGGAAGATGGCCTTACATCAAAATCTTGGCAGTTATTAAAAAAATCGCCTAAAGGCGCCGCCTTATTTTTTAGAGAATTAAGTAAAGAGGACATACCATTAAAAAATAAATTATCTGCACTTAATGCTTATTGGGACTTTCAACTTAACGATATTAAATCACCCTGGACCGAAAAATTAAAAGGAACCTCGCTCCTACTCTCTTTACTTGTTTTAATTAATAAAAAAATTAAATATTATAAGTTTTAGTTTTAATATTTTTAAACATTAATAAAGACTAAAATTGTAAAACAATTTCAAAAAAAAACACAAAACATTGAAAATCACTTATCTTTATCCTTCTTTGCATTATCCAGGTGGCATTTCCCGCATCCTTACCCTCAAGATGAATTATCTTGCCGATGTTCTTGGACACGAGGTTAGCATCGTTACCTATTCGCAATTTGACAAAGGTTTCTTTTTCCAACTTTCGGAGAATGTTAAACAATTACATCTCGACATAAGACGCAATACTGTATTTAATGGAAATTTTCTATCAAAAAAAAACCAAGAAAGACTATTTTTAAAACAATACAAATCCAGTCTGGAACTATTTTTAAAACAGAATCCTCAAGACATTCTTATTACAACAACTTTTGGTTTAGAATATAAGTTCCTGTACAAAATAAAAGATAAAAGTAAAAAAATAGGTGAGTTTCATTTCGCTTTTAACAAGTCACCACTTTCAACACTTAAAACATTAAAAGACGTCAAACACCCGAAAGATATTCTGGATGTTATGGCGCGTCGCACTTATATTAAAAGCATTCGTGGTCTTGATCATTTTGTGTTGCTAACCCAAAGAGATCTACAATCTTGGAAAAAATTATTTCCAAACACGAGCTACATTTCCAATCCTATTTCTTTGTCAACCGATAAGACAAGTTCTTGTATATCGAAAACCGTGTTGGCTGTTGGACGATTTCATTATCAAAAAGGATTCGATTATCTCATAGACGTTTGGCGCCAAGTTTCACAAAAATATCCAGACTGGCAACTAAGAATTGTTGGCAATGGTGAAGAAGAAAACAAAGTTAGAAATCTGATAAAAAAGTACAATTTAGAAGATTCCATCACAATTATTTCACCTTCTCTACAAGTCGATTTAGAATATCTCAACAGCAGTATTTACGTAATGACTTCACGATTCGAAGGTTTGCCTTTGGTTCTTATAGAAGCCATGCATTTTGGATTGCCTTTGGTGTCTTTCGACTGCGAGTGTGGTCCAAGCGACCTAATCGAAGATGGTATTAATGGCTACTTGAGCCAAGTTGGTGATACTTCTACACTTGCAGCCCATATCAATCATTTAATCGAAAATCCTAATTTACGAAAACAAATGGGAGAAGCAAGCCGTGAGAAATCTTTTAATTATCAAGTAAAACCTATTTTAGAGCAATGGGACAATTTATTCAAATCCTTAATTAGTAAAACACAATGATTCCAAAAATTATTCATTACTGCTGGTTTGGTGGTAAACCAAAATCAGAACTTGCAAACAACTGTATAGCAACCTGGAAAAAATATCTTCCTGATTACCAATTTATGGAATGGAATGAGGAAACTTTTGATGTTAATATAAACCCATTTGTAAAGGGAGCGTTTGAAAAAAAGGACTGGGTATTTGTTGCCGATTACGCCAGAGTATGGGCTATTAACAAATACGGAGGCATCAATCTAGACACAGACATGGAAGTGCGAAAATCTTTAAATGAAGTTTTAGATTCTCGTTGTATTTGCGGTTTTGAAATGATCAGAAAACCGTTTTCCGCATTTTTTGGTGCAGAAGCTAATCATCCTTTTGTTAATGATATGCAAGTATTTTATGACCAACAAGATGAATATAAATTAGTAATCAGTACAGAGACTTTTAATAAATTTCTTATCGAAAAATATGGAGCTAATCCTAACTTAGATGAAATACAGCATTTAAAAGAAGGTATTACATTATACCCTTCCAACTATTTTTCGGCAAATATTCCTGTTAATTTTGTAGTGCATCACTACGAAGGCAACTGGATTAAAGAGCACAAGCACTTCTATTCACAATTTGTAAATTCTTACAGTATTGTCAAACAATTTGTTGAAAACAAAAATGCTAAAGAAACTATAAAACACCTAATTCACCACCACAAAATATATGCACCTGACCAGATTTTAGATCAAATACCGCTCACTTATATTGTTGAATATGTTAAAAATAAATTATTAAAGCGTTTAAAACTTAAAAAATAAATTAAAATATTAATCCATTTTTATCTCTTTCTAAAAAGCAGAATGTAAATTTGCAACACAATATAAGCTAAAAGAAAGTATTAATGAATTTTAAACCTCAACTACAACATAAAAACATCCTCATCACTGGTGGCGCAGGATTTATAGGTTCCAACTTGTGCGAAGTCTTGTTAGAAAATGACGTGTATGTTACTTGCCTAGACAATTTTTCTACGGGGCGTCGTGAAAATCTCGAAGCTATCATAAATCATCCTAATTTCACCCTAATAGAAGGCGATATCCGTGATCTGGAAACTTGTAAAAAAGCTTGCGAAAATCAAGACTTTGTTCTTCACCAAGCGGCTTTAGGCTCTGTGCCAAGATCCATCAACGATCCGATAACAAGTAACGATGTTAATGTTGGTGGCTTTCTTAATATGCTTGTTTCTGCAAGAGATGCAGGTGTTAAGAGAATGGTGTATGCAGCGAGCTCTTCGACCTACGGAGATTCGGAAGCCCTTCCCAAAGTGGAAGATCGTATCGGAAAACCGCTTTCTCCGTACGCCATTACAAAATATGTTAACGAACTTTATGCCGATGTTTTCAAAAAAACTTATGATTTCGATACCATTGGTTTAAGATATTTCAACGTATTCGGAAGAAAACAAAACCCTGGCGGTGCCTACGCCGCTGTTATTCCAAAATTTGTGATGCAATTTATGAATCACGAGTCGCCAACTATCAATGGCGGCGGCGAGTATTCTCGTGACTTCACCTACATTGACAATGTTATCCAAATGAATCTTTTGGCGATAACGTCTGATAACAAAGAGGCTTACAATCAAGTCTATAATACAGCTTTCGGCGAAAGAACAACGCTTAATGATTTGGTTAAATACTTGAAAGAATATCTTTCAGAATTCGATTCAAAAATTGCGGATGTTGACATCATTTACGGAGATTACCGAAAAGGCGATGTTCCACATTCATTAGCTAGTATTGATAAAGCAAAAAATTTATTAAATTACCAACCTCAATTTTCTATGAAAGATGGCCTAAAAGAAGCTGTTAAATGGTATTGGGAAAATTTAAAATAAAACAATGAATCACAAAATAAGTATTATCGGACTTGGTTATGTAGGCCTACCTTTGGCAAGACTTTTTGCCACCAAATATCCTGTGGTTGGTTTTGATATTAATCAAGCAAGAATCACGGAACTTCGTCAAGGTATTGATTCGACTTTAGAAGTAGATAACGACGTCCTAAAAAATGCGAGCATAGACCATAATCCTACTTCCGCAGAAAAAGGTTTGTACTGTTCTAACGAATTAAATGATATTTCAGACTCTAACATCTACATCGTTACGGTGCCAACGCCTGTTGACAAAAACAACCGCCCAGATTTAACACCGCTTTACAAAGCCAGCGAAACCGTCGCAAAAGTTTTGAAAAAAGGCGACATCGTCATCTATGAATCTACCGTATATCCTGGCGTGACCGAGGAAGAATGCATTCCTGTTTTAGAAAAAAATTCAGGATTAAAATTTAATGAAGACTTCTTTGCTGGATATTCTCCCGAGCGTATCAATCCTGGAGATAAAGAACATACGGTTGAAAAGATTTTAAAAGTAACGTCTGGCTCTAACCCCGAAATCGGAAAAGTTGTTGACGATATTTACAAATCGGTTATTACAGCTGGGACACATCTTGCGCCAACTATTAAAGTTGCTGAAGCGGCTAAGGTTATTGAAAACTCACAACGTGACATTAATATTGCTTTTGTTAATGAGTTAGCAAAAATATTTAATCTAATGGACATCGACACGCATGATGTACTTGCTGCCGCTGCCACAAAATGGAACTTCCTGCCCTTCAAACCTGGATTGGTTGGAGGGCACTGTATAGGCGTTGATCCTTATTATCTTGCACAAAAAGCTCAAGAATATGGTTACCATCCAGAAATTATCTTGGCTGGTCGTCGCATGAACGATTCTATGGGACATTATGTGGCAAGTGAAGTTGTTAAACAAATGTTGAAAAATGATATTAAAGTCAACCAATCTAATGTTCTGGTATTAGGTTTCACGTTTAAAGAAAACTGTCCAGATGTTAGAAATACGAAAGTTGTTGATGTTATAAAAAACCTGGAAGATTACAACATTAAGGTTAATGTTTATGATCCTTGGGCTAACCCAAGTGAAGTTAAGCATGAGTATAATCTCGACACCTCTGACCAACTTCCGAAAGACAAATACGATGCAATTGTGCTAGCCGTGTCTCATAATGAATTTGAAAATTTGGATTTAAAAAATCTTCTTAAAGAAAATGCTGTCATCTACGATGTCAAAGGAAAACTAGCGCTCGAGCGCAATATAAAAAGATTGTAATATTGTAAAAAAGGCATCAAATTAATTTGATGCCTTTTTTTATTTTAGTCTCCAAAACGTTTTCGGAATAATTTATATCCAATGTTTGTTGGAAGAGAAATATAAAAATTTTCTTTTTTTAGCTTTGTGGAATAATTCGATGAAAAGTAATCGAGAAAACTGAAACCTTTTAATTTTGAATAGGCGTCATAGCTACGTTTCCAAAGAGCTTCATTTTTTTGCGCTTTCCAATTCATCAACAAGGTCATTGTTTTAAAGTTCACAAGATATTTTAGAATTTGTACTTTTCTATCATGTTTTTTTTCTGAGACATAATAATCATTAATTTTATTGGCAATCGTAATCCAATTATCAAAATGTACTTTCTTTCTATTATGTATCACCGAATCGGAATGCAGAAAATAGTTATATGTTTTCTTTCTCAAAAAAGCGATTTTATCTAGTTTTAGCGCCATTTCGAAAGTATGAAGAGAGTCCTGTGCATACAATCCTTTGGTGAAATAAAGCTTATTATCTCTTAGAAAGTCTAATCGAATCAATTTATTCCAACTAGATACAGGAAATTCTCCGGACACCAAGCTTTTCAATATGTTAATATTCCCTGTAATTGTATCTTCCGAAGCTTTCAGAGGGAAAACATCCACTTCAACATTTTCAGGCAACCGAATACCTAGAACTTCGCCAACCACCATTTGGGATCTGGTTTCTTCAGCTCGACTTACAAAATCCGAAATTGCCGATGCCTCCAAAGTATCATCACTATCTAGAAAAAATATATAGTCGCCCGTCGCCGCATCTATCCCTTTATTACGAACCACAGAAAGTCCAGAATTCTCTTCTAAATCAATTACTTTCCAAGCATGTAGAACATGTTCCTTAATAAATTGATTAACTAAATCCGCACTATTATCCGGTGTTTTATCGTTAACCAAAATAACTTCTATGTTAGGATAAGTTTGCGCAAGAACAGATTTTAATGTTTTAATAATAAAATCTTCACACTTGAAAATGGGGACAGAAATTGTTACTTTTTTCTCACTCATATTTTTCAATATTTGCAAAATTATTATTTTATTTTTATAAAAATGTACCTTTGTTTTGCACAATCAAGCAATGATGAATTTTCTAGCCAAACTCATTCTCAAAATATTAAGGAAAGCTAATCTTAATAAGATTTCACAATTTTGTAAAAAGAATATAAAATTCGGAGATTATTGTGATTTTAAATTACTCATATGTCCTAAAAGTATCCATTTGGGACAGAATATTAATTTCAGAAATTATTCTAGCGTATTGTTTAGCAAAAATTCGGAATTAACTATTAGTGATAACTTTTTTATGAACATACTCTGCTCTATTAATTGTCTTGATGCTATTTTTATTGGGGAAAACACATTATTTGGAAAAAATATAAAACTTTATGATCACAACCATCGATATGATACCATAGAGAATGTATTATTGTCCCAATTAAGATCGATAAAAATTGTTGGTTAGGTACTAATGTTGTTATTTTGAAAAACGTAACTCTTGGTGATAATGTTATTATTGGAGCTGGTTGTGTAATTTATAAAGATGTACCCGCAAATTCAATTATTGCGAATAAAAAAGAGCAAATACTTAACGATATTTAAGATGAAATTTTCAATCCTGATTGCCCACTACAATAACTGGGATTATTTTCAAGAATGTTATCAGTCTATTTTGAATCAAACCTATCAAGATTATGAGATTATAATTGTTGATGATTGTTCTACTGATGATTCTTATGAAAAACTTACAGAACTAGCTAGAAAAGAAGATAAAATAAAACTTTTTCAAAATTCTGAAAATAAAAAAGTAGGCTTTACAAAACGTAGATGTATAGAAGAAGCTTCGGGGGAAATATGTGGTTTTGTTGATCCAGATGATATGATAACCTCGACAGCTCTGGAAGAAATAATTAATGTATATCAAAAAAATTCATCGATTATAGCAACGTATTCTAAGATTAAATTAATCGACGAAAAATCACATAAAAAAGGTGTGTTCAAGTTTTCGAAGAAGATTAAAAATAATAAAAAAACGTTTTTCAATATTAATTTTGAAGTGGCGCATTTTTTCACTTTCAAAAAAAATTATTATGACAGGACTGAAGGTATTAATCCTACATTAATAATTTCAGAAGATCAAGATTTATATCTAAAACTATATGATATAGGAAATTTTCATTTTATTGATTCGTTCTTGTATTTATACAGAATACACGACAAGGGGGTTTCTCAAAACAAAACTAAAACAGCCCAACAAAAAGCTGACTGGCATCAAGTCTTATTAGACACGTGTAAAAGAAGAAGAATTGATAATTTGTACGGAAAAAAAATAGAAACGATAGACAACTTGCCTAAGTTTCTTTTTGAAAAAGAAAATACATTTTTTAAAAAACTTCTTAGAAAATTACCATGATCACAATTATCGTAAAATCTTTCAATCGTCCTTATTATTTGGATCGCTGTTTAAAATCAATTTATCAAAATCTAAAAGGCGAATTTGAAATTAAAGTTTTGGACGACGGAACTCCAAAACAATATTTAGAAGTTATACAATCTAAATATCCCAATGTAAATATTTTTATTTCTAATCAATATTTGGAAAAAATACAAGCAATTGAGGATAATATTTTGACTGGTAAAAAAATTGATGGCTTTACAATACCAACAGATTTGTGGTATAAGGAAGTTAAATCGTCGTCTGATTATGTTTTGGTGACAGAAGACGATGTTTGGTTTACTAAATTTATCAATATTGATGAGGTTGTAAGAGAAATGAAATCTTTTTCAATTCCGTTATTAAAGTTGGGGTGGTTAGGAAATTATTCAGATGATAAAAATTTGATAATAGATAAATTATCTGATCATCTAAATAAAACACAACCTGAAAAATTATTCACCTCAAATAAATTTGTAATGGATATGTTTATGTACAACAAATACAAATTCTTTACAGTTTTATATAAATTAGGATTGGTTGATAATAAAACTAAACGTAAGTATTGGTCTCTAAACTCAATTTTAATGGGCGTGTACCAGAAGGAGTATTGGCTTTCGATTTGGGAAGATGCGAAGGGTAAAGTGGATGAAAAGCAACAATTGAGAAATGCTGCAGCTTGGTACAATGATAACAAAAACGCTGTTTTTGCACGCACAAATCAAGAAGTTTTAAAAACAACTTTCAAATCGTCAGCCACAGGATCTTATCATAAATACGCAGATCAATTTGATGTTAACCGAATGAATTTTATACTTAATGAAGCTTGGTTAAATAATGATTTTGATGCCATGGAGAACTATCCGAGAGATTTTTCTGATGATTATATAATGTATTTTTTAGATAAAGCCAATCATCCTGCCGCACAGTCTACAGAGTGGAAAAAATGGGCAAATCAATTTAAACAACAATATCGAGATATCGGTGCGGAAGTAGATTAATTTTTATATTTTCAGTTGCTTTTGTAGAGCATTATATAGTAAGAAAAGAATATAGCTTAGTCCAAATAATAGCGGAATATAATACATAAACTGAGACATCGAAAAGTCTGAGAAAATTGGCAAAAATCTAAAACGGCCGTTCACCACAAATAAAATCATCGAAATTTCTCCAGTAAAAATTATAATCTTTTTTAATAGTGTTGGACTTGCTTTTTCCAACCAATTAAAAGCTTGGATTAACAATATGCTGATTGCTAAAAAGCTTAACGGAAAGATGATTTCAAAAAACTGAGACAATACAAAAACAATTCCTGCGGCAAAAACGATCCATTTATCAAATGTTTTAATTTTAAAATGTGCCATAGCAATGCCCAAAAACACTTCCCAATATAGTAAAATGTGTTCCTAAAGTAAAATAATAAATGGGGTAGATAATGACATAAGATCCTAGAAAAACCAGCCAAATTTTTTCTTTTTGGAAACGAGTTATGATTTTATAACATACCGGAAATATAGTATAAAGTTGTATAACTAAAGCAAAAAACCAAAACGGACCCGTAAACATTCCATACAAATACCAATCTGAAAAACTACTAATCGTAGAGCCTAGTAGAAAGCTTTTCTTAGCGATATCATAAAGCGACATTGGATTGCCTACAAGCCACGAAAGAACAATGCAAAAAGCGATACCAAAAAACATTAAAAAGTAAATCTTCTTTAGCCTGCGCAAAACAAATTGTGTAACACTTTGACTATTCTTACTAAACTGAATACTTAATCCATAAGCGCTAAAGAGAATGAAAATCTGCACGCCATAATGCCCAAGGAATCCGAATACTGAACCTATCCAATTATTAAAATCAAAACTCACCAAATGTTTAATAAACAATTTAACATTAACAGCAGAAAAACCAGCTTCATTTTCCAAAGCAAATTCTGGTAATGAATGAAAATAATTGTGAAAAACAATCATTAAAATCCCAATACCTTTAAAGAAGTTGGTTTCAATTTTACTAAATAAACCTTGCATATTATTTTTTGAGTTCGTTAAAAGGAATTACTTTCCCGTTTTTAAGAAATTTTGCTTGATCATTTTTATCCGATTTGCTATTCTGCAATCCCATAAGTTCCAATACCAAATCATAGACAATCGTTGATGATGTCTGTCTAGTCTCAACCCCTGGTTTTCGCAATGCTTCTGGAACCTTACTGCCATACCAAACAAAAAGAGGAATCATGTTCGCTTCTTGCGATGGTGCGTGGAAAAACTTTTCGTTCGTATAGGCTTGTCCATGGTCCGAATAATAAAGTACTGCACTGTTAGTATCTCTAAGATCTTCAAAAACTTGTCCAAGCAAATAGTCGGTATAAGCAATGGAATTATCATATTCGTCCAAGCTATTTTGATTTTTAAAAATAGTATGTGTTTTTGGATAATTATTTTTTGCATCGAAGTGCGATCCTAACAAATGTAGAACAATAAGCTGTTTTTCTTTATTTTTTATTAATTTTTTAAATTCAGGAAGCAGGTAGCCATCATGGCTATCTTCGGTCTTTATTAGCTGATGGGCATTGTAGGCTAATATGTGCTCGGGCTCGGACTTGGATCCAGTTATCCAATAAGTTTTTCGATTAAAATGTCTTCCTACATTAATGATATTATCTGCTATATCCCCAAAATTGTTTTGTGCATAAGTATCCATACTAATACTGCTTAAGCTGAGAGGTACAGCTTGGAATGTGACAAAAGCAGGCGAAACCGCATCCGTATAAAGAAACATATTTGATTTTTCTTTATCTTCAAATGGCGTTGTTTTTCTCCCATAGCCATAGAGCGACATATTTTGCTTTCGAGCAGATTCTCCAACGACAACAACAACTTTATCAATTGCATCATAATTTATCGTTTTAGATATTAAGGAAAAATCAGGCTTATATTTTTTAACAGCCTGTATCTCATTCAAATAGTTAATCCCTTGATAAAATGAAGGAAATGTTTGAAAAACAAATTTTGGCTCTACATAATGAACGCCATAACCAGGATGGGTAATTCTATACGCCTCTATATCCCTCTTTTCTTTAAAAGCCCAAAATATTGGAATTACAATCCAAAGTATCGAAACAACATAAGCTAAAGTATTGATTTTAATAACTTGACTTACAAAGAGAGTTCTTCTTTTTCAAAATCTTTTAGCTTCTTCTTAGCTTTTTTTATCTTATTTGAAGTAAGCCAACCGTACTTCAACACAAATTTTTAAAACAAAATAGCCTAACTTGAAAACATTGATTTTTTTATCTTTGTATTTGTAAAACACAACATGCAAAAAATAAAAATACTATTTCGGTTACGATCACTAGAGATGGGCGGTGTCCCACGCGTAATCTTAGATATTTTAGACAACCTCCCAAAAGATAGATTCGATTTAACCTTAATGCTCAATCTCTATCAAGGAGAATTGGTGAAAGAAATCCCCAAGAACATCAAACTTATCGTTGTGGAAAAGGGTAAAGAGCAAATGAGCTCTAATAGATTTCTCCAAAATTTCCAAATGCTTTTTCGCCGCTTAAAGCTGGAGGTCTACACTAGATTTCCATCAATATTATATCATCTTAAAGTTCGTGAAAAATACGATATAGAAATCGCCTCAAGTTACGCAGAATTTGATATGGTGCTAAACTCACCTGATAAAAAATCGCGGAAAATTGCCTGGTTTCATACTGACATTTCTTATGATGTACATCAAAAAAATGAACGCAATCAAAAGACCGCCTCAGAAAGAGTCGAGAAATTAAGGAAATTTGATCATGTAATATTTTGTGCAGCAAATATTAGAAATGCAATTGAAAAATATTATCATATAACATATCCTAGCAGTTCGGTTATCTACAATGCGATTCGAACCGATGAGGTTAAAGAAAGATCTTTAGCCACAAATGTCGATCTTCACAACCTCAAAAAGCCCATTTTTTGTTCTGTTGGTAGACTCAATAAAAGAAAAGCTTATCATACCTTAATCAATGTTCATCAAAAATTGATTAATGAAGGCTTTGAGCACAGCATCATAATTTTAGGAGATGGAGAAGAAAAAAACAATTTGACCCAACAAATAAAGGCGTGTGATGTACAGGAAACTTTTAAATTATTGGGAACAAAAACTAATCCTTTTCCTTACATGAAAAATTCTGATTATTTTGTTTTCCCTTCAAAAACTGAAGCATATCCACTGGTTATTAACGAGGCTCTAGCATTGGAAATACCTATAATTAGCACCAATGTTGGAGGCATCCCAGAGATGATAGATAATGGTATCGATGGTATGTTGGTTAATGATAACGAATCGGAAATCTACGAAGCCATGAAAAAAGTATTTACGCAACCAGAATTATTTGAAAAAATAAGAAAAAACACTGCGGAATCCTATAAAAAGTTTGATTCTCAAAAGATTTACAAACAGATCAGTGATGTTTTTGAACAACAATACCAATTAAAACTACAGAATGAGGAGTCCTAAAATTACCATTGTTACACCGACCTACAATCGTGCGCATACCATAACAAGATCCTATGAGTCTTTGAAAAAGCAAAGCTTTAAAGACTTCAAATGGATTATTATGGACGATGGGTCAACCGATGGGACAAAAGAATTGGTAGAACAGTTTAAAAACGAGAACATCATCGACATAGACTATTTTTGGAACGAAAACCAACACAAATTTATCACTGTTTTTGAAGGTATAAAAAAAATAGAGACGCCATATTTCATGATTTTGGATTCGGATGATACCTATCCAGAAGACGCTTTAGAAAATTTAATTTCAGAAGTTGAAAAAATAGAAAATCAAGACGATTTTATTTCTGTGATGGGACTTTCGGCGGATGAAAACGGTAAAATTGTTGGCAATCAATATCCAAATAATGGTTTTGATGGAAGCATTTTCGAGATGCGCTACAAATACAAAGTTAGAGGAGACAAAAATGGCATATTTTTTACCAGTACTTATCATCGATATTTACAAAACTTTGACTACGAAAAATATAAAGGTAAGGGCTACATTCCGCAATCTGTGTTTTTCAACATTTACGATGCACAAGGCATCAAAACACGTTTTATCAATAAGATTGTACGCAATTACCACATGGACGAAAACGACCCACAATCGGTCTCTAACACAAGGTGGACTGGGAAAAATACGTATGGACTAATGGAAGGCTACCGCTCTTTCCTAAACTGTTATCACAAGGAATTGAAAACTTATCCTACAGTTTTAATAAGGAATCTGGTAGGCTATCAAATATACTCTTTAATAAATAACAAAAAACTTAGCGAGATTAACAAAGGAATCACTAATTTTAAAATTCTGTCAACATTAATCTTTCCATTAACGTTGATCTACAAAAAAACACAATAATCAATGTTATTTAACTCCATTTCCTTCGCCATATTTTTGCCGATTGTATTTGCCTTGTATTGGGTGCTACGTAAAAATATGAAGTTTCAAAATTTGCTACTTCTGGTCGCAAGTTTTTATTTTTACAGCTGTTGGGATTGGCGTTTTGCATTTTTACTATCATTTTCAATATTTTTAGATTACTATTCGGGAATAAAAATCGAAGAGGCAAAACGAGCCTCCTCGAAAAAATTTTGGCTAACTTTAAGTATAGGAATCAATCTAGGCTTTTTAGGTTTTTTTAAATATTATAACTTCTTTGCAGCGTCATTAACAGAATTCTTAAATGGTTTTGGATTAAGTATACATCCTTGGACACTTAACATTATCTTGCCAGTTGGGATTTCATTCTATACATTCCATGGACTTTCTTACATTATTGACATCTACAAAGACCGAATAAAAGCAGAGCGCAACCTTGTTGACTATTCTGTTTTTGTAAGTTTCTTCCCATTATTGGTTGCTGGTCCTATCGAAAGAGCAACACACCTACTTCCACAAATTAAGAAGGCACGTGTTTTCAACTACCCAATGGCTGTTGATGGTATGCGACAAATACTTTGGGGGCTTTTTAAGAAAATGGTGATTGCTGATAACTGCGCCATTTATGCCAACGAAATATTTTCTAATCCAGAAGCGCATTCTGGTTCTAATCTAGTTTTAGGTGCAATATTTTTCACGTTCCAAATTTATGGTGATTTTTCTGGCTACTCCGACATTGCTTTAGGTGTTGCGAAACTCTTCGGAATTAACCTCCTTAAAAACTTCAACTATCCTTACTTTTCTCGTGACATCGCAGAGTTTTGGAGAAGATGGCACATATCATTATCTACATGGTTCCGCGACTACCTCTACATTCCATTAGGTGGTAGCAAAGGCGGCAACTGGATGAGAATTAGAAATACGTTCATCATATTTATTGTCAGCGGTTTTTGGCATGGAGCCAATTGGACTTTTATATTTTGGGGATTTCTAAATGCTCTATTTATCATGCCATCTATTGTAATGAAAACCAATAGGAACAACCTAGAAATAGTTGCAGGAGACAGGATGTTTCCAACCTTCGGCGAGTTGGTCAAAATGATTGTAACTTTTAGTTTAACGGTTTTTGCATGGATATTTTTCCGCGCCAACTCTGTTGCACATGCTTTCGAATACATTGGCGGAATTTTTAATAAAAGTTTATTTCATTTTCCGGAGCTTAAAAAAAGCGCCTTAGCAACTTTGATATTAGTTGGACTTTTGCTAGTTGTCGAATGGCTTGGTCGTCGCAACGATTACGGCATAGAAAAACTTTTACTTAATCAAAAAACTTGGATTAGATGGAGTTTTTATGCCTTCATAATTATGTTGATCGCTTTGTTTTTACAAACTGAAGAGAGTCCATTTATATATTTTCAATTTTAACACAGATGACAAAATTTTTAATTAACATAGGACTATTCGCTGTTTTCACCATATTGTTTTACATTATTGTAATGCCACTTTGGAGTACTGTTATGCCTCCTTTTATGGCAAAAAATGTTAGGAGTTGCATGGGTTGCTATGGTCACACGTTTACCCGAATGAAAGATGCCGCAAAAACCAAAAATGTCGATGTCCTAATTGTTGGCTCGTCCCATGCCTATCGAGGTATAGATCCGAGAATCTTTGAAAAGGAAGGTATTACAGCTTTTAATCTTGGATCAAGTTCTCAAACACCCATTAACACTAAAGTACTACTGTATCAATATTTGGACAAAATAAAGCCTAAAATGGTCCTTTATGAAGCTTATGCCGGCACATTAACAATTGACGGTGTTGAGTCTTCTTTGGATTTATTAAGTAATAACAAAATTGATATCAATGCCATTAATATGGCCAGCGAAATCCATAATCTACTAGCGTACAACACGTTGATATTTACTAGTTTTCGCCAAGTGTTTGGACTAAACAAAAACTTCAAAGAACCATCTAAGCAAGGTGGTGATCACTACATCTCTCCGACTGGTTTTGTAGAAACTGAATATCGTAAAAATATTTTCAACAAAGAAGATAAAACCCAGTGGGAACCTCGCGAAAGCCAAAAGCAGGAATTGACTAATAACATTAACTATATAAAAAGTAAAGGTATTAAAGTCTACATAATCCAAACACCAATCACAAAAAAGCTATACAATGCAGTTAGTAATAATGCCGAAGTTGATCGTTTTTTAGCAAATCTAGGAACCTATAAAAATTACCAAAATGCACTTCCCCTACAGGATTCAACTGACTTCTATGATAGTAATCATCTCAATCAGATAGCTGTGGAAAGATTTAATCCCATATTGGTTAAAGATGTTAAAATACTACTTAACAAAAAGTAAAAAGTATGATACAAAATTCTGGCTCAAAAAATATACTTTTGATTTATTATAAACTATTCAAACCAGGTGGTGTCGCGAGAGTATTAGTATCTCTTGCCAACGAACTTATAGAGCAAGGTTATAATATTAGTATCATGATACTTACATCCGATAGATCGAGTTTTTACCAACTTGACCCTCGTGTAACAGTCATCTATATAGATACATTTTCTCATTGGGGTTTCCGTAAAATAAATGTTGGCATTGACAAATATTTTCGCAAACTTCCTGCTAGGCAAAATATCAAAAACTACATCTACGATTTTGGACAATGGGATATGCTATCAAAATGGTTAAAGCAAAATCATCAAAATTATGATTCGATTATTTCTTGTTGGTACAAATTATCAGCACAATTGGCTCTCAACAAAAAAGTAAATTATAAAACAATTGCATGGGAGCACACAAGCTTTCACGTTGGGGGTTTATTATGGAATAAATTATTGAGAAAGTATTATAGAAATTTAAAAAATATCGTTTCTATAAATTCGCCAGGAGAAAAGTATTACAAAAGCATAAGCCCCAATGTCTGTCATATACCAAATATGATGAGTGAGGATATAGAAAACATTACAGAAACAGATTATAATCAAAAAGAAAATGTTATCCTTATTCCGTCAAGGCTTGATTCTGACAAAAATCTAACAGAATTTTTGGATATAGTTAGCTTAATCGATTTTAAAGATGATTGGAAAGTCAAGATTTTTGGAAATGGCATGCAAGAAAAAATTTTGAAAGATAAAATTACTAAAGACGGTTTGAAGAATGTTTATCTAAATAATGCTTTGTCACCAACGGAAATTCTGGGAGAGCTTAGAAAAAGTAAAATCATTTGTATGACATCGCTTAAAGAAGGTCTACCAACTATTTTAATCGAAGGCTTATTCACGTCCAATGCTCTTATTTCTTATAATTGCAATTATGGCCCATCTGATATTGTTAACAAGGAAAACGGCTACCTCATCCCAATGCATGACAAAAAAATGTTTGCCGAAAAACTTCAATATCTAATCGATAACCCTCACGTGTTGGAAGAGCTTAATAAGTCAAGTTATAAAGAATCTGCAAAATGGCGAAAGGAAAAAATCATCCAACAATGGAAAAATTTAATCGATAATTAATTTAACTTCGTAAAAAATACATTTTGAAAAAGAAAATCCTTATTCGTATAGGTTCTTTAAGACATGGTGGTGCAGAGAAAGTTTTGGTGACTTTCCTCAAAAATTTGCCGTCAGACAAATACGAAGTGGACCTTTTACTTAACCTATATTCAGGGAAATATCTTACCGAAGTTCCGAATTGGGTTAATGTGATGTACCTCAACAAAGGCGAAATGATAACTACCAATCGCCCGCAAGACATTCCTAAAAAAGCCTATCGTGTTGTCTATCAACGTTTATTGAAAAAATATCCAAAAATTCTTTATAAGCGAAAACTCAAAAACAAAAAGTATGACATCGAGTTCGCTGCAATCCATGGTTTTATAGACGAAGTGCTTAATAGTCCCTTGACATCCTCAAAAAAACTGATGTGGATCCATAATGATTTGACGCAAGTTGAAGGTTATACCAAAGAAAAAATCAGACGCTTTTTCAAATACGATAAAGTGATGGTTATTTCTGAAAAGATTAAAAAGACTTTTGAAGACCTTGCTATTTCCGAAACTGAAAAATCCAAAATTGTTAGAATTTTCAATCCTTTGGACACTGAAGAGATTTTAAAAAAAGCGGGAAAAACTGTCGAAAATTATAAATTTAATGACAAACTTCCGACTTTCATTTCGGTGGGGACAGTTTTCCCACAAAAAGGATTTGACCGACTTCTTAAAGCTCACAAAAAACTTATAAATGAAGGATTAGATCACCGAATTCTAATTGTCGGTGATGGTTACGATTTTGAAAATATTAAAAAACTAAAAACCGAACTTGGCGTTGACAACACAGCCACAATGTTGGGTTTTACAGACAATCCTTATCCTTATTTCAAAAGAGCAGATTTTTATATTTTAAGTTCTCGTTATGAAGGTTTCCCGACCGTTTTATTCGAAGCGATGACTCTTAACAAAAATATTATTGCAACCGATGTTTCTGGAGTTCGAGAAATGTTAAATGATGGCGACTTGGGTTTAATCATAGAAAACTCGGAAGAAGGAATCTATGAAGGCATGAAGAAAGCTTTACTAAATCCCCAAGCTTTTGAAAATTATCAGGCTAAACTTCAAGCTTATGAAATGCCATTTAACCTAAAAAATTCGGTGAAAGGTATTACCAATATTATCGATAAGCTATAGAACTTTAGTTTTTTTACAATAAATTGTTGCCTTAAAATAACAAAAAATTCAATCCAGAATAAGCTTTAGCTTAGATGACACCAATCACTTCAAAGGCATTGCCATTTTGCTAATTCTCCTTCACTATTATTTGCATTGGCAAGTTGGGTTTAGTACAGAAAATGAATAGAATTTTACCGTGAACAATGCAAGATTTTTTTGGCGAATCTTTCTCTTGTACAATGTCCTCATTTTTTTTTTTGAAAATCTCAACATAATATTAGGAACAACTTGGAAAAAACTCTTCATTAGCATCGGCAAAATCTCAATAATCATTTTTGTAACTAATGGCATTTTCAGAATATTACCACTTCTTGATATAGAAAATATGGACATTAGATCGTAAAGAATTTTTTTTATACTTAATTTTGCTACTGCCAACTTGTTAGCTTTTATACTTCATCTATAACAAGATTTTTGAAAAAATAAAATGAGTTACACGACCATTCAAGAAGATTTTTACAGAGAAAGTGGACAATATTTGTCACATTTTCAGATCCTAAAAAAATGTTTTAGTCCAAATCTGCATTATATCTATTGGTTCCGAAATGCACAAAAATATCCCAAATCTTCTTTAATAGGTAAAATCTACAGAATCATCCTTCGTCATTATCAAATTAAATATGGTTTCCAAATCTATGCTGAAACTCAAATTGGACGTGGGTTGTATCTTGGACATTGGGGACAATTGGTGATTAATCCAAAAGCAATTATCGGTCGCAATTGCAATATTGCACAAGGCGTTACCATCGCACAAACCAATCGCGGAAGACGAGAAGGTGTGCCTGTAATTGGTGACGAAGTCTGGATTGGCCCCAACGCTGTTATTGTGGGCGGCATTACAATTGGGAATAATGTTCTTATCGCGCCAAATGCTTATGTAAATATGGACGTACCAGCCAACTCTGTAGTCATCGGCAACCCAGCGCAGATTACACCCAATAATATGGCCACAGAAGGCTATATTAATAATAAAGTAAAATATTAAAATTTGTTAATATTTTTAAATTTTTAGTCAAAATAAATTACTTTTGCGTCATTATTGATTCAATCTATCAAAACAGCGTATTTAATAGTTAAAGTAATTTTAACCTTAAATATATATTTTTATGCAAGATTCGTACAACAAAGTTTTTGAGAACAATCGTCAATGGGTAGAAAAAATGAAATCTACCGATGCAGATTTTTTTAAAAACTTAGCAGAAGGTCAAACTCCAGAATTCTTATACATCGGATGTTCCGACAGTAGAGTTCCAGCAGAAGACTTGATGGGTTTGAAACCTGGTGAAATTTTCGTTCACAGAAATATTGCTAACGTCGTTAACAATATCGATATGAATGTTAATTCGGTTATTGAGTATGCAGTTAGCCACCTAAAAGTAAAACACATCGTTGTATGTGGACATTACGGATGCGGCGGTATTAACGCAGCAATGCAATCTACAGACCTAGGTCTACTTAACCCTTGGTTAAGAAGCATTCGCGACGTCTATCGTATGCACCAAGAGGAGCTAGATGCAATCTCTGACCAACACCAAAAGTTCGACAGATTGGTAGAACTTAACGTACAAGAGCAATGTATCAACGTAGTGAAAGCTGCAGCAGTACAGAAAGGCTTTGTGCAAAATGGTTATCCCGTTGTGCACGGATGGGTTTTCGATTTGAAAACCGGAACATTAAAGGATTTGAATATTGACTTTGAAGGCATTCTTCACAATATTCAGAAAATTTATGATTTAACAGAATCTACTTGGTCTGTTCCAAAAATGGAATACTAAGCATGTAAAAACTGTTATTGAAGTAAAATCTTATGAAGTATTTGAGTATTTTAATCTTAGCAATCTTTATGAATTTCACAGCCTTACCAAGTATGGCTGCGGTTTTCGGATGGGATTTGCCAACGACTAATGTTTCAATTGCTGAAGAAGAAGTAAAAACAAGCTCGTCATCTTTTAATGAAAAGGTAACGCCTAATCCACTTTCGATCCACGACTTTATTAAGTTTTTCGAATCTGATCTTGGTAAAAAATCTTTCACCCTTATTGATGACAATGCGAGCATCTCTCCGTATATCCCTATTTTTTCGCCACCTCCGAATGAGATTTAATTTTAATCAAGCTTCCCTTTATCAACTATTGGGAAAGACCTCTTATACAATCAATTAAAATTAAATTTTCAACGTAGAAAACCTCAATTACGCTAGTTATGAGGTTATATACTTATATTTTTTCGGATATGAAAAAAGCAAAAAACTTCATGGGGTTATTCAAGGAGAATTTCCCATCAGGACTTGTCGTGTTTTTAGTTGCCTTACCGCTTTGTCTTGGTATCGCATTAGCATCTGGCGCACCACCATTAGCAGGAATTATCTCAGGTATTATCGGAGGCTTGGTTGTCGGATTTGTTAGTAACTCACATATTTCGGTATCAGGGCCAGCAGCAGGACTTACAGCCATTATTATTGCTGCCATAACAGACCTCGGCTCTTTTGAATTGTTTTTAGCAGCAGGTATTATTGCTGGTGTTATACAGTTAGTACTGGGTTTTATCCGTGCGGGTAGTATTTCCAACTATTTTCCAAACAACGTTATCGAAGGTATGTTGGCAGGTATTGGTATCATTATCATTATTAAACAAATTCCGTTAGCATTAGGCTACAACAGCAATATTGCAAGCGAATCAATTTTTGATAATGGAATTAATCCAGCATTTTTTAGTAATTTACTTTCTGCGATACATCCAGGAGCAATCGTGGTAACTTTAGTTTCAATAACAATTCTGCTAATGTGGGATAAAGTTAAAGCTTTAAAGAAACTAAAACTTCTGCCAGGCGCTTTGGTAGCGGTAATTGCAGGTATTGTTTTAAATCAAATCTTTTTGGCTAGTGGAAGTTCTTTAGCAATTTCAAAAGAGCATTTGGTCAATCTTCCTGTTCCAAAAACAACAGATGATTTTAAGGCAATGATTACCTTTCCAGCTTTTGAAGGTTTTTTAAACTATAAAGTTTGGATTGTTGGCGCAACGATTGCCATTGTTGCTTCTATTGAGACGCTTTTGTGTATCGAAGCTTCGGACAGACTCGACGCTAAAAGAAGAATTACAGACACCAACCTAGAGTTACGAGCGCAAGGTATTGGCAACATTTTGAGTTCTTTCATTGGTGGACTTCCGATGACTTCTGTTGTCGTACGAAGTTCTGCCAACGCCAACGCTGGTGCGACCAATAAAATCTCAACGATGATACATGGCTTTTTGCTGCTTGTATGTGTGCTAAGTATTCCATTTTTATTGAATATGATACCGCTAGCGACTTTGGCTGCCGTTTTAATCCTAATTGGTTACAAGTTGGCAAGTCCGAAAAACATCATGCACTTTTGGCACAAAGGAAAATACCAATTTATCCCTTTTATAGCAACAATTATCGCTATTGTCGCCACAGATCTCTTAAAAGGTGTGGGTATTGGTTTAGCGATTTCGATTATCTACGTTCTTCAGGGCAATATGAAACGTGCTTACTATCTGAGCCGAGAAAAGCTTAACGCCGCAGATGAAGTTAATATTAAACTTGCAGAAGAAGTTTCGTTTTTAAACAAAGCAGCGATTAAGAAAACCCTGAAAAACATTAAAGCAAATTCTATCGTAACCATCGATGCTAGAGGCACATCTTACATCGCGACCGATGTTTTAGAAATGATACAAGACTTCGCTAATGTCCGTGCTGGAGAGGAAGATATCGAAGTAAGATTAATTGGTTTTAAAACCTCTTATAGAGATTATGCAATCGACGAGGACTCTCATATAATTATTGAGCATCGACGAGCTATCTAATTAGAAAACTCTTTTTTCACTTATATTCTATCAAAGAAAAGCGAACCCAATTTGGTTCGCTTTTCGATTTATTTACCATTAAAAGCTGTCATCGTATTGCCGACACCAGCGAACACAAAAGACAAACTAGCATTCGCAAACTTATCCAATAGTTCTGGTAGTTTTTCATTTTCTTCGTCGGACCATTTCCCAAGTACATAATCGACTTGCTGCCCGTCTTTAAACTCAGCAGAAATCCCAAAACGAAGTCTTGTATAATTTCCTGTATTAAGAACTTCTTCAATATTTCTAAGTCCGTTGTGACCACCAGCACCACCTTTCATTTTCATGCGTAAAGTTCCGAAAGGTAAAGCCAAATCATCGGTAATCACCAAAACATTTTCCAACGGAATATTCTCTTTTTGCATCCAAAATCTAACGGCATTTCCACTAAGATTCATGTAAGTATCAGGTTTAAGAACAAAAACTTTTCGGCCTTTGTGCTTACCTTCTCCCAACAATCCAAAATTACTGGATTTGAAGGGCGCTTCAATTTTTTCAGCGATTTTTTCAGCAACTTTAAACCCGACATTATGCCGGGTCTCAGTATATTCATCACCTTTGTTGCCTAAACCAACAATAAGATATTTCATAATTTAATAATATTCGAAAATAATTTTTCCACCATTACCACTTCTTGTACCAGTAATTGGATAACCATCAGTGTTGTAGGTGTATGTTATATCATAAGAAACATTATCACCAACCACTTTAATTGTTTTATAATTGTTTTGAGAAAACATCGCGATAGGTGAAGACGATTCTAACATGAAATTCATAGAAAAAGCTTTAAAAGCTTCAGGAAAATTTGCAAATGGATTCTTTTTATCATCAAAATTAGACATTAGCATTTCCACTTTCGGGAAAATCGGAACCGTTGAAGTCAATTTAAACGAAGTAAGATTGGCTCCAGTAAAACCCAATGTACTATCCAAACTGCCCATCTCACTAGTACCATTTTTGAAAGTAGATTTAGCTCCAGAAATATTACTTTGAGAATATCTAAACTTCGTATCAATCTTATAAACCTCAACATCACTAGATTTTGCGACAGCTTTCATAGAGGTTACCTTTCCTCCAGTGTATACCAAATCATAGGTTGTGTCCACTTGCGACTCGCCTTCCTCTTTTTGAGTTTGCTTTATTTGTGATAATTCTGATCCTTTATAAATAAGGACATAAGTATACTCATCTCCAAGACTAGATTTCGAATATACTTTTGTAAGCTTATCTGCGTCGTATGTATAAGTTGTCGTTAGCACCTCGCCATCTTCATTCGTATCTTCAATTTTTTTTAACTTTTTGACAGAAGTATTTGTATTGCCACCGCCGTCTGGCATATCCATACCGTTATAATTAACCCCGACTAATGAGTCACCATTTGCATCTCTCGTAGAATCACACGCATAAAATGCGAAAATGGCACCTGATAAAAATAGAGCTTTGAAACTTAATTTCATCTTTTAAATTTTTACAAAAATACTATATTTCAATGAATCCTAACCTGCTAAAATCTTCTGCAATAAAATATTGACGGCATCCACATCATTAATATTGTCAATACGCATCATGAGCTGACTTCCCTCCTTACCAGCCTTCTCCTTTAGCTGCGCTTCTGATGGATTAAGTTGAAGATAAGATATGATATTTCTAAACTTTTCTGTTTGATAAAACTTGTCTTGTGGATTGCTTGGGAAATAACCTAAAAAGACACGATTCTTCATAACAATTTTATCAAAACCAATATCCGCCGCAAGCCATTTCAGACTAACACTTTTTAATAAATTAATCGCTTCTTTTGGCAAAGCTCCAAATCTATCAACCAATTCATTTTCAAATCCTTGTAAATCTTTTTCGTTGTCGATGTCCGCCAATTTTTGGTACAACAAAAGTCGCTCTTCTGTACTCGACACATAATCGTCTGGCAACATTAAATCCAAATCGGTTTCAACATTAACTTCTTTGGTAGATTTAATTAATTTTTGACGCTCTTCTTCATTATCAAACAATTTCTCAAATTCTTCATCATCTTTCAATTCCTCCAAAGCTTCTTGCATAATTTTTTGATAAGCCTCAAAGCCCATTTCGTTGATGAAACCACTTTGCTCACCTCCCAACAGATCTCCAGCACCACGGATTTCTAAATCTTTCATTGCAATTTGAAAACCACTTCCTAAATCAGAAAACTGTTCGATAGCTTCAAGACGTTTTCTTGCATCAGAAGTCATCATATCCATTGGCGGCGTTAGAAGATAACAAAAAGCTTTTCTGTTACTACGACCAACACGACCACGCATTTGGTGTAAATCTGCCATTCCAAATCGATGTGCATCATTAATGAAAATCGTATTCGCATTGGGTACGTCTACTCCACTTTCCACAATAGTTGTAGACACCAGGACGTCATATTTGCCTTCCATAAAATCGAGGACACTTTCTTCAAGCTTTTTGCCATCCATCTGTCCATGTCCAGTAATCACTCTAGCGTCTGGTACAAGTCTTTGGATTAGCCCCGCAATATCTTTTAGATTTTCAATTCTATTATTAATGAAATAGACTTGTCCATCACGTTGTAACTCGTAAGAAATTGCATCACGAATTAACTCTTCATCAAAACCGATTAACTGTGTATCTACCGGTTGACGATTAGGTGGCGGTGTTTTTATAACCGATAAATCACGAGCAGCCATCAACGAAAACTGTAAAGTCCTTGGGATCGGCGTCGCGGTCAAGGTCAACGTATCGATATCGTTTTTCAGTGTTTTAAGTTTATCTTTTACAGAAACGCCAAACTTATGCTCTTCATCAATAATTAAAAGCCCAAGATCTTTAAACTTAACATTTTTACTAACCAATTGGTGCGTACCTATGACGATATCTATTTTTCCTTCTTCAAGCCCTCGAATGGTTTCAGATTTTTGTTTTGCAGTACGGAACCTATTGAGATACGACACGTTAACAGGAAAATCTTTAAGTCTTTCTTTAAAGCTTCGATAATGCTGAAATGCCAAAATTGTCGTCGGCACCAAAATAGCAACTTGCTTACCATCTGTCGCAGCTTTAAAGGCCGCACGAATTGCAACTTCCGTTTTTCCAAATCCAACGTCTCCACAAATTAATCGATCCATGACGGTTTCGGCCTCCATATCATGTTTAACATCGATAGTTGCCTTCTCTTGATCTGGCGTATCTTCGTACAAGAAACTCGCTTCCAATTCGTTCTGCAAATAAGAATCTGGTGAAAAAGCAAATCCTCGCGCCATTTTTCGTTGGGCATAAAGCTTAATCAAATCAAAAGCAATCTGCTTAACTTTAGCTTTAGTTTTCTGCTTTAACGTCTTCCAAGCTGGAGATCCTAACTTGCTTAAAACAATCTCGCGACCATCTGGTCCATTGTATTTTGAAATTTTATGAAGGGAATGAATACTCACATAAAGCAAGTCGCCATTCTTATAACTCAGCTTAAAACATTCCTGCACTTTGCCATCATTCGTAACTTTTACAAGTCCCATAAATTTCCCTATTCCATGGTCAATATGGGTAATGTAATCTCCTATTTTTAGAGAAGTTAAATCTTTGAGTGTCAACTGCTCACTCTTAGCGAATGAATTCTTTGCTTTAAAGCGTTGATAACGGTCAAAAATCTGATGATCGGTGTAGACAGAAATTTTATTTTTATTATCGACAAAACCTTCATGAAGCTCGGATAAAAAACCCTTGTAAGGCACTTCTTTTTCCAATTCTTCAAAAATAGATTCTAGCCTTTCTTTTTGTTTTTCTGATGAAAAGGAAATCCAAGTGTCATAACCTTCCGCTTGTTTCTCCATTAAATCTTCAATCAAAAGCTCAAAGTTTTTATGAAAAGATGGCTGCTGTGTTTGGAAAGCATCAACTTGATGAAAGTTAAACCCAGCTAATTTGAGTGTGTCCAAAGTAAAATCAACTAAAACCCTATCTTTCTGAGCCGTAATAAAGTCATCTTCTGACACAAAAAGCTCTTTGGGACTTTGGTGCTTGATATCTT
Source organism: Chryseobacterium sp. TY3 (assembly GCA_046269235.1). Lineage (GTDB taxonomy): Bacteria > Bacteroidota > Bacteroidia > Flavobacteriales > Weeksellaceae > Soonwooa. The sequence continues at coordinate 88,517 of JBJZOS010000002.1, forward strand.
TATTAAGTGTTTCAAATTTTATTTCTGCTTTTTCGTAAAAATTCTTAACCTGAATTAATGACATAAAAGCGTTTTTTACTACCACAAAACAATCTTTTGGCAATAATTCGAACAACGACACCTTATTGCCAGTAACGCTATAATTCATGTTCGAAACTAACTGAAAATCTGTCACCTTAGCAACAGAAAGTTGTGTTTCGATATCAAAGGTTTTGATACTTTCAACTTCATTTCCAAAAAATGTTATTCTGAAAGGTTTTTCGTTCGCAAATGAAAATACATCGACAATTCCACCCCGAACAGAAAATTCGCCCGGCTCGGAGACAAAATCGGTTTGGTTAAATTGATAATGATTTAATAATTCATCAACAAAATCAAAATCCAATTGATCACCAACTTTGATATGATGAGAAATCGCTTTGAAATCTTCCTTTTTCAAAACCTTCTCCGAAAGTGCACCAGCGTAAGCCACAATTATTTTAGCTTTTTTACTGGAATTCAACTTGTTAAGAACTTCCGTACGAAGTACAAGATTGGCGTTTTGTGTCTTTTCAATTTGATAAGGATCAAGATGCGTCGCCGGGAAATACAGAACATTTTCTTTCCCAACAAGATCTTCTATTTCTGCATTCGCGTAAAGCGCCTCTTCCTTATCATTTAGCATATAAAGAATACTTTTCTTCTCTGTAAGAAATAGTTCTGCCGCAAAAATAGAAGCAGACGACCCCGCAGCACCTTTAACAGAAATATGTTGATATTGGTCCAAAGCTTCGAAAATGGATTTTCCAAATTCGTTTTTCAAAAGGTCTGGAAGAAGATACTGTTGAATGGTTTTTAATGACATAAATTCTAAAGTCTATAAACGACATAACGATTCCGAAAGTTTTCCGGAATCGTATTTATAATGCAAATATAAAAATTTCTAAAATTTTGTCTAAACGACTCCTTGCGCTAACATCGCTTCGGCAACTTTAACGAAACCTGCAATATTTGCTCCTTTTACATAGTTAACATAACCATCTTCTTCTTTACCATAATCACGACAAGCTTTGTGAATACCGATCATAATTTCTTTAAGACGAGCATCAACTTCTTCGGAAGTCCAGTTAAGACGAATGGAGTTTTGCGTCATTTCTAAACCAGAAGTTGCTACACCACCAGCATTAGAAGCTTTTCCTGGAGAAAATAAAACTTTATTTTCTAAAAAATAATTAATCGCTTCCAAAGTAGAAGGCATATTAGCTGCTTCTGTCACACACATACAGCCGTTAGCAACCAATTTTTTAGCATCATCTAGATCTAATTCATTTTGAGTAGCAGACGGAATTGCAATATCACATTTCACTTCCCAAGGACGTTTTCCAGCAAAGAATTTGGCGTTAGGATATTTTTTAACATAATCCTCAGCGCGGTTATTTCCAGTTGCTCTTAACTCTAATAGATAGTCAATTTTTTCACCAGAAATACCTTCCTCATCATAGATGTAACCGTCAGGACCAGAGATAGTAACCACCTTACCACCAAGCTGTTCAATCTTTTTGATAACTCCCCAAGACACATTTCCGAAGCCAGAAACGGTGACAATTTTTCCCTTAATATCTTGATTAATCGTTTTTAGCATTTGCTCTGTGAAATACACAACACCAAACCCTGTTGCCTCTGGTCGAATCAAAGATCCACCATAAGCTAAACCTTTACCAGTCAACACGCCAGTAAATTCATTACGGATACGCTTGTATTGTCCGAAAAGATATCCAATTTCTCGTGCGCCTACGCCAATGTCACCAGCTGGGACGTCGGTTTCTGGACCAATATGCTTGCATAATTCAGTCATGAAAGATTGGCAAAAACGCATCACTTCCATATCGGACTTGCCCTGTGGATCAAAATCTGAACCACCTTTACCGCCGCCCATCGGAAGCGTCGTCAATGAGTTTTTGAAAACTTGTTCGAAAGCCAAAAACTTAAGAACACTTAGGTTAACAGTCGGATGAAATCTGATACCGCCTTTGTACGGGCCAATTGCAGAGTTCATCTGGATACGGAATCCGCGATTAACTTGGATTTCGCCTTTGTCATCTACCCACGGCACACGGAAGATAATTGCACGTTCTGGCTCAGCCATTCTTTCTAGCAACTTCATGCCGTTATACTCTGGCCTCGTTGCAATAAAAGGGATAACCGTCACAGCAACTTCTTTCACCGCTTGGATAAACTCTGGTTCATTTGGATTTTTCGCTTCGATATTGGCGATAAAATCTTTAATCTTTTGATCTATTTCGTGTTGCTCCATAAAGCTTTAATGTTATGTGACAAATTTAATTTTATTTTCAAAAAAGCAAAACAATTATTGAGTTTTTTTAATGCTTTTTAGCTTAAAGAAGTGTTTCTCTTAATGTTTTCATAAAATGCTTTTCTTTTTGAAAATTTAGAACTAAAAATAAAATTTTCTTATGAAGTTAACAATATATTAATACTTAGAACAAGTGTAATTCTTCCCAGATTGCGATTTTAGGTATCCCAAAAGTTCCATCTCTAATAAAATATTTAGAAGTTCTTGTGGATTTTTATCGGTTTTGTCTAATAACTCGTCAAAAGATGCGCTAATCTTTTCTTGTATTAAACGGTAAATTTCCGATTGTATTGGATTATCAATAGTCGGAATTTCAACCTGTGAAAAAAGATTTCCCACTTCTGCTTGATTGGTAAAGCAAGTTTGCACCAAATCTGATATAGAGTGGATAACCTGCGCTTTATTTTGCGAAATAAGAAAGTTGCAACCTTGGCTATATTTGTCCGATAACCTTCCTGGAAGTGCAAATACATCGCGGTTGTAATCGTTTGCAAAATTTGCTGTGTTCATCGATCCGCCTCCAAATGCCGATTCTACGATAATGCATTGTTGAGAAAATCCTGCGATAATGCGATTGCGTTGGAGAAAATGCTCGCGGTCAGGTTTTGATTTCGAAGTATATTCTGAAATAAGTGCGCCACCGTTTTCGATAATATGGTGTGATAACCGATGATGTTTTGACGGATAAATCATGTGTAAACCATGCGCCAAAACTGCAACAGTCGGGATATTGAGTTGCAAAGATTTTTCATGAACTTGAGCATCAACACCATAGGCCAAACCGCTGATGGTTGATACTTTTTTAGATTTTAATTCAGATAAAAAGTCGTCGATAAATTGCTTTCCGTAACCCGTGATATTTCTGGTGCCGACAATGCTGACATTGTGCGTATTAATAGGGATTTGCCCTTTAACAAAGAGTAAAACTGGCGCATCTGGACATTCTCGTAGAAGTTGCGGATAAGCTTTGTCTTGGAAAGTAATAATTTTAATATCATTTTTTTCACAAAACTGTAACTCCGCAGTTGCAAAATCCAAATGTTTTTGGGAACCAATTTCTTCCGAGCGTTTGGCACCAATACCAAGAATTTGTTTGAGAGAAGATTTTGGAAGATTCCAAACTTGCTCGGCAGATCCAAATTCCTCAATAAGTTTTTTACAATTGAGATTCCCAAGTTGATGGCAACTTCGTAATGCAATAAAGTATAGATGCTCAGTGTTCATCGGTCTTGGTATTAGAATGGTTAATTAGATTCGCGACGTCTTATCTCATCAAGATAATCCCAAATATTATCTTTTGGTTTGTGAGGAAGCTCCAAAAAGTCATCTGGAAATTTCTCTTTATATTCTTGCCACATTTTGTCATCTTTCTCGCTGTAATAGTTCGGGAATTCCCATATAAATTTTTTCTTCTTCTCGCCGATTTTTCTGAACAAGAATGCGAGAATTATCCCAACCAACCCACCAGCAAGATGTGACTGCCAAGAGATTCTGCTTGGCTCTTGTAAGTTACTAAATAATTCTTCTGGTAGCATACCCCAAACCAAACTTCCGTAATATAAAGCGACTAACAAAGAGATTGTTAACAACTTCATATCCCAACGGAAGAGCCCGCTAAAGAATAAGAAAAATGCTAAAACATAGACTATACCGCTCGCGCCGATAATACAAGCATAATTCCATTGTCCTGTGAAAATATCAATTGGGGGAAGTAACCATACCAAAAGTCCTGTGCTTATCCAACCAGTTATTAATATTTTGTCCGCAATTGTTGGATAAAATGTATATAACAAAAATAAAAGCACAGCAATCGGAACACTATTTCCGAAAATATGTTCGAGGCTTCCATGTAAAAATGGAGAGGTGATAATCCCTAAGAGCCCATCTGGCATCAACGGAATAATGGCACCTGTACAATTGCTGAAAAAACCTAAGTTTTGTAATGCATAGCCAATCCACATTAATGCAAGCATTAGGATAGGAGCGACAAGTGCTTTGCGGTTGATAGTTTTAATAAACATGCTTTTGGATTGTCAAATTGGTTGCCAAAAATAGAATTAGGAAATTCTGTCCAGATTTTGGTATTGTGGGTTTTTACCTTATAGAAAAGTGAAATTATTTATTTTGTCTTAATTTTGCAGATTGTAAGATTGAATTAAACGATGAAGAAATTATTTTCGGTAGTATTTATAGGATTAAATTTAATATTATTTTCTCAGAAAAGACCTGATCTTAGCAAAATAATTGACTCCATAGCGCAAGCTAATTGGACAAGTGCGAATACCGTTTTGGATAGTATTGATACAGAAACGCTATCTAATATAAAGGTCATTAAAAAAGGTGATACAATCATCATCAAAGATCGGCCGCAAGTGTCACTACAAGATATGCCAATAACGCCTTATAGTATGTTTAACACTGTTGAAGCACAACGTTGGTTTATTTTTGGACAAAATAGTCTGGTATTTAACCAATCGTCGTTTTCGAATTGGTATGCTGGTGGCAATGACAACATTGGGGTTATCGGAAAAGTAAACTATAATTTTAATTACAAAACAGGAAAACATTTTCTTGAAAATAATGTTCAGCTAGGTTATGGTTTTGTGTCGTCAACGGGACAATCGACCAGAAAAACTGAAGATTACATCAACATTTCTTCCAATTATGGCTATGATTTAGGCGCTAATTATTATTTGTCAACAGGTTTCCAGTTTGCATCGCAATTTGGGGCTGGATATAATTATTCTTTAACACCTGACCCTACCTATAATGATCGCGTTTCCAAATTTATGGCACCGGGTTATCTTAACTTAGGTCTTGGTATTTCTTACAATCCTAATGACAATTTCCAATTGGTGATGCGTCCTGTTAATGGTAAATTTACATTTGTCTTGGACCCACATTTACAACAAGCTGGCAAATTCGGTCTCGAAAGAGATGGACAACGCATGAGAACAGAACTTGGGGCAATGGTTAATGCGACCTATCGTATTAATATTATGAAAGATATGACGCTTCTCAATAAGCTGAACCTCTTCTCTAATTATTTAGAACATTTTGAACGTGTTGATGTAGCCTATTCAGCAGCTTTAAATATGAAGTTCAATAGATTTATAACCACTGTTGTCACATTTGACATGGTGTACGATCATGATCAAATTGAAGGTTTACAAACCAAACAAACATTAGGGGTTGGTTTAACCTATAATTTTGGATTCAAGCTTGAACGAGATAAAAACAATAAAATAATTAACCCTTTTATTAAATAATACAAACATTAAAAAACTTTTATTCGCCTCTTTGTTTTTGACAGTTCTTGCTCCAGCCAATGTCATAAGGACTTTTGTAGGTGATGAAGCTTTACAATTGGCAGGAAATTACGGGTTTAAATATGATGGCGATTCGTCATTATTCCAATTCTGTTTTTTGGAAACGGCGCAATACCAATTAAAAATCATGGAGAACATCAGCCTGATGAGCTCGGCTTCGGTATTTTCGCAATATCTAGATCATCCTGAGCGTCTGGTGTTTTCTTACGGAGGTGTGTTTAACATGAAAAGTAATAAATATATTTTTTCATTAATCACTTTCGATCTTATCTACGACCATAATCAAATTAAGACAACTCAGCTTAAACAAACTTTGGGATTCGGTCTTTCGCACAACATTAACAACGGTGTTAAACGTCCTAAAAGAAAGGATAATCAAACTTGGAAATAATTTTTTCTCCGTAAAAACATAAAAAAGGCTCTAGATATTAGAGCCTTTTTGTTTTATTCATTTTTCAGCATGTTAAGTTCGCCAAAATGTTTTTTAAACTTCTGAATTTTTGGACCAACCACCGCGCTACAATAAGGTTGTGTAGGATTCGCGTTGTAGTAACCTTGATGGTAAGTTTCGGCCGCCCAAAACTTTTCGAACGGAACAATTTCTGTGACGTATTTTCCTGGCCATTCTTGTTTCGTTTCCGAGTTTTTTAAAGAAGTTTCTGCCTCCAGTTTTTGTTGTTCAGAATGATAAAAAATCACCGAACGATATTGTGTACCGATGTCGTTGCCTTGTCTGTTAAGCGTCGTCGGATTGTGTAAAAACCAAAATACTTCCAAGAGTTTTGAAAACGAAATGATACTTGGATCAAATTTAATTTGCACCACTTCCGCATGACCAGTTTCTCCCGTACAAACTTCCTCGTAAGTAGGCTTGTCTTTGTGACCACCAGAATAGCCAGAAGTTACACTTTCGACACCTTTTAACATATTGAAACAGCTTTCGACACACCAAAAACAGCCTCCTCCTATTGTTGCTAATTCCATTTTATGATTATTTTTAGGTTTAATATTGATTGATTTCGGTTTAGAATCTTGTCCATTACAACCTACAAATACAAACAAGGTCAATATAAATAATGCAAGATTTTTCATTTTAAAAAAGTTTAAATAAAATTATTTTTCCCAGACCAAAGCGCTTGCGCCAAGAATAGCGGCATCAGCTTCATTTAATTCGCTGGTCACTAATTTCACTTTGTTACGGAAAATTGGCAGTAAATTTTTCTCCATGTGAATTTTTGTAGGTTTCAAAATATAATCACCCGCTTTGATAACGCCTCCAAATAACAAAATCGCTTCCGGTGACGAAAACATCACGAAATTGGCTAAAGCTTCACCCAAAATTTGGCCTGTGTACCGAAAGACTTCCTTTGCAATATCGTCACCTTTTTCAGCACACTCAAACACGGTTTGCGAGTTAATTTCATCTTCTGGAAAATCATTTAGCATAGAACTCGGAAATTCTGCTCGCAATTTTTTTGCGCTGATACTAATACCAGATGCCGAGGCATAAGCTTCTAAGGAGCCTTCGGAATCGGTGCTCCAATGTCTTCTGCCGCCAGGTTTCACAATCGTATGACCAAGCTCACCAGCAAAACCGTCATGACCGTATATCAATTGGCCATTAGATATAATACCGCTTCCAACGCCAGTTCCCAAAGTTATCATGATAAAATCTCGCATACCTCGCGCCGCGCCGTACATCATCTCGCCCAAAGCAGCAGCATTAGCATCATTAGTGATAGTGCAAGGTTTTTGAAATTTTTCTGTGATTAACTTCGCGAACGGAACAACACCTTTCCAGTTAAGATTGGGAGCGTCCTCTATCGTCCCTCTATAGTAATTTGCATTAGGAGCGCCAACGCCAACGCCACGCACCCATACTTCAGGACGCACGTCAACCATAGTTTTTATATGGTTGTAAAGCTCGTCTATAAAGTCTTCGACTTTGCCATAAGCCGTGGTTTTTATGCTCCCTTTTTGAAGGATTTCACCACGGTGGTTAACGAGCCCGAACTTGGTATTGGTGCCGCCAATATCGATGCCAATTGCGAGTTCGTTGGATAAATCTAATAATGCCATCTTATATTTTATCGAAAGATAAATTTAGTAAAATCTTAGAGCCTAAAGATAATAACTACAAAAGTTTCAAAAGATAAAAAGTTTTATTCTAAAGCTTCTATTGTCCAACGGCTTCCTGTTTTTAGTTTAAAAACAAAAAACCGAAGACTATTTACAGTCTTCGATTTTGCGATATTTAATATTCTTATGCAGGAATTTCGCCTTTGTATAAGAATGAAATGATTTCTTTATTAACCTTGTCAACCATCTCGCTGAACAGGAAGAAAGACTCTTGCTTGTAGATTACTAGCGGATCTTTTTGTTCGTACACCGCACCTTGTGATGATCTTCTCAAGTCGTCCATCTCACGAAGGTGAGTTTTCCAGTTTTCATCGATGATTGCTAAACAAATATTCTTTTCAAAATCTGTGATAAGACTCTCGCACTTAGTTTCATAAGCTTGTTGAAGATCTGTTACAATAGTTGTTGTTTTAACACCATCAGAGAAAGGAACTTGGATCATTTTGAACATGCTACCTTGGTTAAGGAATACATTTTCTATAATTGGGTTTGCTTTTTCTTTAAGAAGTTGCAACTTCATTTTGTAATCTTCTTGTGCGCTTGCAAAGACTTTGTCTACCAATTGCTTCTCTTGTAAGTTACTGAATTCCTGCTCAGTAACTGGAGATTCCATTGTGAAATATTTAATTAAATCAAATTCAAAATCTTTGAAGTTTCCGTTAGCTTTAGCCGCCGCAACAATAGATGCAGAGGTATCGTAGATCATATTAACGATGTCATACTTAAGGTGATCTCCGAACAAAGCATTCTTTCTTCTTTTATAGATGACGTCACGTTGTTTGTTCATCACGTCATCGTATTCTAGAAGTTTTTTACGGATCCCAAAGTTATTTTCCTCAACTTTTTTCTGCGCTCTTTCAATGGATTTAGAAATCATTGAGTGCTGGATAACTTCGCCCTCTTTGTGTCCCATTCTGTCCATCATTTTTGCGATTCTTTCTGAACCGAAAAGACGCATCAAGTTATCTTCCAAAGACACATAGAATTGTGATGATCCCGGATCTCCTTGACGACCAGCACGACCTCTTAACTGTCTGTCAACACGTCTAGAGTCGTGTCTTTCTGTACCGATGATGGCTAAACCTCCAGCTTCTTTAACTTCCGGAATTAATTTGATATCGGTACCACGACCTGCCATATTGGTTGCAATGGTTACAACACCTGGCTGACCTGCTCCTGCAACGATTTCTGCTTCTTTTTTGTGAAGTTTCGCGTTAAGAACTTGGTGATTAATTTTTCTAAGTTGTAATGCTCTCGATAACAATTGAGAAATCTCTACCGAAGTTGTTCCCACAAGGACTGGTCTTCCAGCAGCTGTTAATTTTTCGATCTCTTCGATTACAGCATTGTATTTTTCGCGATTCGTTTTGTATACCAAATCGTGTTTGTCATGTCTTTGGATTGGTCTGTTAGTTGGGATTACAACAACATCCAATTTGTAAATCTGCCAGAATTCTCCAGCTTCAGTTTCCGCCGTACCAGTCATCCCTGCTAACTTGTTGTACATACGGAAATAGTTCTGTAAAGTCACCGTTGCGAAAGTCTGTGTCGCTGCTTCGATTTTTACATTTTCTTTAGCTTCGATTGCTTGGTGAAGACCATCAGAATAACGACGACCATCCATGATACGACCAGTTTGCTCATCAACGATTTTTACTTCGCCATCAATAACAACGTACTCATCATCTTTTTCGAAAAGCGTGTAGGCTTTAAGAAGTTGGTTAAGGGTATGGATGCGCTCAGATTTAACAGCGAAATCTCTGAACAATTCATCTTTTCTAGCGAATTCTTCTTCTTTTGTTAAACCTTGTTTTTCTAGTTCAGCTACTTCTGTACCGATGTCTTGTAATACGAAGAAGTTAGGATCTTCGTTACCAGCAGACATATATTCTACACCTTTGTCAGTAAGATCGATTTGATTGTTTTTTTCATCAATCACAAAATAAAGATCTTTATCTACAATTGGCATATCGCGGTTGTTGTCTTGCATATATTGTGCTTCAACCTTCTGAAGCAATGCACGATTTCCGCTTTCTGATAAGAATTTAATTAAAGGACGAGATTTTGGAAGTCCTCTGTAAGCTTGTAATAATTTGAAGCCACCTTCTTTTGTATTTCCGTTAGCAATTAATTTTTTTGCTTCGTTAAAAATACCTGTGACTGTTCTTTTCTGGATATCTACGATACGGTCAATTGATGGTTTTAAAACATCAAACTCTTGTCTATCACCTTGAGGGACTGGACCAGAAATGATTAATGGCGTTCTTGCATCATCAATTAAAACTGAGTCAACCTCATCGACGATTGCAAAGTTAAGTTCACCTTGTACCAATTCGGTTGGTGAAGTCACCATATTATCTCTTAGGTAATCGAAACCAAATTCGTTATTTGTCCCGTAAGTAATGCTAGATTGGTAAGCTTTTCTTCGAGCATCTGAGTTAGGTTGGTGATTATCGATACAATCGATGCTCATCCCGTGGAACATATAAAGTGGTCCCATCCAAGCCGAGTCACGTTTTGCAAGGTAGTCATTAACTGTTACAACGTGTACACCACGTCCAGGTAGCGCATTTAAAAAAATTGGAAGTGTCCCCACCAAAGTTTTACCTTCACCAGTTGCCATCTCCGCAATCTTTCCAGAGTGTAGTACAATACCTCCAATAAACTGAGTGTCGTAATGTACCATGTCCCAAGTTACAGGTGTACCAGCGGCATCCCATTGGTTCTTCCAAACGGCAGTATCACCTTCCAGCTCTACGAAGTCTCTAGTTGCAGCCAACTCTCTGTCCCAATCTGATGCTTTGACACGGATTGACCCATTCTGAGCTAGACGTCTAGACGTTTCTTTTACTAATGCAAAAGCTTCGGGAAGAATCTCTCCAAGAACTTTCTCTTCGATTTGGTAAGAATCTTTTTTAAGAGCTTCTATTTTACCGAAAAGGGCTTCCTTCTCATCAACATTTTCTGTAGTTTTTAATTGCTCTTGTATAGCGTTAATCTGCTCTGTAATAGAAGCTGTAGCTGTCTTGATCTTTGATCTAAACTCTTCTGTCTTCTCTCTCAGTCCATCATCTGTTAGTTGCTGAATGTTAGGCTCTACAGCTTTGATCTTGTTAACAACTTTTTTTACTTCTTTTAAGTCCTTTGCGTTTTTATCACCCAAAAAACTTTTAAGAACACTATTTAAAAAACTCATTATCTATTGATTTTTTCGTCAGGAATCATCCTTAGTTTTGAAGAAAACCAAATGTCTTCTCCGTTAATAATTCAGTGAAGCCTTTGGAGGTTGTCCAAAGGCATTATTATAATATTAATATTCGTCTTCGTTCCACAAGAAGTCTTCATCAGACGGGTAGTCAGACCATACTTCTTCGATACTTTCGTAGACTTCACCTTCGTCTTCGATGGCTTGTAAGTTTTCTACAACTTCCATTGGCGCACCAGTTCTGATGGCATAGTCGATAAGTTCTGCCTTAGTCATTGGCCAAGGTGCGTCGCTTAGATATGAAGCTAATTCTAAAGTCCAGTACATAATTTAATTTTTGCAAAAGTAAAAAAATAGGTTATATAATATAAATTTTATTCTAAATTTTCAAATAAATTTAAAAATTTTTTAAATTTATTTTTAAGTTTAATTTAATAAAAAGCTTGCGAAGTGCTGTATTTAACATTGTTTCGCGAGACTTGCTAAGCTTTTCTCAAAAACCATTCCACAAATTTTTTTATGCCATTTTGGAAGTTGGTCGTTGGCTTATAGTCAATTATTGTCATAGCTTTTGTAATATCAGCGTTCGTTTTTGTCACATCGCCAGGTTGCATAGGCAATTTTTTAAGATGCGCTTTTTGTGACATTTCTGTTTCTATGGTTGACAACATATCACTAAGTTTGATGACTTCGCTTTCGCCAAGGTTTAAGATTTCGTAGACATTCGCGTGTTTTTCAAGATAATGAATCGATTTCAGAATACCATCAATAATATCATCAATAAAGGTATAATCTCTCGCCGTGCTACCATCTCCATAAAAGGGCAGTTCTTTTTCTTCAGAAATTAATTTCGCAAATTTATGAATAGCCAAGTCTGGACGCTGCTTGGGACCATAAACTGTAAAGAAACGCAACTGTATCATATCTATATTATAAAGATGATGATAAACGTGTCCCAGTATTTCGCCACATTTTTTGGTTGCTGCGTAAGGCGAAATCGGTCTGTCAACATTGTCAGTTTCCGAAAACGGAGTTTTCTCATTATTGCCATAAACACTTGAAGAAGAGGCACAAACAAACTTTTTGATATTATGTTTTTTACAAAGTTCCCAAAGATTCATTGTGCCACGAATATTAACAGCTTCGTAGTCCAAAGGTCTTTCGATAGAAGGTCTAACACCAGCCAAAGCCGCCAAGTGAATCACTAAATCAATTTTATGATTGCCAAAGATTCTTTCTAAGCCTTCGAGATCACGAATATCTTGATAGTAAAGTTGATACTTATCGCTTTTAGTCAAGCTTTCAAGCGTTGCAATATCTTCCTCCTTTGTTTTAAAACTAAAATCACAAGAAAATCCAATACTGTCTAGAGTGTTTCCAATTTTAATTTTATAATCGTAAAAGTCATCAAAATTATCGATATTAATGACAGAATGTCCATTTTTGAGAAGATGTTCGACAAGGTGAGATCCGATAAAACCCGAACCACCTGTAACTAGATACTGCATACTTGTGTTTTCTTGATGAGCAAAAGTAATAAAATAAAGAGATTTTTAATAAAAAGCTTTTGTATCAAGTTGCACTTTTTCGCATATATTTTTAATAATGATAAAATAGAAAAGACTAATTTTATAGTCTTAAATTTTTAAAATGATATTTTCTGGACAAATTATAAAGATGAGTTCGCAATTGGCAGAACCTATTCAATATTTTTTAAATCTAAATGATGATTTGATTTCGATGAATCAAATTTTTGGGAAAGAACTTCGTATTAAACATATCGGTTATCAATGTGTGAATTGTGGGAGTGATGAAAAAATATACAGAATGGGATTTTGCAAAAAATGCTTTTTCGAAAGCCCTTATGCGAGCGACACGATCATTCGTCCAGAGCTGTCAACGGCACATCTTGGTATTGCAGAGCGCAACCTAGAAGTTGAAAAATCTATCCAGCTAGTTCCTCATGTCGTGTATCTTTCTTACACTGGCGATGTTAAAGTTGGTGTAACGCGTGAGACGCAACTGCCAACACGTTGGATCGATCAAGGTGCAACTTTTGCTTTGCCCATTGCAAGAACCCAAAATCGTTATGAAGCGGGAATGATCGAGGTCGAACTAAAACAACATATTGCGGACAAAACCAACTATAAAAAAATGTTGATGTCGGAACTGGAATCTGATTTGGATTTAAAAGAATTTCGTGATAAAATTTCGGAGTATTTTCCCAAGGATTTTAAGCAGTTTGCAAGCGACGAAGAAGATATTGTAAAACTAGATTATCCCTACACAGCGCCAGAAAAAGTTAACGTTTTCACTTTGGACAAGCAGCCAGAATTTACTGGAATACTTAAAGGTATTAAAGGACAATATCTACAATTCGAAGGGGATTATTTCATCAATGTTCGTGGACACGAAGGTTACGTAATAGAGCTTGAGATAAAATAAAAAAGGCGCTCAGATTATTGAGCGCCTTTTTTTATTTCGATAGTTTAAAGCCTGAATCCTCATCTACTGGAATAGCTTTTAAAAAATCATCGAATTCTGGACCTTCATAATTGCTTTCGGCGCCGTAAGATTCTAAGAGGTAAGCTATTTCACCATCTCTGTCTTTCATAACATACAAAGCCGCGCTGTCGGAAGGATTACTTTCTCCCTCGAATCTGTAGGCCCGAATAATTAGCAATTCGTCAGGTTTACTATAGATTTTTCCTGCGCCTTGCAATTCAAAAACTTTATCATCGTTCATGCGAACTTCTTTGTTGATGCCGTTATGGGCAAGTTGTGTCATAAGTTCGCTTAGGGTTGTCATTGGATAGTCGAATGTCATAATATTGTGATTTTATAAAGTCTAGCAAAAATTATGCAATAAAGAAAGCTAGCTGCAGAAAAATGTGTATCACATTAAGATTATTGAAATTTAAAAACACTATTCTACTTTGATATAAGCTGTTTCAAAAATTAACACTTCTTTAGAAACATAGGATTTTTCAAATCTTTCAGCGATAGTTTATTTAATGGAAATTAGAAGTGATTAATAACTAACTATCTATCAGACAACTAAAAAACAATCACACATCATATATTTATTAATTGGCTTAGAATCTATCGAGGATTTTGCATTTATCACAATATTAAAAAATCTTAAAAATTAGATTTTTTATCTCCAAAAACAAACAAAGGAATCGTTTTTGCGGTGAAATTAAAACACAAACAAATAAAAAATCTGCTTGAGATTTTAAAGTCAATATAAAGACTGCAAAAAAGAGAAAGATTATGAAGAGATATTATGGCCCTTTGCTTGGTTTTTATATTTTGTTTTTATTATATATGATGTTTTATGGATGTGGACGTCTACCAGGACCGATTGGCTATTTACAATTACATCCATTCCGAACGATCAACATGTTTTTTTCGTCCAATGTTGCCTTCCAACATTTTGCAGTAAATATTGTGGGAAACATCGTAGTTTTCATGCCATTTGGATGGTTAGGTCTACTATCTCAAAAATATTTTTCGTTTCCGAAACTTATCATTGGTTTTCCTATTACTATTGCAATAATCGAATTAACACAATACTGGTCACATCGAGGTACGGCCGACATTGATGATCTTTTCTTAAATACTGTGGGGATGATTTTGGGTTATTTACTTTACAGCTTGGCAAAATACTTTTATGAAGATTGGATGTTCGAAAGAGAACCCGCGATAGAATACGCTTAGTTTTTAGACATTGTACGTGATAAAACCCCTAATTTGTAAAAATCCAAAAGACGAAGGTGAGAATTTCCCATATTTAATCGTGCTTTTAAAAATGGTTCTAGAAAATAAAAGCTTATATTAAAAATGCCTTGCAATCTGTAATCTCGTAGCTTATTATAAGCTTTTGTTAATTTAAGATCAGAAACTTTATCTTTCGTTTTCGAATCTTTCAGGATTAAAGCTAGACTTTCTGCAGCTTCTGCCGCTTTTCCTATAAAAATCTCATTGGTTTCAATATCGTTATTAAAAATAGGATTATCGATATGTTGAATTTTGACACCAGCGCTTTTTAATTCCATTGCAAAAAGCAAATCTTCGTAGCCATAATTTTTTAGTTTTTCATCAAATCTAAAATCTCGAAAAATTGATTTTTTGATAACAAAATTATTGGTTTGGAATCCTAAATAAGGCTTCTGAAGTCGTTTTTTTAAACTTAAATTTTCTCTTTTTTGAGCATAATTCCAACGAAGTTGATATTTTTTTTCAGGAATGTTAGAATCTACCACTCGTCCACCGTAAATAACAGCGGAATGATTTGTACCAATATCCTCAAGATAATCACTAATAAAATTGGGGGAAATTATTTTACCATCGCAGTCTAAGAACAGGAGATAATCGCCATTCGCCAACTCTAAAAATGAATTTCTAATGGCAGATCGCCCAACATTATTTTCAAAAATATTAAATACATCTACCCACGACTTAGCCGTAGAATTAATCTTTTGAAATTCACTATTCGAAGCATCATCCAACAGCAAAATTTCAGCATTAAGATTCTTGGTTTCAATCTCAGATTTAAGTGACGCAACTAAAGCATTAACATCAAAATTATAAATAGGTATACAAATCGAAAGCTTCATATTTTATCCAAAATCTGTTGAACGTGAAGCTCTTCCAAACAAGCGTAATCTCCTCTATAACATTCTTTATCACCAAAAACAGAGCATGGTCGACACGTCAAATCTTTGACCTGTACGACATCCTCTAAAGATTGTCCGTAACCCAAAAAGCCGGCATACGGATGCGTTGCTCCCCAAATTGAGACGCAGCGCGTCCCCATAAGACTCGCCAAATGCATGTTGGCAGAATCCATACAAATCATTAGTTTTAGCCCAGCAATAATATCCAATTCCTCTTTCAATGATAATTTACCAGCAAGGCTTTGCGTGTTTGGGATTTCGGTTTCCCAGCGTAAAAGAATATCGGATTCCTCTTTTCCTCCCCCAAAAAAATATATTTTATTGTCTCTTGCAAGATGCTTGACAAGTTCGTATGACTTTTCAATGGGCAGCATTTTGCCTTTATGTTGTGCGAAAGGCGCAAATCCAATGCCTTTCCTTTCCGACACTCGACTGCGCAACGCCTGCGATAACTCTAGTTGATAGCCCATACTTCTGAGAATATCAGCGTATCGCTCAACAGTTCTTTTTAATTGGATTTTATTGAGATTCCAAACATCGGTTAGATGCTCCTTTTCTTCTTTTCCTTTGTTAATTCTGAAAACCTTGTAACCATGACGTTTTGCAATCGAATCAATTAATTTAGTTCTAATAACATCATGAAAATCTGCGACGTAATCGGGTTTATAAAATTTTAAAATTTCTCGTCCCAATCTACGAATCCCCATAACACCTTTATATTGGTCAAAATCAACACCATGAAATTGGAGATTCGGGACATCATCAAATAAATCTGCAAAGTTTTTACGACTAACGAAAATAACTTCCACATCTTTATTCTGCTCTAGAAATTCTCTAAAAACAGGAACAGTCATCGCCACATCACCGAATGCCGAGAATCGATATGCTAAGATTCTTTTCACTTTTTGAGTTGATAAGCGACTGCGTAAAATTTAATCTGTTTGGTCATTGCCATTAAACCATTAGCCCTAGATGGAGACAAAAACTCTTGAAGACCGATTTCAGAAATAAAATCAAAATCAGAATCCATTATTTCTTGTGTTGAATGTCCGCTGTAGATGCTCACCAACATCGAGACAATACCCTTGGGAAGAATCCCGTCAGAATCTGCATCGAAGAATAGTTTTCCATCTTCAAAACGAGCATCGATCCACACTTTTGACTGACAACCTTTGATAAGGTTTTCCTCTGTTTTTTTATCTTCAGAAATTGGTTTCAAAGATTTTCCAAGGTCTATAATATATTCATACTTTTCCTCCCAGTCACTTAAAAAAGCGAACTCATCCACCAATTCTTGTTGTTTTTCTTTAATAGTCATTTTCAAAAATTATTTGATAGACTGCGCAATATTAACAATCACTTTAACAGCAGCTTCCATATTCTCTACCGGAACAAACTCATAAGGTCCATGGAAGTAATGCCCACCTGCAAAAATGTTTGGACAAGGCAATCCCATATACGACAATTGTGCACCATCTGTACCACCACGAATCGCTTTTATTTTGGGTTCGACACCAGCATCTTTCATTGCTTGTTCGGCAATATCGATGATGTACATTTTGCCCTCGAATTGCTTTTTCATATTAAGATACTGTGGCTTAATTTCTAAAACCGCTGTATTCGCACCATATTTATCATTAATAGCTTCTACTTTTTCAGCCATTAATTGTTTACGAGCTTCAAACTTTGTATCATCATGATCACGAATAATATACTGCAACTTAGCTTCTGCAACATCACCCGTGAAATCTGTCAAATGGAAAAAACCATCAAAACCTTTAGTCGTTGCTGGCGTTTCGTTAGCTGGAAGTGATTGGATAAACTCCGAAGCCACCAGACCTGCATTTAGCATTTTTCCGAAAGAATAACCTGGATGTACAGAAACACCAGTGAATTTAATAACAGCTCCGGCAGCGTTAAAATTCTCGTACTCTAATTCGCCAATTTCGCCGCCATCCATTGTGTAAGCCCATTCTGCACCGAATTTTTCCACATTAAATTTGTGAGCTCCACGACCAATCTCCTCATCTGGATTAAATCCTACCGAAATGCGGCCATGTTTAACTTCTGGATGTGCCATTAGATATTCGGCAGCAGTAACAATTTCTGCAATACCAGCTTTATCATCAGCACTTAACAAAGTCGTACCGTCTGTGGTAATAATTGTTTGACCAATATATTTTTTAAGATCTGTAAATTTTTCAGGTGATAAAACAAAACCTGTTTCTTTATTTAATAACAAATCTTTTCCATCGTAGTTTTCCCAAATTTGAGGCTTTACATCAACCCCATTAAAGTCTGGCGTACTGTCGTAATGCGCAATAAAACCAACTTGCGGAACTGTTACATCAATATTTGAAGGTATAAATCCGAAAACATAACCATGCTCATCCATACTTACATCCTCCAAACCCAGGTCTTGCAACTCGTTAAATAGATATTTCGCCATGTCCCATTGTTGTGGTGTTGACGGCGTCGTATCACTTTCTGGATCACTTGTTGAAAATATTTTAACGTATGTAATAAATCGATCGACCAATCTTTTGCGCCAATCTGATGTAAAATTTATTGTTATCATCCTTTTTGGGTATATTAAAGCAAAGTTATATATTTATGCATGGAATGGCAAATGCAAATAGGCTTTTCTGAATAGAGATTCTCTATAGAATTTCTGATTTAAAAGGCAAAAAATACATTGCCATCTAAGAATTTGGTTGATTAAAAATCCTTATTGTGAAAAAACTGTTTTTAACAGAATGTCCAAGAGACGCTATGCAGGGCTGGGGCGAGTTTATCCCCACCGAAAAAAAAATAAATTACATTAATTCTTTAATGGAAGTTGGCTTCGATGTATTAGATTGTGCCAGCTTTGTTAATGCGCGCACGATGCCACAGATGGCAGATTCTGGAATCGTGGTTGATGAAATCGATAAATCATTATCAAATACAAAACTTTCGGTTATCGTTGCTAATCTACGTGGTGCCGAAAAAGCATTAGAACATGATAGTGTTGACATCTTAGGATTTCCGTTTTCAATTTCGGAGACCTTTCAACATCGTAACACCAATAAAAGTAGAGAGGATGCTTTCGAAGAAATTCTTCAAATTTTTGAATTGACAAAAAAAGAAGGTCGCCAACTTAACTTATATTTTTCGATGGCTTTTGGTAATCCGTATGGTGAAAACTGGTCGTGGGAAGATGTAGATTTTTGGGCAAAACGTTTTGACGAAGTAGGGATTAAAGAGATTCTTTTATCTGATACCACAGGTGTTGGCGATGTTGACAGGATAAGTTTATTATTTAACAAAATCCCTTCAAAATATCCAAATATCAATTTTGGCGCACATCTGCATAATCGTTACGAAGATTCTTATAAAAAACTAAAAGCCGCTTACGACCAAGGTTGTAATCGATTTGATAGTGCTATTAAAGGAATTGGTGGTTGTCCAATGGCGAAAGATGATCTGGTAGGAAATATGCCTACAGAGCAGGTTTTTAACTTTATGGCAGTTGAAAAGATCGACATTAATCAAAACATGTTGAATTTCGAAAGTGCTTACAATAAAGCAAAAGATATATTTCATTTTTAATAATTCTGGAAAATATCAGCCAATATTATTATTTAATTTAAAGATATTTTATTAAATTTATAAAGAATAAAAATCGAAAACTATGACTTCAAAAACTACTTATTTAGGAGACAACACGATGGAATCTTTACATGAAGATTCTGGCAATACGATGCATATTGTAATCCCACAAGATGCCTTTAATAAAAGAGAGAACTTCTCGCCTACTGATCTCTTTGCAACATCTTTAGCACAAAGTATTTTTGCTGCCATTAGTGTTTTAGGAAAAGATAGAAACATCGATATTTCGGGAGCTAATTGCGAATTGAAAAAAACAATGTACTTCCAACCAAGAAGAATTGGTGAAATCTTCTGTGTTTTCAAATTTCCGCATACTTATACCGCGGAAGAAAAACAATTTATAGAAGATACGGCATATAATTCTCCCGTATATCTGAGTCTAAACCCAGATATTAAGGTGATAATGCTGTTTGAATATCAAGACTAATTACAACATTCCGAGCTCGAAGCGTGCTTCTTCGCTCATCATATCCTTTGTCCATGTAGGTTCGAAAGTAAGGTTAATTTTGGCAGAATTAACCCCTTCCACCGACTTAACCTTCTCTTCGACTTCCATGGGCAAAGACTCTGCAACTGGACAATTGGGAGAAGTCAACGTCATTACCACAACAACATCTCCATCATCCGATATCTGCACATCATACACCAATCCTAATTCATAAATATCAACCGGAATTTCGGGATCGAAAATCGTTTTTAATTCTCTAATGATATTATCGCCAATGTCTGCAATTTGATCGTCTGTATATTTCATTTTATTCTAAACGTTTTACAATATCTTCCTGACGCATTCGTCTAAAAATATTGCACAAAGTTAAGACATCTTTTTCACAATATTTAACTATTCTTAATAAGTCTTTGTCTTGGTAGTAAACTTGAGCTACTTGAGAACCATCAATATCGTCTTTTGGCGTAGGAATTTTGAAAATATGTGCCAACAATTCTAATGATACATAAGACTTCCAATCTCCGAATTTCCAAAGCTCCATAGTGTCAAGATGCGAAATTTCCCATGGTTTTTTACCAAACATCTGGAAAACATAAGGCGGATTAATTCCGTTTACTAAAAGACGCCGCGCAATGTAGGGAAAGTCAAACTCTTTCCCATTATGAGCACAAAGAATAACATCCCGCAATCTTGGACTGTTGAAAATTTCACAAAATTCTAAAAGTATATCCTTTTCATCATCACCATAAAAGGATTTAATCTTAAGTTGATCATGACCATCTATCATCCCAATTGAGATACATATTATCTTTCCAAATTCAGCCATAATACCAGCTCTATCTTCAAAGAAAATATCAGCACTAATGTCTTCTTTCCGTTGGGATTTGGTTTTCTTATCCCAAAGATATTGCGTTTGCTCATCTAGTTCCGACCAAGCTTCAGACTGAGGAACTGTCTCAATATCAAGAAACAGTATCTTTTCAATAGGTATATTTTTAATCATGATTGTGAATTTACTTCTAATTTAAATAAAAAAAGAAACCCGACAAAATAGTCGGGTTTCAAATTCTAAATAACAATATCTCTTAGAAAGGATATTCGTAAATCTCTGATTCGTGGAAGAAAGGGTTACCAGTTGGCATTAGTTTTAATTTAGTTAATGCAGTAAACACTACGAAAACAAATAAACCTACTACTGCCGCAAACGATCCTACTGTTAGTAATAATGTCGGAAGGTTATTCCAATAAGGTCCAACTGTTCCTGGCATTACCATGTTGAAATAGTCTAACCAGTGACCGAAAATTACAACAACAGCCATCGTAGTAACTACTTTATAGTTACGTTTGATACTACTACTTACTAAGATTAGCAAAGGAAGTAGGAAGTTAACGATCAACATTGGTAAGAATGTTGGTGCGTAATACTCGAATCTACCAAAGAAGTAGTTAACCTCTTCTGGTACGTTAGCATACCAATAAAGCATGAATTGACAGAACCATAAGTACGTCCAAAGCATACTTGTAGCAAATAAAAACTTACCTAAATCATGTAAGTGGTTATCGTTAAATTGAGGATAAAATCCTTTTTTCTTTAAATAAACTGCCACTAAGATAATTGACGCTACAGCAGTTGATAAACAACTCACCATAGAATACCAAATATACAGTGTCGAGTACCAGTGTGGGTCAATAGACATTAACCAATCCCAAGCCCATGCTGCAGATGCAAAACCGAAGAATGCGATATAACCAACACTCCAGTTATACAAACTAGCATATACTTTTCTATCACCATTGGTATCATCCACTTTCTTAGAAACTTGCTTAAGCTTCCAAGCGAAGAAACTAGCACCAATAACATAAATAAATGTTCTTACAACATAGAAAGGCACATTCAAGAATTTACTTTTTTCGTAAATAATTACGTCAAAGTTAGGGTCTTTAGGATCTGTTAAAGATGGATCCATCCAGTGAAACAAATGTCCCATGTGAAAAGCATTTAATAATACAATGATTAAAAGAATTGCGCCTCCATAAGGAATGAAAGAAGCAACAGCTTCCATAACTCTTGTTACAATAATTGACCAACCTGCGTGTGCAGCATGCTGAATACTATAGAAGAATAAAGCAGCACAACTAACACCAAACAAAAACACAGCAGCAACGTGTAAAGCAGCTAAAGGTTGGTTACCAACTTGCATTTTTGCATGTTCTAAATGTGCAGCATGATCTTGAGGACCTACCAACTCGCTAGAGTGAGACGGGTTATTGTGACCTCCTGAATGAACAGCTTCCATCCAGTGGGTAATAGTAGTATCGTCAATTCCTTTATTCAAAGCAAAACCTGCAGCAAATAACACTAATCCTACAACAATCAGTATAATGGAATATAATCTTAACTTAGGTGAAAAACTATACATTTCTTACTTCTATTTTTTAGTGTTAGTATTATTCTCTTTTGTAGTTGCTATGTCATCAGCTTTAGGTGCCGCATCCGATGTCGGTGCTGCCGCTGGTACTGCACCAGCTTTAAAAGCGTTCATCACATACATTGCTACTCTCCAACGGTCTCCAGGATTAAGTTGTCCTGCATAAGATCCCATCGCATTTCTACCATGTGATAGAACATAATGTACAGATCCTACAGTAATTTCTCGATCCTTATAATTTGGTACACCAGAGTAAGCACCACTTTGTACAATTGGTCCCTGACCATCACCACCTGTACCATGACAAGCAGCACAAGTATGATCGAATAAAATTTTACCTCTTTCTAAATCTTTTTCAAGATTTTTTGGGTTAAGTGGAGATGCTGTTAAAGTCTTAGACTTATCATAACCAGCATTGTATTCGTCAACGTTTTTAGGACTTCCTTCTTCGTCAATAACGCCGTCTCTGTTTTGAGAAACTGTACCATCTACTGGCGATAATCCTGTTGCTCCTGCATTAGCTACAAACAAAGGAATTTCGTTTTCGTGTTTAGAATAAGCATCCTCAGCTTTCATCAACGGATCATAAGCTACTGGAAAGTACATATCCGGGAAATAAACCAAAGGTGGATTCTCTTTACTACAAGAAGTTAAAAGAACACTTGCAAAGCCTAAAACAGCTGTAATTTTAATAATATTCTTGTTCATCTTAAGCATCTTTAACTGTTATTTCTTCAACACCAGTGTCTACAAGAATCTGTTTGATTGTTTCAACATCGTCAGATACAAACTCCATAAGGAATTTATCATCTGTTGTTCTTGGATCTGGATTCTGAGGTTTTGCCCCAGGATACATTTTATTTCTAACTAAGTAAGTTAATGACATCAAGTGCGCTGCACAGAATACCATTAATTCGAACATAGGTACCACAAATGCTGGCATATTATGTCCCCAATCGAATGATGGTTTACCACCAATATTTTGAGGCCAATCGTGGATCATCGTATAGTATGTCACTAAAGCCCCAATTGAAACACCATAAACACCGTAGAAAAAAGCAGCATCCGAAATTCTAGTTTTCTTAAGCCCCAAAGCTTTATCTAGTCCATGTACAGGAAAAGGTGTATATACTTCGTTAATCTTGATACCTTTATCGTTGAAGGCTTTAACGCCGTGCATTAAATCATCGTCGTCGCCGTAAAGTCCGTAAATAATTTTAGTGGTGCTCATCTCCTTCTTTTGCTTTATAAGTTTCACCTGAAATTTTCAAAATACTCTTCAATTCAGCCTGTGCAATTACAGGGAATGTTCTAGCATATAATAAGAACAATACTGAGAAGAATCCTATTGTACCAAGGTACACACCTACGTCAATAATTGTTGGCATAAACATCGTCCAAGATGATGGTAAGTAGTCTCTTGATAAGTTGATAACAATGATATCAAAACGCTCAAACCACATACCGATGTTAATGATTAATGCAATGATAAATGTTGCAAAAATGTTAGTTCTAACTCTCTTGAACCAGAATGCTGCAGGAACTACCAAGTTACAAATAATCAATGCCCAAAATGCCCACCAGTAAGGACCAGTTGCAGCACCAGGAGATAGATATACGAAATCTTCGAATCGTGATCCTGAATACCAAGCGATAAAATATTCACAAGCGTAAGCTACAGTTACCATACCACCAGTTAAGATGATTACGATGTTCATAATCTCGATATGATACATTGTAATATAATCTTCTAGGTGACAAACTTTTCTCGCTACTAATAATAAGGTCTGTACCATCGCAAACCCTGAGAAAATAGCCCCTGCAACGAAGTACGGCGGATAGATTGTCGAGTGCCAACCTTTGATAACCGAAGTTGCAAAGTCAAAAGATACCGTGGTATGTACAGAGAATACAAGAGGCGTTGCTAAACCTGCAAGAACCAAAGAAAGTTCTTCAAATCTTTGCCAGTGTTTTGCTTTACCACCCCATCCGAAAGCAAGAATTGTATACATCTTCTTGTTGAAGGGTGTTTTAGCTCTATCTCTAATCATTGCAAAGTCAGGAATAAGTCCCATGAACCAGAACACTACTGATACTGAGAAATATGTCGAGATTGCAAATACGTCCCAAAGTAGAGGTGAATTAAAGTTAGTCCAAAGAGATCCGAATTGGTTTGGCAAAGGGAAAACCCAATAACCTACCCATACACGACCCATGTGGATAACCGGGAAAATCGCTGCCTGACATACCGCGAAAATTGTCATCGCTTCTGCAGAACGGTTAACCGACATTCTCCATCTTTGTCTAAATAATAATAGTACGGCAGAGATTAGTGTACCGGCGTGACCAATACCCACCCACCATACGAAGTTGGTAATATCCCAACCCCAGTTAATAGTTCTATTCAATCCCCATGCACCAATACCAGTCCCAATTGTATATGCGATACAACCGAATCCGTAGATGAAAAGTACTAATGCTGCGTATAGTGATGCCCACCATAATTTACCAGCACGTTCCTCGATAGGTCTTGCGATATCTTCTGTAATATCGTGATAAGTCTTATGACCAATAATTAAAGGTTCCCTTATCGGAGCTTCGTAATGTCCTGACATTTTTTACCTATTTATTATTTAAACGTTGTTTTCTTTTCTATTTCTAATTTTTGCATGGTAGAATACATTTGGTTTAGTACCAATCTCTTCTAGCAAAGTATATTTTCTCTTGTCGCCGAATAATGCTCTAACCTCAGAGTTAACATCGTTCATATCACCGAACTTCATTGCTCCTGTAGAACAAGCTTTAGAACAAGCTGTTTGGAATTCTCCGTCAACAACTTTTCTTCCTTCTTTTTTAGCTTCAAGAATAACATTCTGCGTCATTTGGATACACATAGAACATTTTTCCATAACCCCTCTTGTTCTTACAACAACGTCTGGGTTAAGAACCATTCTACCTAAATCATTATTTTGATTAAAATCAAATTTATCATTAAGGTTATATGTAAACCAGTTGAAACGTCTTACTTTATATGGACAGTTATTAGCACAGTATCTAGTACCAATACATCTGTTGTAAGCCATTTGGTTTTGTCCTTGCTTACCGTGTGATGTCGCCGCAACTGGACATACAGTTTCACAAGGTGCGTGGTTACAATGTTGACACATTACAGGTTGGAAGATCACATCTGGATTCTCGCTAGGCTCGATCAACATGTTATACATTCCTGGTACGTCTAGTCCACCATCAACCGCTTCTTGTTGAGATAATTTACCATCTTGTTTAACAGTATCGAATTCTTTAGGAAGTTTCGAAGTATAGTAACGGTCAATTCTTAACCAATACATATCACGAGACATTCTGACTTCCTCTTTACCAACAACTGGCACATTGTTTTCTGCCTGACAAGCAATAACGCAAGCACCACAACCAGTACATGAGTTAAGGTCGACAGAAAGGTTAAAGTGTGGTCCATCAGTATCATCGAAAGAATCCCAAAGGTCAATTTTGCCAATTGGTAAAGCACCTCCGATGGTATGCATTTCTAATGGCTTATTCCACTCATTAACATCACCTAAAAACTCTGTAATTGTAGCTTCTTTAGCGATTTCATAACGTCCCATTAGGGTATTCTGAAGCTGCATTCCTGCAAACTCATGCTCTTCGCCTGTGATTTTAATACTTACGTTAGAAAGTACTGTGTTAGATCCATCAAATAAAGGATAAGCATTAACACCAGTTTCTGCTACTTTACCAGAATCTTTTTTACCATAACCTAAAGCTAAACCTAAAGATCCTTCAGCTTGACCTGGCTGGATGAACACTGGTAGGTTTTTAAGTTCTTTACCATTAACTGTTAAGTCAACAACAGAACCGTCTAACTGCATTCTTCCGTTTAGTGAGTTTTCAATTTTTAAACGCTCAGCATCTTTTGGAGAAATCGTTAAGTAGTTATCCCAAGATAATCTCGTAATTGGATCTGGTAACTCTTGCAACCAAGGATTGTTAGCTTGTGTACCATCACCGATAGCTGTGCTAAGGTATAATTGAAGTTCTAAATCTGAAGCTTTGAAAGCATTTAATTCAGAAATAGCTTGTGCAGCGTTACCACCAATGTAAGACAAAGAAGATCCTACAGCCGCAGCAGTAAAGCCGTTATATAAAGCTTTATTAAATGAAGTTCCACCTAGAAGTGAAGCCGCACTTGCTTTAAGATAAGTATAAAAATCGTTGGCAGGACTTCCTTTTCCATTGATCCAAACCAATAGAGATTCTTCAATCTGTCTTGACTTGTATATCTTTTGAATTGTTGGTTGCATTAATGAGTAAGAACCAGTTTCGGGAGCGATATCTCCCCAAGATTCTAACCAATGTGCAACAGGAATAATAGCTTTTGAAGCTTTGAATACTTCATTTTTCTTGTCAACAACAGCAACTGTGCAAGTTACTTTAGACATTGCAGTTTTGAAGGCTTCACCGTTAGCGCTTGTAGAAATTGGGTTAACATTGTTTGTAATTAATACACCAACCTGACCTGCATTCATCGAAGCTAATAACTCATTGAATTTAGCACCATCAAAATCTTTAAGCATGTTAGCTTTTCCAGTAAAAGCTATAGAACCCAATTTTTGGTTGATTAAATGTGCTAAAACATAAGCCGCTTTAGAACCATCAGCAAATACAACTGCTTTTGATCCTTTAGCTTGAAGCTCTTTAACGATTTCTAGTGCAACGGCATCCTTAGTTCCACCATTAAGACCGTTATAGACTTCAACCAAAGTTTTGTTAACAGCACTTGGTTTTAATCTAATTCTTGAATCCGCGTTAGCACCAGTCAAAGACATGTTAGACTCCACTTGGATATGTCTTAACATATTAGCACCTGGCTTGCGAGCTTCAGCATAAGAAGTTTCTAAACTTCCTGCGTTGTAATCAGCTAAGAAATCTGCACGGAAAGAAACTACTAATTCTGATTTTGACAAATCATAAACTGGTAAAGCTCTTTGTCCGAACACTTCCACAGCTGCATCCAAAGCAGCTGCATGAGGATAAGCCTCATAAGTTACTAACTCCGCAGATGGATACTTTGCTTTAAACTCTCCGAACAACTTTTTGAAAGTTGGACTTGGCAAAGTGTGCGATAATAAGACTATTTTTTTACCAGCCGCTTGCGCTTCGTTAAGACCTTTGATAACATAGTCATCTACTTTATCGAAAGACTCATCAGCACCATTTAGTTTAGGTTGTTTTAGTTTGTCATTATCATATAAAGACAAAACGCTCGCTTGTGCTCTTGCATTTGTTTTACCTAAACTTCCAGCAGTTGGATTTGGTTCAATTTTGATAGGACGACCTTCTCTAGTTTTCACTAAAACGCTAGCGAAATCGAAACCATCAAAATATGACGATGCATAATAATTAGGA
This sequence comes from Chryseobacterium sp. TY3, assembly GCA_046269235.1. Classification (GTDB taxonomy): domain Bacteria; phylum Bacteroidota; class Bacteroidia; order Flavobacteriales; family Weeksellaceae; genus Soonwooa. Next base: position 116,174 of record JBJZOS010000002.1, read on the forward strand.
ATACCAGGAATGATGTCATGCGGCTTAACCACATAAGGAATAGTCTTAATAACTGGTGCTTCACAAGCTGCAAGTGTTACAGCAGCCGTTGAGAAACCTAAAAGCTTTAGGAAGTCTCTTCTGGAAGTCCCAGAATTATTCATTTTTTCCGCATCTCCCAAGAATTCATCTACTGGAATTTCGTTCTGAAATTCTTTCTGAGCCAACTTCGCATTAAGCGATTGGTCTTTTAGTTCGTGAATACTTCTGAATTGTATTTTATTTGAAGCCATTGATACTTCTAATTTTTGTTATTAATAATGACATTTACCACACTCTAGACCTCCGATAGCATCTACAGTAATTTTAGCACCTTCGCCGTATTGTTTTTTCAACTTGCCGTGAAGATTCTTGAAATACTCTTGGTTGTAACCGTTAGTCATGTCAACTTCTGTTGTTCTGTGACATTCTATACACCATCCCATTGTAAAGTCGTTAGCCATTTGTACCACATTCATAGTATCAACTTTACCGTGACAAGCTTTACAAACAACATCAATTTGATTGTTAGGATTTTTCTTGTTGAATGACGAGACAATCGCCTTCTCACCAGCTACAACGTGTTGTGAGTGGTTGAAGTATACGAAATCTGGCATATTGTGGATTCTTGTCCATTCGATTGGAGAAGTCTTTCCTGTATACTGTTGTTTAGCAGGATCCCAACCAGCAGCAGCATAAATCTTTTGGATTTCGCCATCATAGAATGCTTTATCTTTTCCTGGCTCCATGTATTTACCATTGTATTCAGAAATCGATCTGTGACAGTTCATACATACGTTAACTGATGGAATTTCCGAAACCTTACCATACTTAGCACTAGAGTGACAAAGCTGACAGTCGATTTTATTTTCTCCAGCGTGGATCTTGTGAGAGAAATAGATAGGTTGCTCAGGCTTATAACCTTTATAAACACCAATCCACATTAAGGAATTCCAAACACCATATAATGCTAATACAGCAAGAATAGCAATAACACCTTTACCTACGAAACTATATTTGTTATAAAGTTCTGAGAAACTATTAATTCTAGTAGAATTAAGGTCTGTCAACTCAGGCGTTTGTTGTAATTTAACTAATTGTCTGATTTTCACTAACAACCAAAGTAACAAGCCCGAAATAACAACAAATGCCGCTAAAATCGCTTGAGAATTAAGCTCACTGTCTTTTGCTTGTTGAACATTAGCAGAAGCATCTGTTGCAGTAGCAGCAGCATCAGCTTTAGGTTCTTCTTTTGGCGGATCTGTCGTGTAAGCTAAGATATTATCGATATCCTCTTCTGACAAATTCGGAAACTGCAACATTTCAACTTTGTTGAACTTCTCGTAGACTTCGTTAGCATACTTATCACCAGATGCTCTAAGTGCCTTGTTATCCTTAATCCATTTGTGTAACCAGTCTGGTCCCAGACCCTGCTCCTTCTTTAACTTATCAACAATACCGCCCAAAGCAGGTCCAATCATCTGCTTGTCCAAAGCGTGGCAAGCGGTACAATTGGCCTTGAAAAGATCTTGGCCTTTCTTTGGATCTCCTTGTGCATGAATAGAAGCGCTAGTCGATAACAACAAGCCTATTGCTATCAAACTCTTTTTATAATGCTTTCTCCAACTAATCATTTAATTAATCTTGGGTTAGTAAAATATATTGATTATACATTCAATTAGGCAAAAATAAGACTTTAACATAAATTTATGAGAATCTTATATCTGCTTTTTCTCACTTGTTAATAATTTATAATACTTCTAAATAAGAAAGTTTGGCATTTTTTTTATTTATCTTAAATTTGCTAAAAATAAAATAAATGAAAATCCTTTCGAAAGCACTACTTATTTTCATCTTTGTAATTTCATATAAGGCTACTGCTCAACTTGTTGTTAAAACCGACACCATTTCTGGAACGCCAGTTAGTATAACTATGGATTCTAGAATTGACAATCTTATCAGCAAACAAGAAGAATCTTGTGCTCGTCCAAAAGGTGGATCATACGCTTCCAATTCCGAAACAGTAAAGCAACCTACAAAAATTTTGGTGCCAAATAGAGCGTTAACACAAGCCGAGATCTGTCGCCAAAATCCAAAAATTATGGGTTACAAAATTCAGGTCGCTGTTGTTAAAAGCAATGAAGAAGCCCGCACAATTGGCGCTGATTTTAGAAAAAACTTCCCTTCTTTAAAAGTTGAAATTGATGCTTCTCTTCGTCCAAACTATAAAATATTAGCCGGAAGTTATTTCAATAAACAAAGTGCATCTAGTGATTTAAAACGTATTAAAGCCACTTACGGATCAGCCACAGCCGTCCAATATAGAATCTTCTGCGTTGAAGCAAAGTAAGAATCAACTTAATATAAAATAAAAGTCCGAAGCAAAAACTTCGGACTTTTTATTTGTAAAAAACATTTAAAAATTCAATAAACTCATCGAGTCTAATAAAGTTATTAATGCCTAGATAAACCGTTATTAAAGCTAAACTAGCTGTTAAACTACTTATTAAAACAGTATTTTTCCGATATGCAAAAAACAACCATCCGATAAGCAAAGGAAATACAAATACAAAATGTCCACCGTAGATATAGGAAGTATGCAAACCAAATTTCAGGATACAATGTATCACAATATCGATAGATAGAGAACAAAATAAAATCTGCACCAGTCGATTTTTAAAATTCTTAACAAAACTCCAAATCGCAAACACTACAATTAAACCAACAACCACATAAGACCAAAAACTAGAATAAACATCCATAAAAATAGCCTTGTATTCGAAGCCTTTTTTATTGTGATAATCTCGCAACACGAAAGACGGGAACAACATATTGCCTCCAAAAAACCAAGAATAAATCATATCCCAAAGTGGCGTCACCTTCGGAGTCGAAAACTTATCATACTGTTCCTCAGTTTTACTAAAGAAATTCTGAATGTTAAAATTAATTCTGTTTAGAAATAAAAGCGCAAAAACGATTATAGAAACAAAAACTTTAGATATTTCGAGACCGATTTTCTTCCAATTCCAATATAATTGAGGCTGGAACAGCATTGGTAAATACACTTTAACAATATTCGTAATCGTTAATCCACCAACTGTAACTCCAAAAAATGTAACAGCTCCAAAAGACAAAGTCTTGTCAGCTTGATATTGTTTTGCAACATAATAATTGAACAAACAAAGTAACAAAAGTGTGTAAGTATAATTTTCTGGCGTGAAAGACAATAAAATACTAGTCGTAAAAAGTCCAAAAAATGTAATAATCAAAAGACTTAGCCACACTGGCAGTTTAATAATATTTTGTAAATATTTAAAAACCTGGACGATAGATAAACTCACAATAAAGCTGGAACACAGCGCCAAGACAATTCTAAAGTCAGCATTCATTTTTCCGTTAGAAATCCAGAGCGCGAATTCTCTGATCCAATCGAAAAAATAGTTAGACAGCGGATGTCTCTCAAAACCGCCACCAGTCATGACAATTGCACGATTATCAAAACTAAAATAAGCATCCCATGGAATGCGATCATCAAAAACGATCCTAAAATTTTTAGCGATAAAATATGCAAAACTGGAATAACATGTTAACGCAACAGCGAAAACAATCCACTCCCATCTTTTTGATGGAAAAACAAGTTTCAGAATATTAAAAAAATAAATCTTAATCTTCAATTGAAAAATTTTTGCAAAAATAAGAATTGTAGCAAAACAAATCGACTTAAAAGTAAAAGCCTTACAGAGATCAAAACTGTGAAAGGCTTCTTTAACTCAAAAAAAACTAAGAACTACACGACAATTGCGAGCAGCCGTAGATCATATCATACTTCTGAGGACGTTTTTGGTTAAGACTTTCGTCAACTTTTTGATAAGGATTTTTTAAAGCCTTAAGAAGAATATCAAATTTAGTTTGGTCGCCGTTTTCCAAATCTTGTATCGCTTCGTACAACAAATAATTTCTTAAAATAAATTGCGGATTATTTTTTAACATTAATTGCTGTGCATCTACTTTGGAGAATTTATTTTGCGCTAAACGCTCTTGATAAGATTTTAAAAATAAATTAATTCTTTCTAAATCTTCTGTTTTTGGAACGGAATAAAATGTTGAAATAAATGGCTCAGCATCAAGATTTTCATCCAAAATATTATCAGTCAAAACATTAAAAAATAAAGTATAATCCAACTTAAGATCTTGGATCATCTGTTGCCAAGTCGTAAAAAATTGATCGTCAGTTTTCAATAAAGTATCAAAACCGAACTTCTTGCAAAGCATCTCGTCATGCAGTTTCCAAAAATTAGAAACATAATCTTCCAAAATTCTTTGCAAAGCTTTTTCATCCTTAATTATTGGAAATAAAGAATTGGCTAATTGTAAGAGATTCCAATGTGCTATTTGAGCTTGCTTTCCAAAAGCGTAACGTTTTCCTGGTAAATCGGTTGTATTGGGCGTGAACTCCAAATCGTATTCGTCCATCATCGAATAAGGACCGTAGTCAATTGTCAAACCCAGAATCGACATATTATCGGTATTCATCACGCCGTGCACAAAGCCAACACGATACCACTCGATAATCATATCGGCAGTACGGTCTGCAATGGCTTTAAAGAAATCTAAATATTTTGTCGCGGATAGTCTATCAACCTCATCAAAATAGTTTTCGATCGCAAAATCAATTAGTTTTTGCAGCGTGTCAAATTCTTTGCGCGAAGCTAGCAATTCGAAATGTCCAAATCTTAGAAAAGATTCGGCAACGCGAAGTACTGCAGCACCTTGCTCTTGTTTGGGATGGCCATCATAAGCAATATCTCGCGTTACCAACTCGCCGGTTTTAACCAAACTTAACGCTCTGGTTGTAGGAACACCAAGATGAAACATCGCTTCACTCATTAAAAACTCTCGAACCGAGGATCGCAAAACTGCGCGTCCATCAGCAAACCGCGAATACGGTGTGGCACCAACGCCCTTCCACTGTAATTCGAAACTTTGATTATCATCACTCTTGATTTCACCTGCAAAAATTGCGCGTCCATCACCCAATTGTCCAGCCCAATTTCCGAATTGATGGCCTGCATAAGCAGTTGCGTAAGTTTCGACAGTTTCGGGTAAATTTTGAGCCGCCAAAAAATCTAAATCTTGATCGAGGTTGCCTAGACCAATCTCTTGACTTAACTCTTTATTAAAAGCAACGAGTTCAATAGTATTAAATTCGGCAGGACGTACTTTAGTAAAAAGAAAGCCTGGTGTTTGTCTTTGATGTAGATTTCCAGAAAAATCTCCTGGAAAAGAGTCAACAAACTTATGTGTAATATTTTTAATATTCATTGTTAAAAAAAGCCCACAAATTGTGGGCTTTGGAATTTATTTATTAAAATCTATATCGTCAGTTGTATTCACTTTTTCATTAATATTCTCTTCCTTTTTAGGACCAGAATTATTTTGATTACTTGGAGGTCGCGTTGGATTTTTGATTTCATCAATTGTCCTTAATCCGCCTTCGTCACCATAACCACCACGAAGTCCGCTAAGGTCAGAACAGCTTCCGGTCCAATCGCTTGGTTTGATAAATTTATCTTCTGGTGAGATATTTAAGGTTTTATCTGCGTATACTTTTTTCATATAAATTGCCCAAATCGGCAATGCCATTTTCGCACCTTGTCCTTCGCCTGTACTTCTAAAGTGCGTTGCACGGTCTTCCCAGCCAACCCAAACACCTGTTGCTAATTTAGGAGCAATACCCATAAACCAACCATCGGAGTTTTTCTGCGTTGTACCAGTTTTACCAGCAATTTCAGCAGCTTGTACACCTCGACGTTTAAGTTCTCCAGAAGCTGTACCAAATTCGGTTACACCTTTCATTAGATCAATCATCGTGTAGGCATACATCTCGTTCATGACTTCTTTAACAACTGGTTTTACTTCTTTAATCACGCGTCCGTTGGCATCTTCGATACGCCAAATCATCTCTGGCTTGGTATAGTTACCGAAGTTTGCAAACGTGCTATATGCACCTAGCATTTCATAAATCGTAATATCTGACGTACCAAGTGCCATTGGTAAACTTGTATCAATCGGATCTGTAACCCCAAGATCTCTAGCGGTTTGAATAACATTTTTAGTCCCAACCATTTCAGCTAGACGAATAGCCACGGGGTTTTTGGAGTGGGCAATAGCATCTTTTAACGTCAGCATAGCACCGTTACCTGGTACCGACCAATTCCCTTTAGAATAGGTAGCATTCGATACTTGAGAACACGGCGTCATCCCAAGATGCATAATTGCGGTTGCATATACGAAAGGTTTAAAAGTTGAGCCAACTTGGCGTTTACCCTGTTTAACGTGATCATATTGGAAATGTTGCCAATTGATACCACCTACCCAAGCTTTGATATCACCTGTCAATGGATCCATAGACATTAGCCCTGCTTGTGCAATTTGCTTGTGATAACGGATAGAATCCCACGGCGACATTTCAATCTCTTCTTCACCACCCCAAGTAAAACGTGTCATTTTTGTTGGTGTTTTGAAATCCATCATGATAGAATCTTCAGGCATACCTTCAGCTTTCATCTGCTTGTAACGACCAGTTCTTCTAACGGCAGACATCATCAATTCTTCAATCTGCTTCTTACTCAAATTATAATAAGGACGATTGGAGTTGTATTTCATCTCGTTATCAAAATTCTTTTGCAAAGAAGCCAAGTGTTCTTTAATAGCTTCCTCGGCATATTTTTGCATTTTAGAATCTAGCGTAACATAGATTTTTAAACCGTTTTTATAAAGGTTAAGTTCTTTACCTGTTTGCTTTTCGTATTCTGTAAGATATTGTTGAATCTCTTTTCTTAAATAAAATTTATAATAAGCAGAATAGTCTTCTTCAATCTTTTCAACAGGAGAAAAAGTTACAGTTACTGGCTCATCAATAGCTTTATCATAAGTCTGTTGATCTAGATAACCAGTGTCCAACATTTGCTTAAGTACAACGTTACGTCTTTCTTTAGCTCTTTCTGGTTTACGGTAAGGATTGTTTTTACGTGGATTTTCCAACATCGCTACAAATGTTGCAGCTTCGGGAAGGGTTAAATCTTTAGTAGATTTATTGAAATATACTTTAGAAGCCATTTCAACACCTTTTGCATTAAACAAAAAGTCAAATTTGTTAAAATACAAAGTGATGATTTCTTCTTTAGTATAACGTTTTTCTAAACTTACAGCAACACACCATTCTTTCAACTTTTGGAATGCACGTTGAAACTTATTTTGAGAAGCTTGTCCAGTAAATAACAACTTCGCTAGCTGTTGAGAAATCGTGGAACCTCCACCTCTTTCACCACCAAAATAAACGGCTCTAGCAATCGACTTTAAGTCAATACCAGAGTGTTCTTTAAAACGTTCGTCCTCTTTTGCTTGTAATGCATACACCAAATAAGGGGGTAATTGCTTGTAAGTAACAGGAATCGTTTTTTCTTTTTCAAACTTACCAAGAAGCTGGTTATCAGAAGAATAAATCTCGGACGCAACATAGATATCGGGATTATCTAAATCCTTAACATCAGGCATATCGCCGACGAATCCTTGTGAAACAGCAAAAAACAATCCCGAAATCCCAAGAATTACGACTATTAATCCTAACCAAATAAATTTAATCCATCTTTTAGTACCAGAAGATGTTTTTTTCTTCTTTCGCTGTAATGGAAATCCACTTGCAGATTTTGATTTTTTATTGTCTTCCATATATTATTTATGGCTTTACATTTACAATTTTTACGCCCAAATCTTCAATCCCTGGAAGATTATCTTTTCGCATCGCTTGTATTACGCCAATGCTAAATTGACCATCTTTCGGGAATTTGAAATCTGATTTGTACTGAAACAATATCTCTTTAGTATCTCCAAATCCGCTTCCTAGCCATTGACCATTAGGTTTAGCAAGGACATAATTGAGTGTATCTTTCGACAAAACTTTTTTCTTGTCATCTAGAATTGTCCCAATTAATCGCAAATTACTATAAGGATAGTTGTCATTATTTCTAACAACAAATATAATATTTTTCGGATTCTGATGATCTTTCACCTCAAAAGTTAATTCTTGGAATTTATTTTTATTCCAAGAACCAGCTAAAGATTGCATACTAACAACCTCATTGGCATCGTTACAACTAATACAGAACAGTGCCAAAACAAAGACCCCTAAAAACTTACGCATTGTTCCCATTATTGGAATTAGGATTAGAATTTGGTTTTTTATGAAACTTCTTTTTATTATTAAAAGGTTTTTTAGCCTTTGGCGCTTCTCCATGCCTAGCTTCCGCAGAAGTTTCAACTTTTTTCACCTCTTTTCTTACTTCTTTTTGTGCATTTCCATTTTGGTTATTTTGACCATTTTGGTTAGGCTTAGAAGCGTTTCGGTTTTGGTTTTGTCCAGAGTTGCCACGTTCTCTCCTTTCGCGATTATTGTTCGATCGATCAGCGTTATTTTGATCATTAGAATTACGATCGTTATTTCGATTACGAGAATTCTTTTTATTAGTAGGACGCGATTTCTTTTCAAAACGATCTAGGCTACTTTCTTGGATTAAATCCACGTTAGCAACTGGTGCACTTTGAGCCTTGAAATCTTCCAAAGCTGGCGATGGTTTCCCTTCTTGATTAACAGAAATCATCATCTTGACATCCGAAATATCAATATCATACCAAGCCATAGAGTTTTCTACGTACGCAAACCACATTTTTCTTTTGAAAACGTCAATTTTAATACAGAAAGCTTTTCCTTTTTCGGTATTTAAAACGGTATTGGTCGCCGGAAAATCGCGCAACGTGTCCATATAACTATCCAATTCGTAGTTAAGACAACATTTAAGTTTTCCGCATTGACCAGCTAATTTTTGAGGATTGATACTTAATTGCTGATAACGCGCTGCATTGGTATTAACAGATCTAAAATCTGTTAGCCAAGTCGAACAACAAAGCTCTCTACCACATGATCCAATACCACCAACTTTCGCTGACTCTTGACGGAAGCCAATCTGCTTCATATCAATTTTTGTACGGAAAGCTCCTGCATATTCTTTAATCAACTGACGAAAATCTACACGAGAATCGGCGGTGTAATAAAAAGTGATTTTGGACCCATCACCTTGGTACTCTACATCTGTAATCTTCATCGCTAGACCAATTGAATATGCAATTTTTCTAGCCTGAATTTTAACATCGTTTTCCTTTTTGCGAAGTTCTTGCCAAACTTCGATGTCCTTTTGTGTAGCGTGTCGATACACTTTAAGAAGTCCTTCTGTAGAGGTTTTCTTCTTTTTCATCTGGATTTTTACTAGTTCTCCAGTTAAACTAACTACGCCAATATCGTGACCGGGATTCGCTTCTAACGTAACGGTGTTACCTGCCGCAAGAGGCAAGTTATTTGTGTTTTTGAAAAAACTTTTTCGATCGTTTTTAAATCTTACTTCTACATAGTCGTTAGAAGAAGTGCCTGGGTTTTTGACATCAGACAACCAATCGAAAACATTTAATTTATAGCTATTTCCACAAGTATCTACACTGCTACATCCATTCGAGGATTTTGTTCCACATGAATGTCCTGAATCGCCGGACGTCTTACATCCACAACTCATATTAAAATATATTATTCTCGCAAAGTTAACTTTTTTTGATTAAAGTTGTATTGCAGATTTCAGAAATCCCGATTTTGTATTATATTTAAAGTTTTATTTAAAATAATCAATATTTAATAATAATATATTTAAATCATCATCATATCAAAACTTAAAATTAACATCGTTTATTATGGTTCGCATTGCAATGTTTAACATTAAACAAAATATTAAATAAATACAACAAAATCATCAAAGACATGCTATGTAAGTGATATTTTTATCATTTAAAAAAATTAAACACCATTAAAAACTAAATGCTTGTTTAGTTAATTTTATAAAATTTTAACATTCTTAAAAAAATAAATTTTATATTTGACCATAATATAACATTACTTCTATGAAAAAATTACTTATAACAACGGCTTTAGCGGCAGGTGTTTTATCATACGCAGGTGGATTCCGAGTTTCGTTACAAGGAGTTAAGCAGCTTGCGATGGCACACACAAGTGCACATGCCGAAGATGCGAGTGTGACTTTCTTTAACCCTGCGGGTATGTCCTTCATCCCTGCTAAATTAAGCGTTGTTGCAGGTGGTTTCGGAGCCACAAATAAAGCGACTTTCCAAAATCTTTCTACGCTACAGTCTACAGAAAGTGACAACCCAATTGGTACACCTTTGTATGCGGCTGTAGCCTATAAGGTAACAGATGGCTTGTCATTAGGTTTTAACTTCGCAACACCATTTGGTAGTACAATCCAATGGCCAAGTACGTGGGAAGGAGCTGAAATGGTACAAAAAATGGAATTAAAGAGTTTTTACTTCCAACCAATGGTGTCTTTTAAACTTGCACCTTGGGCTTCATTCGGAGCAAGCTATATTTATGCAAAAGGAAAAGTAGACTGGGACAAAGCAATTACCGCTTACGGAGGCAGTCTTAATATTAATGATGAAAAAGCATCTGGATCTGGATATGGTTTTGGTTTTTATTTTCAGCCAAACGACAAGTTAGATTTAAGCATTGCTTACCGTTCACCAATTGATATGAAGGCTAAAGACGGAACTGCAACATTCAACGTTCCAAAATCTTTATATCCAAATCTAGGAGTTGACGCCAATGGTCAGGATAAATTCAAAGCAACATTACCGTTGGTTGACGAGTATACATTAGGTGCAACTTATAAAATTACACCGAAGTGGTTAGTATCAGCTGACTTTAACTACACAGGTTGGTCAAGATACGAGCGACTAACGCTTGATTTTGAGCACGCTCCAGTTGGCAACCAACCAAACGACGCAACAGTTTTGGTAACACCTAAGAATTTTAAAAACACTAAAACTTTCAGACTTGGTACTCAATATATGTTTAATGACATGATTGCTGGTAGATTGGGAGCTTATTACGATGAATCTCCTTACTCAAATGAAAACTTCATCCCAGAAACGCCATCATTTAACTCTTATGTTATTACTGCGGGTCTTGGATTTAAATTCAATAAATTGGGTGTAGACATCGCAGGTGCTTACGCAATGCCACAAAGTCGTCAGGTTAATAACACGTATTATAACTTTATTGGACAAGCTAAAGCTAAGGCTTATTACTTTGGACTTGGACTATCTTATAACGCGTTCTAAAATTTTAAACTATTATGAAAAAGATATTATTTTCACTATTTAGCATTTCTGCTTTATTAGCAACACAAAGTTGTAAAACAGATTTTGACACCGACGTTACTGATGTTGTAGTAACTAAAGGCGATGCAGATTTTACAAAATACGTCGCATTGGGTAACTCACTGACTTCTGGCTATAGAGATAATGCATTATATTCTGATGGACAAAACGAATCTTATCCATCGATGATTGCACAACAAATGAAATTAGCTGGTGGCGGCGAATTCTTACAACCATTAATGGCTGATAATAATGGTGGTCTTTTATTGGGACCTAACAAAATAGCGGATACAAAACAATACATTAGCGCAATGGTTAATGGTGTGCCTGATATTAAAAACGCTAACGACAACAAACCAACAACTAATGTTCTTAACAAATTAACAGGCAATTTCAATAACATGGGGGTTCCTGGTGCAAAAGTAGCACATCTATTAGCTCCTGGTTACGGAAACCCTTCTGGTATTGGAACAACCGCCAACCCCTATTTTGTAAGATTTGCATCTACTCCAGAAGCATCGGTTATCGGCGACTTCTTATCCCAAAAACCGACATTCTTTTCTTTGTGGATCGGAAACAATGACGCTTTATTATATGCATTGGCTGGAGCTGACAGCAACTTAGAAACACTAACACCGACCGACCAGTTCAAAACATATTACAACTTATTGGTTAGCCAAATTGCAACAACAAAAGCAAAAGGCGTTATTGCAAACATCCCAGATGTGACTACCATCCCTAACCTTACAACTGTGCCTTACAATCCTTTAACTGCAGCAGTTTTAGGACAAGGCAATGCGACTATAGGGAACGCAACTATCGACCAATTGAATGCAAATCTTTACGGCCCATTAACCCAAATTCTAAAAGCGGTTGGTGCTGGAGACAGAATTCAATTATTAAGCAAAACAGCAGCTAATCCACTTTTAATAAAAGACGAAAGCCTTACAGACCTAAAACAAGCTATTACTTTTGCTGCAGCTAATTCTGGCAATCCAACTTTAGCCGCACTAGCAAATTACCTAGGTGCAACCTATGGACAAGCGAGACAAGCCAAAAAGGGCGACCTTGTCCCATTAACAGCAAAAGCAGCAATTGGAACAATAGAAACTTTACCTCCTGGTGTTCCTGCTGAATTAGGCGCAAGAGGTATTGCCTATCCATTTGCTGACAGATATGTTTTGACAAGTACAGAAGTTACAGAGGTAAACTCAGCGATTGCCAGTTATAACGAAACGATAAAAGCTGCTGCTACTGCTAACGGCTATGCATTTGTAGATGCCAATGCAAAAATGAAAGAACTTGCGCAAAAATCTGGCATCCAATGGAATGGTGTAAAATATACCGCAACTTATGTGACAGGAGGCGCATTCTCATTGGACGGTGTCCACCTAACAGGTAGAGGTTACGCCATCGTAGCCAACGAATTCATGAAAGCCATAAACACCAAATACAAATCAACTTTACCAATGGTAGATGTCAACAAGTATTCTGGCGTAACATTTCCTTAATTAAAGAAACACCAATTATTCTTTATAAAAATAAACCACTTGAATTTCGAGTGGTTTATTTTTTATTAAATTTGCACAAAATAAAAAGTAAAATGCTAGATCAACAACCCAGCTATCTATTTTCAACTAGAACAAGTAGAGTTTTAGCTGAAAAAATTGCTGAAAACTACGGCCAAGAATTAGGGAAAATCATTATCCAAGATTTTAGCGATGGAGAATTCGAGCCTGTTTTAGAACAATCTGTAAGAGGAGGACGTGTATTCTTAATCGGTTCTACATTTCCACCAGCAGACAATCTATTAGAGCTTTTGTTAATGATTGACGCCGCTAAAAGAGCCTCTGCTAAAAACATTACTGTTGTACTTCCATATTACGGCTTGGCAAGACAAGACAGAAAGGACAAACCAAGAGCACCAATTGGCGCAAAATTAGTAGCGAATCTTTTAACCGCTGCAGGGGCAACAAGAATCATGACAATGGATTTACACGCTGATCAAATCCAAGGTTTCTTCGAAATCCCTGTTGATCACCTTTATGCTTCTACGATTTTTGTAGATTACATCCAGTCACTTAATCTTGAAGACTTAACAATTGCTTCACCAGATATGGGCGGTGCAAAAAGAGCAAAAAACTACGCAAGTCATTTAGGAGCTGAAGTTGTTATTTGTTATAAAGAAAGAAAAAAAGCTAACGTTGTTGAAGAGATGTTATTAATTGGCGATGTCACCAACAAAAATGTCATCCTTATAGACGACATGATTGACACGGCAGGCACACTATGCAAAGCAGCTGATATTTTAATAGAAAAAGGTGCAAAATCTGTGAGAGCAATTGCAACACATCCTGTATTATCAGGAAAAGCTTATGATAACATTCAGAATTCTAAAATTTCGGAAGTTATTGTGACAGATTCTATTCCTATTAAAGAAGGTTTATCACCGAAAATAAAAGTATTGAGCTGCGCACCACTTTTCGCAGACGTTATGAAAAGTGTACACGAGCACCATTCTATTAGTGATAAATTTATCATATAAAAATAAATATTTCGCATTTTCAGAAAATTCTGTATATTTGCACACTTAAAATTTAAACATTTTTTAAAATGAAATCTATTACAATTCAAGGTACAAAAAGAGAAAACGTGGGCAAGAAGTCTACTAAAGCTTTACGTGATGCTGAATTAGTTCCTTGTGTTGTTTACGGAGGTACAGAAACTTTGAACTTCTCTGCTGAAGAGAAAGCTTTCAAAGGATTAGTATATACTCCTGAAGCACACACGGTATCTATTGAGGTTGATGGTCAAACGATTGCTGCTGTACTTCAGGACATCCAATTCCACCCAATTACTGACAAGATTTTACACGCTGACTTCTATCAATTAGCGGCTGACAAGCCAGTTATCATGGAAGTTCCTGTAAGAATTACAGGTCGTGCAAAAGGTGTTGTTTCTGGTGGTGTGTTAAGACAAACTTACCGTAAGTTGAAAGTTAAAGCTATCCCAGCTAACTTACCTGACGAAGTTGTTGTTGACGTTACACCTCTTAAAATTGGTAACAAACTTTATGTTGGTTCTATCAAGAACGACCAATACACTTTTATGCACCCAGACAACGCAGTTATCGTAGCTGTTAAGATGTCTAGAAATGCAATGAAAGGTGGTGCTGCTGCTCAAGATGATGATGATGAAGAGGAAGCTACAGATCAAAATCCTGACGTAGCTACAACGGAAGAGAAATCTACTGAAGCTTAATATTCTTTTAACGAATTTTATTCTATATAATAAAACCTGTAGCAATGCTGCAGGTTTTTTTGTTTTAAAAATCTTGTTAAATATACATTTCACCTAACAAAATAGACTCAAAATTATTATATTTGTTGATATGGCGACCAAAGCAATGTTCAACACCGTAGTCAACTGGTTTATTCGACAACGAATAGACCAAATCAATAATTTTATAGATCATCCTATAGAGACACAAAAAGGTGTTTTATTCTCGCAATTATTTCACGCCGAAAATACTGTTTACGGAAAAAATTATGGTTTCAAAGACATTTCAAACTATAAAGATTTTCAAAACAATGTCCCAGTTGTCACCTACGAAGATTACGAACCTTATATCGAAAAAGCACGCCAAGGCATGAAGGATATTATATGGCCGGGGCAAATTAAACATTTTGCAAAATCTTCTGGAACAACCAATGCCAAAAGCAAGTTTATCCCTATTTCTGATGACAGCCTCGAAGATTGTCATTACAAAGCTGGGAAAGATCTAATATCTATCTATGTCAACAACCATCCAGAAAGTGGTTTATTCCAACATAAAAATTTAAGATTGGGTGGAAGTTCAGAAATGTATCAAAACTTTAATACGAAATTTGGTGACCTTTCTGCAATTCTTATTGAAAACTTACCTTTTTGGGTCGAAATTATCAATACACCAAGCAAAAAAGTATCGTTAATGTCCGAATGGGAAAGTAAGCTAAAAGCCATCGTTTCCGTAGTTGTCAAAGAAGATGTTGGCAGTTTAACAGGCGTGCCGAGTTGGATGATGGTACTTCTACGACGAGTTCTCCAAGACTCTAACAAAGAATATATTACTGATCTTTGGCCAAACTTAGAAGTGTTTTTTCACGGCGGAATAAGTTTTAAACCTTATCGTGATCAGTACAACCAGATTACAGGAAAACCTATTCGTTACTACGAGATCTATAATGCTTCGGAAGGATTTTTTGGCATCCAAGACAGATCTGACAGCGACGAGATGTTATTGATGTTGGATTACGGCATTTTCTACGAATTTATCCCGATGGATACTTTCGGAACAAGTTTACAAAGAGCCATTCCACTTTCGGAGGTCGAACTTGGGAAAAACTACGCCATGGTCATTACAACCAACGGCGGACTTTGGCGTTACATGATTGGCGATACTGTAAAATTCACCTCATTAAGTCCTTTCAGAATTAAAATCGCTGGTCGTACAAAACATTACATCAATGCTTTTGGTGAAGAATTAATGATCGACAATGTAGAATATGCGATTGCGAAAGCTTGTCGCGAGACCAATGCTTTTGTATCGGATTTTACGGGCGCACCAGTTTTTATGACAGGCAAAGAAAGCGGCGCACACGAGTGGATTTTCGAATTCACGTCTCACCCAGAATCTTTGGATAGCTTCATTAATATTTTTGATGAAACTTTAAAAACCCTGAACTCCGACTACGAGGCAAAACGTTACAATAACATCACATTAAAACGTCCCGTTGTCCACATTGCAAAACCAAAACTTTTTTACCAATGGATGTCAAATCGTGGTAAACTAGGTGGACAAAACAAAGTCCCAAGATTAAGTAACGACCGAGAATATATTGATCCGCTTTTGGTTCTTAATCAAGAAATGTAATTAAAGAAATTGCGCCACCGTATAGATTAGAAGTCCAACCAAACCGCCAACAATTGTCCCATTGATTCGGATAAATTGCAGATCTTTTCCAACTTCTAATTCTAGCTTCCGGCTAAGTTCTTTTCCTTCCCAATTTCCTACGGTATTGCTGATAAGATTTCCCGCTTCTTTGGTATTTTTCAAAATGTATTTGTAAGCCGTTAATCGAATCCAACTGTCAATTTTCTTTTGAAGAACTTCATCACTTTGAAGATTTTGAGATAACTCACTAAGATTTTTTTTGATATATATTTTTAAACTTGAAGTCTCAGAAGTTAATTCTGCTCGCACAGAATCTTTAATAGACAACCAAATATCAGACGCATATTCATTGAGTTTTTCACCATTCAAAAACTCATTTTTAATAACATCAAATTCGTTTTCCCATTTCACTTCCGTTTTTATCTCATCTGCAAAAACCAAAAGTTTGGATGTAATTTCTTTTCGCAAAGGATGTTGTTGGTCATTTTCAATTTCTTCAAAATAATGGCTTAAACCCGAAACAATCTTCTCCGAAATTTTTCGGTCAACAGATTTAGGAACGAAAAAGTAACTTTCTTTTTCAACACGTTCTTCCACCATTTGCTGGTTTAGAAGAATATAAGTTTTAATCTGACCACTTAGATTTGTAATCAAACTTTCATGATCATTTTTCTGAATAAGATATTCCAAACCATTACCCAGAAGTTTGTTAACTTTAATGGAAGCCGTCATATCTTTTACCTTGTTCGAAATAAAATGGACAACCTCCTTATCATCCAATTTTAATAAAATATCAAGCAAAATGTTGGAAGCTTCGCTCACAAACAAATCCTGATTTTTCTCTTTACCAATCCATTCTCCCGCAAATCCCGAAACTTTTAATTTTAGAATATACGGTCGAATATTTTCTGGTGCTAGAAAATTATCGACAACAAAATTTCCTAGATTATCACCAATTTTCACTTTACTGTTTTCAATCAAATTGGTGTGCGGAATCTTGAGTCCCATCGGATGATGAAACAAAGCCGTCACTGCAAACCAATCTGCCAATGCACCAACCATCGCCGCTTCCGAGAAAGCACGGATGTAACCAACCCAATGCGATGGCGTCGATTTTTGTATAATGGTCATGATGATGAAGGTGATGGCCATCAACAAGAACAATCCTGTCGCCAGCATCTTATAATTTCGGAGTTGTATTTTTTTCTCAGAATCTGTCATAGCTTTGATGCATCAAATAGCTTTCCAAACAAATGTAAGTTTTCTATTTGATATTTTAAAAAATATGATTTAAAACCAATTTAAACTTCATTAATAATATTTGCCGTAACTTTGAAGCATTCTAAATAAAGAACATGTTAGACATTCAAAATATAAGAAATCAATTCCCAATCTTAAACCAAGAAATCAATGGAAAACCTCTTGTTTACTTGGATAATGGAGCGTCTTCTCAAAAGCCAATTTCGGTTCTAGAGACTTGGGAAAAGTATTATACAAGCATCAACGCCAACGTACATCGTGGCATACATACCTTGAGTCAACTTGCAACGACCGAAATGGAATTAGCCAGACAAAAGGTTCAGAATTTCATTAATGCCAAGCACGATTACGAAGTTATCTTCACAAAAGGCACAACCGAAGGTATCAATTTGATTGCTTATGCGATGACAGATTTGATTAAAAAAGATGACGAAATTATCATCTCTTACCTCGAGCACCATTCGAACATTGTTCCATGGCAAATGCTTTGCGAAAGAACTGGTGCGAAACTTCGCGTTATTCCGATGGACGAAAATGGAATTTTACAAATCGATGTTTTGGATTCTTGGTTAAATGAAAAAACGAAAATTGTTTCTTTAAATCAAATTTCAAATGCGCTTGGTGTTATCAACCCTGTTGAAGAAATTATTGCGAAAACTAGAAAACTTTCTAATGCTTTCGTACTAATCGATGCAGCGCAATCTTCACCACATTTGCGATTAGACGTTCAGAAGATGGATTGCGATTTCCTTGTTTTCTCTGGACACAAAATGTACGCACCAATGGGAACCGGAATTCTGTACGGAAAAGAATCTTCATTAAATAAGCTACAACCTTTCCATGGCGGTGGTGAAATGATTGCAACTTGTAGTTTCGAAAAGACAACTTACGCCGATTTACCTTTCCGTTTTGAAGCCGGAACACCCAATGTTGGTGGCAATATTGCACTTGGTGCAGCGATCGACTTCATGGAATCTGTAACTTTAGAAAACATCCAACAACACGAACATGCTTTGTTAGAATATGCACAAAGACATTTATTAGAAATCGAAGGCTTAAGAATTTATGCAGAAAAAGCCAATCGTGCTGGCGCCATTTCTTTTAATCTAGAAGGCGTTGGGATTTCATCAGATGTTGGAATGATTCTCGACAAACAAGGAATTGCGGTACGAACTGGTCATCACTGTGCGCAACCCATTATGGCATATTTTGATATCGCGGGAACCGTAAGAGCAAGCTTCGCAGTTTACAATACTTTTGAGGACATTGATAGATTGGTCGAAGGCGTTAAAAAGGCACAAAGAATGCTAGCTTAACCACTAAAAAAATTTAATATTAAAATCCTCCCAACTTGCGGAGGATTTTTGCTTTCTATGACAAAAAATGTTGTGGCATAGGAATTGTGAAAATATACCACTCAACATATAATTGACTTATTATCCGCAATTTATAAAAAGACAATAAGTTATCACCTTAAAGAAATGACAATTTGTCATCATCATACACTATGAAAGAATTTGAAGATATCAACTTTGACGCTATCTTGGAAGACGGATTCGGATTGGTTGCTGAAGAAATAAATATTTCGGAACCAACAGAAAAAGAACTCGACCAAGAGGTGTACGCCATTTTGCCAGTGCGCAATATGGTGATGTTCCCAAAAGTTGTAACACCAATTACCGCAGGACGCGAAAAGTCAAAAAAACTTCTGGAAGACGCCATGCAATCTAACCAACTGATTGGGATTTTGACGCAGAAAAATCCAAATGAGGATAATCCTGCAGACAAGGATCTTTACACCATTGGAACGCTAGCAAAAGTTGTAAAAATTATAAAACTTCCAGAAGGTAATATCACAGCGATAACACGTGGAGTCAAACGTTTCAAAATCAAAAATTTTGAAGCAAGAGATCCTTATCTAACTGCTAAATTAAGCTTAATTAAAGATAGCAATTCTCGCAACAAAGAAGAATTTGAAGCTTTGATAGAAAATATCAAAGACCTGGCGATGAAGATTATAGAAATCGATCCTAACATCCCAACTGCCGCAAATTTCGCTATCAAAAACATTAACGAACCGGAGGACCTCCTCAACTTTATTGCAGCGAATGGCAACTTTACGTTTGAGAAAAAGCAACGTCTTTTAGAAGAAAAATCTTTAGCAAAACGTGCAGAATTGCTTTACGAAATGATGCATGAGGATTTCCGTCTTTTAGAATTAAAAAATCTAATTCATCAAAAAACAAGTAAAGATCTTGACAAGCAACAACGCGAATATTTCCTGAACCAACAGATAAGAACTATTCAAGAAGAACTGGGTGGCGGCCCAGATTCTGACGTAGACGAATTCAAAAATAAAGCGGCTAAACTAAAATGGCCAGCAGATGTTGAGACGCATTTCCAAAAAGAATTGCAACGTTTGCAACGCCAGCATCCTAATTCGCCAGATTATAACGTACAACGTAATTATTTAGATTTCTTCACGGACTTACCTTGGGAAAGATATTCTACAGACGTTTTCGATTTAAAGAAAGCCGAAAAGATTTTGGACAAAGAGCATTTCGGTTTAGAAGATATCAAAAAAAGAATTCTAGAGCACATCGCAGTTTTAAAATTAAAAAGCGATATGAAATCCCCAATTCTTTGCCTGTCTGGCCCTCCTGGCGTTGGTAAAACCTCGCTAGGAAAGTCAATCGCCGATGCTTTGGGAAGAAAATACGTTCGTGTTTCTCTTGGCGGTCTCCATGACGAATCCGAAATCCGCGGTCACAGAAAAACCTACATTGGCGCCATGGCGGGACGAATTCTTCAATCTATCAAAAAATCAGGAACGTCAAACCCTGTAATTATTTTAGATGAAATCGACAAATTAGGAAAAGGCATGCATGGCGACCCAAGTTCAGCCATGTTAGAAGTTTTGGATCCAGAACAAAACAGCAATTTCTATGATAATTTCCTAGAAATGGGTTACGATTTGTCGAAAGTGATGTTTATTGCGACTGCCAACAACCTTAACGACATCCAACGTCCACTATTGGATCGTATGGAACTCATTAGTATTGCGGGTTATACGTTGGAAGAAAAAATCGAAATCGCAAAACGTCACCTTATCAAAAAACAACTTTCAGAAACTGGTTTAGATGCAAAAGCTTTCAAGCTAGGAAACCCTGAAATCAAACATATCATCGATGCGCACACTTCAGAAAGTGGTGTCCGAACTTTAGAGAAACGTATTGCCTCTATCGCGCGTTGGGTAGCTTTACAAATCGCCATGGAAAATGACTACGATCCAAAAATTTCCGTTGAGAAAATCGACGAAATATTAGGTGTTCCGCGTCCTAGCACGTTGTCCGAAGTCAGCAAAGTTCCTGGCGTTGTGACAGGTTTGGCTTGGACTAGCGTTGGTGGCGATATCTTGTTTATCGAGAGTATTTTATCAAAAGGCAAAGGTACTTTAACGATGACGGGCAACCTCGGCAACGTGATGAAGGAGTCGGCGACGATTGCTTTAGAATACATCAAAGCACATTATGAAGAACTAGGCATTAGCGCCGAAGATTTAGAAAGCAAAAACATCCACGTCCATGTACCAGAAGGCGCCACACCAAAAGATGGTCCTTCGGCTGGTATCGCAATGTTGACGTCGATGGTGTCGAGCTACAAAAACAAATCTGTAAAACCTCATTTGGCGATGACTGGCGAGATCACACTTCGTGGTAAAGTCCTACCTGTAGGAGGTATCAAAGAGAAATTGCTGGCTGCTACGCGTGCGGGTATTAAAGAAGTCATCCTTTGCGAAGCCAACCGAAAAGATGTTGAAGAAATCAACAAAAACTATCTCAAAAATCTAAAAGTTAACTACGTTTCGCAAATGAGTGAAGTTGTTAACCTCGCATTAGATTAAATTTTTCACTATTATATTAAAGAAGGATTCTAAGATTTTTAGAGTCCTTTTTTCTTGGGCGCCATTTCCGCCTTCGTCTCCCACTCTTTTGCTCGGCATAGCCTCTCGCAAAAGGAGTTTCGGCTTCGTCGGGGCGCATATTCTTAGCAATATTTTCCACCAAAAAGACAAATTGTCACTTTGTCGGGACTGGTATTTTTTTTGAATCTTAAAAACAAACAAAAAGTATGAGTCAACAACATTGGGAAAACGTCTACGAAAACAGAACACCAGAACAAATAAGCTGGACGCAAGACGAATACTCAATGTCGCTTAAGCTTATTCAGTCAATTAATGCCGATAAAAATTCAAAAATTATTGATGTTGGCGGTGGCGATGGCAGCTCGGTATAATTAGATCTGATTTGACTAATGGCACCTTTTCAACAAATGAACCAACTATATGCAGCGGTCTCGGCATTACAAAATATAGCGAAAGTAGCATGGAAAATCTTTTAAAAAACCATTTCGAAAAAGTCGAATGTTTTACCGAAGATCACACGACGCCATTTGACACAACTCAGAATTTTTTGTTTTGCAATTTCAAGAAAATTAACTCATAAAATAAACACAATTATGTCTACAGGAAAGATTAATGTATCAGTGGAAAACATCTTCCCACTAATTAAAAAATTTCTTTACAGCGACCACGAAATATTTCTACGAGAACTTATTTCTAACGCAACGGACGCTACGACCAAACTAAAACACCTTATCAACATTGGTGAAGCCAAAGTAGAATATGGTAATCCAAAAATTGAAGTTAAAATTGATAAGGATGCAAAAACTATTAGCATCAAAGACCAAGGTCTTGGGATGACGGCCGAAGAAGTTGAAAAATACATCAACCAAGTGGCATTTTCGGGTGCCGAGGAGTTTTTAGAAAAATATAAAGATTCAGCAAAAGATGCTGGCATTATCGGACATTTTGGTCTTGGCTTCTACTCTGCTTTTATGGTAGCAGACAAAGTAGAAATTTTTACAAAATCTTATAAAGACGAGCCTGCAGTGCATTGGATTTGCGACGGAAGTCCAGAATTCACTTTGGAACAAACGGACAAATCGGATCGCGGCACCGAAATCCTACTCCACATTGCAGAAGATTCTACCGAATTTTTAGACGATTTCAAAGTCCGAGAATTACTTCTTAAATACAACCGCTTCAACCAAATTCCTATTAAATTCGGAACAAAAACAGAAACGCTGCCTTTACCTGAAGGTGCTGCCGAAGATGCTAAGCCCGAAACCATCGAAGTGGATGACATCATCAACAATCCCAATCCAGCGTGGACAAAAAATCCATCAGAATTAACTGATGAAGATTACAAAAAATTCTACAGCGAGTTGTATCCCATGCAATTTGAGGAGCCTTTGTTCCACATTCATCTCAATGTTGATTATCCATTTAATTTGACTGGGATTTTATTTTTCCCAAAACTGTCCAACAGCTTAAATATCGAAAAAGATAAAATTCAACTTTATCAAAATCAAGTTTTTGTAACAGACGAAGTTAAAGGCATTGTCCCTGACTTTTTGATGTTACTACGCGGTGTTATCGACTCACCAGATATTCCGCTAAACGTTTCTAGGTCGTATTTACAAGCAGATGGTGCGGTTAAGAAAATTTCGTCGTACATCACAAAAAAAGTGGCGGACAAGATGGTGGAACTTATCCGTAACAACCGTGAAGATTACGAACAAAAATGGAATGACATCAAAGTGGTTATCGAATACGGAATGGTGACGGAAGACAAATTCTATGAGAAGTCAGACAAATTCATGCTTTATCCAACAACCGATGGCAAATATCTTCTTTGGGACGAATTAATCGAAAACATTAAAGACAAACAAACCGACAAAAACGGAAAAACGGTTATTCTTTATGCATCCAATACAGACTTGCAAGACAGCTACATCCAAACTGCGAAGGCTAAAGGCTACGAGGTTCTGTTAATGGATTCGCCTTTGGTGCCGCATTTAATTCAGAAATTGGAAAGTACAAAAGACAACGTAACTTTTGCAAGAGTTGACGCCGATAACATCAACAAACTTATTGAAAAAGATGAACCTGTTATTGCAAAACTTAACGACGGCGAAAAAGAAAACCTAAAAAAATCTATTGAAGAAGCAATTAACTCGCAGACCTACACGGTTCAGCTAGAAGATTTAGATAGCGACGATGCGCCGTTTAGCATTACACAACCCGAATTTATGCGTCGCATGAAGGACATGCAACAGATGGGTGCACCATCGATGTTTGGCAACTTCCCCGAAATGTATAATCTCGTGGTAAATGCTAACAGCGACTTGGCTTCTGACATTCTTAAAACTGATAATTCAGAAATTAAAAATGCAAAAATCCAACAAGCTTTGGACTTAGCAAAACTTTCTCAAAACCTACTGAAAGGCAAAGACTTAACAGACTTTATCAAACGTAGTTTTGAGCAACTAAAATAATTTTTCAAATCGAATATCAAAAAAAGTGCGGCAAGTAATTGTCGCACTTTTTTATTTAATTAAATCAAATTACTACAAAATTTCTTATTTTTAAACAAGGACTAAGCATTTAAAAACATGAATTTAAAAAAGTCACTTTTCGTACTGATTATCTGCATTTTAGTATTTTCACTTGGCGAATATTTAACCAAACTCTACGGACTAGATCCGCCATACGCCTATCTTTATGTTGGTATGGCTTTAAAACTTTTAGCTTTAATATCGGTTGTCGTTTTTTGTATCGTTTTCGTTGTTAAAAAACTTAAAAAACCAAAAAACTGAATTAATAAAAAGACATAAATGATTTCTCAAAATATTGTTTTAAAACTTCTAAGCTTTGTTTTTGTAATACTTCAAAGCACATTCTTATTGGCACAAACCAAAGAAAAGCTTTACTATTTTTCGACTGCTGACAGCACCAAAATCGGCGTCAAAACAGAATCTGGCAACATCATTATCCCTGCAAAAGCACCGTATTATGGTAATTATGATTTCAAAAAACCAATCGAGGAACCTACAATAGAATTTTTCGGAACCGAAAAAGTTAAAGATTATTCATCAAAATTACCTTTGATGCCCGCGGGAGAAGTCTATGACCGACAAGGAAAATTTCTTTATTATCCGTTATGGTTTGACAACGGCACAGACTATTACGAAGAAGGTCTTCGCCGTTATGTCGATGGCCACAAAGTTGGCTTTGCAGACAAAGACGGCGTCCTAACAATTCCCGCACAATGGGATTTTGCAGAGCCTTTCCAGTACGGTTATGCGAGAGTCTATGTTGGTGGTTGGAAAAAACAATATGAAAAAGGCGGCGAACATTGGTACATCGTAGCTTCTTCCAAAAAATCAGAAAGTTATCTTATCAACAAAAAGGGTGAAAAAGTAGAAGCTTACAAAACAAAAAAACATCCTAATGATTACGAAGTTGGCGGCGTGTATTATCCTTATCCTTTTACATACTCTAGGGCAGAACAAAAAATTTTGGATCGTCTTAAAAATCTCGATACCATCAACGATATATATTTGGCACCCTGCGATAATTGTATCAGAAAAGACCATCTTCTTGACTTCGAAATCACCGAAAGACCACGAGATTACTTTCCTTATTATGTGATCCAAGGCTATGTCAATCAAAGTAAAGAAAGCAATGTTGTATTCATCGTTTCTAAGGATATGTCAAAAATCTACCATTATAGATGGGATGAAGAAATGCTGCCGTTGCGAGAATGGATCATCTCAGAATTGGAGAACTTGCAAGACTATTTTGAGAGGTTTCCAAACAAGCCAAATTACTTCGATGTACCCAAAAGTCTTCAATACTGGAAGAATCTTCCTGAGGAAAAATAATTTTAATAAACGACCTCGCGGTTTGCTTTCCGAATAAAAATTGCGTTTTAAAAAATTATTCAATATTTGCGTCACTAAATCAAGTTTAACCAACAAAAAAACGAAGGAAAAATGTTAGGATTTAATCAACATTCAACAATAGGAGTGTCTTTTGCAAAGGCGAGGCTTCGTGTTTTGGTACCTTCTTAGAATAACAGTACAATGAAATATGAGAACCCGAAGTCGCAAGATTTCGGGTTTTTCTTAGGGCAAAATCCCAAACTAAGTTTTTCCTGAAATTATTTTTATTAGGAGCTGTTTCCCGCTTTCCGCTGTATCTTTTTTGCCAAGGCTTTTTCAAGCCTCAGCAAAAAAAAGGATGTCGCTGTAATCGGGGCTATGACAACATCTCGTCTTATAAAAATTTTATTAGAAGGCAGGATTTCTAGCCCACATTGATAACTCTAATATCTTGTATTGGAAATCGGTATATTTTGAAAAATTGGTTTTACGATGAAGTTTTAAAAACAATTAAGGAAGCGAAAATAGTCTCGTACAATAGAGATATAATCGAGTTTTTGGAAAATCGTGAGAAGTTCGTAAAGTCAAAAATGCCGAAAAGGAAAACGTCCAAAAAGAAAAAAAAGAGAACCAATTAATTGGTTCTCTTTTGGTTTTAGGATTTTCTTTGCTCTTTAATTTCTTCTATTTTTTGTGTAAAATAGTCCTTTTTATCGGGGTATTTTGCGATTAGGATTTCGAATGCTTTTATCGCTTTAGAATAGAGTTTTTGCTCTAAATAGAGATTGGCTAAAGTCTCGGTCATCAAGTGAGAAATATCTTCTTTCTTTTCTTTAATAACAAAACTTGCTTCATCTTTTAGTTGTGTAATTTTGGGTTGATTTTCTATAAACTCATCAATCGCTTTTTGCTTTTTGACTTCTTTATCTTTTTCAATTTCAGCGCTACGATCAATCTTTAACCAATTTTGCCAAGTATTGATAAATTGTCGGACATTGCTCTTTTCTGGTACACTATTATCTTGAGCTGCAACAACCGCTGGTATTTCAGCTTCCTTCTGTTGCGCGTCCTCTACCATCTCTTCTACCACATCTTCAATCGCTTTTTTCTGATCATCAACCATCGCGATGGAGTCACCAAAGAAGGAAACATTAAAAATCGGGCGCTTCTCTTCCTCTACTTTTTCTGCGGTCTCTATTACATTTCCGTTTTGTTGCTCGCCAATTTCATTATCAGGCTTTGGCTCATCAACTGGTTTTTCGAGCTTAATTTCAGGTTTCATAGTTTCTGAAACTTCTTCTTCTGTCGGTTCTAGTTTATGATCCTTATCTGTGGTCGTTACAATACCTAAAGTCTCAACTTTCCCAATTAAAGCATCAGGTTGGTGTGCGTCAATCGACATTGGCTTCCACGCTGAGTTGTCGTCCTCTATCGCAACATCAATTTTAGTAGGCTCCAGTTCCTTATGCTCTTCTGCTGGAACTTCCGATTTTTCAGTTTCTAAAACTTCAACAGGCACCTCTTCTCCAGAAAAAGGTCCAAAATCTAAAGAATCTGCGTCATTCAATTCTTCTTTAGAATCAATATTTTCGTTAGTATCGTCGATTACAATTCCTGTAGGTTTTTCTTCTATTTCGACAGGTTTATGCTCTTTAACTTCAAACTTTGGAGGATTTAGAAATTGATGATGATTTTTGGGAACTTCAAATTTCACTTGTGGTAAAAAGTCGTCAATCGATTCAAAACTAACATCTCTATTTAACTCTTCTTCAATCTCAATTGGTTCTGTATGATCTGTAGTAACAACCTCTTTAGAACCTTCTTCAACATTCATTACATCTTCATCTTGTTGAGCCTCAACCTCCGAAGATTCTTCTGTATTTTCTTTTAAATTCTCATCTATCGATTCCAAACTTACATCCGATCCTACTTCCTCTTCTTTTTCCGAAATTGCCATTCCATCTGTAATAACAACCTCTTTAGAACCTGCTTCAACATTCATGACATCTTCCTTTTGTTGTGCTTCAACCTCTGAATATTCTTCTTTATTTTCAGTTAAATTTTCAACAATTTTAGTAGAAACTGCATGTTGTGTTTCTTCAACCGGTGTTTCTATGGTTGTATCTACTTTTTCCTCAGATTTAACATTCGACGATTCTACAATATCTCTTTTATTAATGAATTGATACAGAATTTTTTTATCCGTCGTATAAGCAGCAGTCGTCGTCAAGACTTCTTTATATCGCGTCGGATTGTATAGGTGAATGCCATATAAATAAAGTGCTCTAACATTCTGAACATAAGGTGTATGTTCAATTTGTTTTTCTAAAAGTTGCAAATCATTTGCTTGCATTAATGAGGGTTGCTGAAGAAGCTCAATAATTCGTGCATTCATAATTACCAGTTTGCTACAATATCATTAAAAATTTTATTGATAATACGCTCGTTAACAATTTTGACCTGAGAAGATTCTATCGTCATCAAATCCATATCGCTATTAAAAGTTACTTCGTCAGTATAGGTTCTGTCAAAACTCTTGCTTTCCTCGCCTGCGACGTGATTTTCGTAATGAACTTTCACCGTAATTGTCAATTTATTCTGAGCTGCTTGGATCATATTACCAGTCTGCGTACTTTCAACTGGCGACGATATGGTCGTTGGCACAATGTTATAATCCGTAATTTCTCCTTCTATGATAATATCCGCTTTATCGACAGCGCCTTTCAAGGTTGTTCTTTGAGCAAATCTATTTTGTAAAGCCACCGTAAAATCCTGACTAAGATTTGGGTTGTTATTTGCGGCATTATTTGGGAAGGCTTTAATCAAAAAAGTCTGAGTTTCGGGGCTTAAAGACGAACCTGTAAAACTATAACAACTTACTAGGGACAGCAATGGCACGAGTAATGAAAAGAATGCTATCTTTTTCAAAACTTTGGTGCGTGGATTTGAGATATGACAATTCATTTTAATCCTCAAGATTATATTGTTTAATTTTTCTGTAAAGTGTACGTTGGGAAATTCCTAACTCATCTGCCGCTTTATTTCGACGACCACGATGTTTCTCTAAAGCTTTGATAATCAAATCTTTTTCATTATTTTGAAGTGATAAAGATTCTGATCTAGCCTCTTCTACTTCGATATCCATAATGTCTTCGTAGGGCTCGTTATCCTCAACATTCATCATATTTGCCGTTTGTACATTCGCATTGTCATTAGGTTCAAAATACAACAACGAATTAGGATTATGCGCCGCAGGCTCTGGTGTATAGATTTTGTTAATTAGATTCTTTTCTTGATTACTCAAGTCACCATTTCCGCGATTTTTTATCAATTCCGAAGTTAAGGATTTTAGATCATTAATATCGTTTCGCATATCGAAAAGAACCTTGTACATGATTTCCCTCTCGTTTCCGAAGTCCGATTGTGCTTTATTTGCATTTTGATTTACCAACATCGGAAGATGTTTTTCCATCGGAATATACTCTGCTAACTTTTCGGCTGTTATCTTACGATTACGCTCTACAACAGTCAATTGCTCCACCAAATTTCTTAATTGACGAACGTTACCCGGAAAGCTGTAGTTTTCTAAATACGCTACTGCTTCTGGCTCCAATTCGAGTTCTGGCATTCTGTATTTTTCAGCAAAATCGATCGCAAATTTTCTGAACAATAAATGAATATCGCCTTTCCTTTCACGTAAAGCTGGCATATCGATTTGTACGGTGTTCAGACGATAATACAAATCCTCGCGGAAGCGACCGTCATGGATGGCATTCATCATATTAACGTTGGTTGCAGCAACAATTCGCACATTGGTTTTTTGAATTTGGGAAGAACCCACTTTCATAAATTCTCCACTTTCTAAAACACGAAGCAGCCTAACTTGCGTCTGCAAAGGCAATTCACCAACTTCATCTAAAAAAATTGTTCCGCCATCGGCAACTTCAAAATAGCCTTTTCTGGTAGAAGTTGCTCCTGTAAAAGCACCTTTTTCGTGACCAAAAAGTTCAGAATCTATTGTCCCTTCTGGGATTGCTCCACAATTGACAACGATGTAAGGTTGGTGTTTTCTTTTAGATTCTGCGTGAATAATTTTTGGAATAAACTCTTTTCCTACACCACTTTCTCCGATCACTAATACGGAAATATCTGTTGGCGCGACTTGTATCGCCTTTTCTAAAGCACGGTTGAGAGCGGGATAATTCCCGATAATTCCGAAGCGATTTTTTATATTTTGTAACTCGTTCATTTTTTTTGGATTAAATATTTAATAATTACATGATTAAAATAGTATTGATTCTAAAATTTTAATCTTTCTTGTAAATCCTCGTTTTTGGTAGGATTAAACTAAAATATTATCTTCCAAACTATCTTTGTTACGAATTTTTGATGTTTTTTTTATTAAATCAAATTCCGTTTTTAAGCTTTTTAATTCTTTGAAATTTGATGAAAATCTAAATATAAAATTTGATGTTTCATCAACAGAACAAATCGCTTTCGAAAACTTTTGATTGTATTTTGAAATTAAATGATTAAACTCTTGCAAAAGCTGCTTCGCTTCTTCTTGAGAAACGTTTTTAGCAACATTTGAAGCCTTACATTTTACTTTATATGGAACACAAGAAGCCTTCCCTGATTGGCAAGTACCAATCAAACTCACTAAAATAATGATGTAGGATAAACTTCTCATTTTATTTAATTTACTATAATAGAACTTCGTCCTCTTCTTTTCTCACATGTCAGTTAGCGCTTTTTGTGGTAATTATTTCTACCATTAATTTTGCTTCTTGATATAAAAGAGAATATTGTTTTAAAAATTTAAATTTTATTCCGCCGTTCTCCCCAAAAGCGTTCCTTGCGTATTGTCGTACACAAAAACAGACACAATGTCGCCTACTTTTTGACCTTCCAACTTATCGAAAACACAAACCGCATTTTGAGAATTACGTCCTTTCCATTGGTTTTCATTCTTTTTGGAAGTTCCTTCGATTAAAATTTCGTGGTTTCTTCCAACATAGCCAGCCATTCTTTTTCTCGACAATTCGCCTTGCAAAGCGATAATTTCCGCCAGACGTCTTTGTTTAACATCGGCAGGAATATCATCCTCCATTTTTTTGTGAGCCGGCGTTCCTGGTCTTTCCGAATACGCAAACATATAACCGTAATCGTACTCAACTTCGCGCATTAAGCTCAAGGTGTCTTGATGATCTTCTTCAGTTTCTGTACAGAAGCCAACAATCATATCTTGGGAAAAAGCCACTTCTGGAACGATTTCTTTGGCTTTTTTAATTAAATCTAAATATTCCTGACGCGTGTGCTGGCGGTTCATTAATTCTAAAATTCTGTCACTACCACTTTGGACTGGCAAGTGCACATATTTGCAGATGTTATTGTGTTTCGCCATCATCTCGAACACCGAAGTCGTCATGTCATGCGGATTGGAAGTCGAGAAACGAATTCTCATTTCGGGAACCGCTTTCGCCACCAAATCTAACAATTGAGCAAAATCTACCGCCGTGGCTTTTTGCATTTCCGACGCTTTTGCAAAATCTTTTTTGGGACCACCACCGTACCATAAATAGGAATCAACATTTTGACCAAGAAGTGTAATTTCTTTGTAGCCATTTGTTGCTAATTCTTTACACTCTTCAAGGATTGAATGCGGATCACGACTGCGCTCTCGACCTCTGGTGAAAGGTACCACGCAAAATGTACACATATTATCGCAACCTCTAGTAATCGTTACATAAGCGGTAACCCCATTTCCACCCAAACGAACAGGATTGATGTCTGCATACGTCTCTTCTTTTGAAAGAATAACGTTAATCGCATCTCTACCATCTTCGGTTTCTTTTAAAAGATTGGGTAAATCTCTGTAAGCATCGGGTCCAACTACCAAATCCACCAAATGTTCTTCTTCTAAAAATTTGGTTTTCAAACGTTCCGCCATGCATCCTAGTACGCCAACGGTTAGGTTTGGATTTTCCTTCTTTTGATTTTTGAACTGTGACAAACGCATTCTCACCGTTTGCTCCGCTTTTTCGCGAATAGAACAGGTATTTAACAGAATTAAGTCTGCTTCTTCAACCTTGGTTGTTGTATTGTAACCTTGCTCGTTAAGGATCGATGCAACGATTTCGGAATCTGAAAAGTTCATTTGGCAACCGTAACTTTCCAAAAATAATTTTTTAGAATTTTCTGGTTTTTCAGCGATTGCAAATGCTTCTCCTTGTTTGGTTTCGTCTATATATTTTTCTTGCACGAGATATCTGTTTAAAAGTTTAAGATCTAACGTCAAAACACTAAACCTCAAATAAAAGTTGGATGCAAAGATACGAATTTTGGTGACAGAATGGCAGGAGAAAATTTTTGAAAGTAAAGGATAAATTACGTACGAAATGTAATGGGAAAATTAAAAACACTATTTATTGATATCTTATGAATTTTTGCAGGTTCCCATTTGGTCTTAAGCTTTCGCATAACGAATTGCATGTCGTCACTGAAAATTTCATAATTTTTAACTTTGGGAGAAATACTTAGTTGACTTATTTTTCCTTTTTCATCAATATCAAAAGCAAAAACAAAAGGTCCTTCTACTTTATAGCTGGACAAATCTATGTAAGCGTGCACCATCTTCATAAAGTCATTTCGGAATGCATTATCGTCCCCCGGATATTCTGCTTTTATAGTGTCGTTATGATTTATGTGTTGAGGTGTCATTTGACTAAACACTGAAAAACTAAAAAGGACAAATAAAAATAGTAGAACTGATTTCGTTATAGTATTCTTTGCGAATATGCAAAATTTCTATTAAACATGTAAATAAATTATTATCCAGAAATCTAGCCCTGGTTGTAGCGGAAATCCTTTTGGGTGAGAGGCTATGCCGAACCAAAAAGATTGCAGCGGAAAGCAGGTTCTCGGCTCCTAAGAAAAAAAATTACTTTATCGGAAAATCGAAATAAGTTTCGGGAAAAGGTTCATTTTTTAGCGTGAAGTGCCACCACTCTTCCTGATACTCTTTGAAGTTGTGCTTCTGCATCGCTAGTTTTAGGATTAAACGATTGGCTTGTTGTTGGGCGGTTATTTGTGGTGCATTTTGATGAGAAATTGGTCCGAAAAAGTCAAATGGACTTCCCATATCGATTTCTTTACCAGTATTGAGATCGACCAAAGTTAAATCAATTGTGCTGCCTCGTGTATGACCAGATCGTGAGGCGATATAACCGAGTGCAAACAAATCGCGTTTGTCAACATCGGGATAAAATTCGGACTTTGCAATCGTGTCGTTGATGTCCTTGGCCCAAGTTTCGAAACTCGTCACCGACAGCTGCGGACGATAAGCATCGAAAGCTTTGAGGCCGTAACCTTGCGCTTTAAGATCTTGCTGTACTTCCTTTAAAGCTTGTGTCGCAGCTTTGGACATGATAAGAACTGGCTTTTCGTAACCAATAACCTTCCGCCCTGTGAAATTATGCGTTCCGTAATATCGCAAGTCAACGATGATATCTGGGATTTCTTTTTGGACATAGACAAAACCTTCTTGCAGATGATCTTCTCGAGAAGCACAAGCATAAAGTCCGAAAAATAGACAAACAAGTAGTAAGAAAGATTTGAAATTCATGGTTTTTGTTTGACCACAAATTACAAAATTTAGACTAAACTGTTTTTATCAGCGTAATTAAGTTTAAAGAAAATAAAAGTCATTATCGAGAACGCTAACAACGAGCTTCCTCCGTAACTGAAATAGGGCAACGGAATACCAACCGTTGGGAACAATCCCATGACCATCCCAATATTAATGCAAAAGTGAATGAGTAATATCGATGCAAAACAGTATCCGAAAACTCTATTGAAGGTAGATTTTTGGTTTTCAGCTAAATAGTAGATTCGGCCAATGTACAAGGCATAACAAATCACCAAAAGCGTACTTCCGAGAAAGCCCCATTCTTCTCCCACTGTACAAAAGATATAATCGGTCTCTTGCTCGGGCACAAATTTACCTTGTGTAACAGAACCTTCTTTGTAACCCTTACCAGTAAAGCCACCGGAGCCAATCGCAGTTTTAGAATACAATAAGTTGTAGCCGATATTATCCCGAAATTCTTTTCGAGACTCACCTTTGTAAAGAACTTCAATTCTTTGCTTTTGGTGTGTGGGTAGTTTTTCGAAAACGCTGGGCGAAAAATAAGCCAATGCTGACAAGCCAATAATGCCAACAATTGTGAAAATCAGCCGGTTAATATCACGTCTCAAATAGTTAAGCTTCAACACGATATATATTAAACCAACCAAAACAATTGCACCAACCATATACCACGGACTTTCCTCCATCGGATCGTTAATGTAATTCGCAATTAAGAAAATCGCTGCAAGTGTAAATACAACGCCAAAGACTTTCCCGCTAAGTCCCTCTCTATAAAGTGCAATAAAAAAAGCACCAAACACCAACAACGACCCAACATCTGGAATCGCCAAAACTACAATTGCCGGAATACCGATAATTGCTAAAATAGTTATTAAGGATTTTCTATTATTAAGGTTAAAATCGGAGCCAGAGACATAATTAGCAACCATTAAGGCGGTCCCAATCTTTGCAAACTCTACAGGTTGCATGGTAAATCCTCCGAACTTATACCAGTTTCGTTGTCCTAAAATTTCGGTCCCAAATGGGAAAAGCCCCACTAAGAGTATAACACCGCCGACGTATAAAATGCCCGACATGTTTTCAAAAAATTTAGTTCTGGTAAAGAAAATTATTAAACCTATAAAAAGTGAAATACAAAAAAATGTTAGTTGCTTTGTTCCTAAAGATGGATTAACACTGTTAATATTAAGAATTGCAAAAATACAAATCACCAAATAAAGCCCAAGTCCTAGCTTGTCTATACCTTCTGCCCACTTCATCGTCTTACAGGTTTTATTGGGTTAATCGTCTTTTTATTTTTGTCTGCTTTTTCTGCTTTTACACTAATTGCCTTTAGGCTATCTTGAAGTTTTTTTAATTTAATAGAATCTGGTTTTGGCGGCACGTACTTACCAATCCTTTTCAGATACTCAGTCCATTGACGGCGATATTCTGGTTGAAAGCTAGAAGTTATCATCTTTTTGTAAAGATGTTCTCGTTTAATCTCACCTAATAAATAACGCTCTGCGATTACAGTACAAGCTGGACCAGCCCAAGTTGCTCCAAAACCAGCATGTTCCATAACTGCAGCTACCACAATTTTTGGTTTATCAGCTGGCGCAATTAATACAAAAATGGAGTTATCCTTGCCTTGCGGAACTTGCGCTGTACCAGTTTTGGCAAGCTGTGTAAAATCATTTGACTTAAGACTACGACCTGTCCCACGAAGCATTACTGCTTCCATACCTTGTAGTACAGGTTCGAAATATTTAGGGTCGACTTTTGTATATTTTTTTTGTCTAAATAAAGGATTTGGATTTGGTTTTCCATCAATATTTTTAACGATATGTGGAGTTATAAACCAACCACGATTAGCAATAGCCGCAGTAAAATTTGCAAGCTGCATCGGCGTTGTCAAAATATCACCTTGCCCCATCCCGTTGAACACGGCGTTAATTGGTTTCCACTTGGGACCATTACGTTTGATGTAAGTATTCTCACTCGGCATATAGCCTTTACTACCTGTGGCTAGGTCATTATTCATATAAACACCAAGTCCAAAACTTTCCATAATATCTTTCCACTCGTGCATACCTTTTGATGGATTGCCTGGGTATTTATTTAAAATCGCTAAATAAGCATACGAAAAATAACAGTTACTAGACACTTGGATAGAAGGAATCAATGGATCTGCACCACCGTGACCTTTGATACGCACGCCCATATAATTAAAACCGCCGCCACATGGGAAAATTGTTTTCTCAGTCATGACGCCCATTTGCATTGCAGAAAGCGCTGTTACCAATTTGAAAGTCGAACCTGGAGGATAGGCAGCTTGTACAGATCGATCAAACATCGGTTGATTGATACTATCATTCACCAATCGATAAATATTTTTCATTTTATCAGGACCTGTAAACAAATTAGGATCAATATCTGGCCCCGTCGCCATGGTTAGAATTTCACCATTGTTAGGGTCTAATGCGACAACTGCACCACGCTTGTTAACCAACATCTCTTCTGCGATGCGTTGCAAATCATAGTCAATAGTTAAGGTCAAATCTTTACCCGTAACAACATCTTTGTCCAGCTCTCCATTTTTGTAAGAACCAATACTTCTTTGACGAATATCTTTCTGAATGTATTTAATACCTTTTTCGCCGCGTAAATCTTTTTCGTAAGATTTTTCAACACCACTTTTCCCGATCACGTCACCTGGAAGATAATACAAAGAATCTTTTTTGATGTCTGATGTGTTAACCTCGTTAGTGTAGCCCAAAAGGTTACCAGATGTATTGACTTCGTACTGTCTTTGCGGCCGCGAAACGATATTAAACGCTGGAAACTTAAACAATATCTCCTGAACACGCGCCATATCTTCACGACTCAGATTTTTCATAAAAGTCATAGGCGTTAGCTTGGAATAATACTGCGTTTTTTCAATGGTCTTAATGGTTTGGATAAACTCAGGTTTCGTAATCTTCATCAAATTACAAAAACTAAGTGTATCAAAATCAGGACGCATCAATGCTGCTGTATAAGAGACTTCGAAAGAAGGTTGGTTACCCACTAATATTTTTCCGTTGCGGTCAAAAATGACACCACGTTGCGGAATTTCGTATTCAATTTTAATGGAAGTATTCGCTGCATTTAAAGCATATCTGTCAGTAAATAATTGTAAATAAGCCAACCTAGCAATAAAAATAATTGCTACAACAATCAAAATACCAGTAAGTTTAAGATATTGAGGCTTCAAATTTTCTGTTTAATTTTAAATGCTAATGCGTAAGCTATGATAAATACGAATGAGATAAGACTTGTAAATACGACGTTTAATAATATTTCGAAAAAACGTTCTGGTTTAAAGAATTCAACATATTGAACAATCAATTGATGAATAAAAATACTCGTTAAAATAAACACTACAAATTGCAACCACTGCAGCGATTGAAAGGAGAAAAAATCTGTCGATGTATCTGTCGATGTTCGGAAAATTAGCATTCTAAAATAGGCAATCGTCGTTGTTGCCAAAGCGTTAATTCCCCAAGTCCCAAGAAATGCATCGACTGATAAACCGAGAATAAAACTTAATGCTAAAAAGTGAAAATTATTTCTAAAAAATGGATAAAACATCACAAATACTGGATAAAGTACCGGAATATATTTTCCGAACAAGGTAATACGATTCAGTAGAAAGACCTGAACCGCAACCAAAATTGCAATTAAAGCGATATCTGAAAATACGTTTCTACTTACCATCTTTATCTATCTGTGCTTGTAAAGTATCTTGAATTTTTTGAACTTCAATTTTCTTAAGATTCTTAACGACAAAGACCTTATTGAGAGGTCCCATTTTTTCATTTAACTCCACCGAAACATCCCAGAAACCAGTTTTAGTATCAACCTCATAACCTGCAACTTTCCCTACCATAACACCTTTCGGGAAAATAGCAGAACGTCCATCGGTTACAACCGTGTCACCAACTTTTAACGAAACATATTTTGGAATATCCGACAGATGCATCATTCGCGAGTCGTCGCCACGCCAACTAAGGGTTCCGAAATATCCAGAATTTTTTAGCGCTGCACTGATTTTAATTTTGTTAACACTAAGTACAGACTGCACCAAGGCATAATGATCTGTTGTATTAATCACAATTCCTGCGATACCATTTGGTGCGATAACACCCATTTTGGCAGCAACGCCATGCAATTTTCCACGGTTAATCGTAAAGTAATTATTTTGACGATTGATACTGTTGTACACGACTTCGCCGTCAACAAAAGTATAAATTTGCCCGCCACCGATAGTATCGTGAACACGGCGAAAACGCGGATTTGCAGCACCTTCCTTACCATAAATCTCTTTAAGCAAGGCTTTATTCTGCATTACAAGATCCTCATTAATCTGTTTCAACTTAAGGTAAGAAGCACCTTCGTCGATATAACCCGCAACCCGAGCATTAAAAGCGGCTGTTTTTGCTGCTAAAAATGATTGTTGCATCGTATTTTTCGAAAAAATCAATACCACTGCAATAATTTGCAAGAATATAAAGAAGACGAACAAAGCGTTCTTCGAAAATAATCTCAGCAAATATCCCATCCGTTAAATTCCCTAAAAAAGTTACTAAATTATTTAATCAAGAAATTGAATTTATCCATATTCTTCAAAGCAATACCTGTCCCACGAACAACCGCTCTCAACGGATCTTCAGCAACGAAAACTGGCAATCCTGTTTTTCTATGGATACGATCTGCTAAGCCTCTCAACAAAGCACCACCACCAGCTAGATAAATACCAGTTTTGTAAATATCAGCAGCCAATTCTGGAGGTGTTAAAGAAAGTGTTTCCATCACAGCATCTTCAATACGGATGATCGATTTATCTAGAGCTTTAGCAATCTCTTTGTAGTTAACCATAATTTCTTTAGGCTTACCCGTGATCAAGTCACGACCTTGCACTGGAATATCTTCGATGTCAACATCCAACTCTTCCACAGCAGACCCAACTTCAATCTTCACACGCTCAGCTGTTCTTTCTCCGATATATAAATTATGGTGCGTTCTTAAATAATATGCAATATCACTTGTGAAGACGTCACCTGCAATTTTCACAGATTTATCACAAACAATACCACCAAGGGCCACAACAGCAATTTCCGTTGTACCACCACCTATGTCGATAACCATGTTACCCTCAGGCTTTTGCACATCAATACCAACACCTATCGCCGCAGCCATTGGCTCATAGATCAATCGAACTTCTTTCGCATTTACCTTTTGCGC
The DNA here is from genome assembly GCA_046269235.1 of Chryseobacterium sp. TY3. GTDB lineage: Bacteria > Bacteroidota > Bacteroidia > Flavobacteriales > Weeksellaceae > Soonwooa. The sequence continues at coordinate 154,363 of JBJZOS010000002.1, forward strand.
AGAGTCACGAACCGCACGTTTTTCAACTTCAGTAATCCCAGAAGGAATACAGATTACGATTCTTAAGGCAGGCTGAAACAATTTTCCTTTAATACCAGGAATTTGTTTAATAAACTCTTTAATCATGTGCTCAGATGCATGAAAATCGGCGATAACCCCATCCTTCAAAGGACGAATAGTTTTGATATCCTCATGCGTCTTCCCTTGCATATGCTTCGCTTGTTCTCCAACAGCGATTGGCTTCCCACTTTGTCTTTCGATTGCCACTATTGATGGCTGGTCTATGACAATTTTATTATTGTGAATTATTAATGTATTTGCTGTCCCTAGGTCAATCGCAATTTCTTGCGTAAACATATCTAATAAACCCATTTTCTACCTGTCTATTTTAATTTACAAAGATATAAATTTAACGTGAGTTTAGTGGTTTTATCTACACTCAAAAAGGTTAAAGTTTTATTAAAATCAAAAAACTTATCCACAAACACTGACAAAAAATCAATTAGCTTTCGGTAGCTTCTGAAAACAAGCACTTTAGTCTTTATTAAAACTGAGCATTATCATAGACCAAGTCACTCACCATCACTACCAATATTCATTTTAAAAGCTTAACTTTGCACCAGCTAAAATGAATCAGAATAAGGACATTTCAAAGACGTCAAATTTTGCAGTATTAAGCGTTAGCTACGAAAAAGCAGACGCCGAAACACGTGGTAAATTTGCGTTTTTTGATGAGCATATCAAATCTTTTGTCAACCAAATTCACGACCAGAATTTTGGCGATGCATTCGTTGTATCCACTTGTAATCGTACCGAAATCTACACAACAACTGCCAATTATTTGCTAATTGCAGAACAGTATTGTAAAACGATCGGGGTTAATCTTTCCGAGTTTTTACAATACGTTAATATTATCCAAAGAGAAGACGCTCTTTTGCATCTTTTCCGTGTTGCTGCCGGTCTCGAAAGTCAAATTATTGGTGATTTCGAAATTGTATCACAGATTAAAAACGCTTACAACCGATTCAAAAAATATAAAGACACTTCTAATCCTTACCTAGAACGTGCTATTAATTCGGCGATTCAGATTTCTAAAAGAATTAAAACCGAAACAGGCATCAGCAATGGCGCAGCATCTGTATCTTACGCTGCTGTACATTACATTTTGAATCATGTTAATAATGTTTCGGACAAAAACATTTTATTACTAGGCGTTGGCGAAATTGGACAAAACACCATCGAAAACATGGTTAAACATGTCTATCAGCCCAAAATTAAAATCGCAAACCGCTCTTTCGAAAAGGCTGAAAAAATCGCAGAAAAGCATAATATTCAGCAGATTGCATTTGACGACTTCCCAGAAGAGTTAAAGAAAACCGACATTTTAATTGTTGCAACAGGTGCGCAAAAATTTATAGTAAATCCTGATAACTTTCCCGCTGACAAAGAAATGCTGGTAATTGACTTATCGATCCCGAATAACGTTGCGAAAGAAATCGGAACCTTAGAAAAAGTTGACCTTATCGATGTTGACCAATTGTCTCAGCAGATTTCTGAAACAATGGAACAACGCAAGAAAGAAATCCCAAAGGCTGAAGCTATCATCAAAGAAATGAGCAAGGACTTCACCGAGTGGGAACGCAAAAGAAAATTTGCACCGAGCATCAACAATTTCAAAAACTCTTTGAAACAAATCGAATCTCACGAACTTCACAATATCCACAAACGTCATCAATATGCAAAAGTTGAAGATATGGAACTTTCTGATAAACTAATACAGAAAATAACCAACCGATTTGCCAAATACATTTTGGAAAATCCCTGGAAAGCAGATGAAGTTTCAAAATTAATGGAGGAGATTTTAGTCCTTCACAACCCCAAAAAGCAAAACAATGACGACGATAAAAATAGGAACTAGAAATAGTCCACTTGCTTTATGGCAAGCCAATGAAGTGGCCGCCAAGTTACAAGCTATTGGTCACAAGACCCAGATCGTCCCAATTGTGTCGTCAGGGGATAAAAACTTGACGCAACCCTTATATGCCATGGGCATTACTGGGGTTTTCACTAAAGATTTGGATATTGCTTTACTTAATAACGATATCGACATCGCAGTACATTCGCTTAAAGACGTCCCAACGCAATTGCCGAATGGCACACAGATTAGCGCAGTGTTGGAAAGAGATTTCCCACAAGATGTTTTGGTGAGAAAAACTGATGCTAAAGATAAAGACCTTAAAGATCTTATAATCGCAACAAGCAGTTTGAGACGACGCGCTTTTTGGTCTCATACCTTCCGTAATACAGAGTTTGCTGACATTAGAGGTAACGTACAAACACGTCTCAAAAAACTAGAAGATGGTTTGGCCGACGCGACATTATTTTCTTTGGCAGGTCTTAAAAGAATGGAACTTGATATTGACTTCGAAGAAGTTGATTTCCTTTTGCAAGCGCCATCGCAGGGAGTTGTTTGTATTGCAAATCGTACTGAAGACATTAATTTAACTGGAGTTTTGAAACAGATTAATCACGATGCCACTCAAAAATGCATCCACATCGAACGTGAGTTTCTAAAAACTTTGGAAGGTGGTTGTACCGCGCCAATTGGAGCGCACGCTGAGTTTATCGGTGACCAAATAAGATTCCTAGGGCGACTTTGTTCCCTAGACGGACAAGATTGCATCAATGTTGATGAAACAATCGACTGGAATCCTGAGCAAAACTTCGGTGCAGAAATCGCACAACAAGTTTTAGAAAGAGGAGGAAAACAGATGATGCTTTTAATAAAATCTCAAATTAAACTTTAATTTTAAAAGTCAAACACAATGCGCCTATTGTTAACCAAACATATCAATGACGCAGACATTTCCAAACTAGGAGATGATATTATTGTGGATTTTGTAGAAGTTATCACTGTCGAAAACATTAATTTCGACATTGAAAATATTGGTAATAAAGCTTTAATTTTCACAAGCATTAACGCGGTTAAAAGCTTTTTTAATAACGAAACGTCTAAGCAGCTAACACCCGAAAATCCGATCTATTGCGTTGGTGAGCAATCTCAATTTTTTTTAGAACAAAAAGGCGTTAGGGTTATTAAAACAGAAAAAAATGCCGAGGAACTTTCTAATTATTTTATTAAAGAAAATAGAAATGAAACTTATCTTCATTTTTGCGCAGACATTGCATTAGAAAAGCTTTCGGAAACTTTTAAAAATTTAGAAAAAAATTATAAAAAAATTGTTTCGTACAAGACGAAACTAACGGAACCAATTTATAATAAATATTTTGATGCGGTTGCATTTTTTAGTCCAAGTGGCGTCAGAAGTTTTGCTACTAATAATACATTGGAAGGAAAAACCATATTTTCGATTGGCGACACAACAACCAACGAAATTAAAAATTGGACTTCTGAGAAGATTTTGACTAGCGACAAAAATACTGTTGAGGATATATTAAATCTGATTCGCGACTACGCATCAGACAAAAAATAAAGAATATGATTAAAAACGATTTATATCTAAGAGCTCTGAAAGGCGAAGTTGTCGAAAGACCGCCTGTGTGGATGATGCGTCAAGCCGGAAGATATCTTCCAGAATTTATCGAACTGCGTAACCAATACGATTTTTTCACTCGTTGTCAAACGCCAGAATTGGCTGCAGAGATCACCGTGCAACCAATTAGAAGATTTCCGTTGGATGCTGCGATTTTATTTTCGGACATTTTGGTAGTTCCTCAAGCGATGGGCATCGATTTCAAAATGAAAGAATCTGTTGGACCTTGGCTAGACAATCCTATCCGAACAAAAGAGCAAGTTGATGCAATTGAAGTTCCGGACGTTGACGATACTTTAGGTTACGTTTTTGATGCCATAGAATTGACTTTACAAAAGCTTGACAACGACATCCCGTTAATTGGATTTGCCGGAAGTCCCTGGACGATTCTTTGTTATTGTGTCGAAGGAAAAGGTTCTAAAGCTTTTGATATTGCAAAATCATTTTGCTTTACAAATCCTGAAGCAGCCCATTCGTTACTTCAAAAGATTACAGATACAACGATTGCTTATCTAAAACGTAAAGTTGAAAAAGGCGTTTCTGCAGTTCAGATTTTTGATTCTTGGGGCGGAATGCTTTCACCAGCAGATTATCAAGAATTCTCTTGGCAATATATCAACCAAATCGTTGAAGAACTTAGCTTGGTTTCGCCAGTTGTCATTTTCGGAAAAGGATGTTGGTTTGCTTTAGAAGAAATGTCAAAATCTAAAGCTTCTGCTTTGGGCGTTGACTGGACGATAACACCAGAAATCGCAAGACAATTGACAAATAATAACATCACCTTACAAGGTAACTTCGATCCTGCAAGGCTTCATTCTTCGCCAGAAGTTATCAGAAAAATGGTGCATGAGATGATTAGCCGTTTCGGGAAAGATAAATACATCGCGAACCTTGGTCATGGTATTCTTCCAACTATTCCAGTAGAAAATGCTGAAGCATTTATCCGTGCTGTTGTAGAATGGAAAGCATAAAAAAAATAAAAACCCGAAGCAAAGCTTCGGGTTTTTATTTTAGTTCTTTTTTCTTGCTGATGGTTCTACAGCTACTTTACCATCTTCTTTAGCTCTTGCATTTGCTTTAGCTTGTTCATGTGCACCTGGGTCAGACATTTTTACAGGCTGAACGATTGTCTCCTGCTTTGTCTTTTCTTTTTTAGGCTTTATAGAAGCTTTTTTCGCCCCTGTCATGTCCACACTACCTTGCACAGATTGTGCACTCATCAAAGCAACACCACCAACAAGAAGCATTGCGCTTAGTAAAACTTTTTTCATAACAATTTTTGATTTAGTGTCAACTAAATAACGAAATTATTTCCAATAAAAGTAATTTTTATTTTAATTTAACATTTTTTAACTTATTTAGAAATAAAGTAAAACGTATTTTTTGTCTGTTTTACAACAATTATTTACAATAATACAATATTTGATTATTCTATAAAAAGACAATCCTCGGATTTACACTTCCGAGGATTATCAAATCAAAAACTACTCTAATAACTTACTCAACTTTCTCTATTTTTATAGTCGCTTCTTGCTTCGCAGGTTCTGCCTCTTGTGGCATTGGTTGGTTTTTCGCTTTTTCTTTATTCAATCTGCCCTTCAACTTTTTGCCGTTCGCGATAATACTTTTATCACTTGTTTGCGTTGCTGAATCTCTCGGAGCGGATGATTGTACGCCATTAATCTCAACGGCTTTTACCTCAGCAACCTCAGCCTTCTTCGCATCTTTAGTTTGCGCAGTAACTGCCACCATGCCGCCAATCATAAAAAGTGCAGCAAAAATTAACTTTTTCATAAATATTTGTTTAGTGTTACAAAGCTTAAACGCTGAAACACTTCCCAACAATATTTAGAAATCAAAAATTTAGTATATTTTAAAACACTTTAAGAAAGCTTGTGAAAATCAATTACTTGTCCAAAACTTTTCTTAATTTTTCCACGAAAACATAAGTAGCAGGGCAAATTAGCGTATTCTTCAACGTCAAATTATTGATTTGATAAATCTTCTTCCGATCCGTATGCGGATACTCGCGACAGGCTTTTGGGCGCACATCGTAGATGCTACACTTATTATCATTTGCATCCAAGAAAAAGCAAGGCGTCGATTTCAAAACCCAATCCTGATCTTCGTCAACACGCAAAAATTTTGTTTCAAAATCCGAAATCTTCATGCGCAAATGTTTCGCGATTCGCTCTTTATCCTTTTCTGTAAAAAGCGGCCCCGTCGTTTTACAACAATTTGCACAAGACAAACAATCGATTTCCTCAAAAGTCTCTTCATGTGTATCTTCCACAACATAATCGAGGTTTTTCGGTGGTTTTTTCTTTAGTTGTTCTACGAATTTTTTATGTTCTTTCGACTTTTGCTCCGCCAATCTTTTATAATGTTCAATATCCAAAACCAAATTTTAAGACTACAAAATTACACATTTTTTGGGGCGCCTTTTCCAGCTATCGCTACTCGCTGTCTCTCGCCACAGCAAATCCCAAATGCGAGACGAGCTCAAACAGGCCGCTCAATCTGGGGCGCAGATAACACCCCAAATTTTATTTAATGATAAAAATCAAAGAGAGCACTAATAACCAAAGCATTATAAACCCTAACTTTGTTACTATGAAAGCTTTAGAAACAAGAACTGATATCGAAAAACTCGTAGACAAATTTTATGATAAAGTTGTCACAGATGACAAAATAGGATTTTTCTTCACAGACATTGCACAAATCGACCTCCAAAAACATCTGCCCAAAATGTACAACTTCTGGGAAAGTATCCTTTTAGGGAATCCAGTATACAACGGCAATCCAATGCGTGTACATTTCCCACTTAACCAAGTTGTGGCTTTAGAAGAACATCATTTTGATCGTTGGCTTGCATTGTGGCAACAGACTTTAGAAGAAAATTTTGAAGGCGAAAATGTAGCCACAGCGATACTTCGTGCACAAAACATTGCACGCATCATGTCTTATAAAATGAAAATCGCTCGCTCCTAGAGATGCGGATTCATTTGCATATCGAGAAAATCTGTAAACATATGGAACAACAATCCAACGCCTATAATCCTGATATTTCCTTTAAAAAAAAACATCAGGATATAAACGCCGATCGCGACATAACCATGAAACAAATGGAAACCCACACTTCCTCTGTTCGGGTCAAAAATCGGTGTTGCAAAAAGATGATCTACGTCGACCAACATGGTCAACAACATCAGGAAATAAGCTTTCTTCCAATCTTTCCGGAAAAATAGCCACGCCAACACAATCGGAAAAACAAGATGCAAAAAATAATGAATGATCGGCCGTAGAATTTCCATTAGATATTGCCTTTAAGATAATCTTGACGCAGGTTTTCGTCCAACTTTTCGATAGCATAACGCAAACAGGTACGCGGCATTACTTTATAATAAAGATTCAAAAAATCCAGAAACTCTTGCTCATCTTTGTCGCCCATTTCGCGAAGCAACCAGCCATTAGCTTTCTGCATCAAATCGTGTGGATCTTTTAGGTTTCGAACAACAAATTCTTTAGTCAAATCAAACTGAAATTTTTTAATATGATACATCGTTCCTACAACAGCAATACGCTTATGCCACATATCATCGGACATTGACAGCTTTCTTAATAGTTCTGGTTGATCATTTTCAAAAACGAATCTTCCCAGAATTTTGTAACAAGTACTGTCCACCAAATCCCAATTGTTGACAAATTCTAGATGGTTGAGATAGAAATCGACAACTTCTTGCTGAACAGTTTTATCTTTTTTAGCTTTCTCAAATTTAAGAACCAACATCAACAAAGCCGTCAAACGCTCTTCATGATATTTTGACGACAACAAAAGTTTTAATTCTTTTAAACTAATTTTTTCGTAGAAAGCTTTAGCAACCACGCGCTGATCCGGTACTTTAACTCCCAAAAACAAATCGCCTTCGCCATATTCTCCTTTGCCAGTTTTAAAAAACCTAGGAAAAAATTCCTTCTTTTCAGGAATTGACAAATGCTGTAAAGCTGCTTTTATATCTTCTACAATCATCATTTTTTTCAAACTAAATTTAGTTGCTCTTGAAACGCCTCCAAATACATTGCAATGTGTCGTCCGTCCATTAATCCGTGATGCGCCTCAACAGAAATCGGCATCATTTTCCGACCATTTTTTTCAGAAAATTTACCAAAGACAATTCTCGGAATACTTTCTTTATTGTTAACATTAGCAGGATGCAAAATCGAAGTGAATTGGTGCCACGGAAATGTCGAATGTCTTATTAAGTTTAAATCCAAATCGTCATTGCTAAGTCTGAGTCCTGTGGATTCTTGCACAGCTTTTATTTCACGTTGTAAGGTCTCATTAAAGGTTTTAAAATCGTAAGAAAAATCCATAAACGCAAAACCAAAAGTTCCGTCTTCCCTAGCAATAGTCGATCCAGCGTGGATCACATCATATTGAAAAACTTTGCCGTCTTGGATTCTTAACTTAAAAGCATCTATTCTATTAGCAGCGACCATCGACTTGTGAAGATAATGTGCAAAAAAAGAGTCTTTATTGTCTTTTGCAAACTTAAAAGTTTCGGTACAATCGACTTCTGTCACAATCCCAAAGGATGGCATATCCATATTCGAAAACAAATTGAAATGCTCTTTGCGATTCCAAGTTTCGAGATTAATTTCATGCTTCATTTAATGCAAATTTTCAGAGATTTGTTCATCTTGCAATTCTTCTTCGGTTGCAATTTTCTTAGGGTTTGCTAGCTTTCCGATACTTAAGCCCTGCACAATAATCGAAAAAACAACCACGCAGTATGTGATACTTAATATAATCGTGCTGTATTCACTTTTCGGGATAGACATCGCCAACGCAATGGAAACACCGCCACGAATACCGCCCCAAACCAACACTTTAACTGTTTGCGGTGTAAACCTCGACTTGAAAGACATAAATTGTGTCGGCCCCCAGATTGATATAAATCTTGCAACTAATACAATTGCAATAGCAATAATCCCAGGAATCATGTAATGGTCCAGATCTTTTATCATTAATAATTCGAAGCCGATAAATAGGAATAGAACAGCGTTTAAGATTTCGTCTATTAACTCCCAAAACTTAATTAAATAATCTTGGGTGATGGATTTCATTTTGAAATTCTTATTGAAATTTCCCATAAACAATCCTGCTGCTACCATCGTCAACGGACCCGAAATATGTAATTGTTTCGCTATCAGATAACCTCCCATAACGACAGACAATGTCACCAAGACAGAGATAATATAATCATCAACTTCGCGCATTAATCTCGATGTGAAATAACCCAAAAGCACACCTAGTAAAATACCGCCACCAGCTTCTTTAATTAATAATACGCCAATACTCTCGGCCGTAATATCAATATCGACACCTGTCGCCAGCTGTAACAACACTGCAAAAACAACAACTGCCATACCGTCATTAAATAAGGATTCACCGGCAACTTTAGTTTCTAATGATTTTGAAACATTAGCTTGTTTTAGGATACTTAAAACCGCAACTGGATCGGTTGGAGAAATTAAAGCTCCAAAAACCAAACAGTACAACAAAGGCATTTCGATACCTACCAGAGGCAAAATATAATATACGCCAAAACCTACAATAAAAGTAGAAATAACAACGCCGACAGTGGAAAAAACAACGACGGGCCAAATTTGTTCTTTTAGATCATTGATGTTAATATGGATGCCTCCAGCAAAGAGAAGAAAATTAAGCATCGCTCCCATAAGAACTTCCGTAAAGTTGATGCTATTCATAAGGTCGTGAAGATGACCAAAAGTCCGAGGCAGAACAGCCTCTCCAAAAAAAACTAAAAATATAGAGACGGCAATCGCAATTACCATGATACCGATTGTGCTCGGTAATTTTAGAAATCGATAATTAATGTAAGAAAATATCGACGCCAGCACAATTAGGACTGAAAATGAGTAATATAACTCCATTTATTTGTTTTAAATTAAATTCTATTCTGGGGCATAACCCACGACATTAATGTATATTTTTTCGCCATCTTTTTCCCAAATATCCATCATCCCCTGTTTGGTTAATTTTGATGATCGTTTATAATTCTGAAAGGGGACTTTTAGCAGGCTCAGCAAGACATATTCTTCTCCAACCGTGTTAACGAGATACGGAGAATACTCTTTATTGCCCTCGCCAGAGGTAAGAACTGTTGCAGAAATCATCCTGAATTTTTGTATCGTCCACACAAATTTGTTTTGATCTTTTTCCTGCTCATAGCATTGCAAAAGTATCAGCAAAACCTCAAGATTAGTCGGCGATTTGAAGTGTAAATCTTCACCAATTTTTATCGCTTCTTTAAAATCTCGCTGTTGAAATTTTTCACGAAACTTACTAAAGTTCGGATTCATTTCTTCAAGGTGATGATCTGTAAACTTGGTCCCGTAATACAAATTAAAAGCTTCTGTACTATCGATAGACTGTGGCATCCCTCGAAATTTGAATAACAATTTTTCGTAATAAAAAGGCGACTCGTTATCTTGGACATTTTTTTTGATTTCAGAAAAATCAATTTTATTTTGACCTAAAGTAAAAGCACCTAAAATTAAAAACCCTAGAAAAAATAAGCTTTTGATAAATTTCGGTTTCAAATTATTCTTCATCTTCGTCCTCAAAATATTCGAACAAGAAATCGTTGTATGGGAAACGCGAAATATGAATTTTCATCACCTCATCATAGATCATTTTTTTCATCTCCGAGAAATTCTCCTTAGTTAACGCCGAAATGAAAACCGTTGGATATTTCGATTTTGCCATCCACGTTTTTTTCCATTCTTCCAAAGAGATATTTTTGCGTGTTGACGGCGTTAGATCATCGTCATCTTTTTTCTCGTAAGAAAAATCATCAATCTTGTTAAACACCATAATCATCGGCTTTTGATGCGCATTAATCTCCATCAAAATCTGATTAACCGACGCGATATGATCTTCAAAACTATCATGCGAAATATCAACAACATGAATCAACAAATCCGCCTCACGAACCTCATCCAAAGTTGACTTAAAAGACTCCACCAACTGTGTAGGAAGCTTTCTGATAAACCCAACAGTATCCGTTAAAAGGAAAGGCAAATTGCCGATGACAACTTTTCGCACTGTTGTGTCCAGTGTCGCAAATAACTTGTTTTCCGCGAAAACTTCAGACTTGGAAAGGGCGTTCATCAAAGTCGATTTTCCCACGTTGGTATAACCCACCAAAGCGGCACGCACAACCTTTCCTCGGTTGTTACGTTGCGTCGCCATTTGCTTATCGATGGTTTTTAACTTCTCTTTTAACAAGGTAATTCGGTCGCGGATAATACGTCTATCGGTTTCGATTTCTGTTTCTCCTGGACCACGCATCCCAATGCCCCCTTTTTGTCTTTCGAGGTGGGTCCACATTCTCGTTAACCGTGGTAAAAGATACTGATACTGAGCCAATTCCACCTGAGTTCTTGCATAAGAAGTTTGCGCTCTTTGTGCAAAAATATCAAGAATAAGATTGGTTCTATCAAGGATTTTAACTTCAATTTCGCGTTCAAGATTTTTGAGCTGAGAAGGCGAAAGTTCGTCATCGAAAATCACGGTTCCGATTTCATTTTCTTTAACATAAGCTTTGATCTCTTCTGCTTTTCCGCTCCCAACGAAAGTTTTAGAATCTGGTTGAGTCAATTTTTGGGTAAAACGTTTTTCGACAGTTGCGCCAGCCGTGTACGCCAAAAACTCTAATTCATCCATATATTCTTGAAGTTTTTCTTCGTCTTGATCTCTGGTTACAAGTCCTACCAGTACGGCTTTTTCGTATTGATGTGTTTTTTTATCTAGCATTAAATATGTATCTTTTTGTAAGTTTCACAAGATAGCTTTTTTAAATAAAAATTGCAAAAAACAAAGCTTATTTTTTTACTAATTTTAAAAATTACGAACCATAGAGTTTTTGAAATTTTATTGGATCATTTGCAAAATGCTTGGACACTAGAATTAAATAACAAAGATTCTGGCATAGTTTGTTTTGCCTTTGAAAACGAAGAGCTGAGAGATGATTTTAAAATCTCCTTTACACGAAAAGATGCAAAATTATATTTAAATAAAATCAAAAACTACTGTGATAAAACCTGATCAATAAAGGATTCTATTACAAATAAAAATTCCAAATACCACTACGGAGAACCGAAGAACTATTTTGGAATATTATTAAATTTGATACCGTTAGCTAAATTTTAACTTTAAAATAATAAACTACAAAAGTGGATCTTTAACTTCGCAAAATACTTTCCTGGAGACAATTTTCTACATTTCATTTTAAAAATCACCAAGACTAACGAATTTTTAAGTCAGCTCCTTAAGAAACCAAAGTTGCTGTCAAGGTTTTATCAAAACTAAAAGCAACACTTACAGGGCAAGTTTCTTTGGCATTGGCTGCAATTTTTTGAAACTCTTCTTCCGAGATACCTGGTACTTTTGCCGTTAAAGTCAACTCTGATCTTGCGATTTTTCCATCTTCGAAAATGACGACAGATGTTGTTTCTAAACTTTCTGGCATATAACCAGCTGCGGTCAAATCTGCGGACGTTTTCATGGTGAAACATCCTGCATGTGCTGCTGCCAAAAGCTCTTCAGGATTTGTCCCAATCCCGTCTTCAAACCTACTTTTGAAAGAATATTGTGTTTTATCTAAAACTTTACTGGCAGTTGTCAAATGACCACTTCCCTCTTTTACGGTGCCGACCCATACGGCTGTTGCTTGTCTTTTCATACTATTTTGTTTTAAGGTTAATCCCAATCAGTAGCTACAAATACCATGACAATTTTGTCGTTTCTATATAATTTTAAAAAATGCCCTTCAATTTTATAACGATTAACAACACCCAATTCGTTTTTGAAAACGTATTCTAAAACATCTGAGTCGATACACTTTTTAGAAGAATTATCTTGAGTTTTGAATTTAATTTTATCAGCATCAACTTGAAGAACTTCAACTAAAAAGTCACCACAACCAAGATTGGCTTTGCTGCCAGAATATTGTGTCAGATCTAGCTGGGCTTTATTTTTTATTAATTTTTCTTTAGTAAAACCAGTAATAGAGGTTAACATCCATTGTCTTTCTAACGCGATGGGTAAGTTCTGTTTCGAAATCAAAGCTTTACAATCTAAAAATGTAATTAACGGGATGAGAAAAAAATATTTTGATGTTACGAGTTTCATTTGAGCTAAAATTTGGGTTAAACATCATTTTAACACTCTAAAATTAAGACTTTATAGAATAAATTGAGTAAATTAGCCAGCTAAAATTTTACTCTATGAAAAGAATATTTTTAGCACTTACTTTTCTTTTGAGTTTTGCTCAGATGAGAGCAGACGAAGGAATGTGGCTATTAATGCTTATTAAGCGTCTTAATGGCGTTGACATGCAAAAAGAAGGCCTAAAATTGACGCCTGAAGAAATCTATTCTGTTAACAATTCAAGTCTTAAAGACGCTATCGTACAATTCGGTGGTGGATGTACGGCAGAAGTTGTATCTAAAGAAGGTTTATTATTCACCAACCACCACTGTGGATATGGTAACATCGCTGCGCTTTCTACGCCAGAAAAAGACTATCTAACAAATGGTTTTTGGGCAATGAAGAGAAGTGAAGAACTTCCTGCTAAAGGTCTTTCTGTAAGATTTTTAGTGAGAATGGATGATGCGACACAAAGAATTACTTCGAAATTGAATAACAAGATGTCTCAAGAAGAGAGAAAAAAAGTTATCGATGCAGAATATAAAGCAATCCAAGCTGAAAACAGTGAAAACGGAAAATACACGGTAATCGTACGAGATTTCTTTAACGGTAACGAGTTCTATTATTTCGTATATCAAGATTACAAAGACGTTAGATTAGTTGGTACACCTCCTAACTCTTTAGGAAAATTCGGGGGAGATACAGATAATTGGGAGTGGCCAAGACACACTGCAGATTTCGCAGTATTCAGAATATACTCTGATGCTAGTGGAAACCCAGCAGAATATTCTCTCAACAACGTTCCGCTAAAGCCTAAGCATTCTTTACCTGTTTCTCTTAAAGGATATAAGCCTGGTGATTTTGCAATGATCATGGGTTACCCTGGTAGAACCAACCGTTATTTAACATCTTACGGTATTAAGCAAATGGTAGAAAAAGATTATCCAGCTTGGGTAGAAGCTTCTAAAGTTGCCATGGATGTTATGAAAAAATACATGGACAAAAACCAAGCTGTTAAGTTAGGGTATGCGTCTCAATATGCATCTGTAGCTAACTATTGGAAAAATAGACAAGGTACAATTGACGCTGTTATCAAAAACGGAACAATTGCTGATAAACAAAAAGTAGAGCAAGCTTACACGCAATGGGCAGCGATGCCAGATAATAATGCAACGTACTTCGGAGTTCTTCCTAACATCGAAGCTTATTACAAACAAGTTTCTAACAGAAATGTTGAAAGAAACTATATGTCTCAACTTTCTAGAAATGCTAAGTATATAACTATTGCAGCATCTTTAGGCAGCATGCTCAAAACTTATGCTGACCAAGATGACAACGGAAAAGCTCAAATGAAGCAAAAGGTAACGGACGCTATCGATAGAATGTACGAAACTTTCAATCCTGAATTGGAAGGTAATATGTTAACAGCGATGTTTAACCTTTATCAATTAAGAGTTAACAAAGAGGTTGCATCTCCTACAATTATGAAGACTGACATCCCTTCTCTTGCTAACGTAGCATTTGCTTCAATCTTTGCTAGCAAAGACTCTGCTATGAAATTCTTAAACAACCCGGATAGATTAGCTATCGACGCGGACCCACTTAAGAAAATCGCAGATGCTATTGTTACTGAACAAAAATTAGCTAGCGAAACTTACGAGAAAGTAGATGATAACTTTGCTAACAACACAAGATTATTCTTAGATGGTTTGAGAAAATCTCAACCCAACAAAAGCTTCTATCCAGATGCGAACTCAACAATGAGATTAACTTATGGATCTATCGACACCCTTCCAAAAAGAGCTGATAGAAACTACAAAGGCATCAAAGAAAACTACTACACAACTATCGATGGTATGGTTGCTAAGTACAAAAAAGGAGATGAAGAATTTGATCTTCCTACGAAATTGATTAGCCAAGCTAAGAAAAAAGATTTTGGTCAGTATGCTGACAAAGACGGTAACCTATACGTTAACTTCTTATCAAACAATGACATTACAGGTGGTAACTCTGGATCTCCAATCTTAGACGCTCATGGTCACCTAATCGGACTTGCTTTCGATGGTAACAGTGAAGCTTTGAGTGGTGATATCGTTTTCGAACCTGCATTACAAAGAACCATCAACGTAGATGCGAGATTTGTACTTTGGGTAATCGACAAATTCTCAGGTGCTGGACATCTTATCAGCGAAATGGAACTTTCAAAATAAGATGCATAAAAACATAAAACTTATAAAGAGACGCTCAATTTAGCGTCTCTTTTTTTGCGATTTTTCTAGAAAAATTGTATTTTGTGCAAAATAGAATTAGATGAAACTCAAACTACACTGGACACACATATTCCCAATATTAGCATGGATCTATTATTTTACGGGAATTACAGATAATAACAGTTGGTTTAGTCTAATCGGTGCAAGCCTTCTAATCACGAGTGTACTTTCCGCGGTACACCATGCAGAAATAGTCGCATTGAAAGTCGGTGAACCTTTCGGCACCATAATTTTGGCACTTGCTATAACAATTATCGAAGTTGCGTTGATTATTTCTTTGATGATTGCAGGAGGTGATTCTGCCGTAACGCTTGCCAGAGACACTGTTTTTGCCGCAATTATGTTAATATTAAACGGAATTTTAGGCGCCTGTCTTTTAGTTGGCGGCGCAAAGTTTCATGAGCAATATTTTGCAAGATCATCAGCTAATACAGCTTTGGTAAGCTTGGTTGCGATTTTGGTTTTAACATTGGTTCTTCCAAATTATACGACAAGTATTAATGCGCCATTGTTTAACAATGCACAGTTAATATTCTTCGCGATAGCTTCTCTTGTCATCTACGGAACTTTCCTGATGGTGCAAACCGTACGTCACCGTAATTATTTCTTAGCAGAAGGCGAAGGCGAACATGACAACGTAGTTCCGCCAACCAATACTAATACAATTGTTAGTTTGGTTTATCTCTTAATTTGTCTCGGCATTGTTGTATTAATGGCGAAAGCACTTTCTCCAAAAATTGAAGAAATTGTACATAATGTGGGCGCTCCCAAATCACTAGTCGGTGTTATTATCGCCGCAGTTGTACTATTACCAGAAGGTTTTGCAGCGATAAAAGCTGCACGAAGAAATCATTTGCAAACGAGTCTTAATCTCGCTTTAGGATCGGCATTAGCGAGTATTGGACTTACGATACCTGCAGTTGCTATTGTCTGTCTAATCTACGATTTCCCTTTGGTGTTAGGACTTGATATCAAGTCGATGGTGTTAATGGCCCTATCTTTATATATTGTAATGCTCTCTCTCAATCGAGGAAAAACCAACGTCTTGTATGGCGTTGTACTTCTGGTGGTGTTAATGGCTTATATTTTCACTGTCATTGTACCCTAACGATGAGTTACAAAAGTTTTGAAACCGAAAGGCTTATTCTAAAACCAACAGATTTAGAAGATATCGATTTTATTTTTGAATTGATGAACACGCCAAAATGGATCGAATATATAGGCGATCGAAATATCAAAACCCAAGACGACGCTAAGCAATACATCATTAACCGACATCTACCAAATTTTGAAAACAATGGCTTCGGAAGTTATACTTTAATATTAAAAGAAAACGGAAGCAAAATTGGTTCGAGTGGACTTTTTAAAAGAGAAAGCCTTGAGGTTGTCGATATTGGATTTGCTTTTCTACCAGAATATGAAGGTAAAGCTTATGGCTACGAATCTTCAAAGAAAATTTTGGAAGCTGCAAAAAATGATTTTGGATTAAAAAAAGTTTCTGCCATTACACTTCCAAACAATATTGCGTCTCAAAAACTTATCGAAAAACTGGGTTTGAGTTATCAAAAAATGGTGAAACCTTTTGCTGAAGATGACGAAGAACTAATGTATTACGAAATGGATTTGTAGTTTTATAAATTCTACTGTTAAAAGATCTTCTAAGAACACGGAATCTGCGTGAGGGCGAAGCGCATTGTTGGAGCTCTTTATTGTGGTAGCTTCGGGTGGGCGAAGGCACCACAATAAAAGCGACTGCGTGTAGACCGACCCTTTGGTTTTGGCGGCGGGGAAACCTCATAGATTTTCAAAAACCTATGAAATTTTAGCCAAGGGAAAACAGAGGGGCACGCCCATATTTTAAGATTCTAAAATCTGCGCAGCGTGATCTTTTGTTTTTACTTTTTCGATAACTTCTGTACAAATGGAATTTTCGTCAAATACAAAAGTCGTTCTGACAATACCCATAAACTCGCGTCCCATAAATTTCTTAAGTTGCCAAACACCGAATTTCTCGATAATATCGCGATTTTCGTCGGCTAATAAATCGAAAGGCAATTCGTTTTTAGTTGCAAAATTAAGTTGACGCTTTTCGGAATCAGCACTAACGCCTAGTAATTGATAACCTTGTTTTTTCAGCACCGTATAATTGTCGCGAAGATTGCAAGCTTCTGCTGTACAACCTGGCGTACTTGCCTTTGGATAAAAAAAAACAACTAATTTTTCACCTTTGAAATCGGTAGACTTAATGACTTTTCCGTTTTGATTTTTAGCTTCGAACTCAGGAAGCGCATCACCTACATTCAACATTTCTTTTTTGTGTAAATTTACGACCATTATGACAAAAAAGCAAAGAGCCCAAGTCGTCCTGGACGAACTGGAAAAATTATATCCAGTGCAACCAATCCCGTTGCACCACACAGATCCATTCACTCTCCTAGTAGCCGTTGCGTTGTCTGCACAGACGACAGACAAAAAGGTTAACGAAATTTCGCCTGCATTATTCGAAATTGCCGGAACGCCACAACGCATGGCAAAATTGGAAGAATGGGAAATAAAAGAACTCATTAAAGAAATCGGCCTTAGCAATACCAAAGCGAAGAATCTAAAAAAAATGTCGGAACTTTTGTTAGAACGTCACAATGGTGAAGTCCCACAGACTTTTGAAGAATTGGAAGCTTTGCCTGGCGTGGGACACAAAACGGCTTCGGTTGTTATGAGCCAAGCTTTTGGAGTGCCAGCTTTTCCTGTCGACACGCACATTCATCGCCTTATGAAACAATGGAAATTGACAGAAGGTAAAAATGTTGTCCAAACTGAAAATGACGCTAAAAAACTGTGGCCAGAAAGCACTTGGAACAAGCTTCACCTTCAGATTATTTTCTATGGGAGAGAATATTCGCCAGCACGAGGAAAAGGCGAAAAAGATTTTATCACGACAATGCTTTTTGAGAAGTAAAATACCAGAGGCGCCGAATCTCCGATTCGGCGCCTCTGGATTATAACATCAATTATTTATTTTTGTTTTTTAGACCAAAGATTCATTTTACGATCTAAGACTTCTAATGGCAAACAACCTTGGCTAAGCACTTCGTCATGGAAAGCTGCAATATTAAATTTCTTGCCCAATTGTTTTTGGTATTTGTCACGAAGTTCACGGATTTTTAACGCACCGATTTTATAACTTAAAGCTTGACCAGGCATCGCCATATATCGTTCAACTTCTGCTATTGCACCAGCTTGGTCATAAGCGACATTACTCAAGAAGTATTTAATCGCTTCCTCACGATTCATCTGCCCAGTATGCAAACCTGTATCAATCACCAAACGTACGGCGCGTAACATTTCGTCACTTAAAGAACCCATTTTTTGGTAAGGATCGGTATAAAGTCCAAATTCAGGACCCAAAGATTCGCAATACAACGCCCAACCTTCACCATACGCGCCTAGCCATCCAAATCGCATGAATTTTGGCAACTTGGTATTTTCTTGTTGTAATGAAACTTGATAATGATGTCCAGGAATGGCTTCGTGTAAGAATAAAGATTCCATACCTGAGGTTACATTAAATTTTTTAGGATCAGGAATCGGAATATAAAAAATCCCTGGACGCTTGCCATCTGGCGTGCCTTGCATATATTCTGCACTAGCACTCGCTTCACGGAACTTTTCGGTTTGACGAATCTCAAAAGGTGTTTTGGGGGTTACATTAAACATTGTCTGAAGCTTTGGTGTAATTTTGTCCAAAATTGCTTGAAAACCATCCAAAATCTCTTTGGAAGTTTTGTAAGGCATCGCCTTTGGATCTTGTTTTACGAAACTTAAAAACTCTTCCAAACTTCCTTTGAAACCTACTTTATTCTTGACAACATCCATTTCTTTACGGATTCTCTCCACTTCTTTAAGACCTAAAGTATGGATATCTTCTGGTGTTTTATCAGTTGTTGTCCAACTTTTAACATAGTATTTATAAATATTATCACCAGAAGGAAGCGCATTGTAACCATCTGTCAATCTAGCTTTCGGAAGATATTCATCTTTTAAAAACGTATGCATTTTTATATATGCAGGGACAATTTTACTTTTAATCGCTTCTTGATAAAGTTTCGCATATTTATTAGCGGCAACAGGTTTAAAGTTTTGTGGCAAATTTTTAATTGGACCAAAGAAAATGTTTTTATTAAAATACAAAGTATTAATCTCCTCAGCCGCCATTTGGTCAATCATTTTAACAACTAAAGCTCGAGGAAGGACAACTCCTTTTGACATCCCAGTTCTGAAATTTGTAATCGCCGCGTCCATCCAAAGCGGAAACTGATCCATACGCTTTAGCCAGTTTTCATAATCTAATTCGGTTTTGAATGGCTGACTTCCTTTGCCACTTCCAAACAACGGAAACTCCAACGGCAAACCAGAAAACTGCGTGAACGGAATATATTCTGGATGATAAACATAACGTTCTACCTTATCTTTAAGCGTCGCATCTAGAACATCATATACCACTTTATTTTCATCCGAAAGTCCATCATAATCGACTTGCTTTAGCTGTTTTTGTACATCGTTATAAAAAGAAATTTCGTTCGAAATAAACTCTGGTGAAATATTAATTGGCAATTGATCATTGTACAAACTATCACCCTGCGCTGTGGACTCCAAAGGATACATCTTGAGATATTCCTCATAATATTTATCAGCGATGTCGGTTAGGTTAAAACCTTTATTGGGTTGATCTTGAACTTTCTGCATAGGCGAATCATTCTTTTTGCAAGAGCTCGCAGCAACAAGTATCAAAAGACCAAGACTTATGTTAACTAATATTTTCTTCATATGATAAATTGGACTTATAGCTAACAAAATTAACGAAATCTCATAACTTTTTAATTATAATACTTAATGTAAAATTTTAAAACAAAAATTTTCCCAGTTAAATCAATTTTTTATCTTTGTTCTAATACAATAATCAATTTTAAAACAAACAACATTAGTAAACCTTACAATGAAAGGGCTATTAAAAATTTATCATCCGGATGAAACTTTAAAATATCACATCCAGAACACGTATTGCAAAGCAGTCTATAACAATTCGTTAAACACTTTGGAAGTTGAAATCATTACGGATGACTCTCTAGATCATGTAGATGACGATTCGCTTCAGTACAATTTTCCACAATTGTCGTTCAAAGTTTCCGACTTTCCAATTAACTCGGAAAATCTTCAAAATCAAAGTTTTAAAATCGATGATAACGACGATGTAGTCTATACGGAAGTTGATCTGTTCGACGACGAAGATGCTTATCTCTATGACAATGAATTAAGCTTTGACCTTAACGAAAATGGCGAGTTACAACTTTTTTGGCAAGGCGAAATCGATGACTTCTACACAAGTAGCGACGAGACGATTCCCTTTAAGCTAAAATGTCATTTCAAACAAGATGACATCGAAGTTGATGACTAGTCGATAATTTAACCTAATAATATAAAACCTATCTAACTCGTTATAGTAACAATTTATAACGACAGATAGGCTTTTCTGTAATAAAACCAAAAGTAAATGTATCAAGATCTAGACGACATAGTATTTGAAGACCGACATAAAGCTTACGGCGCTTATGCTTTGCGTAAACATTATGACCATACACTTACTAAGGCTTTATTAATAGGTGTTTCCGTATTTTTATTATTGTTCTTACTATTCTTTTCAGGAGTAAAAGCGCCCTATGACAAAAAAAATGAGCACGAAGACATGGTACAAATGGATGTTACCAATATGCTCATTAATTTTGGAGACAACACCAACGGAAAAGGCATCGAAGAACCTAAAAAATCAGAATCTAGCCCTGCTCCGCTCGAGGAAAAACACCACGAAGAGATTGCAGAAATCGAACAACCAAGCATCGAAAAAGCAGACAAACCAATTCCTGAAAATACAGTCCCTGTCCCGACAAGAGAAAAAGCAGTTGTTGTCACACCAAAAGCGTCTAAAGCCGATAAAAAAGCAAAAACAAATACGACGTCTATTGTGGCTGCTAAATCTGATGCAGCACCAAAAACAAAAGGTCCAATAAAGAAAGAAGCAGGAACTGGCGACGGACGAGGTAACGCCGCCATTGGAAGCCTACTTGCAGGACGAGGCACAAAAGGATCAAGCCAAGGTACTGGTTCTGGTAGTGGGAATGCCGGCGACCCACTTGGAGGCGCAGGAGATGGCGACAGCAAAATTGGAGTTGATCGTAAACTGGTTAGTTTTATCCCCGGAACTATGGGACGTGGTGGCGCACAGCCAAAACATGATTGTTCTGGATCTGGAAGCATAAATATTGCCTACACAGTTGACAAAGCCGGAAATGTTATTTCTGCGTCGCGAGCTGGAGGCGTTTCGGATCCCTGCGTTGTGGCGACTTCCATTAAATGGGTGAAGCAATATGTGAAAGCGGAAAAATCTTCGGTGTCATCAAAAGGAACTTATAAAATCGTGTTCTAAATTTCTTTAACATCTAATAATAACCTAACTTTAACGTCATAAATTTTTTAAAATCAAATGGTAGACAAACATATTTCTGTATTAGAATTTCTTTTTGGTGGTGGAATTATTGAAAAACTTATCGTTATCATTTTATTTCTTATCGGATTGGCGGTATGTTACTTCTTTGTAGTTCGTCTTTTAAAACTTAATAAAGAGAATAAAGTTGACCCTTATTTGATTAAAAACATTAATGACATGCTCAGCGAAGCGCGTGTTGATGCAGCTATTGACTTTTGTAGAAGAGACAATTCCCCCGAAGCGCGTTGCATAGAAAAAGGGCTTTCGCGTGTTGGTCGACCGATCAGCGAAATTTCTAACGCCATGGAAACCCAAGCACAGGTTGAAGTTCATTACGCAGAAAAGTACGTTAATTATTTAGCAAGTTTTTCTGGTATTGCTCCTATTTTGGGAAGCATCGGAAGTATCATTGCATTTGCTTCTATTTTTTCTGGGATGAGTCATACCTCAATTGACTCTCAACAAACAATGTCAGCAGCTTTCTATAAAGCCCTATCACCCGCTTTGGTTGGATTAATTGTTGGCTTCTTAGCTTACATTTTTAATAATTATTTAGTAGCAAAAATAGATTATATGGTGATGAAAATTCAATACCATACCAACGAGTTTTTAGACGTTATTAACAAGCCTGCATAAGATGAATTTCCGCAGAAAAACCAAAGCTTTAACCGGAATTCCTGTTGGGATCTACATCATACTTACCATATTAGTGGTTAGTTTTTTTTGGGCAAATTCCAGATTCACACATCCCAAAGCTAACATACCCAATGCGGGTATTGACAGTCTTGTGGTTACGACTCTAGCTGAAGAACCCGAAATAGACAGTCTTTCAAAACCTGAAATTTACGTTCCTGATGTTGCTGTACAACCTATCGATTCTGTTGTCATAACACCTAGTTTTAAAGAAGAAGCTCTTATAAAAAAGGAAGACGAAAATCTTTCTAATCCCAAAAAAGAGGATTTAAAAACTAAAAAAGAGCAAGACAAAAATCCTAAAGAGCCTAAGAAAACCAAGATCGGTACAGAACGAAAATTAATAGCCTTTATCCCAGGAACCATGGGTAAAGCAGGAAAGTTGCCGACTAATAATTGCAAAGCAAAAGGCGAACTAAGTATGTACATTACTGTGGACGAGTCAGGAAATGTGACTTCTGCTGGTCGTAACAAAGGAATTTCGGATCCTTGTGCGGTTACCGCAGCTGTTATTTGGTTAAAAAAATACGTGAAAGCGGAGAAAAAAAACAACGAAACATCAACTGGAACTTACAGCATTAAGTTTTAATTTTTTATTAAACTTTTGAATCTCTATCAATCTAAAGATTCTCAATATTAATTTTACACCATAATTAAAGAATTATGTCGTTAAAATCTCCTAAAGAATTTACAGAACAAAATTATCAAGATGCAATAGATTGGCTATTTGTGCAAGTCCCCAACTATCAACGCGATGGGCAATCTGCCTACAAACCAGGCTTACAAAACATCACCAAACTCTGCCAGCATTTTGGCAATCCGCAAAACAACCTAAAATGCATCCACATTGGCGGAACTAACGGCAAAGGTTCGTCCAGCAATATGTTGGCATCCATCCTTCAAGAAACCGGCTATAAAACTGGTCTTTACAATTCTCCACATTTAATCCATTTTACAGAACGCATCAAAGTTGACGGAAAGCAATGTGACAAGCATTTTGTATATGAAATGATTCTGAAATTACAAGCGCTTCCTGACGAGATTCAACCATCTTTTTTTGAGTTTACAACCATAATGGCATTTGAGTTTTTTAAACGTCAAAATGTCGATTATGCAATAATTGAAGTTGGTCTGGGTGGACGATTGGACGCCACCAATATTATTAAACCTTTAGTAAGTGCGATTACTAATGTACAATTAGACCATCAAAACGTCCTAGGAAATTCGATTGAAGAAATCGCATTCGAAAAAGCCGGCATTATTAAAACCAATGTTCCTATAATTTCTGGTGACGAAAATCCAATTGTCAAGGATATTATCAAAAATAAAGCACTCGAAGTTGGCGCAGTGTTTATCGACACCACAGACCTAAAGATCAATTACCCATCGGACTTGCAAGGCATATATCAGGATAAAAATAAAAAGGTTGTATTGGCGATTATTAAAGAATTAAAAAAACTTGGATTAAATATAACTGAAGAAAACATCCGTGAAGGCTTTCTTAATGTTCATAAAAATACAGGGTTTATCGGACGTTGGTTTATTTTCACCGAAAAGCCGTTGACAATTTGTGACACAGGACATAATCAAGCGGGGTTGGAGCAAGTTTTTGCTCAGCTTAATAGTTTTCCTCAGAAAAAACACATCGTATTAGGTTTTGTCAATGACAAAAAAATAGATGACGTCATGCAAATTCTTCCAGAAAACTCGACTTACTATTTTGTAAAACCAGCCATACATCGTGGTCGACATCCAGAAGATTATAAAAATCTATTAGAAGAAACGAAAATTTTTTATAAAATTTTTGACAATGTACAAGACGGCTATCTTACTGCAAGACAAGAAGCTACAGATGACGAAATTATTTTTATTGGTGGAAGTAACTTTGTCGTTGGAGAATTTTTAGAAAAAAATTTGGAGAGTAAAGAATAAGTTGTATATTTGCACCACTCAAAACGAGGTAATAAATCTCGAAAAAGAGGGTTCTTAGCTCAGTTGGTTCAGAGCATCTCGTTTACACCGAGAGGGTCGGGGGTTCGAATCCCTCAGGACCCACACAAAATCCCAAGTCGAAAGATTTGGGATTTTTTATTTTTATATATTTCCCTATTCATAAGCTTTTACAGAAATTCTAAATTTAGGAACAAGATTTTAAAAACCTCAATTTTTGAAATTAAAGGCATACTTTTAGGTGGCCTAATTTTATTCTAGGTGGCCTTTCTATATTTTAATACAAAATCACTTTGTATAAGTTCTGAAATTTAATTCAAAATTTCTTCACAAAATCCTCTTCTAGGTGTCCCATCAGGTGTCCCACAAAAACCTAGGTGTCCCATTCCAAAACCCCATTAATACTAGAAAAATGAAAACCCTATTTTACATCCGAAAATCAAAAATGAATGTGAGTAACCTATGTCCTTTGACATGTAGAATCACCTTAGACAACCAAAGAAAAGAGTTCTCAACTGGCATATTTATTAATCCAGATTATTGGAATGCTGCTAAACAAAAAGCTTATCCTCCTAATAAAGGAAATAACCAAATCAATACACAACTAAGCCTGATTAAGCAAGAAATTAATCAGGCTTTTTTATTGCTACAAGTCCAAGGAAAACAATATGATGTAAATGACATCTACAGCCATTATAAAGGTGAAAACATTAAAGAAGAAAAATCCTTAATGGAAATGTTTAAACTTCATATTGCAAAACAAGAAAAACTAATAGGAATTTCAACTTCTGCAGTTTCCCTAGCAAAGTTTAGTCAAACACAAACACATGTAAGATCCTTTATCAAATACAAGTACAATAGAGCAGATTTTCTACTAAAGGATTTAACCATGGCTTTTATAACAGAATTTGAGTTCTATTTAAAAGCAGAAAAGTTGTTTATGCAAAATACTATACATAAAACCATCCAAAGATTTAAGCATGTTGTAAAACTAGCAGTTGGTTTAGATTATTTGGCAAAAGATCCTTTCCTGTTATTCAAGAACAAGAAACCAAAGAAACAAGTTATATTCCTAACTAAAGAAGAATTGGAAGCATTAGAGAAGCACAAATTTGCATCTCAAAGATTACAACAAGTTGCTGATATGTTTGTGTTTTGTAGTTATACAGGATTAGCATATTCAGAAATGGCTGATTTAAAAGAAGAAGATATCTACATTGGTTATGATGGTAATAAGTGGCTACATATCTACAGGCAAAAGACTAAAAAGAATTATGACATTCCTTTATTATCAAAAGCAGAATCTATTATTAATAAATACAAAACAGATAAACAGCTATTACCAATAATTAGTAATCAAAGATTCAATTCTTATTTAAAGGAAATAGCTGAAATTGTAGGCATCAATAAAACCTTAACTCATCATACTGGAAGAAAAACTTTTGCTTCTACTATCTTACTCTATAATGATGTTCCCATGGAAATTGTATCTGAACTACTAGGGCATTCTGATATTGGTATCACACAAGAACATTATGCTAAAGTAGTTAAGGAAAAAGTAGGTGAACAAATGAGCAAGCTAAATTCTATCCTATAAATACTGCATTTTAACTGCTTTGTATTATTTTTACAAAGCAGTTATATAAATTATGGAGTTACCTAACAGATTATTCAATGAGTTTCCCATTGAATTCAAAAAAATTAATAGTAAAAACATTAGTGGATTTGAAAAGACAAAATTTGGAAAAACTAAAAACCCCAATGGTTTTAATGTAAAGAAAAGTACCTTTGAAACAGGTACAAGTGAATACATTAATGAGGATCTACAACCATTAATAGATCTAAAGGAAAAAAACACTACAGTTATAAATGCCCCTGTAGGAAATGGTAAATCTTATGCTATAATTCAAACCATTAAAAGATTCTATGATTCTAAAGAACAAGATTATCTTATAGTTGTAGCTACTCCATTTGTAAGTTTAGTTGAGCAATACGTAACTGACATACATAATGATGGTAAAATACCTACTGAACAGATTTACAATTATAGCAACTTAGGAAGAAATCAAACTTCTTATATAGATAAAAAGATTCAAGTTGTTACAATCAATACCCTACTTGGAAATGCTGGAGAAGACAGCTACAAAAACTCTAGGGTGAAAAGAGAATATTTAGATTCTTTAATTGAGGATTGTGAAAAAAAGGGGAGAAAGGTTGTATTTATATATGATGAAATTCATGATTCAATACAAAACTTCAAGGAGGAATATGTCTTTAATTTATGGAAATGGAAGAATGTTATTCACAAGAACTTTATTATCAGTGCAACTTTTACAGAATCTTCTTACATAGTAATAGAATATCTAGCAGAGTTGACTGATAAACAAGTGCACATTATTGAATTTCCTAGGATAAAAAGAAGAGAAAATCAGAGTAAATTATTTATTCACTATAGTTCATCTTATAGATTTACCAATGATACTCCAGAAATACAAAACTTGACAGCAGAATTACTAAAAAAGGGGAAGAACATTGATATTCTCTGCTATTCCAAAACTTTAGCTAAATCTCTTATTTCTGATAAAAATATTGGAGGAAAGCTTGAAAAGAAATTTGGTAAGATAAATGACTGCACCTCAGAAAATATAAGTAATCAAAGACCTATAAATGAAGTACCCAAAAATAGATTTGACAACGCACAATGCAACATAGGAACCAATTTTAAATCTGGTGTAAGTATCACAAAAGAAAACCATGCTTTTGTCATTATCTTACCTCCTAGGAGCACACAAGGGCAATTCAAAAATCACTATGGAATTTTTTCTAGTGGTATTACTTCTATTATACAAGCTATTGCAAGACAAAGAAAACCTGGAGAAATACACATCATTTCTCCTAGACCAAAAGAGTTTGATTATAAGACTCTAAAAGATATGAGTCC
Organism: Chryseobacterium sp. TY3; assembly: GCA_046269235.1. Classification (GTDB taxonomy): domain Bacteria; phylum Bacteroidota; class Bacteroidia; order Flavobacteriales; family Weeksellaceae; genus Soonwooa. The sequence goes on from JBJZOS010000002.1 coordinate 181,547, forward strand.
AAAGCAGGAAGAAACATTTATTGAATTTTACAATAAAGTGAAACATCATGACTCTAATCTAAAAGAAGAAGATAAAGTCAAATATTTTGATCTTAGACAACAAAGAACACTGATTGAATCTTTTTATGTAAATGAACTTTATGGCAATGTAGCTAATGGTATTACTTTAAGTAAAGCTACTGAAAGAGCAGATTTAGCAAGATTAGATTTCCCACCATATAAAAACTTTCAACTTAATGAAGGAGAAAAATATCTTGCTTCAACATATGATTTTTTTGGAAGTGACCTATCTGCATATGTGACCTATTGCGCAATAGCAGATCAATTTGTAAACTGTCACCTTGAAGGCTTTACTTATAAAAGTACTCTATTTTTTGAAGAAGGAAAGATTCAGAAACAACTAAACAAATACTATGAAGAGTATTTTACAGATGCATTTAATCCTTGGCATTGTATTGATATGAATTTCTACATGAATTTTGAAAACTTTAGAAATAGACTTTTTAGTGAGTTTGAAATAAAGCTAAAGAAAAAAGATACTCATGATTATGAGACTGTAACAAAAGGCAAAAACTCATTATTTGAACAACAGCTTATTAGGTTTGGTGCATTCAAGAGCTATGGAAGAGATTACTATTATACAGCTGATTATGCAAATAGAAATGAAGATAGAGAATATACTAGAGGACAATACTTTAGAGATTGTATAGCTATTGCAAGTACTTTTGAAGCAAATCCCAACATAAATTATCCAGAAGAATTCCTAGAAAGAATAAATATTTTTAAAGACTTAAGTTACTTTAGGGATAAAATGGTTGCTAAAATAGCACAACATACAAAAGGTCAAAATACATATTCTTACTTGCCATGTAAACCATTTACAAACTTTATTGATAGATCGGAAATATCTAAATTTGAAAATATTATAGATTACTTTACCAGAAAAGATCAGTTATTATCAAATGGAATCAATACAATTTCAACTAGGCTAAATGGATCATTTGAAAAAAAGGTCAACTCCTTCTATAAAATACTAATAGAGGACTTTTTTACATATGAAATCCGTAATACTACTCCAAGAATTACAATTGGAACAACACCTAACAATCAGGTGTTCCCTAATATTGAAGCAATCAACCTCTCTACAACCAAGAATATTGCAAATCTAATTTTTTCTGCAGAGATAGCAGAATTAGAATATGATAATCACCCTGAAAGAGACTACCACTTTAATATATTAGAAGCTTATAATTTAGAATAAAACTGCACAAAATTTATTTTATTATATATACTCCTAAATTTTGTGCAGTTTTAAAAAAAAAATATAAAAAAAGGTCACCTAACAACTAAAAACCCTTTCATTAAAATATGAAAGGGTTTTAATTTTATTCTGAAATACTTTTAATAGCTTTTTGAACCTAGAGTACTGATCAAACTTTTCTCTAAACAAATAGGGGGTTCTTTTTAATCTCCCCCATCTTAAAAATCTATGATTTAACAACGCACGAATTCAGAGGAGGACAACTCTGTTGTAAGTTTTTGTTCCAAAACTTTTGGTACACAAAGTTACAAAATTTCCAGCACAATATCAAGTATTTAGCCTTATAAATAGCACTTTGTAGCTAATAGCCAAAATGAGTTTTTTCTATAATTATTTTTAAATTTTTTAACTATGCAATTAAGACAATCTGAAAGAAAACAAGCCAGAATCAAAATGGCTTTACAAGGAAGTTCAGGATCTGGAAAAACCTACTCCTCCCTAATCCTAGCAAGAGGAATGACAAATGGTGACTTTTCTAAAGTTGCTATTATAGACACAGAAAATGGAAGTGCTGATTTATATGCACATTTAGGAACTTACAATGTTCTTTCTTTAAAACCACCTTTCACACCTCAGCAATATGTTGATGCAATCAATATTTGTGAAGAAGCTGGCATGGAAGTAATTATTCTTGATAGTATCTCGCATTGTTGGGACTACTTACTGGAGTACCATAGTTCTCTGGCAGGAAATAGCTTTAGCAATTGGGCTAAAATTAAACCTTTGGAAAAGCTCTTCATTGACAAAATTCTACAATGCAAAGCACATGTTATAGCAACAATGCGCACTAAACAAGATTATGTTCTAAATCAAAAAGATGGTAAGTTTGTGCCTGAGAAAGTGGGTTTAAAATCAGTACAAAGAGATGGATTAGATTATGAATTTACTCTGGTCTTTGATATTGATATCAAACATTTTGCAGTAGCTAGTAAAGACAGAACAGGTTTATTTATGGGAAAACCTGAATTTAAAATTACTGAAAAAACTGGTGAAGAAATTTTAAAATGGTGTAATTCAGGAACTATTTCTGATAAATCAACTCCATTAACTAACTCCAATTACTCTAGATTAGAAAAAGCTAGCAAGATTCCTAGAATAGAGCCTATGGAGGCTTTTAACACTACTAAACAAGATAGCTTTATCCCAAATCAAAACCTAGGAGATACTTCCGAGGAAGAAGTATATGAAGCAATGCAGAAATGTTGCAGTGTTCAAGAATTGTATGCTCTTTATAAAGCTTTTCCTCAATTTCAAGGAAGTCTAAGACTAGATTTCGAAGCAAAAAAATCACTACTTATTAACCAAAATAATCTTTCAAGAAATGGAAACAACAGAATTCAGTAACACAATTAACAATACTAATCATCTAAAGCCACTGCGAGATGCATTTCTTGATGACATAAATGAAGACACTCTATACCTAGAGAAAATCCAAGAGAAGCCTGTTACAGAAAACAATGTACAGGCTTCTTTTATGCAGGAAAAGGAGAATAAACTAAAAGATTCTGCTGAGCATAAACCCTTTATTGTAGCTAACACTATGGAAGTTGAACTAGAACATCTAAGGAATGATTGCATTATCCCAGTATTTAGTAAGGACAATGAAAAAACTATAGCACATCAAGAGTTTATTGATGTTGTTTTAGAAGCTACACAAAAGTCCTTTTCTAGACATGTCATATCACAACCTGAAATCAGAGTATCACACCAAATAAAAGGTAGAACTCCCGATGCGATACATCTAAATGCAAAAGACCTTCTAGAAAATCAAAAGACCATTTATTATGAAAGAATGGCTTTTATATTTCAGATCCCAAGCATTAGAGATACTATCAATGGAAATGAGCTATCCTTAACCTTAGGAGGTGTAAGGAGTTATAATCTAGAGAACCTTTACAATAAAAAGTCCATGGAAAAGTTTAAGTTTTTTATTGGGTTTCAGAATAAGGTATGTATGAATATGTGCATTTCAACAGATGGTTTTCTAGCTGACCTTAAAGCTACTAGCCCACAGGAACTATATTCTAAAATTCTAGATACAATTTCCAATTATAATGCAGAGTTGCATCTAATGGAAATGAAGGAATTAACACAAGATTATCTTTCAGAACATCAATTTGCACAATTAATTGGTAGAAGTAGACTATATCAGCACCTTCCTAAAAAAGAAAAATTGGAGATACCTCAGCTTAATTTTAATGATAGCCATATTAATACCATGGCAAAGGATTATTATGAAGACCAAAATTTCTCTAGACAGGAAGATGGTGAGATCAACTTATGGAATGTATTTAATCTCTTTACCCAAGCTAATAAATCCTCTTATATAGACACTTTCCTAGATAGGAATTTGAATGCCTTTGAAGTAACCAAAGGACTTCAAAAAACTCTCAATGGTGATAGTAATTATCATTGGTTTTTGAGTTAATTAGAGCCACCTCACTTTTGTGGGGTGGTTTCTAATTTTTTAATAATATTTCATAAAAATTGTTAAATTTGTCTACAAATAAATACTATGAAAAAAGCACTACTGGCACTTTTATTAAGTGTATCGCTACTTACTAATGCACAAAGAAATAATGATGCAGCTATTGCAGGTGCAGTTGTTGCTGCAACAGCACTTACCTTTCTTACAGCCAATATGCAAAAGAAGGAAATGGCTAAACAAATTTCTCAATTTAGATCTAAAGAATATATTATTAACCAAATCATTGGAGATGCAGGAGATAGAGAAATAAAGTTTGAAACAGAAAGTTTAGCTTCTGATGACAGTGGTGGTCTTATTTCAGTTGCATTCAATTGTGATGAAGTTAATGAGAGAGGTTTACTTCTAGCATTTTTTGGAGAAAATAGAGACCCAAATGGAAACCTTGGAAATGCTTATGCTTTTAGATACTTACCTTTAGCAGAGGCTCAAAGTGTATTGGAAAGACTTGAAAAAGTTCGTGAATCTAATAATAAATATCTCTCAGAATCTTCTAATGTTAACAATGTATATGTTCAACATAAAGATTTAAAATTTGTATTCTATAGAGATATGGGAAATCAAATTAGAGTTTTTTGGAATGGTTTTGAAGTCATCTGGGAACAAACAGCTTTTGATAGAACAAAGAGAAGATTACACAAATGGTTTAACAAGTAGAAAAGCCTTCAAAATTTAAGAAAAAGCTTTCTAAATATATCTAAAAACAACCTCTTTTTGAGGTTGTTTTTTTATCTTACATAATTCTGCATATACTTATCTAAATGTCCATCATTGTCCTTGTCATATTTAAAAAGAATAAAGTTTAGCTCACTTTTTGTAGCTTTTTCTACCTCTCTTGTGAAGTTATCACTTCCAATTTTCCCAGACAGAACTTTTGTATTTGAATCATAGGTGTAGCTCCCATTTTCCACAGGCTCTTCTACACAATCACCATTAGCTTTTTCTGTAAAAACCTTTTGAATGATTCTCCCATCATTAGTGAACTCAATACTTGTCTTTCTTTCGCACATACTAAACTCATCCCATTGTAGCTTAGATCCATCTTTACCACTAATAATTCCAGACTCTTTAACATACCATTTTCCTACTACTTCACTGGATGACCCGTCATTATCATCTCTACATGAAATGATTGATAAAACAGCCAAAAATAACAATTTCTTCATAATTTATTTTTTTAAATATTGTAACCTTTTACAAATGTATTAATAAAACCATTTATTTTACTTAGAATCTTTTCACTTCGAGGCTTTCTTTGTAACAATGTTGGTTTTGGTCCTACTATTAATCCCAAGACCTCATCCCTTAAAGGTTCTTTGTCTGAGAACATATATTGTTCAATTATTTTTTGAGTTTCTAAAGGAGATAATTCTTCAGCATCAATAATCTTATCAAAAGCTTGTTTCTGTTCTCTCTCCCAAAATTTTTCAAACTCTTCTGTTACATCACTTTCATCAGAAATATGAAGTAGATTTTCATTAATAAATTTTTCTATAAGCTCTTTTTTACTTCTTAAATTGACTTCTGAACCTATAAGATTAAGAATAGTATTTTTGGTAGCTTCTCTCTTGCTTGCTTTTTCAGATTTCATCTTAATAAGCAGCTGAACAATATATGTTACATTAATTTCATCCTTGTGAATTAATTCTACCTCGAAATCTATATCATCTAGAATTGATAATTTCTCCTTTGTTTCATTACTTTTCACCTTGTCATAGAGATCAAGATATTTGCTTTTAAAGTCTTCAAAATCTTGCTCAGACATTTGTAAGTCACTCCAATCAAAGTCAGTAAATGTGATTAAAACATTTCTAGTTCTCATCAGCTCCCTAAAAGCTTGAATAAATTTCAATTCATCCTCCTCTGTGTAAAGTTCATCTACCTCATCAATAGATCCTACAATAGAATTAAGCTCATCATATTGCAGATTAAATTTCTTTATATAGTTTTCGTAAGGTTGTATAATGATTTCTTCTATAGCTTCTTTGTTACTAAATAGTGTAATGGCATCATCTGTAGCCTTTTTTAAGTTTCTAAAAACAACTATATTTCCTTGAGCTTTTCTTTCATTTAAAATTCTATTAGTCCGAGAATAGGATTGTATTAAACCATGATGTTTAAGGTTTTTATCTACATATAATGTATTAACTTTTTTAGCATCAAAACCTGTCATAAACATATTGACTACAAGCAATATATCTATTCTATTGTTAGGATTTTCAGGATCTTTCTCTCTATCTTTTAGCTTCTTGGATAAATCATTATAGTAATTGTAAAAGTTTTCAGTTTCTTTCGTACTGAATTGTGTTCCAAACATTCCATTATAATAAGCTATATAGCTTTCTAACTTATCCCTACTATGTTGATTTAATGAAATATATGAAGCTTTTGTATCAGCAACTTCTGCTAGATTCTCCCAATCATCATATAGTCCATTAGCATCATAATCATCTTCATTTGTACCATAACTAAATATTGTAGCAATATTTAGGTCATGCTCTCCATTTTGTTTCTTCTGTTGGAACAAATCATAATACTTAGTTAGAACATTAACACTGCTGACACAAAACATTGCTGAAAAATCTCTATTATAAGTCTTTCTATTATGGTTTGATATGATGTAGTCCACAATTTTTTCAATCCTTATATCAGACTCCATTACCTCTCTTGTATCAATATTCTCAACTTCAATATCAATAGCTGTAGCAGATTCTTCTTTTTGCTTAAATCTCCCTACATATTCAACAGAAAATTTCAACACATTTTCATCTTTAATAGCATCTGTTATTACATACTTGTGAATACAATCTCCAAACAAATCTTTAGTAGTCCTCTTTCCATAAGCATTTTTAGATGCATTGTCAGCAAAAATTGGAGTCCCCGTAAAGCCAAACATCTGAATATTGCTAAAGAATGAAGTAATCTTATTGTGGGTTTCTCCAAATTGAGATCTATGACATTCATCAAAAATAAACACCATCTTTTCATCTTGAAGTTGTTGCATTTTTTTTGAATAGTGACTTTTGGATATTGCTGTATTAAGCTTTTGTATAGTGGTTACTATTAATTTGGTATCATCTTCAAACTGCTTTACTAAAGCATTTGTATTATCTGTTCCATCAACGCTACCTTTACTAAAACTATTAAATTCTTTTGTAGTTTGATAATCAAGATCTTTTCTATCTACTACAAAAACAACCTTTTTTACCTCTGGTATATTTGTCAATAATTGACTTGCTTTAAAAGAGGTTAATGTTTTGCCACTTCCTGTAGTATGCCAGACATAACCATTTTTGTTAGTTTCCTTAACAAGCTGAACAATAGACTCTACAGCATAAAACTGGTATGGTCTAAGAACCATCAACACCTTATGTGTTTCATTTAGAACCACATATTTGCAAATCATTTTAGAAAGATGGCAAGGCTCTAAAAAGTCTGAGGTAAAACCATTAAGAATATTGTTAAGCCTCTTATTAGCTCTATCTGTCCAATAAAAAGTCTGTTTGAAAGATTGCTTTCTATTGTTTGTATAATACTTCGTATTTACACCATTACTAATTACAAAAATTTGTACATATTGAAATAAAGCTGAGTTTGAACCATAAGAGTGTCTATGATATCTATTAACCTGATTAAAAGCCTCTTTCAGCTCCAGCCCTCTTCTTTTTAACTCAATTTGACATAGTGGAAGCCCATTAATAAGAATAGTTACATCATATCTATTTTTGTAGTTACCTTCTATAGTTACTTGGTTTGTAACTTGAAATTCATTTTGACACCAAAATTCTGTATTAATGAATTCAAAGTATAGGTTATCTCCGTTATCCCTTATAATATGTTGTTTTTCACGTAGTGTTTTAGCTTTCTCAAATACAGATCCTTTGTTAAGAATATTAAGAACCTTGTCAAATTCAGCATCTGAAAAACTGATTTTATTATGCTTTTCTAATTGGCCTTTTAAGTTTTTTATTAAAGATTTTTCATCTGGAATAGATACAGATGAATAACCCATTTTTTGTAATAGTTCAATTAATTGTTGCTCTAATGCTAGTTCTGATTGTATTGCCATTATTCTTCCTCCTCTTCTGCTACATTAATAAGATTGTTCACATAATCGGAGTTTTCAACAATTAATAAATACCATACAGAGCCAGTATCTCCATACTTATTACTTGCTGTTGTTGTAGTAAATTCAAAAGCTGTTGTAGCACCAGAATAAATCTTCTTCAAATTTCCATTATCTGCCATTGTATATGGTCCTTTTCCAAATTTTTTCACTCCTTGTAAATATTCTGAATATTTAGATTGTCTAGATATCTGAATCCAAATCCTATTTTCTTGACCATATTCACCAAAATAGTATCTTAAGAAACTTTCAGCATAGTCAAAATCAGAATTAGAATTATATACAAAAGACAGCATTCCAAGAGATCCTTCTTCTGGAGTTGTTACATCTTTGAATTTCCAACCTTTTTTAGTTAAGAAGTCTTCTACTTGCTCAATATCCATTTTTCTTAGTGATATCAACTCATTTAAAGTAAGATTTTGTGCGTAGGTTGCAACACAACACATGATTGCAATAAAAAATAATAATTTCTTCATACTAATAAAATTGTTTGTTGTATTCTTTTAATTCCCATTCTGCTTTACCTTGTTGAGGATGGATTTCATTTACTTTTTGAAAATACTCAAATGAATCATCTAATTTAGTCCAATTAACTTTATTGACTCCTTTTTGTATTAATCTATCCAAAGGAAAATGAAGTGGTGTGTATTCTATTATGTTAGCACACCACAAATACTTCAAATACAAATTAACTAATTTTTGACAAGTTCCAAACCTGAGTTTACCTCCTTGCAGTATGTGTTCATAATTCATGCTTTGATGCTGAATTTTTCTCATGCTGCTAATTAGATTTTCAGCACTTTCAAAAGCATATTTAGATTCAGCTATACCATTTAAGGCAAAAAATAAAGTTTTCTTAAAGTTTAATTTTTGTTCTTCTTTAACACCTTCTTTGTATATATTACCTCTACTAAAGCTAGCAGAAATAGTTAATATGAAAAACTGCCATTTTAAAAATTTTTCTTTTTCAATTTTTAAATCTTCCATGGTTTTATATTTTTTTACTCTAGCAAATTAGCCATCTCTTTAGACGTAACATCTATATCATAATAACTAAGCTTTTTTCCCTTTATGTTCTTAACACCAAGATATATTTTGAAAGTGGTTGTATCATTAACATACACTTTTGATTTCTTCATTGTTATTTTCGGAATGGCTTAACTGGGTATTATAGCTTTTAATTTTTTTAAAATATTCTGAGTAAATACTAGGATTATATGTAGAAATTGTAATATAGCTTTTGTTACCTTTATAAGAATATGAAACTTCTGATGTTGTACTAATCCTATTGTCTGGGTTGTATCTGAAAGATACATTATTAAATCCTAATGCATCTTTACTATTGTCCGCTAATACATAATTTTTAATAGTTAAATACTCTTCTATCTCAACTAGAGTTTTGTCATTTAACAACTTCACCTCATCCATTGTTAATATTTGTGCATTTAAACTAATGCTTAAAAATGCTAAAAATAGTGATATAATCTTCTTCATTATTTTATTTAGTTTACACAAACATCTGTTGTAATAAGCCTTTCTTCCAAAGTTCTGTTTTAGTTATTTGTTGGCTTATCAGTTCTATTTTATCATCTAAAGCTTTTAAAAATTGAGCTATTTTTTCTTGTTCTTTTAAAGTTGGCAAAATAATTATCATCTCAGTTAGTGTACCTAAAACTATATATGGAGTATTTCCTGCTTTTTTTTCTTTATTTATCCTAACTGATAAATTTCTTTCTAGAAAATACTTCAAATATTTTACTGAAATATTAATAAACTCTCCTAGAACATATGTTCTTTGATAGGCATTGAATTTACCTTGATAATGATGAATATAACCAACATTTGCACCATTTCCAGATATTAGTAAAGCTTCCATATCAAAAGCATATTTATCAATAAAGTAGAAATCTTTAGCACAAGTATAAAATCTATATTTTCCATTTTCAACCATAGCATTAGCATCTAATCTTCCTGTTGTAACACTTACAATTTCCCCCAAAGTTTTCTCTTCCCACTCTGGGAAAGACTTACCTTGGTCATCTTTAAATCTTAGTTTTTGGGAGAAAATCTGTTGCATAACTCCTTTTTTGTAGGTTTCTAGCTTTTCTTTTTTCTCTTTTAGTAAAGTGAGCTTTTTATCTACTGCTGTAAAAAAGGAAGTTATCTTTTCTTGCTCTAGTAGAGAGGGCAAGTTAAACTCTATATTTTCAATTGTAGATTTTGCTAAACTAGGTACACCACCAGCTTCATTATGTTGCTTCCAATTAACTCTTTGAAATAAAAGATAAACATAATATGGTTTGGTATCCTTAAATGAATGCGTATAGAATAATGTATCTACTGTCCAAATTTTTCCTTTATGAAATAATGGCTTATCAATAGTTCCCTTTCTTCCAATACATACAGTATCACCATCATATAGATAGTCATCAACTTTTGTCATTAAACCTCCAGTACCATAAACAGGAACTTCTCCATTTCCAAGGTGCTTATAATCTCTGCCACTTCCTATTGTTAAAAAATTTTTCATTTTAAAAGTTTTCCACTCCTCAGAAAATTCCTTAAACCTTAATTTGGGTGTATTCATCTTAAAAAGGTTTTTGGATTCCTAATTCAGCACAGAAACTAGCAATATCAGAATCTGCAACTTCCATTTCTTTTTCCAACTCTTTCAGCTCTAAAGCTATTCTGTTAATATCTATTTCTTCTTCAGCCTCAAAGGTATCTACATATCTAGGGATATTAAGATTATAGTCATTCTCTACAATTTCAGAGATAGGTACATTTCTAGAATACTTCTCTAGTTCAGTTCTATCTTTATAAGTACTAAAGATTTTCTCTATATCTTCTTCTCGTAGATTATTTTGGGTTTTTACCTTTTCAAAATCATTACTTGCATCTATAAACAGGATAGATTCTGGAGTTTCTCTACATTTCTTAAGCACCAAAATACATGTTGGGATAGATGTACCATAAAAAAGGTTTTCTGGTAAGCCAATAACAGCATCTAGGTAGTTTCTGTTTTCAATAATAAATTGTCTAATATGTCCTTCTGCAGCACCTCTAAACAAAACACCATGTGGTAAAACTACAGCCATAGTTCCATTTTCAGCTAGGTGATATAACATATGTTGTACAAAAGCAAAGTCTGCTTTAGAAGAAGGAGCTAATCTTCCATAAGGTGCAAATCTTTCATCCGTTGTAAATAAAGCATTTGCAGACCACTTTGCAGAAAAAGGAGGATTGGCTACAATAGCCTCAAACTCTTGTCCTATATGTTGTGGGTGTTCTAAAGTATCTTCTTGTTTGATATCAAATTTTCTAAAATGAACATCATGCAAAATCATGTTCATTCTAGCTAAGTTGTAAGTGGTTCTGTTCATTTCCTGACCATAGAAATCACCTACATTTTGTTTTACTTCTTTAGCAACTCTTAGTAGTAAAGATCCACTACCACAAGTAGGATCATAGACAGATTTTAGTTTGTCTTTATTAACAGTTACTATTTTTGCAAGTACTTTACTCACTTGCTGAGGAGTATAAAACTCACCTGCTTTTTTACCAGCACCACTAGCAAATTGTGCAATAAGATATTCATAGGCATCTCCTAATACATCTAATTCTGTATCTTCTAATTGAAAATCTATCTTATCTAAATGGAATAATACTCTGGCAATAAGCTCATTTCTTTGTGCAGGAGTTTTACCAAGTTTGGTATTATTAAGATCCATATCTTCAAACAGGTTATCAAAATCTTCCTCAGACTCTGTACCCATTGTTGATAGCTGAATATTGATGAGTATTTTTTGTACATCTTCAATAATAAAGGTATTCTCTAGAGTTTCAGAGTTACCTTTCTTTGTAATAGCTGTAAAAAGTTCAGAAGGTTTTAAGAAATATCCTAAATTTTCTAAAGCTTCTTCTCTAATAGCTTCTAAGTATTCTTTACCATTTTCTTTTTCTTCATCTATTGAAGAATATTTTATGTTATCTTCTTTAAGAATCTTATTGGCAAAAATATTCATCTTTTCAGATAAATATTTATAGAAGATAAATCCTAGAATATAATCTCTAAATTCATCTGCATGCATCTTGCCTCTTAATTCATTGGCAATATTCCAAAGTTGTTGTTCTAGCTGTTTCTTATGTTCTTCTGACATTGGTTAATCTTATGGTAAAAAACTATAAAAATAACTTTTAGTTTTAACAGCTACAAGAATTTAAGAAAATACTTAATATTCTTCATCCTCTCTTCTCCTTTCTTCTTCCTCTCTTGCTTTTGCTTCTTCCTCTTCCTTTTCTTGTCTAATTTTCCTTGTGCATGAATAGCAATATTCATCATATGTAGATTTACTATCACCACATCTAGGACAAGTAACTGCTTTTTCATCTTCTTCAAGATCACTTCTAATTCTAATTCCAGATGTTGTGTAACAATTTCCTCCATAATCTGTAAGTGTTACAGTATATCTATAACCTTTATCAGAAGTAAATGACATTTCTCCTGTAGAAATACTACTAGGATAAAAATGAGAGCTATCAAGCCACCCACTATTTGGCCAATGTATTACAGTTAAATCTCCATTTTCTACCTCAACATTTAGGTCATAATTACTTCTTGTACCAGTGTTGGGATTATAGTATTGTACTTCAGCACAATATATTCCGTCAGGATAATCACCAGTCAATTCATTATATTTTTCTGCATCTTCCCACGAAGAAATTTCCATCTCTTCAGGATCAACTTCTTCACTTTCAACATAACTACTAAATGATTGGGAACTGGAACTGGATTCTGAATATTCCTTCTTGCAAGAAAAAAGCAGAAGAACAATTAATAACAAGTAGAATTTTGACATGTTTTTTTTTTAGCAAGCTATATTAAGAAAAATTTTTAAAAAAATTTTTCAGCTTCCTCATTACTTACGCAAACTCCCCTATATTAACTACCCCCACCTATTCTTGACATCAGGGATCCCCCCTGTTCTTTTGCTACAACAAAAATATTTTCATGCAAGATTATCTTTTCTAGATTCTCAAGCCTGAATTTCAGGGTTGTCTGTAGTAAAAGACCATTATCTAACTCAAAAACTTTAAAACAATGGTAAGAATTATCAACTACAAAACAAGACAAAAAGAAGATGGAACAGAATTTTATGTTCTAGAAGTTCAAGGTGGTATAGAAATGATAAAGTCCAAAACCTCAGGACAGTATTATGCTACTGCTAAAAAAGCTTTAGTGCCAACTACTTTTGATGAAGCTACATGCAAAGGACTTATTGGTACTGAGTTTCCAGGTTCTATTACTAAAATTAAGACTGAGCCTTATCAATACTCTATTAAAGAGACTGGTGAGGTTATTTCTCTAGAGCATAGATATATTTATCTTCCAGAAGATGTTGAAACTGATGAAGCTAAACTTGCAAAGAGTTTAGAACAAGCCTTTAACTAACTAATTTTAACTGCACATCCATAACAAAAATATGGATGTGCTTTATTTTTTTCAACAATGAAAGTATCAGAAATACAAATAAATTATTATCCTAGCATTCTTGACAATGCTAAAATAACAAATAGTCAATCTGCTGTCACCCTTATTAAAAACCATTGGAATCTAGGTACTTTAGAGCTACATGAAGAGGTTAAGATTGTGTTATTAAATCTGGGGAATTATGTTCTAGGGATACATCATCTTTCTAAAGGTGGTATCACTGGAAGTATTGTTGACACTAGACTAATACTATCAATTGCTTTAAAAACATTAGCAACAGGAATAATCCTAGTTCACAATCATCCTAGTGGTAATACAAATCCTAGTAAAGCAGACAAAGACATTACAACAAAACTTAAATCTTGCTGTGACATTATGAATATTAAATTATTAGATCATCTTATTGTAACTAAAGAATCATACTTTAGCTTTGCAGATGAGGGATTACTTTAATTTTTTTTAAATACTCAGACTCGCACGTAGCAAAAAATGAGCATAAAACTACATAATAATCTGAATTGAAAAAGGTGTAGATATTATTAATATAGCTCTTTTGATGTAGTAGTTGCATTTAGAAAAATATGCAAAGTAATACTATAAGAATATAAATAACTTTGATATATCAATCCTCAATACCAATTAAGTCTTTAGCAGAAATTTTTAGAGCATCTGCAATTCTAAATAATGTAAAAACAGTAGGATTAATTCTACCAGATTCAATACGAGAAATATTGGTAGGATCAATTTCTCCATTTATTCTGCCAACTAGTTCAATCTGAGAAATTCCTTTAGATTCTCTCAGTTCTTTGATTCTTTTACCAACAAGTTTAAGAATTTCAGCTTTATCCAACTTGACTTATTTGACAAGTAAAAGTTGTTGATTATGTTTTCTTAACTAAATGCCATATATTCCAATATTAAATTTTATCATTTTATGGTTTCCCGTAATGTAAACATCATTGGTGTCACTACATTTGCATAATCTTTTCTCAAAAATGAAATAAAAAAAGTAAACCTTGAAAATTATTATCAAAACTGCTTTCTTCTTTATATTAACACTAGTGTCATCTTGTGGGTCTTCAGGAATTCAAGATGGAAAATATTGTGCAGATATTGAAGTGCACAATTGGAAAACAGATAAAGACAGTTATTATACCCTTCCAGTTGAAGTATATAACAATAGAATAATAAAAATTTATTGGGCTAATGGAGGTTGGCTAGATGAAACTCATTTCAATATAGATGAAGCAAAGCTAGACACAAATGATAAAACTGCATTATTTGAAGATGACAGAGAAAGAATGTTTCTTGTAAAAATATTAGAAAATGATTATTGCAATTAAATTAAAAAATATGAAACTAAAAATTATTCTACTTACATTCATGTTTGTAACAGTTCAATTTACAGCACAATTTAAAAGTTACTCATCTGGAAAAGTATACATAGAAATGATGAATACAAAAACAAATACTCCAAGAAACACACAATACTTTGGAAATATAAATAAAATGTTTGTATATCAGAATGGAGATATTGATATTGAACTTACTGACAAAGAAGGAGTTTCAAATCTAATTTTCCTCAAAGACATTCCGGATTTAGCAAGTTCAAGTTTTCAATATATGATTGATGTAAACTCCAAATCAAAAGAAGAATTTTTTGTAAAAAACTTGATCACTAATAGTGGAATGCTTATTCTTTTAAGTTCTAAATTTAGTGGGAATGAAACTTTAAGAATGCAAATTATCAATATACAGTAATAAACCTAACAATTTACATTATGAAACAAACATTATTATTTCTTTTTTTTGTCATTGGAATAAAGGTAACTGCACAGACCTATGATACTAAAATCTTAAACATTGATGGAGTAAGATATCAGTCAGAAAACACAATTTACTTTAATCTAAATGAAGGGATTTTAAGTCATACTAATGGTCTAAACAATTATCCTATAAAGTTTAACAGAAAGGAACAAGAGAAAAATTACTTTGTCTACTATTTTGATGCAGATTTAACATCATCAAATTATCTGAACAATCCATCAATAAAAAAATACGGAGTTAGACACTTTAGATTAATATTAGATTCGGAAAAGAATTTTTTAGGCTTCATAGAAGTAAAGGGCTCCTCAAGTAAATATTCAATATTAAAATATTACCCATAAAATTAAAGTATCCATATATTTCATTTTTTAATTAGCACCGAGCATAATGTTTTTTCATCATAACATTCATTCATAAATTAATAAACCTCTAAAAATTGGCAAAGCTCATTATACTGGAAATCTAAGAACTATAGACTATCACAGTTTTAGATTAAAACCTATATCTACATAATGATTTCTTAATAGAAATACTAGCATTACATTTCTCTATAAATACTCTTTAAATAGTACAATTGTAAATTTAAAAAAGTGTACTTTTATTATTTGGCTATTTTGTGAAATATAAGATATATTTAGGCCTAACTTATATAGAAGTAATAGCAAAAAAGTGCACAAATTGGGAAATATCTAATATAAGAATACGAATTTGTGCAGTTTTATACAAACTAAAATATTTCAGAAAAGGCATCCTTTTAGGCATACCCTAATTTAGGAAACCTTTGTAACACCTATTAATAAAAGAAAAATAAGAATTTAGGAGAATCCCTCAGGACCCACCCAGAAATCCCAAGTCAAAAGATTTGGGATTTTTTATTTCTACAAACATCTCCATTCATAATCTTTTACTGAGATTTTAAAAACTTTATTTTTAAAAAAAATTTAAAAACATACTTTGAGGCAACCTTTTTTTCTAAAATAAATCAACAATCAAGCGCTAGACATTATAGCTAATCAATATCATCAAAATAATACATATAATTGGACATATAGCTTCTACCAATAAAGCGTTTTTTGTGTTGCATATCACCTCAAACCGAATTGACAAAAGCGAAAATGTAAAGCCAAAAAAATTAAATTCGATTTTATCTTCAATGCTTTCCTTATGTAGGATTAAAACAAAAAAAACCTTGCTTCAGAAATACTGAAACAAGGTTCACGCTAAAAATAAAAGTTATGAAAAATTATTTATTTTCTTTGTATCGCTTATCAGGCGTACCATCTTTTTTAAGATGCTGACTTCGCTTATAACGCTTATCAGGTGTACCATCTTTTTTTAGCTTTACAGTTGTTGTTTTTGTATCTGTTACTACCGCTTTTCCACCAGAAGATTTCACTTCTTTTACTTCTGTTTTCTTAAGCCTTGTTGTATTGGCTTTAACTGGAGTTGTTTTTGTAGCTACCGATTGTGTACTTTGCGCTGTTACAAAGCCCAATCCTAAACTTAAAGCTATCGCTACTAGGATTTTTCTCATCTTACTTTGGTTCTGAATTCTCCGGTAAATGTAGAGCATTAATTGATTCGCAAAAACGAATTTTATAATTTTAACTATAAATTATTAAAGATTAAAAAAACATTAAAAGGAATTTTAAAAATTAATGCGATAAGCCACACTGAAATTTAAAAACTTTTTATTTTTGATTTAAATAGAAGTTTGTAATCCCCTGTGCTATAAGGTCCAGCCACGACGAATTGTCCATTATCTTTCGGAAAAGTCTCACCGATAATACGATTATTACTCACCAAATGTATTGGAGAAATCATCAAATTACTTGCACTTTTTGGACCAAGAGTCATTTGGCCCTCCATGTAAGCTCTAAATAAATCTGAGTCATCGCTACTTTTGCAAGAAACTGCAAAAAGGACAACACAACCGAAAATACTTAAATTTCGAATTATTTAAAACATACTATAGAAAAGGTATTGAACTGAAAATCTACTTTCTCGGAAGTCCGCGTTTCAAAGCATAATTTGCTCTTTCAACAGCTTTTTTCTCTTTCCAAGTCATGTACCTAAGTTTGAAATTTTTCTTCATAAAGTTGTCAAAAGTTCTTTGCACAGTAAGATTCCAAAGCGAGTGCGCCTTTACGCCCCAAGATTTGTCCCAAGCTCTTAACGAAATAGAGAAACTTCCGTCCAGATACTTCATCCAATGCCACCAACCTGTTGGCATAAACAATGTGTCTCCATGTTCAAGATAACATTCTATGCCTTCTACACCGTCTAGTGCTGGGAAGTTTTTGAAATCTGGATTTTCGATATCATAATCTTCCAAGGCGTAAGTCGCATATGGAATTTGATACAATCTATCTTTCCACTTGTAATCGAAAAGCAAGATATGCTTTCTTCCATTAAAATGCGTGTGGAAGATATGCGCCATATCGATATCATAATGTAAAAAAGTTACAGAACCTTTTCCTCCAAAAAACATGTTGGGGTATTTATCCAAAAATCCTCCCATAAGATCTTTTGGAAAAACATAATCATCTAATAATTTTGGCGCGTGTTTTATTGGGTCAAATAAGAAAATTCTTAAATCTGTTGGCTCTTTTTCGATAAGGTCAATGTAGTCCCCAAATTTCATATTGGCGGCCGAAGCGTTGATTGGCGCAGCAGGATCGGCTTTGGAACTGTCATACAAAGGTACGTCAACATCGCCAACGGCTTGCTTCATATAATCCATAGTCCATTTTTTGTATGCAGGCCAATTTTTTGCCATATTCTTAATAACCACAGGCTTACGCGGTTTCAAATATTTTTCTTCAAAGTCTTCTTTTGTAATGTCTTCAACAACATCAATTGGTTTCAGAATGATTCCCATGTCACTTAACTATTATGTTACAAAATTATTAATTTTTTATGGAGTGAGCTCAAAAAAAATAGTTTTTAATTATAATGATTCTAAATTATTTTATCTATTAAAATCTGCCATAGCCGATTAAGACTAATAAAAGTGACAAGTATTTAACTTTTCGTCAAAATATTTCTCAAACCACTGTAACAAAAAAAATAAACTTCTACTAATTGTTTAGTGATACAATAACTATATGAAAAATCTACTTAGTTTTATTTTGGTACTTTGTTGTTCGCTAATTGCTTTAGCTCAGAAAACAATTAGTGGAAACATTACCGACTCTAACGGAAAAGCATTACCAAGTGCCAGTGTAACTATTGAGGAACCTGGCAAAAACGCAATTCTGGCTTATGCAATATCCAATTCTAAAGGTGAATACAAGATTATTTTCACCTCATCGGAAAGCGATGTAATTTTAAAAGTTAAAGCTTTTAATCAAAAAACGCAAAGCAAGACCATCAAAAATGCTGATCAAACTCAAAACTTCTCGTTATCGGGCGAAACAACCGAAATTGAAGAAGTAAAAATTAAAACCAAACTAATTACCAAAAAAGGTGACACCATTTCTTACGATATCAAAGCTTTTGAAAATAAAGCAGACCGTAGTCTTGCCGATGTTTTGAAAAAGATGCCAGGCATCGAAGTCAACAAAGATGGTACAGTGCTCTATCAAGGTGAGCCGATTAACAAATTTTACGTTAACGGAAAAGACTTAATGGAAGGCGGTTACGGGACAATTAATAACTCGTTGCCAAAAGATGCTGTCGCAAGAGTTGAAGTATTAGAAAACCATCAACCAGTAAAAATATTACAAGACAAAGTCCCATCAGAAAACGCCGCACTTAATATTAAACTAAAAAAATCGGTGACTATGACAGGCCGCGGTGAAGTTGGCGCAGGCTTCAGTCCTCTTTTGTGGAATGTTAAGTTAACACCCATGTTTTTTGGACAAAAAAACCAATGGGTGGTCAACTACAAAGCCAACAACAATGGAGAATCTGTCGAGAAAGAAGGCAACATGCTATCCTTCGGAAGTCGTTGGGAAGGCCGACGCTCGCAAGCCTCTCCGAAATCTTGGACTAATATAGAAACTGCAGGAACGCCAAATATTGGTGAAAAAAGATATCTTCTGAACAATGTTCATTTCTTCTCAGCTAACTTATTGACAAGCCCTTTCAAAAATAAAGAATGGGAATTAAAAGCTAACGCATCTTACACTAACAATAGCATCAAGCGTGAAGATTATCAAGTTAGCGTTTATGACGTTGGCTCCCGAGCAGTGCCATTGGGCGGAACTTTCACATCAAGCACTTCTAATAATTTCTACGACAATGTGGCAAAAGGAGAATTAATCTTTACTAAAAATGCAAAAAAAGGTTTCTTCAAAAACACAACAACTTGGAATAGTTTCTGGAATACCGACCGCGCAAAAGTTGATAATTACTTACCACCAGCTCTTGGCGAAACCAATGCTATTCATAAAATGGCAATGGAAGATCTTAACTCACCTAGTGGAATTTTCCAAAACTCGTTAAGTACGATTGTGCCTTGGAAGGATAAACTTTTTAATGTGATGAGTTATGTCAAATATCAAAAAGATAGACAAACTATGAGCATTAAGCCTGGAAAATATCTTGAAGATTTTGGTTTTGGAAGTTATGATAAGATCAACCAATATGCAACTTCAAAAACCTTACAAGTTGACCATTCGGTGTCGGTAGGATTTAGTTACCAAAAATGGACTTTGACGCCAGAAGTTGGTTTAAACATGAGTTTTAATAACTTAAATTCTGCAATCAATGGTGAAGTTAATGGTAGTAATCATTTTCTGGGAAGCGTTATGCTTAACGATGTAGACTGGAACGAAATCCAACCTTACACACAGTTGGGCGTAAATTTCAAATCTCAAAATTTTAATTTGAATATGACATTGCCGCTTAATTTCTACGGCATCACTTACAGAGATAACATACGCAACAAATATCTTGACCAAAGCAAAACGGTTTTTGAGCCAACTTTATTTGCGAATTATGAGTTTGCATCCTTCTTCAAACTTTGGGCTTTTGCGAACCAAAAATATGACTTCGGAAACTTTGGATTTTTATATGGCGGCAAGATGTTAACAAGTCCTACGAGTCTTAGAGTGCGTAGTGCCGACAACATCGACATGCCAGAATATTTATCTAGAAGCATTGGATCTAGGTTAGAATACCGAAATCCGCTTAACAACTTATTCTTTAATGTTAGATATAGTTATTCGACGAACAAAAGAAACATTATAGAATCTTACAACACCAATGGTTTCACCAATGAGTTAGTGTTGAAAACAATGGACAACACGTCAAAAAGTCAAACCGAAAGTGCAGAAATTGGAAAATATTTCCCTAAGTATAAGATGAACTTATCGATCTCTGCTAGCAATACAGATTCTAACTCCTATTCGTATTTTAATGATCTACGCGAAACAGACTCTAACAGACAGAATTTAGGAATTAAATTTAATAATGCTTATTTCAGTTGGTTGAGTGTTGATTACAATGTTGGTTTTAACTGGTCAAAAAGTAGCAACACGACAGACCATATCGATGTGAAAACGTCTGGCTGGAATCATAATCTTAGTACTTACATCTACCCTAGCGAAAATCACACTTTTGGATTCTTCTGGGATGATCTGACAACCAAAGTAAAAGGAAGTAATTTCCGAAACTCTTTCTTTGACGTGTCTTACCAATACACTTGGGTTAAAAAGAAAATCGACTTCGAGCTAAAATGGTTAAATATTGCAAACCGCAAAGTTTATGAAACGGTAAGTGTTGACGTTGCACAAAGCTTGATTTCAACTAACCAGATGTATATCCGACCAAGCCAGTTTATGTTTACTGTTAAATTTAACTTTAAATAAACTCTAAAATCAGAATACTATAATTTTTCAATAAAAAAAATATTTCGCTGAAACATTGCGAAATATTTTTTACATTCGTATCACTAATTTTTTAGTCATGAGACATTTACAACTACTGTTATTACTCCTTAGCATTTCCATTTTTGGACAAGGCACACGCATCGCCTATGAGTACGAATTCGTGCCAAACATCAATCTAAAAGATTCGATAAAAAAAGAAACGGTCTTTCTCGATATTAGAAAAAATGGCAGCAAATTCTACAGTCAAAAGAAATTTTTAGCAGATTCTCTACACGATGAGTACATGAGAAAAATGCGTGCAACAGGAACTAGGAATTTCAACTATAAAGGCAACAATCCTGGTGCTGTTAAATACACGGTCGAAAAATCTTATCCTGATTTAAACATTGTACTTAAAACGCCAATCAACACAAACAATTATGCCATTAAAAACGAAAAAGCTATTGTTTGGAAAATTGATCCTGAGACAAAAAAAATAGATAAATTCACGGCTCAGAAAGCAACGGCAGACTTTGGCGGAAGAAGCTGGACGGCGTGGTTCACGCAAGAATTACCTTTCCAAGATGGCCCATACAAATTCTCTGGACTTCCTGGTTTAATATTAGAAATGCATGATAGTACGGCCACACACGCTTACAAATTCATTGGACTTAAAAAATTTGATGATATCGAAATTAAAGAAAGTGCCAATGAGAGCAATGCCAAAACAACGGTGATCATTGGCGGTAGCAATACTAAACCTTTCGAGGTTACAGAAGCGAAGTTTACACAATTATGGAAAGAATACAAAAACGATCCTGTAAAAGATATGCGCCAGATGTTAAGCCAAGGCAACGTCAAAATAAAATTGAATATGGATGGTAAAGAAATAACGGACCCCAACGATATTATCAGAAATTTGGAAAAAAATCAAAAGGAAAGTATCAAAAACGATAACAATCCTATCGAACCAAGTTTGTTTCCTTAATTTGATTTCAAAATTCACCAATATTTATTACATTTATAATCCCTTATCAACAAGGGATTTTTTATGATGAGCTATTTAGAAAAACTAAAAAATATACGGGCTTTTGTCTTCGATGTGGACGGTGTTTTCACAGACGGAAGCGTCTATCTTCTTCCCGACAAAAACATGTCTCGCGTTATGAATGTGTTAGACGGTTACGCCGTTGTTAAAGCGATAAAAGCAGGTTACAAAATTGCGGTGATCACTGGCGGAGATGATCCTATGGTACGCCATCGCATTGACTATTTAGGGATTAAAGATTATTATGCGAAGTCAGCTTATAAAGTGTCGGATTACACAGATTTTAAACTAAAACATCAGATTGACGACTCCAAAGTGCTGATGATGGGTGACGATATTCCGGACATTGGTATTATGAAACAAGTCGCGATTGCGGCAGCACCAGCTAACGCCGTACCAGAAGTTAAAGACATTGCAGATTATATTTCTCCTATCGAAGGTGGAAAGGGCGCCGTACGTGATGTTATCGAACAAGTTATGAAAATCCAAAATCGTTGGAATCTAGAAGATGACACCAAATCAACCTAATATGAAGTTATTGTTAGCCTCAGCGTCTCCACGGCGTCAAGAACTTTTAGCATCATTAAATTTTCCTTTCGAAGTTGTAAAAATTGATTGCGACGAGTCTTATCCCAAAGATTTAGCAACAAAAGATATTGCAGCATTTGTAGCAAAAACCAAAGCAGAAGCTTACACAAATTTAAAAGAAAACGAAATCCTTTTGACTTCGGACACGATTGTCGCTTTGGAAAACGAGATCCTTTTAAAACCGAAAAACGCAGACGAAGCCTTTTACATGTTAAAAAAACTATCGGGAAAAACGCATCAAGTCTACACATCAATTTGTATTAAAACCCATGATAAAATACTGACAGAAACCGATTGCGCTGATGTAACGATGCAGATAATCTCAGATGACGAGATCAATTATTACATCGAAAAATACAAACCTTTTGACAAAGCCGGTAGTTATGGCATACAAGAATGGTTGGGTATGAGCAAAATCGAAAACATCAAAGGTAGCTATTACAGCATTATGGGACTACCAACACATTTGGTGTACAAACATCTGTCAAAATACTTTCCTGTTGAAGGATTCTTGATATAAATTAGTTTTTAAAAAGAAAAACATTATTTTTACAAAAATTAATGTTTTAAATAATAAATTGCCTTTTAGCAAGTTATCTAGTTAAATGAGAAAATTCGCCTTTATTATACTTTCTATTTTTGTTGTTGTTGGATGTACCCCTCGTAAAAAGAAGACGAAGAGTGGCCCGATGAATCGATTTTCTACCTATTATAACACGATGTTTAATAGTAAAGAAGCCTTCAATACAGAAATGCAAAACCGTAACAAAAGTTTTAAAGACAACTTTTACGAAGCTTATATTCCGATTCTCACTACAGAAGATGTAGCAACGGAAGTTTCCAACTTTGGAGCAGGCAACACAACGGGTAACAAAGGTCCAGGTTCGCCCAATGCCAACTCTACAATTGGCGCTAGTTCATCGCGACCAGGTGCTACAGGAAAAGGTGTGTCTATTTTACAAATTGCAGAAGCTAAAGCTTTAAAAACGATTTCTAAAAACTCCGTTCTTGTTAATGGCGTAGAAAAGAACTCGTATATGTTTGACGCCTATATGTTATTGGCAAAATCTAGAATGTACCAAGCTAAAAATCTTGAAGCTCTAGATGCGCTAGGTTATATTTTTAATAATATGCCCAAGCATAAGCGAATTAACACTGCAAGAATCTATCAAGCCGAAATCTATGCTAGACTAAAAGACTATCAAAAAGCAGATCGCCTTTTCGTGGAGCTTAAAGATGAAAAACTTAATAAAGAAGAAAAACGAACTTTGAGTATTTTCTATTCGGAAATGCTATTAAAATGGGGCAAAAAGAATGATGCTGTAACCGAGCTAGAAGAAGCTTTTGCGTATAATAAAGTTAGAAAGACAAGAAGTAGAATTGCGTATCTACGTGGACAAATCTTAGCAGAATTGGGCAAAAAGCAAGAAGCTAGAGAGTCTTTCACAACGGCTTATAAATACGCTTACGATTTCGAATTCGAGGTTAAGACGCAAATCCAAATTGCTAAAACATTCGATAATACCAATGACAATTATGACGAGGCTTTAGCTTATCTAGAAAAAATAGCTAAAAAAGGAACTTACGCTTCTCGTAAAAACGAATTGTATTATGCCATGGGACTTTTGGCGCTTAATGCAAAACAGGATAAAGACGCGGATTCTTTGTTTAGAAAATCAATTTCTGCAAAAGTATCAGATCCACAAATTAGAGGTTTAGCATTTTCAGAAATTGGAAAAAAATATTTTGCTCAAGACGATTATTTGACAGCAGGCGCTTACTACGATAGTGCGCTAGCCGTTATGACTTACGCACCAGAAAAAGAACGCTTGTCAGAACTTACAACTAATATTAAAAAGCTTTCGAAAAACTATTATTTAATAAAGAAAAACGATAGTATTCTTGCGCTTACAAAAATGTCTAAAGAGCAACAAGATACCTATTTTGCAAAGCATATTGACAAGTTGAAAGCCAAAGAAGCCGCAGAAGAAATCGAAAGAAAAAGAGCTGAGCGATCTAAAGGGTTTGATACGGGTGATTACAATGCTAACTCGATGTTCGCTAACTCTGGCGCTGGGACTTTCGGAGACATCAATATGGCTGGTGATAACAAAAGTACATTCTATTTCGCAAATACCAATAACATCCCACGTGGAGAGACCAACTTTAAACAGATTTGGGGCAACAGAACACTAGCTGACAACTGGCGTTACTCTGCGAAATCTCAAACCATAGAAGATCTTAAAAACGAAGCTTTAGGTGTGACTACCGCGCCAGATCCTCGCCGTTTTGAACCAAGCTTTTATACAGAAAAAATACCGAGCAATCCTTCAGACATTGCAAAACTTAAAAAAGATAGAGATACCGCAAGTCTTGGTTTAGGAATTATGTTTGAGAATTTCTTTAGCAATTCTAAATTGGCGACAAAAACGCTTTATGACCTTGTCGATGGGCAACCGGACGAAGACACAGAGCTTAAAGCACTTTATCAAGCATTTGTTATTAATTATGAAAAAAATCCAGGTGCTGCCGAACGTGCAAAAAGCATGATTTTGGAGAAATATCCTTACACTTCGTATGCAGAGTTTGTAAAAAATCCACGCGACAAAAATTTCAGCAAGTCATCAGAAGATGTTCAGAAAAAATATGAAGAAGCTTACAAACTTTATGTTGATGGCAAATACCAAGCCTCTTCAGAATTAATTCTTAAAACCATTGACGAGAACAAGAAAGACGCCTTGGTTCCGAAGTTATATTTATTAAATGCTTATAACGCTGGAAAATCTGCTGGTAAAGAAATCATGATTCTTCAGCTGGAGCAGATTGTTCTTAACTATGCTAATACGATGGAAGGCGACAAAGCAAAGCAACTTCTTAAGTATTTGAAAAGTGATGTTAAACTTGAAATGACAGACGGCGAAGGTAAAAAGATTGCTCCAGCCGAATCTCAGAAGATTAATAATACGTCAAATCCTGTCGAGGCAAAACCTAACAAAATGAGAAGTATAGAAGCTTCTCCAAAACCAGGACGACCAGGAACAAATCAAACACAAGGTCCAACAAAACCTACAATGCAAGAGGTTTCTCCGGAAGCTGCAGACGTTTCTGTTCCGCAATTAAAAAGAGAAAACTAAAAAAACCGACACTCAGTTGAGTGTCGGTTTTTTCTTGTCTTATTGTTTAAGCTTTATCTAGTTTCACAGTAAAGTGTCTTAAAATTGCTGGTTCTTTTATGATCTTGTAACCTTTGTTGATCTCATTTCTTCGTTCGTAGACGTTACTAACAGCCGCTGCAATATAATCCATGTGATTGTTAGTATAAGTTCTTCGCGGTATTGCTAAACGCAGAAGTTCTAATTTGGGGTAACGGTTTTCGCGCGTTTCTGGATCACGATCGGCTAACAAAGTTCCGATTTCTACACCACGAATGCCTGCTTCAATATAAAGCTCAAGACCTAAAGTCTGCGCAGGAAATTCTTCGCGAGAAATATTTGGTAAGAAACTAAGCGCATCAACAAAAACTGCATGTCCACCAATTGGTTTCTGTACTGGCACACCATATTCTATTAATTTATTTCCTAGGTATTCAACTTGCGAAATTCTACTTTCAAGATAAGCGCTTTCTGTCGCTTCGTCCAGACCAACTGCCAAAGCCGCCATATCTCTTCCAGCCATTCCACCATAAGTAATGAAACCTTCGTAGATAATCGTGAAATTTGACGCTTTTTCAAAAACCTCTTGATTGTTGAGTGCAATAAATCCACCGATATTTACCAAACCATCTTTCTTAGAAGACATCGTCATACCGTCACCGTAAGAGAACATTTCTTTACAAATTTCTTTGATGCTTCTCTCCTTTTGCCCTTCTTCTCTTTGTTGAACAAAATAAGCGTTTTCTGCAAATCTCGCAGCGTCAAAATAAACGGGTATCCCATATTTATTCGACAATTCTCTCACCGCTTTTATGTTTTCTAAAGACACAGGTTGACCACCAGAGGAGTTACAAGTCACGGTAACCAAACAAAACGGAATATTTTCTTTTGGATGAGATTTATAAACTTCTTCAAGCTTATTAAGATCGATATTTCCTTTGAAAGGATACAGATCATTAATATCAAAAGCTTCATCAATTGTACAATCGATAGCGTGCGCTTTACGGAATTCGATATGACCTTTCGTGGTATCAAAATGCGAATTACCCGGCACAACATCGCCTTCTTTTACTAAAACTGAAAACAATACATTCTCTGCTGCACGGCCTTGGTGCGTAGGCAATAGATAAGGAAAGCCGGTAATTCTTTCAACCGTAGATTGCAGTTCTTGGAACGAGCGAGAACCGGCATAACTTTCGTCACCAGTCATCAAAGCTGCCCATTGTCGGTCAGACATTGCGCCAGTTCCACTGTCAGTTAATAGATCAATATATACTTGTGAAGATTTTAGATTGAATAAATTATAGTCAGCCTCTTTTAGCCATTGTTCTCTTTGTTCTTTTGTAGACTGCTGGATATTTTCAACCATTTTAATTCTAAATGGCTCTGCATAAGGTAATTTCATATAGATAATGTTTTGTAGATTTTTAAAAATTGATTTCTTCTAAGTCAAAAGTGTCTTTAACCTAAAGTGTTTTTCGTATTTAAAAATCAAACATCATTCTGGTGCTTTGAAAACATTGTCATCGCTATGGAAGCCAGCAACACCGCCACTTACCGCAAACTTCATTGCTTCGGCAGCGCTCATACCATCAACCTCTTTTATATTACTAAATTTAGTGACAATAACCCAACCCGAAACGGCGTAAGAATGCGGAAGATATACCGCAATCATCCCATCCATTTTAACAGCTGACATATCGTTTTGAGTTAAAAATCCGATACGCCAAACTTCTGGATTCTCATTGGTTTTGACCCAAACAGGAACATTGAATTTCTTTTTATCACCTACAAAAGAACCCATCACATCTTTAAGAGACGTGTAGATAAATTTGATGCCGGGCGTATGTTCGAGGATGTAGTCAACGCTATCAACGATAATTCTCCCGATGATAAATTTGTTTCCAAAATAGCCGATTAACGTCGTAGCTGCAATCACCACAACGAAAACCAATCCCGGAAACCTCTCAGATACAGACGGGATAATGTTATCGATACTAAAAACAATATACCAAATAATCCACGCCGTAACCGCCAAAGGCCCGATAATAACAAGACCTTGTAAAAAATTTCGGAAAGCTAATCCTATATAATCGTTGAATCCTCTCTTCATATTAACCGTGGATGGTTTCTTTATTTCCGTAAGAACGTATAATTTGGGACTCGTAGTCTAGCCATTCTTCCCAACGTTGATTAACTTTTTCGGGATCGCCCAATTGACGGGCAAATCCAATAAAAGTAGTATAATGATTCGCTTCCGAAACCATCAATTCGTGATAGAATTTCTTTAGCTTTTCATCTTTAATATATTCTGTTAAAACTTTGAAACGCTCGCAACTTCTTGCCTCAATCATCGCTGCAAAAAGCATTTTGTCAACAATTAAATCTTCGCGACTTCCTTGCACAACAAATTTGATTAAATCATTAACGTAATCGTCTTTTCTTGGTCGTCCCAAAACGCCACCACGTTCTTTAATAATCTCGTGTACTTGGTTGAAGTGGTCCAACTCTTCTTGGGCAATTGCCAAAAGTTCGGTAACAATTTCGGGATATTCTGGCAACATTGTTATCAATCCAATCGCATTGGTGGCAGCTTTCTGTTCGCACCAAGCGTGGTCAGTTAATATTTCTTCCAAATTGCCTTCTGCAATATTTGCCCAACGCGGATCCGTAAGTAGCTTTAACCTAAACATTTCAATTTTTTTTTTCGTAAAAATAAGAATTTTGAGCGCATTTCCTCTATTTTTAATACAAATTCAAGAATGATGAAAACTTTTAAATTGATAAGCCTAAGTCTTGTCCTAATTGCTTGTAATAAACAGGAAAAAATTATAGAAAAACATACACCCAATTCCCCAGAACTGAAAACTGAAAACATCACATTCGTTAATCCAAAAGCCACTGTTTTAAAAGATCGACTTCTTCCAATTTCTGGTTTTAAAAGAGTTGAATCATCAATCTATTCTTGGGAAAATTTTCTACAAAATCTAAAACTGCAGGACTTTGGAAAACCCATTCTTAAATACGATGGCTCCGAAATCGCTGACCAAAAACATCATGCCGGGATTTTGACTTATGACATCGGAACAACCGACCTACAACAATGTGCCGATGCATTGATACGACTTCGTGCCGAATATTTATTTAAAAATGAAAAATATAGCGACATCCATTTTCGATTTACAAGTGGTGATAATTATTCTTGGGAATCTTATGCGAAAGGCATCCGCCCAATCATTAACAAAAATTCGGTTAAGTTTTCAAAAACTGCAACTTCGCATCCGTTGAATAATTACCAAGAATTTCGAAAATACTTAGACATTATTTACACTTATGCGGGGACAATTTCTCTGGCTCGAGATTTAACATTGGACACCAACAAAAAAGAATTTGAAATCGGCGATCTGATTATTACGCCAGGTAGTCCCGGCCACGTTGTGATGGTTGTTGACAAAATCGAAAACGGTGACCAAAAACGCTATGCTTTAGTCGAAGGTTATACACCAGCACAATCAATACATATTCTTTCGGAAAACGGCAATCCATGGTTTGATCTACGAGTTAGCGATGATGTCCCAACGCCTAGATATCATTTTAAAAAGGCTGTTATTAAACATTTTTAAAACTTAAGTTTATAAAAAAGAAGCAATACAATTATCAACTAAATATAATCTTGGTACAATAATTGTGAATTTGAAAAATATTTTACACAATACACCAATATAACAAAATCAAAATTATGGAAAGCAACTTATCAACAAGACTTAAAAGCGTTCTGATTATGCTTTTATCTTTCTTTAGTACAGGACTTATTTTTGCTCAAGACAAAGGCGCAGATTTAACTGTTGACATTAACACCAACAAAGGAGGTGGCGCTGGCGAATGGTATACCAACCCAACTTACCTTATTATCGGTGGCGTTGTACTTATCATTATTATCGCGCTTATTATGCGAGGTGGCGGCAGCAAAAATTAAATATTAACATAAAAAAAACATAACCGTTTCTTAACTAGAAGCGGTTTTTTTTCGCAAAATTTCTAGATATTTCCAAGCAAAAGCATCGACTTTTTTAAGTCCTTCGGCGATGATAACCGCAAGAACAATATTGATAATATATACAGCAATTAATAGTAACACCCAATTAAAATCCTCTTTGAAAGGCACAACAATAAAGTAAATTAAAGAAGAACTAATCCCTTGCGAAAAGTAAAAGAAAATCGCATTATTGCCAATATACGTCAAAAAGTTTTTCTTGCTAATTTTCAAACGATTATAACCAATAAACAAGGTTACAACTGCAAAAAGCGTCCAGATAATATATGGTAATTTCGGAGGGAATTTATTCTTATTTAGCTTGTAGAAAATCTCTGTGCCATAATACCAGAACATGCCGACCAAAGCTATCGCAACAAGTCCATACAAAACAGGAATCATTTTGGTGGGGATTTTTTTTCCACGCATCTGATGTGCAATTAAAAACACAGCAAAGTAAAACGCAACATAACCAACTTGTCCATTTGGATAATATTGCGGAAACAGATTGAAAATCAAGGTCAAAGCAATACAAAGCCCGATAAACCAATTGATATGTTTTGGGAAAAATTTTAAAACTAAAACCCCAAATACCGTCAAAATATAATAAACTTTAAGATACCAAAAACTCCCCATCACAACGGGAAATGTGTCAGCATTAGAATATTGATGGAGATACCAATTTCCCAGATTTTGCCATTGTGGCTCCACAGAAATATTCTGCGGAACATACTTCCCACCAAATGTCGAATAGAAAGATTGGAGCCAATCCATCGAGAAAAATGTCAAACCAACAACCTTGAATAAATAATCTAAAACAAACAAAAAAGTCACAAAAATCATATACGTGACCTGCAACTTCAACAATCGATAAAAAGTCTTTTCGATGTTGTTGCCAGAAGTTATTCCGCTAAGGGCGTAAAACAAAATCACATCAAAAAACAAAGACATCACACGCACCTCTGTCGGCACATAAAACTGTCCAGACCAAAAAACCGTGTGGATAAAAATTACAGAAAGTGTTGCAAAACCTTTTGCAAAATCAATATACAAATCTCTTTTCATTCAGATTATCAAATAATTAAAGGATAAAATTTCAATAAAAATTTGACAACAATATACAACAGAATTGGCTTTTATTAAGACATTTTCACAAACATTTAATTTTTGAGCCTCGATACTTATCCGTATTTTTGGGGGTTAATAAGAAATATGTCAGATATAATACAACTTTTACCCGATCACGTTGCCAACCAAATTGCTGCTGGAGAAGTTGTCCAACGTCCTGCATCCATCGTTAAAGAACTGATGGAGAACGCAATAGACGCTGGCGCTAGCAAGGTAGAACTTATTGTTCGTAATGCTGGAAAAAATCTTATTCAGGTTGTTGATAACGGCGTTGGCATGTCCGACACCGATGCGAGATTGGCGTTTGAACGTCATGCAACTTCCAAAATTAAAAGCACAGAAGATATTTTTAAAATCGCAACCAAAGGTTTTCGTGGCGAGGCATTAGCTTCGATTGCTGCCGTTGCGCAAGTGGAGCTAAAAACCAAAAAAGCAGAAGCTTCTGTGGGAACTAATATCTACATCGAAGGTGGCGAATTGCAGTTTCAGGAACCTGTACAAACTCTGGAAGGTTCTAACTTTTTAATTAAAAATTTGTTTTTCAATGTTCCTGCGCGACGCAAGTTTTTGAAAAACGACAATATAGAATTCCGTCACATCATCGACGAATTCCAGCGTGTGGCTTTAGCTCACGAAAATGTTGAGTTCGAAATGTTCCACAACGACGAGCCTATTTTCAGACTGCGAAAAGGTGGGCAAATGCAACGTATTGTGGAAGTTTTCGGAAGAAAAATTCAACCTCTTTTAATCCCTATCAAAGAAGATTTGGGCTGGGTAACGCTCAACGGATTTGTTGCAAAACCAGAAGGTGCCAAGAAAACGAGAGGTGAACAATTTTTCTTTGTTAATGGAAGATATTTCCGCAGTCCTTATTTGAGCAAAGCTGTGCAAGAGGCTTTTGAAGGACTTTTGCAGCCAGGTTATATTCCGAGTTTTTTCTTGTATTTGGAACTTGATCCAGAGAAAATCGACGTTAATATTCATCCTCAAAAAACGGAAGTAAAATTCGAGGACGAAGCTTTAATTTTTGCACTTCTTCGTTCAACAATTAAAAAAGCATTAGGAATTTACAACATTGCTCCAAGTTTGGATTTTGATAGAGATCCTGCGATGGATGCTTTCTTCCAACCGCAACCGAGCAAAGCTAACACTGAAACTAGCATTAGTGGTGGATCTTCATTTTCGAAAGCAGTGAAAGTTGATCGCAGTTTTAATCCATTTACTTCTGAGAA
Organism: Chryseobacterium sp. TY3; assembly: GCA_046269235.1. Classification (GTDB taxonomy): domain Bacteria; phylum Bacteroidota; class Bacteroidia; order Flavobacteriales; family Weeksellaceae; genus Soonwooa. Next base: position 213,794 of record JBJZOS010000002.1, read on the forward strand.
ACCTTCTGCCATCGAAAGCTTTAATCTGTCCGAAATGTACAATGCGGATGTGCCAACGGCGGAACCTTCGAAGATTAATCTTTTTGACGACGACGACGATATAGAAGAAGACCTCTTCCGACTTCCGAATGGCTATTGGTTGTTTAACAAAGATGGAAAAACCTTAATGTTGGATTTGGGAAGAATACACCGCGTGATTTTGCAATCGCAACAGAAAGAATTTAAACCAAACAAAAACGGACAACATCTTCTTTTTTCAATTGAATATCATCTAAACGAAATTGAAAAAAACAAATACAAATCGATTAAAAAATATTTGCCAACACTGGGATTTGACATGGTTATTGCGCACGATAATGTGTTACGGATCAACGCAGTGCCAGAAGGTCTTAAAGAGTCAGCAGTTGCCGGATTTTTAGAAAAAATATTCGAAATTTTGGATTACAAATCCGAGGACGACTTCATGAGTTTTTATCAAGATCAGTGGATAAAAGTCCATAGCAAATCTAAATTCGATTTTATTTATAAAACTGAAGTAGAACAACTTATAAAAGATTTTATCGACTTAGGCTTTCCACAATACACGGCTTCGGGCAAGAAGTGTTTTGAGGAAATACCTTTCGATGATTTTAAAAATAAATTTTAAAATATGTTTCAAAATATTACTCCAATAACCAAAAATATCATCATTATTAATGTTGCTGCGTTTATCTTGATGTATCTTGCTGGCAGTTACGGTTATCAAATAGATCAATGGTTAGCTGGTTATTTTCCTTTGTCACCTAATTTCCGTTCTTGGCAAATTATTACTCACATGTTTATGCATGGAGGTATTATGCACATTGCTTTTAACATGTTAACTTTATTAAGCTTTGGACCTGTTTTAGAACAAGTTTTAGGTGGTAAAAAATTTACGATTTTGTACTTTTTAGCGGGTATCGGAGGTTTTGCACTTTACAACATGATCAACCTTGTCGAGGTTTTTAGAATGACACAATTTCTAAATGAAAACGATTATAATATTAACGAAATCTATAAGTACGCCACTATCGGTTATGTTGGAGATATGCCTTTTACATCTTCGAATCCAGAAGTCCAAGAGAAAGCGCAATCTTTGTTTAACATCTTAAGAACACCAATGGTTGGTGCTTCGGGCGCTATTTTTGGTGTTGTGGCGGCATTCTCGACATTATTCCCTAACGCGAAATTGATGTTCATGTTTATCCCAGCACCAATTAAGGCAAAATATCTTTTACCAATTATTATTTTGATTTCTGTATTCTTAGGTGTAGGACAATTTAGTTGGGATAATGTAGCGCATTTCGCACATATTGGTGGCGCTTTGGTCGGCTATCTCTACATCAAAAATTGGAAAAAACACAATAACATTATTGGTGGATAATGAGGGTTTTTAATTTCATTTTAACAATAGGACATTTGGTTATTGCAAGCTTGTTGATTGCAATGCTGCTTAATAATTGGATAGCGCCCAGCCAGATTTCATTATTGAATTTGTTGTCTTTAGGTTTTCCTATCTTAATGATTTTAAATATTTTACTTTGTATCTACTGGATCATTTTATTTAAGAAAAGAGCGATTTTATTTTTAGTCATTTCAGTTTTATTTATTACACCAACACGTCGCTGGATTAATTATTCACCAGAGAAAAAAGACAAAGCTGACTTTACTATGATGAGCTTTAACGTTAGAAATGGTACGATGGGCAAAGAAGAAATTGAAAACTATATTTCTGAAAAAGATCCTGACATTGTTCTATTACAAGAAGCGTCGATTGAATTTAACCTGACAAAATATCCACATCAACTTCAACAATTTCCGCATATTCAATGTTATTCAAAATTTCCTATTAAGAAATTTGAAGATATAAAAACGCAAGTTGATATAGGCAACAGTTTTTATACTGACATTAATATCAAGGGTAAAATGATACGTTTTGTCAACATCTACATGGAGCCTTTTCAGATTGATAAACAAATGGTTAGACCGACCAACTCCATGGACGAAAACGAAGCAAAAGCAAAAAGTCTGGTAAAGAAAATGCTTCCTATTTTTAAGGAACATCAGATCCAGATGCAGAACACGATGACAGCGGTTGACAAATCGCCCTACCCTGTTGTTTTTGCGGGAGACTTTAATGCGGTTCCTAACTCGTACGAATATTATTTGGCTTCAAAAAATCTAAAAGATGCTTTTGTGGAAACAGGAAGTGGAAGTGGGACAAGCTTTCATGAATTTAAATTTCCAATAAAAATTGACCATATTTTCACGTCAAAATCGATAAAAGCTTTAAGTTATCGTGTTGACAGAAGTGTTCATATTTCAGATCATTTTCCAGTTTTAGCAAGTTTTAAAATCCAGTAAAACAATGACAAAGTATCTAATTATCCTAGGCGCAATTGTTTTGACATCATGTTCCAAAAGTAACGAAGCCAACACCAGTGTAGAACTTCCCGAGAAGTTAGATTACGATACCACTGCGATTGATTCTTTCGCACCTGGAGCAACGCCAGCTAATATGGCAACAAAAATAATTGTCGTTAAAGATAGCGCTGCTGAAGCCAAAAAGAAAGAATTGGAAACCCAAATTAAAGATCTCGAAAAAAAGAAAAAAGAGGAGGAAAAAAAGAAAACCGACGAAAAAGAGAAAGCAAAAAAGACTGTAAGCGACAAAGCTAAAGAAAAGCCCAAAGAAGAATCTTCACAGACTCTCTCGCCTGCGCCACCAACTGCTAATTAAGTCAAAAATTGAGAAAGCTCTTAATGTCTTAGATAAATGTCCTTTAAAGTTTGGCTCATTGATTTAGAAATATTGTCTCCGATGTAATACAATTTAGAATCGAATTTTCTCTGGTAAAGATTTACTTTTTGATCGACTTTAACTTCGACAGATTTCGTTCTATAAGCTTCAGTGAATGTTTTAAAAATGTTGTTAACATCTTTGTCGGTTAATGATGTCGTCGTTTTATTTTGATAAGCATTAAGCGATTCTTGTAGACTAATATTTGGTTTTTTAAAACTAAACGTATAAAAGACTTCTGCAATTTTATCACCTTTAATAAAAGGATTTTCCACCAATTTTACTTGCTTTATTTTATATGATGAATCCCAAAGATTCTGAAACATGACTAGAAAAAACTCTCCTACCGAAGCTTTTACAGACTCCGAAATATCTTTAGAAAAATTAGCACCAATAAATTTATCGGTACTAGATTTAACTTCTTCAACAACAGCTTTTTTACTTAGATTTCCATAAACATCACTTCCTTTACTTGTCGGTCGTAGATAATCATTAAGTTCTGCGATGGCGTCATCATTCATATTCATCAGTGCCCGAAAATATAAGCCGAAAACCTCATCTGGCTTTTTAACTTCTTCTTGCGCCGACATCACTTGTGCAGAAAACAGAGCAACAATAATAAAAAAGATTTTTATGTACTTCATAATGTGTTTTTTCAAGCATTAAATTAAAAATAAAATTCCAATTAAAAAACAAAAAAGCTCCGAACAATTTGTCCAGAGCTTTGTATCATATTCAAAAGAAAAATTACATTCCTTCTTCTTCGCCTTTCATTTTTTCAGCATTTTCTGCCATGATAACAGCATCAATCATTTCGCCGATATCGCCATTCATATAGGCGTCAAGGTTGTAAATCGACTTGTTAATTCTGTGATCTGTCACACGACCTTGCGGATAATTATAAGTTTTAATCTTTGCAGAGCGGTCTCCTGTTGACACCATCGACTTTCTTTGCGCTGCAATATCTCCTTGCACTTTTTGCAACTCGATGTCGTATAGTTTTGTACGAAGCATTTCCATCGCCAATTCGCGGTTAGCAAGCTGAGAACGGGCTTGTTGACAAACTACAACCAATCCAGATGGCTTATGCGTTAACTGCACTTTAGTTTCAACCTTGTTAACATTCTGACCACCTGCACCTCCCGAACGAGACGTTTGCATTTCGATGTCTGCAGGATTTAGTTCAAAATCAACTTCTTCAGCTTCTGGTAAAACCGCAACTGTAATTGCGGAAGTATGCACGCGTCCCTGAGATTCCGTTTCCGGAACACGTTGCACGCGGTGTACACCAGACTCGAATTTCATCACACCATACACACCATCGCCTTCAACCTTCATAATCAATTCTTTGTAGCCTTTAGCTGCTTCATTAGAATCGGTCACCTCATGTCTCCAACCTTTGGTTTTAAAGTACATCGTGTACATTCTGTAGATATCTTCCACAAAAATCGCTGCTTCGTCACCGCCTGTTCCAGCACGTAATTCCACGATAACGTTCTTGTCATCAGCAGGATCTTTCGGTATCAACAGAACTTTCAACGCCTCTTCCAAATCAGGAATTTTGTCGAGAGCCTCTTGTTTTTCCATTTTTGCTAAGTCCACCAAATCTTTGTCAGACCCATCAGCAATGATTTCGTCAGACTCTTCAATAGCATCCAAAGCGCCTTTGTATTGGTCATAGACTACAACAATTTTCCCCAAATCGCTGTATTCTTTGTTAAGAGTAGAATATCTTTTTTGGTCGCTGATAACATCTGGTTGGATGATAAGATCAGCAACTTCGTTATATCGTTGTTTTATCGCTTCCAGTTTTGGAATAAGAGATTTTGACATCGTGTAATTTTAAGAATGCAAAAATACGAATTTTCAACGAATTATTTTTTTTGGCTGTGCCCCTTTGTTTTGCCAAAGCTAAAACCTTACCATAACAAGCGGGTCGGTCTACACGCAGTCGCTTTTCTTGTGGTGCCCAAGCATTGCCGAACTGCCCACAATAAAGAGCTCCAACAATGCGCTTCGCCCTCACAGAGACTACTCATCGCGATTATATTTCACATCAAACTAAAAACAAAATTACTTCTTATCCATTCCTATTCTGCCCAAATGCGTACTCTGGACTCTATCTTCGTATTTCAGTCCGTAGCCAACAATTCTGCCAAAAGCAGAATATCCCAACAAGATAGGACCAATAACTTCCAATACCGTTAATTCTAATAAATAACCTGCGATGTAAACTAAGACCGCACTGTCCCAATAATGAAAAAGATTATAGAAAAATACACCAACTTTGGTGTTTACCTAATAGCCCAACATAAAAATGTCCGACGCAAAAAACTATCCCACAAACCTCCACCATGACCATTCAGTATGTGCAAAAGCTAAAACAGACACAATGAAAAGGCAACATATTCTAATTTCAAAATTACTTTCAGAGTCAGCAAGACAGAAAAAATTAAAATGTACTGATAAAACAAAAAAGCTTTCCGAAAAAATTCGAAAAGCTTTTTAATATATGTTGTTTCGCTTTGAGTGCAATTCCCAAAACAGAAATTGCCAACTCTTAGTGATGACCGTGCGTTGCAGGCTTCTCACCAGCAGGTCTTTCGTAGATTACCTCTACACCTTCTTGCTCGTATAATTTTTGGTAACGTACCTTTTCGGGATCAAAATTCTTATTGATTTTTCCAAAATATTCTGCAACACCTTCTGTTAACCAAAGTGGAACAATATAAGTTGCGAACATAAAAATACACCAAAATCCAGCCAAGAACATTGTAATAAAATAGACTGTCCAAAGGAACTGGTAAAACGGCCAAAATGCTGATAACATCATTTTCTTAATTATTTAAGGCAAAAATAGAACATTTTTCTTTTTCTGCAAAAGTTTTACTTATGATTTTTATTTTAAAATTTATAACATAAAAACCAATTGAAGATTTAAGATGATAATAACTTTAGATTTTAATTAAAATACAAATGATTTTTTGTTGACTCTTTACGCTTATTTCTTGTTGACTTGCCTTTTCTATCACCAGTAAATCGTCTTTCTCCAATTCTATTTTTTCGTTATTTAATTGTATTTCGGATTCTACTTTTGCAAAAAGAAAGATAAAATCCGCAGTAGAATTATTAAATTCGGTTAAGATATCAACTTTTGAAAACGCGACGGTTTTGGCAAGCATTACATTAATATCATTACCCAAGCTTTGAGAAATAATGTCATCGCTAGAGTCGAAAACAAAAATATCTTGTTGCGAATAATGCTCTATTTTATTGTTTCTTCTGATAATCAAATCGTTGTCTAACATCACCAAAAAACGCTGAAAATTTTCAAAGCGCGTGAAAAAAGAAGGTTCTTTTTCTAGGGAAGCAGCACTAATGCGAAATAAAAAATCTCTATTCGCGTAGCTTGTTTCTGGAGGATAAATATAATACTCGAAAGTTTTGCCCCCATCCCAAATCGAGGGAGAAATATGATGTTTTGAGATTTTGAGATACTTCATTTTAAAGTTTAGAAAAAGAATGTTAATACCTATTCTGCAATAGGTCGTATGTCATACGTTTTACGCGAAGATGCTGCAATTTATAAATTATATCGGGCTTGTATTAATTTAACAATTTAACAGATGACGTATTGCATAAAGCCTACATGAGGTTTAGTATTCAAATTAAAAAAAACGGCTGCAAAGTTTTACTTACAACCGTTTTCATTTTATATGTATTTTTTAAACTTTACGTAGAGTTTCTATTTATTTCTAATGCGCCAAATTTGCAAAGAAATCATTGCCTTTATCATCCGTAATAATGAATGCTGGAAAATTAACAACTTCAATTTTACGCACCGCTTCCATTCCTAATTCTGGGAAATCTACGACTTCAACAGACTTTATGTTATCTTTCGCCAAAATCGCTGCTGGACCACCAATAGAACCCAAATAAAAACCGCCATATTTTCCGCAAGCATTAGTTACATCTTTACTTCTGTTTCCTTTCGCAAGCATCACCATACTTCCGCCGTTTGCTTGGAATTCGTCCACATAGACGTCCATTCTACCCGCTGTTGTTGGCCCAAAACTTCCTGAAGGCATTCCTTCTGGAGTTTTTGCCGGTCCTGCGTAATAAATTGGGTGATTTTTGAAATATTCAGGCATTGGTTTTCCAGCGTCCAATAATTCTTTGATTTTTGCGTGCGCAATATCACGTGCAACGATTAACGTCCCATTCAGCTTTAATCGTGTTTTAATTGGATATTTAGACAATTCAGCCAAAATTTCTGGCATCGGTCTATTCAAATCAATAGTTACAGGCTCTTCTAGATGTGGAGGCGTTGTTGGTAAAAATTTCTCAGGATTGGTTTCTAATTGCTCCAAGAAAATTCCGTCCTTGGTAATTTTTCCTTTGATATTTCTATCTGCAGAACACGAAACCCCCATCCCAACTGGACAAGAAGCCGCATGACGAGGCAAACGAATCACTCGAACATCGTGCGTTAAATATTTCCCGCCGAACTGCGCTCCAATTGCACTTTCTTGACAAATCTTCTGTACCCTTTTCTCCCATTCCAAATCACGGAAAGCTTGACCGCCCATGTTACCTTCAGTAGGAAGATTATCGTAATAACCAGCACTTGCTTTTTTAACCGCTGCTAAATTTGCTTCCGCAGAAGTCCCACCAATCACCAAAGCCAAATGGTAAGGTGGACAAGCCGCCGTTCCCAAATCCATGATTCTTTCTCTTACGAAAGCGTCCAAAGAAGCTTCATTCAACAAAGATTTTGTTTTTTGATACAAGAATGTTTTGTTAGCAGAACCACCACCTTTTGCTAGAAATAAAAACTTATAAGCATCACCTTCTTCCGCATAGATATCGATTTGTGCTGGTAAATTAGAACCCGAATTTTTCTCATCAAACATCGTCAAAGGAACGATCTGCGAATATCTTAAGTTTTGTTCTTGGTACGTATTGTAAATTCCTTTAGAAATCCATTCTGCGTCGTTCGCTCCTGTGTATACGTTTTCACCTTTTTTGGCAACGCAAATCGCTGTTCCGGTATCTTGACAAGAAGGCAACGCACCTTGCACCGCAACTGCTGCATTTTGAAGCAAGTTGTAAGCAACAAATCTATCGTTATCCGTCGCTTCTGGATCATCGATAATGTTTTTTAGCTTTTGTAGGTGCGCCGAACGAAGCATGAAAGAAACATCTTTCAAAGCGTTTTCAGCAAGGAGTTCTAAAGCTCTTGGATCGACAGTTAAGATTTCTCTGTCGCCTAATTTCTCCACTTTTACGAAGTCGGAAGAAAGCTTTTTGTATTGTGTATCGTCTTTTAAAATAGGAAATGGCTCCTGATAAGAAAATTCCATAATTTGATTGATTTCTGAAATAAAATTAATTCTCGTAAAATTAAGCATTGCAAAATGCTCTACTTGAACAAAATGAGCAAAATCAGTAAAGCTAATTGATATTTATAATGATTATAAATTGGCGCTGAAAATTATTCTTCTTAATTTTAAACAGCGAAAATTTGGAATGAAAAAAATTGGAATTATAGGTTGCGGTTGGTTGGGTTTTAGAATGGCAAAATATTTTGTTTCAACGAATGAAATTTTTACAACGACAAGGTCCAATGATAAAATAAACATACTTTCTGAACAAGGTTTTAAAACATTTAAAATTGATTTTGATACAGATTCGTTTTTAAAACCAAATGATATCTGGAAGAATTTAGATATCATCGTTATCACAGTTCCTTTTTCTAAATCGACGGATTTTGAAGTTTTAAAGAAGAGATTTGAAAATTTAAGTTCATGTATTAAAACTTTTGAAAAACAAATTTTCTTAATGAGCTCTATTGGAATTTATCCTCAAATTGAAAAAGAAATTACCGAAACGAATTTGGACGAAAGCTTGTTAAATTCAAATATTTTTGGGATCGAAAACTTGATGAAAAGGAATTTTCCACAAATCAACATTCTGCGATTAGGTGGATTGATGGGCGAGAATCGGTATTTGAGTAAATATAAAATCAAGGAACCTCAACAAATCGTGAACCACGTTCATTTTGAAGACATTTGCAGAATTGTCGAGAAAATGATTAACGACAATTTACAATTTAAAACCTACAATCTGGTTGCACCTTTGCATCCAACCAAGCAACAAGTTGTGGATTTTCAGACTAAAAATATTGAAACAAAAATTGAAGAAAGTTGTGGAAGAAAAATCATTTCAGAATTTTTAGAAAATGATTTGAAGTACGAGTTTCTTCATCCAGACCCTAGAAAATTTTAAAACAAAGAGGTGTATAAAACAAGGGCAAGCTTAATATACAACATTCTTTAGAGACGCAGAAAAACAATTGGCGCATAATTTCCATAAAAATCCAAGTGCTCACAGATCCACATTTTACTAGCAAGTGTCCTTTGATGATTACAAAATGTAAGAAAACGATCATCTTTAAAATCCTAATCATTGTTAATATCAATCTCAAGATAAGTATGTTCCAATCTATTCTTCGTAACTTTATTGTAATTAAAATCTAAAATTTTAAAACATGAATTACAGAATAGAACACGATACAATGGGCGAGGTGAAAGTGCCGGCTGATAAATATTGGGGCGCACAAACTGAGCGCTCTCGCAACAATTTCAAAATCGGTCCAGAAGCTTCGATGCCGCACGAGATTATTGAAGCTTTTGCATATCTGAAAAAGGCCGCAGCGCTTACTAATGCAGATTTGGGCGTACTTCCGAAAGAAAAAAGCGATATGATTGGAAAAGTTGCCGACGAAATATTAGCGGGAAAGCTAAATGACCAATTTCCGCTGGTGATTTGGCAAACTGGCTCTGGTACGCAATCCAACATGAATGTTAACGAGGTAATTGCTAACCGAGCTCATGTTTTAAACGGTGGAAAGTTGGGAGAAAAACCTGGAATTCATCCGAACGATGATGTCAACAAATCGCAATCTTCCAACGATACTTATCCAACGGCGATGCACATTGCAGCGTACAAAAAAGTGGTGGAAGTAACGATTCCTGCCGTTGAGAAACTAAAAAACACGTTGAAGGAAAAATCCGAAGCTTTTAAAAATGTAGTAAAAATCGGAAGAACGCATCTTATGGATGCAACTCCACTTACACTAGGTCAAGAATTCTCGGGTTATGTTGCACAGTTGGAGTTTGGATTGCGCGCATTAAAAAACACACTTCCACATCTGTCGGAATTGGCTTTGGGTGGAACGGCAGTCGGAACTGGACTGAATACTCCAAAAGGCTATGCTATAAAAGTCGCGGAATATATTGCAAAACTAACGGGACATCCCTTCATCACAGCTGAAAATAAATTTGAAGCTTTGGCGGCGCACGATGCGATTGTAGAATCTCACGGCGCTTTGAAGCAATTGGCGGTGTCGTTATTCAAAATTGCACAAGATATCCGAATGTTGGCTTCGGGACCGCGTTCGGGAATTGGAGAAATCCACATTCCGGAAAACGAGCCAGGTTCTTCCATCATGCCTGGAAAAGTGAATCCGACGCAAAACGAGGCGATGACAATGGTTTGCGCACAAGTTTTAGGAAACGACACTACGATTTCATTTGCTGGAACACAAGGAAATTATGAATTGAATGTATTCAAACCAGTGATGGCGTACAATTTCTTACAATCTGCACAATTGATTGCAGATGCTTGTATTTCGTTTAATGATCACTGCGCAGTGGGCATCGAGCCGAACTTACCAAGAATAAAAGAATTGGTGGATAAAGCCTTAATGTTGGTAACCGCTCTAAACACGCATATCGGTTACGAAAATGCAGCAAAAATTGCAAAAACTGCACACAAAAACGGAACAACTTTGAAAGAAGAAGCTGTCAATCTTGGTTTGGTAACACCTGAACAATTCGATGATTGGGTAAAACCTGAAGATATGGTGGGAAGTTTGAAATAACGCCAAGAATCAAAATATTATAACAGCAGGTTGTTGCGCCCCAGATAGAAGCGGTTACCCCACAGCGAGCAGAAAGCGAGCGAGGAGTAAAAGCGGATAGCGGGATAAGGCGCCCAAATAAAAAAAACTCCGAGATAGAACCCGGAGTTTCATATTTAAACTAAAAATTTCGGTTTACTTAAAATCGGTGTCTTTAGCTTTGTTTAATTCATACTTAGTTACAACGAAATCGAGACTTTGCCCCATCATAGATTGCGAGATCTTATAAGGAAGTTTAACACCATCCACAGTTTTGTAATCACCGTATGTTGTAGGGACTGTAACCTCCTGACCGTTTATTTTTTGTGTTTTGGTTTCACCCGTTTTAAGACCTGAGGCCACGCTGTAATAGTAAACCGTCGATCCGTCTTTGATCGCGTAAGAATCTTCGCCGTTGATCTTCTCGATACCCGACACTTTAAGAGTCGCTTTCTTCGCAAAAGCAACTTCTGGGAACAATTCTTTATCGTTTGCAAAATCAGCTTTCATCTCTGCAGGAAGATCCATAGTTTGACCTTGGGCTGTCATTTTACCATTGGTACCGTCGAAAACTACTTTTTGCATACTATTACCCATCACTTTCATATCCATAAAAATTTTGCCACCTCTTGCTTTTACCAATGTCATGTCCAAATTCATACCCTGAACCGAAGCAGCCGCCGTTGTAGCGATAGAAGTCACCTTATCCAAAGCAGCCTTACCACCTATTGCAGTGACATATCTCTCAGCAACTTGCGCCGCCGTAAGATCTATTTTTTGAATTGTTGGTTTTGAAATCTTGTTGGCATCTTTGTCATAATAGTTAACTGCAAAACCCAATTTTTCTAAACCATCAGCAACTTCTGAAGCCTTACCCGCTACAAAAATTCTACTTTGGTTAGGGAGAATATTAGCTTTAGCAGCGTTTTGAACATCTTCAACCGTTACATTGTCAATCGCCTTAAGATAGTTAGCATAGAAGTCTTTTGGAAGATTATAAATCTCTGAATTAACCGCAAATTTCGCCATTGTCTCTGGCTTCTCCATTGAGCGGATAAAGTCACCTTTTAACTTCGCTTTTGCATTAGCCAACTCTTCTGGTTTGATGCTTGCGATGCCTTTTAATTCTTTTAAAAATTCAGTAACTGCTTTATCTGTCACTTCGTTTCTTACACTAGATTCCGCACTAAATTCTGGTGAATATTTACTGGTCGACAGACCTGAATAAGCGCCATAAGTAAAGGCATTTTTCTCACGAAGATTCATGAATAGACGTGCTTCGCCTCCACCACCAAGAATGTAGTTAGCGATTGTTGCCGCGAAAAACTGAGGATCTTTCATCTGAAGCGTCGTAACATTACCCACCGAAATCACTGACTGAACGGCCGTTGGCACATCGATTATTTCGATTTCTGTCTTAGCAACATTTTTTGCTGGCTCAACCGCAGGAATTGTTGTTGAAGATTTTTTCCAAGCACCAAATTTGCTTTCAACAAGTTTTTTAACCTCTTTAAATTTAACATCACCAACAACTACCAGATAAGCGTTGTTTGGCGCATAATATTTAGAATAAAAATCTTGAACATCTTTTAGTGTAATCGCATTGTTAGAAGCTTCTGTTTCGAATTCTCCACGCGCTGTATTTTTTCCGTAGATAATAGCATTAGACACTTTTGAAGCAATAGACTGTGCACTTTTTTCGTCAAGTTTTAAAGCTTCGATACTTCTCTCTTTAGATTTCTGAATTTCGTCAGCCGAGAATTTAGGATTAGTCGCCGCATCTGCCATCAAACCTATAATCTCAGGAAAATACTTAGATAACGTATTTGCAAAAGCACCATTTGAATTGAAGTTAATTTTAGAACCTAAAAAGTCAACTCTTTTATTAAAATCGTCTTTTGACATTGTAGCAGTTCCTTTTCCTAATTGATCTGCCATGATGCTATTAACACCAGCTATCGCGCCTTCGTATATCGGCGGGCGATCCATAGAAAGTGTTATGTTAACTCTCGGAAGTTTGTTATTTTCGACAACCATAACTGTCAAACCATTGCTTAGTTTGAAAGTCTTAGGCGTTGCAATGTTGATACTTGGCGTTGGACCAGGTTTTGGCATTGCATTGATATCTATTTTTTGAGCCATCGTCATTCCTGAAATCAGAAAACTTGCGGCTATATAGGTAAGTTGCTTTTTCATTTGGTTATTTTTTTTCAGGTAGATAATTGATGATTACTCTTTGGTTAGGGTTAAGATACTTCTTCGCAGCGTTTCTTAAATCCTCTTTAGTTACAGAACGGTAGATGTCGATTTGTTTGTTGATCAAATTAGTGTCGCCATACAACACGTTATAAGTCGCCAAAGAACTAGCAATATCCTGGATGCTCGAGTTAGAATTTACAAACTGATTCTCAACAATATTTTGAAGCTTTTGATAGTCCTCATCAGAAATAAGGTCGGTTTGCAATTTTTTAACTTCAGTATCGATATCTTGTTGTAAAACATCTTTACTAGTTGATCCCATCGGAATAGCAAAAAATGCGAAGATACCGTAATCTTCTAGACCTAAGTTAATTGCTTGTACTTCTAAAGCTTTCTTCTCTTGGTCAACTAATTTTTTATAAAGAACAGATGACTTTCCGTTTGACAAATAAGTCGAAAGCATGCTCAAAGCATAAGATTCCTTATCACGACTTCCGGGCACTCTGTAAGAAAATAGATACGCTGGAAGTTGGATGTTAGGATCATTCCAAGTTACTTCTTTGGGTTGCGTAATTGGATCTTCCTTAAGTGTTGTTCTTTTTACTTCTGGACCTTTTGGGATAGAACCATAATAAGCTTCGATCAATTTTTTGGTTTCATCTTTTTTGAAATCTCCCGCTACAACCAAAGTTGCATTGTTCGGCGAATAATATTTTTTGAAGAAATCCTGAAACTCTTCTAATTTCGCATTATTAAGATCTTCCATCGTACCAATTGTTGTCCAACGATAAGGATGCTTAGCGAAAAGATTGGTTTGTAAAGCTGTCAAAAGGTTACCGTAAGGTTGGTTATCCATACGCAATCTTTTTTCCTCTTTTACAACTTCACGCTGTGTGTCAACACCAATTTGGTTGATAATCGGCTGGCGTAATCTGTCAGCTTCCATCCAAAGACCTAATTGTAGGTTGTTACTAGGAAAAGTCTCGTAGTAGTAAGTTCTATCATTAGTCGTATTGGCATTGTTAGTCCCACCATTTGATGATACTATTTTGAACCAATCTCCTCTTTTAATATTTTTTGTCCCTTCGAATAAAAGGTGTTCAAAAAAGTGTGCAAAACCGCTTCTTCCAACCTCCTCATCTTTAGCACCAACATGATACATAACGCCCGTTGTTACAACAGGTGCCGAGTTATCTTGATGCAAAATAACGTGCATACCGTTCGGAAGGTTATACTCCTCGAATTTGATTTCTTGTGCGTTCATCAGCATTCCTGTCAATGCTAACGCCGCCGTAGATAAAAATTTTAATTTCATTTTTGACTGTGGTTAATCTGCTCAATAGGTAACAAAAAATTCGATTCTGTTACAATTTCATTAATATTTTTCTAAATTTTAAATAGAACTAAAGACCTTAGGCAAAAAAATCTTCCAACTCTTGAAGCGTTTTTGGCTAGGTTTGGATATCGCGAACCAATTCTCCTTTGTTGAGAGCAACTATTCTTTCGGAAATCTCGGTGGTGTGCGCCAAATCGTGACTAGAAATCAAAAATATTGACTCCGATATTCCTTGGGCGTCAAACAGCCAATTAAAAAACTTTCATCAATGTAAGCAACAATGTCCTTAAAGTTCATCAAAATATTAATGATAGTATTGATAAAGTACAGACACATAAAAGCAAACAACCACGCCAAACTTCCTAAAATACTGTATCCATTTATCAATACCTAAACAACAAATCGCACGTATAGAAAGGCGTTTCCCCAAGTAAAAAATGACAAAAATGTTTTCGAAATTAGATATTTAACGACCGTATTTTTAGGAATATCCATGGTCAATAAAGCCTTGATATTCTTCGTCAGCATCTGCTGCATAAAATATCTCAGAAAGACATCCGTCAAAAAAGCGTACAGCAAAAACAGTCCAATAATATATAAAGGATTCATCAGAAGTTTTTCTTCGGACAGTAAAAATCCGCGAAACTAATTCCAACAAAAAGAACCAAAAAATATACAATAAGCATAGTTTGCAAAATCTTCATCACAAGATGGGTGGCAAAACTGCTAGATGGCACAAAGTTCCTGAATTCTAAAACTGCAAAACGTTTGATCATATCATTAATATTTAAAATAATAACGCATATATAAATTTAGTTGAATTAAAGACTACATTGTTTCTGCTTCGAGATTAACACTTGATTACAATTTAAGTTATCAACATCAAAAACTCCTTTAACAAAAGATTTTTGTCACTTTTACAATTTTTTGTGAAGAACTTGATTTTACACAATTTTTAAAAGTTCTATCTTTGTATAATGGCTCAAAAAGAAACCTTATCATCACTTACACAGGGCAATTTTGCTAAAGAATTATCGATTTCTGACGGCAAAATGCCACCTAATGCAGTTGATTTTGAAAAACTTGTAATCGGTACTTTTTTAATTGATAGAAAAGGACTTGACCATTCTATTGACTTACTAACACCCGAAGTTTTTTACGATCCTCGTCATCAGACGATATTTGCTGCAATTTTAAAACTTTACGAAAGCAACTCGCCAATCGATATGATGACCGTTATTCAGGAATTAAAAAGAACTGAAAAACTAAATCTTGCAGGTGGCGACCATTACATCATCGACTTGACATTGGTTGTCAGCTCATCTGCTCACATCGAGTATCACGTTCGTGTGATTTTGGAAAAATATATTCTCCGTTCATTAATTAATGTTTCGGCCAATGTTATCGACAGTTCTTATAAAGAATCTACCGACGTCTTCGAGCTTCTTGACAAAGCCGAACAGTCTTTTTTTGAAATTACAAACGGAACCATCAAAAAAGGATTCGATACCGCTAACTCTTTAGTAAAAGAAGCTATTGACAAAATTAAATCTCTTAAAGATAAAGAAGGTCTTTCTGGTGTACCATCAGGATTTACAGCTTTGGACAAAGAAACGGGAGGTTGGCAAAACTCCGACCTTATCATCATTGCAGCACGTCCGGCTATGGGTAAAACCGCGTTTATCCTGTCGATGGCGAGAAATATTACCGTTGACAACAATATTCCACTTGCGCTTTTCTCTCTAGAGATGGCATCAGTACAGTTGATCACAAGAATGATAGCTTCCGAAACTGGGATTTCATCAGAAAATTTAAGAAAAGGAACTTTATCCGATCAAGAATGGAGCAGCCTTTTTACCAATGTCTCAGCTTTGGAAAACGCACCTCTTTTCATTGATGAAACACCATCGCTTTCTATTTTTGACTTCCGTGCAAAATGTCGACGTTTGGTCATGCAACATGGCGTTAGGATTATCATGGTCGATTACCTTCAGTTGATGACCGCAAGCTCTGGAAAAGGCGGCGGCAATCGTGAACAAGAAATTGCTATGATTTCTCGATCTTTAAAAGCCATTGCAAAAGAACTTAACGTCCCTGTAATTGCACTATCGCAGTTATCGAGAACTGTAGAAACGCGTCCAGGAAAACGTCCAATGCTTTCGGATCTTAGAGAATCTGGAGCGATCGAGCAGGATGCTGATATTGTGTCTTTTATTTTCCGTCCCGAGTATTACAAAATTGCTGTTTGGGATAATGACGAAGAAGGAGCAGAAACACAAACCGAAAACCAAGCCGAGATTATCATCGCAAAACACCGTAACGGTGCAACAGCCGATGTTAGATTGGCGTTCCATAAACATATTGGTAAGTTTGCAGATTTGGAAACTTTAGGCAATTCTTATTATGGTGGATTTGGTGGTGGTGCACCATCACCTAGCGGCGGAGGATTCGGCGGCGGCGCTTTTGAAACGCCAGATTTCGCTAAAATTACGGTAACTGGTGATCCTAATTCTGTTTTTGGACCGCCAACACCTTCTAGCGGACAAGTTTCTGGCTCTGCAATGAACGATGACGATGATGATGACCTGCCTTTCTAAAATTTAGAGTTTGAAAATCGAAATTTTTACCGACGGCGCATGTAGTGGCAATCCCGGAAAAGGCGGATTCGGAATCTTAATGCGCGTCCCTGAAAAACAATATCAAAAACATTTTTCAGCTGGCTTCCGACTAACGACCAACAACCGTATGGAATTAATGGCTGTTGTTGTGGCGCTATCCAAAATAAAAGATGAAGGTCACGATATACACATCTATACTGATAGTAAATATGTATCTGACGCGATTAACCAAAACTGGATTGCTGGTTGGGTAAAGCGTGGTTGGAAAAATGTTAAAAATCCCGATTTGTGGCAAACTTTAATTCCGTTGTTGAAAAAGTACAAGCCAAAATTCCATTGGATAAAAGGTCACGCTGGACACGCAGAAAACGAATTGGTAGACCAACTCGCGGTTAAAGCTTCACAAGGCGCTAATCTACAAACTGACGTTTTTTTTGAAAATCAAAATAGACGCGGATTATTCTAAATTCTGTTTCGAAAATTTTCTTTGGAAGCCTAATCTCCTAGCCCAGATTGAACGGCATGTTGGAGCTCATCTTGTATTTTGCAAAGGCAAAAACATGGCGAAATACAAGATAGCGACTAGTGAAAGCTGGAATTGCTCCTAATTAACAAAACTTTAGAATTAATTTTGAAGATGGTTGATTATATTTGTTACATGAATTATCTAGAGGCTTTGGCTTGGCGCTATTCTGTAAAAAAATTTAGTGGCGAAAAAATCGGTTCGCAATCCTTGCAAAATATTTTGGAAGCGGGGCGACTGTCGGTAAGCTCGTTGGGTTTGCAACCTTACAAGCTGATTGTTGTCGAATCTGATGCGCAAAAAGAAAAGATAATGCCCGCTTTTTATAACAAGTCGCAAGTGAGTACTTGCTCACATGTTGTTGCAATTGTCTCGAAAACGAAAATAGATTCGGAGTACGTTGAC
Source organism: Chryseobacterium sp. TY3 (assembly GCA_046269235.1). GTDB lineage: Bacteria > Bacteroidota > Bacteroidia > Flavobacteriales > Weeksellaceae > Soonwooa. The sequence goes on from JBJZOS010000002.1 coordinate 231,656, forward strand.
GGCTACTTTTCGCACATCTCTAAAGAACGAAATATTGATTTCGAAATACTTGCTGCCTTTAGAAAAAATATCGAACAGTACACTTCGAGCCATACTGAAAGTGATCTAATACACTGGTCTGAAAAACAAGCTTATATACTTCTCGGAACCATGATTGTCGCCGCAGCAGAAGAAGGTGTTGACACTTGCCCCATGGAAGGCTTTCGACAGGATGTTTTGTCAGAGCTTTTGGAATTGAATATGGACGAAGAACGCGTTGCCGTGGTTTTAACTTTAGGAAAAAGAGCTGATGATGATGGATTTCAACATTTGAAAAAAGTTAGAAAACCAATCGAAAAATTTATTAAATTTATTTAAAACTAGCACAACGCAATATGATAAAAACGGATGTTTTAGTAATTGGATCGGGTATTTCTGGATTGTCTTACGCTATTAAAATTTCGGAGAAGCTGCCAGATACCAAAATAATGATTGTCACCAAGGCAGACGAAGATGAAAGCAATACGAAGTACGCGCAAGGCGGACTCGCCGTAGTTACTGATTTCCAGAACGATAACTTTCAAAAACATATTGACGATACGATACGTGCTGGTGATGGCGAAAACGATCCCGACGTTGTAAAAATGGTGGTGGAAGAAGCGCCAAAACGCTTTAAGGAAATCGTCGAATGGGGCGCAAAATTTGACCAAGAAAACGGAAAATTTGCACTTGGACGCGAAGGCGGCCATACGGAAAATAGAATTGTCCATCATAAAGACATCACCGGTTTTGAAATCGAACGTGCACTATTGGAAACAGCCCGTAATTCTCCAAATATAGAGATCCTTCCCTATCATTATGTTATTGACTTACTGACACAACACCATGTTCCCGGAAAAGAGTTAGATCCAAAAAATATACATTGCTATGGCGCTTACATCTTGGATGAAAAGCAAAAGCGCATCAAAAAAATCACGGCCAAAATAACTTTAGTGGCGACAGGCGGTGCTGGTCATGTCTATAAAAACACCACCAACCCGATTATCGCAACAGGCGATGGAATCGCCTTTGTAGCAAGAGCTTACGGTAAAGTTAGCAACATGCAATATTATCAATTCCATCCAACTGCGCTTTATTCTAAGCTTGACGGGATGTTGTTTTTGATTTCGGAAGCTGTTCGAGGTGATGGTGCAAAACTTCGTACCAAGAACGGAAAACCCTTTATGCAGAAATACGATCCGCGCGAAGAATTGGCATCTCGTGACATCGTTGCACGTGCGATCGACAACGAAATGAAAACTTCTGGTGACGAATATGTTGGCCTAGATTGTCGCGAGATGGATAAAGAAAAGTTTATGAAGCATTTCCCAAACATCTATAACAAATGTCTGAGCGAAGGTATTGACCCTTTCAAACAATTGATTCCGGTTGTTCCTGCTGCACATTATTTGATGGGCGGTATTAACATTGATAAAGATGGACAATCGTCTATCAGAAATCTCTTTGCTGTTGGAGAGTGTACCAACTCTGGGCTTCATGGTGCCAACAGACTAGCCTCCAATTCGTTACTAGAAGGTTTGGTCTTCGGACATAATGCCGCTTTGAAATCCATGACTTTGCTTGAGGAGAATAATTTCAACTTCGATGATCTAAAAGCCATCCCCGAATGGAATGAAGACGGCATGAAAATAATGGATGAAATGGTTTTGGTAAGTTATCTCAGAAAGCAACTTCAAGAGATGATGAGCGATTTGGTATCAATCGTGAGAAGCAACGAACGTCTAAAAATTGCAAAGAAAAAACATCAAGATATTTCGGAAGCAGTAAGCGAATTGTACAACTACTCTATTCTTTCGCCACAACTTTCTGAACTTAGAAATCTTGTTAGTGTTTCGGGACTTATAATCGACCAATCGTTAAAAATGAAACAAAATAAAGGTGCATTTTATAATAAAGATTTAGTATAAACATAAGAAAGTTAAACTTTAATTATTTTATATTAAATAATATATAATCAATAATTTATCATGAAAAAACCATCATACGTAACCAACAAAGCATTACAGACTTTTATAAAAGCTGCGATACAAGAAGATATTAACACGGGCGACCACTCAACATTAGCGACTATTCCCAAAGAGCTTGAGCAACAAGCTAAGCTTTTGGTTAAGGAAAACTGTATTTTGGCAGGAGTTGATATGGCTATAGAAATTTTCAAATACGTGGATAAAGATCTGAATGTAGAAGTTTTTATTAATGATGGTGAACAAGCAAAAGTTGGTGAAATTGCATTTTTGGTATCAGGAAAAGCTCAATCTATCCTAACAGCTGAACGTTTGGTTCTCAATTGTATGCAACGTATGAGTGGCATCTCTACTTTAACCCACGAATGGGATCAACGATTGGTTGGTACTAAAACCAAACTGCTCGATACTCGTAAAACGACTCCTAATTTTAGAATCTGCGAAAAATGGGCTGTTGCTATCGGTGGCGGCACTAACCACAGATACGGGTTATACGACATGATGATGTTAAAAGACAATCATATTGACTATAATGGAAGTATTACCAATGCAGTTAATATGGCAAAAGATTATATTCAAAAGAATAAGCTGAAGCTAAAAATCGAAGTCGAAACTCGAAATCTAAAAGAAGTTTCTGAAGCCATCGATGCTAAAGTAGACCGAATAATGCTTGACAATATGGATCTAAAAACGATGAAAGAAGCCGTCGAATTAATCGATGGAAAATGTGAAAGTGAGGCTTCTGGAGGTATCACACGAGAGCAACTTAAAGATATAGCTGCAACGGGAGTCACCTATATTTCGGCAGGAGCATTAACACATTCTGCAGACAATATTGATCTGAGTCTCAAGGCAGTTAAGTAGCATTTGTTAATTGTTATTTAACACAGTGTTAACTGAATATTAATTTTCTTGTAAAATGACAAATGTTAATTGTTTGTTAAAACGTTGTTCATTTATATTTCAGAAATTTGCAGAGTCAAATAAATATAGTAATTCATATCAAATGAAAAGCAACTTTGGAAGACGATCATTATCAATCGTTTTAACATTATCAACAGCAAGTATTTACTTTGCTCAGCAGAAACCTCAAGACACTATCAAGTCTAGTGATATCGATGAAGTAGTTATCACAAAAGGGGTAACAGACATCGCTAAAGACAGAAAAACACCTGTAGCTGTTTCAACAATTAAGGCTGCACAGATTGTAGAAAGATTAGGTAACCAAGAATTGGTTGAAATCTTAAATACAACACCTTCAGTTTATGCTACAAAAGGTGGTGGAGGTTTTGGAGACTCTGGTATTACAATGCGTGGTTTCGAAAGTAAGAATATCGCTGTTATGGTAAATGGTATGCCTGTTAACGATATGGAAGGAGGTTCTGTATACATGTCAAACTGGACAGGATTAGCCGATGTTACAAGTACAATGCAAGTACAGAGAGGTCTAGGATCTTCTAAACTGGCTATTGCATCTGTTGGTGGTACGCTTAACTTCATCACTAGATCAGCAGACATGAAACAAGGTGGTATTGTTAGACTAGGTATTGGTAACAATGATTTCTTAAAAACATCTTTCGCTTATAATACTGGTAAGTCAGAAAACGGTTGGTCTTCATCATTTTTAATGGCTAGACAATCTGGAGCAACATATATCGAGAATACAGATTACGAAGCTTACACTTATTTCTTTGCTTTAGGTTATCAACCTAACAAAAAACATAACTTGCAATTTATGATCACTTCATCGCCACAATGGCATGATCAAAGATCTTACGCGCCAACAATTTCTAATTACATCAAATACAATCCAGATAAAGATGGTACGCCATACAGACAGTACAATTCAGATTTTGGATATTTAACTCAACCAAATGGTAAAAGAGTTGGGATTGCTAATGCAATGAACTACTATGCAAAACCAGTATTGATGTTAAATTGGGACTGGAGTATTAATGAAAAATCAACTTTAAGTACAGTTGCTTATATGTCTAATGGACGTGGTGGCGGCGCTCGTAATGCAGGAAAAGTTAACGGTAAGGGAATGTCAGATTTTGTAAACCCTAACGATGGCCACTACGACTTTAATCAAATTTTTGCAGCAAATGCCGCAGTTACGCCAACAATAGGAGTTGCAGGTAATACGCTTGTAAGAACATCAAGCGTTAACTCACATAACTGGTATGGGATCTTAATGAATTTCAATCATAAAATTAATGATAATTGGAATTTCTCAATCGGTACAGATGATAGATATTACTATGGTTATCATTACCAAGTTCTATCTGACCTGTATGGTGCTTCTGGATATACAAACGCGACTAACAAAAATCTACCAACAAACAACTTGATTAGAAACACATACGACTATAAAAAACTATCTTGGAATCCTTTTGGTGGAAAAAATGCCCCTATAGAAGATAGAATGGTTTTCAGCAATGACGGTGAAGTACTTTGGTACAGTGGTTTTGGACAAGTTGAATTTTCTACCGACAAACTTTCTGCTTTCTTTCAAGGTTCCATATCTAACCAAAGTTATCAAAGAATTGATGATTTCGTAAAACCAGGAACAAAGCAACAAGGGCAAGAAGTACAAAGAAAAACAGGATTTAAAGATTTACTGGGGTACAATATTAAAGGGGGTGCTAACTATAATATTGATAATCATAATAATGTTTTTGCAAACATTGGATATTATAGTAAACAACCATTTATGAACTCTGTATACCCAAGCAACCAACAAGTTGTAAACCCTAACTTAACAAACGAAAAGATTTTTTCGGCTGAATTAGGATATGGTTTCAGAACATCTAACTTCAATGCAAAAGTTAATCTTTATAGAACAGAGTGGAAGGACCGATTTTTCAGAAAAACAGGGATTAAAGACATTGATGGCAATGGCAACAATGGTTACTCAGAGATTAGTGGTATTACACAAATCCACATGGGGGCAGAATTAGAAGCATCCTATAAAGTAAATAAGTATCTAGAGTTTAACGGAATGTTCTCTTATGGAGATTATAAATATAAAGGAAATGCTTCTGGATCAAACTTCTTAGATGATAATACACCTGTAGTTAATAAAGGTTCTAACTCATCTGTTCTGTACCTTGACAAGGTTAAAGTAGGTGGTTCTGGTACAAACAGTATTCCTCAAATGACTGGATCATTGGGTGCAACAATTTCACCTGTTGATGATCTACGTATTTATGGAGATTGGCAATATGTAGGTAACATATATTCTTCATTAAATGTTGCGGAATTTGACAAACCTGGAAATTCAGCCTTAAAATTACCAAACTTCAATTTATTTAATGTAGGAGCATCTTACAAAATAAAACTGAATAATAAATCTCAGTTCTTTACCATTGGTGTTAACGTTAACAACCTATTTGACACAACTTATATCCAAGACGGATCAACTAATATTAAAACAACTGATTTAGTTAATCCTAAAGCTAAAGTTGGTGATGCAGATTACGGTGTAACTTACGCTCAAGCAGGAAGAATTTACGATGGTTTAGCAGATGCTAATAGAGTTTATTTCGGATTTGGAAGAACTTGGTCAACAAGTTTATCTTTCAACTTCTAAGAAATAATATTCGCACTTTAAGAATATATAATCCCGGCTTTAAGTCGGGATTTTTGTTATCTTTGTTTACCTAAAAAAAAGAAACATGGAATTTTACAACATTTTATTAAATGCACACAAAGGTTTTGCCTATCTCGAACTTTTGTTTGTTGCTTTATTCTTAATTGCATTAGTAATGACAATGGTCAGTTACAGCGGCAAAGTCAATAATTTTTTAAAGAAAACAACATTGTTTACAATGATTTTCTTCCACATTCAATTATTGGTAGGTCTTATCATGTTAGCTTTAACATTCTCAAAAGGACTTGATATGGGCGCAGTAATGAAAAATGCCGACTTAAGATTCCAATATGTAGAACACCCTTTCTCAATGTTAATTGGTGTTATCCTAATGACTATTATTAATAAAAAAGTAAAAACTGCGGAGACCATTACTTTAAAAGTAGTTTTTATGGGTGTATTGGCAATTGCCTTATTTGCATTTGCTTTCCCTTGGACAAAGGTTTTCGGAGCTTAATTAAAACTTTATAAAACAAACAAATAGAATTTTTTAAATGAAAATAGCAGTTGTTGGCGCTACCGGAATGGTAGGACAAGTGATGTTGAAAGTACTAGAGGAAAGAAATTTTCCTGTAACCGAGCTTATCCCAGTGGCTTCAGAAAGGTCAGTGGGCAGTAAGGTTAAGTATAAGGGTACAGATTATGAAGTTGTATCTATGCAAACTGCTATTGATAAAAAACCCTCTATTGCCCTATTTTCTGCAGGCGGCGATACTTCATTAGCATGGGCTCCAAAATTCGAAGAAGCTGGTATTTTTGTTATCGATAATTCTTCTGCCTGGCGAATGGATCCTACAAAAAAATTGGTAGTCCCCGAAGTTAACGCCAATGTTTTAACAAAAGATGATAAAATTATTGCAAATCCCAACTGCTCCACCATTCAATTGGTAATGGTTCTTCATCCATTAAATTTAAAATACGACATCAAACGCATTATCGTATCCACCTACCAATCGGTAACAGGTACTGGAAAAGCAGCTGTAGACCAACTAAATGCGGAGATTGAAGGAAAAGAAGATGTTGCTAAAGTCTATCCTTATCAAATCTTCAAAAATGCCTTGCCGCATTGCGACGTATTTGCTGATGATGATTATACCAAAGAAGAAATCAAATTAATGAAAGAGCCTAAAAAGATTTTAGGCGATGACAGTTTTAATTTGACAGCGACAGCAGTTAGAGTCCCGGTACAAGGTGGACATTCAGAAAGTGTTAACATCGAATTCGAAAACGAATTTGATTTAGCAGAAGTTAAAAAAATACTTTCTGAAACGCACGGTGTTACAGTTCTGGATGATGTACAAAACAAAATCTACCCAATGCCGTTGATGGCAGAAGGTAAAGACGATGTTTTTGTAGGAAGAATACGAAGAGACGCCTCGCAACCAAAAACGCTTAACTGTTGGATTGTCGCAGATAACCTCCGAAAAGGTGCGGCAACCAACGCAGTACAAATTGCAGAATATCTTCTAGATAAGAAATTAGTATAAACCAAATGCTCACGTAAAGTGGGCATTTTTTTATTATTAGAGTAACCGAACAAAACACAATTCCTTTTTCAAACTTATGAATTCTAGTGCTCAAAATAGCAGCAAAAATAATTTCCGATTCCAGCGAAATGTGGCAATCATCGGGATTGTATTATTTGTAGCCAAACTTATTGCGTGGCGACTAACCAATTCTGATGCTGTATTCTCTGACGCTATGGAAAGCATTGTTAACATCATTGCCTCCTTTATGGGACTATATGCCTTATATGTTGCGGCAAAACCCAAAGATGAAGACCATCCTTATGGCCACGGAAAAGTTGAGTTTATCACCTCAGGTGTGGAAGGTACACTAATTATATTTGCTGGTGTGGTCATCATAGTACAAGCTGTTAATTCTCTTTTAAGTAACAATGTTCCTGGTAAGTTAGATTGGGGAATTGCGATTGTTGCCGCAACAGCAATTATCAACTATATCATGGGCTACATTTCACTTCAAAAGGGATTAAAAGAAAAATCTCTCGTATTACAAAGCTCTGGCAAGCATTTGATGACCGATACGATTACGACAGCTGGTGTTGTCATAAGTTTAATCATTGTTTATATAACCAAATTATTTTGGCTAGATGCCGTTGTTGCTATTCTGTTCGGGTCGTACATTATTGTTGTGGGTTACAAAATAGTTCGAAAATCTTTGAGCGGCATCATGGACGAACAAGACTTAGACTTGATTGAAAAAATTGCTGAAATCCTTGAAAAAAATCGGGAGGAAGATTGGATCGATGTCCACAATATGAAAATTCAACAATTTGGGTCAAATCTTCACATCGATGCCCACATCACATTTCCCTATTATTATTCGCTGAGAGAAGCTCATCAAGAGATGGAAAAAGTGATATTAGTTTTAGCAAAAAATACAAAAAGACAGGTAGAATTTAATTTTCACATGGATGATTGCAAGCCAAAATCATGTGAAGTTTGTCAATTAAAAAACTGTCCCGTTCGCGAAAAAGAATTTCTAAAAAGGATCACTTGGACTGCGCAAAATATTACGCAACCTGATAAACACGACAGAAATAATTAAGACGACGTGGTCAACAAATGTTTTCTGTAATAAAATATGGGTACAATTAACAACAAAGTCATTGGTTGAATAACGAATCTTCGAATGTAGAATGCGAACAAATTTCCGATCTCGAAGTAGGTATAGATACAGTAAAGATAGATTGGAAAGACAATTGCGAAGACGATAAGCATTAATACAACCGCTTGCTTAGTCCATATTTTATTTCTGAATAAATTCTGGATAATAATTGTTGAAAAGATCAAATTAAGAAAAAACCTCAGCAAATAACTAAAAATAAGTTTTGTATCGTCAAATTTCGGAAAAGCATTAGCTTTTAATTCATCTTTAAAATAAGCTAAAAACGGATCAAAAAATAACTTATCCTCCAAAGATCTCACAACGATTAATCCTGCCAGTCCAAGAATAACGAAAAGAATATTAAGCGGTTTCATCTTCCTTTTTTAAAGCAAAAAACTTGATCCAAACAATCCATAAAACAATCACCGTTCCGTAGATAATCGCTGGAAAAACATAATCGTGAAACATTTTCCCATATTGCGGAAAATCTGATATTACCATATTAAGACAAGCGATTCGGACGAAATTCATCACATGCAGCGCAAGCAAGCCCAGGATAACAAAAACAATGGTTTTCGGACCTTTGTAAAACGCAAAAATAAAGGCAACAAACATGATCATCACAGATACCGCATTGCATCCTTCAACCATTCTGGTCAAATAATCGCCACGCACGATAAATCGAATACCTTCTGTACCAACACCGTCTTGTAAGATTGATGTAAAACCACAAGTGTTTTGGAACCAATTAGACTGTCCTGCAACCCAACGTGAAAACGGATCAATAACTGCGCCGTCGAACCGATTAAGATACAATTGATACAATAAAAGTAAAACCAAATAAATCCCCACAAAACGTAGAAGAATTTTCAAAACTGGTTTTAGATCTTTTAACATAAAACAAAACTACATAATTATTTGCATCTTTTAATAATATCGACATTCTTAAAGTCTAAATAATTAAATTTGCTGTTATGGAATCACATATCAACGAATTCTTTAACAATTTTTGTCACAGCGAAAACACCAACATTATTGCGCTGCCTCTAAGCGGATCTTCGCGCAAAAATTATATCGCAAGTTTTGGTGATAAAAAATATGTAATCACAGACAACGATAATCTACGAGAAAACGAAGTGTTCTTTTATTTCACAGAGGTTTTTTCAACGTTAAATCTTAACACACCAAAGATTTTTAAAATCTCAGATAATCGTCGAGTTTATATCCAAGAATATTTGGGGGAAGATACGTTATCCGAAATTATTTCCACCGAATCTGCTGACACAAGAATTAAATCGCTTGCCAGAAAAACACTAAAGCAACTATTTGATTTACAGCAAAAAAGCATCAACAAAATTGATTATACAAAAACTTTCGATTACGAAAAATATGATGAACATGCCATTCTTCACGACTTGTATTATTTCAAGAATTTTTTAGTTGATGTTTTAGAAATCAATTATCACAAATCGAAACTTCTAAAAGAATTTCAGACGATCACAAAAAAAATTTCAGAATTAGAACCCAAAGGTCTGATGATTCGCGATTTTCAGGCGAGGAATATTATGGTGGATCACAATGACGATATTTTCTTTATCGATTATCAAGGGGCAATGTTTGGACCGCTGATGTACGATGTTATCTCATTTTTGTATCAAGCAAAGGCTAATTTTTCTACTGAACTTAAGCAAGAGATGTTAGATTATTATATTTCTCTATTCTCTGAAAAAAAAGAGCGAGAAATGCTTAAAAATTCTATTAAGCCAATTATTATGATGCGCTATCTTCAAGTATTAGGTGCGTATGGTTTCCGGGGTTTAATTCAAAGGAAAAAACATTTCATCAATAGTCTCGACCAAGGCATTAAAAATATTGTTGAATTATCTGCAACTTGGCCTGATCTACAAGCTTATCCCGAACTTCTAAATGTTATACAACGACTGGAAATGACGGATACGAAACTTAAAATCGAAAATATTCTACAATAACAATCAAAAAAAAACTTCAAATTACTTTGAAGTTTTTTTTTATTATTTAATCTTAATTTATTTGACTTTGATTAGAGGTTTGATTAAGAACCAAGCTATTCTCTTTCAAAATCCTCTTTGCAAAACGATATCTCGGCCCCCAATATTTGTCATTAAGTGAAGATACCATCACACCTCTTGATGTTGCAGAATGTATAAATTTAACTTCCCCATTCTCATCAACTTCTTCAACAATACCCACGTGAGAAATACGACCTCTACCATGAGAGAAGAATACTAAGTCGCCTTTTTTAAGCTCTGACTTATCAACAGAGTCTCCTTCTTGCGATTGTGCGGCAGCAACTCTTGGAAGGTTAACACCAGCGGCAGCGCCAAAAACTGAAAGTACAAAGGCAGAGCAGTCGATTCCACTTCTAGTTGTACCTCCATATCTGTAAGGCGTTCCAAGATAAGTACTTGCTTCGTCTAATATGCTGTCGATTGTTTTTTCGTGCTTGATAGCTTCTGCAATCATCGATGCTTTGATCGAGTTAGAAGCGTTATTAAGAGATGCCAACATTCTTTTTGCTTGAATGTTATCTGATGTTTCAGCTTTAACAACTACTGGAGTTACTTTGGCATCGGTTTTGTATATATTTGGTTGTGATACAACATAGTTTGATACACATGATTGTAGGGAGAATGTTGTAATGGTCGCTACTAAATAAAACAGAACTCTTTTCTTCATATATATTTATTTAAACGTGTTAAATAGGTTTCTTTTTGTTCAAATGCAAGGCAAATTTAGAGAATACCTATAGAAGAGCTTTTCATATTGAATTATCAGAAGCTCGTTTTAACACATTTTAACATTTTTAATTAGAATGTTAACCAAAAACGAATCGCAAAGCACCATTTTAGGGACTTTGCGATTTTATTTTGTTTAAGATTCTTTAACAATTATCATAGACATCTATTTAGATTTTAGAAATCATCTATTTAGTTACAGTTTTAGATTTTATAAAACACTAGCTTGTTCCAACGCCTTGATATTGTTCATAGTTCTCGATAATTTGATGGCCACACTTCTTGCACAAAGCAATTGCTTCCGGCTGATTAACGCCTGTTTCTAAGTTTAAGTTTTGGAAATCTAGATACTTTGCCCAAGTTTCTAATCTTTTTAAAAGTTGATAAGAGGAACCTTGTCCGCGTTCGGAATCCAGAACGAACATTCTTTTTGACATCAGCAGCGCTGTAATCGTAAAATTTAATTAGAACCACAACCAACTGCTTTTTCATTTTTCAATAAAAGCAAACAATGTCTCAAAGTATCAACTCCATTAAACGGATGATAAAAGTCGTGATCGTCGCCATCACGAATGACCAAGTCCGCATCCAAAAGCCTTACAAGCGATTGGAAATCTAGATTTGTATAATCTGTTTTCTTTATTTCAATCCTATACATATATATAAGGTATAACTCTTTGATTTAAATGAAATTGCTTCGCACGTCTAATATTCTGATAGAAGTTCGCGACGCATTGCTTGACTAGAATGATTGTAATATATCTACAATAACCTGTTAGTAGTTAGTAGCCCCGATAGAAACGACATCCTTTTGTGGTGTAGCGAGGCGACGGAGCGCAGCGGAGTCGTCCGAGCGACACTACAAAAGATATAGTTGATAGCGGGAAAAGCTCCAAACAAAAAAGCTCCAAAAAAAGGCCTACAACTGTAGGCCTTGTGATTTTATCTTGTGAATAAAAGCTCTCTGTATTTGGTCATCGGCCAAAGCTCGTCATCAACCATCATCTCCAGTGCGTCCGATCCGTCGCGAATCACATCAAACAAAGGCTTTACTTTGTTACAATATGCGTCAGCTTGTTTGTGACTGTCTTTTGTATTTTTCGCTGTTTCTTTTTCTTTAAGAAGCTCGTCAACACCTAATTTGATTTTAGAAACGTTTTCAGAAATCTGAGTAATCAAACTGATTTGCTCTTTTCCTAAAATTTTGAATTCTTTATCACCGAAAATTTCCTTTAGACCTTTAACGTTCTCAATCAATCTATTTTGATAGTTAAGCGCTGCAGGAATAATATGGTTTCTGGCAATATCAGCTAAAACCCTAGCTTCGATATCGATAACTGTTGAGTATTTCTCAAATTTGATTTCGTTTCTCGCTTCGAATTCTCTGTGAGAATAAATTTTTAAATCTTCAAAAAGCTCAGAAAACTTAGAATTTAGTTCTTGCTTTAACGCTTCAGGAGTTGTTTTGTGATTGTTTAAGCCTCTTTTCTTAGCTTCTTTAGCCCAGTCATCAGAATATCCATCACCTTCGAACAAAATGGTTTTCGATTGTTTGATATACTCTCTCAACACATTGAAAATCGCTTCGTCTTTCTTAAGTCCACCTTCGATCAATGCATCAACTTCTGTTTTGAAAACTCGAAGTTGCTTTGCTGCAATAGCATTCATCACCGTCATTACTTCCGCACAGTTTGCAGAAGATCCAACTGCACGAATCTCGAACTTGTTACCTGTAAAAGCGAAAGGCGACGTTCTGTTTCTATCTGTGTTATCCAAAAGAATTTCAGGAATTTTACCAACAACATTTAGTTTTAATTCTGTTTTTTCTTCTGGCGATAATTTTCCGTCGGTTACCTTTTCAAGTTCTTCCAAAACGCTAAACAATTGACTTCCGATAAAGGCAGAGATTATTGCTGGCGGCGCTTCGTTAGCTCCCAAACGGTGGTCGTTACTTGCCGATGCGATACTTGCTCTCAACAAATCTGCATAATCATGAACTGCTTTAAGTGAATTGACAAAGAACGTCAAGAATTGAAGGTTTTTCTTTGGATTTTTTCCTGGACTTAAAAGGTTTTCACCTGTATCTGTCGCCAAACTCCAGTTGTTGTGCTTTCCACTTCCATTAACTCCTGCGAAAGGTTTCTCATGGAATAGAATATGGAAATGGTGCTTGTGTGCAATTCTCGCCATAACATCCATCAATAAAGAGTTGTGATCGACCGCCACATTACATTCTTCAAACATAGGCGCCAACTCGAATTGATTCGGAGCAACTTCATTATGACGTGTCGTCACTGGAATCCCCAACTTCATACATTCGATTTCTAATTCTTTCATGAAGTTCATCACTCTTGTAGGAATCGATCCGAAATAATGATCATCTAATTGTTGTCCCTTTGCTGGTGAATGCCCTAATAAAGTTTTACCCGTTAATACCAAATCTGGACGAGACATGTATAATGCTGAATCTACCAAGAAGTATTCTTGCTCCCAACCTAAAGTTGGTGTTACTTTGGTCACATTTTTATCAAAGTAGGCTTTACAAACATCTGTAGCAGCTTCGTCAACAGCGTTGAGTGCACGTAGTAAAGGTGTTTTGTAATCTAAAGTTTCTCCCGTATAAGAAATGAAAATCGAAGGAATACAAAGTGTCGTTCCCATGATAAATGCTGGCGACGTGGGATCCCACGCGGTATATCCTCTTGCTTCAAACGTATTTCTAATGCCACCATTCGGGAAAGAAGAAGCGTCTGGCTCCTGTTGAATCAACATTCCACCGTTGAAACGCTCGATTGCTCTATCGCCTTCAATCGGTGTAAAAAATGAATCGTGCTTTTCTGCAGTCGTACCAGTTAATGGCTGAAACCAGTGCGTGTAGTGTGTTACACCTTTGGACATCGCCCAATCCTTCATGGCAACTGCAACTTGATCTGCAATATGTCTTTGGATTTGAGTTCCTTTTTTGATTGCATCCATAATTGAGTTGAATGCTTCTTTTGTTAAATACTCTCTCATGGTGTATTCTGAAAACACGTTGCTGCAGAATAATTCTGAAAGTTTTACGGGAACATCCACGAAATTGTCTTTTCTATAATTTCTAAAAGGAAGTTCTGCTAAGGCTTTAAATCTTAATGTTGACATATAACATATATTTTAATAGGGCAAATTTAATAAAAAACCAAAAACAAAATCAAACACCCCTAGAATTTTAATGTTAAATTTAAAAAAAAAATAAATCCAACAGACGACCCCCAAAAATTACCAGCCTTTAAAATGTTACTAAATAAAAAACATTTGTCAATATTAATGCATTATGAATTTTTTGAAAACACAATCAGATATCATGTTTAATATACATAAAATGCGTTTGATTAACAGTATCTTTACATAGAATTAGCTTTATCTAATAAAATTTGCTAACTTTGCGAACTTTTCTAAAAACAAAAACATTATGGTAAATTCTAGAGCAAGAGAGACCACAGAAGCGATTGAAAGATTATACGTTTCTATGAGACACTTATTTTATAGAGGATTTTTTAAACCTTCTGGCGTTTCTGGTGAGTCATTAAGAAAACTTTTGACAATTATCCAACCGGAGATCTACGGAAGCATGGGCAATCCACATAAAATAGAACTCAGCGGTCTACTTTATGTTTTGGACCGTTTGCCTGAAGGTATCGAAGAATGCGCATTTATCCATCTAACTTCTGATGAAGGATTTGAAAAAGGCAGCTTCGAGCCAATTGTTCCGAAAAAACGTCGTAGAAACTGTTACAGAATCGACGAACACCAAATGAACATCGAAGTTCTACTAGGCCGTTCCGAAATTTATGATATCCTTACCCACTTAACATTCCTATATCTAGAAGCGGACAAAATCAGAAATATTGGCTTTGATATGCAAGATGGCGGAAGACCAAGACGCGTTTGGAAAATTATCGAAGAGGTTGCTATCGGCGAGAAAAAATACAGTCGAAAAGAAAAAGAAGTTGCATTAATACATCTATCATCTTTGTTAGGAAGAACTTTTGATGAAACTTTAGATGCTTACAATGACTTTGGTGACGACGCTAATCCTGATAGACTATTCAAAATCATCTATTGGTTAGGGCAAGTTAGCTTAGATGATTGGAAGGAAGTTAGAAATCGTGAAATCTATTTTTCATCGATTCTTCAAGAACGTGTTGGTCATCACCTTTTCGGAGAAAGATGGGCAAACAAAATAAAGTCTGTTCTTTACGAAAACAACCTGCACATGCGTCCTTTACACATCATTAGTGCGAATATGCACAGTGTGAAAAACATGTTGTATGCCAATGATGCTTTAGGTAAAAAGGCTAAAAAAGAAATCGATTACAAACTTTTTGAAGAGATTTCTAACAAGAAAGCTTTACAAGACAAGATCCTTCACACATCGCAAGAGCAAGGTCTTATCTATATTAAAGACCAAAGCGGAAGTAATATTGATGTACAAATAATTGACATTTCTAAAACAAATCTTAAGAATACGGCTTTTGCTGACTCAACTCCTTCTGGTGACGAAGTGATTTTGGTTTTCGACTACGCTTTCGGTGAGCAGGCTTACGAAGTGATGGACGAATTATTAAGACCATACGATGCTAATGGCGAAATCTACACCATGAAAGTGAAATCCATCTCCATCATGGGTAAAGCTGGAATTCTGGAAGGTCAAAAAGGCGACATTATGATTCCAACGTCTCACATTTTTGAAGGCACGGCGGACAACTATCCTTTCGTTAACGCTTTGGATTTGGAGGATTTCCAAGATGATGAATTAAAAGCTTTTGAAGGTCCGATGATTACCGTTTTGGGAACATCGCTTCAAAACAAAGATATTCTTTCATATTTTATGAATACTTCTTGGAAAGCCATTGGTCTAGAAATGGAAGGTGCGCATTATCAAAAAGCCATCCAAGTTGCCAGCAAAATCCGTCACCATATCAGCGAAGATCTTTTCGTTTGCTATGCTTATTACGCATCGGATAATCCGTTAGAAACTGGTAGCACGTTATCTTCTGGAGGTCTTGGTCTAACAGGTGTAAAACCAACTTATCTTATTACGTTAAGAATCCTTGAAAAGATCCTTGGTAAAGTATAAAACAAGCTTTAAAACTAAATTTTTCAATATAAAAAATCCCAAACTTAATAGGTTTGGGATTTTCTATGTTTTATCAGAGCCTTTAAGCTCTAAAAAGTTATTTTTAACCAAATAATGGATCTCTTTTTCTAATCAGAATTGGCTTGTTGTCATCAAATTAGAACGTACACTCGCGCACGAATCTCTGATTTTGAGAAAACTATAATCTAGATCTTAAAAAAATAACAAGCGTATCTTTTCATTTTTAAAAATAAATAATCCTCGAACTCACAAGCCTACTACAACTCCAATATTGGGCACCAATCCACTACCAAAAATGCTATTATTCTCTTTCCAAAGAACATTATAGGTTAAGCCAACTTGGAAGTAAGCGTTACTACTTATTCTGGCCATATAACCGCCTCCCAGATACAATGCTGACTCATCGGTACGGTATGTTTGGTTGTCATACTTGTTTATAAAATTGATAAAATATTGTTGAAAAGCACTGGTCAAGAAAAAATTACGCCCAAAATAATAATTTGCGAAAGGACCAACACCAAACATTGTTGACTTGTATGCGTCAGCTGTTTGCCAAGTAAAGTTGCCCATAAGTCCCATCTCGAAGTCGTTGGTTAATCTGTAACCAAGCCTTGGCGAAACTTGAAGATCGAATCTCCCGCCACTTCCAAAGCCTAGACCGAGACCTCCTCCATACGTCCAACGATTATTAGAGCCCGCCTGAGAACCGCCAACCTGAGAGAAAGCGATAATGCTAGAAGATAACATCAATAAGCAAATTGATTTTTTCATAAGATAGTTTTTGTCGATGTCTAAAATTAAAGCTTTTTTGGCGATTATATTCGTTGTATTTTTGCATGGTAAAATTGGGCGCGAGCGAAGCGAGCGTCAAAGCAGTATGTGGATTGTCTTATTATTAGAAAAATATCAACATAGCCCCGATGGAAGCGACATCCTTTGTGGTGAGCGAGGCGGCGGAGCGTAGCGTAGCGGAGCCGACCGAGCGAACAATAAAGATACAGCGGACAGCGGGCGAGGATTTTCCTAAAAAGGTGAAAATCGTCCTGCTCCTAAAATTAAAAAACATTATGAAAGTAGTAGTTGGTTTGTCCGGCGGTGTGGACTCTAGCGTAACAGCCTATCTTTTGCAACAGCAAGGCCACGAGGTGATTGCCCTATTTATGCGTAATTGGAATGATGCATCGGTGACTTTGGAGGATGAATGCCCTTGGGTGGAAGATAGTAATGACGCCTTGATGGTGGCACAGAAATTAGGAATTCCGTTCCAGGTGATTGATATGAGCGAGCTTTATAAAGAGCGTATCGTCGACTATATGTTTGATGAATATCAGAAAGGGCGCACGCCGAATCCTGATGTGCTTTGTAATCGCGAAGTGAAGTTTGATGTGTTTATGAAAACTGCAATGTCTTTGGGCGCTGACAAGGTTGCGACTGGACATTATGCAAGAGTTGACTCCACAATTGATGAAAACGGAAAAGAGGTTTTCCATCTTTTGGCGGGGAAAGATAATAATAAAGATCAGTCTTACTTTTTATGTCAATTGAGTCAGGATCAATTGTCAAAAGCGCTTTTCCCAATTGGTGAGTTAACAAAGCCTGAAGTTAGAGAAATTGCTAAAGAAATTGGTCTAGTTACCGCTGATAAAAAGGATTCGCAAGGTTTATGCTTTATCGGTAAGGTGAGCCTTCCAACTTTTTTGCAACAACAACTGGTGCCAAAAGAAGGTGAGATTGTAGAGATTTTTAGAGATTTCAAAGGTTTTGCTGAAGATGCACCAAATTTTGAAAATAAAGAAGAAGAATTAAAATACCTGTCTCGCAACATAAAATACGAAAAAGCTGACGGAAAAGTTATTGGCAAGCATCAAGGTGCGCAATTCTATACAACTGGACAAAGTAAAGGTCTTGGAATCGGTGGTCACAAAGAAAGCTGTTTTGTGATTTCTCGCGATATGGAGAACAACATTATCTTCGTTGGCGAAAGTCATAGCTTCCCTGGCTTGCACAAAAAAGCATTGAAAATCGACAGCGCCGAGGTGCATTGGGTTCGTGAAGATCTTCGTTTGAAAGCTGGTGAAAGCATGCGTGTTTTGGCGAGATATAGATATCGTCAAGATTTGCAGGAAGCAACAATTTTTCAGTTTGAAGATGCTTTCTACATGGAGTTTGACAAACCTCAATCTGCAATTGCCGAAGGACAATTTGCAGCTTGGTATCTTGACGATGAGTTGCTAGGAAGCGGCGTAATTTCTTAGTAAAAAACAGATTTATTGATATAAAAGCTTCCTCGCACAAGGAAGCTCTTTTCGTTTACAATAAATTGATAATTAACTCGACAACCAATTCTTAAAATCTCTGACGCGGTCTCGACTTACGGTAATTTCCTCATCGGGTTGATGGTCTAATTCAACTTTGAAATATGGTGAAGTATGGATGTTTCTAATAAATTTTGAATGAATAATATATTGACGATTAACTCGGAAGAAATCCTTTTTGTCCAAAACACTTTCCAATTCGTCTAAGGTAAAATCGGTAGGAAAATTTCTCTCAGATGTTTGTAGATATACGATTTTATTTTCGCTGAAAAAACAACTGATTTCGCTAGTTTGGACGATTTTCAGATTATAACCAATTTTTACTAAAATTCTTGATAAAATAGATGTTTCCTTTTTTAACATCTGTTTGATTTCTTGCGAGTTAACAGCCCCATCTTCTGGTAAAAATGATTTAAACTTTTCTATAGCTTTTGTCAAATCTTCTTCCATAATTGGCTTCAGAAGATAATCAATGCTATTTAGCTTAAATGCTTTGAGTGTGTATTGATCGAAAGCCGTTGTATAAATTATGAAAGCCTTAGTTGCTACTTTCTCAAAAATATCAAAAGACAACCCATCTCCCAAAACAATATCAGAAAATATTAGTTGCGGATGTTGATTTTCGTTAAACCATACAACAGCTTCTTCTACAGAATTTAGCGTTGCAACCAATTCTAAATGAGCATAATTAGCTAACATCCTTTCCAACTTTCTAGCTGCTGGCTTTTCATCTTCGATGATGATCGTTTTTATTATCATATTTAAATTAATATATATAAGGAATCAGTTTTTTAGTACGCTTACGTTAACTTTTGTAGTCATCTCCGAATTGCTCAAGTCATGCTTTTTCTTCAACAAAAATACGATAAGAAAAGGCTATAAATCATGAAACAACCACAATAAAAAAAGATAGCCAATTATTAAGTGTCAATCCAAGACCTACGAAGGTTAACATTGCAAATGTATAAGATGGACGCCTACTCAGTTTATAAAAACCATCTGTTTTTAGTTGATGATCGTTGTTGATGTTGATATCAACGGTAAAAAACTTTCCTACTTTTTTGTATTACGACAAACCTCATCGCACTAATATCATTTAAGAATGTAAATCTTTCCCTTTTTTGTCATGCTTCCCGAATCGCAAACTAACTGAATAATAGATTTCGGTAGCTAGCCATGCTAACATTAATTAATAAATAAAAAAGAATTTAAAGAGAGACCATAATTATTAGACATTATAATATGTTATTGTTTTCTCTCTCCATTAATTCTCGAACTTTACGTTCTTCCCAATTTTTAGAAAAGATAAAACTCGGTACAAAAACAGTCATCGTGTGAGTGATAATACCAAGTCCCCACAATACTGGCGTCAACCAAATTTGCCAAGACCAAATGCTAGCTCCATTTGGAAGTTCGCTATAGTTCATCACAAAAAGAAGAATGTTAACAGCTAGATACACAAACAGATGCGTATAAAAACCTTTCAAATCTTTGACGCGCTTCGCTGCCATTTGGTATTTGATGTTTTGACTATCGTTGGTATCCATCGTTTTGATATTTTTTAAGTTCTTTATTCAACATATCTTTTTCCCAGTCAGAGTTTAAAAGAAACAATTTAATAGCTCGTATAGCAAGTATAATTGCCCAAACAATAATAATAATAAATAATCTTCCTAAATTCATTTCGAAATTTCCTGTCTTTTGAAAATGCCATAATACGATGGCCAGTGATACAACTATAAAAATTGCTAGACTAGAATAAAATTTCTTAATCGCTTTAACACGTTCTGAAGCAAACTCGAAGGCTACTTTTTCTTTAATATTTTCCATGATTATTTTTGATTTTCTTTTTGCATAAATTCTTTAATCTTGCGTTCTTCCCAGTTTTTTCCAATGGCAAAAACGTTCATTCCGTGCGCCAATAAGCCAATTCCCCAGCCCAACATCGGCCAATAAAACCAAAGCTCTTTAGGACTTGTCAATAGGTTAATGATGACTAAAAACGGAATTACAATGCAGTACGAAATTAGATTTCCGTAGAATCCTTTTAGTTCTTTCACTCTTCTAGCTGCTTTTTCGTAGGCTAGACTTTCGTTAGATGGGTTAATACTATTCATTCTATTACTTTTTTGATATTCGGTTAACATTGGTATTTTAACTTTGAAGTAATCTTCAGATTTTTCGATAAAAACATTTTCTTTGGTCAAAAGCGAATAACGCTGTACAATATTGGACAATCCAATGCCTTCTCGATCTTTTGGAAGCTCTCTAGTCTGCAAATTATTTTCAATACACAAAAATCCATTTTCGGTATAGATTTTCATAACCAAAGGCTTTGACGATGTTGCGAAATTATGTTTGATACAATTTTCTAAAAGCAACTGCAAAGACAAAGGCACCACCTTCAATTGATAATCCTCTTTCGGGACATTGAATTGAAACTCAACACTATCTTCGAATCTAGTTTTAAGAAGTTCGGCATAGGTTTTTGCAAATTCTAACTCGTCTTCGACACTCACCAATTCTTTATCTTTTTGGTCTAAAACGTATCGATAAATTTTAGACATTGACAAGGTAAATTTCTGCGCCTGATCTTGGTTTTCATCAATTAATGAGCTTAATACATTAAGAGAATTAAACAAAAAATGTGGATCCAATTGGTTTTTAAGACTTTCAAATTGGGCATTCGCGGACTTTGCGATAATCTTTTGTTCGACAACCTCTTTACGCGTCACTTTTTTAAGTTCCTCCATAAAGCTTTTGGCATGTAGAAAAGCCGAAATCATCAACGCAAAATTGATCATAAACCAATTCGCATAATTATATTTTTCCGAAAAGAAAACTTCCCAAGTGGTTACTTTTTGGATTATAACGAAATTAATTCCGTTACATAAATAAGTTAGAAAAACATTAAGAACAATAGTCGCAATAACGCCAACAATCGTACGACGTTTTGTCTGGTTAACCCAAGAAAATCGATTATTAAGATAGTTGTTGAGCCAACCATTGGGCACAGCCATCAAAAAAGTATACATCGTAGAAATTGAAAAACTTATTAAAAAAGTATTAAGGCTTTTTGGACTTGAAAAAAAAATGAAAAAAAACAATCCCGAAAAGAAAGAAATTGAAATATAAGTTTTAAGCGATTTGCGAGTCATTATCTTGATTTATGGGACAAATTTATACGAAGCTTTTACAAATTCTGAAAAAAACTTACCGAATTGTAAAATTTGTTCTCCGAATCGTTCTTATGTTTTAATAAACATTAACATTAGTTAGTTTTTATTATGTCTAGAAAGGAATAAAATTTGTATCTTAATCTTAAAATAACATCTTATGAATAAAAATATAGAAGTATTACTAGCAGGAGCTTTGGGACTATTTGCGATCGTTGGCGCATTCGCAGTAAGAAAGGTTTTAAAAGAAAAATCTTATAGTACGGACTATACAGATACACACAGATTGTTTTCGAAACAGTTTAAAAATCAATTCACGGAACATGGAGATGGCATCGAAATAAACGCATTACTATAAAAAATGACACTATAGATTTGACAGAGCCAGCTTCATAAGAGCTGGTTTTTTGTGAAAAACTTTAAGTTAAAAGTAATTTCTATTTCGAAAATCTCTAGTATTTTTACAATAGTTTTTATTAAAAAAATCCAACATAGAGAAAATGTCCCCCCAAGCTCCCAAAGGTCAAGGCGCACAACGCAACGTCACCAACCGATTCGACCGTTATACCTACGAGCCGGAAGATGAAGATTTGGAGACGATGAAAACCCAACTTATTGAGGTTTTCCCAAAGACGATTATTAATGTTGTCAAAAGTCCAGATCTTTCATTCGACTATTCTATGAATCCTTATCAAGGTTGTGAGCATGGTTGTTCTTACTGTTTTGCGCGACCAACACATGAATATTGGGGTTATAGCGCAGGAATCGATTTTGAACGTAAAATCATGGTTAAAAAAAATGCCCCAGAACTTCTTGAAAAAACATTTCAAAAAAAAAACTACATACCGAAAACCATAATGCTGTCGGGTAACACCGATTGCTATCAGCCTATTGAACGTCAATTCGAAATCACAAGAAAACTTCTGGAAGTCTGCCGCGACTACCGTCATCCCGTTGGGATTATCACAAAAAATGCTTTAGTAATTCGCGATTTAGATATCCTAAAAGACATGGCGGAAAAAAATTTAGTGTCGGTTTCCTTGAGTATTCCGACGCTTAATGAAGAACTACGCCGCGTTATGGAACCAAGAACTTCGTCTTCTCAAAATAAATTAAAAGCCATCGAAATCCTTTCCCAAAACGGAATTCCCGTTAATGTTATGGTCGCTCCTGTTATTCCAGCTTTAACAAGCGATGAGACTTTATCGATTCTAAAATCTGTTTCTGATGCTGGTGCAACAAGTGTTGGCTATACTTTAGTAAGACTAAATGACACAGTCGAACCCGTATTTATCCATTGGTTGACAACGCATTTCCCAGACAGAAAGGATAAAGTCCTTAACCTCATCAAAAATATGCGTGGCGGAAAACTTGGTGAAAAACGATATTTTGACCGATACGAAGGTGAAGGCAATATTGCGGAAATGATTCATAAAACTTTTGAAATTGGCAAGAAGAAATTCTTTGCAAATAAAGAACGTCCTATACCGTCAACCGACAACTTTACGGGCAGCCGAACGCAACAACTTCGTTTATTTTAAACTAAATCCTTAATTTTAAATAAGAATTTTAATTATGTCAAAACTTAAAGTTGTCGGTCTTAACCTCGACATCGTTTGGAAAAATAAACCTGAAAATTACAAAACTATCGAAGCTACTTTAGCTAATATTGAAGCTGATATTTTTCTTTTACCCGAAATGTTTTCCACGGGTTTTTGTATGGACGCGGAAGAAATCGCAGACCGAAATAACGAAACACTTTCTTGGATGCAACACTTTGCAAAACAGAAAAATACAGCAATTGCCGGAAGTGTTTCTGTAAGCGAAAATAATAAATTCTACAATCGATTTTATTTTGTAAAACCTGACGGAGATTTTGATTTTTATGATAAAAAGCATTTGTTTTCATATTCCGGAGAAGATAAAATCTATACTGTGGGCGAACAACGAAAAGTTGTTGAATACAAAGGTTTTAACATCCTATTGCAAGTCTGTTATGATTTGCGATTTCCTGTATTCCAAAGAAATTTGGGCGATTATGACCTGATGTTAAATGTGGCGAATTGGCCAAACACTCGTGTAGAAGCCTGGAGAACTTTATTAAAAGCACGTGCTATTGAAAATCAAGCTTTAGTTTTTGGTTTAAATAGAATAGGAACGGATGGCAACAATCTTAATTATGAAGAAAGTACTTTGGCTTTGTTGCCTGATGGAACTGAGATCTCAACAAGAGAAAACGCTCTCGTTATCGCCGAATTTAATTTGGAGGAATTGCAAAAATTCCGAGAGAGATTTCCGTTTTTAAAAGATGCAGATAAGTTTGAGATACAATAAAAAATCCGGATAAATTTTCCGGATTTTACCTTTATTGAAACTGCTTTAGAAGTGCTGTTAATCTGTTAACATCGTGGACGCCACTTTCTTTATATAGCATTTCTCCTTTTTTGAAAATTGCTAAAGTCGGCACACCACGGACGCCATATTGATTAGCCAAAGCAGGGTATTGATCCACATCGACTTTTATAATCCTGGCTGCCTCACCAATATTTTCTTTTACTGTTGTCAGCACCGAAGATTGAACTTTACAAGGTTGACACCAAGTCGCAAAAAAATCGATAAGAACAGGTCTTTCAGAATCAATAATTTCTTGAAATTTTTGAGACATTCTATTTTTAATTAATTGTTAATAAACTATTTGGCTTTACTTTCTTCTTGTATCGCTTTAACATTCTTCCAACTCGTCCCCGAATACACATTTTTAATTCCGTGTTTGGTCAGAAGTTCTTTTGCGGAAGCTGCTTGCTTTCCCGTATTGCAGAAAACAACAATTTTATCTTTAGATTTTAGATCCTCAACTTTAGATTCCAAATCCTTCAAAGGAATATTAATCGCATCTTCTGCTGTTCCTTCCGCATATTGCTCCGGAATTCTAACATCGATTAATGTTGTGTGTGGGTCGCTAACTAAAGATTTTATATCCACTTTTTGTTGAAACACATTTGCATTAGATACTGTTTGGCAAGATGTTAAACTTAAACAAAACAGCATCGACATGATCACATATTTCTTCATATTACAAAGTTCTAGATTGACAAACAAAATCGGTTGTCGGTACTTTTTCTGTTTTTTTTATTCCATTAAAGCCACCTGCAACTTCTG
This sequence comes from Chryseobacterium sp. TY3, assembly GCA_046269235.1. Taxonomy (GTDB): domain Bacteria; phylum Bacteroidota; class Bacteroidia; order Flavobacteriales; family Weeksellaceae; genus Soonwooa. Next base: position 256,503 of record JBJZOS010000002.1, read on the forward strand.
TAAAGTTTCTAATACCTCGAGCATTAAAAATACTTGCGGCAATCATACTTCTATAACCTCCTGCACAATGTAAAAAGAAATGCTCGGTATCATCAATGCTATCAACCCATTCGCTAATCTCGGCAAGCGGTCTGTGGTAAGCGTCATTAATATGTTCTGCGGAGTACTCTCCTATTTTTCTAACATCAATAACTTTATCTTCTGCTTTGAAAGTATCAGCAAATTCTTGCGGCGAAATTCTTTTAACCTCATCAATTTCTTTACCTGCATTTTTCCAAGCGTCAAAACTTCCGTCCAAATATCCCAAAACATTGTCAAAACCAACGCGACTCAATCTCGTAATGACCTCTTCTTCTGTCCCCACATCACTTACTAAAACAATTGGCTGCTTAACATCAACTATCATCGCCCCTACCCAAGGTGCAAAATCACCTTTCAAGCCAATATTAATAGAGTTTGGGATAAATCCTTTATGGAAATCTTCCGCACCTCGCGTGTCCAAAATCAAAGCATTGGTATTTTCTGCAATCGTTTCGAAGTCTTGGACAGACAAAGGATTCTTTCCTTTTTCCATAACATCATCAAAAGAAGCGTACCCCCCTTTATTCATCGCGACATTCATCCCAAAATATTTTGGTGGCGCCGAAAGTCCATCCAAAACTTCTGTGATAAAACTTTCTTTATCTGGTTGATTAAGTGCGTAGTTGGTTCTTTTTTGATTACCTAAAGTATCGACGGTTTCCTTTTGCATATTCTTCCCACAAGCCGAACCTGCGCCATGCGCTGGATAAACTGTGATATCATCTGCAAGGGGCATAATTTTACTTTGCAAACTGTCGTATAGTAAACCTGCCAACTCTTTTTGGCTCATATTCGCAGATTTTTGAGCTAAATCTGGACGTCCTACGTCGCCTAAAAACAAGGTATCTCCTGAGAAAATCGCTGTTTCTTTTGCGTTTTCGTCAATCAAAAGATAAGTGGTACTTTCCATTGTATGACCAGGCGTGTGAAGTACTTTTATTTTCACCTTTCCTATTTCGAAAATTTGCTCATCACCAGCAATAATGGCATCAAAAGCTGGATTTGCTGTTGGTCCATAGACAATTGGCGCGCCCGTTTTTTTACTTAAATCCAAATGTCCTGATACAAAATCTGCATGGAAATGTGTTTCAAAAATATATTTTAGTTTTACTTTATCTTTTTCCAAACGTGCTAGATAAGGCGACACCTCGCGAAGAGGATCGATAATTGCAGCTTCGTTTTCCGAAACAATATAATAAGCGCCTTGCGCCAAGCAACCGGTATAAATTTGTTCTACCTTCATATTTTAAGTTGTAAAATTTCTGTTTGTAGTGTTGCAAAAATCGTTCTTTAAACTTTAAAAATGTTAAAAATCAGGAATTGCAACAATCGATAATGTCTATTTGAAATTAAAAAGAAGTTATTATAGAATTTCTTTTATGGTATAAAGCTGATTACCAAGTTCTACATCATCTCCTACCTTATGATTTTCTAAACTTTTAAATGCTGGCGCCTCAGTAGAAAAACTAATGACAGATTGGTTTTTAAATTCGAATTTTGGGACAGAAAGTCCGACAAAAAGAATTACACCATCCAGCACAACCAGACTACCTTTCTCAATTTCGCTGTGTGACAAATCTCTCTCAACCACCAAAAAGCTCATGTCGTCTTGGGCTTTATTTAGAAGTTGCTCAAAGCGAAGTTGCATATCTTTAGCTTGTACTTGTTGAGACAAATCATCAGGATCAATCGTGCTATCTTCTTCCAAATCGGAAGCTGCAACATATCTGTTAACTGAGTATTCTAGATTATCAACTACTTTTTGTTGCTCATTGATAATGGCATCCATTATTGCTATTCTGTCCATATTTAATTTTTTGGTATTTAACAAATTTAATAAAATAATGCTAGATTAATGTTGATCTACATCAAGCAAGCATTTTATTAATCCTTGTGTTTTTTAAGATGAAATTATTTACCTTTATCTTTTTATTTAAATTCAAACAAATGGCGGACAAGGCAAAATTTATTGAAGAACTTAACTCCAGATATAGCCCAAAAGGCGAACATATTATTTTAGGTAAAGCCATGTTGGATGATGAAGTGTTACCTGAAGTTAATGTTACTATCCCCCTGAAAACCATTAACCGACATGGCCTAATAGCTGGCGCAACAGGAACTGGTAAAACTAAAACCCTTCAAGTTTTTGCTGAACAATTATCACATGTTGGTGTTCCGTCTTTGGTCCTTGATATTAAAGGTGATTTTTCCGGGATTGCAGAAGCAGGACTTCGAAACGCCATAATCGACGAACGTTATAACAAAACTCAATTAGCCTACGCACCACAAGCTTTTCCTGTAGAATTGATGACAATTTCAGGCGAAGAAGGTGTTAAACTTCGTGCAACAGTAACAGAGTTTGGGCCAATCTTGTTAAGTAAAATTTTAGGATTAAACGATACGCAGCAGAGCATTATGTCGATCGTTTTCAAATATTGCGATGACAAGGGTTTACCCTTAATTGATTTGGATGATCTTAAAAAAGTGCTACAGTATGTTACGGACAATAAAGATGGTAAAGCAGAACTTGCTGCTAACTATGGATCGATTGCACCGGCTTCTTTGGGCGCCATCTTGCGTTCTATTGTAGCTTTGGAGCAACAAGGTGCAACCGCATTGTTTGGAGAACCAAGTTTTGACGTTCATGATTTGTTACAAACTAGAGAAGGGAAAGGGGTCGTAAATATTCTAAGAGTTGCAAATATTCAAAATCAACCACAGTTATTTTCCACATTTATGCTTTCGCTTTTTGCGGAAATCTATATGACTTTCCCTGAAGAAGGTGACAGTGGAAAACCAAAATTGGTTTTATTTATTGATGAAGCGCATTTAATTTTTAATGAAGCCTCCAAAACGCTTTTATCTCAAATTGAAACCATGGTAAAACTTATCCGATCAAAAGGTGTGGGGATTTATTTTATCACACAAATTCCGGGTGATGTGCCAGAAAATATCTTATCTCAATTAGGTTTAAAAATACAACATGCGTTAAGAGGTTTCACAGCAAAAGATAAAAAAGAAATAACAAAAGCGGTTGAAAACTATCCAACAACCGAATATTACAACGCTGCTAATCTGATCCAGAATTTAGGAATTGGTGAAGCTTTTGTAACTGCCTTGGACGAAAAAGGTATTCCGACGCCATTAGTGCAGACTTATCTAATTTCGCCTGAATCGAGAATGGATGTTCTTAATGATGACGAAGTTTTAGAACTGACAAGCAAATCGGCCATGGTTTCAAAATATGAGCAAAGCATTAATAAAGAATCAGCTTTTGAGATTTTAAATCAAAGGATGAATCAAGCTGTTGAAGCTGCTACACCAACCCATAAAACAAAACCGATAAAAGAAGAACCTGGCATGTTCGAATCTGTGATGAAATCGAGTGCGGGAAGAACCTTCACCAATACCTTGATGCGAGAAGGCGCAAAAGCGATCCTTGGGATGTTAGGCCTCGGTGGAAGAAGAAGATAAAACCCGTTTTTGGAAACGAAGAACTAGAATGTAGATGTATTCCGTAATAGATATAGAAAGTAATGGCGGGCCGTACCGCAAAGAAAACATCATAGAAATTGCAATTTACCGATATGATGGTCACGAGATTGTTGACCAGTTTATCTCTTTGGTTAATCCCGAAGCAGACATCACGTCTTTTGTGCAAAAACTGACCGGAATTACGCCAAATATGGTGAAAACTGCACCAAAATTTCATGAAATTGCGAAACGAATTGTAGAAATCACTCAAGATTCAACTTTGGTTGGACATAATATTGAGTTCGATTACCGAATGTTGCGTCAATCATTCAAAAGACTTGGTTACGATTTCAAAATCAACACTTTAGACACAATTCCTTTAGCGAAAAAATTAATTCCAAACGAAATAAGTTATTCATTAAGTAAACTTTGCAAATCGATTGGTATTCCGTTGTCGGAAGCGCATCGAGCAAGTGGTGATGCAAGAGCAACTTTAGACCTACTTAAGCTACTGATTACCAAAGATAAAGACCACGAAATAATCGAGTCGCAGTTTGAGGAAAGTAAAGCACAAAACTATGTCAACAAAATAAAAGAGTTAACTGAAGATTTGCCAGCAGATCGAGGAATTATCTATCTCCAAAACAAAGAGGGAAAAATTATTTTCTACGATTTGGTAGACAACATTTATAAAGCAGCGAAAAAAATATTTAACTCTAATGCTAAAAGGTTAAAAAGCATACAATCTGAAGTTGAGCAAATCCATTATGAATTAACTGGCAATGAAGTTATTGCGCAACTCATTATGAAGACTAAAAAACTTAGTAAGGTACAAAAAAAACTAAGTTTTGGATTGTTTTTTACAAATGGAAAATACAGCGTTGATCAATTTAATAAAGAGACAGAACCTCAACCCTATTTAAAATTCAAAAGTTATACGCAAGGGCTCAAAGCTTTGAGTTTTATTAAAAACCAGAAAGAGCTTCACGACGTGGTTAATCTCACCAAAAAAATTGATTTAAAATCACGAAATGAGATTTGGACTTCACAAGGCAGACAACTTGGCGAACGAGTTTTTATAGTTTTTGAAAAGGGAAAACTAAAAGGTTTTGGCTTCTACGAGCTTTATCATCAAATCCAAACTTTGGACAAAATCAACAAATTGATTATTTCGATTTCTAGCGTTTCACCATATTTAAAAAACGAATTACAATTATCACTTCTGCGTGGTGACTTCGACATACAAGCACTTCCACAAGACTGATTTCAGGTTTAATTTATATATTTCAAGTTTGTTTTGGTGTTTTTATCTAAAAATTGCCGAAATTTGCACGTTTACTTTTAAAAAAGTATAGTATAATCCAATGACCAATCAAGATTTATTAAAAATTGCAGATGAGTTCGGTACACCTGTGTATGTGTACGATGTAGAATCGATAAAAGTCCAGTACGAAAAGTTGACTGGTTCTTTCTCGAAGAATACCCGATTTTTCTACGCTGCCAAGGCTTTGACCAACATTAATATCTTGAAATACGTTGAGAAACAAGGTGCTAGTCTCGATTGTGTTTCGATCAACGAGGTCAAACTTGGATTAAAAGCTGGTTTTTCATCAGACCGAATTCTCTTCACACCAAACTGTGTAGACATTACAGAAATAGAGGAAGCAATGGCTTTTAACGTGCACATCAACATCGATAACATTTCGATTTTAGAACAGTTTGGTAACAAGCACGGTGCCAATTACCCTATTTTTATCAGAATTAATCCGCACATTTTTGCGGGCGGGAATTATAAAATCTCAACTGGACATATCGACAGCAAGTTCGGTATTTCAATCCATCAAATGCGCCACATCGAGCGTATTGTAAAGTCTACGAACATCAATGTAGAAGGACTTCACATGCATACGGGTAGCGAGATTAAAGATCCAGATGTTTTTTTACAAGGTTTAGAAATTATGTTCGAACTGGCTGATCATTTTCCAAATCTAAAATACTTAGACATGGGAAGCGGTTTCAAAGTGCCTTTCCAAGATGGCGATCTAGAAACAGATGTTAAGTCTCTAGGAAAAAAAGTGGACAAAGCTATGAAGGATTATACCAAAGAAACTGGAAAAGAATTCCAGCTTTGGTTTGAACCAGGGAAATATTTAGTAAGTCAAAGTGGACACTTTTTAGTAAAATCAAATGTTATTAAACAAACGACGGCAACTGTTTTTGTAGGTGTTAACTCTGGTTTCAATCATTTGATTCGTCCAATGTTCTACGATGCTTATCATAAAATTGAAAATTTATCGAATCCAAAAGGTCCAGAAAGAATCTACACCGTTGTCGGAAACATCTGTGAGACAGACACTTTCGCATGGGACAGGAAGCTAAACGAGGTTAGAGAAGGCGATGTTTTAGTATTCAGAAATGCTGGTGCTTATGGTTTTGAAATGAGCTCTAACTTTAATTCAAGATTAAAGCCTGCCGAAGTTATGTTCTTGGACGGAAAAGCAACTTTGATAAGAAAACGTGAGGAATTTGAAGATTTATTAAAAAATCAAATCGAAGTTTTGTAAATTAGTCGTATGAAACGATTAGCTTTAATTTTTAGTTTGTTGTCGGCTTTCTCTTTTGCGCAAACCGATGTTGAAGATCAAACGCCAGAAAGTATGGTAAGCTTGCAAACGGCGCAAAATGTTATGACTTACGACCTGCGTGGTATTTATCAAATTGCTGATAAAACTTGCTCTGTTGACAATGGTCATACTTTTAATTCTGTAAAATACTCTCAGGGTGAGAAGGAACTAAATATGGATCTTAAGAAAAGAATTAATCAATATCTTAATTCGGATGCCTATGCAGCAGATGGACATTTTTATATTGACTTGACAATCAATAAAACTGGTGACATTAAGCAAATTACTGTTGGTCCCGATATTCCGAATACACGTTATTTTTATGATGATCTGAAATCTGCCGTAAAAAAACTAAAAGGAAAATGGATACCCGCAAGTTGCGACGCAACACCGATAGAATCTAAAGTACGTGTTAAGCTACTTTTCGATTCTTTAGTTATTGACAACCATGCTAATTAATATAAAAGCTCGGTTAATCCGAGCTTTATTTTTTTAGTTCCACTAAATATTGATAATGATTGTCTTCGAAAAGGACTTTCATTTCCCAGCCCAATTCTTGGGCAACTTCTCGCAATTTATCTTGATCAATATACAACCATTTGAAGTAATCTGTTTTAAGATTTTTATAGGAATAAGCGCATTCGACTTCTCCGTAATACCGCTCTGGCAAAATATCATGTTCGTACATATAGATCGTATCGGACGAGTCAAAAACCAATCTTCCATCTTCGTTAAGAAGTTCCTCCGCTTTTTTTAAAAATGTTTTTAAATTTTCAATTGTCCCACAAAGTCCAATACCATTCATCAAAAGTAAAATCGTATCGTATTTTTCTTCCGAATTAAACTTAAAAAAGTCGGCACAAATTACATCCTTCACGCCACGAGATTCCATAACTTCGCAAGCCGCAGGCGAAATTTCTAATGCAGAAACGTCTAACCCCTTCACTTGCAAAGCTAAAGCGTGAGAACCTGCACCAGCACCAACATCAAGAACTCGACCTTCACAATTTTCTAAGGCAACATCCTCCAATTCTGGCATTTCAACCTCATTGCGGAAGTACATCGAAATCGGCATTTCGACTTTTGGTCCGAATTGATCATGAACATAAAGTTTTGATTTTAATTTTTTTTCGTAAAAATCTTTGATGGCCAAGCCCGGAAGATCTGTCATAAGCTGAATTTGAAAATGTAAAAATACTCAAATCAACTGAAATTATCTATCGAAAAACAAAGCTTAAAACTCAAAAATGAAATAGCTTTGCAAAGAAATTTAATCTAAATGAAAACAACTCTCATAACTGGTGCGTCGTCAGGAATTGGAAAAGCAACCGCTTATCTTCTAGCGCAACAAAAACATCAACTTATCCTTTGTGGGCGTAACGCAGCCGCTTTGGAAACAATAAAAAACGAACTTTCTCAACTAACCGAGGTTTATACTTTAACCTTTGATGTTCGTGATCGCAATCAGGTTGAAAGAGCTTTTAAAAACATTCCCGAAAATTTTAAAAACATTGATATTCTCATCAACAATGCTGGAAATGCCCATGGTCTGGACTCTCTAGAAAACGGAGATATGGACGATTGGGATGCTATGATGGACGGCAATGTGAAAGGTCTACTGTATGTTTCTAAACAAGTTATTCCACAGATGAAAGCTAGAAACGCAGGACATATCGTAAACATTTCTTCTGTTGCAGCAAGACAAACTTACGCAAACGGCGTCGTCTATTGTGCCAGCAAAAAAGCCGTTGACACCATTTCTGAAGGAATGCGAATCGAGTTGACAGAATTTGGAATTAAAGTAACCAATATTCAGCCAGGCGCCGTGGCGACAGATTTTTCTAAAATTCGTTTTAAAGGAGATGAAGAAAGAGCTGCCACGGTCTACGCAGGTTACGAAGCTTTGAAGGCCGAAGATATTGCAGATGCTATTTCGTATTGTATTAATGCGCCAGATCGTGTTTCAATAGCAGAACTATGCATCTATCCAAAAGCGCAGGCCGAACCAAGAATGATTTATAAAAAGTAATGATTTACAAATATTTAGTCTTCTTAAGTTTAATATTTAATTTAAGTCTATTTTCAGCACAAAGCTTCGATAAGATTTTAGAAAATCAAGTCAAAAATTTGGATAGCTTGATGCAGACTAACGATCCTCAGATTTTTAAGTTGCTTGCTAAAGATGTTAGTTTTGGACATTCTAACGGCTGGACACAAAATATTGACGATTTTGAAAAAGATATTATTTCTAAAAAAGTCCATTATCAATCTGTAAAACAAACTGCAGTAAAAGAGTTTAAAACTTATAAAAAAACAGCTTCTATTCGTAGAGTTGTTCATGTTATAGGGACCTACAAAAGCAATGATTTTGCAATAGAGTTGTCAGTTTTAGAAATCTGGATTAAAAAAGCTGGCACTTGGAAGTTGTGGTCAAGACAAAGTGTGGAAATAAAAAACTAATTTTGACAAAGGATTTACAAGATGACATTCGAACAAGATTTTAAAGACGCACTCGCCAATATTCCGGACAAGGAAAAGGATAAATTGATTTTAAGACTTTTAAAGAAAGATATTATTCTTGCAAAACGTCTTCAATACGAGCTTTTGAGTGAAGAATCGGTTGAAGACAAACGCAATCAGCTGCAAGATATTCTTGACAAAAAAATAGAAAGTGCTATCAAACATTTCAAATCGCCAGGCTATCTGTCGATGGATATCCGTTATATGAGCGGGATGATTACCGAACATGTTAAAATAACAAAAGACAAATTCGGAGACATTTGGCTTAACCTCTACATGTTGACAAAACTTGTCCCAAACTTGGAAGAACAACTCGCGTATTGCTCGAAAAGACAAGGCGAAAAATTTTACATTCCGGCTTTGGCAAGAATTTTTAAAATACTAATGGCTATTGTGAAACTGCATGAAGATGATCAATATGAGTTTAGAGAAAATTTACAAATTCTCGGGAGCAGTATTGTTGACAACGACCACTTTATGATGACAGCGATGCATCACGGTCTAGACGTCAATTGGTTGACACAAAACAACATTCCTGAAGATATTACTGACGTGTATAAAGAGATTAAAAACAATGGCTTTCTAAAGCTAAATTAAACAATCAATTATTTACAAAAATGAAAATTTTACATATCGAAACTTCTTCTAAAAACTGTTCTGTAGCTATTTCTGATGGCGAAAAGTTACTTTGTCTGTGTGAGGAGGTTTCCGAAAATTACAAACAGTCCGAAAGTCTGCACACCTTTGTGGAATGGACTTTGGAAGGCGCCGAGATAGAATTAAAAGACCTCAACGCTGTGTGCCTTGGCAAAGGTCCAGGCTCTTACACAGGATTAAGAATTGGTGCAGCTTCTGCGAAAGGATTTTGTTTTGGATTAAATCTTCCTTTACTATCAATTAATTCTTTAGATAGCATGGTTGAAAAATTTGTTAACCAAGGATTTGATAAAATAATTCCATTGATTGATGCCCGAAGAATGGAAGTCTACACGGCAACCTATGATGGAAAAACGGGCAACGAAATTTCTGCGACAGAAGCATTAGTTTTGGATGAAAATTCTTTCCACGGTTTAAAAGAAGAAAAAGTTCTATTTGTTGGAGATGGCGCGACAAAAGCGCAAGACATTCTTAACCTTCCCAATGCTAGCTTTGATACCACAGTTTATCCATCAGCTCAATATTTAATAAAAAAAGCGGTGGAAAAATTTAATAATAAAAACTTTGAAGATGTTGCTTATTTTGAACCTTTTTATCTAAAAGATTTTCATGGTGTCAAAAGAGCCGATCGCATAAAAAAATCCTGAGCCACAACTCAGGATTTTGTTTTTACTTTTTAGAAATTTTATAAAGCTTTCCACTATCCGTAATGGCGTACAACGATCCATCTTTTGCATCCAAAACATCTCGAAACCGTTCGCCATTATCTTCTAACAAACGTTCTTCTCCAACAACTTTATTATCTTTAATGACGATTCTGTCGATATGTTCGCCACTGAGACAAGCGATAAACAAATTATTTTTCCACTCGTCAATAGAACCGGTGTAGAAAGTAATTCCGCTTGGAGAAATCACAGGATCCCAATAATAAACGGGCTGCTCCATACCTTCTTTCTGAGAAATATGTTTCCCAATATTATCGCCACTGTATTCGATGCCATAAGTAATCGTTGGCCAGCCATAATTTTTTGCAGGTTTTATTAGATTAATTTCGTCGCCACCACGGGGTCCAAACTCGGAGTTCCAAAGTTCTCCTGTTGTAGCATCGATCGCCAAGCCTTGCACATTACGATGTCCGTAAGAATAGATTTCGGGTTTTGCATCTTTATTATTGAGGAAAGGATTTCCCGAAGCTGGTTTTCCATCTTTTGTAATTTTAACAATCTTTCCCAGATAGGTTGTTAAATCTTGCGCCAAAGGTCGCGTAACCTTATCAGAACGTTCGCCTGTGCTCACAAAAAGATTGCCTTCTTTGTCAAAAATGATACGACTTCCATAATGCAATTTGCCATCATAGGAAGGTGTTGCTCGAAAAATGACTTCCGGGTTTTCCACCTTGGACTCGTCAGCAGAAAGTTTTCCTTTCGCGACTGATGTTAAATTCCCATTCTCGAAAGGCTCGGAAAAGCTCCAAAAAATCATTCCATTCTTTTGAAAATCCGGATCGACCGCAATATCCAAAAGTCCACCTTGTCCAGAGGCATCAACTTTTGGAAAACCTTGAATTTTTTTGTTCGTTTTACCATCAGCGGATACTAAGTTAACAAAACCTGACTTTTCGGTTACCAGAAATCGTCCGTCAGGAAGTTGGGCAATTCCCCAAGGTTTTCCCAGAGAAGCATTGAGAACTTCGCTTTTATATGCAGTTTTGGATTTAACAGCAGCAATTCTTGTCTGTCCTGGAAATGCAGGCTTTAGATCCAAAGAATTTGGTTTCTCAGTTTCGACAGATTTTGTTGCAGCAGATGTATGTTGAGATTTGGAGTCGCAAGAACATAAAAAACTTATGGCAACAACGGCTAATAATTTATAATTGATTTTCATAATTTTAAGTTTTAAAATTAACATTCCAAAAGCGTGATTCGTAAAATTAGTTATTATATAGATAATAAATCACTGCTTCTACTTAATTAGTCTGTGGGTTAGTTGCTACTAAAGCATTTACAAATCCGTTGGCTGACAAAGAAGCATTACCAGGAAAAGGCTGTGATCCGATAAAGAACCTTTCATTTTTAAGCCTTGTTGCTATGTCCATCTATAATTGGCTTGATTTGTTTGTAAAAATCAGAATAAAATTAATCGCTTTTTAAAACCCAGAATAACTTAGCTAAAATAATTTTTAAAAGAAAAATTGCTTTTCGTAATTTTGATGTATGAATTTTAAACTTCAATCTGAATATCAACCGACTGGTGATCAACCGCAAGCCATTGAAAAACTGGTGAAAGGTCTACAAGTTGGTGAAAAATATCAAACGCTACTCGGTGTAACGGGTTCTGGTAAGACCTTTACTATTGCAAATGTTGTCAACCAAATCCAACGTCCAACGATTGTCTTGGCGCATAACAAAACTTTGGCGGCACAACTTTTTATGGAGTTTAAGGAGTTTTTTCCAGATAATGCGGTAGAATATTTTGTAAGTTACTACGACTATTATCAACCAGAAGCCTATATCGCAACAACCGGAACTTACATCGAAAAAGACCTCAGCATCAACGAAGAAGTTGAAAAACTTCGTCTTTCTGCGACGGCTTCTCTACTTTCGGGACGTCGAGATGTTTTAATTGTCGCTTCTGTATCTTGCATTTATGGGATTGGAAATCCAACTGAATTTCATAAATCTTTGATTACCATTGAGAAAAATGAAAAAATATCAAGAACCAAACTCCTTCACTCATTAGTTAACGCACTATATTCTAGAGCCTTAAATGATTTTCAGCGAGGAACTTTCCGCGTAAAAGGTGATGTTGTAGACATTTTCCCTGCCTATGCGGATAACGCTGTTAGAATTCAATTCTTTGGTGACGAAATTGAAAAAATCCAAAGTTTTGATCCCGTTAGTGGCAATGTAGAAGCTAGTTTTGATCAAATTAATATCTATCCTGCCAACTTGTTCGTTGTTTCTCCAGATACTATGCAAGGCGCAATTCGTCAGATACAAGATGACTTGGTTAAGCAAGTTGATTTTTTCAATTCTGTTGAAAAACCCTTGGAAGCAAAGCGACTACAAGAGCGTACAGAATTGGATTTAGAAATGATAAAAGAACTTGGTTACTGCTCTGGTATCGAAAACTATTCTCGTTATATGGATGGCAGATTGCCCGGATCTCGACCATTCTGCCTTTTGGACTATTTCCCGAAAGATTTTTTGATGGTTATAGACGAAAGTCACGTAACCATTCCACAGGTCCATGCGATGTATGGCGGCGACCGTAGTCGTAAAGAGTCATTGGTTGAATATGGCTTCCGTCTGCCTGCAGCCATGGACAATCGTCCATTGAAGTTTCCTGAGTTTGAACAAATGCAAAATCAAGTTATCTATGTTTCAGCAACGCCAGCAGATTACGAATTAGAAAAAACTGGTGGTGAATATATTGAGCAAATTATCCGTCCTACTGGGCTTCTAGATCCAATTATTGAAGTGAGACCAAGTCTCAATCAAATTGATGATTTAATTGAAGAAATACAAAAAAGATCAGAAGTTGATGAACGAACTTTGGTAACAACTTTAACCAAAAAAATGGCGGAAGAACTTACCAAATATTTCACAAAATTCGGAATAAGAACACGTTACATCCACTCTGATGTAGAAACACTTGAACGTATACAGATTATGCAAGATTTACGTTTAGGACTTTTTGATGTGTTGATTGGTGTCAACTTATTAAGAGAAGGTTTGGATCTACCAGAAGTATCCTTGGTTGCTATTTTGGATGCTGATAAAGAAGGCATGCTAAGAAGTCGACGATCTATGATACAGACGGTTGGTCGCGCCGCAAGAAACATTAATGGTAAAGCAATTATGTATGCGGATAAAATGACTAAATCTATGCAAGCAACCATTGATGAAACCTCCTATCGTCGCGAAAAACAAATCCGTTACAATGAAATTAACGGTCTTGTCCCAACGTCCTTGAACAAAAAGATTAGTGAAAATCTTGTGGGAAGAAGCAAAGATTTCCCAGATGACAAGTATACCCAAAAATCCATATTACAAGAAGTTGCAGAAGTTAAATCGACTTATGCGAATGAAGATATTCAGAAATTAATTGAGCAAAAACAAAAAGAAATGGAAGACGCTGCTAAGAAATTAGACTTTATCGCAGCAGCAAAATTACGTGACGAAATTGCAGCTTTGAAGGCTTGATAATTTTTTGAAACAAGCAAGCATGATGTATCATAGTTAATTCAAAATTTTTCACTAAAATAAAATCTATGAAGTTACAAAGCATCTTTCTCTTAGCCTTTATAAGCTTGGGAAGTTTATCTTGTCAAAAACAGGAAAATAAGACTCATAGTAAAATTTCACAATCCGAAGCTATACCTAGCGTTAAAGCTCTAGAAATTGGAACGATTAAGGTTTCTGATGACAAAATAGGGATGGGTTGTATTACCGAATATTACCTGAAAGGAAAAGATCATAGAAATTTAATTTTTATGCAAACCGGAGCGTCTGATGAAAAAGGCTGGCTTAATATTTTAAATATTGATGGAAAACAAATTGAATTTTACACAACAGAATCTAGTTCTGGAGAAAATGATGACGAAAATAAATTCACTATTAAATTAGAAAACGACGATTACCAAGTAACAATTGATATAACACTTGGCGAGGTAAATATTGAAAGCGATAGCGCACAAGCCCACGGAATTATAAAAGTTATCAATAAAAAAACAAAAGCAACAGGCTCAACAGAAGTTGAAGGTGGGACTGCATGCTAAACTTTAAAAACTTAAAATTATTAAAAGGAATCTTATTGGAGATTCCTTTTTTATTTAACAAAAAAAACACCTACTAATTAAAGTAAGTGTTTTGCAAAAAAGCTCCTCCTGCTGGGCTCGAACCAGCGACCCTCTGATTAACAGTCAGATGCTCTAACCAACTGAGCTAAGGAGGAGTGTTCTTCGTTTGAAGTGGTGCAAATATAAAAATTAATTTGTTTCCAATCAAGCCAATCATGCTTTAATAAAGAAAAAATTTCAAAAATTTCTTATCTGTTTGATTCTGAATTAAAAAAAATTAGATAAGTCGTTTTGATTTTAGTTCTATCTGGAAGTCTAAAATAAAAAAAAGACTTACATTTCTGTAAGTCTCTTTGCTCCTCCTGCTGGGCTCGAACCAGCGACCCTCTGATTAACAGTCAGATGCTCTAACCAACTGAGCTAAGGAGGAATGTCCTTCGTTTAAAGTGGTGCAAATATATAACGATTTTATATTCGCACCAAATTTATTTTGAACTTTTTTTGAAAATATTTTTTTAAAACTTCCCTGTTATCCACTTAACAATGTCATTTCCAAAGATTAACACCATTAATCCTAGCAAGAAAATAACACCAATCATTTGTGCATTTTCTAAGACTTTTTGCGGAACAGGCTTACCTGTAATCATTTCCCACAATGTGAAAACAACATGACCACCATCTAAGCCCGGAATTGGGATAAGGTTAAGGAAAGCCAACCAAACAGAGAACATTGCTGTAAAACTCCAGAAAAACTCCCAATTAATAGTTTCTGGCATTTGCTTGATAATACCAATTGGTCCAGATACTTTTTTGTAACCTTCTGTTTTGCTGTTAAAAATAATTTTGAATTGCTTAACCTGCATTACCAATACATCGATAGTTCTTTCGAAACCTCTTGGGATGGACTCTAGGAAAGTATAGCTTTTAACAACTTGTGTTTTGTCAAGTTCTTTTTGTGCTAAAGCCCCATTAATAGTGAAACCTAATTTACCATCTTTACCGAGTGTCGTTTGTAAAGTTTCAACTTGATTATTTCGATCAACCTTTACGGTAATTGGTTTTCCAACATTCTGTAATAAAGCTGTAGTCACTTGATCGTAATATTGTATTGGTTGGTTATTAACTTCAATAATTTTATCCCCCTTTTTTAGTCCCATCGTCGATGCAGGAAGATTAGGTACAATACTGTCTACAACAGCGGGAAAACGGTTACTAAAATATAATTTTGCCTCATTCGCTTTCAGGACTTCTGCAACACCGTCCTCATTAACAGGGAAAGTCACCTCCTTACCATCACGCAATACAGTTACGTTATTAGCAAAAAGCATATTCATGATAGAAGTCTGCATGCGCTCTGCAGGTTTACCATCTATTTTCAAAATTTTATCACCTGTTTTAAGACCCATTTTTGAGCCTTCTGAAGTGACTGCGATTCCCGCTTCAAATTTTGAATTGTCGTAATATTTTTCACCTTTAAAATAAGAAAGACAAGAATAGATTATCCAAGCCAAAAAGAAGTTAACCGTAACCCCGCCCATCATAATGATAAGGCGTTGCCAAGCTGGTTTACTACGGAATTCCCATGGTTCTGCTGGTTTCTTAAGTTGATCCGTGTCCATACTTTCGTCAACCATACCCGCGATTTTTACATAACCACCAAAAGGCAACCAACCAATACCGTACTCGGTTTCGCCGATTTTCTTTTTAGCGATTGAAAACCAGGGATCAAAGAATAGATAAAACTTCTCTACTTTAGTTTTAAAAAGTTTAGCTGGGATAAAGTGCCCAAGCTCATGTAGAATAACTAGGATAGAAATACTCAGTATAAATTGAAATAACTGTTCTGGTGCCATTTATTTTGTTTAAAATTAAATTACGCAAAGGTAAGCAATTGGCTTAGATTCTTATCAAGAAAAAGGCCTTATCCACAAGATAAGACCTTTTTTAACTTATTTTTATAATAATTGCTTATTTTAAAACATATTTGAAACCTAAAGTAAAGCGTCCTGCTTCGAAGTTAGAATCGTTAGAAAGATTCCACCAAGGCTTCCAGTCAAAGCTCATTGCTAACGGAGCAGATGGGATTTTGTATTCTAAACCTAATTGTGGTCTAATAACAAATGAAGTGTCGCTATATCCTCCAGCTTTCCAAAATGTAACTTGTGGACCAACACCGATGTACCATCCAAGACCACCAGCACCGTTGAATTTTTGATTGTATGTATAATCTGCACCTAAAACAGTTGTGTTATCTCCGAACAATACTTGTACGTTACCTGCATTTCTTCCATCAAAAGAGTGCTTATATTGAGGACCAAATAATGTTGGACCATCTCCTAAATCTACTGCAAGACCTAATGCATCTCTATAAGACTGTGCGTGTGAAAATTGACTTCCAAGTGCAACTGCACCTAATAAAGCGATTGATTTAACTAAGTTTTTCATTATTGTAAATTTTAATAGTTTGTGTATTATTTTTTGATTTGACTTTTACAAATTAACAACGACACCCAGGCCGCCGCGGTTTCCTAATTCTACAAAACCTCCAATCTTGTCTGTGAAGAAGTATCTAACGCCTACATGCGCCCCAAAATCAAAAGTATCACCTAAAACACCTAAAGTTACACCTGGATAAATATCCAGATTGTTATCTAAATTTAGTAAATCATGTAAATGATAATTGAAACGTCCATGTATTGAAAAATCAGACTTGGAATCGTTCTTTCCAAAATACAGACCTAATCCCGCACCTACCGAAATGGCATCTGCGATACCATAATCGTAACTACCTTTAAGCCCCAGACCTTCACTTCCATAAAAATTAAGACCTGCCTGTACCTTTTGATCGCCTTTTCCATTCCAAGCTTGAGCCGAAGCGGTTGTCATCATAAAGCAACCTAAAGCTGCTAGCATCAATTTCTTCATATTGTTTCTTCTAGATTAAGTTCTCATCAAAAATAAGACCAAGAATTTACGGAGCGCATAATTTTTTAATAAAAAATAACATAACATCGTGTTAAAATCCTTATAATTAAGTGTTTTAAACTCTTAAATAATAGTTTATTTTAAAATGTTCTAACGTTAACTGCATTCTACATTAAGAATATTTTTAATCTTTTTAACTTAATTCTGTAAATTTTTGAAAAATACCACTACTAAAAATGCCATGTTTTTTGACTAATTTTGCCAAACTTAAGATTATTTCGAATGAAACAATATTCCTCAATACGAAGCGTACAGATTTTGGCACATGTACTACAACAATATGGCATCGATAAAGTCGTTGTATCACCGGGTTCTAGAAATGCGCCTTTGGCAATTCATTTTTCCGAAATGGACGAGATGCAATGTTATAGTATTGTGGATGAGCGCTCTGCCGCTTTTGTCGGAATGGGAATGGCGAAAGCGCTTAAAAAACCTGTTGCATTAACTTGTACCAGTGGATCAGCAGCAACTAATTATTATCCTGCGATTGTTGAAGCATTTTATCAAAATATCCCGTTGTTGATTTTAACAGCCGATCGACCTGCAGATTATGTCGATATTTTTGATGGACAAACGATTCGCCAGAATCAGCTTTATCAACAACATTCTTACGGAGATTTTCAGTTAAAAGAAGATAAAGAGGAAGCTTCTTATGATTATAATCTTGACACTGTAAAAAAAGCAGTCGAGTTATGTTTTGAAAAAAGTGGACCTGTACATATTAATATTCCGTTAAGTGAGCCTCTTTATAATCTAGTGACCGAATTGCCTGTTTTACCAAGTGTTGAGTCGACAATTCAAAAAAACAAATTTGATTTTGCACCAAACTTGATCGCGGAGTGGAATACCTCAAAACGTATTTTGATTTTAGTTGGTAGTCAAAATCCAAATCCAGAATTGCAAATGCAATTATCGCAATTGGTTAAAAATCACAGTGTTGTTGTTTTAACGGAAGTAACTTCCAACTTAAATAACGAAAAATTCTTCTCGCATATTGATCGCTATATTTTTAATTTTAATGAAGAAGATTTCAAAAAGTATGCACCAGATTTGTTGATTACAGTTGGGCAAAATGTTGTTTCTAAGAAGGTTAAGACATTTTTGCGTGACGCAAAGCCAAAACATCATTGGCATGTTGACGAAAACTGGCAACCAGATACTTACTTTGTTTTAGACCGAAAAATTGAAGCAAAACCAGAAGTCTTTTTCTCAAAATTACTAAATAATATTAATCTAGAACCATCGCCATATTACAACCTTTGGGATGTTTTGAGAGACAAAGCCGATGCGCGTCACGATGCTACGCTTCCAAAAATTGGCTATTCAGATTTTTATTTGTTTAACATGCTTTCGGAAGTCATTCCTGCCAGTTATAAAGTTCACTTTTCGAACAGTTCGGCGATTCGTTATGCTCAACTTTTTAATTTTAATAAATATGATTGTTATTGTAATCGTGGCACAAGCGGCATCGATGGTTGCACCTCAACTGCTATGGGATTTGCAATGATGACAGATGACCCTACACTTTTAATAACTGGAGACATTAGCTTTTTCTACGATATCAATGGACTTTGGAATCAATACATTCCGCCGTTTGCAAGAATTGTGATTTTTAATAATGGTGAGGGCAACATTTTTAGAATCATTCCTGGACCGAGTGATACCAACGCAGTTGATGAGTTAATTGCCACGCAACATCATAAAAGTGCCGAATTTCTGGCAAAACATTTCGGTTTCGATTATATAAAAGCGGAGGACGAGTTGAGTCTAGATCGTGTTGTTGAGACTTTCTTTAAGCCTGGGCAAAAACCCAAAATCCTTGAAGTGATGACAAAAGAACATCATAACGAAGATCAGTTGAAAGCTTATTTTGAAAACTTAAAATAGACTTTATAAATCGTCCATATTAAAAATTTTGGAAGGTAGATTTTTGATTCTTGAAATAGGATAAACGAAATTTTCGTCAAAATCATTCAGCGCATTAATAATCTGAAAATGAGAAAATTCCGAAATGTTATGAAGCGAGATAGTTGTAGACTGTATTTGATTCTGTTTTAAAAGATGTTGCCTTTGTACGCCATTTAATAGATAAGTTTCTGGCGTGTACCAAGTTTTATCTTTTAAGAAAAGTAAATTACTAAAACTCGTGTCCGTGACATTTCCGTTTTGTAAAATGATGATTTCGTCGGCTTTAGATTTTTGTTTTAAACGATCAAAATTTTTTCGATCAAGATACTTAAACTGATAATTGAGATTATCATCGGTAACTAGTTCGAAATCTTCAATTTTCGAAATAGCATAAGGCAACATTTGTGTTTTAAAATTATTTTCTAAATCATAAACCAAACGGAATTTGTACAAGCCATCTTCGTCATGATTTACATTTTTAAAAACTTCTGGAACGTCGATACGACATTCTTTTTCGAAGTGCGAAAAAGTCTCAAACATCCGTTGTTGATGCAATTCTGCAAGGAAGATTTTTTGATCTTCAACTTTGATACTTTCAATAAATTGGAGCATAAATTTTATTTTTCATTTCCTCGTATTCGTCCTGCAATTGGCTTTGATGCGTAATACCGCCGCCACTTTTAAAAACAAATTTGTTCCCCTCTTTTTCAATAAACCGAATCATGACGCAAGACTCTAGATTTTCGCCATCAAAAAATCCAGAAACCCCAGAATAGAAACCTCGGTCATAGTTTTCGGCTTCCAAGATTATCTCTAGAGTTTTCTTTTTTGGAGCTCCAAGAATAGAGCCTGCAGGCAAAAGAAGATTAAGAATGCTACCGATTTTATTCTGAAATTTTGGTTTTAAAGTTCCAGAAATTTCAGAGCTCATTGCAAAAAGATTTTTTTGTTGCGTTTGGATATAATCAATCCGTTGAAACTCATCAACTCTAACATCATTTGCGACCATACTTAGATCATTTCGAAGCAAATCTACGACCGTGTAATGCTCTGCTTTTTCTTTGATATTGGCTTTTAGAACTTCTTTTGCATTAGGAATATCTGCATCTATCGTCCCCTTCATTGGATGTGTAATAATCTGATTGTCTTTTATTTCAATAAAAGTTTCGGGAGAAAAAAATACAAATTTATTCGGAATGCAAGCTTTATATTTGGCTTTAGAATGTGCAAAAATTTCGTCCAAAGTATAATTAATTTCGATTGGTGTTTTTCTAGTATAATTTACTAAATATGAGTTGCCTTTCTTTAAATTTTCTTGGACGATATCAAAACCTTTTCGGTAAGATCCTAAAGATTCAGCATTAGAGCTAAGATTGAATTTATTTTTATTAAGTTCTTGAATATTTGTATTTTGACTGTTAGGAAAACTGATTTTTATATTTGAATTTTTAAGTTCACTTTCTTTTAAAAGAATCATTTTTTCTTTTAGAAAATCAATAAAAAAGACAAACGGAATTTTTGACAAAGAAAGTTTGTCAATAGCTGCGAAATCAAAATCAATTTCTTGTAACATTCTTTTATTAGGCTTTGAAACTTTATTTTTGCAGCTCAAATATAAATCAATATGGAGAATACTCCCAACAATTCTGAAATCAATATTGTACTTTCTCGTGCTTTTGCTTTGTGGAGCAATACGATGAAGTTCCAGATAAGTTTTAGCATTTTTTATTTTGCGATACTTTTGGTTTTGGCATCTTTCGCGTTTAATTATTTTGGAATTAATAAAAAGGTCGAAGACTTTGCACCTTTGATACAGTCGGATCCAGATGCTTTCATGGCAAAACTTCGAGAACTTGCGGTGACACCAGAATATTCGAATTTTGTGTATGTCATTGTTTTGATAAAAGCTTTGGTTTTTCCTCTTAATATTGGGATGTATAAAGTCTATGCCCTGAAGGAGATGGGCGAAAATCCTGGTCTTAACGATATGTTGGCGGGTTACCAAGGCATTAGCTTTTTCAAATATTTTACCTATGGAATCTTCTGGGGTTGCGTATATTACCTATGTTCTATTTTTGCGCCATTGCTATTGGTTTGGGTTTTAGTTACTTTTTTTGTTAGTCCACTAATGTTTTTTACTAACATTAACAGTTTCCAGGCCATTGGTAAGAGCATCCAGGCTATTCGTGCCAACTTTTTCACTATTTTCGTTTGTACGATTGTTGCGATTTTGTTTTCATATTGTGGTATTTTGATGTTTGGCTTTGGAATACTGTTGACGTTTCCGTTCTGGAATGCTATCATATATTCTTGTTTTCGACAGATTTTTACTATAAGAAATTAAATTTTTTATATAATTAATCTAAATCTTTAGAAAAAATTGTAATTTGGAACAACAAAAAAATAAAATATGGAAACATTCAACGAATTTGATTCGCAGGCAAAAGTCCCAGCTAAGAACACGGGGGACATCATCTCTCATGCTTTTGAGACGTACAAAGGGGTGGTGCTTTACTCCATTGTAGCGATGATCCTTTACCTTATTATTTCTTTTATAATACAAGGTATTACTGGATTTAACTCTCAAGCAATTTATGAAGAAGCTATGGTTAGCGGTGGCCAGATCGACTATTTAGCGATCCCAGGACTTAAAACTTATTATGCAACTTCTTCATTATTTGGACTTTTATTGTCCCCATTATTTTTGGGATTAATTTTTATTTCTCACAAAGTAAATACGAAACAACAAGTTTCTTTCTCAGATTTGTTTTACGCTTATAAAGAGAACTTAGTTAACATTATTATTTATAGTTTAATTACAGGTATTATTTTAACTATCGGATTTACAGCTTGTTTAATTCCTGGTTTATTATTAATGCCTTTATTTTTTATTGGTTATCCTATTTTGATTTTTGAAAAAGCAAGTGCATTTGATGCTATATCAAAAGCTTTTACTATTGCAAAAGAAAATTATGCTACCTTTTTGGGTGTTGCTGCTTTATCAGCGATTATTAGTTTTGCTGGTATTATCCTTTGTGGTATTGGACTTTTGGCAACAGCACCATTTTATCTAACAGCTGCTTATTCATTATATATTGCATTTGTTGGACTTCCAAAACAAATTACTTACAATTCTTAATTAAATAAACTATTAAAGTGCCTAATTCTGAAAAACAAATTAGCGGAAACGTTATTAAACAAATTGCCCTTATCTTACTGATTGTCATATTAGTTGGGCTTATCTGTTATAATCTCTCTTTATTTATTCCGTCATTATTAGGCGCTTTAACTTTATACATTATTTCTAGAAAATATCTTCTTTATCTTATCGAAGTTAAAAATTGGAAAGCCTCTTTAGCTGCGACAGTTATAATAATTGCAACGCTACTAGTTCTTATTCTGCCAGTGTATTGGATTGTAGATTTGCTCATTGAGAAGTTGGGAAATGCCCAAGCTTATATGGGAAAATTCAATGCATTTATGGATAAAGTGCATGATTACGTCTATTCACAAATTCATGTTGATATACTTAGTAAAGAAAATCTTGGCAAACTAAAAGCTGCAGCAGGCAAGTTTTCGACATCGGCTCTTAGTACAACTTTAAATACATTCACAATTATCTTTTCGATGTATTTTATTTTGTATTTTATGTTGATTAATCCTCGTAAGTTCGAAAAACTACTTACAAATGCGGCTCCTTTCAAAAAAGCAAATATCAATTTATTAGGCGAGAAAATCCGAAAAATGGTAATCGCGAATGCTATCGGAATTCCGGTAGTTGCACTTGGACAAGGTATTGTTGGGCTAATCGGTTACTTCATTTTTGGAGCGCCCAGCCCAGTTCTTTTATTTGCCTTGACATTTGTTGCAAGTATGATCCCAATAGTTGGCGCCGGGCTTGTCTATGTTCCGGTTTGTATTTTTATGATTGCTGAAGGCCAAACAGGTCCAGGCTTAGGATTAGCTGCTTATTGTTTGATTGCAGTTGGCTTAACGGACAATTTACTTCGTTTTACATTATTAAAAAAGCTAGAAAACATCCACCCTTTAAATACGGTCTTCGGAATTATCGCAGGGATGAACATCTTTGGTTTTTTAGGTCTAATATTTGGGCCAATTTTGGTATCCGTGACGGTTTTATTAATTCAGGTTTATCGCGACGAATTTTCAGACAACGATGACGAATCTCCCAGAGATATTGTGCTACCCGATAATGACGAACTCGAAGAAAAAGTAGATTTAATTATATAAAATGACGCCGGAAATTCTGCAAGAGCTTTGCAAAGTAAAAATGCCGTATGGGAAATATAAAGACCAATGGATTATTGACCTTCCGATTTCTTACTTGGAATGGTTTAATCGAAAAGGTTTTCCTGAAAACAAATTAGGTTCGCAGTTAGCTACGATTTACGAAATTAAACTTAATGGACTAGACCATATCTTTACAGCTATACGTGAGCACAAAAAGCCCGAAGCACCTTCGAAACCTCGTGTTTATAAATTATAAATTCCTTTTCTAACATATTTTCTCTTAATAGAATCTTTGTTTTTGTATTTTCAGAACATGGAAATTTGTCCATATTCTAAAATAAAACGACCGTTCCTGGGTTTTGTATAGCTTTATTTTTTCTTTTTACTAATTTTAGTAGAGCTCAAAATAGAAAGAACGAAACCAACACGCCGATTAACAAAGTCAGACAATACAAAATCAAAGATTGAACAAAAGCGGAAAAGCTTCTAAATGCAGCACAAAATTTATTAAAAGATAAAATCTACAATATATTTAATTCAAATAAAAAAGCCCGACTTCAATCGGGCTTTTTCTTCTATTTTGATGACTGTTCTAAGGCATCTAATGTCTCCTTCAGATAAAAATCTTTCTGTAAATTTTTAATCCAATTTTCGGACTTTTTCGCAAAAGCTTCGTCTTTCTTTTCTCTTGCAATTTCGTCTGCATGCAAAGTAATTTTGAGACCATTATTGTATTTATCCAAAGCTTTGAATTTTTCGATCTGCGCTTTACGCTCTTTCATCAAAGCCATATATTTAGCTTCATTCAACGTAATTTTTTCTTCTTTAGATAAGGCTTCTCTCCATTTTGCCGACTCTACAAGCAGTTTATAATTTATATTATTTTTAATTTTAGAATCTATTGATTGTTGCAAAGATGCTGTATTGATGTTATTAACTTTATTAAACTTTGCTGGTGCAATCTTATCCCAAGGCAAAGCAAATTGGTCGTAACGCTCCCCTATCTCTGCATAAGTATATAAGTCTTGCATCTTAACATCGGACTCTACACCTTTTCTTTGTGTCGACTCACCCGTTACACGATAATATTTTTGAATCGTCAGTTTAAGATCTCCAAAATCATCGTTTGTATTTAAGAATCTATTGAGAGATACGAAAGTCTGCACCGTTCCTTTACCAAAAGATTGTGGAGAACCAACGATTGCTGCTCTACCATAATCTTGCATTGCTCCTGCCAAAATCTCAGACGCTGAGGCCGAAAGTTCGTTTTGCATAATAACAAGCGGACCTGTCCAAACTGGCGCATTGGTTTTGTTACTAAGAACATTTATTTTTCCGTTTCCGTCTTTAACCTGAACAACTGGTCCAGCATTGATAAACAAGCCCATAATATCAACCACTTCTGTTAATGAACCACCGCCATTATTTCTTAAATCTAAAACAACTCCATCAACTTTTTGCGCTTTTAATTTTAAAAGTTCAGCTTTAACATCGTCTGAAGCATTTCTTCCCTTAGCATCCTCAAAATCTGCGTAAAAACCTGGTAGATAGATATATCCCAATTTTTTTCCATTTGGAGAATTAACAATCGAACTTCTTGCATAGGTGTCTTCAATTGCAACTTCCTCTCTTATTAAAGTAACATCTTTAACCGTACCATCTGTCTTTTCAACGGTTAAAGTGACTGGCGTTCCTTTCTCGCCGCGGATAAGTCGCACCGCTTCTTCTGTCAACATACCAACGACGTTAACTGGATCTTCCTTAGGTTTTGATCTAACTTTTAGGATTTTATCTCCTTTCGCTAATTGTTTAGACTTCCAAGCCGGTGCGCCGATTGTTAAATCGCCTAAAAATAAAAATCCTTTTTTCTCTTGGATTAAAGCGCCAATACCAATGATTTTCCCTGTGAAATTAGTATCAAAATCTTCTTTATCTTTTGGTGAAAAATAATTGGTGTGTGGGTCAAACACTTCTGTATAAGCGTTCATATAGACAGTAAACCAATCATTCTTCTTTCTCTTTTTGTAACGACGGAACATATCCGTTATCAAATCTTTAACCTCACCTTGCGCTTTGATTCTTTTTTGATCTGCAGAAAGGATTTCTAACTTAACAGTATCTTTTAGTTTATTAGCAATTAATGAGTCTTTTCTCTTCTTAGCAGATTCTTCTTTATTGTTCAAAGTTTCCATCTCACGAAGAATATAATACTTAACATAGCGCTTCCACTCTGCTTTTTGGTCAGCACTAGTTATTGCATTTTTCTTAAGTTTTGGTTCAAGAATCATACTGTCATCTTCATTAAGATCGATTGGTTTGCTCAAGATATCTTGTGTCATTTTATCTATATCATCCAATCTTTGATAAAGACGATCTGTTGTCGCTTTATAAAAAGTCAAATCGCCGTTGTTAAGGTAATCATCAAGCTTTGTTTTGTGTTTTGAAAACTCATCCATATCCGATTGTAAAAAAATCCTTTTGTCTGGATCCGCAGACTCAAAAAATTTATTATAAACTTCCGCTGAATAAGCATCATTAATAGGTTTTGGTGCATAATGCAAATAAGAAAGTGTATTCTTAACACTTACCATAATGGTTTGCATTTTTTCGTCGTCATTCTGTGGTGCGTTGAAACAAAACATCAGCGTCATCAGTGGCGCAAACATGAAGATTCTGTTCCATTTAAAATTCTTAAACATATAGATTACTTAAGTGATAAAATATTGGTAATTAGCTTTTGATTTTTGTTACAAATCTTTGAAAATTTATTTCTAAATCAGAAGTCGAAGTCACATCAAATTTAATACCTTATTTTTATTCGAACGCTATATTTTAGCTAATTTTGTGATATTCTTTAAAAAAGAGAATCTATAAATTAAGATACGTCACGATATTTTTGAAAATTATTATGGAAAAACCCTTGATATTAGTAACCAATGATGATGGCATAACAGCGCCTGGTATTAGAAATTTGGTAAGTTTTATGAACGAAATTGGCGATGTGATTGTCGTTGCTCCTAACTCGCCACAAAGCGGAAAAGGACATGCCATAACCATCAATGCGACTTTAACTTACGAAGAAATAAATCTCGAAGGTCCACAAACAGATTATGCGCTGAGCGGGACACCTGTTGATTGTGTGAAATTTGCACTGGATAAAGTCTTAACAAGGAAACCCGATATTGTAGTTTCTGGTATTAATCATGGTGCCAATTCTTCGATTAATGTTATATATTCTGGGACAATGTCCGCAGCGGTTGAAGCTGGTGTAGAAGGTCTGCAAGCCATTGGTTTTTCGTTATTAGATTTTTCTTGGGATGCAGATTTCAGCCAAGCTAAAGAATATATCCAAGCTATTGTTAAAAAAGTTATTGACAATCCGCTTCCAAAAGGTGTTGTGCTCAATGTCAACATTCCTAAACTTACCAAAGAAGAAATAAAAGGTGTTAAAGTTTGCAAACAAGCGCATGCAAAATGGGAAGAAAGTTTTGATGAGCGTGTTAATCCTCACGGGAAAAAATATTATTGGTTATCTGGCTACTTTAACAATATGGACAAATCAGAAGATGCTGACGAAACAGCTCTTGCCGAGGGTTACATCTCGATCGTTCCTGTTAAATTTGATCTAACCGCGCATGAGTATCTTAAGGAACTTGATACTATCATGAAGTTTTAAAATAAAAGGGCGATTCAAAAATTTGAATCGCCTTTTCTTATCTTCCTAAAGCCTTACTCAAAGCTTCGGATGCACGTTTAATTTCTGTTGTCCAATCGTCAACGGCATTGCCATCGGCGCCATCACTAATATATTTTAAAGCCAAAAAAGGAATATTTTCCAAATTGGCGACTTTAGCTAAAGCATAAGCTTCCATTTCTATGACATTGTATTCATGGTTGTTGTGTTCCATTTCGAATTGATCGCCCGTGCCGCAAATGCCTATCGGAAAATTTGGAAGTTCAATTCCATTATTCAAAATAACCGCAGAATTTTCGAAAGGTGTTTCAAATTTTTCAAAACCTAAAGCAGACACTTCCATATCACGTTGGATAAAAGCTGTACAACACACAACACTTCCACGGTCAAAAGCAGTACTTCCTGCTGTCCCAAGATTGATGATAATATCTGGTTGGTATTTCGCAATCGCTTTTGTTAAATGATAGGTGGCATTAACTTTTCCAACACCAACAAAAACACGATTTTCCATATCAAAATGACTACCAGCCTCGCTTTCTAATGCAAAAACAAAAAGCGGGTTTTGATAGATTTTAGTATTAATTGTAATCAAAACTTAATAGTATTTGGTCAAATATAGTTTTTTTAGTTAAAATATTTTACAAATTAAATATTTACGGATTCAAAAAATTATCGAAAATAACTTTTATGAATTAAATTGATATGACAATCGGGAATCTTCTTGATAGGATTTCGGCGCAAGCACTTTATCTTCCAAAAGCAGAACGACAACTTTCTCTATTAACAGAATCGGCCGAGGAACGTTATCTAAAACTTCTAAAAACAGACAAAAATTTATTGCAAAAAGTTCCGCTCAAATATATTGCGTCATCTATTGGTGTAACGACACAAGCTTTAAGCCGTATTCGGAAGCGAACTAATTAACCCAAGTTCATTTCATATTAAAACTAATAAAATTACCCATGTGTCAGTATTTTGAATGAATACTTCTAAAAACAAAATGATAAAAGGGTTTTGCAACGATTTTCAAAACTTTTTTTTTAAAACAAAATCCTAGTATCTTTTCTCAATTCCTCAAGATGTTTTTGTTTGTCGTCACGATAGAAAAGATTCATGGTTTCAAAAGGAATCAGCTTTAAGTCTTTATTAACGATGTGTACACAAGATTTCTTAACGGCGCGAACATCAAAATCGTGAGCATCCATAAAATTCATGATGATAATTCTGAACAAATTGTCATAACCCAAATCTGGCGCAATGACATCTGGAAGACAACATAATAATTGATTAACTTTTGGTTGCACTTTATCCACAGAAATTCCTGTGCTGAAAATATCAATAAGCTGCATTTTTAGACCTTCGTCTTGTTCGTAAACAATGGTGTTTTTAGATTCATTATTCAGTAAATCAGCTGGATTGATGTATCGAGTTAAAGGAATAATTTCATCATTCAATTTTAAAATATATCCCATCGCCAAAGCATCCGGATTACACGGAACTGGTATTAAATCATCCGAATTTAAAACAGGAAATTGATTAAGAATTTCTTGACGAACTTCCGTTAAGGTAATTTTTTCTGAGGCAGAATCTTCACGATTTCTTCCTGCAATCTCTACGGGTTGGAAGGTAATGCCGCGAACGCATTTTTGTTTTAACGCAAAATCGATTATTTTTCCAATTTCATCACTATTTTTACCTTGCTGCAACACGACAACCAGCGTTGTGGAAAGATTTAACTCATTCAATTTTGCTAAAGCTTTCATCCGAACATCCGTCAAATCTTTTCCTCTAAAATCTTCCAACACCTCAGGTTTAAAAGAGTCAAATTGAAGATAAACCTCAAATTCTGGTGCATAAGTTGCCAACTTTTCTGCAAAACCAGGATCATTTGCAATCCGAATTCCGTTGGTGTTTAACATTAAATGTTTAATAGGTTTCGACTTTGCAATGTCCATAATTTTAAAAAACTCTGGATGAATGGTCGGTTCGCCACCACTAATTTGTACAACATCTGGCTCGCCTTCATTTCTTACAATTGTGTCAAACATCGCTTCAATTTCTTCCAAACTTCTGTGGCTTCCATAATGCGGTGAAGACATCGCGTAACATGTCGGACAAGTCAAATTACATCGGTCGGTAACTTCTACAATCGATAAGCAGCTGTGTTGCTCATGATCAACGCACAATCCGCAATCATAAGGACAGCCATATGCGACATCTGTCCCAAAGTGCAATGGCATTTCTGAAGCTTTATTAAAATTTCTGATGTTTTTATAATACTCTACATCGGTTGCAATTTTAGTTTTGAAAAAGCCATGATCTGGGCAACGTTTTGTCATGAAAACTAAGTCGTCTTCAATAATAATTTTTGCGCCAACCCGCTGCAAACATTCTGGACATAGGCTTATTGTATAATCGTAATAAGTATAATTTCTTACTGGCATAATCTTAATTTTTATAAACTAAAACCACAAATAAATCCGCCTGCTGTAAAAATCAGAAGACCAAAGAGGATGCCGTATAAAGCTGGTTTAAAACTATACTTTTTATCTCTGTTCGAAGCCGACATGATGGCTAAAATAATGGCATATAACGCAGAAATACAAAATGCAACCAATCCCGCAGCCAGAAAGAACATACCGACTACAGCTAGATCGCCACCAAAACTACCTACTTCAAGAAATTTCATAATTAATTTTTTTAATTGGTTTCTGTTTTTTGATTAAATAAATATAGTAAATGATCACCAATAAACAGACAATTTGAATTGTGCTTATATTAAAAATTATGTTGTATTTTGGTTTTATAAAGTCTAGTAAAAAACGAAAAGAAAAATAACTTAACATAAAAACTTGAAACAGAAATCCTGATTTATAAGAATAACTTCTTTCCAAAAATTTAATGAAAATAAATAGAATCAACAAAAAAACCATTTCGTACAAAGCAACTGGATGACGCCAATAGTCGTCTCCCAAATGCATTCCGAAAATAGACTGTGTCGGAAGTCCATAAGTTTCTTCATAAACGCCTGTAAAAAAGCAACCAATCCTGCCAATAAACATCGCAACAATTAATGGATATACCATTCGATCACCTGTACTTTCTTTTTTACCAATAATAATTTTCATTAATTCAACACCGATTAATCCACCTGATAAACCGCCAACAATTGTGTTATTTAGCCAAATATAAGCTAAAGTATTTGGAGCTTTCATTAGGTCTAAAGGTCTCTCTAAAGAGCCAATAATATGTGAGCCAACTAAGGCTCCAAATGTTGCGGCAATTACAATTAAAAGCGAATTACTACTACTAAACTTTTCAAGATCTTTACGTTTTAACCAGGTATAATAACGCATCGCAACAAAAATCCCAAGTGACTCTGTAATTGGATGTAGTAAAATATCTTTTCCGAAAAGATGAAGTGTAACGGGAAAATCGATCATAGTATGAATATAAAAAAAGCAGCCCAAAAGCTGCTAAATATTATAAAAAATCTTAACTAAGTCAACATTCCGCCATCTACGTTAATCACTTGCCCTGTAATATAAGCTGACATATCGCTTCCTAAAAATACGCAAGCATTAGCCACATCTTCTGGCTGTCCACCACGCTTCAAAGGAATAACTTCTCTCCAAGCTTTAACCGTATTTTCGTCAAGAACAGCCGTCATTTCGGTTTCGATGAAGCCTGGTGCAATCACGTTGCAACGGATATTACGAGATCCTAATTCTAAAGCCACAGATTTTGAGAAACCGATAACGCCCGCTTTGGAGGCCGCGTAGTTAGCTTGTCCAGCATTTCCTTTAACACCAACAACCGAAGACATATTAATAATCGAACCAGATTTTGCTTTCATCATCGGTTTGATAACCGCTTTTGTTAAGTTAAAGACAGAATCCAAATTCACTTTGATGATCGTATCCCAATCGTCTTTTGACATTCTCAACATCAAATTATCTTTGGTAATTCCTGCGTTATTAATTAGGATATCAATTTGTCCAAACTCTGCCATAACATCATCTACCAACTTTTGCGCAGCATCAAAATCTGATGCGTCAGATTGGTAAGATTTAACCGTTGTAATTTTAGAAAGCTCCTCTTCTAAAGCTTTTGCCTTATCAACAGATCCTGCATAAGTGAAAGCCACCTTTGCGCCTTGCGCTGCAAAAACTTCGGCAATACCTTTTCCTATCCCTCTTGTTGCACCTGTAATTAAGGCAACTTTTCCTTCTAGTAGTTTCATATATAGTTTATTCTTTTTCTATTTTCAAATGTAGCGAATAATATTTTTATTGAATTTATGTCTATTTAAAAACATAAAATCTAAACAACATTATTCACAATTAAGACAATTTCTCCTTTTAAGGTTTTACTTTTAGAGAATTCAATTAACTCATTGATTGTACCTCTTTTAGTTTCTTCAAACTTTTTAGAAATCTCACGACTAAGACTGACTTTAGTTTCTTCACCAAAAAATTCTTTTATCTGTTCCAAAGTCGTATTAATCTTATGTGGACTTTCATAAAGAATGATGGTTTTCTTCTCTTCAGCAAGTTGCTTTAACTTGGTTTGACGACCCTTTTTCTGTGGTAAAAATCCAGCAAAATAAAAATCATGATTCGGTAAACCCGAAACAACCAAAGCTGGAACGAAGGCTGTAGCGCCAGGCAAACAGATCATTTCGATATCGTTATCAGCACCTGCCTTTGCCAACAAATAGCCAGGATCCGAAATTCCTGGAGTTCCTGCATCGGTGATAATTGCAATATGTTGTCCATTTTGCAAATCCTTAATCACCTTATCCGTTGCTTGATGTTCGTTGTGTAAGTGATAGGATCTTAACGGCTTAGATATTTCGTAATGCTTTAATAAAATACCTGAAGTTCTGGTGTCTTCACACAAAATATAGTCGACTTCTTTTAGAACTTTAATAGCTCGAAAAGTCATGTCTTCCATATTTCCAACTGGCGTCGGAACAAAGTATAAAATGCCTGACATTACAAAAATCTGTTTTCTACCAAAGTCCAAAGTCGTTGCGCATAACTATCAGCTTTTTCCCAGTTTCTGAGATAATACATGTCGCTCAAAAATTCTTTAGCATCGTCAATATTATCAAACTCATTTAGTTTATGAACAACTTGATTCAACTCAACTTGACTATTTTTAAACAAATGTTGTGTAAACGCGATTTTATCATTTAAATCCAAACGGAATTCCGGTTTCAACTTTGGCGCTTCCATGTAATCTGTCGGCATGTTGCTCCTACCAAGACTTCCAGTTTCCTTCGGCATAGAAATAGATTCTGAAGCTTGGATTTTTTCTAAAGGATCATCATCAAACAGAGTTTTGTGAATACCTTTGATGTTAGACAATTTAATTTTTTTAGCGTTTTGGTTGTCATCGCCCTTTGATTTATCACTATCAAATAATGACTTTTTTTCTTCTTCTACATCAGAAATTTCTTCTTTAGACTCTTCAATTTCCGCAGTAGCTTCACCAATCAATTCCTCTGATTTTGAAATTGTTTCAGTTACAGGTTGTTTAATTTCGTTAGCATCTTCCGACACAGAGATTTCTGAAACCAAACTTGGCTCTTCAACAGTTTCAACTTCAGAAGCTGCAACAGAATCCATCGCAAAAGAGAAAGTACTTTCATTGTTTAAAAAAGCTTCTTTTTCTTCAACATCATTTTCTTCGTCTGTCGCAAGTTCTTCAACATCATGCTCTGCATCGTCATCTTTCAACATTTCGTTGTCTGACAAATCTAGATGATCATTGTCAACTTCCTCATCATGATCAATATTGTCGATGACCTCAGTTTTGTTAAAATCCTCAACGCTTTCAATATCTACAAATTCTTCTTGATGCGCTTCCGCAAGAATTTGGTTATCTATTAAATCCAAATCATCATCTGCTATCGATTCGTTTACAAGGTTTTGAACATGTGATGACCCACTAACTTTATCTTCGTCGTTAACATCAACAACTTCTTGTTTTTCTACTATAGCAGCAACAGGAAGAACTTGAGGTTTATTCAAAATTTGATTTAATCCAAAAGCTTCACTTAATTTTAGAAAATTGGTCTTTTCTGACAATTCTCGAATTAATTTTTCTTTCTGTAGTAAGTCGTCAATAGAAGAAATATCATTTAATTCTTCAATAATATTTTGAATATCAAGAAACAACTCGTCTTGGATTTCTTGCAGCCCATTCATAACAATCTAATTATCTTTTTCGTAATTTTGAAACTTAATTATAAGTCCACTTCAACCTGTCGAAACTTCAAAAAAAAGAAGCAAAAATTAGTTGAAAAAAAATGGCTTATTTGAATTGCTAAATTAAAGAATGTTTTTAGAAAATACAATAAATCATTCTAAACAGAGTGGTTGGATGGAAGTCATCTGTGGATCGATGTTTTCAGGTAAAACGGAAGAATTGATTCGCCGATTACGACGTGCCGAAATGGCCGGTCAAAGGGTTGAAATTTTTAAACCGAAAATCGACACGCGATATTCGGATGAAGATGTTGTCTCGCATAATCATAACAAAATACCAAGCACTGCGGTAGATTCTTCCAACGAAATCTTGCTACTTGGATCAAATTGTGATGTTGTGGGTATCGATGAAGCGCAGTTTTTCGATGATGGTATTGTCGAAGTCGCTAATCAGCTTGCCAATGGTGGCACACGCGTGGTAATAGCCGGTCTAGACATGGACTTTCTTGGACGCCCTTTTGGTCCAATGCCTAACCTTATGGCAACTGCCGAATATGTAACAAAAGTGCATGCTATCTGTAAAAAAACCGGAAATCTCGCGAATTACTCGATGAGAATTTCTCATGGCAAAGATATTGTAGAACTAGGCGAGACCGAAAGTTACGAGGCTGTTAGCCGAAGAGTTTTCATGGACGAAGTTCTGTCAAAAATTAATCCGGAGTCGAGATAATGATTCCACAAAACAATGAAATACACAACTCAAGAGCTTGCTTTTTTTACCAATGCTGAACTAATTGGTAACCCAAAACAAATTGTCAAAAATTTGGCTTTTGACAGTCGAAGTATCTATTCTTCCAAAAACACTGCTTTTATCGCCATTAACTCTTCCAAAAATTCTGGTGAGAAGTATATCGAATCTGCAATAGAAAAAGGTATTGAAGTTATTATCGCTGAGAAAAAGACTTCTGATAATCCGCATATTACGTGGATTATTGTAGAAAACAGCTTGCAATTCTTGAGGAAACTAGCCAAATATCATTTTGAAAATTCTTATATAAAAAGCATCGGCATTACCGGAAGTAACGGCAAAACGATTCTTAAAGAATGGCTTTATCAAAGTCTTTGGAATGAATATCAAACTGTAAAAAGTCCAAAAAGTTTTAATTCTCAAATTGGTCTTCCGCTCTCTTTGTTACAAATAAATGCAAAACATGAGCTTGGAATTTTTGAAGTTGGAATTTCTAAACCCAAGGAAATGGCATTGCAGGAAGAAATCTTCCACCCAAATATTGGTGTATTGACCTATATTGGATCTGCACATTCTTCAAATTTTGAAAATGAAGAAGAACTGGTTGATGAAAAAATTGAGCTCTTCAAACATTCAAAAACTATAATATACAACGGAGATAAAGATCTGGTTGTTAATAAAATAACTAACTTATATTCAAGTAAAAAATTAATTAGTTTTGGTTTTAAATCAAATAATTCTATCCACATTATTAATGATTTTAAAAACCGTGAAGAACTCGTAAAAGTTAAAATTTTCGAAGATGAAATAGAATTTAAAGCAAGCACCCGCGACGAAGCGACTTTGTCAAATGCGTTAGCTTTAATTTCTGTTTTAAAAGCGCTTGGATTCGCAAATTCAAAAATTGTCGAAAAGATAAATTCTTTACACGCCATCGAGATGCGTCTAGAAGCTGTAGAAGGCGTTCGTAATAATTTGATTATCAATGATTCGTATAATCTAGATTTAGATTCGCTTAAAATAGCTTTTCAGTTTATTCAAGAATATAATAAACCGAAGAAATCTTTGGTATTGACAGATTTTGTAGATTCAGATGCTCACAATCCGAATTTTTATAAAGAAGTTATAGATCTTGTTAACGAACAAAATTTTGAGCAAGTCTACTTAATCGGAAATGAAATCTCAAGTTTTGCACAAAATGTAGAAACAACTGTTTTTAATTTTGATACAACATCAAGTTTTATTGAAAGCAAACCATTTGAAGAGATTGATAATCAAATAATTCTATTAAAAGGTGCACGAAAATTTGAAGTTGAACGTATCAAAGATATTCTAGAACTTCGGAAACACGAAACGCGATTAGAGGTTAATCTTAATGCCCTTCTACATAATATTAATGTTCATAAATCGCTCCTTAAGCCAGAAACCAAAATGATGGCAATGGTTAAAGCCAATGCTTATGGCTTAGGAAGTTTTGAAATCTCAGAATTTTTACAACATCATCACATTGATTATTTTGGTGTTGCAGTTGCCGATGAGGGATCAGATTTAAGAAAAAAAGGAATCACCACCCCAATTATTGTGATGAATCCTGAGCAGCATAGCTATAGAATGGTTATCGAATACAATCTAGAGCCAGAAATCTATAGTTTAAGAGTTTTAGAATTGTTTTGTAAAGAACTGAAAAAACTTGGTATCACCGAAAAATATCCAATACACATTAAGTTAGAAACTGGTATGCATCGTCTTGGTTTCAAAGATCAAGAAATACCGCAACTTGTTGATTTTATTTCAAATAACAATGTAAAAGTACAAAGTATTTTTAGTCATTTGGCAACAGCAGACATGCCCGAGGAGAAATCTTATGTCGAATTTCAATTAGAAAATTTTGAGAAGACTTCAAATAATTTAATAAATTTACTTGGTTATCAGCCGATTCGACATATTTTGAATTCGTCAGGTATTTTAAATTACACTGATAAGCAATACGATATGGTTAGAATTGGGATTGGTATGATGGGTATTGCGTATAATGATGAGATTAAAAAAAAGCTACAAAATACCGTTAGCTTCAAAACAGTTATTTCTCAAATATCGGACATAAACATCGGAGAAACAGTTGGTTACGGTAGACGATTTAAAGCTGAAAAAGAATCCAAAATAGCTACTATTCCAGTTGGTTACGCTGATGGAATCCCGAGATCAGTAGGTAATAAGATTGGGAGCCTTAGTGTACAAAATCAGCTAGTACCGATTGTTGGTACCGTTTGTATGGATATGT
The DNA here is from genome assembly GCA_046269235.1 of Chryseobacterium sp. TY3. Classification (GTDB taxonomy): domain Bacteria; phylum Bacteroidota; class Bacteroidia; order Flavobacteriales; family Weeksellaceae; genus Soonwooa. Next base: position 292,742 of record JBJZOS010000002.1, read on the forward strand.
TGATGATTGACGTTTCGAATGTAACGGCTAAAGAAGGTGATGACGTTGTTATTTTTTCCGAAAAACCGAGCTTAATGGATTTCGCTAGATATTGTAATACAATACCTTATGAAGTTTTAACCTCCATATCGTCTCGGGTAAAAAGAGTGTATATAAAAGATTAAACATGAAAAATTTTTGGATATTAATAGTGTTTTGTTGTTTTAATTTGTTTCAATCACAAGTTAAAGAGCCACTAGTCCTACCCAAAAATGCAAAAATTGGCCTTTCGTTAAGTGGTGGTGGCGCAAAAGGCTTCTCACATGTAGGTGTTTTAAAAGTCATCGATTCTTTAGGAATTAAAATCGATTACATCTCAGGAACAAGTATGGGCGCTATAATTGGAGGAATGTATGCTGCAGGTTATACCGGAAAAGACATCGAAAAAATTGTCATGGACACCGACTTTTATTCACTAATTACGGATCCAACTTCAAGAAAGGATGCAACATTCTTTAATAAATCGGTTGACAAATATCTTCTAAATATCCCATTGCAAAACGGTAAAGCCAGTTTTCCATCGTCTATATCGACTGGCCAGCGTAATGTTTATATGTTGAAAGAGCTCTTGAAAAACGTAGCAACAGTAACAGATTTTTCGAAGCTACCCATTCCATTTTTATGTATTGCAACCAACCTAGAAAGTGGAAATATGCAAATTTTTGAAAAGGGTGATTTGGTACAGTCCATTATGGCAAGTTCTGCATTTCCGTCTTTGTTAGAGCCTGTTAAGATTAATGATAGTTTGTATGTTGATGGCGCGATGACGGTTAATTATCCTTCAAAACCTTTAAAGGACAAAGGGATGGACATTGTTATTGGTGTTGACCTTAACCAAGGTTTAGCAAAACGTGATGATCTTAAAAGTATGATTTCGATTTTAAATCAAATTATAGATTTTGGAATTCAACGCGATACCAAAAGACAATATAAATATACGGATATCAACATAAAACCAGACTTAACAGGTATGACGGCGACAAGTTATGATAATAAAAAGTCTATTCTTGATAGTGGCTATGTTGCTGCTCAACGTTACGAAGCCGTTCTTGATCGACTTCCTAAACGCGAATACGAGCGTCTTAGAGTACCAATTAATCCAATATATAGCAATGTCTATAAGATTGACAGTCTCGTCCTCGAAAATAGCAAAATCTACGGTAAAAATTATGTTTTAGGAAAAATGGGATTGCGTACGCCGTCCATGCAAACTTATGGAAGTGTAAACAAAATGATCGATAAGCTGTATGCAACCAACAACTATCGAATTATCAACTACGATATCGTTCAGAATGCTGAAACCAATTACTTAAAAATACAAGTAACGGAAGATGATACAAGACATTTCATCAAATTTGGATTGCACTATGATGAGATTTTTAAAACCGGATTATTATTAAATTATTCAGCAAAACGATTATTGTTTAAAAACACAGATCTCTCTCTAGATTTAGTTGTTGGTGATAAACCACGATACTATTTCAATTATTTTATCGACAATGGTTACATACCGGGCTTTGGACTTTATGCTTCTGGGATGAGTTTTGAATTATTAAATAAGAGCAAAAATATAATTGAAGATTGGAAATGGTTCCGTAATGAAGCCTATTTACAATCTATTTGGAAAGATAAATATGCTTTGGGAAGTGGGATAAGTTTTGATTATTTCGATACTGAAGATGCGGCTGGACAAAACTACAATTCTGACAGATATCTCAATCTTTATGCATTTGTAAAAAGTGATACGCAAGATGACAAGCACTTCCCTACTCGAGGATTTTATCTTAATGGCGAAGTAAAGGTTCTAGACGTATTTTCTAACGAGCTTGATAAAAAACCTGTTCAGGCAAAGGCAGATATCAGAATGAGTTTTAGACTATCCAAAAAGTTTACTTACAGACTTAATCTATTTGGAGGATTTAGCTTTGGTGACGTTATTCCGCATTTCTACCAATACAGATTAGGTGGCATTTTTGAACAAAATCTTAATAACATAAAAGCCATGTCAGGTTATCAGTTTGGTCAAACCAATGATAATAACTTGATTTATGCTTCCAACGATCTGCAATTTAGGTTTAACAAAAACTATTACATTATCGGTAATTTTAGCATTGCAAATATGTTCAACGATTTTGGATTGGATGATACAGCAAAAATTAGTTTTAGTTCAGTTGGTATTACTGCGGGTTACAAATCGCCATTTGGTCAGATTAAACTAAATTTTAGTCAATCTATTAATAAACAAAAAGGAATTTTCAGTGTTATATTAGGACACTGGTTTTAAAATTATGATACAATTTTTCTTTGAAGATGTAGAAAATACGATTCAGCCGAATTATACAAATTGGCTTGAAGATTTAATTATAACTGAAGGTAAAAAGCTTGGAGATATCAATTACATACTCTGTGATGACGAATATCTTTTAAAAATAAACCAAGACTTTCTTCAGCATGATTATTACACGGACATCATAACTTTTGACAAAGTAAAGGGCAAAACAATAAACGCTGACATTTTTGTATCTTTGCAACGCGTAATAGATAATGCGGAACAAATAGGGAAAACTAACGACGAAGAGTTGAGACGCGTGCTGGCACACGGCCTACTCCACCTCGTAGGATACAAAGATAAATCTGAAGCAGAGCAAACCGAAATGCGTTCTAAAGAAGATTTTTATCTCGCATTATTTAACGAAAAGTATCTTTAAATGAAAAATGTTTCACGTGAAACATTTTGTTTTTTTATTATTAAACTGAATATAGAATGATATCAGAAACATATGACGTTATCGTAGTTGGTGCAGGTCATGCAGGTTGCGAAGCTGCTGCTGCTGCTGCCAATCTCGGTTCAAAAACTCTAATGGTTACCATGAATATGCAAACCATTGGTCAAATGAGCTGTAATCCTGCAATGGGAGGAATTGCAAAAGGACAAATTGTTAGAGAAATTGACGCTATGGGTGGTTATTCAGGGGTGATTTCTGATAAATCTGCTATACAATTCAAAATGCTGAATCTATCCAAAGGTCCCGCAATGTGGTCTCCTAGAACACAAAATGACCGTATGTTATTCGCGCAAGAATGGCGTATAGCATTAGAAAACACTCCTAATTTAGACTTCTTCCAAGATATGGTTAAGAATCTTATTATCGAAGATAATAAAGTCGTAGGTGTTATAACGTCGTTAGGTATCGAAATTCGTGGTAAGTCAGTTGTCTTAACCAACGGAACTTTCTTAAATGGCTTAATACATGTTGGTGACAAACAACTTGGTGGCGGTAGAATGGGCGAACCCAGAGCCTATGGAATAACAGAACAATTGGTTTCTTTAGGTTTTGAATCAGGAAGAATGAAAACTGGAACACCGCCACGTGTTGACGGCCGTAGTCTGGATTATTCTAAAATGGAAGAACAATCGGGTGATGAAAACCCTAAAAAATTCTCATATTTAGATACTCCTAAGCTAAAAGAACAAAGAAGTTGTTATATTGTCTATACAAACGAAAAAGTGCATGAAGTTTTGCGTTCAGGATTTGATAGAAGCCCCATGTTTAATGGGACTATTCAGAGTCTTGGACCACGTTATTGCCCAAGTATTGAGGATAAAATTAACCGTTTTGCAGAACGTACAAGACATCAACTTTTTGTTGAACCAGAAGGTTGGAACACCGTAGAAATATATGTTAATGGATTCAGTTCTTCACTTCCAGAAGATGTACAAATTAAAGCTATGAAGCTTATTCCTGGATTTGAAAATGTAAAGGTTTTCCGTCCTGGTTACGCCATCGAATATGACTACTTCCCTCCTACCCAACTTTATCACACTTTAGAAACAAAATTAATTAAAAATCTTTATTTCGCTGGTCAAATAAATGGCACAACAGGATATGAAGAAGCGGCTGGACAAGGTCTAATAGCTGGTATTAATGCTGCTCTTAAAGTGCAAGACAAGCCCGAATTCACACTTAGTAGAGATGAAGCCTATATTGGGGTTCTTATCGATGATTTAATTACAAAAGGTACTGAAGAACCTTACAGAATGTTCACATCAAGAGCTGAATATCGCCTACTTTTAAGACAAGATAATGCAGACATAAGATTAACTGAAAAATCTTACAATCTAGGGCTAGCATCTCAAGAAAGACTTAATCGCGTAAAAGATAAAATCTCTAAAAGTCAACAACTTGAAGATTTCTTACGAGAAACTTCTTTAAAACCAGGTATCATAAATCCTATTCTTGAAAGCATTGATTCAAGTCCTGTAGATCAAGCTTACAGAGCAGCTCAGATTCTTACAAGACCTAATATGACACTTGTAAAACTTGAAGAGATTCCGGCTATTAAAGAGTTTGCAAGTCAATTTAATGACGAAGTTAGAGAACAAGCAGAGATTAACATCAAATACAGAGGTTATATTGAAAAGGAAAAAGAGAATGCGTCAAAACTTAATCGTTTAGAAAACATTAAGATTCCTGAAGATTTTGACTTTACTAAAATCTCAAGTTTATCATCTGAAGCTAAGCAAAAACTGTCTAAAGTTATGCCAAAAACCATTGCACAGGCTGGTAGAATTAGCGGTGTTTCGCCAGCAGATATTAATGTGTTATTGGTGTTTCTGGGTAGATAGCTTGTGGATAACTTGTTAAATGTTCCACGTGAAACATTTATTTAAGCTTAGAATATAGCATAAGCATTAGATTGTGGAATTGTGGATAACTACAATTCCACGTTTTATAATAGAATAAAAACTATTCATCATATTTTAATGAAAATAAAAGATCATTTTCTTAGTCAAGAAATTTTTGAAATAAAAGAAACCGAAACTAAGGGCGTGTGGAAAACCTCTCCTATCCCATCAAATCTCTCTAAATATTACGAAAGTGAAGATTACATTTCGCATCATCAAGATAGCGGAAGTGCAAAAGAAAAATTATACAAATTCTTACAAGGTTTTAATCTTTCTTACAAGAAAAATATACTTTCTAAAAGTCTTTCTTCAGGTTTCGATAAAAAAGTTTTAGACTATGGTTGTGGCGCTGGAGAATTTGTAAAATACATAGAAAATGATTATATAACTTTTGGTTTCGAGCCGAATGATGACGCCAGAAATGCTGCAAGACAAAAAACTAGCAAGACAACTTTAGTATCAAATCTTGATGAAATTGAAGATCATTCTTTAGATGCTATTACCCTTTGGCATGTTTTCGAGCACGTGGAAAATCAAGAAGAAATGCTTTCTATTTTTTATAAAAAATTAAAAGTCGACGGAAAATTAATTATTGCTGTTCCGAATCCGACTTCGTATGATGCAATTTATTATAAAGAATTTTGGGCAGCTTTCGACGTACCTCGTCACGTTTATCATTTCTCACGAAACGGAATGTTGAAACTAATGAACAATAATTATTGGAAAGTTGAAAAAGTGAAACCTCTCCTACTCGACTCGTTTTATATTTCGATGTTGAGTGAAAAATATAAAAATTCGAGCCTTTTTTGGCTGAAAGCAAGTCTTCGCGGAGCAATTTCTAACATAAAAGCATCATTTTCGGGCGAATTTTCGAGTTTGATATATATTATAGGAAAAAAGTAGAAACTCGTTTTTTGAGCATATTCTGAAAGCCGATTTTTGACCATTTTGTGATTTTTTTGTGGAAAACTTCAAATTTTATGAAAATAACTTAAATCTCAAAAATCCAACTAACCGCCTGAGAATCGTTCAAAAAAGATAATCAAGACATTTATAAAATCTAAGGCATAAAAAAACCGACAAAAATTTGTCGGTTTTCATTTTTAAATATTTAAAACAAATTAATCTTTGTTAATAGCAGCAACTCCAGGAAGTTCTAGACCTTCCAAACTTTCTAACATTGCTCCTCCTCCAGTTGAAACATAACTTACTTTGTCAGCATAACCGAATTGCTTGACAAAAGCAACACTATCACCACCTCCAACTAATGAGAATGCTCCAAGCTTAGTTGCTTCTTCGATACTGTCACCTAAAGCAATGGTACCATTAGCAAATTTTGACATTTCGAAAACACCAATTGGTCCGTTCCACAGAATTGTTTTAGAATTCAGGATCACATCATTAATTTTTGATCTAGATTGACGACCAGCATCCAATCCCATCCATCCTTCCGGAATTTCGTAAACGTTAACTTCTTCCGTATTCGCATCGTTATTGAACTGATCAGCGATAATCACATCGCTTGGCAAATAAACTTCAACTTTATGTTGCTTGGCTTTTTCTAAGATTTCTAATGCTAATTGCAATTTATCATCTTCTACTAAAGAGTTTCCGATCTTCCCACCTAAAGCTTTAATGAATGTAAATGCCATACCACCACCAATAATTAAATTATCGATTGCAGGTAAAATGTTTTCAATAATAGTAATTTTAGTAGAAACTTTCGATCCACCAAGTATTGCAGTTACAGGCTTGTGACCAGATTTAAGGACTCTATCAATCGCCTCCAATTCCTTAGCCATCAACAAACCGAAAAATTTAGTTGAAGGGAAAAACTTAGCAATAACAGCTGTCGAAGCATGTGCTCTATGCGCGGTACCAAAGGCATCATTAACATAAGCATCACCTAAGTTAGAAAGTTGCTCAGCAAAAGCTTCATCACCTTTCTCCTCTTCTGCATGGAATCTAAGATTCTCTAACAACAAAATTTCGCCACCTTGTAAATCTGCAGCAGCTTGCTTCGCTTTTTCACCAATCGATTCTTCAACAAACTTAACTTCCTTTCCTAAAACTTTAGAAACTTCAGAAACAATGTTCTTAAGCGAATACTTATCACTAACTTCGCCTTTTGGACGACCAAGATGCGTCATCAAGACTACCGAACCGCCATCAGCCAAAATCTTATCAACCGTAGGTTTAACAGCAACAATTCTTGTATTGTCAGTTACATCAAGATTGTCATCTTGCGGAACGTTGAAGTCAACGCGTACCAAAGCTTTTTTGCCAGAAAAATTGAAATCCTTAATTGTTTTCATTCGTATTTATTAAATTTATTTCAGGTTGGTTTGATATTTGAAATACTAGTTTCAACGATTACAAATGTAAGATTTCTCTTTATCAAAAGACGAACTTTTCAAACAAAAGATTCCACACCGCTACAACAATCATTATCTAACAATTTTATTTATTTAAAAAAGAAAGAATATTGTTATTGTATATTGTAGTTGTGAGTTTTGTGGAAAAGTATTTTTGAATTTTTTGATAACATTTAATTTAAAGTCTATTCATATTCTATTAACAATTAAGAAATTTGATTTTCAGTAAATTAAGTTAGTTTTCCACAAATACTGATAAATATTAATAAGTCTAGATTATGGATATTTTAACTGGGGAAAATATTAGGATTGGCACACTAAAAGTTTTTCAAGTTTGGGAATTGTTTTTCCATTTAAAAAGTGCAATAAGGAATTTAATTCGAACTAAAAAGAACAATCTCAAGCTAGTTTTCCACATTTGTTTTCGTAGTTTTCCACAGGTTTTGATAGGTAATATTAACAAAGTATTAATTATCGAGATTTTATTTAGTTATTCTTCTCTTCCGAAGATTATCAATCAACAGAATAATATTAAATTTGTAGAAAATCTATCTAATACTATATAAAAGTAAATTATGAAAAAAATAGCTATTGCCGCTGACCATGCAGGTTTTGAATACAAAGAATATTTAAAAGAACAGCTAAAAGATAAATACGAGATTCAGGATTTTGGTACATATTCTTTGAATTCTGTTGATTATCCAGATTTTGTACATCCTGCGGCTTCTTCTGTGGAAAACGGTGATAACGAACTTGGGATTTTGATTTGTGGCAGTGGTCAAGGTGTACAGATTACAGCCAACAAGCATCAACAGATCCGTTGTGCACTAGCGTGGATGCCAGAGATTGCGGCATTGTCTAGACAACATAATAATGCTAATATGGTCGCTCTTCCAGCAAGATTTATTGCAAAAGAGCTTGCCTTAGAAATCGTTGATAAATTCCTCACTACAGATTTCGAAGGAGGCCGACATCAGAACAGAGTCAACAAGATTGCTTGTTCTTAATTGTAAAAACCTTAGTATTTCTTAAAATATTAAGGTTTATTAATTTTTAAACCTATGAAAAGAAATAGAAGCTTAAAAAACGATCAGAAACTCATCGAATTAGGGAGAATTATTCTGCGTTTTATGAACCAAAATACCAACAAAATCTATAATTATAAACAGATTGCGAATGGTATAGATTACAAAAATCCAAGACAACGAGAATTGGTTATACAAGCCTTACATCGTCTGCTTGCGAGTGAAAAAATTAAAGAAACTGAAAAAGGTAAATACATCATCAACTTAAAAATCGAAGGTGCGTTAACGGGTATTATCGATTTTAACCAATCTGGTAACGCTTATGTAAGTGTCGAAGGTATAGATGATGATATTTTTATCCATCAAAAAAATGTAAAAGATGCGTTACAAGGTGATAAAGTTCTTATTGTAACTTATCATTTTAAAGGCAAAAAACTAGAAGGCTCTGTTGTTAATGTTCTTGAACGTGCAAAAGATACTTTTGTTGGTACTTTCCAAGATATACCGCACAAAGATTTTGGATTCGTAGTCTTTGAAAAAAAGAATATGAATACCGATATGTTTATCCCAAAAGATAAAGTACACGACGCCAAAGATGGTGATAAAGTCATCGTTAAAATGATAAAATGGGACCAAGGGAGTAAAAATCCTGAAGGCGAAATTATACAAGTTCTTGGAAAACCAGGCGAGCACGAGACCGAAATTCACGCTATATTAGCAGAATACGGACTTCCCTATAATTTCCCACCAGAAGTTGAAAAAGAAGCTGACGAGATTGATACCAGTATTCGACCTGAAGAAGTTGCAAAACGTTGGGATATGCGTGGTATCTGTACTTTTACAATAGATCCAAAAGATGCAAAAGATTTTGACGATGCTTTGTCTATACAAAAATTAGAAAACGGAAATTGGCAAATCGGTGTTCATATTGCTGATGTATCGCATTACGTACGTCCAGGGACTTTGCTAGATGATGAGGCTTACGAGCGCGCAACTTCAGTATATTTGGTAGATCGTGTTGTGCCGATGTTACCCGAAGTTTTGAGTAACGGTGTTTGTTCTCTTCGTCCGAATGAGGATAAATATACTTTTTCTGCAGTTTTCGAAATGGATGATTCTGCTAAAGTTAAAAAACAATGGTTCGGACGTACTGTAACCCACTCTGACAGACGATTTACTTACGAAGAAGCACAAGAACGTATCGAAAGTAAAGAAGGTGATTATCAAGAAGAAATTAATAAACTTGATGATCTTGCAAAAATTCTTCGTGATGAAAGAATTAAAAATGGAGCCATCACTTTTGATAGAAGCGAAGTGAGATTTAACCTCGATGCAGACGGTAATCCAATAGGTGTTTATTTCAAAATTAGCAAAGATTCTAACCATTTGATAGAAGAATTTATGCTACTTGCCAATAAGAAAGTATCAGAATTTGTTTCATTAAATAAACGAAACGAACCTTCTCACAATACCTTTATCTATCGTGTTCACGAAGATCCAGATCCAACAAAACTAAATGCATTGCGCGATTTTGTTGGTAATTTTGGCTACAAAATGAATTTAGCAAATGCTAAAACTACTACCGAATCTATGAACAAGCTTTTGCAAGAAGTCAAAGGAAAAGCTGAAGAAAATATGATTGAAACGCTTGCGATGCGAAGCATGAGCAAAGCCAAATATACCACAGAAAGTCTTGGACATTATGGTTTAGGATTCGACTATTATTCGCATTTTACATCGCCGATTAGACGTTATCCCGATGTTATTGCCCACCGATTATTACAACATTATCTTGATGGTGGTAAGTCTGTTGATGTACAGGAAGTTGAGGAAAAAGCAAAACATTGCAGTTCTATGGAGCGCCTAGCAGCGGATGCAGAAAGAGACTCTATCAAATACATGCAGGTCAAATTTATGGAGAAGCATGTTGGAGAATATTTCAATGGGGTTATTTCCGGCGTTTCGGATTTCGGATTCTGGGTAGAGATTCCAGAAAATGGCGCCGAAGGTATGATAAAACTTCGCGACTTAATAGACGATTCGTACAGTTTTGATGCAAAGAATTATGCAATAGTTGGTAGCAAAACGGGTAATACTTATCAATTGGGTGATCAAGTCAAGATAAAAGTCATGAAAGCTAATTTGCTAGCTAAGCAGCTGGATTTCAAGATTATTAATTAAACAAAACATAAAGAATTTTTAGTAAAGCTTAATTTAACCTAAGTTTTATTAAAAATTCTTTTTCTTTGCAAGATACTATAAGCTATGTTAGAACTTATTTTATATGCAATTTTATTAGGGATCATGCTGAGTTTGGTGTTTATCGGACCCATTTTTTTCCTTCTTATAGAGACCAGTTTTTCGCGAGGCCCACAACATGCCTTAGCCTTAGACTTTGGGGTGATTACAGCAGATTTGCTTTGCATTGTTGCAGCTTATTATGCCAGCGCAGATCTGGTAGAATTGATTGATAAACATCCCTCCTTTTATCGAGTCTCAGCACTTCTAATATTTATTTATGGTTGTATTATGGTTGTATCCAAAACCAAAATGCACATCAAAGGAGAAGAAAAACTCATAGGACGTAATTATTTGAAAACTTTTGCGAATGGTTTTTTACTCAATTTACTTAACGTTGGTGTTATACTCTTTTGGTTGGTAACAGTGGTTTCTGTACGCAATCAATATCCAGAAACCGAGAGTTTTATCCTATACATTAGTATTGTTATATTAACCTATTTAGGGATAGATTTGGCTAAAATTTTCCTTGCAAAACAATTTCATGATAAACTAACGGAGAAGATTGCCAACTCAATCAGAAAAGGGGTAGGCATTATTTTAGTAATTTTCAGTTTCTTCATATTCTTACAAAGTTTTAAAAAATTTAATCAATTTGATAAAAAACTAGAAGAAGCAGAAAAGACCGAAGTTAAATACAAACGCAAATAATGAAATCCATAATCTTACCAGAACGCTTAAAAGAAGGCGATAAAATAGCCATAATATCACCCGCAGGTTCAGTAGAAAAAGAACAATTACAATCAACAATAGATCTTATTATCTCGAAAGGTTATGAGCCTGTTTTAGGAAAAAATACCTTGGAAAAATTTCAAGATGGTTACAGTTATGCAGGAACAGAGCAGCAACGTATTGAGGATATTAATTGGGCTTTTAATGATAAAGATACCAAAGCTATTTGGGCAACACGTGGCGGCTACGGATGTCAACATTTGTTAGAACATATAAAGCTTAATTATTTCAAAAAACATCCAAAATGGTATATTGGTTATTCTGATAATACCGTCATACAAAGCTTTCTCTTGAAAAAAGGATATGCCAGCATCCATGGACAAACTTTAAAAACCTCTTCTTTTGGTGTAACCCAGGAAAGTTATAAGTTGATATTTGATGTGCTAAAAGGCAAGTCGCTTAATTACACTTTAGAAGCTAATAGATTTAATAAAAATGGAAAAACCAATGGTCAACTTGTTGGTGGAAATTTGGCTCTAATCTATGCACTTTTAGGCACCAAATATTCTTTCGATTTTAAAGACAAAATTTTGTTTATCGAAGATATTGGCGAAAATTTTTATGCGCTCGATCGGATGTTGATAAGCCTCGAATTGGCTGGTGTTTTCAAAAAAGTAAAAGGACTAATAGTTGGAGGAATGACCAATATGGGCAAAGAGACCGATAACAAAGCTTATGAAGAAGCTTTTGATCCTTTTGCTTTGCATTTGGTAGATCATCGCCTAAAGGCTTATAAATTCCCGGTTTTGTACGAATTCCCAAACGGCCATATCCAGGATAATCGTCCTTTAATTATCGGTGCCGAAGTTTCTTTAAAAGTTGGAAAATCTTCTGAGCTTAATTTTAAACTTTAAAAATGGCCGAACATAATGATTTTGGAAAACTAGCTGAAGATGCTGCTTGTACATTTTTAGAATCCAATTGTTATGACATTTTGGAGCGTAATTTTCGTTTTCTGAAAGCAGAGGTTGACATCATTGCAAAAACCGAAAATACCTTAGTTATTGTTGAAGTTAAGGCACGAAGCGATAATCATTTCATCAATCCCGAAGATGCCGTTAACAAAAAGAAAATGCGACTTTTGGTTGCGGCAGCTGACGAATATTCTCAAAGTCTAAAAGAAGATCTTGACGTTAGATTTGATATTATTTCAGTTTTAAAAACAAAACAAAATATTTTGGAAATCAAGCATATCAAAGATGCTTTTCAAAGTTACGAAATATAAAAAGTTTCGAAAATTCTCGGAGCTTTTTTGTTAGTATTTTGTCAATTTTTGCTTTAACTGAGATTTTCTTTGATAAAATTACCAAAATGCCTTCCCAATTAAATGCTTAAAAAGTTTTAGTAAGACTTCAATAATTTATTAACAAACTCACGTGCTTCAGAGCTTGGATTAGCCAATAATTCTGAAGCGTTTTTTTTATGTTCATTAAAAGCATCCTCCAAATGTTGATCTTTTTTGGTTTGTTCTAAAATATAAGCTTGCACCCAATATTGAAAACGCTTTTCGCCTTGTAACTGTCGAACTTTCTCAAAGCGTCCACTAGATTTTTTTAGACAAATAAAATCATCAATCTTTTCGTATACCTTCTCTAGACCTTGATGGTTAAGCGCTGAACCAAGTAAAATTGGTACTTTCCAATCTTTTTCTTTTGGTGGCATAAATTGAAGTGCACGCGTAAGTTCTAACTTAGTATTTTTGGCTTGTTGAAGATTCTCCTCCGACACTTTATTAATGAAAATAAGGTCTACCATTTCCATAATACCGCGTTTGATGCCTTGCAACTCGTCGCCGCCACCGATAATTTTTAAGAACAAAAAAACATCAGAAATATCGGCAACCAAAACTTCGCTCTGCCCCACTCCAACGGTTTCTATCATGATATAATCATAGCCAGCAGCTTCGCAAATTAACATGGTCTCAAAAGTGGCATTGGCAACGCCACCCAGAAATCCAGAACTTGGACTTGGACGGATAAATGCGTTAGGATCTTTGGCGAGATCTTCCATTCTGGTCTTATCACCGAGAATACTTCCCTTGTTAATCGCCGAACTAGGATCAATTGCAAGTACAGCCACTTTTTTTCCGTTCTTGATGGCGAGTTGTCCAAAATTTTCAATAAAGGTCGATTTTCCTGCTCCAGGGACGCCTGTAATACCAACTCGAATTGATTTTCCAGTTAATGGCATAATCGCTTTGAGAAGTTGCTCGGCTTTTTCGCGATGCGCCAACTTCTTACTTTCAACCAAAGTTATCGCCTTAGCTATCAATCTTTTATCACCAGATTTTATACCTTTAACTAAAGTTTCTAAGGATATTTCAACGCTCATCTTGAGAATTTGGAATGTTTATAAATTGTTTTTTAATCTGAGTAGTTTCAGGTTTATTTTATAAATTTGAAATAACTCAAAGATCAAAAATAATGAAAAAATACCTATATACTTCCGTTTTTGCTTTGACTTTGGTTTATTCTTGTGCCTCACAAAATGGTGCAAATAGTCAAGGAAGTTCTTATGGTGTGACTAATGAACAAATGGCAACGGCAGAAACATTGTATGATGCAAGATGCGGAAAATGTCATGATTTGCCAGCAACAACAGATCATACAGCCAGCGAATGGAAACCAATTATCGAAAGAATGGCGCCAAAAGCGAAACTGACTGCCGAGGAAGCAACTTGGTTGCTAGCTTATGTAAGTGCCAATGCAAAAACCTAAACCCAATCACATTTTTATATTAAACGGAACGCGTTTTTCAGCAATGGAAAGCGTGTTTTTTATTAATTTTGAAAAAATAAATTTTATGAGAAAACTTCTTTTCAGCTTTTTAGTTTTAAGTGCTATCGCTTGTAAAAAAGAAAATTCTACAACAATAGACGTGACAACTAAAGTTGTAAAAACTTGTAAATCATTTGATTTTGAAAAGAAAATTTTAGAACTTGATGAAATAGAAACGCAAGCAAAATATCTTGATTCTTTGACAAAAGGCAAAGGAAGAATAGCCTTTATGGTAGATAGTACAAAGGTGGATAAGCATTGGGACTACTCTATTTCTGTAGGATATAATGGTCCTGATCGTTTTGAAACTTATCATATTTTTGAAGCTTCAAGCAACTTATGTGATTCATTAAAAGTAATAGACGCTGTTAGCGGCGAAACCATGTCGATTAAAAAATGGCAAGGTCAAAAAACTCTAAATAAATAAAAAATCTTCAGGTATTCCTGAAGATTTTCTTTTCAATATATTTAATAAACGTGATTATTTAACCAGCATTTTTTCTAAAATTTCTACGGCACATTTGGGAAGATTAGTTCCTGGACCAAAAATATGATCGGCGCCGTTAGCATACAAAAATTCGTAATCTTGCTGCGGAATAACACCGCCAACAACCACTGTAATATCTTCTGCGCCCAGCTTTTCTAATTCTTCAACAACTTGTGGTACAAGGGTTTTGTGTCCTGCTGCCAAAGATGAAACACCTAAAATATGAATATCATTTTCGATGGCTTGTTTTGCAACCTCTTCTGGCGTTTGGAACAATGGCGCAACATCCACGTCAAATCCCATATCAGCAAAAGCTGTCGCGACAACTTTGGCACCACGATCGTGGCCATCCTGCCCCATTTTTGCCACCATAATTCTTGGACGACGTCCTTCCTCTTCCTCGAATTTTTCGGTTAATTTTACCGCTTTATCGAAGTATTCATTTTTACCAGCATTCATAGCATATACACCAGAAATAGTTTTGATATTGGCTTTGTAACGACCAAAGCTTTCTTCCATCGCGTCCGACATTTCACCCAAAGTAACACGACGACGTGCCGCCTCAATACATAAAGCTAGAAGATTACCTTCTGTCGTTTTTGTGGACTGACGAATTTGCTGCAAGATATCGTCAACAGCAGCATGATCACGCGTTGCTTTGATGTTGTTAAGTCTTTCGATTTGCTTTTGACGAACCACAGAATTATCAATATCCAAAATCTCAATATCTTCTTGTTTTAACTGAGATTTAAATGAGTTAACACCAATGATAAATTCTTCTCCACTATCAATTTTAGCTTGTTTAATGGCGGCAGCTTCCTCAATTCTCATTTTTGGAATTCCTGCTTCGATCGCTTTTGTCATCCCGCCTTCTTTCTCCACCTCATCGATGTACTTCATCGCTTCTTCAATCATCTGTTGCGTCAAAGCTTCCACCAGATCACTACCACCCATTGGATCGACCACATCGCAAATTCCGCTTTCTTGCTGAAGGATAATCTGCGTATTTCTGGCGATTTTCGCCGAATAATCGGTTGGCAGCGCAATTGCCTCATCCAAGGCATTGGTGTGCAAAGATTGCGTTCCTCCCAAAGCCGATGATAAAGCTTCAATCGCAGTTCTTGTAATATTATTAAATGGCTCTTGCTCTGTTAAACTCCATCCAGAAGTTTGAGAATGTGTTCTTAGAGCCAAAGATTTTTGATTTTGAGGATTGAACTGTGTTAAAAGATTTGCCCAAATATAGCGTGCTGCGCGCATCTTCGCGATTTCCATAAAGTGATTCATCCCGATTGCCCAGAAAAACGATAAACGTGGTGCAAAATCATCAACATTCATCCCAGCTTTTATCCCTGTTCTAACGTATTCTAGACCATCAGCAAGTGTGTAAGCCATTTCTAAAACTGGCGTTGCACCTGCTTCTTGCATGTGATAACCTGAAATTGAAATAGAATTAAATTTTGGAATATTTTTAGACGTGTATTCAAAAATATCAGCAATAATTTTCATGGATGGCGTTGGTGGATAAATGTAGGTATTACGCACCATAAATTCCTTCAAAATATCGTTCTGAATAGTTCCTGAAAGTTTGTCTTGAGCAACGCCTTGCTCTTCAGCCGCAACAATATAGAATGCAAGAATCGGCAAAACCGCACCATTCATCGTCATTGAAACCGAAATTTCATCCAAAGGAATTTGATCGAACAAAATTTTCATATCCTCGACGGAATCTATTGCTACACCTGCTTTTCCGACATCTCCTACCACTCTTGCGTGATCCGAATCATAACCCCGGTGCGTTGCCAAATCGAAAGCCACAGACAATCCTTTTTGTCCGGCTGCCAAGTTTCTTCTGTAGAAAGCATTAGATTCTTCTGCTGTCGAAAAGCCTGCGTATTGACGAATTGTCCAAGGTTTTTGCACATACATCGTCGAATAAGGCCCACGCAAATAAGGCGCAATCCCGGCAGAATATGATTTTTCGGTTAAATTTTGAGAATCGTAAGCTGTGTACGAAGATTTTAGTTGAAGTCCATCTTTTTCGAAATAGTAGATTTTTGGCTCGGTATACTGAATATTGAAATCAGGCTTTGTCGCCTTTATGACTTGTCGCATAATGGGATTTTTATCTCTGTAAATTTACAACTTTTAAGGGACTTTATTTTAGAATAAAGTCTTAATGTAGAATTTTGAACTAAAATTATATGTTCTCATCCCGCTTATAAAAATCCTCCAAAAGCTGTTTTGCAGTTTCTAAATTGTCTGCGGCAACTTTCAATTGAACACCCCCAGAAGTCAAATTGAAAACATTGTAAGTATTAGCCAACACATTTCCAAAGACAAAACAGTCGACATTATGGGCTTCCAAAAAAGCTTTTATCATTTGGGCTTCAGGTTCTGTATTAAAAACTTTAATAGTAACTAATTCCATAGTAAGTATAATTTTTATCGATTGGTTTTGAAAACATAATCCTCATCAAATTCGAGTTTGGTCAATTTCCGTTTTGATAACGATAGGACTGGTAGCTTTCTTCCCCTATTTTATAAACTTTTTCTAATTGAATTTCTGAGTTGTTATTTTTCAGCTCGTATTTCAATTTCAAATCTGCCGCTAACTCTTCTTTTGTAATTTGCCTTTCAATTTCAAGTCCATCATCAAATGCATATTCCAAAATAAAATCGCTTTGTCGACATTTCAACGTTGTTTCTGTCTCACCAAATTTTTATATTGTAGAAGAGATAATGTCATGTTGCTTAATTATTTTTTGAGAGTTATTCGAAAGCAAGTTAAAAGCAGATACCACCATTTCGCCATATCCAATTTTTCTTTTAATCCTACATTTAGAACAATAAATCTAACATTACAGAAATGTACCGACCTACTTATACCGTCGGTATTTTTGTGTACCTCCGATGCTTAAAATTCCAGTTTTCGAATCATAACTATATGAGCCCAAATGATAAGTAATTTTATCATTTGTCGTTAAAACATTTGATGAAGATTCGTTTGGTAAAAATAATTCTGCTTTGGATTGATCTTGGTTATAAATAATAAATGCGCTAAAGACCGCCGTATCTTCTTTTTGCCCGACGGGATTCAAGCGAATACCTTCATTAAAAACCTGAATACAAGTGTGACGAAGTGTACTCCAAGTTTGCCCCGCCCCAACAAGACAATCGTGTTTATCTCTTTGTCCACCAATCGCGTTAGAAGTTGATGAGGCATGCGAATTAGACATACACGATACAAGGCTTAGCAAGACTAGGAAAGAAACAGATAGCAATTTCATACGATATTATTTACAAATCATTTTTCAAAATACAGGTCATGCAACAGAATATAAGCATCGAGTTGGTCGGTTTCTGATAACAAATCTTTATCTCGGCAAACGCGACGCTCTTTTCAAAAGCTCTTTATTAATGTCGTTTATCAATTGTGGACCTTCATAAATAAAACCTGTGTACAACTGCACCAGACTCGCTCCCGCATCCAACTTTTCCATCGCATCTTTTGCAGAATGGATGCCACCAACTCCAACAATGGGGAACGCACGATTACTTTTATCCGCCAAATATTTAATCATTTTTGTTGAACGTTCCCTAATGGGTTTTCCACTTAAACCACCATTGCCAATTTGTTCTAAAATTTCGGGTGATGTTTGTAAACCTTCTCGGTTAACAGAAGTATTGGAAACAATGACACCGTCTATTTTAGTTTCGGCGATCAAGTCAATAATTTCGTCGAGCTGACCATTGTTGAGATCTGGTGCGATTTTTAAAAGTATTGGTTTTGGGTTAGATTTAGAAACATTAATTTTTTTAACTTCAGTAATTAACTCTTGTAGATACGCCACATCTTCTAGTTTGGCATGGCTGCTTACATTGGGACAACTTACATTAAGTACAAAATAATCAACATAAGGATGTAGACCTTCAAAACAATCGAGATAATCTTGGGTATAATTTTCGGGTTTAGTGTCGGTATTTTTACCAATATTTCCACCGATGATGATTTTTCCTTTATTAGCTTTTAGTTTTTCGATTGCGGCCTCCAAACCATTGTTATTAAAACCCATTCGGTTGATAATTCCGCTATCTTCAATGAGTCTGAACAATCTCTTCTTCGGATTTCCAGCTTGTGCTTTTGGCGTTACCGTTCCGATTTCTACAAATCCAAATCCAAGATCTGCTAACTCATTAAAAAGGACAGCATTTTTATCAAAACCTGCGGCTAGACCCACTGGGTTTTTGAATTTAATTCCGAAAACTTCTCTTTCCAAACGCTTATCTACCAAAGGTTTGGGCAAAAATAATTTGGTAAAAAAACCAAAATTCTTAAGCATTGAAAATGTAAAGTGATGAACTTCTTCGGGATCGAATCTGAAGAGAATGGGGCGAATGATACTTTTGTACATCGGAAAAAAGTTTTACAAATTTAAGAAAATAAGTTAAGTCCTAGGTTTTATCTTTCCAACTTTCAAGCCTAATTAATTTATTTATCTGCAATTGCTAAGCTTTAGTAATAAAGAAAATTTTGCAAATTTTTTATTTTTTAGCCAAAAAATGATAGTTCCGCGCCATTAAAATAAACTATGTAAAAACAATTTTACTTATCGTGGCTTTGCTAAGTCAACTTCATTTTGGGTAAGTTGCTTTCAATAATTCCAAATTCCGAAAAAAATAGTGACAAATACCATATTTCTAGATACCATTAATTTTTTACCAATCAAGAAGCTAAGGATTTTCTTAAAAAAGGAAGAACCAATAAGACTGTCGGTGATATCTTGGCTTTTACGAGAGGATTTGGGATGAGATTTAGTCTAAGTCAAATTCTTTCTAGCCAGCCAACAAAAACTGTTCAAATACCTTTCGGCGGAACCCCCGGTATTAAAACCGATAATTCTGCAAGATGGACTGTATTTTGTGTAAGTACTGGTATTGCGATAATAAGCATTCCGTTTGACTCTGGTGCAAAAAAAATTTCAAAAAAGATGCACAAGTAGAAAATGGAGAAATAACGAGCTCTTTCCAAGCCTACTTCAAAGTGAAATCATCTAGCAATGAGCTACAATTTCTAAAACTAAATAAACTTGCTAACATCAAAACTCAAAATTTTTGCGATTTTTAAAAATTCTGGATTGACGTTTAGGCTTGCATTAATTGCGATCTCGTCGCTCGTCATTGGATGAATAAAATTGAGCTGATGCGAATGCAAAGGCATTGCTGTAATATTAAAAGTCTCCAACCACAATTTATTTTGCTTGTTGCAGCCATGTTTTCGACAACCCAAAATGGGATGCAAAATATGTTTGAAATGCTTTCTCAGTTGATGAAATCTACCCGTTTCTGGAAGCGCTTCAACCAAAGAATATCGGGAAGTTGGATGTTTTCTAAAAGGCAAATCGATTTCGGAGGTTTGTAAACGACGATAATATGTGATTGCGTTCTGGATAACTTCATTTTCGTTAGCTAAATCGTAATCTATGGTTTCTTCTTCTTTTGTCCAACCTCGTAAAATCGCAATGTATTTCTTTTCAACATCTCGGCTCATGAATTGGTCGCTGATCAGTTTCAAACTTTCTTTATTTAATGCGAAAAGTAAAACGCCCGAAGTTTTTCTGTCTAATCGGTGTACGAGATGCACTTTTTGACCAATTTGATTTGTTAGTTTTTCTACCGCATACTCATCAGCAGGTCCTGCGTAATAGGATTTGTGCACCAATAATCCGCTGGGTTTATTGATGGCAATGAGATGCTCGTCGCGATACAGAATTTCTAACATTTTGCAAAAATAGAGATTTCTGATAGAAGTTTTTACTACGTATTTAAACAAAGAATTTATAAAATGATGAAAAGCAAAAGTCCAATTTTTATATACTTTTGTTATAAATTCAATTTGATGAGTTTGTTCAATATCATTAACCTGTTTGGGCTTTCTAAGGAAGAAGAGGAAAAAGACACCTACAACGAGATTGAAGAAGGTATTCATTTTCGAGGTCACAATCTTTGGTTATTGGTTTGTGCGATGGCCGTTGCGTGCATTGGTCTTAATGTTAACAGTCAAGCTGCTGTGATTGGTGCGATGTTGATTTCACCTTTGATGGGCCCTGTTGTTGGGCTTTCTTTTGGGCTTTCTATTCACGATAAAAAGTTGATTCGACCTTCAGTTGGTAATTGGCTGATTATGATTGTTACCAGTCTTTTGGCGTCCACAATTTATTTTATGGTTACGCCTTTCCATTCAGAGACGAATCAGTTGGAGGCTTTCAAAGAAGCTACAGTTTTTGATTGTATGATTGCGCTTTTCGGTGGTTTGGCTTGGTTTATTGGGATTACTAGGAAAGAAGCAATTAAAACGATTGCAGGCGTTGCAGTGGCAACTCAACTGCTTGTATTCCGCCTCTTTGTACGGCTGGTTTTGGTTTAGCGAACGCTAATTGCGAGTATTTTTTCGGAGGTTTGTATTATTATTTGGTGAACTGTGTATTTATAGGGATTGGAACGTGGATTCTAAGTATTGTTTTGGGTTATCAACGCTATTATTTACTAAATTCTCAAGGGAAAAGTAAGCAAACCACTTTGATTATTACAGTGCTTTCGATTTTGGTTTTAACGCCGAGTATATTCTTAACCATTAAAAAATGGAATAAAGAAAATTTTAAAATTGAAGCCGACCACTACATCAATAAAATTGAAGATAGAACGCCAGAAATAGCCATTGTAAACTATAAAGCCTTTAAAAAAGGAGATAAAAAATATCTTGAAATTACAGTTCTGAACGACTCCACATTTTTATCAAAAAACGAGCTTTATGAACACGATATGCTGAACAAAGACATTGAATTGGTTTGGCATTATTCTAAGCAGACAAGGTCCACAAGCAGCGAAATAAAATTTCTGCAATCGCAAATTAATGATTTGAAGCAAAAATTAAAAGAAAAGGAACAGAAAGAAATAGAATCGGCTACAATTCTCTTTTGAAGGTGTAAAAACTAGATAAAGAGTTTCCCATGTTAAAATATTCGCTTATTGCAACAAGCTCCCAACCGTCTTGCCCCATTGTATGGAGTTGCTCATCAATTTCTTCTGCAGAAATTGGAAATGTCCATTTTTAAGTTTTATTTCGATGCTTCTATATTCTAAACGGTTTTTCAAAACACGTAATTTTATCTAAAGATCATATAAGTTTTTAAAAAACGCTTAACTAGACATCACTTCGAGTAGGTTTTGCAAAAACTGTAGAAATGCTCGCAATAGAAGCTTCTTCCAAATAAAAGGATATTAGCTTTAGAAGAAATAGTCTAACTGACGAAATATTGATTTTGATAGACTAAATTTTATAAATATCCCGAATCGCCTAGCCCTGATTGAGCGGCGTGTTTGAGCTCATCTTGCGGTGGAAAAGCGGTGGAAAAGGAATAGCAAGATAGCGAGTAGCGAAAGCAGGTTCTTGGCTCCTAATAATTTTGCAAGTCGACCGTTGACTAGGACAAAAGAAAAGCCTATTTTTGCATAATAATTCATTGGAACTATGGCAAAACAGGAAGACGTTTTTAAGAAAGTCGTGTCGCACGCAAAGGAGTATGGTTTTATTTTCCCTTCTAGCGAGGTGTATGACGGGCTTTCGGCAATATACGATTACGGACAAAATGGTGCTGAACTAAAGAATAACATCAAGCAATATTGGTGGAAAGCAATGGTGCAGTTGAACGAAAATATCGTGGGAATTGACTCGGCGATTTTTATGCATCCTACGATTTGGAAGGCTTCAGGACACGTGGATGCTTTCAATGATCCGTTGATCGATAATAAAGATTCAAAAAAACGTTTCCGTGCCGATGTTTTGGTTGAAGATTGGGCGGCAAAGCAGGAAGATAAAGCGCAAAAAGAAATTGAAAAAGCGGCGAAAAGATTCGGCGATGCTTTTGATAAAGCGGAATTTGAATCTACCAATCCACGTGTTTTGGAATATCGTGCAAAGCAAGACGCTGCGCTAAAAAGATTGGCACGATCACTTGAAGCTAATGATTTGGCTGATGTGAAAGCTCTGATTGAAGAGTTGGAAATTGCAGATCCTGATACAGGTTCTAAAAACTGGACAGAAGTAAGACAATTCAACTTGATGTTCGGGACAAAATTGGGAGCGTCGGCAGATTCTGCAATGGATCTGTATCTGCGTCCAGAAACAGCCCAAGGGATTTTCGTAAATTATCTAAACGTACAAAAAACCTCAAGACATAAATTACCTTTCGGGATTGCACAAATCGGAAAAGCGTTTAGAAATGAGATTGTTGCGAGACAATTTATTTTCAGAATGCGTGAATTCGAGCAAATGGAAATGCAATTTTTTGTTCCGCCAGGAACGGAATTAGAATTCTACGAGCAATGGAAAACAAAACGTCTTAACTGGCATTTGGCTTTAGGTTTAGGACAAGATAATTATAAATTCCACGACCACGAAAAGTTGGCGCATTACGCCAATGCTGCGGCGGATATTGAGTTTAAATTCCCGTTTGGATTCAAAGAATTGGAAGGAATCCACTCGCGAACAGATTTTGACCTTAGCGCGCACGAAAAACATTCAGGAAAAAAATTGCAATATTTCGATCCCGAAAGAAATGAAAGTTATGTGCCGTATGTTGTAGAAACTTCGGTTGGTCTTGACAGATTATTCTTAGCGATCTTCTCCCATTGTCTGAAAGATGAAGTTTTGGAAGATGGTTCAGAGAGAACAGTATTATCACTTCCGCCAGCTTTGGCTCCTGTAAAAGCCGCAATTCTTCCATTAATGAAGAAAGATGGTCTGGGAGAATATGCAGAAAAAATCTTCAATGATTTGAAATATGATTTCAACTTGATTTATGAAGAAAAAGACAGTATCGGTAAGCGTTACAGAAGAAATGATGCGCTAGGTACGCCATTCTGTATAACCGTTGACCACGACTCTTTAGCCGACAACACTGTTACTTTACGTGATCGTGATACGATGCAGCAAGAGCGCGTTGCGGTTTCTGAACTGAGAAGAATTATCGACGAAAAAGTGAATTTTAGAACACTTTTGAGTAAGATTTAACAGATAAACATTTAAATACAAAAACCTTTCTTCGGAGAGGTTTTTTGTTATTTTAAAACTAAAAATAATTTGATTAGGTTTTAAATAAAAGGCTTATTCTTGATAAAATGATAAGCTTCGCTTGTACACGCCCGATGCAAAAGAAATCTGGGTTTTCGGGTACAATAAACATGGTGCTAAAAAAATAGACGAAGCGCTTAGAATATTAACATTAGACGATGACAAAATTATTACGATCCTTTCTATAACAGAAAATAAAAAGAGTGTATTTTGTTTGTTAGTCTCAGGCATAAAAACAGGAAAATTTTAAATTTCATCAAGATTTAAATTCCACATAAAGGATAAGAATTGTTGATAACTTTGGCTTTGTTTGTGTGGTTCAATCTTATCGAGATAACGGTTAAGCGTGTAGGTTTTTCGGACATCATAGATTTTGTTAAACAACAGGCCTAGATAATAATTTGCAGCTTTATCGTCAAGATTATCTTGGAGAATAGCCAAACAATTGTAAATGCCTTGTCAGCATTTTTTTCCGAATCGATAACGTTAGGAATCAAACGTTCTTTGGCGAGATTTGATATAAGAATAACTTTGTGGAAGCTTGAGAACTAAGATTAGAAGTCGTAATTCTGGAAGATTTTTTTTCAATAAATTAATTTTAAAATCCAAGTCGGGATGGGTTTTCAAAGAATCTTGAGATACTTTTTCCTAATAATGTTAGAATCTTGTTGGATAAAAATCAAAAAGCTAAAGAAGTTGACGAAAAAATGTCCTACACGCACCGTAAAGAATACATCCGTTGAATACAAGAAGCCAAAAAAGAAGAGACACTCGAACGCCGAAAAATAAAAATGATCCAGATGATATGGGACGGAAAAAGAGGGATTTGAAAATCTCTCAAATCCCCTTTTTTTATATAACTCTTAGTTTTAGAAAGTTATTTAACTTTAACCAATGGTATCTCTGTGTCGCCTTGCGAGATAATCAAAGAGTCACCTTTGGTATTTGCAGAAACACCATTTCTCTCATAATGTTCGCCATCTGCAGTTTTGGATTTAAAATCCAATTGATATTTTTGATTATTTGCTGATTCGATAACGAGTGTTTTTCCGCTTTTCCCAGAAGAGAAAGTTGCCTTAGCACGTGTCCCGTCTAATCCTTTGTAAGCAACGGAAGTCTCGATGGTTTGCGTTGCATTGGTTGTTTGTTCGGTTGTTGTTGTTAAAGTATCAACTGTTCCGTTATTATCGACAACTGTTGTTTCAGATGATGAAGATTCAGAAATAACGCCTTTGTTGCCGCCCTCATTTTTTTTGCAAGAAAGACTTACTAAACTTAGCAAAACTGTTGCTACAAGAAGATTTGTTTTCATAGAATTTGGTTAATTTTTAAGATGTTAAAAGCATGCAAATAATTGTCCAAAAACAAAAATCCCCGACAAAATTATCGAGGAATTTTTTTTACAATTTATTTTTTTAAAGATTTAATACCCATTTCAAAAAGTGCAAATGATAACAAATCGCCATTTTCACCAATTACTTGGTCTGTAGAACGACCGGCGCCGTGACCTGCATTCTTTTCGATTCTTAACAATATTGGATTTTTACAAGATTGTTTTTCCTGTAATTCTGCACCAAATTTAAACGAATGTGCTGGCACAACTCTGTCATCATGATCGCTGGTAATAATCATCGTAGAAGGATAGCATACGCCTTTTTTAACATTGTGAACTGGCGAATAAGATTTTAGATAATCGAACATCTCTTTAGAATCTTCAGCTGTACCATAATCGTAAGACCAGCCCGCTCCCGCCGTGAATTTGTTATAACGCAACATATCCAAAACGCCAACACCTGGGAAAGCAACTTTTGCAAGATTAGGACGCATCGTCATCGTTGCACCAACTAACAAGCCACCGTTAGATCTTCCAGAAAGCGCCATATAATTCTTTGATGTATAACCTTTAGCTTGTAGATATTCTGCTGCTGCGATAAAGTCTTCGAACACATTTTTCTTTTGTTGTTTGGTTCCTGCGTCGTGCCATTTTTTACCATATTCGCCGCCGCCACGGATGTTTGGTACCGCATAGATACCTCCGTTTTCCATCCAGATGGCGTTAACTACAGAAAATGCTGGTTGCAAACTAACATTAAAGCCACCATAAGAATAAAGGATTGTAGGATTTTTGCCATCCATTTTCAGACCTTTTTTATAGTTGATCATCATCGGGATTTTAGTTCCATCTTTTGATGTAAAGAAAACCTGCTCTGACACAAAATTCTCTGACTGAAAATCCACTATTGGATGTTGCGTTTGACGAGAAGTCCCCGTAGCGATGTTATAACGGTACACACTAGATGGCGTGACATAGTTTGTAAAAGTGAAATAAACATCTTGATCACCAGATTTTCCGCCAAAACCAGCAATGTTTCCTTTACCTGGTAGTTCGATATTTCTAACTAATTTTCCAGTTTTATCATATTGTTTAACCTGATCAATCGCATCAATCATGTAGGTTGCAAAGAAGTAACCACCGCCAAATGTTATTCCTAAAACATTTTCAGTTTCTGGGATAACATTAGTCCATTTATCTTGTTTTGGATTTGACATATTTGCCTTTACCAAACGACCATTAGGCGCATCTTTATCCGTGTAAATAAATAGATTTTCGCCATCGTTATCAATAACATTTGCATTGATGTCAAAACCTTTTACAAGTTGTACAAAATCACCATTTTTTTGTAAATCTTTTACATATAATTCGTTACCGTTGGTAGCATTAGCAGCGGTAATAACGAGAAATCTTTCATCTTCTGTTAGACTAGCACCTAGATATCTTCTTGGCATTTTTTCACCACCAAAAATTAATTGGTCTTCAGATTGCTTTGTTCCTAATTTGTGGAAGTAAACCTTGTGTTTATCGGTCATACCAGAAAGTAATGTACCTTCTTTAGGCTTATCGTAGCTTGAGTAGTAGAAGCCTTCGTCACCTTGCCATGCAATTCCGCTGAATTTAACATCGAGCAAAGTATCATCGATTTGTTTTTTGGTTTCGGTGTCGATAATGATAATTTTATTCCAATCGCTACCACCTTCTGAAATGGAATAGGCCGCTAAATTTCCTTTTTTATTAAAAGAAATATTTGACATTGAGGTCGTTCCTTTTTCTGAAAACTTATTGGGGTCAAGAAAAACTTCTGCGGTTTTTAAACTTCTGCTATTACGATAGAGGACAGATTGCGCTTGTAACCCATCGTTTTTATAAAAATAAGTATAACTTCCTTCTTTGAAGGGCGCAGAGATTTTTTCGTAGTTCCAAAGTTTCTTTAATTGATCTTTAATCTCTTGTCTATAAGGTATTTTCGAAAGATAATCTTGAGAATAGGCAACTTCTTCGTCAACCCATTTTTTAGTTGCTGGAGAATCATTTTCTAGATCGCGATAAGGATCAGCTACTTGCGTCCCAAAATAATTATCAACTTGGTTTCCTTTTTCTGCTTTTGGGTAAGAACCTAATTTCATTTTCTGAGCATAAGTATTGGTAAAAAACATCAAACTGATACTAAGTACAGTATATCTTAATTTCATATAATATTTATTTCTATCAAAAATACAGAAAGTTTCAAAATAAAAAAATCTTTCAGCTTAACCGGAAGATTTAGTTTTAGAAATGGTTCAATTTTTTATTTAGCGGATTGACCTAAAAAATACTCTGCTTCCATCTTTCCCCAGTTAGGATCAAGAGGAGTTTTGATTTTGTAAGTTCCGAATTGCGAAATTGCTTGTTTAAAAAGTTCGATCCCTCTTGTCTTGCTACCACCAAATTGTTCCGGTGTAAAGTAAGTGTCTTCTGCTTCTAGCAAAGTCACTCTTGGGTTGTTAGCATCCAAGGCTTTGGCTTTTGCTAAGTGTTGTTGCGCTTCTTGTCCGTAAGTCATAAATCGAGACATTGGATCAACCATCATTTTTAAACTTGCAGACATTTTTTTAAGTACATAAACTTCAGAATTATTTGGACTAAGTTCGTCTGCTTTTGCAATGTATTTATCAGCTTCTGCAGCAACTGCATCCAATTCTGACAATTTGTTGGTGCGCATTAATAATCTAGCCTTTTGGATGGTTGAAAATGCGGCGTAGTAGAACGGTAACCATTGTTTTGATTCTTTGGTTCCGATTCTGTCAAAGTCATTAGCCAAAGCTGTGAAGTCGTCAGGATTCATGATAGTTTCAACTTTAGATATTTTGTCTGTCATGGCTTTATCATAAGCTGATTGCGCAAAAGATTTAAATCCTACAAAAATAAATGCTGCGATTACGATTAAGTTTTTCATAATATAAAAATTTTGTTGTTTTAATGTCTTGGATCTAATTTAAGTTCAAAAAGTATTTGATTTAAAATAAATTCTACCGAAAGGTCAATTTCTGATATCGAACCGTTAGAGATTATTGTTAATAGCATCATTGGTTTTGTCAATGCCAAAACTTATAAACGCCCCGATAAACACAAAAGTGTCATAAGCCGGCAAAACGGAGCTACGGCGCATCCCGTCTTGAGAATAATTATATCCGAACACATTTTTCGTTCCTAAAATATTATTAATCCCCAGTACAATAACGGTGTTTGCTTTATTATCAGTTCGTCCAATGCTTGGCACGTAATTAATACTAAAATTAAGCGCACTATAATCTTTAAGATGTCCTTGGTGTCTTATACTACTATTAGAATTCTGCGTCAAATCGTAATAAGGGCGAGGAGAAGCGTAAGTGTATGAAAGATTAAATCCTGTTTTCCAGTTTAGAACAAATTTTTTAGCCACTGCGGAAAGCGTGTGTTTTGCAGCGAAAGTTGGCGTTAAACTCCTTGGAAAATTCATGAAATTGCGCTCTGTATTGAGGTAAGAATACGTCAACCAATAGTCGATCCCTTTAATGGATTTTCGATCTCTCCAGAATATCTCCATTCCTTTTGCAAAGCCACTTCCGGAGTTGTCAATCGCTGTTTGGAAATCTGCACTTCCAACCGTTTTTATCAAATAAGAATAATCTTTGTAGAAAGCTTCCAATCGAAGACTTCGCCCATCTGCATTATGTTGAAGTTGGAAAATGTAGTGATCAGCTTTTTGAAAACCTAATCGCGCATTTGAGTTTATGAATTTGCTTTCAGGATTTTGATAATAAATACCGTAAGCCAAGGACGATACCCAAGTATCCGAGATTTTATAAGCCATAGAAACTCTAGGTGCAAGGTTCCATTTATCAAGATTGCTAGAATGTTCTGCTCTTGCGCCAAGGCTCAACGAAAAGTTTCGGTTAATAGCTAAATTAGTTTCTGCAAAGCCAGAAGAAATTAGATCGGTAAAATGTTTTTTGTAACCTCCGAACTGAGAATCTTCGATTGAATTATTAAACTCCAAACCCGTTCTTAAAACACTTATTTTGCTAATTTTTCGTTCTACAACGGCTTTTGTATTAACATAATTTCCTTTTGAATAGATTGCAAATGGATCGGATGCAATGCCATTTTCAAAGTTTGTAAAGTCTAAATTATTTTGATTAAAACTGTAAGAAGCACTTAGGTTGACTCTATATTTCCCGAATTTTTCTTTATAGGAAAGTGTTTGGAAGGTATAATTAGATTTTAGATCAACTTCACTTCTGCCAATATTTGGTTCTAAACTAAGATTATTAACGCCCATACTTCCTGTCTGGAAATTACCATAATACTTGATAAAACCACCTTTTTTAGTTTTAATTCTTAAATTGGCATCCGATCCGAAACCATTGGGATTTTTAGTAAAATCTGTGTTGGTATTAAGCACGCCATTTATTAATCCAAGGTTACTGTAGTTCGCAGAAACGCCCCAAGAAGCGGTTTTACTCTCATTTAATTTTTGATAATTAGCACCAGCAAACAACGGTGACAAAGAGAAATCATAAGAAGTTGTGCTCGGCAAGTCCACACTTTCTAGCAACAAAACCGAAGACAAAGCCTGTCCATATTGCGCAGAATATCCACCACTCGAAAAAACATTTCCTTTGAATAATGACGTATTAAAACGATCTCGTCCTGATAATCCTGGTGTCGATTGCGAGAAATAATTATTCACCAAAGTCCCATCAATAAAAATTTTGGTTTCGCCAGCCGTACCACCACGAACAAAAAGTCCTTCGGATTCACCCACTTTTTGCACCCCTGGAAGATAACCCATAGCTGATGTAACTTGTCCATCGGCTCCTGCGGTTGTATAGATGTCAAGAGGCGTCAGCAAGGCAGTAGCACGCTTTTTATCACTCGCTTCGATGCTTCCGGCTGTAATTACGACAACATCTATTTCGTTAAGACTTTCCTTTAGATTTGTATTAATTATAATATCACTTGATTCTACATGAATACTTTGTTCAGAATTTTCATATTTGGGATGGCTAAAAACCAAAATTTTTGCACCTTTTTCATCCGTCTGAAATTTGTAATTACCCTCGGCATCAGTTGTTGCGCCATCATAAGAATCTTTCAAGCTAACATTAACATCTTTAACGGGTTTGTTTTTATAAAGCACTTTTCCAGATATGTTAACCTGAGCAAACGAAAACGCTGCAACACTTGTACAAGTAAAAATCATTGTTCTTAATGCAAAATGGGAAATCATAGTTTGTTATTTGTTTATGGCTCAAAATTAATTGGCAAAAGCGCTGGTTAAAATAAATTTTTTCTGAACGGTAATATATCAAGACTGAATGGTAAATTGTAGTAATTTTGTTATTACTACGAGTCTTAATTGTAAGCAAACAGATTGGCTTATATTTTGTAAAATCAAAAAAACAATATAAATCTTAAGATTATGAAACCTACATTTTTACTCGGAGTTTTGGGCGCTGCCATTGCAGTTATGTCTTGTTCTACTCAAAATAAACACTACACAATCTATCCAAAAAGTGGTACTAATACGCAAGGATATGTAGACTTTTCACAAAAAGGAAAGGAAGTCACTATGAAGCTTAATGTCTATAATTTGAAACCGGGAGAACACGCTATCCATCTTCACGAGAAAGCAGATTGCTCAGCAACTGATGGGACTTCAACTGGTGGACACTGGAATCCTGCAGGGGCGCAACATGGAAAATGGGAAACCGAACACTTTCACATGGGTGATATTGGAAACCTAAAAGCTGATGCAAACGGAACGGCACAATTGGAGTTTAAAACTGATAAATGGTGCATAGGATGTAGCGATGACAGTAAAAATATTATGGGAAAAGCAATCATTATCCACGCTGATAAAGATGATTTTCATACACAACCGACAGGTAATGCGGGGGGAAGAGTCGCTTGTGTAGAGATAAAATAAATTGGATCAACGTAACTCTGTGATTTGATCTTACGTCATGTAATATAATTCTGTATCAAATAATTTTTGATACAGAATTGTATTACATTGATTTTATTTTGTATTTAAATTTGAGATGTAACCATCGTAACTAATGGGTTGTCTGTCCTTAGCGTTTGTTGATAAAAAGGCGCTGCCGTTTTTAAAAACTTCTAAAATAAATGTCGGTGTATTTGACTGGTCGTTGACATTAATTGTTACAATCCAATTTCCTTTTTTGTTTTGCGTTTTTGTAACTCGGAAATCTTTAGATTCGAATCTGAAAGAGTTCTTATTAAGATCGCCATAAGTTGCATTGTATAATCTTCCAAAATAGGGAAGTCTCACTTCTAGTTTGTCCGATTTTAGATCAAAACCATACCCACTATCCAAATTTGTAACTCTTGATGAAGTCGCACCAGGGATAGAATTCAGAACATTAATGACATCCAAATTGGTAGGCAAAGCCGATTTAGCATTAAACGTAAATTCTGTTTTTTCGACCGCTGCATTTACCGCTGTGGTTTCCATATAGTTTTGCGTAGAACACGAACTTAGTGATAATAAAGCGAGACAAAATATCATTAAACTAAACTTTTTCATAATTATCTTTTGTTTAGGATACAGCAAAATTAATGCTATTTAGGATTTGATTTCAGATATTTGGAATAATAATTGTTAATTGGAAAATATTTATAAAATCCGGAACTATGAAAGTTACAAAAATATTAGGACTAGGCGCAATATCAATGTCAATGATAGCCTGTGTAACGAATCCCGTAACAGGACGTTCTTCGTTACAAATAGCAAACAATTCCGAGATCGCTACAATGGCGTCTCAAGAGTACAAAACAACTTTGTCAAAATCAAAAGTTATTAGTGGTACAGCGGAAGCTAACCGTGTGAAAAATGTCGGAAACCGCATAAAACAAGCAGCAGAAAAATACTATACAAGCATTGGTCGACAGTCGGACTTGGCGAATTATAATTGGGAGTTTAACCTTTTGCAAGATTCTCAACTTAATGCTTGGTGTATGCCTGGTGGTAAAGTTGCCGTCTATACTGGGATTCTTCCGGTTACTAAGGATGATAATGGTTTAGCTGTTGTTATGGGACACGAGATCTCTCATGCTTTGGCTGGCCATGGTAACGAACGTATTTCTCAAGCTATGCTAGCGCAATATGGTGGTTCTATTTTAGGAAGTTCTATTAACAACTCGCAATGGGCTAGTGTTTTCCAACAAGTTTATCCAATAGGGGCACAAGTAGGACTATTAGCTTATGGTAGAAAACAAGAGCTAGAAGCTGATAAAATGGGATTATATCTTATGGGGATGGCTGGTTACGATCCTAGAACAGCACCAGCTTTTTGGGAAAGAATGGAAGCTTCTTCTAAAGGAAATGCGGTACCTCAATTCTTGTCAACCCACCCAAATCCATCGAGTAGAATTGCGGATATAAATGAAGCAATGCCACAAGCTCTAGAATATTACAAAGCTGCAGGCGGAAAATAATTTTTAAAATTTAAAATAAAAAACGGGCACTCCAATTTGGGTGCCCGTTTTCATTTGCTATGAAATTATATTATTCAGCGCTTTCTTTTTTACGCTCTTTTTTTGGCGCTTCACTTTCCAATGCATCTTTAGCATCATTAAGTTTAAGAGTCACCAATTGTCCTTCCTTCATTTGTTTGTTAACCAACATTTCAGCTAAAAGATCTTCGATGTATTTTTGGATTGCACGCTTCAATGGACGCGCACCAAAATCTTTATCCCAACCTTTTTCCGCAATAAAGTCACGCGCTTCGTCGGTTAATTGTACTTTGTAACCTAGCTTTTCGATTCTCGAATACAATTTGTTAAGTTCTAGATCGATAATTTTCTTGATGTCATCTTTCTCAAGAGAGTTGAAGATAATAATGTCATCAATACGATTTAAGAATTCTGGTGCGAAAGCTTTCTTCAAAGCATTTTCGATGGTTCCTCTCGCACGAGCATCGCTGGTTGTTTTCTTTGCAGAAGTACCAAATCCGACACCATCTCCAAAGTCTTTAAGATCTCTAGTCCCAATGTTAGAGGTCAAGATGATAATCGTATTTCGGAAGTCAATCTTTCTGCCCAAGCTATCCGTTACGTGGCCTTCATCTAAAATTTGTAATAAAATATTGAATACATCAGGATGCGCTTTTTCGATTTCATCTAAAAGTACAACCGCATAAGGCTTACGTCTAACAGCTTCTGTCAACTGTCCTCCTTCTTCGTAACCAACATATCCTGGAGGCGCACCAACCAATCTAGACACCGCAAATTTTTCCATATATTCGCTCATATCGATTCTAATCAAAGCATCATCAGAGTCGAATAATTCGCGCGCCATAACTTTGGCCAATTCGGTTTTACCAACACCTGTTGTCCCTAGGAAAATAAAGGTTCCGATAGGTCTATTGGGATCTTTAAGTCCAGCTCTGTTACGTTGGATGGCTTTAACCACTTTTTTAACCGCTTCTTCTTGACCGATAACTTTACCATTAAGTTTGTCATCCATCGCAGAAAGTTTGTCCAGTTCGTTTTTGCCAACTTTGGTAACAGGCACGCCACTCATCATGGATACAACTTCGGCAACATTTTCCTCAGTAACCTCTTCTTTTTTCTCTTTTACATCTTTGTCCCAGCTTTCTTGAGCGAGATTAAGTTCGATTTGTAAACGCTCTTCTTCATCTTTCAATTTACGAGCTTCAAGATAATCTTGCTTTTTAACTGCTTGTTGCTTGTGCTCTTTAACTTCCTCAATTTTGGTTTCGTAATCGATTATCTCAGTTGGGACTTTCATGTTTTTAATGTAAACACGAGACCCAGCTTCGTCCATTGCATCGATTGCTTTGTCTGGTAAAAAACGGTCTGTAATGTAACGTGCCGTCAAATTAACACAAGCATTAATCGCTTCGTCACTGTAATGTACATTGTGATGTTCTTCGTATTTATCTTTAATTTGATGCAAAATTTGGATCGTTTCCTCAATAGAAGTTGGTTCTACCATAACTTTTTGGAAACGTCTTTCTAAAGCACCATCTTTCTCGATATATTGTCTATATTCGTCCAAAGTCGTTGCACCAATTACTTGGATTTCGCCACGTGCCAATGCCGGTTTGAACATATTAGAAGCGTCCAAACTTCCTGTAGAGCTTCCCGCACCAACAATGGTATGTAACTCGTCGATGAATAAGATAACGTCGCGGTTTTTCTCTAACTCCGTCATTATTGCTTTCATTCTTTCTTCGAACTGCCCACGGTACTTAGTGCCAGCAACCAAACTTGCCAAGTCTAAAGTAATAACACGTTTTCCGAAAAGGACACGCGATACTTTTTTCTGATGAATTCTAAGTGCTAGACCTTCTGCAATTGCAGATTTACCAACACCAGGCTCACCGATAAGAAGTGGGTTGTTTTTCTTTCTACGAGAAAGAATTTGCGATACTCTTTCGATTTCTTTTTCTCTACCTATAACAGGATCAAGCTTGTCATCTTTAGCCAAAGCTGTCAAATCTCTACCGAAATTATCCAAAGTTGGTGTTTTGCTTTTACCAGTTCCTAGATTACCAGTTGGTTTTTTCATTTGAGAAAAATCTTCTCTTTCGTCATCGTCATCGTAAGCACTATTTTGAGGTAGCTGATCCGTGTTTTTCAACATTTTTTGATACTCAGCTTGCACAAGATCATAGTCGATGTCGTAAGCCTGCAAAATATGTGAAGTCGGATCTTCTTGTTTGTAAAGAATACCTAATAACAAATGCACCGTATTAATTTCCGAGGACTGATATTGTCTACACTCAAGTTCAGAACGTTTTACCGATTGGTCAGCCATTTTGGTCAGCGAAATACTTCCCATATTGCTAACAAACGGATTGCTATTTGCTGTGCTCAGCGTTTCAATTTTTCTTCGGATTTGTGTTAGGTCTGCCTTAAGATCTTCAAGGATTTCTTTAGCGGAGTTTTCTGTTTTAATAATACCTAACAAAAAATGTTCGGTGTTTAGAAACTCGCTTTGGAGACGCCTTGCTTCGTTTTTACTTTGTTTGAACACGCGGTTCAAACCATCTGAAAATTTATAATCCATTTTTTATCTCCGTGTTAATAGTTATAATAAAATTACAACAAAAAATATTGAATTTTACACTTTTTGTTTTGCAAATTTGTTACCATTCTAAAAAAATGGACTTTCTGACATTATTTTTTCTAAAATTTTTAAATTTCAGTAAGTTTGTTAAAACTAAAAATTATGAGTAATAATTGGGTAGAATACGTCGGCTATTTAGCTTCTGTATTCATCATTGGGAGCTTTTTGACGAGCAAAGTAAGACGCATCAGGATTATTAATTTTTTCGGTTGCGTTTGTTTCGTTATTTATGGAATTTATAATGGACTTTTGTGGCCAGTTATTATACCTAATGGGATTTTGGCTTTGGTTCAGATCTATCATATTTTTATTAAAAAATCAAATTAATGCGAATTATAGTAAGTGTTTTCAGTAATCTTTATACCGACCAACGTGTCGAAAAAACTTGTCAAACACTTATTGATAATGGTTACGATGTTGAACTAATAGGCAACGACTGGGGAGGCGCTCCAGACATGCAGCGTCCTTATCCTGTAACGCGCATCCCAATAAAATCCAAAACCTTGAAATTGGCTTATCCGGAGTTTATGTTCAAGCTTTATAAAGAGCTCAAGAAAAGAACTGACAAAAATTCTGTTTTATACGCTAATGATTTAGAAACGATTCTTCCAAATTTTAAACTTTCCAAAAAATTAAATATTCCTTTGATTTTTGATAGCCACGAAATGTTTAGCGAAATGCCTTCTGTGCAAGGTAAAGCGTCGCAGAAATTTTGGAAATGGATCGAAAAAAACTATTTCCACAAGCTGGAAAATATGATAACCGCCAGCGATTGTTATGCAGATTGGTTTGTAAAAGAATATCACATCAAGCGTCCAGTTGTTGTTAGGAATCTTCCCCGAAAACAAAATGTACAACAGGTTGATTCGCAATCTAAAAAACTTATTCTCTATCAAGGTTGGCTTAACTATTCGAGGGGAATTGACAAGGCGATTATCGCTATGCAATATGTTGATAATGCCGTTTTAAAAATTGCTGGTGGCGGACCAATGGAAGCCGAATTTCGTGCTATCGCGGAAGATAACCATGTTCTTAATAAAGTCGAATTTCTTGGTAGGCTTTATCCTGCGGATTTGCGAAAAATAACACCAACCGCTGATGTGGGACTTAGTATTGAAGAAAACAAAGGACTCAGTTATTATTACTCTTTACCCAACAAAATTTCGGATTATGTCCAAGCAAAAGTGCCGGTTGTTGTTTCCGATTTTCCCGAATTAAAAAATATTGCAATTGGATTTGGAGTCGGGGAGACCATCACTTCGCACGATCCAAAACATCTTGCTGAAAAAATTAATATTGTCCTCAATAACGGAAAAGCTTTCTATAAAGACAATCTTGATAAAGCAGCCGAAGAACTATGTTGGGAAAATGAAGAGTTAAGAATAATTGACGTTGTAAAAAACGCCATCCAAAAATATAAAAAAGACCCCAATTGAGGTCTTTTTGTTTTCAAACGTTTAAAAACGAATTTTAGTCTTTGTTCAAGAAAGCATCCCAACCTTGCGCAGTAAGAGGAATCATTTGGTTAGAACCTCGTGCGATAAGATGATTGCCATCATTTAATTCAGTAGCGTGACCAATGATGCTAAAATCTGGGTGTCCAACAATTTTATCAAAATCTTCTGGCGCGATTGTGAAAAGCAATTCGTAGTCTTCGCCGCCGTTAAGTGCCGCCATTGCAGGATTTAAATTCAATTCCTCTGCCGTGCTCATCGTTAAATTATCCAACGGGATTTTCTCCTCATAGACACGGAAACCAACTTTCGACTGGTCCGAAAGATGAAGAACTTCTGACGCCAAACCATCAGAAATGTCAATCATAGACGTAGGTTTGATGCCTAATTCTTTCAAGGTGTTTTTAACATCCGTTCTTGCCTCGGGTTTTAGTTGACGTTCGAGGATGTAATCGTAACCTTCCATTTCTGGTTGCATATTTGGGTTTGACAAGAACACCGAATGTTCTCTTTCCAAAATCTGGAGTCCCAAATAAGCACCTCCCAAATCACCAGAAACCACCAAAAGATCATTTGGTTTAGCAC
Organism: Chryseobacterium sp. TY3; assembly: GCA_046269235.1. Taxonomy (GTDB): domain Bacteria; phylum Bacteroidota; class Bacteroidia; order Flavobacteriales; family Weeksellaceae; genus Soonwooa. The sequence goes on from JBJZOS010000002.1 coordinate 329,811, forward strand.
CGCTTCTTTTAACAATTTCATCTTCATTTTCGAGGCCAATTGCTGTGATACTCATCACCAATCCGGCATTGGAACTCGTTGTGTCTCCGCCAACCAAGTCAACTTTGTAATGCTTACATGCCAACTGGACCCCCGCGTATAATTCTTCCAAAGCTTCCACAGGAAAACGGTTAGAAACTGCCAACGAAACCAAAATTTGTGTTGGTGTCGCATTCATTGCAGCAACGTCGCTAAGGTTAACCACAACCGCTTTATAACCCAAATGTTTTAACGGAACATAACCCAAGTTGAAATGCACGCCTTCTGCCAAAACATCTGTTGTAACAACCATTTTTTTACCATCAGGATTTATGATGGCAGCATCGTCGCCAACACCCAATTCCGAAGTCGAATTCTCCAACGGAAAATGCTCCGTAAGATGCTTTATCAAGCCAAACTCTCCAAGCTTGGAGATGGGCGTTAATTCTTGTGATTTATCTTCAAACATAATCTTAAATGCTAAAAATTTCGGGATCGATATTGCTTGGGCGGAAAGGTAGAGATTTGATATCTTCTCGCGTCAACACTTTAGTCTCAGGAGATTTGTACTTATCCAAAGCCAAAATAATATCATCTGGTGGCGTTGTGGTTTTTCTCAACATCATATCAATCCAAACGCCCGTCGCCTCAGCAATCGCGCAATGTGTACCATCTGGTAAGTAGAAATTATGCACAAACTGATAGATCGATGCATCCTCGGAATTTCCTGCGATTTCTACACTGACGTATACCACTTGATCGGCATAGATTTCTTTAAAAAACGAAAATCTTTCGTGCAAAATAACGGGACCAATTCCCCAACGATTAAGCTGCGCCAATCCTATTTTTTCCTTGTTCATAAAAGCCATTCTCGCTTGCGCACAATAGGCCATGTACGACGAGTTGGCAAGGTGACGGTTCGCATCGATGTCGCTCCATCTCACATCGAATTTATAAAAATATTTTTCCATGTTTTGTCTATTATTTTGGGCAATTCCCTCGCCAAGGCTTTTGGCAGCCGCTCGGGTCGGGCTGTTCGCTATATCTTTTCCCTCCGCTCGGTTGGCGCCGCTTCGCTCGGCCACCTCGCTCCGGAAAAAGGATGCCGCTTCCATCCCTATTGCAAAAATTCAAAGATTCAAAATTAGTCAATAAAGATGGTTTATAAAAATCGTACTTTTGAAACTAAAATCTATAGCATAAGGTTGATGAAGCAAATTGTAATCATCGGAGGTGGCGCAGCAGGCTTTTTCTGCGCAGCCAATCTGGACGAAAATAAATATCAAATCAAAATTTTAGAACAAAATAAAGACGTTCTCCAAAAGGTAAAAATCTCTGGAGGTGGACGTTGCAACGTGACGCATGCTTGTTTTGATTCGCAAGATTTGGTGAAGTTCTATCCACGCGGTGAAAAAGAATTGCGCAGTGTTTTTAGCAAATTCCAGCCAGGCGACACCATGGCGTGGTTTGAGAGTCGAGGGGTTGCTCTAAAAATCGAAAATGACAATCGCATTTTTCCGGAGAGCAACCAGTCGCAAAGCATTATCAATGCTTTACAAGCTGAGACCCAAAACAAAAATGTTGAGGTTATTACCCAAGCAACGGTAACCCGTATTTCTAAAACCGAAGATCAGTTTTTAATCGAAACAAAATCAGAAAATTTCTCGGCTGATTATGTCGTTTTCGCAACAGGAAGCGCACCAAAATCTCTAAAGTTGTCCGAGAGTCTAGGTCACAAAATCGTAAGTTTGGTACCGTCTTTATTTACATTTAATATCAAAAATCCTTTGCTAGCCGAGCATCCAGGCACCAGTTTTGAATGGGCAGAAGTTAGCATTCCAAAATTAAAACTAGAAGAAAGCGGCCCTTTGTTAATTACACATTGGGGACTTAGTGGTCCTGCGGTTCTCAAATTGTCAGCGTGGGGTGCTAGAAAGTTGGCTGAAGTAGGCTATCAATTTGAGATTTTTGTTAATTTTATTTCCAAGTCGAGGCAAGAAGCGGAGCAGGACTTTATTAATTTTAAAGAAAATAATCCGAAGAAAACAATGGGACAAAGTAAAATCTACAATGTCACCAATCGCTTTTGGAATAGTCTATTAGCTTATTCAAAGGTGGATTCTGATAAGCAGATTTCGAATATCAGCAAAAAAGAAATGCTGGTTTTACTAGAAAATTTGTGTCAGCTAAAATTGAATGTTGACGGGAAAAGCACCTTCAAAGATGAATTTGTAACCGCTGGTGGTGTTGACCTTAAAGAAATTAATTTCAAAACGATGGAGAGCAAAGTCGTTCCGAATTTATTTTTGGCTGGCGAAGTTTTGAATATCGATGCGATAACAGGAGGATTTAACTTCCAAGCTTGTTGGAGCGAAGCTTGGCTTATCGCGCAAGAACTTAATATGAGATAAAATGTTCATTAAGCAAAACATCCAGCACAAGATTTTTAAGACCGCAATTTTGCTCGGTTTTATATATTTTTTTGTGTTGATGTTGCGGATAACCTTGTTGTATATTCCTTACAATTCGATGGCTAATTTTTTAGCAATTAAACAAACGGAAGTTGAGGAAAGACCAGAATATTTAACGATTTTCCATACGCATGTCTACACCAGTATTTTTGTATTGATTGCTGGTTTTCTTGCATTGTTTTTTAATAAAAGCTTAAAAACTTTTCATCGTTTTTCGGGTAGAATTTATGTGATTGTGACCTTGGCGTTTTCATCAATATCCGGCATCTACATGGGCTTTTTTGCAAATGGTGGTATTGCGGCCAAAATATCATTTGTCATCCTCGGAATTCTTTGGTTTTATACCACTTACAAAGCTTATCAAGAAATAAGAAACCGAAATGTCCAAGCGCACCAACATTGGATATGGCGAAGCTATGCCTTATGTTTTTCGGCGGTAACTTTGCGGTTGTGGAAAGTAATTTTAGTATATTTATTCCATCCCAATCCAATGGACGTTTACCAAATAATTGCTTGGTTGGGCTGGCTTCCTAACATCTTATTGGTGGAGTATTTAATAAAAAGAAAAAGAAAAAATAGACTATGAAAACTAATTTAATTCTTGCATTGGTGGTTGCTTCATTTGGACTAAGTTCGTGCAAAAAAGACACTGAAATCAAAAAAGATGAGACAAAAAAAGACTCTGTTGCTGCTGTCGTAGAACCGGAGTTTCATAAGGAGTTGTATGGGGTTTATACAGGAAATTTCGAGACGGTTTATAATCCTTATGCTGACAATATGGAGGACAATTACATGATCAAAAAACTATCTGTCAAAATTAACAGAATTACAAAAGATAGTGTATATGGTTACAGTGTTGTTAATGGCAACCAACGTCCTTTTCGTGGAATTTATAATGAAAATACGCAAAAATTTATCCTAGACGAACCAGGTGATGATAAAACGGATGGACGTTTTACAATAGGTCTTCGAAAAGATAGTTTGGTTGGCGATTGGAAAGTTTTTGATAGAGAAAAAGTTAAGTTTCCTGAAAAAATTGTTCGATTATTGAAAAAAGATTTTGTTTATAATCCTAATTTTATGTTGGATCGCGACCACTCGGATATTGTGGATTGGACAACGACGAAGAAAGGAAAAGGCCGCTACGAAGACGAAAATGGAAAAACCCAAACTTATGATGTCGAACAGCAACGTTATGCGTCTGACGCGATTTTCAAAATAAATGCGTCTAAGAAAAAACTCGAAGAAAAAGACCTTAAAAACATGAAAAAACTTGACATGGAAATTATCAAAAATGCAGTGTTTGCACGTCATGGTTATTCATTTAAAAAAGAAACTTATAGACAATTTTTCGATTATCAAGAATGGTATATTCCTGTATCTAACAACGTAGATAATGATCTATCGCCCCTAGAGAAAGAAAATGTTGCGCTGCTTAACCGTATGATAAAATATGCGGAAGATAATTATGACAGCTTTGGTCGATAAGTAAGACTATTTTATTATTTTTGAAAAAAAATTAAAATGAAGTTAGTCTCAAAATATATAGGAATCCTTGGGATTTTTTCTTTGCTTTTGTTAGCGTCTTGTCAAACGAGAGTTGTAGGCGTGCAAAAACCATTACATGACAACACTTTGGAATTGTATAAAAAATACACCATCCGAACAAAAGACGCACAAACGATAAAAATGGAAGTTCTAAAAGTTGATGCTGATAAAATCTACGGAAAACTTAATAACGGCGAACAAAAAGAAGTTTTAAGAAGCGAAGTTAGAGAAATTAAAAAGACAGATTATTTGATGAGTGCGATTATCGCAGTTGCAGCAGTTGCAGCAGTAATTTTTATTCCGATTTAGTAGTTGCTATATCTTTTTTAAAATATTAAAACTCCCAGTTTTGGGAGTTTTTTGTTTTATATATCATGATCTTTTTTGTTGGTGATGAGTTTGTATTTTCTTTGGAGAAATAAGATTATTTTATGCGAAGCTTTGTACATAAAAAATCCGATAAGCCATCCAAACCCAATTCCACAAAGGATTCCTGCGGCAATCGAAATGTCTTTTTGTTCCCAATTGTATACCATATTCATGAACAAAAATGCAATTACTGAAACGATCGTACTGCCGAATATGGATGAAACGGTGAAAAATGTTTTAAATCCTTTGCTGACGGATCGTTGCTGAAAGCCCACCAAAACGGAGGTCGAAATAATCCCAGCGCTCACCAAACCAATGACAATGGCGATAAATAAAAGCCCAATAACAACTCCTAGAATTAGCAATAGTAAAAATACAAAAGCACCAACGATGAGAAGTGTCATTATAAAATCTTCTTCATTGCGCCAAGAGTCGATGACTAAAGGTTTTAAACCAAATATAATGTCAGAAAAAGTATGTAAAACATCAATCGTCATTGGTAATTAATTTTGAAGTTTCTATTTTTTTTAATCGTTTTCTAAAAATAATAAAGCTTGTAAAAGTCAAAACAAATTGTGTTATAAGCATGATTAAATAGGGTGTTGTCGCTTTAATGAAGTCGCTTAAGTTAAAAAAAGCATCACTTAGAGCATCACAAAAAAGATAGACTAAATAGCCTAAAGAAATGCCGCAAAAACTAACAAAAGATAACATCCAGTTCTTTTGAACCGCAGGAATTAAATTTAAAAAAATACTTATACTCGAAGGACTCAAAAAGATACTTGCCTTCATTGATAAAACGGCAATAATAAACATCAAAAATTGGTCGAATTTGCCTTCCGAATTGTCGGCGCCGTCGATGTATAAATTTATTAATACCTGTGAGATTACCAAGCTAAGAACAACAAGCATAAAAAAATTGGCTAGTAAGTATAAATAATTTTTTTTCATGAGTTTTTAATTGCTAAAACGGCTATAAATACAGTAAAATAACTGAGAATTATGATTGTGTTATAGAGCGCAAATCTGTAATTTTTTTTCGTGACATAATGAACAGCTTGTAAAAATAAAAATATAGAACCAACACAAGCCATAGCTAAACTTGCAAAAAGTGGAACGTCGACAGACATACCATTATTACCACTACTATTATCATCTGTGGCAATAGAAAATATTAAAAAAATAACAGCAATTAATGCAATGATTATTTTAATAAAAGACTGAAAGTTTTGCTTGTTGTCCAAAGTCATTTTGTCTTTTATTTAAAAAGTTATTTGTATTCTTTGCCATTATATTTTAATAGTACATTTTCTTTACTGTCAACAATTTTGGTTTTGCAATCGCCCTCTATCAAAGTATTAATTTCTGTTTTAATGCTAGTTTTCAGTTTGAGGTTATTAAAGCCATTATTTTTATTTTTATTATCAACTTCTATACTCATAACTTTTGTCGAAAATTTGCCATTACATCTCGTATCCCAATCACCAGAATTTCGATAGACTATAATGTTGTCTGTTATCTTGTTAAGTTTTTTACTATCAACGAGATATAGATTTAGTTCTTCTAACGCAAAAGGATTAGGTCCACTCATATTATGTGTGCTAACACGTACACCAAAAGCTCTTTTTTGATCCGCCAGAATATACAATCCAGTATCGATAACGAGGCTTTCCAAAATCATAGCATCAGAAACCCAAGCTTGTGGCTCGATGTTTTGGTAAAGGATTTTTCCAGATGCATTGTCAACAACCAGAACGATGGCATCCATAACTAAAAAATAGTTTCCGTATTCGTCCTGCTCGTTGGTTGTATATTTAGGAATCAAAAGAATACTTTGCGCTTTATTGTTGGGCAAAATTTTTTCGGTGAAAAGATTCAGGTTGATTTGAGATTCCTTTAGATTAAGTTGCTGCAAAGCTTTTTCTAGCAAAACCGATTTTTTTTCTTGACCAAAAACAGTTTGAGTTAAGGCAAATAAAACCAAAAGTAAGATTGTTTTTTTCATCATTTTTAAATTTTAAAACATTGCATCATTAGAGTTGATAATACTTGTACAAAAGCAATTTCGGCTTGTGATTTGACAAATGAGATAAGCAATTGGCGTGGATAAAATCAAGAGAAAAACAGCGTCAATCTTTACAATATTATAGTTTTTGATTCGGATTTTTGTAATGATATCCACAAGGAAAACCTGAAACAAAATCAGCAAAAGTCCCGTTGTCATAAATGCTATGCCGAGTCCCGCATCCGTACGATGTTCGAGATGGCTATTGGCTTCAAAAGCCATCTGTGCATAAAGATACAATGCGATGATAGGGATGACAACCAGCAATAATCGTTTCAGAAAAGATTTTAATGGCGGACTCATCGGTATTGTTTAGAAATTTTTTGTTCAGGTTTTGTTTCCAAAAGATATAAAAAAATTAGGAATATCAGTTCCAAAGGTTTCATTAAAATATAAGTAAGGTTAGAACCTAATTCGGAGTTTATTTTTTTGGATAAATTATAACCGTATTTATCATAATTTTGGCGGACAAATCGATGCGTTTTTGGTGAAAAATTCTGCAACATGTCTTCGAAAGCATTGGCTATCTGCAACTGACGATTAACAATAATTGGCCGAGAATGACGCTTACCGATGTACAAAGTTTTCACCAGATTTGGATTTCCTTTTGCCGCAACCGTGCAGAGATAATGCCCTGTGTGATCCAATATTGGAGGGTGCGTTTTTTGAGAAAATGTCCAAGTTGTGGTGTCTGTAAAAACTTTAATTAACGAGTTATAATCTTGTCCAAACAGCATCAAAATTAATGTAAGTACGATAAATACAGGAAGTAGAAAAATCCAAGCCCAATTAGTAACATCATATTTTTGAGATAAAAAACGATTGCAATCGTTAAGGAATTTGTTTTTGTAAGTTCGGTTTTGCGACATGTTTTTTTCTTCTTTTAGAATTTTCAACCATAAATAAATCGCAGTAAACAAGCTAAACAAAGGTGTCCAAAGGAAATAGAAGCTACCATCATTTCCTTTATAAGAATCAAGGCTTTCTGTATCGTGTGATCCGACTTGCATTAAAACAGCAAAGCTGATAATCGAACCAATTATTAAAAATATTAAACTTAAAACTAAAGTTAAAGGTGGAAGATCTCGGCCTTTTTTCCAAATAAGAAATGCGGAAATATTAAAAATGATAAAATAGAAGAGCAAACTAAAAGTATGTGTGCCTCCAAAAGGAAATTATAAATTTTAGAATTATGATTAATAATATTTTTTTAGAAATAAAAAGTCAGTATTTTTCTTATTTAAAAATAATGGAAATACCAATTACTTCAGAAGCGTTTAAAATCAAAGAAATTAAAAATCTTAAAAAGCTTAGGCTAATAACAATTTTGTTTTTGGCTTTAGTTAATGCTGGCATCATTGGGTTTTTCCTTTATATGTTTTATAGTGTTTACCGCGATAAGAATGTTTCAGAAAGTTTTTTCTCCTATATTTCGCCAACGATTTTTTATTTAGAGTTTGTTTTGATTCTGCCTTTGGGCGGTGTTTCTTTGTTGGTTAATAATCGATTTAACCTGTTTATTACAGAGCTTGAAGATCTTGATGATGATTATTTTGCTTTGTACGAGCGGTTTGCCAATTATTCTTTTCGAGCATTTGCTCATATTCCGTTATATCTAATGTCGCAAAAAGGTTTAATCTTAATTAAAAATTTCAAAAAAATAATTATTCCTGCACATCTTATTTCGGAGATTAGAATAAAAAATGTGAATTTGGGAAGAGTAGGTAGTAGATGTTATGTAAGCTTTTTTAACGGCAATCAACGTATTGATAAAATTACTTACCAATCAACTCATCCACCTGAAGTAAAGTTTTTGAAACAAAATATTGATAAGCTTAATATTAACATTAGAATTCAAGAATATTCTTAACTTTATTAAACGCCGAAATAACAATCCAATGAAAAGTTTATTATTCCTCAGCCTTTTTATCCTTATCATGAGTTGCACGTCGACAGCACAAAATATGGAAATAAAATCCATTTCTGTTAGTACTTACGGTGGCGACATGGGTTATGTCGATTCGATTAAAGTGACTAAAGACTCGATTTTTACTGCGACAAATGTAGGGACGGATTCTTTAAGAAATAGATCTTCTAAAATCTTAAATTCAAAAATTAAAATTTCGGATTTAATGAATGATTCAGATTTTCAAAAAGTTATAAGCCTTAAAGATGGGAAAAGCAATATGCCTGTTGATGGGACGGATACGGCGTTAAAAATTGAAACTGCTAACAAAGTGTATACAATTGTAAATGCGGATAACTCGATCTGGAAAAGAATTGTCAAAAATATGTATTCCATCCAAAGATAAATCCAATCTCACATTTCTAAAATTGTCCAAAATGAATGTCATCCGTAAAAGCATTTTCTTTTTTCTTTTAGCATTGATTTTAAGTTCGTGTATAAAAAGGTTAGTCCGTCCAAATATCACAGGGCGAATTTTGGATTACGACGGAAAACCTATTGAAAACTGCATGGTTGGGGAAACCAAGACTGACCCAAATGGCTATTTTCATTTGTCGGCAAAAACATATAACGCCTTCTTTTTAACCGAAATATTTGCCATGGAAGCACCACCGATGATGGTTGGATTTGAGATCAAAAAAAATGGCTACGTAGATGACAATTTTGAGTCTTTTCATAAATATGGAGGTGGATTACCAAAAGATACAAAATGGGATTTGGGCGATATTTATCTAAGATTAAAAGGAGAAACAGTTGATGTCACTCAGATTTTTAAAGACCGTTGGAAAATGAGTTTTAGCAAATCAAAAGACACGATGTATTTGGTTAGCCAAAAGCTTGAAAATAGAAATCTAACAGAGAGAAGTAGTGAATTGTACAGCCTGTATGACCAACTTACAAGTGATTATGGCAAAAGTGATTCGTTAAAGAAAGTGTTCCCAATAGGTGTTGGTTCTAGAGAAATAAAACTACAAATTCAGGATAAAAATCTAGAAATCGATGTCTTGACAACCTATATGATTCGTGACAAAAAGGATGATTCTATCCGTTATTCAGGAGTTTGGAATTTAGCCAAAGATTCGGTGATGACTTTCAAAACCTCTTACAAAGATCTTAACGGAAATTTTAAAGTTCTAAAATCCGATTTGTTCTTTTTACAATTGAAAAAACTTTGAAATTGATAAAAATGATTTAATTTATATTTTAGCCTTTATTTTCTAATAATTTTACAATATCGCGATCATCAAGAAGTCTCGCATAATCCAAAGCCGAACTCCCGAATCTATCCTTTAGAAGCGGATTTGCTTTATATTTTAGAAAAACATTAATAATCTCGACAAGGTATTTTTTAGATTTTAGTTTGGCTTTTAATATGATGTATTTTTTATCGTCTGCGGGCGTTCCTTCTACTCTCGGCATTATTGCAAGATGCAAAGGTAAGAGTCTATCGAAACCGAAATTTGGATCTGTGCCTTTTTTTAGTAAAAATTCTAAAACCTCAATATTGTATTCCTCGCTTGCAAGATTTAGTTGTGCTCGTTCATTTTGACAAATGGTGTTTTTAATTAAACTTAAATAGTGGTCAAAATAGTTTTCGATTGCAAAATTTACCCAATAAGATGGATTACCTAACGCTGCTGTAGTCAAAAACATTAGATTTTTGATTTGGATGACTGTTGGGTTATTAAATTTATGCAAAGCATTATCTATGAACCACGCTCTATCATTGTGAGATTTTTTACCGACGAAATTTGCACTCGTCCAGCTGCATAAAAACAGCAAAAAATAATTAGAATGTTTATTTTTTTCATATTTGAGTGTTGATGAAACGTCTTTTATTTTATCAATAAATGTGAATTGTTCTCTTAAAGTCTGATCTTTAAAAAATAATTTTGTGTTTTAGTAAATGTGCTTGAAATTATTGAGATGAAAACAACCAAATTATGTATTTGAGCAAATGGTGATATAAAGAAAAATGTCATGAAGCTTTCTAATAAATGGTCATCAATATTAGATAGAAATTTAAAAAATGCAACCAAGCCAAATTTGGAATATAATTTTTAAAAATTTATGAACAGTATACTATGTAATCTTTTTGCGCTAATTTTTTGCTCGGTTAACGCATGGGCACAAACCAAATCATTCGTCGCAGTTATCAACGATATCGATCATTACACCTATGTCCGCGCTTCTGAAAATGGAAAAATAATCGATAAACTTGTTGATAGTCAAATGTTTTATGTTAGTAATGAAGATGTAGATCCCGATTGTTATCAGATTTCGTATCCCGATCCAAAAGAACAAAAAAAAAGATTTCGAACGTTTTTATAAATGTTAAAGAAGGCTACATCGACAAGAGTAAGGTCAAGTTCTTGTATCAGCTAAAAAATCTATCGGTTAAAGAAATGAAAAATGGCTAATTTTTTTCGACGAAAATTTTAGTTTAGAAATGAAGATAAAAGATTTTGATGTTAAAAAACATAACATAACGAAAAGCGATGGCCGTTTTGTTTCAAAGATTGACGACTCTCGAGCTTCGGGTAATGACGGTGAGATTCTCCCTGAAATGAATGCGTTAGAAAAAATAACGTAAACGTATAACAACGTTAAAAGAGCCTTTCCCCAAGAAGCCGTCAAAAATATGTTTTAGTTTGCTATAAACAAGGATCACATTGGTGTTTCGAAGATGGGGGATCGTACTTATTTCTTTCTTTCACAACACAGTGATGGCTCAGGTGCTTATAAAAGTGTTTGGAAAATAGTTGACAGAAAAGTCGTTCAGCAGTTGATTTCCACTTTTTAGATTAACCACCAATCATTTTTTTGATAGAATTTAACTTCATCAAGGCTTCTATTGGCGTCAATGTGTTAATGTCGATTTTTGTCAACTCTTCGCGGATGTTTTCTAAAACGGGATCGTCTAATTGAAAAAAAGATAATTGCATATTTTCTTCGGTGACACGTTTTATTTTTTCGACTGAGTTATCTGATGATGTTCTGTTAGATTCTAATGTTTTTAGAATTTCGCCAGCTCTATTTACCACTTTTGAAGGCATTCCCGCCAACTTCGCGACATGAATACCAAAGCTGTGTTCGCTGCCACCAGGCACTAATTTTCTTAGGAAAATAATGTTGCCTTTATTCTCTTGAATAGAAACGTGGAAGTTCTTGATACGCTCAAAATTAAGCGTCATCTCGTTGAGCTCGTGGTAGTGCGTTGCAAATAAGGTTTTGGCCTGTGAAGCGTGTTGATGTAGATATTCTGCAATGGCCCATGCGATAGAAACACCGTCATAAGTTGAAGTGCCGCGACCGATTTCGTCTAGCAAAATAAGGCTTCGCTCCGAAATATTATTAAGGATATTTGCAGCTTCATTCATTTCCACCATAAAGGTAGATTCCCCCGCAGAGATGTTGTCTGTGGCACCAACTCTGGTAAATATTTTATCTAAAGTTCCAATTTCTGCATGTTTAGCAGGAACAAAACTTCCAATCTGTGCTAACAAAGCAATGATGGCAGTTTGTCTCAGTATTGCCGATTTACCCGCCATATTGGGACCTGTTACCATAATAATCTGCTGCGAATCTTTATCTAAAAAAATATCATTCGGGATGTATTTTTCGCCTAGTGGTAGCGATTTCTCAATAATTGGATGGCGACCTTCTTTGATGTCAATCGCAAAACTGTCATTGAGAATAGGCTTTGTATAATTGTCTTCAAGGGCAAGGTTTGACAATCCCACAGCGCAATCCAACTCGGCAACTAGACGCGAGTTTTCTTGTATTTGGTCAATGTAGATTAACACTTCTTCGCAAGAATTTCGGTAGAGTTGGAGCTCTAGTTGCGAGATTTTTTCTTCGGCACCGAGAATTTGACTTTCGTATTCTTTAAGTTCTTCCGTGATGTAACGCTCAGCGTTTACCAAAGTTTGTTTTCTAATCCAATCCTCAGGAACTTTGTCTTTATGCGTGTTTCGTACTTCAATATAATAGCCGAAAACATTATTAAAATCTATTTTTAAACTTGAGATTCCTGTGCGTTCAATTTCTCTTGCGCACATATCATCCAGAAATCCACGACCTTTACTTTGCAAACCTCGTAGGTGATCCAGCTCTTCAGAAATTCCATCTTTAATGACATTTCCTTTGTTGATATTAACAGGCAAATCTTCGTTTAGGTGCATTTGCAAATAACGGATGAGGTCTTCCATACTGTTGAAAGGATCAATCCATGCCAATACATCGGGGAAGTCGTGGAGTTTGGTTTTGATCTCCTGGATGTTGATAATCGATTGGCGAAGATAACCCAATTCTTTCGGTGAAATCTTCTCTGCGGCTAGTTTACCAACCAATCTATCCAAATCGGAAATAGCTTTTAGAAATTCTTCAATTTCGTATTTTAAAAGATCCTCTTTATTTAAAAACTCAATCAGACTAAGCCTTCTATTGATATCGCTGATGTTTTTTAAAGGTAAAATCAAACGTCGTCTTAACAAGCGTCCGCCCATTGGCGTTTTGGTTTTATCAATGATATCAAGTAAAGATTTGCCTTGATAATTCGATGAATAAACGATTTCTAAATTTCTTAGAGTGAAGTTGTCCATCATCAAATAATCGTCTTGCGGGATATTTTGGATTTTGGTGATGTGTTGTAAAAGTGCGTGATGTGTGTCTTCTACCAAATAGGCGAAAATAGCACCAGCAGCCGTGATGCCTAATTTTTGATCTTCAATCCCGAAGCCTTTTAATGAGCTGGTTTTGAAATGCGACGTTAGTTTTTCGTAAGCATAATTATATTGATAAGCCCAATCTTCTAGCTTAAAAGAGTTCTTATTTTTTAGCTGGCTAGGGAGTTCAGAGGTCCTTTGATAAATAATTTCACTTGGATCAAAGGTATGAACAATGTGTAAAAGCTTTTCCAAAGGTCCTTCACTTACCAAAAATTCACCTGTCGAAACATCGACCAAAGCCATTCCGAATTTTTCTTTTTCTTTGTGAAGTGATAGCAGAAAGTTATTTTTCTTCGATGTTAAAACTTGGTCGTTAAAAGTTACGCCAGGCGTTACCAATTCTGTCACACCACGTTTAACAATACCTTTTACCATCTTTGGATCTTCCAATTGGTCACAGATCGCAACCCGCATCCCAGCTCTTACCAACTTTGGAAGATAAGAATCTACAGAGTGGTGCGGAAAACCAGCCAGCTCGATGTGACCGTCGCCGTTAGCACGTTTGGTTAAAACAATTCCTAAAATCTGGGACGTTTTGATGGCATCTTGGCCAAAAGTTTCGTAGAAGTCGCCAACACGAAATAGCAACAAAGCATCTGGATATTTAGCTTTTATCGTATTGTATTGACCCATCAACGGAGTTTCTTTCTTTGCCTTTGCCATATTCAAAAATTGGATTTCAAAAATACGAAATTCGTTTAGGCTTCAAAAGTTTCGACCAGAAATAACAGAAATTATCTTTTTGGAGAAGACAAAAAGATAGAATTTTTATCTTTGTCGTTACGATGCGCCTATATAACACCAAGGACTTTCTAAAAACCGTTCTGAGTTTGCATAAAACAGATACGATGACGTTATTGTTTCTTACAATGTTGTTGGTCGGTTTTGTATTCTTACGGCATCGCTTATTTAGAAATCGAAGATCCATTTAATAATGATGTTAACGATGTCTCGATGGAGACTTTGGCTCAGGATATTGGTAAAAACGTGGATTTAATATTTAAAAAATAGATTGTGGCTAGAAAATTAAAACTAGAAGAACTAGGAAGAATCGATGTAGAGACTTTTAAGGAAACAGAGAAAATTCCTTTAATTGTTGTGTTAGATAATGTGAGAAGTATGCACAATGTTGGTGCTGCATTTCGTACAGCCGATGCTTTTTTAATAGAAAAAATTATCTTGTGTGGCATTACACCGCAACCGCCACATCGTGAAATTCATAAAGCGGCTCTAGGCGCCACCGAAAGTGTAACTTGGGAATATGAGCAAGATGTGAAGTCGACGATCAAGAAATTGCAAGACGACGATTTCGTAGTTTGTGGTATCGAACAGACAACTGATAGTGTGCTTTTAACAGATTTTGAAATAAATAAGGATAAAAAATATGCCTTAGTTCTCGGAAATGAAGTAGACGGCATCAGCGATGAGATTGTTTCGGATTGTGATGTTTTGCTAGAAATTCCACAACTTGGGACAAAGCATTCGCTTAATGTAAGTGTGTGTGGAGGAATTGTTATGTGGGAATTTGCGAAAGCGCTAGGTCTTTAAAAACAAAAAACTGCATTAGCAATTGCCAGTGCAGTTCGAAATAAATCTAATAAAAAGTAAAAATGAAAGGCGACAAAGGTAAGCTTTTTATTTTTTAAAAACCTAATGTTTTAATAAAAAAATATTCGAAGAATACTAAATTGTGGAATGTTTGCTATTTCCTGCCAAAATTGCTAAAGGATTTAATATAAAAATTTCATCAAAAATTATAAACAGACTCTAAGAATTCGAATGCTTTTTTTAACTTAGCAATATGTATATAAAAGACTATTTGTCCAAAGATTTTCCTGCGTTCAGCATTTCTGATTCTATTGAAGAAGCTTCGGAGTTGGCAAAGGAATTTGGATATTCACATATTTTCATAAAAAAGAAGGGCATCTATATGGGTGCGCTGAGTCAATCTTTTTTGGAAGATAGTCCAGAAGGGCAGTTGGGAAGTCTTGCGATGCACTTTGAGAAGTTTGCGATTTCGGAAGATAGTAACATTTGGGATTCTATTAAGTTGTTTCATACTTTTAACACCAATGTTGTCCCAGTTATTAATAGTGACGAAAAATTTCTCGGCTATATCTGTTGTGACGATATCTTTAGCGAGTTTTCAAAATATCCGATATTTTCGGAAGCTGGCGCTATATTGACGGTGCAAACTAACAGTCTACATTATTCGATGGTGGAAGTGGCAAAGATTATAGAAAGTAACAATTCTAAACTTTATGGTTGTTTTATTACAGCTGTTAAAGAAGATCACATCGAATTAACTTTAAAAATAAGTCAGGACAATCTTAGCTCTATTGATGAGACTTTTGAGCGTTTTGGATATACCGTGATTAATAAATTTTATAACGATCAAAAAGAAGATCTGTTAAAAGATCGCTTTGGATTTTTCCAAAAATACTTGGAGTTTTAGGTTATGGTTGCAGCAATATATTCTCAAAAGAAAGATTTTGATAGCTTCTTGTATCTCAACAAGTTTATCTCGGAGTTGGAGTTAAGACACATCCCAATTGTGTTGCACGCAGACATGGCAAAAAACATGAAATTCTCTAGTAGTTACGATACATTTCGAACTAAAGAAGATTTGAAGGCCAAAGGCGTGGACTATGTTTTCAGTTTTGGAGGCGATGGGACGATTCTTAGCGCGATGTCTTTTATCCAAGAGTTGGAAATTCCGATTGTTGGGATTAACATGGGAAGATTGGGCTTTTTGGCGAATTTTAAAAAAGAGGAAATCTTTAAAGAAATTGATGTTATCCTAAAAGGTGACTACACCATCAGTAAACGAAGTATCATAAAAGTAACGACTTCGAAACCTAATTCTATTGACTTTCCGTACGCGTTGAATGACGTGACCTTGTCACGACAAGAAACGACCTCGATGATCACAATTGATTCTTATATTAATGATGATTTCTTGAATGTCTTTTGGGGTGATGGTTTGATTATTTCGACGCCGACAGGTTCCACCGCTTATTCTTTGAGTTGTGGCGGTCCAATTATTTCGCCAACTAATGGTAATTTTGTTATCACACCGATTGCGCCACACAACCTTAACGTTCGACCTTTGATTGTTAATGATGATGCAAAAATTACGTTGAACGTCGAAAGCCGATCGACGCAGTTTACACTGTCATTGGATTCTCGATTATATTATATGGATATTGGTAATGAAATCTATCTTGAAAAAGGGGAATTCTGCCTTAATCTTATTATTCCGAATAATTTTAGCTTCTACGAAACCATTCGTCAAAAATTGCTTTGGGGAATTGATAAAAGAAACTAATCTTTCGTTTTCCAGTATTTCAATTGCTCTTCTAGATTAGAGATTCTGGCTTCATATTGTTCGATTAATTTTTTTGAGAGAGTTTCACTAAAATCACTTTTTACATTGTTATTGTCAAAAATTAGCTCCTCTGGTTCCACATCCAAAACTTCACTAAGTTTCATTATGTAAAGAGCCCATGAGTTGCTCTCTCCTCGTTCCATTCTAGCATAGGCAGACTGTGATATGTTTAGTTTTTCTGCCATGTCAACCTGCGAATAGTTTTTCAGTTTTCTTAAGAATTTAATCTTTTTAGTAATAAATTTTATCATTTGTTTTTTTCTTAAAAATAGCATTTAATGTTTAAATATGCGAAATTTATCAGTAAATATGTGAAAATAGATTTTTTTGGGAAGCATGAGATTCTTAGTTTTGGGCAATTAAAAATCATAATGATGAAAAATAAATTACTTAATTCTATTCTAGCTTGTTTTTTAGTAGCTAGTATTTCGTGTAGAGAAGAAACACTTATTGCAAATGAGACGTCCAATGCAAATGACATTGAGATTAAAGAAGGAACAGTTAAAGATGGAAGATTATATTTTCCAAATAAAGAATCTTTGCAAGTAACGTATAATAATCTTAAAGATGCTGAGGACGAAGTTATAGCAAATTATGTTGATGCTAAAAATATTATATCTTTGTGACCTATTCTTACTAAAGATAATGAAGATTTAGTTCAGAATAAAATTCTTCAGAGAATTGAAAAGCTAAAGACTAATAAGCGATATATGCGAACATCTAATGCATTAAATAAGTTGAACAATAATGAAGAAATAGCTGATGATATTGATGATTTGGAGGAAATTATAGGAGATGATGCATTTGCTGCGTTTTTAGACTCAAGAGCTGAAATACAAGTAGGAAATGATATTTACAAATATACAGATGTGGGACTTTTTGTGGTGCCAGCTTCAAAATATGGGAAATTGACACAATATCTTGAAGTAAGAAATATATCTGACGACATGCTTTATAGAACAGATGAGAATGTTGCTTTAGATTTTAGAAATTCTCAACCAGCAGGAGGATTGGTCCAAGTGACAGATGCTGATGATATTAGATATTTCCAATCTAGAGTGCCAGCTAATAATAATACACCAGTTTTTCAAGGTAATACGGGAACGGGAACTGGCGGTAACCAAGATCCCCCAAGTGCTGATGTGCAAATGGCCAATTATATAAAAAATTTGCCTAACTGTGACCCATCACCAAGCACATTTGATTTTATTTTTGGTGATGCTGATAAATGTATTGATCGATATGAGGATAGAAGAAGAGTAAAGACAAAGGCATACAACTACGATTATGTTTTAGTTTATAATCTAGGCGCAAAAGTTAAGCATCAATATAGAGGATGGACTGGTATATGGAGAAAAGAGGAAGCTGACGTTATGCGTCTTGGTGTTGTAGAAGCGCAATTCGAATATGATTATACTCCATATTTTAATACTCAAAATTTTAATAAAAGTTTGACTACAGTTTATAATCAAAACAATAAATATTTGTATTATGCTGATTCAGCAATTTGGTCACAAAATGGTTTGAATATTAGTGGTTTTAGCATTGCCGGTTTTCCTAAATTACTAAAAGATGATATTGTAATCGAAAAATTTATAGGTAATGGAATTATATATCAAAAATTAAATGCAGCAATTGCAGCTGGAAACAAGAACTTGACAAGCGAGCAACTAAGTAAGATATTTTGGGAAAATACGCTTTCCGAGTTGAATACCTTTTTTGATAATTTAGGTAAGCCGAGACAAAATAATAATATAACAGTAAACTATAAAGGATTTGAAGTTGGAAAGGTATACATTCATAAAACTTTCTATAATCAGTCGAATAATGAGGATAAAATCGAAAAAACATTTGATTGGGGAGTTCAGTTAGGTTTCAATTATGATCCTACAAGTGGTAATATTAGACCTGATACTTCTGGGGGTGCACTGAAAAAGCCAAAAAACTATAGAGTAATGTTGTATGGAATCGCAAAACGTAATGGTCAGTGGCATGGAAGTAAAATTAATACTGTTGGAGGGCAATAATGAAAAAAATCTTCTTATTAGTATTGTTAATAAGTATACCAATCTTCTGTCAATGTCAAGAAAACGACAATTCATCTAGTAAAAGTAATTATATTGGCTTTTATGGTGTGGGTATTTCTACATCAATTGATAGAAATGCTGATTATTTACAAAAAAGTGAAGGAAGAGCTTTTAAAGAGTTTTCATTTGACATATATACAACACAAGGATTTACATTGTATAATCGTGTGATATTGTCAGCAATGTTCGCATTAGAAAAGCAAACAGGATATCATCGCCTATTTTTACCCATGAAAGGAGATATAAAATATTTTTTCAAACCAATTGATTCTGAAGAAAATGTTTTTTTTGTGTATGGAAATTTTGGAAAAAGTATTTCTTTATCTCCTGCTTTTGCAAATGGTTTTAGTAGTGCTTTTGGGATCGGCTTATTTATTACTGGTGATTTTGATGAAAAACTCTTTGTATCACTTGAAATTAAAAACCAACAAGATGTATATAATAATAAAAGTTATAGCTTTGGAAGTACGGGGATTAAATTTGGTTTAAGTTTTTAGAACATGAAGAAAATATTTATTTTATTTGGGATTATAATGGGAATACTAGGTTTTTCTCAGACAAGTAATGCTAGTGTGGAAAAGTCTGTTACAGGTTTGCAGATAGGATTTCTTGGTATAGACATATATAATGAGTTGAAAATTTCTGACGCAATTGCTTTGCGCAGTCAATTCTCACTTAATCCGTCAATATGGGGTGGAGATTTATATACAACAACTAATTTCGCTTTTTCACCATCTATTTCCTTAATGCCAAAATACTATTATAATATTGATAGGAGAGTTGAGAAGGAAAAAAATGTAACTAATAATTCTGCTAATTATCTTGCATTAAAAATAGAGTATTTCCCAAATTGGTTTGTTATTTCTAATGCAGATAATGTTATGGTTAATGATGCAATATATTTTACACCTAATTATGGGATAAGAAGAAATTTTGGCAAACAATTCAATTACGAGTTAAGAATTGGTTTAGGAATAGGGAAAATATTAAAAGACAATTATCCGACCCAGCTTCGACCTGACCTCAGTTTTAAGATTGGATATGATTTTTAGTCTTGCAACTAGTTTATTTTCGAAGATGCTTTTTAGCTAGATTAAAGCTATTGAGATCTTTATAGTATATCGCAAAAAGCTGTCAGAAAATGACAGCTTTTGTGTTTAGACTAAATTATATCTAGCCCTAGAAAAAATCATGATTCGGATTTGTGAATAATTCGTAAATTAGCAAACTAAAATAAATCTATTAAAAACATTAATTATGAGTAGAAAGTTTCCGGCTGGTGTAGCCACAGGATCTTTGGTAACCGAAATTTTTGATTACGCAAAAGAGAATCAATTTGCACTTCCTGCAGTTAACGTTATTGGATCTAGCAATGTTAACGCAACTATGGAAACCGCAGCTAGGCTAAACGCGCCGGTAATTATCCAGTTCTCGAACGGAGGAGCAGCTTTTAACGCAGGTAAAGGACTTTCTAACGATGGACAAAAATCTGCAATTCTTGGTGCTATCGCTGGTGCTAAGCATATTCACACATTGGCAGAAGCTTATGGTGCAACAGTTATCCTACATACGGACCACTGTGCAAAAAAATTGTTGCCTTGGATCGATGGATTGATGGATGCTAACGAAGCTTTCTATAAAGAAACTGGTAAGTCTTTGTACTCTTCTCACATGTTGGATCTTTCTGAAGAGCCTCTAGATGAGAATTTGAGCATCTCTGCAGAATATTTCCAAAGAATGGCAAAACTAGGTATGACCCTAGAAGTTGAAATCGGGGTAACTGGTGGAGAGGAAGATGGTGTTGACAATTCTAGCGTTGACAACTCTTTGTTATACACACAACCAGAAGATGTTGCTTTGACTTATGAAAAACTAAAAGCTATCTCTGATAACTTTACAATTGCAGCGGCATTTGGTAATGTACACGGTGTTTACAAGCCAGGTAACGTTGTTCTTACACCTAAAATTTTGGATAACTCACAGAAGTTTGTTCAAGAAAAATTCGGAACTACAGCTAAACCAATTAACTTCGTATTCCACGGAGGATCAGGATCGACGTTAGAAGAGATTCGTGAGGCGATTGGCTACGGTGTTGTAAAAATGAATATCGATACAGATCTTCAGTTTGCTTATACTGAAGGTGTGAGAGATTATATGACAGAAAAAATTGACTATTTAAGAACTCAGATTGGTAACCCAGATGGTGCAGATTCTCCTAACAAGAAATTCTACGACCCAAGAGTATGGTTGAGAAAAGGTGAAGAGACTTTCTCTGCACGTTTGGTACAAGCTTTCGAAGATCTTAACAACGTCAACACACTTTAATAATTTTGTAGAATGTACAAAGTATAAAGTAACTAAAAGGCTTTTAATTTGTACATTTTACACAATACATTCTACATAAATACAGACAAAATGGCATTTGATTGGTTTAAACGAAAAGCGCAAAATATTACAACCTCTACTGAGGACAAAAAAGATCTTCCTAAAGGTCTATGGCACAAGACTCCCACAGGGAAAATTATCGAAGCTGAAGAGCTAAAAACGAATAATTATGTCTCGCCAGAAGATGGTTTCCATGTAAGAATCGGAAGTAGAGAGTATTTTGATATTTTATTTGATGATCAAAAGTTTGAAGAGCTTGATGCTAATGTAGAAAGTATTGATATTCTTAAATTTAAAGATACAAAAGCCTACACAGATCGTCTTAAAGAAGTAAAAGCTAAAACCAAACTTAACGATTCGGTACGTAACGCAACCGGAAAAGTTAATGGTGTGGAAATGGTAGTATCTTGTATGGATTTCGCATTTATTGGAGGATCTTTGGGTTCTGTGATGGGCGAAAAAATCAAAAGGGCGATCGACTATGCTATGAAGCACAAGTTGCCTTTTATGATTATTTGTCAATCCGGAGGGGCACGTATGCAAGAGGCCGCTTATTCTTTAATGCAAATGGCGAAAGTACAAGCTAAATTGGCACAATTGTCAAATGCTGGTCTTCCGTATATTGCTTATCTTACCGATCCAACTTTTGGAGGTGTAACGGCATCTTTTGCAATGACAGCAGATATTATTATTGCTGAACCAGGTGCGTTGATCGGGTTTGCTGGACCTCGTGTGATTCGCGAAACAATTGGACGCGATTTGCCAGAAGGTTTCCAAACAGCTGAATTCCTACAAGAAAAAGGTTTTGTAGACTTTATTGTTAAACGTACAGAGGTTAAAGAAGCGCTCGCAAAAACGATAAAGTTGCTGATGCACGCTTAAAATATAACTCTCACGAAAGTGAGAGTTTTTTGTATGAGGAAGTTTATTACAATATTTTTTAATGCGCTTAGGTCACTGTCTTTAAAAAAGATAATGGTCGTTTTGGGAATTGGCATTGGACATCCATTGTTTTCGATTTTATATTTTTATGCAAGTTTTAGAGCTTTTAGCATTGCTAAAAAATTGTATCCCAAAACTAGTTCAACTAGCGGCGCTGGTAATGCATTTCGACATTCGTTTTGGGTGTGTTTAATCATGATGTATTTCTGTAAAGTGTCTTCACCCGAAAAGTCTTTGAAATGGTGTCGGAAATTAACGGACTTACACGAAGATCTTTTCCCGAACCAACCTCTCGAAACTATGATGGATAAACATAATAACGAAATAGGACTTAAGTATTTTATGAGCTTGTTGTCTGGTGTACATCGACAGTTTTTCGAAACAACTTTCTTTATCGATGAGCTTCAAAAGAAAACCAAAGAAGCCGTTATCCTCGAAAATCTAGATCAAAAGCTGGATGATCGTTTGGTTTATTTAAGAGAATAACAAGCAATCATTCAGTTTTCGCATCTTAGATTTAATAAAATCTTTTATTTTTACTAAAATTAAAATTAAATGGTACTTAGCCGCATCTGGTCTGCCTTTATCATTATTGCGATAGTGGTTGCAGGAATCAAATACATTTCGTCCGATAATTATAAAGAGATTTTTAACGACATGGTTGTTGGGAAAGGGGGCGACACGATAAAAATTTCGAAGCAACCGATAACTGCATTTTCTCCAGAAGTGCAAACTAATCTTCAGAAATATCCCGACTTCGAGGCTTCACATATTCATTACAAAAAAGATTCGCTTAATAATGTAAGCGTTTATCGTATACAATCAACGGACGGCGTTATTGGGACCAGCGAAACTGCGGTTAATATCTGCTTAAAGTTAATTGGGATTATGGCACTTTTCATGGGTTTTATGAGTATTGCGGAACGTGCCGGAGGTATCAATTTGTTGAGTCGTTTAATACAACCTTTCTTTTCAAAGCTCTTTCCAGAAGTTCCAAAAAATCACCCGTCATTTGGACACATGATGCTGAATTTCAGTGCCAATCTGTTAGGATTGGATAACGCAGCAACGCCTTTCGGACTCAAAGCAATGGAAAGTTTACAGTCCTTAAACCCAGACAAAGATCGAGCGAGTAATGCGCAAATTATGTTTTTGTGTTTGCATGCCAGTGGCTTGACGTTGATCCCGGTTTCCATTATCGCTATACGATCATCGATGGGCTCAGAGACGCCGACAGATATATTTTTACCATGTATGATTGCTACTTTTTTCGCAACGATGGCAGCCATGATTATTGTTTCTATTAAACAGAAAATCAATCTTTTCCAACCTGTAGTCTTGGCTTATGTTGGTGGAATTTCAGCAATTATTGCGTTGTTGGTTGTCTATCTTGTACAGCTTAGCAAAGATGAATTGGATGTCTTTTCTAAAGTTTTAAGTAATGGACTTATCTTATTGATTTTCTTTGCGATAGTTCTTGGTGCGATGTATAAGAAGATTAACATTTTTGATGCATTTATTGACGGCGCGAGGGAAGGTTTTACTACATGTGTTAAGATTATTCCGTATTTAGTTGGGATGTTAATTGCGATTTCGTTGTTAAGAACGAGCGGTGTTTTTGAAGTGATTATCGACGGTATGAAATGGCTAGCACAATCGGCTCACATGGACACAAGATTCGTCGATGGTTTGCCAACAGCTTTAATAAAACCGCTTTCTGGCTCTGGTGCTCGCGGTATGATGGTGGACACGATGACGACCTTTGGAGCAGATAGTTTTGCTGGGCGTTTATCAGCTATTTTACAAGGAAGTTCGGATACAACCTTTTATGTAATTGCCGTTTATTTTGGTTCTGTTGCTGTAAAAAATACACGTTATACGGTTGGAGCGATGTTGTTGGCAGATTTGGTTGGTGTTATTACAGCGATTACGTTGGCGTATCTATTTTTTGGTTAAAATATGATTCAAGATAAAGATTTTACACTGCGTTTGATTCGACAATTGACGCAGGCTTTAGAAAAAATTTTGTTAGGAAAACCTGACGAAAGTTTAATGCAAAAAGACTTGGATTTCGACTCGTTGATGAAAGATATTTTTAAATTTGATTTTAAAACTTTATCAGCTATGTCTACTTCTGAGATTGTTGATTTGGTTAACGAACGTCAAGATCGCGATCATGTTGATTATTATGAAATGTTGGGGAATGTTTTTCAGTTTTATTTTAATCAAACCCACAATCTTGACTTTGCCGAAAAAAGCAAAAGTTTTCTACGAACTTTATTTGCAAAAAAGTGGCATTTTCGCATTGCCAATTATCAATAGAATTCCTGTATTAAAAAGTAGTTTGGATAACTAAGCATTCCAAAACTCGCGGTCGAGACTTCTGTATTGTATTGCTTCAGAAATGTGATGGCTTTGGATATTTTCGCAGGCCTCAAGGTCAGCAATCGTTCTAGACACTTTTAAGATTCTATCAAAAGCTCTTGCTGAAAGATTAAGTTTTGCCATCGCAAGTTTGATGAGGTTTTGAGAAGTTTCGTCCAACTGACAATGTTTTTCAATAAGTTTTGGTGGCATCTGCGCATTGTAATTAATGTTTTCGGATTCAAATCTTTTGGATTGAATTTCCCTTGCGTTCATCACTCGTAATCTAATGTTTTCACTAAGTTCGCCTTTTCGCTTGTCCGACAGTTGCTCAAATTCCACTTTAGGAATTTCTACATGAATGTCGATTCGATCTAATAAAGGACCCGAAAGTTTGTTCATATAACGCTGCATCTCGGCCACCGACGACGTGTTGTTGGGATCATCTGGGAAATAACCGGACGGACTAGGATTCATGCTTGCTACCAACATAAAACTTGCAGGATAATTAACCGTAAATCGCGCTCTCGAAATAGTAACTTCGCGGTCTTCCAAAGGCTGTCGCATCACTTCGAGAACACTTCGTTTGAATTCTGGCATTTCGTCCAAAAACAAAACACCATTGTGTGCTAAAGATATCTCGCCAGGTTGTGGGTTGGTGCCGCCTCCAACCAAGGCGACGTCGGAGATGGTGTGATGCGGCGAACGAAAAGGGCGAATGGTCATTAGCGAAGTTTCCGCGCCCATTTTTCCTGCCACCGAATGGATTTTAGTTGTTTCTAAGGCTTCTCGTAAAGTTAAAGGCGGAAGAATACTCGGAACACGTTTAGCAAGCATGGTTTTGCCACTTCCAGGAGGACCAATTAGGATAATGTTATGGCCGCCAGCGGCGGCAACTTCGATGGCGCGTTTTGCCATTTCTTGTCCTTTAACTTCAGAAAAATCAAAAGGAAAATTTGTTACTTTTTCATTAAACAGTTTTCGGGTATCGACAATTGTTGGTTCAATTGTTTTTTCATTATTAAAAAAATCGATGACGTCTTTTATATTTTCTACACCAAGAACATCTAGATTGTCGACAATTGCTGCTTCTTGTGTATTCTGGATAGGAAGAATGATACCTTTAAAACCTTCCTCACGGGCTTTGATAGCAATTGGAAGAACACCTCGTAACGCTTGTAGACCGCCATCCAAAGATAATTCGCCCATGATAATATAGTTGCTGACATTTTCCCCATTTATCATCCCAGAGGCTGCAAGAATCCCAATTGCGATACTTAAATCGTAAGCGGAGCCTTCTTTTCTAAGATCGGCAGGCGCCATGTTAATGGTGATTTTCTTACCTGGAAGCTTGTAGCCAACATTTTTTAACGCCGCCGAAATTCGGTAACTACTCTCCTTAATAGCATTGTCAGGAAGGCCAACAAGATGATAGCCGACGCCTTGGTCAACATTAACTTCGATGGTAATTGTGATGGCAGAAACGCCATGAATGGTACTTCCATAAATTTTAGTCAACATGTGCATTTGTTTTTATTAAAGTTAATAATTTATTTAATTCAAACTTAAATTCATAAAAAAATGCTTTAGAATTTCTAAAGCATTTGATTATTTGTTTCGTTGTATTTTTACATGAAGCGTTCGCCTTTCTTTAAATTTTTTAGGTCAAGGACATAATCTTTAATTAATTGATCGTGGTCTCTAGGACAAATTAATAGGGCTTTATCGGTGTCAACAACAATGTAATTTTTGAGACCATCAATCACCACGGCTTTGTTTTGATTTTTAACACGAATCACATTTCCTTTTGTGTTATAGGTTAAGACATTTTTGGAATTAATGGCATTGCTTTCATCATTTTTTTGAGCATTAGTATAGACCGAAGTCCATGTTCCAAGGTCGCTCCAACCAAGATTAGATGGGATGACATAGACGTTATTAGCTTTCTCCAGAATCCCGTTGTCAATTGAGATTTTATTGATTTTAGGATAGATTAAGGCGATGCAATCTTTTTCATTTTTTGCATTGTAGTCGCAACTGTCAAAAAGATGATTCATCTCGGGAAGATACTTCTCAAACGAAGAAATGATGGTTTTTGCGCTCCAAATAAATATCCCAGCATTCCAAAGAAAATCACCAGATTCTAAAAATGTTTTAGCGATTTCTAAATTTGGTTTTTCTGTGAAAGTTTTAACTTTGGCAATTTCTTCTTTATCCTTTTTAATAAATTGAATATAACCATAGCCTGTATCGGGTCTGGTTGGGGTGATGCCTAATGTTACAAGATAATCTTTATCTTCAATAACACTAAAAGCATATTCTAACTTCTTTAAAAAAGTCGTTTCGTTCAAGATAAGATGATCGGCTGGGAGAACGACCATTTTGGCTTTTGGATTAACCGCCTCGATTTTTTTTGCCATATAAATATTGCAGGCCGCAGTATTTTTCATAACGGGTTCTCCTACAATATTCTCTTTAGGGATTTCGGGAAGCTGCTGAAAAACAAGATCTGTATATTCCGCATTGGTAATGACAAATATGTTTTCGTTTGGAATAATTTGGCTGATACGATCGTATGTTTGTTGTACCATAGTTCTGCCAACGCCTAAGATGTCTTGAAATTGTTTCGGAAATTTTTTTGTGCTCATTGGCCAAAAACGACTTCCGATGCCGCCTGCCATAATAACACAATAATGATTGTTCATACTTTACACTTTTTGAACTTTTGCTAATGGTTTAAACAAGTATTTTTTAGCAGTTGTGGAATTAATACAAAGATATAGCTTTTTTCTTTTCTGCTCGACTTTGTATGCGTCTTCTCCATACATAAAACGATCACCAATTTGTAAAGATTCCACAAAAACTTCATCATCTTTTAATTGATCAAAATGAAAATATCTCACCAAATCGGAACTGGACATAAAGTTAGCTTTTGGACTTTTTGAAAACTTTTTTAAGATTAATTGTAAATCTTGCGGATAGATTTCCAAACTATCCAAAATCATTTGCGCAAAAGTTGTTTTCCACTCGTTACCGTGGGCCGAAATTCGGCGCCCAAATTTTTCAAAAGCGATAAGATGTGCTAACTCATGTGTTAACACAAAGAAAAACAAATCAGGCTCTAGCGTCGAATTAATTGTAATTTGGTGCGAGTTATCAGGCATTTTTCGATAATCACCAAGTTTAGAATTCCGATTGCGTGTAATTTTAATATGTATCGGATAATCCGCAAACCAGATTTTTAAAAAAGATAAAGCATTTTCGGGGAGATAAGATTTTAAAGTTTCAATCGACATAGGTAGATCCAACGGACATTTATCATTATAAAAGTAGACAGTAAAGATAAAAAGAATTTGTAATTTTAAAAATTAAACTAAACACCAATTGTCAGAGAGATTTTTACTTTTTTCACTTTTAATATTTGTTCTAAATTCTTGTAATAAAAGCATTTATGACCCTCCAAAACAACGACCAGATAATCATTTCTACAAAAAGGCTTGGAAGGTTTTTGATGAAGGGAAGAAGGATAGCACGTTTTATTATCTTAATGCGGCAAAAGACTTGTCCATACGTGAGAAAGACAGTTTTGGCGCGGCAAAGAGCCTTGTCAACATGGCGATTATCCAAGAAGAAGCGAGCGATAACTATGGAAGTCTAGAGACAAGTTTGGCAGCTCTCGAGTTTTTGAAAGATAGAGACACGACGCATCATGCTTTTCTGGCAAGCAATTATAACAATCTTGGCGTTGTGTCTAATAACTTAAAAGATTATGATAATGCGATTAAGTTTTATAAAAAAGCAATTCTATATTCGAGTGACGCTGACGAAATTTTAATGCTTAATAATAATTTGGCGAACACTTATTTTAATCAAAAAAAATACGATGACGCCTCAAGCATTTTTGAAAAGTTATTAGAAGAGAATAAAATTGAAGACGAAATCTATGCTCGAATTCTTATGAATTCTGCAAGAGCAAAGTATTCTTCAAATGTCGATTTTAAACCTAGAAAATATTTTGATAAAGCGTTAAAAATATGTGAGCAAGAGAAAGACGATTGGGGATTAGATGCTGGTTACGCTTATCTGTCAGATTATTATTTGGGGAAGAATAAAGACTCAGCGTTTTATTTTTCGAAGCTAATGTATCATAAAGCAAAAGTCTTGAAGTCGCCGCAAGATCGGATGGAAGCCTTGCAAAAAATGATTAAAGTTGGAAGTCCTTCTGACGCAAAATCCTACTTCGACGAGTTTCACAAGATTGATGATAGTCTGCATGTTGTTAATACGCTTGCTAAAAATCAGTTCGCTTTAATTCGTTATGAAAGTGAAAAAAGTAAGCTTGAAAACGAACAACTTAAAATTGAAAATCTACGTAGAAAATATCAGATCCGACAACAGCAATATGTTGTAGTTGCTTTTATCATTACATCTTTGGCGATGCTAGGCTTGTTTTATTATCGATTTAAAAAACGAAAGTTAAAGCTAAAATTAGAAGCTGAAAATCTTGTGAAAACAAGCAAACTTATCACTTCCAAAAAAGTACACGACGTTGTGGCCAACGGACTTTATCGTGTTATGACAGAGATCGAAAACAAGGAAGATATCGATCGCAACAGTATTTTGTACAAGTTGGAAGAGATGTACGAAAAGTCGCGAGATCTCTCTTACGACGAAGAAGTTGTAGATGATAAAAGCTTTGGTCAAAAGTTATCAGAAATGATTCGATCGTTTGATAATGAGACTATTCAGATTTTTATTGTCGGAAATTCGGATGAAATTTGGACTAAATTTAATAAAGATTTTCAAAGTCAGATATTTTTAGTACTTCAAGAGTTATTGGTCAATATGCGCAAACACAGTCGTGCGAGTCGTGTCGTTTTAAAATTTGAAAATCGAAACCAACAAAGTCTTATATCGTACAAAGACAATGGTGTTGGCATGCAAAATAGTCAACACAAAAACGGACTTAAAAATACGGTTAACCGTATTTTTGTAATGCAGGGAAAAATTATTTTTGAAAACTCAAATGATGACGGACTAAAAATTAATATCGAAATTCCACATCAAGCCTAAATGCTATACATGCTAAAACGAGTTTTAATAGCTGAAGATTTTGAATCGACCAATTTTTCATTACAAAAAATGTTGGAAGAATTTGGTATACCTCACATTGATTTTGTGTATTATTGTGATGATGCACTTTCTAAAATTAGAATAGCAATTGAAAAAAGACAAGCTTATGATCTCCTAATAACAGACCTTAATTTTGAAGAAGATCATTATATTCAAACTTTAAAAGACGGTGAAGATCTGATAAAAGCTGCGAAAAAAATGCAACCAGAACTTAAGATTTTGGTTTTTTCAGCTAATGATAAATCTGGCGTTGTGGATCGATTGGTGAAGAATTATAATATCAATGCGTTTGTTAGAAAAGCAAGATCTGACTCAAAAAACCTGAAGCATGCCTTAGAAGCCATCCAGAATGATGAAAAATTCTTTTCAGAAGATGTGAAAAATTCTGTGCGAAAACTCAATACTTTTGAATTCAGCAATTATGATATCCGCTTGATTGATCTTTTAGCAAAAGGAATTAAAGTTAAAGACATCCCAGCCTATTTGGAAGAAAACCAGATAAAACCTTTTGGGTTAAGCAGTGTTGAGAAAAGAATTAGTCTTTTAAAAGATTCGTTAAATCTTCCGAACAATACGCAATTGGTTGCTTTTTGCAAAGATTTAGGAATTATTTAAAAATAAACTCTGCTTTTACGGTTTACCGTATTTTTTACCGCCGAAAGTCTAGTAGTTTTGCTTTTAAGGAACGGCGTAATTTGTTTCTGACCAAAAACACACTTAAAATACACACACACACTTTACATTTTTTGCGAAGAGGTCTATTTCGAAAGAACTAGACCTCTTTTTTATTGTTAAATGCGATACATTTCTGTGTGGGGAAGATTGTCTTCTAGGTATTTTTTGTCAGTTGCGATAAAACCAAAATCACTATAAAATTTTATCAAATAATCTTGTGCCGATATCCTGATACTTGATGTTTTGTAACGCGTCTCAATGCAGCTAATTGCATAAGCTATTAATGTGCGACCAAGCTTTAGACCGCGATATTCAGGATGTGTTAAGACGCGCCCAATACTGGTCTCGTCATATTTTATTCCTTTGTCAAAAACGCGACAATAAGCAACAACTTTGCCGTTGATTTCAGCCCAAATGTGCAAAGCATTTTGGTCTGTATCGTCGGTGTCTAGATAATAAGTCTTTTGTTCGACAATAAAAACCTCTTGTCTAGATTTCAAGATTTCATAGAGCTCATCTCTTGTAATTTCGCCAAATGCTTTAATTTTCCAAAGTATCATTAGTCGAAACGGATTTTATTTTTTTGTAAATATTGGTTGGTTTGTTCGATGTACTTTAGGATGTCGTCGCCGCCTTGTTTTTTTTCTGCTGATGTAATATACATTTGTGGCGCTTCTTCCCAAGTTTTAAGAAGTTCGTTTTCGTAGATCTCAACATTACGTTGTGTACCTCCAGGTTTCAGTTTGTCGGCCTTTGTAAAAACTATCGAAAACGGAATACCACTTTCGCCACACCATTGCATGAATTCTAGATCAATCTTTTGTGGTGTGTGACGTACATCAACCAACACAAAAAGATTCACCAAATTTTTACGATTAAGAATATAATTGGTAATAAGTTTTTCGAAATCCTTTCTTGTACTTTTCGACACTCTTGCATAACCATATCCTGGAAGATCGGTTAGATACCATTCTTCATTAATAAGAAAGTGGTTAATAAGCTGGGTTTTACCAGGCGTTTGAGACGTTTTTGCAAGATCTTTATGATTCATCATCGCATTAATAAGTGACGATTTTCCAACATTTGACCTTCCAATAAAAGCATATTCTGGAATTGTGGCCTCGGGACACTCTTGCCATTTTCCGCTACTTTTTACAAATTCCGCTGTTTTGATTAGCATAATCTATTAATTAAAAACCATTAAGATTTCGCGTTCTTAATGGTTTGTTATTATGTGTTTTACATGACTTTTTGTAACCAAGCGTAAAGAATTTCGTTGAATTCTTTTGGTTTTTCCATCATGGCTGCGTGACCGCATTTCTCAATCCAATATAGCTCCGAGTTAGGGATAAATTTGTGCATATCTTCTGCAACATCTGGTGGTGTCACATTATCTTGCTTTCCCCAAATAAGACAAGTTGGACAAGTTATTTTGGGAAGGTCATTCAACATATTATGTTTGATAGCACTTCTTGCCAGCATTACAGTTTTAATGCCCTTCATACGATCGTTAACGACACCAAAAACTTCGTCAACCAATTCATCAGTCGCAATATTAGGATCGTAAAAAACCTCTTCGGTTTTCTTTCTTATATAGTCTTTATCGCTTTTTCTTGGGAAACTATCACCGAATGTTCTTTCGTACAATCCAGAACTTCCTGTTAATACTAGATTTTTTACCAAATCTGGTCTAGCCAATGTTAGGATAAGTCCAACATGACCTCCCATGGAGTTTCCTACGATAGTTACAGGTTCTGAAATCTCTTGATCTTCGATAAATTTAATAACAAATTTTGCGATGGTCGTAAGATTAGTATTAAGAACGGGTAAGTCGTATATCGGTAATTCAGGTACAAAAACGTGGTAGCCTCTATCTGAGAAGAAGTTAATAGTATCCTCAAAATTGCTAAGACCGCCCATTAATCCGTGTAAAAGAATCATTGGATGACCGCTACCAGCTTCGATGTAATTGAATTTTTTATTTTTCTTTTTGAATATCATAAAAGTGCTTCGCAAATAAGCTTTGCAAAAATACAAATAAAAGACAAAATTTTCTTTTAATACTGTCTTATTTCAAAAATATTAAAAATATTTAACGGAAAAAATCAATTTAGTCTATTTTTTATCAAATTATTAATGGATATATAGAAAAGCTTGGTTTTATCATAGTTTGAAGATTGTTTTTGTTATAAAGTGTTTAAAATCAAACTTTTAAATGTGTGATAAAAGCTGTTAAAAGTTATAAACATTAAGTAAAATTGTGGGGCAAAGTGGGAGAAAGTGGGAAAAAATATATAAATTTGTCCCAAATGAATCATTTCATCGGAACATACGAGTGTAAAATTGATGACAAAGGCCGCATCAAACTTCCTTCTTCGCTGGCGAAGCAGTTGGAAGTGTTTGGTAATCAGACGCTTATTGTTAAGCGTTCTGTGTTCAATGATTGTCTTGAAGTGTATCCTCAAAAAAACTGGGAACCTGTTATGAAGCAAGTGAACAGTCTCAACAGATTCGTTAAGAAAAATGTTGAGTTTATCCGAATTTTCACAGCGGGTGTTAAAGTTGTCGAACTTGACTCCAGCTCAAGGTTGCAAATTTCTAAAGATCTTGCGGTTTTTGCAAGTCTTACCAAAGATATTGTAATAGCGAGTGCTGGCGAATTGTTCGAGATTTGGGACAAGGAAGCTTATGAAACGATCATTAATGCTGGTGCTGCAGATTTTGCAAACTTGGCAGAAGAAGTGATGGGAAATAATTATAATGACGATGTATCATAATCCTGTATTGTTAAAAGATAGTGTAGATGCTTTGGTGACTAATCCCGATGGTATCTACGTGGATTGCACCTTTGGTGGCGGTGGGCATTCTCGTGAGATTCTGTCAAGGTTGTCGCCAGAAGGACGTTTGTTTTCTTTTGATCAAGATACCGATGCGTTACAAAATGCTTTGGATGATTCTCGTTTTACATTAATTAATCAGAATTTCAGATTTTTAGAAAATTCGATGTTAATGTATGGTGTTCCGCAGGTTGATGGGATTTTAGCAGATTTGGGCGTTTCGTCGCATCAGTTTGATGAAGCGGATCGTGGATTTTCGATTCGTAGCAATGCGCCTTTGGATATGCGAATGAATGTGATGCAAGCTCTTGATGCTAAGAAAGTCATTAACGAATATGAAGAAGAGCAACTTGCTGACATCTTTTATTATTACGGAGAATTGCGTGAAGCAAGAAAGCTAGCACGCCAAATTGTCCACCATCGTAAGAATAAATTAATTGAAACAACGCAGGATCTGAAAGATATTTTCAGTTATATCCCTTCGCATAAAAGTAACAAATTTTTTGCACAAGTCTTCCAAGCGGTAAGGATTGAAGTGAATCAGGAGTTAGATGTGTTGAAGGAAATGTTGCTTCAATCGTATAAAATTCTAAAACCAGAAGGTCGTTTGGTGGTGATTTCTTACCATTCTTTAGAAGATCGTTTGGTGAAAAGATTTTTGAAAAACGGCATGTTCGAAGGTGAGCCAGAACGCGATATTTATGGAAATTTTAAAAAGTCATTTGACTTGATAAAAACCAAAGCCACTATTCCTGATAATAAGGAGATTGAAGAAAATTCGCGTGCTAGAAGTGCGAAAATGAGAATAGGAAGTAAAATTTAATAAAGAGAAAATAAAAATTGGCTAGAAGAAACCTTAACCGTCCAAAGAAAAAATTAACCGTGATAGATATTATCAAGGGGAATTTTCTTAATCGTGATGAGGTTACAGTTCATTACAAATATTTCTTGATGGTGTTCGGGTTGTTAATGGTGATGATCTACAGCAACCACTTGGTTGGTAAAAAAATCGAACGCGTTAACGAATTAAAAGAAGAAACGGAAGAATATAAATCTCGAAATGCCTACGCGCAAAGTAGATTGATCAAGATAAAATTAGAATCAGAATTAGGGAAAGAAATGTTGACAGACTCGCTAATGACCTTAGAAAGTCATCCGATGAAACTCCTTATAAAACTAGATAGTACAAATGTCAAAACAAAACAATGATTACGAAAAGAAGCGTTCCAAAGCGTTGAGATGGGGCTACCTTTTTGCATTGGTAGCTTTTGGTCTCTTTACGATATTTTTGGTTCGTATTCTTATTTTACAAAATACAAATGTTGAGGAGTTTCAGAACAACTATATCAACAAAAATTACCGCGAAGCAACACTAAAGGCGGCGCGTGGAAATCTTTACGCAGCCGATGGTTCTATCTTGGCAACAACGGTGATGCGTTATGATATCTATTTGGATTTCAAAACGATGCGTGATACAATTTATCAAAATAATATTGGCGAATTGACCGATTCTTTAAGCTTAATGTTTGATAAACCAAGAAGTTATTTCCGTGCAAAATTTGACGAGCAGAAAAAGAAAAAAAATCAATATTATTCTTTAGTAAAAGGTCTTGACTTTGATGAATACGATAGAATCCGCAATTTTCCAATTTTTAAGAAAGGGAAAAACAAAGGTGGTTTTATTGTTGACAGAAATTATAAAAGAGAACTAGCAACAACGCAAATCGGCGCCGGAACAATTGGTGCTGACAACGAAAACGGAAAATCTGGTCTCGAAGGTGCTTTTAGTAAATATTTAACTGGCACAGACGGTAAACGTCTAGAGCAAAGAATCAATGCATCACAGTGGAAACCTATTGATTATTGGAAAGTTCAAGAGCCTGTTGATGGCGAAGATGTGTACACAACCTTGGATTTAAGAATTCAAGATATTGCACACACAGCTTTAGAAAATCAGTTGATTAATTTCGATGCAGATCATGGTTGTGTTGTCGTTATGGAAACCCAAACTGGTAAAATTCGTGCGATGGTTAACCTTCGTAGAACAGAACCTGGGATCTATGTTGACGCCTATAATTTTGCTGTAAAAGATGCGCAAGAGCCCGGATCTATTATTAAAACAATGTCGATTTTGGCAGCGATGGATGATGGATTTGTGGATGAAAATACGAAAGTTAATATCGGAAGTGGTAGCTGGACTTACGCGGGACAGCTAATTACAGACGGTCATGGCGGAGGAACGTACGACGTTAGCGACGTTCTTGCAAAATCAAGTAACGTAGGTGCTGCAAAGATTATTACTTCGCATTATGCTGATAAACCAGAAGTATTTTTGGACCATTGGAGAAGATGGAAAATGTTTGATAAAATGGATATTGAACTTCCTGGTATTGCAAAACCTTCTATCCAAACACCCAAAAGTAAACGTTGGAACAAAGCGACTTTAGCCTCATTGTCTTACGGCTATTCTTCTAGTTTTAGTTTGTTGCAGCTGACAACTTTTTACAACGGTGTTGCGAATCATGGCAAAATGGTAAAACCGCTTTTCATTGATAAAGTGATGAAAGACGGAAAAGTATTGTACGAAGCAAAACCTGAAGTTTTGGTTAACAAAATGGCATCAGATAAAGCTATTAAAATGATGACCGACGCGCTGACAAAAGCAGTAGAAAAAGGAACGGCAAAAAGTATCTATACACCGAATCTTAAAATCGCTGGCAAAACAGGGACGGCAAGATTCGAATATTGGAAACCTGGACCTAGAAAATATCAAGCCTCATTTGCTGGGTTTTATCCATCGGATAATCCAAAATATACTTGTATCGTGATGATTAATCAACCAGATACATCAAAAGGTTTTTATGGTGGTTCGGTTTCGGCACCAGTTTTTAAAGAGATTGCAGGTAAAACTTTCCTTAAAACGCCACTTAATGTCGAAAAAGAATTATTGGTAGAGCACAAGGTTAAACTTGACAAAATGATTGAGCCAAATCGTAAAGTCTCTGTCGAAAATCGTCAAATGCCTAATGTTGTTGGGATGATTGGGAAGAATGCAATTCCACAATTAGAGAATTTGGGCTATCGCGTGGACTTCAAAGGCGTTGGTAAGATCATGGAGCAATTTCCGTCTCCGGGAGCAACGATTGGTAAAAATCAAAGAATATATCTGACTTTACAGAAATAAAGAATTAGAAATGAATTTAGAAAAATTATTAGCAAACATCACGGTTTTAGAAACTAAAGGAGCTTTGGATAAGGAAGTTTCTGTGTTGGTTTTCGATAGCAGAAATGCTGTTGAAAGTGCTTTGTATGTTGCTATTAAAGGTGTGGTTGCAGATGGACATTCATTTATTAATTCAGCGATTGAAAAAGGAGCAACTACTGTCGTTTGTGAAGTTTTACCAGAAACGATTAACCCAAGAGTTACTTATATTTTAGTAAAAAATTCGTCGAAGGCTTTAGGTCATTTGGCTTCCAATTTTTACGACAATCCTTCAAAAAAGTTAAACTTAGTTGGCGTTACTGGGACTAATGGCAAAACCTCCGTAACAACTTTGTTATTTGATATTTTTAAAAAATTGGGTTATCCATCAGCGCTAATTTCGACGGTGGAATATCGCATTGCCGATGAGGTTATCCCAAGTACACATACAACGCCTGACGTGATTCGCCTTAACGAAATGTTAGCGAAAGCGGTTGACAAAGGTTGCGAGTATGCTTTTATGGAAGTTAGTTCTCATGGCATTACCCAAGATCGTATCGAAGCTTTGCATTTTAAAGTGGCGGGTTTCACGAATATCACGAGAGATCATTTGGATTATCACAAAACTTTCGAAAACTACATTGCTGCAAAAAAGAGATTTTTTGATGAGTTAGAAGTTGGCGCAATTGCAATTACAAATGCGGATGACAAAAACGGAAGCGTGATGTTGCAAAATACCAAGGCAACTAAAAAGTCTTTCGCGATGAAGACGATGGCAGATTTCCATGGGAAGTTGTTGGAAGTGGACTTCAACGGCATGTTGTTAAACTTTAATGGAAAAGAATTTTGGACCACTTTAACCGGGAAGTTCAATGTTTATAATTTGCTTTTAGCTTTTGGTATTGCGACAGAATTAGGAATGCAAGATGATGAAATTTTACAAGCAATCTCGAAACTTCACCGTGTTAATGGTCGTTTTGAAACCATGAAATCCGATGGCGGAATATTCTTCGTGGTCGATTATGCGCATACCCCTGATGCTTTAGAAAATATTCTGGACAGCATTAACGAGATCAGAACTAAGAATGAAAGACTGATTTGCGTCTTTGGTTGCGGCGGTGACAGAGATCACGGCAAACGTCCTCAAATGGGTAAAATTGCAACGCAGAAAGCGACTTTAGCAATAATCACTTCCGATAATCCAAGAACGGAAGATCCAGCCGCTATTATCAAGGAAATTGAAGCTGGGGTTGAGCCTCAGAATTTTAATAAATATGTTTCGATCCCGGATCGTAAAGAAGCCATTAAAATGGCTATCAAATTCTCAGAGCCAAAGGACATCATTTTGGTAGCGGGTAAAGGTCACGAGACTTATCAAGAAATAAATGGTGTTAAACATCATTTTGATGACAAAGAGGTCATCATAGAACTTTATAAATTAATGAGTAAATAATATTGGATGACGTTTTTAGCGAAGATTATTGAAAGTCCAAAAACTAAAAACTAAAATCCAAAAACTAAAAATATTATGTTATACTATCTAAACGAATATCTCATCAGCCATGGCATCCATATTCCGGGGATGAACTTGTTTCGATACATTTCGTTTCGAGCGGCGATGGCTGTGTTGTTTTCACTGATTATTGCTTTAGCATACGGTAAAAAAATCATCAATTATCTCCGTCAAAAACAAATGGGCGAGTTGGTTAGAGATTTGGGTTTAGAAGGTCAAAAACAAAAAGAAGGTACACCAACAATGGGAGGTATCATCATTATTGTGGCCACGATTATTCCGGTGCTGTTGTTCACAAGAATTACAAACGTCTATATCGTTTTGTTGATTGTATCGGTATTTTGGATGGGCGCAATTGGATTTTTGGACGATTATTTAAAAAAGATTAAAAAAAATAAAGACGGATTACAAGGAAAATTTAAAGTTATTGGTCAAGTTGGTTTAGGCTTAATTGTCGGAGTAACAATGTATTTCCATCCAGATATCGAGGTTAAAAGAAAATACTCTGACGCGAAAGTTGTCAACCGTAACAATGTTGAAAAAAACTTTATGGCTGAAGAAAAAATCCCAGTTTCAACTGTTCCGTTCACAAAAAATAATGAATTCGACTACAGCGGGATTTTGTTTTGGATGAGTCCAGACGAAGCGCATGAGTGGACTTGGATTGTATTTATACCAATTGTTATTTTCATCGTAACGGCAGTGTCCAACGGGGCTAATATCACTGACGGAATTGACGGTCTGGCCGCAGGAACAAGTGTCGTCATATTATTGACGTTAGCCTTTTTTGCTTACTTATCGGGTAATATCATTTTTGCAGATTATCTCAATATTATGTTCCTTCCAAATATGGGCGAAACCACCATCTTTGCCCTCGCATTGGTTGGTGCTGTTATCGGATTTTTTTGGTACAACACTTATCCAGCGCAAGTCTTCATGGGAGATACGGGAAGTCTAATGTTAGGTGGGGTGATCGCCGTTTTAGCAATTATTTTAAGAAAAGAATTACTAATCCCGGTGTTGTGCGGTATTTTCTTGGTAGAAAATCTTTCGGTGATGCTGCAGGTGGTTGTTTTTAAATATAGAAAAAGAAAATACGGATTAGAATACGCTCAGAATAACCGATTGTTTTTGATGTCACCGTTGCACCATCATTATCAGAAAAAAGGTTACCACGAGAGCAAAATTGTGAACAGAGCAATTATTTTGGGAATGTTGTTGGCGATTATTTGTCTAATAACACTCAAAACTAGATAACAAATCTTGAATATGAAAGTAGTTATTTTAGGAGGTGGCGAAAGTGGCGTTGGTGCTGCATTTTTAGCAAAGAAGAAAGGATTCGATGTCTTTCTCTCGGACATGGGCGAGATTCGTGACCATTACAAAAACGAGCTAAAAGACTTAGGCGTTGACTTCGAAGAAGGACAGCATACGGAAGATCGCATTCTTTCTGCGGATTGGGTCATCAAAAGTCCCGGAATCCCGAAGAAAGCGGACATTGTTTTTAAAATTAAAAACCAAGGCATTAGATTGTCTTCGGAGATAGAATTTGCTTCAGAATTTACTGATGCTAAAATCGTCGCGATTACAGGAAGTAACGGTAAAACGACGACCACATCGCTGATTTATCATATTTTAAAAGAAGACGGTTTCAATGTAGGTTTGGGTGGTAATATCGGAAAAAGCTTTGCAAAGCAAGTGGCTGAGGAAAGTTTCGATTATTATGTTTTGGAAGTTTCTAGTTTTCAATTGGATGATATCCAGACATTTAGACCATATATTTCGTTGTTGTTGAATTTGTCAAAAGATCATCTTGATCAATACAATTACGATTATGAAGAATATGCTTTAGCGAAATTTAGAATTACAGAAAACCAAGATCAGCAAAACTTTTTCATCTACAATAAAGATGATGAAATGAGTCAAAAGATCTTGGAAAAGCTTGATCTTAAAGTTAATAAAGTACCTTTCTCCATGACCCAAAAGTTAGATTATGGTGCTTATGCGACAGACTCTAACATTATTGTGAATGGTGAAGAACATTTCGAAATGAAAATCGAAGAGCTTTCTTTGATGGGAAAACACAATGTTGCCAACAGTCTAGCAGCAAGTATTGCAGGTAAGTTGTTGAATATCAGTAATGAAAGTATTCGTAACTCGTTAATGACCTTCCAAGGGGTTGAGCATAGATTGGAGAATGTTGCAGAAGTACACGGTGTTAGATACGTCAACGATAGCAAGGCGACCAATGTTAATGCGACTTATTTCGCTTTAGAAAGTATGAAGCAGCCGACAATTTGGATTGTTGGTGGAAAAGATAAAGGCAACGACTACACCGAGATTGAAGAGTTGGTAAAGAAAAAAGTGAAAGCTATTGTTTGTCTAGGTTTAGATAATCAAAAGATTATAGACTTTTTTAAAAATGATAAAGAACAAATCTATGACACGTCGAGTATGGAAGATGCGGTTAAAATTTGTTCGCAATTAGCAGAAGAAGGTGATACGGTTTTGTTGTCTCCTTGTTGTGCAAGTTTTGATTTGTTCAATGGTTATGAAGATCGTGGAAACAAATTCAAGGCAGAAGTTTTGAAATTAATTAAGTAAAAGAAGCAGAATATCGAAGATGGAAAACCAAACGGCAGAACATAAATTTGAATTACTAAAGGGCGATAAAGTTCTTTGGATGGTTATCATTTTGATATCCTTTCTGTCGATCTTTCCGGTGTATTCAGCAAGTTCTAACCTAGAATACATCGCGAATAACGGTACAACAACCTCACACGTTCTTAAACACATGGTTTTCCTAGTGGTAGGTTTAGGGATTATGCGTGGGATTGGCGCTATCAAATACGAATATATAGGTAAACTAAGTTCGATTTTGTTAGCGATTACTGTCGGATTGTTGGTAGTTACCATGTTTACGGGACAGACTATTGACGGGGCCAGTGCATCACGTTGGTTGAAGATTCCGGGAACACCGATTTCATTCCAGCCCTCGTCGTTTGCTTATTTAATGTTAATCATTTATCTGTGCAGATATTTAACAAAGAAAATAGCGAGAGAGCGTTTACCCATCGAGAATATCATGTATATTTTCGGACCAATTATGCTTGTTTTTTTCTTGGTTGCGAAAGATAACGGATCAACAGGTTTAATGATTTTGATAGTGTCCATCGCAGTTTTGGTGTTTGGACAATTACATTGGAAGTACATTGCGGGTTTTATCTCGGTGTCCGTTATTGGAGTTGTTATGTTTTTGTTGGTGGCATTAAATACTAACATCATCAACAACAACCGTGTACACACGTGGATGAGCCGTATCGAAACTTTTACAAATGCTAGAAAAAATGCAGATGTCGAAGATGAATCTTTAAAAGCCAAAAACTACCAGGTAATGCAAGCGAAAGCCGCAATTGTTCATGGTGGTTTTTATGGAATTGGACCGGGAAAAAGTGCTTTGAAACAAACACTGCCGCAATCAGTTTCGGATTTTATTTTCGCAATTATTGTTGAAGAATATGGTTGGATTGGTGCTTTTGTATTGATAAGTCTTTATATGATTATGATGATTAGGATTGTCATGATCGCGAGTAAGATGCCCGCTTTTTTTGGATCCTTATTGGTGCTCGCCATCGGATTGATGATTTTTGTGCAATTGGGGGTTAATATCGCGGTTGCAATTAATTTGATTCCTGTTACAGGACAGCCTTTACCATTAATAAGTTATGGTGGTACATCGATGTTAGTAACTTACATTCAATTAGGGATTATTTTAAGCATCAGTTCTCGAATCCAAGTTTATGACGAGGAAGGCATGGGTAAAAGACAAACAATAGAAGAAATTAACGACATCGCTTAACAAAGAAAAAGTGTTGTTAAAGGACGATCTGGGAAAGAATAGGACAAAGTTCTATTAAAATATATAAAAACAATGAACAAATTAAAAGTTTTATTATCAGGCGGCGGAACAGGAGGACACATCTTCCCAGCTATCGCTATTGCTGATGAAATCAAAAAAAGATTTCCAGAAGCTGAGTTTTTGTTCATTGGTGCAAACGGCAAAATGGAAATGGAAAAAGTTCCAAATGCAGGTTACAAGATCGAAGGTCTTAACATTGCAGGAATTGACCGCGGGAATATTTTATCCAATTTCAAATTGCCATTCAAGCTTTTGTCAAGTTTATCAAAAGCAAAAAAAATAATTAAAGAATTTCGTCCAGATGTAGCGATTGGGACGGGAGGATTTGCGAGTGGACCAGCTTTGTGGTCAGCTTCAAGATTGGGTGTTCCGACTTTTATTCAGGAGCAAAATGCCTATCCAGGTGTTACCAACAAGTTGTTGAGCAAAAAGGCAAAAGCGGTTTTTACAGCTTATCCTAATATGGAAAAAGATTTTCCAAAAACAAAAGTTATCTTTTCTGGAAATCCGATTAGACAAAATATCGTAACAGATATGCAGGATTCAAAGACCGCAAAAGAACAACTTGGTTTGGATGCTGATAAATTGTGCATTTTGTCTGTTGGTGGTTCTTTAGGTTCTCGAACGTTGAATAATGGTTGGAAGGATAATCTTGTAGAATTTGAAAAAGTAAATATGCAACTTATCTGGCAAACAGGAAAATTGGATTTCGAAGTTTTAAACAATGACACTCAAATTTCGGGTTTAAAAAATCAAATTCAGTTGAAAGAGTTTGTTTACGAAATGCCATTGACATATTCTGCGGCAGATGTT
Source organism: Chryseobacterium sp. TY3 (assembly GCA_046269235.1). Classification (GTDB taxonomy): domain Bacteria; phylum Bacteroidota; class Bacteroidia; order Flavobacteriales; family Weeksellaceae; genus Soonwooa. The sequence goes on from JBJZOS010000002.1 coordinate 372,236, forward strand.
ATTGTATCAAGAGCAGGAGCGATTGCAATTTCCGAATTGTCCGTTGCTGGCAAGCCTGTGTTATTGGTGCCTTTCCCTTTTGCAGCGGAAGATCATCAGACCAAAAACGCACTTAATTTGGTTGAAAAAAATGCAGCCAAAATGGTAAAAGATTCAGAGATGAAGGACTTGTTTTGGCCTACATTAATGAGTATTTGTAAGGATGAAAATCTACGAGCAGAAATGTCTGCCAATATCAAAACTTTTGCAAAACCAAACGCGACAGTTGAGATTGTTGATGAGATTTTAAAAACGATTAAAAAATAGTCTTCGGACAAAGAATAAAATGAACTATCTAAATACATTCAAGCATTTCTACTTCATCGGTATCGGCGGTATCGGGATGAGTGCTTTGGCGAGATACTTCCACGCATCAGGTCGCGAGGTTATGGGTTATGACAAAACCAATACCAAGTTGACAACGCAACTAATGGCTGAGGGAATTGACATCACTTTCGAGGACAAAATTGATGACAAAATTAAAGCTTTGTCGCCAAAAGATACGTTGGTGATCTATACACCAGCGATAAAGACTTTAGGTATTTCAGATTATTTTGAAGCGCAAGGTTTCACGATTCACAAGCGTGCAAAAGTTCTTGGATTGGTGACCGAAGATACACAATGTATTGCAGTTGCAGGGACACACGGGAAGACGACAACTTCGACACTTATTTCCCATTTGTGTAAAGAAGCTGACTTGCCTTTTTCAGCCTTTTTAGGTGGGATTTCTGAGAATTTTAAATCCAATTTTCTTTACAACGGTAAAGAGCTTTCTGTCGTTGAAGCCGACGAATATGATAGAAGCTTCCTAAATCTTTCACCAGATTGGGCGGTTGTAACTTCGATGGATGCTGACCATTTGGATATCTATGGTGATAAAAACCATATCGAAGAAGGCTTCCGCGCATTTGCAGCTTTGGTGCCAGATGACAAACAACTTTTTGTGAAAAAAGGTTTGGATATCGGTCGCCCACACGAGACTTACTCGGTTAATGAAGAAGCCGATTATTATTCGGATAATTTGAGAATGGATCATGACAAAATTTATTTTGATTTCCATACGCCGACAGAGACGATCAAAGATTTCGTTTGGGAGATTCCGGGCATTCATAATGTTGAAAATGCCACTGTTTCTTTAGCTATTTTACATAAAATGGGTGTTGATTTTGACAGGCTTAAAAAAGCAATTGCAAGTTTTAAAGGAATTAAAAGACGTTACACCAAACATATTTTTGACAACGGAAAAATATACATCGACGATTATGCGCATCATCCAACTGAACTGAATGCTGTGATTGGTTCGATAAAAACTTTCTACCCTAATAAAAAATTGTTGATTGCGTTTCAACCGCACTTGTTTAGCAGAACACGTGATTTCGCTGACGATTTTGCGAAAAGTATTGCAAAAGGAGATGACCTGTTGTTGTTAGATATCTATCCCGCGCGCGAGCTTCAGGAGAATTATCAAGGCGTGACATCTGCTTGGTTATTGGACAAGGTGGAAGCCGAAAACAAAGAAGTGGTAACACTTGCAGAGACTTTTGATAAAATTAAATCTAAGGATTTTGATATTTTGTTGACCGTTGGTGCTGGTAATATCGATACACTTTATGACCCAATTGTGGAATGGCTGCCAACACTTTAGTTTAAAAAATTTAAAAATAAATAGAGACGTACTTTTTGAATTGTACAATACATAATGAAGAATAAATACAGAATATTAAAAATTTTAGTAACCGTAGGAATATTGGTGTTCTTGCTGAGTTTCTCTTTGAAACGCTTCAGCGAAAAGCCAGTTTCTGAACCTAAAGTTAAGCTTAACCAAACGGCGCCTTCTGTATATTTTATTTCAGAAAAAGAAGTTTCGGAATTGATTAAAAAAAATAATCCCGAGAACAAAATTGGGACTTTGGATATTCCAAAGTTAGAGAAGAAACTCAATGACAACGACTTTGTAGACAGCGCTAATGTCTATTTAGACCTTAACGGAACTTTAAATATAGATGTTAAACAAAGAGTGCCTGTTTTTAGACTTCAAAAAGGAGGAAAAGATTTTTATGTGGATACTAATGGTGTAGAATTTCCGACTTCCAGAAATTACTCGTTCCCATGTTTGTTAGTCTCGGGTGATGTTAAAAAAGAAGAATACCAAGCTTTAGGAAATCTGGTCGACAAAATCAACAGAGATGATTTTAGTAAAAAATACTTCATCGGAATTTCAAAATACAAAGATGATTATAGCTTGTTAACCAGCGAAGGCAATTACAAAGTTGAGATTGGTGATCTTAATAATATTGATTTTAAGGTTAAAGGTTTTAAAACTTTTGTTGAGAAATACATGATTTATCAAAATCCAGAAAAATATAAAAAAATTTCTGTAAAGTATGAAAATCAAATTGTAACAACACTTAATCCTTATTTTAAGGAAAATGATAGCGTCTTAAAAGCGCAGCAAAAAGCGTTAGAAAAACCTCTTGCAAAAGCGGCTAGTAAAGAAGATGCTAATAAAACCGAAAAGAAACCAACTGTAACAACAGCAAGCAAACCAAAGTCGCAAGAAAAGGATAACGCTGAACCTAAAAAACAAGAAACGCCAAAGACAACGGCTAAACAGGATAAATCAAAAACACAACAAAGCACTTCTCCTAAAAAAGAAAGTGCAAAGAAAAAAACAAAAATAGTAGTAGAATAAAAAAATCAAATCGAGCATAAAATGGAAAACCACGAGTATTCAGTAGGTCTGGACATTGGGACAACAAAGATTGTCGCCATTGTTGGTAGACGCAACGATCGAGGCAAGATCGAGGTCCTCGGCGTAGGAAAAGCAAAAAGTCTCGGCGTACACAAAGGGATTGTTAACAATATTGCGCAAACGATTAGCTCAATCAAAGCAGCAGTAGAACAAGCGGAATCTAGCGCAGGTGTTAGCATTAGAAAAGTGACAGTTGGGATTGCGGGTAAGCATATCCGTTCATTACAACATTCGGATTATATCATGCGAGAGCATCCGGATAAGTACATTACAGATGAAGACATCGAAGCACTTAAAGATCAGGTGCGCAAGTTGGTGATGTTGCCAGGCGAAGAGATCATCCATGTTCTTCCACAGGATTACAAAGTTGATTCGGAAGGTGAGATCCAGGAACCAATCGGTATGCATGGTAAACGTCTAGAGGCTAACTTCCACGTCGTAGTTGGGCAGATGGGTTCTATCCGTAATATCGTAAGATGCGTTCGCGAAGCTGGTCTAGATATGGAAGCTTTGACTTTGGAGCCATTGGCATCGTCAGAGTCTGTTTTAACTAAAGAAGAAAAAGAAGCTGGTGTCGCAATTGTTGACATAGGTGGTGGTACAACAGATATCGCTATTTTTAAAGATAATATCATCCGTCACACATGTGTTATTCCTTACGGTGGAGGGATTATCACAGACGACATCAAAGAAGGATGCTCTATTATCGAAAAACATGCAGAACAACTGAAGGTTAAATTCGGTTCTGCTGTTCCAGAATTAGAAAAAGATAGTACCTATGTAACCATTCCTGGTTTGCATGGTCGTCCAGATAAAGAGATTTCATTAAAATCTTTGGCGCAAATTATCAATGCACGCATCGAAGAAGTTTTAGAAATGGTAAATACCGAACTAAAAGCTTATGGTGCATTTGAACAAAAGAAAAAATTAATTGCCGGTATCGTGTTAACAGGTGGTGGATCTAACCTAAAACACCTAAGACAACTTGCGAATTATATGACAGGATTCGACTCAAGAATTGGTTTCTCTAACGAATATGTTAGTAATGACAAAAGCCAACAACTGAAAGGTCCAGAATATGCCACATCTATCGGATTGTTGATGGAAAGTCTTAAGATTCGTGATAAAAACGAGGTTAATTATAAACAAGAAGAAGTTGTAGAAGTTACAAATACAACAACCGAAGTTGACACGACCAATAATGTAACAGAGAAGGAAGCCGAAGCTCCAGTTGAAAAACAAATCATTGAAGCAACAAAGCAAAAAGGCGGTCGATTAACTTTTGGACAATCAATTTTAGAAAAAGTAAAAAAATTCTTCGAAGAAGTAGAATAAATTTTGAAGCGAAAAAGCTATTTTTAAATAGTGGACAAGCGGAACATATTATAAAATGACAACAATGGAAAATACAAATAGCAACCAAGGATTTTCATTTGACTTACCAAGAGGCAACTCTGCGATCATCAAAGTTATTGGTGTTGGTGGCGGTGGAAATAATGCACTTAAGCATATGTATGAAAAAGGAATCTACGGTGTAGATTTCGTGATTTGCAATACAGATGCTCAAACTTTAGATAACAACCCGGTAGCTAACAAAGTACAATTGGGGATTACAATGACCGAAGGTCTTGGCGCAGGCGCTGATCCAGAGGTTGGCGAAAAAGCGGCCATCGAAAGTATCGACGAGATCAAAGCAGCAATGGGACAGAATACCAAAATGGTTTTCATCACAGCTGGTATGGGCGGTGGTACAGGTACAGGAGCTGCACCAGTTATCGCAAAAGTAGCAAAAGAGATGGGGATCTTGACTGTGGGTATCGTAACTGTACCTTTCAGTTTTGAAGGCAGAAGACGTCTCGATCAAGCAGAATTAGGTTTAGAAAAACTTAGAAATAATGTTGACTCACTTATTGTGATCAACAATGATAAATTAAGACAACAATTCGGGAACTTAGGTTTCAAATCTGGATTCTCCAAAGCCGATGAAGTGTTGACAAACGCTGCGAAAGGTATGGCAGAAGTTATTACGGGTTACTTCGATGTTAACATTGACTTCCGTGATGCGAAATCTGTACTTCAGAACTCTGGTACAGCTTTGATGTCAACGGGTACAGCACAAGGCGAAAACAAAGCCGAAGAAGCTGTTAAAAAAGCTTTAGATTCTCCGTTATTAAACGACAACAAAATCACTGGTGCGAAAAACGTTCTACTTCTTATCCGTTCTGGTAACGAGGAAGCGACAATGGACGAAATCGGTATCATCAACGACTATATCCAGAGAGAAGCTGGTAACACGGCAGATATTATTTTTGGGGTTGGTACTGACGAAGAATTGGGCGATGCAATTAGCGTATTGGTTATTGCAACAGGTTTTTCTAAAGACGATGTTAGACAAACTAATGTTAAAGAAACAATCCAGAAGATCGACTTGTTTGCAGATAGAGATCAATCTATGCCGAAGCGTACAGATTCTCCTTTCAAAACTAGAGCAGAGAGAGATGCTGAAGACGGCCTAAAAAATGGTGGAAAAAGTGTTTTCCGTCTAGAAGATGATGAGGATTTTTCAACTCCCAATTTTCCAACTAATACTTTCGCGGGGACAGCTGTAGAAGAAGTGACGCAGGAAGTTAAGTTTTTCGAAAAAGAAGAATCCGAAAGCTTCAATCAAAATTGGGAGCAAGATGAAGCACCTCAAGAATTCAATCTTTTTAATTATGAAGAAGAGGACGACTTCAATCATAATGAAGACTTAGAAGCACAAGCTTTTACATTTGAGGTGGAACATAAAGTTAATGATCAACAAAATATCCAAATCTCTGATGAGGAAAAACCTGTCGAAATTAACTTCGTAATCAACGAGCCAGTCAACAAAGAATCGATGTTTGTACACAAAGAGGAAGAAGTTGAGCCGATTATTAATAAAGTAGAAGAAGTTAAGGAAGATTTTAACGCCGTTTTCGAAACAGAAATTGAGGAAGAAGTCCAAGTTCCAAAACCTGATATGCTTTACAATCGTCCATCGGTTAATGAGCCAAAACCAGTAGAAAATTCATTGGAAAAAATCAATGAAAAACCTGTGGTAGAGGAAAAAGTTGATGAGTCAGAATTTACGTTTATCAATAAGTCTACAGAGTCTAACAAGATTCAGGAGAGAAGAAATAAACTTAAAGAATTCAATTCTCGTTATCAAAAATTTGATCACGTTGAAGAGTTTGAAAGCATCCCGGCATTCAAAAGAAAAAATATTGACATCGATAGCAATAGCGCATCAGATAGCAATATCAATAATTTTTTGAGTGATAGCAATGGTAGAATTCAACTTCGCGAAAACAAATTTTTGAATAAAGACGTAGACTAATTGTGCTAGGCCAAAAGCGATATGTAAAAAGATTATAAACTTTGGTTTTTTAAAATGCATATAGCTTGATGATTAAAACTTAAAGGAAAAAAAGAATGAGTTTAGAACAAAAAATAACAGACGCGATGAAAACCGCTATGAAGGAGAAAGATAGAGTTGCTCTCGATTCTCTACGTGCGGTTAAAGCGCAGATTCTTTTGGTTAAAACTGAGCAGAAAGGTGCCGAAGTTTCAGAAGAACAAGAGATTGCAATTTTGCAAAGGATGATCAAACAAAGAAAAGATTCTTACGATCAATTTTCGGCGCAAAATCGTATGGATTTGGCAGAAGTGGAAGTTGCCCAATCTAAAGTTATCGAGAAGTTTTTGCCAGCACAACTTTCACAAGAAGAATTAGAAGCGGCTATCAAGAACATCATTGCTCAAACAGGCGCCGAAGGCGCCAAAGATCTAGGAAAAGTGATGGGTGTTGCATCCAAAGAATTAGCTGGTAAATCGGACGGAAAGAGCATCTCGACGATGGCTAAGAAATTACTTTCTTAGAAGGCTGCAGTTATCAGGATTGTGGTTGACATTTTTACTAAAACAAAACCTCCAATCTATAACCAAAACCTTAAAAAAGGATATCCAAACTTTGCATATCGATTTGATTAATGAAACCCAATTTCATCACGAAATTGGGTTTTTTTGTGTCAAAATGTCTCAATAGATTTTTGGCATTGTTTTAATAACATAACTCAATAACAGAATTACAGATTAATCAATATCTTTGTTAAACTAAAAAAATAATTATTATGTATCCAGCAGATTTAGTGCTGCCAATGAAGGCAGAACTTACCGATAAAGGTTTCCAAGACTTGACAACACCAGAGCAAGTTGATCAAGCTTTAAAACAATCAGGAACAACTTTGTTAATGATTAACTCCGTTTGCGGTTGTGCAGCCGGCGCAGCAAGACCAGGCGCAGTATATTCATTAACTGGTGACAAAAAGCCAGATCATTTGGTAACAGCCTTCGCAGGTTTCGATACAGAAGCCGTTGCAGAAGCTAGAAAATTATTAGCACCCTTCCCACCATCTTCACCATGCATCGCATTGTTCAAAGACGGAGAGTTGGTACACATGCTAGAGCGTCACCACATCGAAGGTAATCCAGCAGGCGCTATTGCTGCTAACCTGCAAGCCGCTTACAACGAATATTGCTAAGTCATTAGCCATTCAAAAAATAGAAAGCTTCCAAATTTTGGAAGCTTTTTTTGTTTTTTCTTGGGCGGACAATTCGCGCTATCCGCTATATCTTTAGTCTTCGCTCGGTCGGCTCCGCTGCGCTCCGCCGCCTCACTCAGCCCAAAGGATGCCGCTTCTATCGCGGCCGCAAATCGGGTTTGTTGGAAGATTTCAGTTTTTCAAGCCTTTATAAGTCTAGATTTATTATAGTTTTTACGATACGCCCATCAATTCTTTCGCTTGCGATATAGCAGCTTGCGTTACGGTGCTACCCGAAAGAAGTTGTGCAATCTCTTGTAGGCGATCATCTTCGCTTAATGGGATAATGTTCGAGCGCGTCAATCCGTCCACATCCATTTTAGTTACTTTGTAGTGGTCGTCGGCTTTTGCAGCAACCTGTGCGAGATGGGTAATGACAATGAGTTGCATATTTTTTCCCATATCGTGCATTACTTTTCCGATTTCTTCGGCAACGCGACCAGAAACGCCGGTGTCGATTTCGTCCAAAATCAACGTTGGAAGATTGCTATGTTCTGCCAAGATTTTCTTTATCGATAACATAACGCGAGACCGCTCTCCACCAGAAATAGCGCTTTGGATTGGCTTCATAGGAAAGCCTGAATTCGCCTGAAACATAATTTGGATATGCTCTTTGCCAAAAGCGTTATATTGTTCCGAGATCGAGCGTTCCAATGCAATTTTCGCTTTTTCTAAACCTAACTGTTTCAGTAGACGTTCAATTTTTTGGATAAGAGTTGTTGTGCCTTTATCACGAAGCTTAGAAAGTTCTTTTGCTTCTTTTTCTAGATCTTTTTCGAGCTGAATAATTTGACCTTCGATGTTTGCAATGTCTTCTTCCAAATGTGAGAAGCCAGATTGTTCTTTATCGAGTTGATTTCTAATTTCGACAAGCGATTCTACATCTGTAACCTGATGTTTTAGAAACAAAGAATTTAGCATATTCATTTGTTGCAGCATTTCTGCAAGCGTGGCAGGATCGATATCAACTTTGTCGAGCTGGTTTTCTATATCGCTGAGAATATCTTTTATTTCAAAATAAGCTTCGTCAAAACGTCTTTGGATGTCTTCAAAATTTGGTGACAAGTCCGAAATCTTTTGCAGTTTTTGTTTAGTATCCAAAAAACTTTGTAACACGCCAATCTCATCTTGATGAAATTTTTGGACAATTTGACCAAGATTTTCAGAAATAAATTCTGCATTTTCGCGCGTACTCAATTCATTCTGAAGTTGTTTGAAATCAATATCATCGAGATTAATTTCATTTAATTCATTTAACAAAAAGCTTTTGTAATCGGACTCTTTATGAGCATCCGCAAATTTTTGTTTTAACTTTTGAAGTTGACGTTTAAGACTTTGGTAGGTGCTAAACTTGTTTTGATAAGACGCTAAAACCTTTTGATTTTCCGAAACAGAATCCAATATCTGAAACTGATAAGTTTCCGAAAATAATTGTGAAGTCTCAAACTGCGAATGGATGTCGATTAGCTTGGCAGATAAGTCTTTAAGAATGTCCAAAGTCACCGGAACATCGTTGACAAAAGCCCGCGATTTCCCACTAGAAAGAATTTCGCGGCGGATAATCGAATCGGTATCAAAATCCAAATCTCGTTCGTCAAAAAAGTTTTTAAAATCTTCACTAATCGTGAAATGCGCTTCGACAAGGCATTTTTTGTCGGCGTTGCTTATCGATTTTAGGTCGGCGCGTTCGCCCATGATAAGACGCAGAGCACCAAGTATAATAGATTTTCCTGCGCCTGTCTCACCTGTGATGACTTCCATACCTTTGTGAAGTTGGATGTCTAGGTGGTCAATCAGCGCAAAATTCTGAATAACAATTCTTGAAAGCATAAGATAGTTTTGCTCTGTGGAGGCTTATTTCCACTTATTCCATTTTGTGTCAATCTCCTTAGGGGCGAACATTGACATCAATTGTTTAAGATCATTCATATTAACAGAACCATTGTTGTTGCTGTCAAAGATGCTGAAAATTTCGTTTTTCTTTGTGTCGATAAACACGTTGAAAGCAGGATTCATTTGGAAGTCATTTTCGTAGACTTTTAATTGCATCAAAGTATCTGCGATATTCTTCTTAGCTGAGTTTTGATCCGTTTTCGCCATGTTATCTAGACCGATGCGGTGGTAGTTGTAAAAAACAGTTCTTAACGTGCTATTAGACTCTTTCTGGATTGCATCAATAACAGAACCACGAGATTTAAGCCCTTCCACTTGAGACCAGCCTGCATAGTTGTTGTTCATAGAGTTTTGCGAAATTTTCAAAGCTTTATCAAACCACGGTTGCCCGCCTTTTAACTTAAAACTATCACCATCATAACCCAAAATCATATAGACATAAAAGCTAACAACATCGATTAAGTTTTTTCCTGAAAATTGTCTTTCATTAAAAACTAGGTTCTCATTTTCGCTATATTCAAAACCGAAGTTGTTATCGTTGAAGTTGATAAGTGGTGACTCGTACTGTGAGTTAAAAACAGGTCTATTGGCTTGTACAACGATACTTGCTTTGTAAGTGTTCCCCGATTTTTCGGAAATAACGATCGCAAAATTTGATTTTACTTTTTCAAAATTTTGAAGTCTTTTGCCTGTCCAAGACGTGTTGTTGATGAAATCTCTTAAGGATTTTTCTAAAGTCTTATAGGTCTGTACGTTACTACCGCCTAATTGCTGATAGTTGATTTGGACGGTTGCTAAAAGTTCTTGTGATTGTGCAAATCCTGTTAAAACCAATAAAATAAATATGCTGAATAACTTTTTCATTCTAAAATTAAACTTTGAAACGTAAAAATACACTTTTCGATTGAATAAAAAACGTGAAAAATACGGCTTTCTTATATAATCTGACTATAGCTTCATTTTTTCTTTAACCAAATTAAGAATATCGATGGCGACTTCTTCTTTTGACTTCAAATCAAAAACTCTTTTTTCGTCTTTTGTAAAGATTTTTATCTTGTTAGTATCATTTTGGAAACCTGCACCTTTATCTCGTAAAGAATTAAGGACAATCATATCGAGGTTTTTCTTTTCTAATTTTCCTTTAGCATTTTCTTCTTCATTTTGAGTTTCAAGCGCGAAGCCAACCAAAAATTGATGGTGCTTTTCTTTTCCCATTTGGAGAAGAATATCTTTATTTTTCACCAATTCTATGCTGAATTCAGAATCGTTTTTCTTGATTTTTTCTGAAGCAACAATTTTCGGCGCATAATCGGCAACAGCTGCACTCGCAATTGCAATGTCAACACTTTGATAATATTTGAAGACTTCATCAAACATTTGAGAGGCGGAGGTGACGCGATGAATTTCGATGTTAGGATTTTCGGGGTTTAAATGCGATGGTCCCGAAATCAGAATAACTTTCGCGCCTTGCGAAGCCGCTTCCTCAGCTAATGCAAATCCCATCTTGCCTGAAGAATGATTTCCGATAAAGCGTACTGGGTCGATGTTTTCGTAAGTTGGGCCTGCAGTTATCAAAATAGTTTTACCTTTAAAAGCTTGTTCTCCTTGATCTGAGAAATGGCGTTTAATATATTTTAAAATCGTTTCATTTTCTGCTAAACGTCCTTGTCCAACCAATCCGCTTGCTAGTTCGCCATATTCTGCTGGTATAATTGTATGTCCAAATTCTTGTAATGTTACTAAGTTTTTAACAGTTGAAGGATGTTGGTACATATCCAAATCCATTGCTGGCGCAATTATTACAGGACATTTTGCAGACATATAAGTTGCCAAGAGCAGATTGTCACAAAGTCCAGTAGTCATCTTTGCCATTGTATTTGCTGTACAAGGTGCAATCAACATAAGGTCTGCCCAAAGTGCCATTTCTACATGGTTGTTCCAAGATTGGTCTTGGTTGTAAAACTCGATATATGCTGGTTTTTTAGAAAGTGTCGAAAGTGTTAGCGGACTTACAAAGTCTGCAGCAGATTTTGTCAAAATAAGTTGGACTTCGGCGCCAGATTTTATAAGGTCTCGTACGAGATAATTTATTTTGTATGCGGCAATACCACCTGTTATTCCTATTAAAATTTTCTTTCCAGAAAGTATCATAACTTGGATTTTTATCTGAACAAAAGTATCAAATTTAAAACAAAAAAACCACAGAATAGTCTGTGGTTTGTCTATTGGAAGTTGTAATCTTCTAGTTTTTTTCTCCAGTTTCTCTGAAGTAGATTTCGTCGTCTAACCATTCTTGGATAGCGATAGATGTCGGTTTTGGAAGTTTTTCGTAATGTTTAGAGATTTCGATTTGTTCTCTGTTTTCAAAAACTTCTTCCAAAGTAGAGTTATGCACAGCAAATTCATCCAACTTATTATGTAACTCGGTACGAATCTCGGCATTAATTTGCTCCGCTCTTTTACCCATAATTACGATAGCTTCGTAGATGCTTCCTACTTTGTTCTCGATTTTGTTTCTGTCGTAGGTAATGGTATTAACCTCTGCTTTAGTATCTTTTACACTCATTGTGCGAAATTTTTTAGAATTGCAAATATACGAATTATCTTCTTATTCTGAAAGTCGAGTTAGGATCACTAACTGTAGCACTATCTTTCTTAGTTTTTTCGATGTTATTTTCGACAGCATCTTGATGACTTTCTTCTTTCTTAAGTTCAGTTTTTGCAGCATTTTTAGCTTCCTCAGCTTTTTGTTTTGCTGTTAATTCTGCTTGTCTTTTCTCTGCTTCAGCAAGGATTTTTTCAAATCTTACTTTTTCGGCTTCCAATTTTGGACGAAAAGCTAAAGCTGTTTTTGTATAATCTGTGTTTGGAAGTTCTTTCTCAATTGTTCTGGTATAGGCAATGGCGTTGTCAAGACGATCTTTCTTTTTTTCAGGCATCGAGAACATGGCTAACTCATATTTAGATTTCATTTTAAAATCTAAAATTTTCGGCTTTAGTTTTGTCGCGGGGAAGTCTTCTAAGACATTGTCAAATGCAACATCAGCCGAAAGATATTCCCCCATTTTGTAATACTGACGAGCGTTCTCATAAGCTTTGAACTCTAGCTTATAACCTAACTCATCCAACATACTTTGGATATTTTTTGATCTTTCGGAATCTGGATAGTTGTTTAAGAAGTCTTGAAGCTCTGTAATGGCAGATTGTGTATTAGTCTGGTCAAGATTATAATCGTTAGAGCCTTGATAATAACAGATTGCCGACATATAAGAAGCCTCCTCACGACGTGGGTCTTGAGGGAAACTTACTGCAAAGTTTTTGAACTGATGTCCAGCAAGCTTGTAGTTTTTATCGTAATAGTTGGCGTAAGCCGTGTTGTAACCTACATTTTGGAATTCGTCGGTCCCTGCAACAAGATTAGAAACTCTCTCATACAAAGCGATTGCATCGCTCCATTTTTTGTTAGCAAATTTTTCGTTTGCAGTTTTTAAGATGAAATCTTTGTCAGCACTTTTCAATGCGCGATCCATTTCACGATTACATGATATAATAAGGCTTGATGCCAGAGCAACAATAATTAATTTCTTCATAAGGATGTAGTAAAGTTGACAAGGTCCAACGTTACGATTTGCAAAAATAAAACTTTTTTGATAATAGGATTTATTATTATGATAATATTAACGTTTATAAAAGCTAAAAAGTGTTTTTAACTTACAAAACTTACACATATAGCTCAAAGCCTAACAATGCAAAAGTTGTTTGTAGAAGATTTGATTTTACTTTTTTCTCCGCTTCCGAAAGATAATTGGCTTCGGTTGCACTTGGAAGATATAGCTCGTAAAAATTTTTATTTCTAATAACAAATAAAGTAGAACCGATGATGTTGGTCAGGATGTCTTCGGATTTTGGGGCATTCGTGAAAACCCCGCTAATAATACCTTTTTTGATGATTTCTTCCAATCGAGTGACGCAGATTTTATAAAAGTCTAGTAGATCGTCTTTAATAAAATCATTAACACGAATCTCCTGTGTTACAAAACCATGAAAGTAGTTGTAATTGAAAAGAAGTCCAACAATGTAGTTGATAATTTCCTTCATTTGCATTTCGGCCTTTCCTTCTTTAATAGTCTCAGCAAACTCCGAAAAACTTTCTTTAGACCGTTGTACACGATATTGATACAAGAAAGTCATCATTTTCTCTTTAGACCCAAAATAATAAGAAATCATAGCGACATTAATGCCGGCTTTGCTACAAATATCTCTTACAGAAGTCGCGTCAAAACCTTTGGTAGCAATAAGTTCTTCTGCAACATCTAAGATTTTTTTCTGCTTATCGCTAAATTTTTTCTTGACCATATTAAGTGTAAATTTAAGTAAATTTTTTAATTGTAAGAAGTTGATTTCAATTTCATTAAATTATCTTTGAAAATGGAATTTTTTAACTTTCATCACCATCATTTTAGACAATTTGGGATTTATAATCTTGATTTGTTTTCTGGCGATAATCCTGAAATTTTTTCCGTTGGCTTACATCCAAAAGATATTACTAAAGATTTTGAAAATGCTTTGGATTGGGCTAAAAATCGTGCGCAAGAACCGAATTGCCTTGCAATAGGAGAGTGTGGTCTCGATGCTTTGGTAGAAGTGGATTCTGGTTTGCAAGAAGAGATTTTTATGCAGCAAATTTTATTGGCAAATAAATTACAAAAACCAGTCATTATCCATTGTGTGAGACGACATCAAGACTTGTTGAAGTTTCAAAAAATAGCAAAAGTTCCGATGATTGTACATGGTTTTAATAAAAAAGAAAGTATCGCAACAAATTTATTAAATGCGGGTTTTTATTTAAGTTTTGGAAAATCTTTGTTGGAAAACCTATCTTTGCAATCTGTTTTTAAAGAATGTCCCAACCATCGTTTTTTTCTAGAAACTGATGCGGCGGAAATCAACATTTCAGAAATTTATGATAAATCGTCAAGTATTAAAGCAATGTCAACTTCCGAAATGCAACAACTTATTAAGCAGAATTTGAATTTAATTTTAAACAATGAGTGAAATGTGGTTAGAGCGCACGGAGCTTTTATTAAAAGAAGAAGGTCTTAAAGTTCTTAATGATGCTAAAGTATTGGTGGTTGGTCTAGGTGGCGTTGGCTCTTTTGCTGCTGAATTTCTAGCTCGTGCAGGTGTCGGACACTTATACATTGCAGATGGTGACACCGTTGATATTACTAATATTAATCGTCAATTACCAGCATTAACCTCGACGGTTGGCCAACATAAAGTGGATGTTGTTGCAGATCGATTGTTGGATATTAATCCGAAATTGGATTTAATAAGGATCAACGAATTTCTTAGTCCAGAACGTATGGAAGAATTGGTTGTGTCGGAGCAATTTAATTATGTTTTGGATTGTATCGATTCTTTAACGCCAAAATTAAGTTTGATAAAAACCTGTCGTCGTAATAAGATAAAGTTAGTTTCTGCGATGGGCGCTGGTGGAAAAACTGATCCGAGTAAAGTGATGGTTCGTGATATTAGCAAAACGAACAATTGTCTACTTGCGAAACAAGTTAGAAAACGTTTGAAAAAAGAAGGCGTAACTAAAGGTTTTAGATGTGTTTTTTCAACTGAAATTCAGGATGAAAATAGTTTGAAATTAACCGATGGTAGCAATTTTAAAAAATCATTTTATGGCACAATTAGCTTTATTCCTGCATTGTTTGGACTTTATGCTGCTGCCGAAGTGATCAATAGTTTAACAGGACGAAAATAATATATGACAGACTTTCGATATCCAAAATCTGAAAAATTAAAAAAGAAATCTGATATTGATTTACTTTTCAAAAAAGGAAAGTGGATGTCGTATGGCAATGTTCGATTAATTGTTTTAAAAAACCTTCCTGATCAAAAGAACAATCGTGTTGGCGTTTCGGTATCGAAAAAGTTTTTTAAAAAGGCGGTCGATCGTAACCGTATCAAACGATTGTTGAAAGAGTATTATCGATTGAACAAATCTGATGTTACAGAACAATTTGGAAGTTCGGCTTCCGTTATGTTGTTTTGGGTTTCGAAACAACTTCCTGAGAATCTACAAACCGTAGAGCAAGAGTTCAAATATCTTTTTGCTAGTAGAAAGCACTAGATCAAGTCTTTGCATAGTTTTTGATGCACGATGAAGTAAATAAAAAACTATGTCCGAATTTCTTCCTTATGTCATCAGCATTTTTGTCGGTATTGGTTTGGCTGCTGCAACAGGTTTCCGTGTATTTTTACCAATGTTCGCAGTAAGTCTTGCCTCGTATTTTCATTGGATTCCCGCTAACGAAAGTTTTCAATGGTTGGCGTCTTTGCCCGCACTTATAACAACTGGTGTTGCCACGGTTATGGAAATTTTAGCCTATTACATTCCGTACATTGATAATATTTTGGATAGTATTTCGATTCCGTTAGCGACTATTGCAGGCTCGGTACTTTTTGCGAGTCAATATATGGGGCTTGATGGTGTGTCGGAGTGGGCATTGGCATTAATAGCTGGTGGCGGAACTGCAGCAACGATTGCTTCTGGTTTTGCTGGTACGCGTGTCGCATCGACCGCTACAACAGGCGGCATAGGAAATCACGTTGTCGCTACAACCGAAACTGCTGGAGCCAGTGTGATGTCTATTTTTGCTTTAGCATTGCCCGTTTTAGCGTTCATATTTGCCATTGGTTTAGTCATTTTAGTAATAGTGTTTGGTCGCAAAATTTGGAATAAATTTCGAAAGAAAGGTCCCAAAATAGAAGATGCAGATTATGTATAAATAAAAAAGCCTCGTATAATTCGAGGCTTTTCTATATTAAGTAATCTAAATTTGTTGATTAGTCAATTTTAAAATTGTCAATATGTAAATCATATTTAGAAGCCGAACCAACTTTGATTGCGAAGATATCTCCACTAGTTTTCAATGTTTTTCCAGTAAGATCAATAGTTACTAATCTCCATTCGTTTTTAGTATCGATTGCACCAGCATATTGGTTGTTTTCTTGAGGTGTTAGCGAAATATCTTTATCGCCAAACGCACCTAAGTTATAGAAAATTCTACCATTTGTAGTCTCTACGTTCATAGATAAAGATTTAGCAGCAGTTCCTTTCACCCAGAAAGTAATTTTCTTTGGCGCAGCAGGAATTGTAGATGCTTCAGCTTTAACAGTGAAAAGGAATGCATTTGCTGATGGTGTACCATTTAGATTGAATGACTTAGACCCATCTCTACCTGTTCCAGAGCTTTGGACAGCTAAACCAGATGTTAAACCAAAAGAATTAAGTGATGATAAGAATGTGTTCCAGTTTTCAAAATCAGCTCCTTGGAAGAATAAATTTGTTGCCTCGACTCCTCCTTCTCCTGGGTTTGTACTTCCTGAAAAACGATCTTTTGTAAAATTAATATCTGTAAGATTTCTAATATACATTTGATAAGATGTATCGCCAACCATGTTGTTAGCAGCATAAGCACTTACTACAAATGTTAAATCTCCACTTTTTGTTGGTAAAAGTTGTGATCCAAAAGTTGTAAAATCTGAATTTCTAAGAAGTGTACTTCCTCCAGCTTTACTTTCAATAGCTCTGTTTGTAACTTTTGCACCACCTGCATCATAATCAAGAAATGTTTTGTGAACTGGCTCAAGCTCGTCATTAGAGAATTGTACATCAGGCACTGTTACTAAAGTGTTGATGTATTTTGTATTTTTTGCTTCTTTAAGACTATTTAGCTTTGTTGGGATCAATTTTGCTACGTCAAGACCATTTCCATTACAAACACCCGCCATATAACGAGAAAATAAGACAGCAGGAATACGACCAATAGCATATTGAGGGTCAACTGATCCTATTTTTTTAGTGCCTCTATCCATTCCTACAACCAATCCGTTAGCCTTTATCCTAACATGTGCTCCAACTGGGAAGTCAGCATAGTTGGAAGCTTTATCAACCTCAATAGAAAGACCTATCGTAGGATTTTCTGGTTTATCTTGGATTGAGATTGTTTTATAGAAGTTACCAAATTCATCAGATGATACAATGTATGCATCAAAGATAACTGGCGGACCATCAACAGGAACTTTATAGATATTATTACCAGACGCTAATGCTGCAAAATCAGCCATACTGATTGTTGGTGCATCAAATTTATTATTACAAACGATTGGAGGAGTTTCCCAATCATCGTTTTTTACACATGATGTCATTGCTGTTGTTGCTGCAACAGAAAAAACAAGGGTTTTTAGTATTGAATTTATTTTCATTGCGATATTTTTAAATAGATTAGAATCTGAATTGTACGTTTACAAAGTACGAGCGGCCTTGGGTATACCAGTATTTTGGACCGAATAGAGATTGCGCTCTGTTGTTATCTTGAACAAATCCGTCATACTTGATGTTTCTACTTTGTTCGAATCCTCCTGTTATATATTTTTTATTATCCAAAATGTTATTAACAGTTGCCGAAATCAAAACATAATATTTTCCAATTAACCAAGATTTTCCTGCATTTGCATTAAAAAAGAAAGATGATGGTAATCTTTTTGGAGCCATCAAAGACCTTAAGTTTTCTGGTGTTACATCCAAATCTGGCGTATGAGAATTACTGTTTTGTACGAAATTTTCTGATCTTAAAATTGCTGATGGATCTAAGAAATTTTGATCCAAGTAGTTCCAGTTAGCACCAAACCACCAATATTTAGGAGAATTATATCTAAAACCTAATGAATAAGCTTGTTGAGGCGTTCCTCCTAATTTGTAGTTTTTAAGATTTGCTTTTCCAAAATCAATGTAAGATTGTCCATTTGAAAATTGTCCAACAGCATCTGATGCAAAATAGATTGTAGGGTCATTATTGTAGGTATATTGACCAATACTTGCTAAACCTTGTAATGATAAAGTTGGTGTTAGCTTGTAGTCCATCCCTAGTTCTAAACCAATATTACGTTTTTCTACATTTGACATAACTTGCGTTAAGAAAGCACTTTGGATTGGTTTGGACGCATCGTCAGAATCAAATTGTAATCCGTCAGCGAAGAATCTTTGTACACTAGTTTCGTTTTGTGTATCAACCCAATAACCCGTAAGTCGTAACTTAAGGAAGGGTGTTGACATTACGTAACTAAGGTCATTAGCATTAACAACTGTATTTTTAATATTTGGAGCAGTAGAAGCGTTTAATCTTGGGTTGATAAATAAATCTTCTAAGAAAGGTGCTTGTGAAAAGTATGCGCCGTTGTACACGATAAAGTTACGACCATTAATTTTATAAACTGCTTGACCTTTCATACCAAAATTCCAGAAGTTTTGATCTCCACTTTTTCCGAAAGAGTCTGCATATAGATAATGTTTGAAATGTCCCTCTCTACTAGAACTAGTATAACCTGCTAGTGCAGAAACAAATACATCAAATTTTCCAGTTGAGAACTTCAATCCTGGATTAACTTTTACTTCTTGTCTTGAGAAAGTATAGTCATAACCAATTTTGTCTCCCACTTTTTTAGCAACAGATCCATTTTCAAGATCAAGTTCATTCAACAAACCTGATGTAAAAGGTTGATTAGTTGCCGCAAATGGATCTTTGTTCCAAGCAAAGTCAGCACCTAGAAGATCTTTTACTTCACGATAAAGATCAGACTTATAGTTTTGATATGATAAGTTTAAGATAAATCTTGTTTTATCATTGAAGTTATAAGTGTAATGTGTATTAGCGTTCCAGATCTTGTCATCACTAACATCATTAACTTGGAAGTATAAGGCTCTACGACCAGTTACTCCGTATTGTGTTACGGATGCTTGGTTCATATTTGCATGGTACATTCCTTCCCAATTAAGTTGAGTATAGGCAGGGTCTCCACTTTGCCACAATTGTGTAGCAGTATCGTACGCATCTCTTGCAGTCATCCATCTTGTCGGGTTGTTAGGATCAATAACTTCCATTGATGGGTCTAGTGATAAGAAATAACTAGGCAATCTTCTATAATATGTAGGAGACGGATTAGTTACACCTTGCCAATCAAGTCTAGCACTATTGTCTTTACCAAATTGATAAGACAAGCTAGTTGTTAAACTTGATTTTTTATTAATTTTCCAGAAGTCTGTTAATTGTAAAATTGGTTGGAAGCCAGTTCTAACTCTTTCGCTTCTTTTTTCACCATTTTGCCATCCCCAATATGAGTTGTAATGTACACCTCTTAGGTCAAAAACTTCTTGAGTACTAGGGCTCGCTGTCGATCTTCTGTAAGGTGCTCCAATAGCATTGAAGGTAATAGTATGGTTGTCAGATAATTTCTTTTCAACACCGATGTAACCTCCCCAAGCATCATAAAAAGTACCTTCTTGGATACCTTCTTGCGCCCAACGTCTAGCTGCCATAGCTGTAATAGCCCATCCACTTTTTGACATTCCAGAAGAGTATCTTAGAGAAGCTCTGTTACGATAGTTTCTGTTGGTTAATGAGTAAGTTGCTTGGAAGCCTTTTCTGTATTCGCTAGCATTAGTGTACTTATTAAGCACTGAACTTGCACCACCGAAAGCATATTCTGAAGGAGCATGATTAGAAGCAATCTCTGGGTAACGAGTAATCTCATTAAGACCACCCCAGTTAGAGAAATCCACATTTCCGTTATCAGCTTTTACCATGCTGATACCGTTAAGCATTGTTTCACCAGATCTTCCATCAATTCCTCTTGGACGGAACCAATAGAAGCCCAAATCAAAACTTGCTAACTTATTGAATACGTCTTGAGAAGATTGCAACAAACCTACAGTAGAACCTTGGCTTGAGTTTTCTTCATCTCCAGTATTTTCAATAATTGCAAGCCCCTGGTCAGCACCAGTTAGGGATGAGTACATTGTAACCACACCTAGATCTTTTCTCTTTTCAGTTGAGATATCAAACTCCATTACTTTTGTTTCGTAATTAGATTTCGAAATAACAATCTGATAATGACCTGGCTTAAGATCAACAAATTGGAAGTATCCAATCTTGTCTGCCGTTACATCATTGGCTTCTCCTTTTAGGTCTACATTAGCCCTTTCTACTGGCTTACCTTCAGCATCCTTTAGATACGCAAATACAGTAGTTTGCGCATAGTAAAATGATGCCGGCATCAGTGAGAATAAGGAGATTAATGATAATTTTTTAATCATACTTTCAACTATTTATAATCTCTATTTTATACTTAATTTTCAATGCGTTATGAATCGGGGGCACAAATGTACTTAAAAAAAATATATTTAATAATTATAATTCTTATTTTATGATTAAATTTACTTAATACCTCTTATAGGCTCTGTTAATTTTTTTAGATTTGCTAACAATCTATAGAATAATATAGTACATTTGTCGTCCTCAATTTTAATAAACTTTATACAATGAAAAAATATCTAAGTATTTTGACCTTAGCTCTTGGATGTTTGGTTTTTGCACAACAAAAAGGACAGCTAAGAAAAGTGGCGACCGTTGGCTTTCTTAACGTAGAAAACCTTTGGGACACTATCCAATCTGCTGATTACATAGATGGAACAAAGGATAAAAGTAATCCTTCTTTCCATAGAAGTGTACCGATTGACTCTATCAAACATCTTATCGTTGATGAGACACCCTTCAAGGGAGAATGGAGTGACGAAGCTCTTAAAGGCAAGCGTGTTGTAAAATATCAAGGTGGCTCGGACGAATTTACTCCCAAAAGTACTAAAAACTATAACTACAAAGTATACAGCCAAAAACTTGAAAACGCTGCAAGAGTTATTTCTGAACTTGGACAAAAACAAACAGGCACAGCGCCAGCTATTGTTGGATTATTAGAAGTTGAGAATAGACAAGTTGTTGAAGATTTGGTAAAGCAACCAAAGCTTGCTAAATATGACTATGGTGTTATTCATTATAATTCTTATGATTATAGAGGTATTGACCCAGCGTTTATTTATCAAAAAAGAAGATTCACACCAACTAATTCTTTAAAGAAAGAAATTAAAATATATGGTGAAAATGGTAAGAGAGAATACACACGTCATATTTTAGTCGTTACGGGGATGTTGGATAATGAGCCAATTGCTCTATTTCTTAACCACTGGCCATCTAGAAGAGGTGGCGAAGCGGTTTCTTTACCGAAAAGAAATGCAGCTGCAGCCGTTCTTAAACAACAGATGGATAGTATTCGTATCCAATCGCCTAACACGAAAATTTTAGCAATGGGGGATTTCAATGATGATCCAGTAAGTTCAAGTCTTAAGAATGTTCTTAAAGCAGCAGGCTCACCAAAAGACTTGTCAGAGTCAATGCCTTATCTTAACTTAATGTATCCGTTATATAAGAAAGGTGTTGCTTCGTTAGCTTATCAAGATGCACCTAACTTATTCGATCAAATTATTGTTTCGGGTAACCTATATGCTCCAGCTAACGAGCTTAAAAAAGATTATACGGTACTAAGAACGGAAATCTATGCGCCAGATTACCTGATAACAAAAGAAGGTAATTATAAAGGTTATCCTTTCCGTTCTTGGAGTGGTGATAAGTTTACAGGAGGATTTAGCGATCACTTCCCAGCATTTGTAATCTTACAGAAAGAACCATAATTTTGAGTTCTTCAATATAAAACAGAAGCGCCCAATCTCCGATTGGGCGCTTCTGTTTTATGATTTAATATTAATTTTAGTTCAATAAAATCAAAAATCCCGACTTGCAATATTGCAAGTCGGGATGTCTTATAATAGAAATTGTTTGTAACTTATTTGTTGAAAAGTTCTTCAACTTTATCCCAGTTGATAACGTTAAAGAAAGAACCCACATAGTCTGGTCTTCTGTTTTGATAGTGTAGGTAATAAGCATGCTCCCAAACATCAAGACCAAGAATTGGAGTTCCATTGCAATCTGCCACGGGCATTAGTGGGTTATCTTGGTTTGGTGTAGAACATACAGCAACGCTACCATCTTCTTTTTTGCATAACCAAGCCCATCCAGACCCGAATCTTGTTTTAGCAGCCTCCGAAAAATCAGTTTTGAATTTCTCAAAACCACCATAATTTTCGATCGCAGCTTTTACATTCCCTACAGGCTCTTTGCTACCACCAGGCGTTAAAATTTCCCAGAAAAGAGAGTGGTTGTAGTGTCCACCGCCATTATTTCTAACTGCAGGTTTGTCAGTGCCAATTTTGCAGATTTCCTCAATCGTTTTACCTTCTAGATCCGTACCTTCAATTGCTTTATTAAGATTGTCAACATAAGCTTGGTGGTGCTTAGTATAGTGGATCTCCATTGTTTTTGCATCAATGTTTGGTTCTAGAGCATCGTATGCGTAACCTAATTTTGGTAATTCAAAAGCCATAATAATTGTTTTTTATGTTAATGTTCAATTGTTCTCCAAATTTAATCAAATAATATGCGAAGCCTCGAATAAAGCCGTCAATTTTATAATTCTTTAACATTGTTTTTATGAGTTCTAAATTTTTTTTGGCGGACATTTCGGGCTATCCGCTATATCTTTTCCCTTCGCTCGGACGGCTGCGCTACGCTACGCCGCCTCACTTCGGGCAAAGGATGTCGCTTCTATCCCGGCCGCGATTGGTGATAATTTAGGAATCGATGCTATATAATAGTAATAAAACTAAAAAAAATGTATTTTTGCAAATTACAAGAATTATACATGAAAAACATAAGAAACTTCTGCATCATTGCACATATCGATCACGGTAAAAGTACATTGGCAGACAGACTTTTAGAATATACCAATACCGTAACCCAAAGAGAGTTACAATCTCAGACTTTGGATGATATGGATTTGGAAAAAGAACGAGGAATCACCATTAAATCTCACGCCATCCAAATGGATTACGAATTAAATGGTGAAAAATATGTTCTCAATCTTATCGATACGCCAGGACACGTAGATTTTTCTTACGAAGTTTCTCGCTCTATCGCAGCTTGTGAAGGTGCTTTATTGATTGTTGATGCTGCCCAAAGCATCCAAGCACAAACCATTTCTAACCTCTATTTAGCCTTAGAAAATGATTTAACAATTATTCCGATTCTTAATAAAATCGATTTGCCATCTGCCAATCCAGAGGAAGTAACCGATGAAATCATGAATTTAATTGGTTGCGAATATGAGGATGTTTTAAGAGTTTCTGGTAAAACAGGAGAAGGCGTTCACCATCTTTTGGAGCAAATTGTTGAGAGAATACCAGCACCAGTGGGAGAGCCAGATGCGCCGCTTCAAGCTTTGATTTTCGACTCTGTTTATAACCCATTCCGTGGAATTGAAGCTTACTTCAAAGTGGTTAACGGAAGCATTAAAAAAGGGCAAAAAGTAAAATTCATGGCAACAGGAAAAACCTACGATGCCGATGAAGTAGGAACTTTAAAACTAAAACAAGCGCCTAAACAAGAAATTAAAACCGGGGATGTTGGTTACATTATTTCTGGAATTAAAGATGCTCGCGAAGTAAAAGTTGGTGATACTATTACCGCTACTGAAAACCCTGCAGCAGCAGCAATTGACGGTTTCGAAGAAGTAAAACCAATGGTTTTCGCAGGTATCTACCCGATCGAGTCTGAGGATTTTGAAGAATTGAGATTTTCATTAGAAAAACTTCGTCTGAATGATGCGTCTTTGGTTTTCGAACCCGAAAGTTCAGCGGCTTTAGGATTTGGTTTCCGATGCGGATTCTTAGGAATGCTTCACATGGAAATCGTACAAGAGCGTTTGGATAGAGAGTTCAACATGAACGTGATAACAACCGTTCCCAACGTGTCGTATCACGGTTATACCAAAAAAGAACCTGAGGTTCCTATTTTAATCAACAACCCATCGGAAATGATGGATCCTATGACGATGGATCGCGTGGAAGAGCCTTACATTAAAGCTTCGATCATCACCAAATCTGATTTCGTTGGACCTGTAATGACGCTTTGTATTGAAAAACGTGGCGAAATTGTTAACCAAAGTTATCTGACAGCCGATCGAGTTGAATTGATATTTAACATGCCTTTGGCGGAAGTTGTTTTCGACTTTTATGATAGATTAAAATCTATTTCAAAAGGTTATGCATCGTTTGATTATCATCCGATTGGTTTCCGCGCATCGAAATTGGTGAAAATGGATATCCTTATTAATGGAGATATGGTAGATGCTTTGTCATCGTTAATCCACGATTCTAATGCTTACTATATTGGTAAAAGAATGTGTGAGAAGCTACGCGAGTTAATTCCGAGACAACAATTCGACATTGCGGTTCAAGCAGCTTTGGGAGCAAAAATTATTGCGAGAGAAACCATTAAAGCCTTGAGAAAAGACGTGACCGCAAAATGTTACGGTGGCGATATTTCTAGAAAGCGTAAACTTCTAGAAAAACAAAAAGAAGGTAAGAAGAAAATGAAACAAATTGGTCGTGTAGAAGTTCCACAATCTGCATTCATGGCAGTTCTGAAACTGAACGATTAATATTATTTTTACATACACATCAAAGCCGTTCTTGTTGGAGCGGCTTTTTTAATATTCGATATCGTATGTTTTCCGTTGGTTATTTAGTATTTGTTTAGCATAATTCATTTGGAAAGATGTTGGTTTGGCAGACATGTGCATGGCGGTTTTAGAATGCTTGTTTCATAATATTATGACAATAAAATTGTTGTTTTCATGTTTTCTTTATGTATTTTTACAAGATTAGAAGACTTGCAATGGGCAAAATCTTAGTTTTTGTTTTTATAATATTTGGTTTTTTCGGAGCGAAAAGTCAAGTTAATGCTGATTTTCGAGAAGTGAAAGAGAAATTCCAGCGTCATCGTACAATGTTGGAAACCGAATTTAATAAAAAGCAAAATCAGTTGACTAAATCTGGAATGAAGGAGTTGGTTAATCAACACAAAGAATATTTTTTGAAAAAACTTGATAGTGTGGAGAATGCAGCATTGGTGGCAACTTTAGTTAAAGTGAAAAACCTGGAAGATCTTTCTCGCACTTTTCCAAGAAATTCTGATGCTTCCAAAATTGACGATTCTAAAGATGAAACTTTGGCAAAATATCCTGGCGGAATAGATGCTATCCGAAATTTTATCTCCGCGCATCTTTATACAGATAGTGTTAATTTTGAAGAGCAAGAAAAGCTGTCGACCAAAGTTAAGTTCATTGTTGAAAGGGATGGTAGCGTAAGTCAAGTAAAAGCCTCTGGTAGTAGTGCGAGTCTCAACCGTCAAGGTGAGATTGTATTGTATTTATTACCCGAAAAGTTTTCTCCAGCAGCCATCAACGGTGTGCCTGTGCGTTCTATTTATTCGATTCCTATTACAATTGCTAAAAATTAATCCATGTTTACTGACGAATATTTTATGAAGATGGCCTATCAACAGGCAGAAGCAGCTTTTGATCGTGATGAGGTGCCAATCGGTTGTATTATTGTATCTAATAACCGAGTGATTGCAAAATCGCACAATTTAACAGAGGCGCTTAACGATGTGACGGCACATGCTGAGATGCAAGCAATAACTTCTGCAGCCAATTATTTGGGCGGTAAATATTTACAAAACTGTACGATGTATGTGACTTTGGAGCCTTGCATCATGTGTGCTGGTGCTTTAACGTGGTCTCAAATTTCTAAAATTGTCATTGGCGCTCGAGACGAACATCGTGGTTACATTAATAAAGGATTATCATTACATCCAAAGACGGAAGTAGAAATTGGCGTTTTGGAGCAGCAATGTTCACAAATTGTAAAAGATTTTTTTAAGTCTAAACGATAAATAAAAAACCACTCCTTTTTGGGAAGTGGTTTTTATTTTTATAAATCTTTTCCGAGAAAATAAAGCCCCTTTAATGTGTGAAGCCTATCTGCTAAATGAATTTTTTCGGTTAGTGGTTTGTAAACATGGCTAACGCCGCCTGTTGCAACTACAAAACAATCATCGTTAACTTCTGCATTTATGCGGTCAATAAAACCTTCTACCATTCCTAAAAATCCGTAGACCATACCGCTTTGCATGCAGGTCACTGTGTCGAGTCCTAACACAGATTTTGGTTTTTTAAGTTCAATTTCTGGAAGTTGCGCCGTTTGGTTAATCAATGAATTAAGAGAGGTAATAATGCCTGGCGCAATGATAACACCTAGAGTGTCACCCGTTTCGGTAACGCAACTTGCTGTAAGTGCAGTTCCGAAATCTAGGACAATTTTTTTCTTAGCTGGATAAAGATGATGAGCAGCTACTAGATTTGCGTATATATCAGTCCCCATTTGTTTAGACTTCGCCTGTACACCAGATGGCGTGGCGCGATTCACTAACACAGGTTTTTTCCCATGGATTTTTTCCACCGCACTTGATATATCGCTTGTTAGTTGTGGTACAACCGAACCGATGATAACCTTTTCAATGCTTTTTGGTTCTATTTTATAGGTTTGATATAGCATTAGAAATTGCGCATACATCTCGTCTCTTGTACGATAAGGTTTGGTGTTTATCACCCAAGAGATGTCGCAATTATCATCATCGAACAAT
Source organism: Chryseobacterium sp. TY3 (assembly GCA_046269235.1). Lineage (GTDB taxonomy): Bacteria > Bacteroidota > Bacteroidia > Flavobacteriales > Weeksellaceae > Soonwooa. Next base: position 399,046 of record JBJZOS010000002.1, read on the forward strand.
CCAAATCGGATGTTGGTATTCCCGATATTAATAACAATAGAATTCATTTATTTTGATTATTCCTTTTGTTTTTATTTAATACTATTTTACCTCTAGATAATTGTCATCAGGATTAACGTCTGCTAATCTTTGGCTAAAATCTATACCCATCGCAGAGATTTGCTCTTTTCCGTAAGGGATTGTAAAGCTGTATTCTTGTTGCGTCCAAGGCCAATAGGCCAAACTTTGGATGGGGCCATAGATGTCGGCTTTTTTCCAAGTATGTGTCATATTCAATGGGATGTTATAATTGATCACTTTTTTATCTTTAGTCAAGATGCTAAAATCAATTGGCATTGGCGTTGCACCTTTATTGACAAGTGTAATCGTTGTTGAGTTGCCATCGTATTTTACATTTTTAATACCGTAATCAATTGTCTTGGTCGTATTGATCCAGTAGTTATAAAACCACTTTAGATCCATCCCTGAAACTTGTTGTGCGATATGCATAAAGTCACGCTCTGTTGGGTGTTTCATCGCCCAATCTTCGTAATAACGAAGCATTACTTTGTTTAGATTATCTTCACCAATAATGTAACCTAATTGTACTAAAAATAACTCTCCTTTAACATAGGAAGCAAAAGAATAAGCCGTTCCGTTATCGTGATGGTCTGCGAACCAAACTGCAGGTTCTTCTTTTCCTGTTTTGGTGAAATCAGCATATCGCGCAAGACTTTCTACGAAAGGATTTGGTTGAGGCGATTTTGGCGGAAATAGCTGATTCATTACAAAGTTCTCGGCATAACTTGTAAAACCTTCGTCTAGCCAAGGTTTTTCACTTTCGTTGGTTGCTAACATTTGCTGGAACCAAGAGTGCGCGCCTTCATGAAACATTAGTCCACAAAGACCTTGCAAAGATTTTGATTCACCTAAAATCATGGTACACATTCCGTACTCCATGCCGCCGTCACCACCTTGTATGAAAGAGTAAGAAGGCCATTTATAACGGCCGAATTTGTTATTCATGATTTGGAAAAACTTTGTTACATAAGGTTTCGACTCTTCCCAATATTTAGTTTTCTCAGATTTCTGATACACGAAGTATACTTTTGGACCATCTAAAATTGTGAAGCTGTCAACAGAATAATCGCGATCAGCAGCCCACGCAAAATCTAACATGTTTTTCGCCGTCCACTTCCAAGTTACTTTGTTGTTGGCATCAGGTTTTAAGGTTGGATTTTTAGTGTAACCAGCGACCTCGTTAGGATTTTCTAAAGTGCCACCAGCACCAATTATGTAGTTTTTATCGATTTTAATATTGATGTCAAAATCAGCAAAAGGTGCATGGAACTCTCTTCCGACATAGTCAAAAGTTGCCCAGCCGTCGTAGTCGTATTCAGCAATTTTTGGATACCATTGTGTCATCGTCATATCCACACCTTCGCGGTTGTTACGACCAGCGCGACGAATTTGCATCGGGATATTGGCGTCCCATTCCATCGTGAAAGTTACTGTAGATTTAGACTTTATTTTTTCAGGAAGATAAACTTTCATTATCGTCTCCTGAATTTCGAATTTCAAGTCTTTACCATTCAGTTTTATCCAATGGATATTTTGGCGACCTTCTTCATTTTGTGGGATGCTCGCTAATCGGCTGACAACGCTATTTGCCGTTTTTGCCGCCAATCTTCCGTCGGCATTTACACCTTGGCTTTGTACACGTTGATCCATCATCGATCCCGCCTTAAAGGCGTTCCAGTACAAATGAAAATACACCACATCCAAGTCGTCTGGCGAGTTGTTGGTGTACTGTAACGTCTGCTTACCTAGGTAGGTAAAATTGATCGCATCGACGTCAATGTCCATTTTGTATTTCGCATATTGTTGATAATAAGCGTCTTTTTGAGCTGATAAAAACAATGAACAAAGTACCAATAACAAAGAAAATCTTAAGTTTTTCATAACAAATTTCTTAGGGCGTGCCCCTTTGTTTTTTCTCCTTGGCTAAAGCGCACATCCAAAAAAACATGCGGGTCGCTACGTTCGCTTCAATCTTTGGTTTGTCGCTCGGACGACTCCGCTACGCTCCGTCGCCTCACTCCAACCCAAAGGATTTCCGCTGCCATCGCTCACGCAAACACAACTTTTTATTTCAAATTTTCTCAAAAATACTTAATTAATCCTGAAAATAGGGTACAATCTGTGGGTTTTCTCGTAATAAGGCGAGTTTTTGTAAACCCAATCCAGTTGCGCTGCGCCATCTTGAGCAAATTTCAGATCTTTTGCTTTTTCTAATTCGAAAGCCATTTTTAAAGCTTTATCATTTTTAATTAATTGTTCGGCCGTATCTTCAAAGACATAAGCCGAGTAATATTCTTTTTGACCAAGAATGGCATCGAAAAAATTCCAGTTAAAATAAGAATCCACCGCTTCGGGCTCCAAAGTTTCTAACAAGAACTTCATGCCGTCCTGGTTGAGATTGACAAGTACATCACCAGCACGGAAAGTCTTTTGCGTATTTTCTTTACCAACGACAGTTTCATAATGAAGATAATGACCTTCGTAAGGATTTGGCAAGGTTTTAAAATCTCGAATTCGATATTGCTCTACAGAGATTAAACTGTCTTTTTTAATAGTTTTCATCTCGATGTTATTTAGTTTTAAAAGATCAATAACATGATATTCAGATTGAGGAATCACATAATATTTAGGAATTTTCGCAAAACTTGTGGGTATGTAAGTGTCGTAATATACAATCGATTTTGAGAAGTTTTTGCTTCTGTCATAATATAGCCTTGGCTTCCCCGAGATTGCGCTTGGCTTATATCCAGCTTCAAAACCTTTAAAGTCCAATTGACTGTATTTGGTAGAATCCAACTTCCAACGAAGCGGATAATCTTGACCTATTTTGTACTCGTTGCGAGCTTCTAGGCGCTTTTGTTTTATTTGTTGATAATGCTTTTCCATATAAAGAATGCTTTCCAACATATAATCATAAGTCACCGCAACGCGATCTTTGTATGGTTTTAGCATATGCGTTTCCACAACCGTCCCAATTGAGTTAAATAAGGTTGTGTAGCCAGTCGCGTAACGCGGCGAATCTACAAAAGCCGGAAATCCTTTATCTGGAACATCACCATGAATATTGACATAAGGCACCGAAAGAATGTTGCGTTGTCTAAAACTTTTTAAAATTTCGGGTTGCATATTTTGATGAAAATAATTGCCAAGCGCTTGTCCTAGACGTTCTTTATTCGTTGAAATGTAAGTGAAAGTGTATTGATAATCTGCACCATTGCTAACGTGGTTATCAATAAAAACATCAGGCTGAAAGTATTGATAAATCTTCTGAAAACTCCAAGAATTCTTAGAATCCGTTTTTATAAAATCTCTGTTAAGGTCGTAGTTGCGGGCGTTGCCTCGGAAACCATATTGCTCTGGACCATTTTGATTGGCTCGCGAAAACTGTCCGCGATTTATCATGCCGCTAACATTATAAGCCGCAATTGCTGCAATTAAAACATTTTGAGGTGCTTTAATTTTTTTTGTTGCGAAATCACGCATCAGCGCCATGGTAGCATCGATGCCATCTGGTTCTCCAGGATGAATCCCGTTGTTGATAAGCAACACAGACTTGGCCTTTATAAGACTTTCAACATCTTGTTTGTAAGGATTAAATATCACAACTTCGATAGGTTCGCCGTTGTCATCTTCACCCATTTTTAGAAATTTGATCGTTTTAAAATCCTTTGCTAATTGTTGATAGTAAGAACGCATCGTTGCGTAAGTGGTTGTCTGGTTGCCATTGCCTTGTTCAAAAGGTGTTTTGTAGGATTGTCCCCACAAAATTGTAGATAAAAAAAAGCTTGCGATAAAAAATGCTTTCATAGAAGAAATCTGATTTCGAACTCAAATTTAAGAAGTAATTTCTTTTATGACCACTGTTATTATCTTATTTAAACCTAAATTTTTGAGTGTTCTAAAATAAGCTGACCTATTAGTTGGACGCTTTTTTCGTATCGTTGCTGCCAATTTCCAGAAATTTCAATGAAGCTAATATTGGAGTTAGCGAGGTGTTTCTATGATGAATATCGAGGGCATTTCGTTCAGATGTGTTAAGTCGAGTTCCATCTTGGACATAGGGCGCGTCTGCTGAAAAATAAATGTAAAGCTGTGCTTTTTGTCCGGCTTTTATATGATCAGGAATATTTAATTCTTTATTAAAAATGAATTTTGAGTATGATTCTGTGATATGAAAATCTGTATCAATAATAGTTAAGTAATTGTTTAGGTAAGATGATTTAACTCTCTCATAATGTTGTTGATATATTTTAATAACATCACTAAATTTAAAATTTTTAGAATCCTCAACGATATCTCGTCCTGCTTCCAAAACGAAATTACAATTATAATGTTTTGCTAGTTTTTCGGTACCCGTGGTTTTGCCCGTACTTTCAGTTCCTAGTAAGACGATTTTTATAGAAAAATATTGTTGAACAGCTTTCGGTAAAAAATCCCAATTTTTGTAAATGTTAGCTCGAATTTCGGAAGCGGAAATACAATATTTAGATCGTTTAATATCAAATACTTGGTGTTGGATATTCATTATTTCGGCTATCATTTTTCCATATGGCTCAGAAGCGATAAGTCTTTCAAAATCTGTGAAATATGTTATAAAAACCTCACTCCATTGTTTAGAAACTTCCCAAGAAGCTTGAGATGTATTGGCGTAATCATCTTCTTCATAGTTGAAAACAATAACTTTTATTCGGTTATTGTTAGTAAAACTTTCTTCGATCCAACTTTTTCTAAGTTCGCCAGAAAGTCGTTCTTTTTCTTTCGCACAAACCATAACTTCTACATAATCATTGTTTTGTAAAGCAAAATCTATCAAAGCTTTGTGTCCCAAATGGAATGGATAAAACTTCCCAAATACGAAGGTTTTCATAATTATAATACTTTATATTTAATACTTAGCATGAAGTTTCTTGGCATTTGCACAAAGTATTTAGCCGTGCCATCTCGCTCAACGTAAGCATGATTAAAATATATATTATTGAATATGTTATTGACAAGAACACCAACTTCCCATTTCGTAAAATTGTAGAATGCAGCTGCGTTTACAAGTTGATAAGACGGGATTTTTTTGTCATTAGAAAAATTGATGAAAGAGCTTGCTTGCTAACGATAGCTCGCTTTTAGGTGCAAAGCGTTTTTTGTATACTTAATTTAGTGATTAACAATTAATTTGGGTGTTAGTATTGGAGTAAAGCTTTCAGTGCCTTGTTTGATTTTTGATGCCATCCAAGAACTGTTATTTGATAACATCCAATTGTCATTAAGTTTATAATCGGCGGAAAGCTCTAGCCCCATTCTATAACTGTTGTCGACTTTGTTGTTTAGAGCTATTCCGTTGGGTCCAAATTGTCCATTTAGAATAATTTCATCTTTAAAATTCATATAGAAAAGATTCGCAGTTTAGTTTATTATTAAAATAACGGTAGCCGTACTCGTAATCTGTAACATACTCTGGCGACGTAGTACCCAAAATTAATACATTGTTTTCGTCTAATGATAAATTATCATTTCCTGCAAAAATGATTAAACGCCATGCTTAACTTCTTAATCCGAGTTCTATTGTTAATTTGTTTTGAAAAAGTATACTATTATTTTTTTCATGCTGATGAGTTTTTTTTCAAAAGCTTCTTCAAAAAGTATAATTTTTATAAGATGCATTCTTAAATTTGTATCTTAAGACACAAAAATTAAGAATTATGAGAAGTTTGACATTAATAGGTTTGGTATTATTGGGGCTCGCAATTTTATTATTTTACGCAACCACCAATTTTTCTATGGAAGAAATGAAGCTTTCACACTTTATGGGCATTATGGCTGGCATTGGGATAGGATTGATTATCGGGGGGATTGTTGGCTATGTGAGTAAAGGCAGTGCGATGAAAGATGAAGAACGCCGCAAAGCCTTCAAACAATTACAAAAAGAAAAACTTGAATTTGAAAAACAACAACAAATTTTAGCAAAACAGCAAGAGACTCAACAACAGGCTTCTACAGAAAACAAAGAGCAGAATTATTTGTAATTCTGCTCTTTTTATTTAATGAAATTTTTTACTAAAAATTGTAACCTAAACCTAGGATAAAGAAGCTAGGTCTGTTATCGTAATTGATTTCTGCCTCGCTACCAGCAACAGTGTTGATGAATTTCCTTTCATCTTTAGAGAAGGCTCCTTCGTATCTTGCATTGATAACAAATTTCTTAAGTGTTACATTTGCACCAAACTGGTAGCCAACACCAAAGTCTTTAGTTTCAGATTCTGTAAAGTTTTCAAACTTATTATCTTTCGAAGTATTAACTGAAAAAACAGGTCCTACAAAAGCACTCAAAGTTTCTCCCATTAGATTGTAACCTAACAAAACAGGAATGTCAATTCTGTCGTTTTTTGCTTCAAGCTCTATATTTTTACCAGCAACCGGATCGTTAACTTCAACAGAGTTTTTAATACTTGTGTAGTAGATTTCGGGCATTACATAAAGAGACGTTACAGGAAGATTAATTTTAGCAGACAAACCAAAATTAAACCCAGTGTTGCTCTTGCCGTTACTTTCCCAAGCATTAGAAGCTGTGTTTTTAATATCCTTCCATTTGGCTGAAGACGTATTGAACAAAAGGTTAGCTCTCGCTCCTAATGTAACTTGTGAAAATGCTGCAACACTTGCAAACATTGCCATCGCTGCGATTAATTTTTTCATGAGTATATAAATTTTACGTTAAACTTGTTTGATCATTTTCAAGCATAAATTGTCTTAACTGCTTGAATAATTCTGATGAATAAACGAAGTCTATTAAGTTTTCATTCTTAGCTGTAGCCAAAATATCTTTATTGCCTTCCCATTCTTTAACACCGAGACGAAGGTACAAAATCTTCTCTCCAATGGTCATTACCGAATTCATATCGTGGGTGTTAATGATGGTTGTCGTGTTATACTCTTTGGTGATTTCCATTAAAAGATCATCGATAACATTAGATGTATACGGATCTAGACCAGAGTTGGGCTCGTCACAAAAAAGATATTTTGGATTGTTAACAATTGCTCTTGCAATGGCAACACGTTTTTGCATTCCTCCCGAAATTTCTGAGGGGAATTTTCTATTGGCATTTTCCAAATTAACACGTCCAATTACTTGTAAAACTTTACGTTTCTTTTCACGAAAAGTCATATTCGTAAACATATCTAGCGGGAACTGAATGTTCTCCTCAACGGTCATCGAGTCAAAAAGGGCACTTCCTTGGAAAACTGTTCCTATTTCTGATCTTAATAATTGCTTTTCGTCGCGAGACATATCAACAATATTGCGACCATCAAATAAAATAGCGCCACTTGTAGGCTGATATACATTAAGTAAACTTTTTAGGAAAACCGTCTTCCCAGAACCACTTTGTCCGATGATAAGGTTAACTTTTCCTGTTTCAAAAGTTGTAGTAATACCTTTAAGAACTTCAGTTCCGTCAAAGCTCTTTTTTAAGTCTTTAACTTCAATCATTAGCTTAATAGCATTTGGGTTAATAATAAGTCACAAATAATGATTGATACGATTGTCCAAACAACTGCCTGCGTACTGGCACGACCAACCTCTAGTGAACCTCCTTTTACATTATATCCAAAATAAGCTGGAATTGTGGCAATTAAAAAAGCAAAAACTGCAGTTTTCAAAAATGCATACCAAATAAAAAATGAAGGCATATACATCTGTACACCAGTAATATAATCTGCTGCTGTCCAATTTTTAGTAGCGATACCAGCAACATGCCCACCCCAGATACCTACAGTAATACTTATTGCAATTAATAAAGGATTGAAAATAATGCTCGCAAAAATTTTAGGTAAAATCAAAAAATTTGGAGAGTTAACACCCATAATATCTAAGGCGTCGATTTGTTCAGTAACGCGCATTGTTCCTATACTTGAGGCAATATATGATCCTACCTTACCAGCAAGAATTACCGAAATAATGGTTGGCGAAAACTCTAGGATTAAAACAACCTTTGTCGCATAGCCAATAAATGATAAAGGAATTGGAAAGCTAGAAGCTGAGAAGTTGTTAAACATCTGGATGGCTACAACCGCGCCCACGAAGAAAGATGTGAAAAGTACCAATCCAAACGAATTAACGCCCAGGTCGTATATTTCTCTCATGAGTAGCTTCATGAAAACCTGCATTTTCTGCGGTTTGCTTATTACTTTTCCTAACAAGAGAACGTACTCGCCTATTGCCTTAAATAATCTTCTAAACATTTTGTAAAATTAATCTTTTTGTGGAAATTATCGTGCATTTTTATCTCCAACAATTACCAAGTATATGGTTTTAAGAATAATAACAAAATCTAGGCTAAAGCTCCAGTTTTTTACATAAAAAGCATCGGCAAGTGCTCTTTTTTTCATTTGGATGTTCATGTCGCCATCATCACCCCGTAGTCCATTAACTTGGGCAAGTCCTGTTATTCCTGGTTTTACAAGACTACGAAGGCCGTAACGACTAATCTTAGGTTTGTAAAATTCGTCAACTAAAAGCATGTGTGGTCGTGGTCCGATAGTAGACATTTCGCCTTTGAAGACATTGATAAATTGTGGCAGTTCGTCGATGCTAGATTTTCTAAGGAATTTTCCAAGTTTAGTAATACGTTTATCACCGACTTCAGTTGTTTTGGTTGTTGAATCTGCATTGTTGACCATTGTACGGAACTTCCAGCATTCAAAAATTTGTTCATGAAAACCATATCGCTTTTGTTTAAAAAAGACAGAACCTTTACTGTCTAACTTTATTAAAATAGCAATAATAGGAAATAGCCAAGAGCAAATTCCGACTAAGACAATTGCTGAAAACAAGAGGTCAAAACATCTCTTTAATAATGCATTTGTAAAATAGTCCAAAGGATATTTGGTCGGAGTTAAAACAGGTAGGGTTACAATATAGTTAATATCGTATTCAAAAAAATTATTCTGGATGATATTTGGTACTAATGAAATAATGACTTTGTTACTTTCCGCAGCTAAAAATATTTTTCGTTCTAAATCTGTTTCTAAGCAGTTTTCTGAGGGAAGGAAAACAGTATGGATTCCTTCTTTCTTCCAAAAAGTGATTAGCTCGTTGATGTCAATTTTAGAATGTGGATAATCATATATTTTGTAGCCATAGTCAGGTCTAGTTTCTAGAATCTCTTTTAAGATCTCTGTTGATGCACTTTCTCCAATTAACATGACATTTCGGTGATTTTTTCCTAAAGTTCTAATGTATTTTAATAGAAAAAAAACCAAACTTTTAAAAGGTATCATCACAAGAAGCATAAAGCCAGCAAGATAAAAACGTTCTGTTTTTAAAAATTCGTTATTACTAACCTTCCCTAATAGAATGACACCCAAAAAGAAAAAGAAGATGTGAACAATAATCCGCTCAAGATAACTAGTAAATGTTAAGCTTCTTGGGACGTGGTATAATCGTGTGCGGCCACTCAACAGTATCCAGAATAAACATAGTAAAGCTGTAGAAAGTAGATTTTGCTCGATCTCCTCTGAGTCGTATTTCCACTCAAAATTTCGATAATAAAATATCACAAAAACAGATGCTACTAGAATCATATCTAGTAGTATCACAAGGCTTTTAAAATATCGAGAGTATCGAAGTTTCTGCATCTACATTGTAATCAATCCGCTAATATAATATTTTTTTTAAGGAATATTTAAGTATTTGTGCGTTTGGATTGAGGAACGCCATTCTGGATGTTCCAATATAAAGTCGGTTATCTTGGGATAATTCACATCTTTCTTACTCCATTCGCTTTGTAAAAACAATTCGCAGTTAGAATTGACCTTTGCGGCCTGTTCTTCAGCAAATTTTAAATCATTGTTATTAAATACGATGACCTTCAATTCATTAGCTACTTTGTAGATGTCTTCTAATGGTAAGCCTGTCTTTTTGGGAGACAATGTAATCCAATCCAATTGCCCTGACATTGGATAAGCGCCAGAAGTTTCGATATGAATGGTGCAACCAAGTGATTTTAATTTAGATGTTAATAAATCTAAATTCCACATCAGGGGTTCGCCACCCGTTAATACTATCGTTTTACAGTATTTGGCTGCGGTTTCTGCAATTTCTTCGGTTGACATTAACGGATGAATTGTTGGATCCCAACTTTCTTTAACATCACACCAATGACAGCCAACATCGCAACCACCTAATCTAATAAAATATGCTGCTTTTCCAGCATGAAATCCTTCTCCTTGAATAGTGTAAAAATGCTCCATCACTGGGAGCATTTTACCTTCTTTTAATAATAGATCTTCTTGTTCTTTAGTCATTATAAACTGAAGTTTTGTAAGCGATAATCGTGTTTTTCATTAACATCGCTCGTGTCATAGGACCAACACCACCTGGTACTGGCGTTATCCAACTTGCTTTTTCGGCACAACTATCAAAGTCCACGTCGCCTGCAAGATGATAACCTTTTTCTGAGTCGTCGTCAACACGTGTAATACCAACGTCAACAATTACAGCGCCCTCTTTGATCATATCTCCTTTTAGAAAATGAGGATCTCCCAAAGCGGTAATCACGATATCTGCTTTTTTTGTATATTCTTCTATATGTTGCGTGTAAGAATGTGTCAACGTCACTGTCGAATTTCCTGGAAAATCTTTTCTCCCCATCAAAATGCTCATGGGTTTTCCAACGATACGACTACGGCCAATAATTACACAGTTTTTTGCTTTTGTCTCGATATTGTAGCGCTCTAGCAAAGTCAAAATCCCAAAAGGTGTTGCTGGTAAAAATGTGTCCATTTCTAAAGCCATTTTTCCAAAATTTTCTGGGTGAAAACCATCCACATCTTTTCTAGGATCAATTGCCATAATGATTTTTTCTTGGTCAATCTGCTTTGGTAAAGGTAATTGAACAATAAAACCATCCACTGCTTTTGATTTGTTAAGTTCATCAATTTTTTCTAAAAGCTCAGCTTCAGAAACCGTACTTGGGAATTTTATCAAGCTTGAACTAAAACCAACTTCCTCACAATCTTTAACTTTACTATTGACGTAAGCTTTACTTGCACCATTATTACCAACTAAAATGGCAACCAGGTGTGGAGCACGTCTTTTGTTAGCCAAAATTTTTTCTACCTCCTCGCGGATTTCTTGTTTAATTTCTTTTGAGACTTTCAGTCCGTCTAAGATTTGTGCCATTTTTCTCTCTTTTTACTTTTTATATTAGATTCTTTTTACTTCTTTTTCAAAATCAAAACATCTTGAAAATCTCGATCTTTTCTATCTAGACTAAAATCTCTCCAAAAACCAACGATGTGCTGTTCGATTTTGAGACCTGCGTCTTGTATCATTTTTTCTAAAAAAAGAATATTCGAGCGCAAGGTTGGCACCTTGTACTTTTTCATCGAGTAGACGATAGCCTTCTTTTTCGTACGGAAATTTAAATCCAGGAAATTTACTTAAATCTTCATTTTTTCTATAAATAAAGAATTTTGCCAGGCACATCCCATCTATTTTTAAGACACGGTGGATTTCTTTAAGATAATTATCAATTTCGTTAACTCTCATGTGTGTAAAAACTGAGAATAAAAAAGATTTATCAAATAAATTATCTTGATACGGGAATTTGAAATTTTCAGCTTTTCCTTCGTACTGATTATATAAATCATTATTTAATGGAACGAACTGAAATTTAAAATTCGAAAAATCTTTGCTAATTGTTTTTTGACACCAATTAACGCCTTTTTTTACCACATCAAAACCGTCGTATGTTGCGTCAGCATTTAGATATTTTGTAAGATGAATAGCTGTTCTACCCATGCCACTACCTATATCTAGAACTTTGTCATTGGGCTTTAAGGCTATGTATTTTTTAAGTAAAGATAATTGCTCTTGTCCTTTTTGTTTAAAATCGCCAGGTCCAATAAAAATATCTCCTTTTTTAGGAATATACTTTTCTCTTTTACCAGTAATACCTTCATAAAAGTCAATAGGAGAGAAGTACAACTTTCTAACGAAAAAACGATATTTAGGTGATAGTTTATAAAAAAGGCTCCTTTTTAACATAGTTTAGATTTCTTATAATAATTGATCAATGCGTTGGTTGATGAGTCATGGCTTGTAACGTCTTGATTATCTTTTAATTCTGATAGGATTTTGTTGGCTAAAACTTTTCCTAACTCAACGCCATATTGGTCAAAGCTGAACACATTCCATATAATACCTTGTACAAAAATCTTATGCTCGTAAAAAGCAATCAATTGTCCTAAAGTGTAAGGTGTTAATTCTCTGATTAAGAAAGAGTTAGTCGGCGTGTTTCCAACAAATATTTTATAATTGATAAGTTTTTCTTTATCTTCTTCAGAAAGACCTTGATTCTCTAATTCTGTTAAAACTTCTTCTTCGGTTTTTCCAAATGCTAAAGCTTCGGTTTGAGCGAAAAAGTTAGCTAAAAGTTTATCTTGATGATCATACACATCATTGCAAGATTTTGAAAACGCAATAAAATCTGACGGAATCAATTCTGTACCTTGATGGATTAATTGATAAAATGCGTGTTGTCCATTTGTCCCGGGTTCGCCCCAAATAATAGGTCCCGTTTCGTATTCTACAAAATCACCATTTCTGTCCACCGATTTTCCATTACTTTCCATATCGCCTTGTTGCAGATAAGCCGCAAAACGATCTAGATATTGTGAGTAAGGTAAAATTGCATAAGTTCCTGCTGCATAAAAATTTCGGTACCAAATCCCCAAAAGTCCCATTAACACAGGAATATTTTCTTTAAAATCTTTAGTTTTGAAATGAATGTCTGTTGCTTGGGCACCTTTCAAAAGTTGTTCGAAATTATCATAACCAACTGACAAAACAATACTTAGTCCAATCGCGCTCCATAAAGAATAACGACCGCCAACCCAATCCCAAAATTCAAAAGTATTTTCAGCTAGAATTCCGAACTCGTTAACTTTTTCTGTGTTTGTAGAAAGCGCCACAAAATGTTTTGCAACGTCAGCTTCACTGGCTCCAGATTTCAAGAACCAGTCTTTTGCAGACTGCGCATTCGTCATGGTTTCTTGTGTTGTAAAAGTCTTTGAAGCGATAATAAACAAAGTCGTTTCGGGATTTAAGCTTTTAACAACTTCAGCAATGTGATTGCCATCAACATTCGAAACAAAATGAACATCCAATCGTGTTTTAAAATGCTTCAAAGCCGAGCAAACCATCACTGGGCCAAGATCCGAACCGCCGATTCCGATATTGACAACATCCGTGATTTCTTTTCCTGAAAAGCCTTTGTGTTCACCAGAAATTACTTTTTCTGAAAAAGCTTTCATTTGGTTTAAAACCTTTTTAATAGCTGGCTTAATGTTTTCGCCATCTACCAAAATTGGGGCCTCCGAAAAATCGCGCAAAGCAGTATGCAGAACGGCTCTGTTTTCGGTCTCATTGATTTTTTCACCAGAGAACATTTGTCCGATAGCTTCCTTTAATTGCGTCTCTTCTGCTAATTTTAACAATAAATCCAAAGTGCGCGAATCTATAAGGTTTTTTGAGTAATCGAACAGCAAATCTTCCGTTTCAAGAGAAAACTCTTTGAAGCGTTCTGGATTGTATTTGAAAAGTGTTCGCAACTCAAAATCGTTGTTCGCGAAATGACTTTCTAAGTCTTCCCAAGCTTTGGTACGAGATGGATTAATTTTAGGAAGCATAATCACAAATGTTTTAATCTACAAATTTACTGAAAATTCGTCGGATGAGCTTGCAGATTTTTATGCTTTTCTAAATAAAAAATTCCGTCTCGGTAGACGGAACTTTTTACTATGATTTTTGCGCTTTCGAAAAACGATTCAAGAAGAATTTCTTTTTGTTAAGATAAATTATTCCTCCAATGATTAGCAAAATTGGCCAAATGGAAACCAAAAAAACCACAATCAGCTGAATCATATAAAATCCTTCGACCAAAGCATTTTTTAATTCGAATCCAAAATTGCTTTTGAATTGATTATCATAGTTTTGTGTGTTGGCAATTGGGATTTGCGCGACGCTAACATTTGGTTCTTTTAGATAAATATCGACTGTGCTGTACTTCAGTTGGTCGGCAATATTGATGTTGGCCACTTTTTGACCGTTGGCTTCGCGATAATTGTCGTCGGCAAGTTCAACTTTATCTTTGTTGGCTTTCAGTTGGTTGATGTTTTCCTCCTTTTTTTGCTGACGTTGTGCATCTAGATTTGCTAATGCGATATTTGCTGTAACATCATCCGCATTAATAATTCTTGCATTTAGAAACAATTTATTTTGATTAATATCATTTAAGAAATCACCTAAAAATTCTGTCGGAACCCGAACTTGCATCGTGTTTTCATTTTGATATTTTCTAACTAAAGTCGCTTCAGTATCAGATGTGTTGAATGTTCGTTCTGAAAGCGTTTGTGCTTTCATTTGACTTTTCGTAACAAAGCCACCCAATTTCACCAAAGATTTTTCTATAGCTATCGAAGCATCATAGACGTTCTTAACTTCCATGTCAATGTTGGCAGTTTTGATGAATTTTATAGCTTCAACTTGTTGAGATGCCGCAATAGAAACGCTATCTGTTGTGGTCATTTCTGCTTTAGACATTTCCATTGTCGATGTTTCTCCTATTTCGTGTTTAGCGCATGAGATAACACTTAAACTAATAAAAGCTGTTGCGATTGTGATTTTAGTAATTGATTTCATAAGATTTGGATTTTAGAATTGTGATAAAGCTAAAACCAAACAGAAGTGCTCTTGTTGTAAGTTTTATGTTTTTTAGTTGTAAAGCTTAGTTTACAATTTTAAGTGATTGATAATCTGTATTTTGTAAAATATAATTAATTTTATTGTATGCACTGATCACTTATTATTGCTCAACTTTAGGAACAAAATTTGTTCTTTATTTTTCAAAATCACAGCTTATGTCTTCTACATTTTCAAAAATTAAAAATATAATAGAACTTCTTCGTCATCTGGACATCGAAAAAATTTCTGAAATTTCTTCTAAAGTTGACCTTCCAAAATTGGTTAATAATGTTTCTCATTTAAGCGAAAAACAATTAGGCGTGATGATGAAGATGATGGATCCTAATAAAAAAGAAAAAGTGCTTCCAGAGATTGATGGTGATTTTTACGACGTTAATCATACATTAAGTCCTGAACATCGAGAAATTCAGTTGAAAGTTCGTGCTTTTATGGAACAAGAAGTAAAACCTTTGGTTAACGATTATTGGCTTCATGACGAATTTCCTTTTCAGTTAATTGATAAATTTAGACAACTCAATATCTGTGGTGTGACTTACGATGGTTATGGTTGCCCGAATCTACCATTTTTAATGGAAGGGATTTTAGCAATGGAAATGGCACGTGTTGATGCATATATTGCAACATTTTTTGGTGTTCAATCTGGATTGTCAATGGGGTCTATTTATATGTGTGGCTCGGAAGCGCAAAAACAAAAGTGGCTTCCAGCAATGCAAAAATTTGAAAAAATTGGCGCTTTTGGATTGACAGAGCCCGAAGTGGGTTCTGGTGCTGCAGGAGGATTAATCACGACTTGTAAAAAAGTGGAAGGAGGCTGGATTCTTAATGGTCAAAAAAAATGGATTGGCAACGCCACCTTTGCAGATGTTATTATCATTTGGGCACGCGATATCGATAGTGATGAGGTTAAAGGCTTTATTGTTGAAAAAGATAATCATGGTTTTGCAGTCGAAAAAATCAAAGGAAAAATGGCACTTCGTATTGTACAAAATGGTCTGATAACATTGACAGATTGTTTCATTACCGATGAAAATAAATTGGAAAACGCTAATTCTTTTAAAGATACAGCTAAAGTTTTGCAAATGACAAGAGCTGGCGTTGCTTGGATGGCTGTTGGCTTATCCCGTGGTGCCTACGAAAATGCCCTCGAATATACTCGAAAAAGAAAACAGTTTGGTAAACCGATCGCAAGCTTCCAAATGATACAAGGGCATCTTGTAGAAATGTTGTCAAATCTCACAGCAATGCAAACGATGGTTTTCCGACTTTCGGAAATGCAGGATGAAGGAATTTTAAAAGACGAACACGCTTCTCTAGCAAAGGTTTTTTGTACCATGAGAATGCGCGATATTGTAAGTCGTTCACGAGAAGTTATGGGCGGCAATGGGATTTTGTTGGAGCATAATGTGGCGCGATTTGTTGCAGATGCCGAGGCGATTTATTCTTATGAAGGGACTAAAGAAATTAATTCTTTAATTGTTGGCCGCGCTATTACAGGCTTCAGTTCTTTTGTCTAAATTTGTAGCATGAAATATATTTTTTCATTTTTAATTTTTTTAAGTTTGATTAATTGTGGTCAAACACAACAACCTATTAAAACTACCAAAACAATGGAACATCAAGATAATCCTTACTTTTCGCGAACGGACAGAACGAAATTAAATGTTAGCAACGAGGTGTGGAAGAAAATTCTTCCTGCCGACTTATATGCGGTGGCTAGAGAAGCAGCAACCGAGAGACCTTTCACGGGGAAATATAACGATTTCGATGCTATTGGGGACTATTATTGTGCGGTTTGTGGAAATCATCTTTTCCGTTCTACATCAAAATTTGCAAGCTCTTGCGGATGGCCAAGCTTTTTCGAAGCTGATAAAGAAGGGGTTACTTATAAAAGAGATTCTTCTCACGGCATGGAGCGTATTGAAGTTTTGTGCAAGCGTTGCGATTCGCATCTGGGACATGTTTTCAATGATGGTCCACCACCAACAGGGACGCGTTATTGCATGAATTCCATAAGTTTGGATTTTGAAAAAGATTAAGACTTAAAGCATAAAAAATAAAAGGCTGCTTCATATTGGAGCAGCCTTTCTAATTTTAAATCGGTTGAGTATTTATTTAAAAATATTAAAACTTAAAATCTACACCAACATACATGTTGATTCCCATGATTGGCGCATAGACCATTCCACCATCAAAGTTGTTGCCGAAAGGATTTTGAGCATCAAGAATAGCATTGTGTTGTTTGTAGTTGGTTAAGTTTTCGCCACCCAAATACACTCTGATTTTATCCGTGAAATTTTTAGAAACCTGTGCATTAAGTGTTGTGTAAGGCTTTGAATAATTTCCTAAATGTCCAGCCGCCGCATTTTGTCCCATATTAGGAAGACGTTGTTCGCCGATCCAATTAAGTGTTGCGTCAAAATTCCAGAAACCACCTTTTTCGGACTTGTTGGTGGCGTAGGCTGCGTTAAAGAAAGCTCTATGTTTCGCCATGAAAGGCACTTTTTTCAATCCACTGATGTAATCTGTTGCCACATCATAATACTTATAAGCCAGACGGAAATCGAGATTTTTCGCAGCATTGATGTCCCATTGCGTTTGGAAACTTGTTGCAAATGATTTTCCTTCAAGGTTATAGAATAAAATTTTGTGCGCCGACTGGTCAAGGTCAACAACAACTTGATCTTGGAAATCTGTGCGGAAAACGTCAGCAACAATACTATTTTTTCTACTAAATAATTTAAATTCTTGCTGTAAGCTAATGCCATAATTCCAAGCGATCTCAGGTTTTAGCCCATAAATTTTTCCGCCGTTGTTAATGATTTCAATTTGACGGTTTGATGCGAAATATTGTTGGTTTTCTGCAAAAATATTCGCTGTTCGGAAACCTTTTCCACCAGATAATCTCAAGATTGTTTGCGGTGTGATGTCATATTTAAAATTAAGTCTCGGCGTAAATTGTGTCCCAGCCAAATTATGGAAATCTACTCTAGCGCCGGCAACCAAAATATATTTAGCGCCTGTCAAAGTATATTCCGCGAAAAGTCCGGGTACGGTCTCTTGACGTTCGATGTTTTGGTTTAAATAATCTTCGTTGTAATTGTCCAATAAGAAGCTCGCACCAACTTTGTATTTGTGGTTAGTATTTCCGATGATACTTTCAAAAATTAAATTGGAATAAAAGGTCGACTGTTTTCCAAAATAATTTCTAAATCCGAAAAAGCTATCTTGTTGATGGTAGGTAAACTGATTCATCCAGCCCAGACTTTGGTAAGGTTTTCCTTTAAAAACATAACCTGTTTTGTTCCAAATTTGAAATCTAGAAATGTCAATTCCGACACCATAGATATCTTGTTCTTTTTGAGAAAGTCTTTTGTTATAGCCAATTTGTCCTGCAGTTCTTTGATCTTGTAAAAAGTTAACACCGAAGTGTGATCCCAAACCAGAGTGGTCAAGGTCATTATAATTTAGTAAATAAGTAAGGTTAAGTTGGGTGCCTTTTGGACGGTCCAGAAATCCATCTTTATTCATATCCGTGCTGCCTAAAGTCGCATTGCCGTGTAGTAAAATACTTTGTGTCCAATGGTCAGACAATGCCGATGTGTGTGTAATATTGGCTTCTGTTCTTCCTTCAAAATCTGCAAAAAGATTGATTTCTGTCGACGATTTTTCGTTGTGAGATTTTAGAAGTTCGGTGTTAATTTGTCCCGTAATACTTTCGTAACCGTTAACAACTGTGCTTCCTCCTTTTGTCAATTGTATACCGCCAATCCATTTCCCAGGAATGAAATTTAGTCCATAAGCGGACGCCAAACCTCGAATTTCGGGAAGGAGTTCCTTAGTAAGGCTCGTGTATTTTTGGTCGAGACCTAACATTTTAAGCTGTTTGGTTCCTGTAACGGCATTGCTAAAAGAAACGTCAACGGTCGCATTGGTTTCAAAACTTTCGGAAAGATTACAACAAGCCGCTTTTAATAATTCTTTAGAGTCGATATTAAATGTCAAACCAACTTCTTTTTTGCTAAGTGCTGTCGCTGCTTTAATTTTTGTAAGCGTTACGCCATCAATTTGGTTGGCTTCTTTGTCATGTCCATGTCCAGCGTGCTCATCTTCAGTTTTAGATGCTTGCTTTGGAGTTTCTTCCTCTTCATCCATGTGAACAAGTGGATTTTTTTCACCCCATTTGAAGTTACGATCGTAAAGACAACATTTCGGAAGTTTGTCATAGACTTTGGTTTCCGACGTGTATTTTTCGTTGTCGTGGCCGACATCTGCAATATGCTTTAATATTTTGTCTGACGAGGTTCTTGTGGCATCGTAAGTGATGTGTATTTTTTGTTCGTTGGCATCCCAATTTACAGAAGAAGTTCCCATGTCTTTGGCGGCCTTTTCGATACGCATTTTACAAGAGATGCAATTTCCTCGTACATAAAAAGATTCTGTTTTCAGAGTTTCTTGTGCCCAAATTGATATACTACATAGCAGCATAACAAAAGTGAGAACACTTTTATTTAAAAATTTCATTTGAAAAAGACTAGAAGGTTATTTTAATTTACAAACTTTGTTAGGATCACAATCCGCAGAGATTTTTGAAGAATTGTCGGGACGCTTGTACTGACAACATTCTTCTAACGAAGAATAATTTTTGTTAGCAGCACGGAAAGATTGGTTGTCGTATCCTGCATCAGCAACGTTTCTCAAAACAGTAGTGGCAGAAGCTTTGGCCGTTTTGTAAGTAACTGTTAAGACTTTTGACTTTTTGTCCCAGGTTGCAGTTTCAACATTTTTATCCGCTTTGGCTGCCGTTTCGATGTTGTCTTTACACATGCCACAATTACCTTCTACATGATAAGTTTCGGTTCTGGATTGCGCTGACAAGTTTGATAATAAAAATATAGGTAGGAATAAAATTCCAGATTTAATAATAGATTTCATTTTTAAAATAATTTAATTGATAATAAAATTAGCTCGAAAAATATTTCAAGCTTGTGATAATACAATTAAGCTATTTTGGGCGGTTGCCAAATATTGAAGAAATTATTATTAATGAAATTAAAAGAATATCCAGAAATTTTTTGAGCCTTAAAAACTTTCGCAAGACTATTCTTTGCGTTAAAATCTGTTAAAAATAACGGCATATAGCAGCTATGACAAGTGTGACATTGCTGACAATGGTCTTGGCAAGAGTTTTTGGAGTTGTCCGATTTAGAATCTGTATGACAAGCGTCTTTCTCTTCAGAATGTTTAGTACAACAATCATCAGAGCTGGTTGTCATTTCGCAACAAGTGTCATCAGCAATAGAAAGTTCGATAACCTGCATGGGGAAAACCAAACTTCCCAAACAGAACAGACTAACGAAAAATAATAACTTTCTGAACATTTATTTTAACAAATCATTGCAAAACTACAAAAAATATAATAAATGAAAATTCGTTTAAGTTAAAAATTATTAAAGTTTAGTTAAACTTCGTGATGTATAATCCTTTGATAATCTTATAATTGTAATTTTGCCCTCGCAAATGTAAAGTATATATGAAGAGACTCCCAATTTTTCTTTGTTCGGTATTTTTGCTAGGAACATCTTTTTATCCTAGTACAAAAATCAAAATAACTTCAACAACGACCAAAGAAAGTGACAAGACTGTTGTGGCTGAAAAAAGCAAAGAGGAAAACAAAACAACATCAGCAGAGACGATCTACAATTCGATTTCTTTTGAAGGTAATGATGTTTTAAATTTTGATGTTTTTAATAAAGCTTATTTAGGGTTTCAAAATTTAAAAAAATCAGGCGCTCTTAACCGAGATGCGAGATTGTTAAGTGTCTGCGATTTTAGCCTTTCGTCTAACAAAAAAAGACTTTGGGTTATTGATGTAGAAACGAAAACCGTGCTTTTTAACTCATTGGTTGCACATGGTAAAGGGACGGGTGAAGAATTCGCTTCTAACTTTTCCAACACAGAAAATTCTCACCAATCTAGTCTAGGATTTTATGTCACAGAAACAACCTACAATGGTGACAATGGCTATTCTCTACGATTAGTTGGGATGGATAAAGGTTACAATGATGCCGCTATGAAGCGCGCTATTGTAATGCATGGCGCCGATTATGTAAGTGAAGATTTTATAAAATCCGAAAAGAGATTGGGTAGAAGTTGGGGTTGTCCAGCTGTGCCAAGAGCTTTGGCAGCACCAATTATTGATAGAATTAAAGATAGGACTTGTCTGTTTATCTATTATCCAGATCAAAATTATCTGTCACAATCCGAGTGGTTGAAAGTGGCAGAACCTTTGTCAAACGAGGTTCTTGCAAAGCAATAGATTAAATAATAATTGAAAGGAAGCCATCATGATTTGATGGCTTCCTTTATTGTTTTAATATTTTTAAAATCTTGACCGTCCCACTGATAAAGGCTTTTTATCCTTTCGCCAGTCATAACTTCGTTATCATCAGCTTGTGCTTTTTCTAAAATATAATAGAACTGATTGTTAAGTTTGTTTTCAGAAGTTGGTAACTCTATCCTTTCGGAATGGTAGAAAACGCCGCCGTCGCCAACACTTTCAGTTTTCGGTAACAAAATCAAATTATCTTTAGTCACAAAAATCGTCTGTTCGTAAGTTGGAATTCCACAAGCTTCTCCCGAAACCATAGTGTTAATGGTATAATCAATATTTTTCAATCGAATAGCTTTTTCGACAGTTAGAGAATGTGCAGAAAGATTTTCTGTGGTTCCGGCATCAAAATTCTTTTCTGAAACCAAACTTTCATTTTTAAAATATTTGATACCGCCAACAAGACCTTTGTAACTAATGTTATCGAGATTAATTTTTGTTTCCGTTGAAGGAATACCAAACAGAATGTCAACACCGTCTTTTGAAAACTGAGAAATTGCAAGATTACCACTCCAGACAAAACCAGTTTTGTTATCGTATGCAACGCGTAGCCAATTTGCTGCTCGTTCGCCAAGTTGGGTGACAGCGCCCGTCACTTCTATAATTTTTAAACTTTTGTTTTGCGAAACACTGTCGACAACTTTTGATGTCAAAGTTGGAAGCTCACGGATTTTGGTTTGGTCAACATAGACTTTAATCATTTCATTTTTTTGATGATTGAAAACCGAATTCACCTGCAAGCCATCGTCGACATAAGCGTAAGCGACGTCGCTTTGTGCGTTGACAAATCCGACTGTAAATAAAAGACTAAATATTAAATAGCGTAACATAAATAGATTATTGATAAAAAAGCCTGCAATTGGCAGGCTTTATATTGTTAAATAAGCGGCTCTCCAACAGGTGTTGCGCTGTCAACTTGTGCAACTTCGGCTGATGTGCTATCTATTGTAGGAGAAATTTTATCATCCTTCCCGCATGATATAGCCGAAACGCAGGTTATTGCTAGACTTAAAATTTGAGATTTCGAAATTTATACTTTCTCAAAGATATAAGGAATTAGTTTTTTACTAATAGTCGGAAGCCTTCGCCATGTACGTTGATAATTTCTAAACCTTCGTCATCTTTAAGAAGTTTTCTCAGTTTGGCAATATATACGTCCATACTTCTTGCTGTAAAATAATTTTCTTTTTTCCAGATTTTTCTAAGAGCTAAGTCTCTTGGCATGAAGTCATTACGGTGCAGGCAAAGTAGCTTAAGAAGTTCGTTCTCTTTTGGAGAAAGCTTGTACTCTTTTTCGCCAACACGCAGTTGTCTTAGCATAGAATCGAAGAAAATATCACTAATCTTGAACTGTTCCTGATCTTCGTTTTCTAGCACCGCACTTCTTTGCAGAATGGCTTTAATCTTATAAAGAAGAAGCTCTGTGTCGAATGGTTTTGTGATATAATCGTCAGCACCAATTTGATAACCCTTCAAAATATCTTCTCTCATGTTACGAGCAGTTAAGAAAATAATCGGTGTATTTTTGTCAATTTTTTTAACGTCTTCCGCAAGGCTAAAACCATCTTTTTTCGGCATCATTACATCGAAAATACAGATGTCGAACTCTTTTTCTGTGAATTCTTTAAGCCCCATTTCTCCGTCTGTCGCCAAAGTAACATCAAAGTTATTGATGCTGAGGTAATCTTTAAGAACCGCACCAAAACTTTGATCGTCTTCTACTAATAATATTCTGTTGCTCATAACCTTAATATTTTAATTGGTTAATCGGAATTATTCCTAATTTATTTAATTGTTTGATTTGTATTTTAACTCATAGGCAGTTTAACAATAAATGTGCTACCTTTTCCTTTTTGAGATTCTACTTGTATTTGTCCGTGGTGGATTTCTATGATTTTTTTAACATAAGAAAGTCCAAGCCCTTGACCTTTGACATTATGTATGTTGCCTGTCTCTTCGCGGAAGAATTTTTCAAAAATCTTCGCTTTGTTTCCCGCGTCCATTCCCATGCCTTTGTCCGAAATTTCGATGACATACCAATTGCCATCATTTCTGGTTTTAATAGTGATTTCTGGTTTGTCTGGCGAATACTTGTTGGCGTTATCTAATAAGTTAACCAAAGCATTCGAAAAATGGAATTCATCTATTTTAAAATTATACTTTTCTGCTGTAAAGTTGGTTGTTAAAATACCTTGACGCTCTTCAACAATCAGTTTAAAAGATTCTGTAATCTTCTTAATCAGCTCTCTTACATTAGTTTCTTTTAAAAATAGTTGCATTTCGTTACGTTCCAATTTTGACATATTAAGAACGTTTTCAACTTGCTTTTTCATTCTCAGATTCTCTTGTTTTATCAAGCTAGAATAGTATTTAACCTTATCTGGATCTGTTGCTATTTTATCGTTTGATAAAGAATCTGTCGCCACCGAAATCGTTGCCAAAGGCGTTTTGAATTCGTGGGACATATTGTTGATGAAATCGGTTTTGACATCGGCGATTTTCTTCTGTCGCATCATATAGTTGATGGAAATAATGTAGATCCCCAAAATCGTCAACAACGACACAAAGGTCCCAAGCAACATTGGCAAATTATGTTTTACCAACGAGTAATCTTTTCTGGGAAATACCAAAGCCAAGGTATATAATGTTTGGTCTTTACTGTTCGTGAAAAGTGGATATGTGTAGTTGGTTTTATCTTTTTGATCCAAATAGGTATTGTTGCTAATCGATGTTAACTTGTTGGTTTTATCGATTATGCCAAAGCCTATTTTGGTGTCAATACCTTTCAATTTTAATTCTTTTGTTAAAACAGAATCAATGGTTTTATTGTCAACACGTTGTTCAATTGGGAGGTTGCTAGCATTTAGTTTTGCAAATTCTTTCAGTTGTAATGTGCTGTTGTCTAGTTCTTTACCGATTTGTGAAGTCAGTAGTTCTAGACTTTGTTTTTTAATTTTGTACAAACCTTCATCTTTGTATAACTTGGTGATATTCAGAGAGTCACCTTGTTTAGAGATTGGGATTTGCTGTTTTTCGATAATGCTTTTTTGAAACAAAATCGACGTTCTGTTTGCAGAATCTTTGGTCTGCTGTATATAAGTTTGCGTTGGCTGATTGTTGCTTACAATTTCTGATTTTAGGTTGGTAAAATCTTTGTTGTAATACTTGTCAACTTCCAGTTCTTGTATTTTTTCTGAAGAAGTTTCTAAGGCAGAATAGACTTTATTAGAAAAATCTTGCTCCAGCGCGCCATATAATTCTTTTATCCAATATAACTGCAACGAGACGAACACAATAAGTGATATCGTCATAAAAACAGAGATAATCGGAATGAATTTATTGTTCATTGAAATTTTTTTGAAAAGTTAAAATTAAACGATTCTATATGCATATAACAAATATTGTGCTAAAAAAATATAATTTGTTTCTTAAATCTTAATTTTTTAACATTTTTTCGTGAATCGTAAGTCTAGTCGCTTAGAACGAGTTGAAATTCTGGCTAGTCCAAAGGGATTTCTTCATCCAAAAAGTATTGTACAATTGCTTTTCGCATCAAGATGCTTTGTTCATTTGGTTTTAATTCGGGAAGATTGTCTATCTCGTCATATTGCGGCCAACCATCAACATAATGTGAAAATCTATAATAACCAAAAGGTTCCAAAAGTCTGCAAACCGCGATGTGGATGAGGTTGACCTTGTCATCTTTGGTATATTTTTGTTGTCCACTGCCAAGCTCTTGCACGCCAATTAAGAAAAGCATGCTTTCGATGGGTGGATTTTTTTCGGTATCAAAATTATTTTCAAAAAAAGATTCTATCTTTTTCCAGATTTCTGCTTCATTCATATTAATTGTTATTTTCAATTTTTAAAAGGAAAGCGTACTCCAAAGCGATTTCTTTTAAGCTTTCGAATCTACCACTTGCACCCCCATGACCTGATGTCATATCGGTTTTAAAAATCAAGATGTTATCATCGGTTTTTAAATCTCTAAGTTTTGCTGTCCATTTTGCAGGTTCCCAATATTGTACTTGCGAATCGTGGAAGCCTGTCGTTATCAGCATATTTGGATAATCTTGTGCGACAATATTGTCATACGGCGAATAGGATTTCATATACTGATAATATTCTAGCTCATTTGGATTGCCCCATTCGTCATATTCTCCTGTTGTTAAAGGAATACTATCGTCCAGCATCGTTGTTACAACATCCACAAACGGAACCTGTGCTACAACACCTGCGAAAAGTTTTGGTTCCATATTGATAACTGCACCCATCAAAAGTCCTCCAGCACTTCCGCCCATAGCATAAAGATGTTTTGGAGAGGTATAGTTAATTTCTGTTAAATATGTTCCTGCATCAATAAAGTCGGTAAAAGTATTTTTCTTTTGAAGCATTTTTCCGTCTTCGTACCATTCGCGACCAAGGTATTCTCCACCTCGAATGTGAGCGATTGCATAAATGAAACCTCGATCCAAAAGCGATAATCTGACATTCGAAAAACTTGCGTCAATCGTCACGCCATAACTTCCATAACCATAGAGTAATAATGGTGTGTCTGATTTTTTCTCTGTGCTTTTATGATAAACTAAAGAAATAGGAATTTTTTTACCGTCACGGGCTGTTGCCCAAATTCTTTCAGAAGTATAATTGTCAGCATCAAATTTTCCTCCCAAAACTTCTTGTTGTTTTAACAATGTTGAAGTTTCGGTTTCCATATCGTATTCAAAAGTCGAATTTGGTTTGGTTAAAGAGGTGTAACCATACCGCAAAATTTTGGTGTCAAATTCTAAATTGATGCCGATGTAGGCGGTATAAGTTGGGTCTGAAAATTCTAAGTAATGAGAACTTCCTGTATCGTTGTTGATGATTTTAATTTGTAAAAGACCTTCAGTTCTTTCTTCAATGACAAAATAATTTTTAAAAATTTCAAAACCTTCCAACAAAACATCTTCACGATGCGGTATATAGTCTGTCCAATTTTCTTTGCTAGGTTGAGAAACAGGCGTTGTCATGATTTTAAAGTTCGTGGCATCATCAGCATTTGTGATAATGTAGAACAAATCACCGTAATGCTCAACGGAGTATTCGAGGTCCTCTGTTCTCGGTTGGATAATTGTCCATTCTGCATCCACATTATCTGCTGGGATAAAGCGCTGTTCGTCTTCGTTAGTGCTAGATGATGCGATAAAAATATAGTCTAAAGATTTAGTTTTGAACAATCCAACATCAAAAGTGTCATCTTCTTCGTGATATACCAAGACATTTTCCGACTGTCCTAATCTATGACGATAGACTTTGTCAGCGCGTAGGCTTTCATCTTTTGTAATGTAGAAAACATGTTCGTTGTCATTTGCCCAAACAATTTTCCCTGTATTGTTTTCAATGGTATCGGTGTAAAGTTCTTGAGTTTCTAAATTCTTAAAATTAATGTCGTAAATTCTTCGTCCAATTTTATCGTAAGAAAAAGCTAGGATTATGTTATCAGGACTAACAGTTAAACTTCCGATTTCAAAATATTCTAAACCATCAGCTAGTTGATTGGCGTCAAGTAGAATTTCTTCTTCCGCTTCAAGCCTTTCTTTTTTTCTAGTGAAAATGGGATAGTCTTTTCCGTCTTCATAACGTACGATATACCAATATCCGTTGAAAAAGTAGGGGAGTGATGCGTCATCTTTTTTGTAGCGCGCTTTCATCTCTTCAAACAATTCGGATTGCAAAGTTTCAGTATCCTGCATTACAAAATCTGCGAATTTGTTTTCATCTTCCAAATACTGCAAAACAGCTGGGTTTTCGCGTTCGTTCATCCAATAATACTGGTCGTTTCGCATATCTTTGTGCTTTTCGATAATATGGTCAATTTTCTTTGCTTGAGGCGCTTTCATATAGAAAAACTAAAGTTCTAAATTAATAAAAAAACCACCTTCCATGTTGGACAAGTGGTTGTAAATTTGTAGGTGCGTTTGATTTTATTTGTTCAAACTTCTAACGTATTTTTCAATTGCCATTGTCATAGATGGCGATTCTTTCGTTGGAGCCATAACGTCAACTCTTAAGCCGTGTTCTTCTGCAGCAGCTTGAGTCGTTGGGCCAAATACGGCGATTTTTTTATCACCTTGCTCGTAGTTAGGGAAATTTTGTTTCAAAGACTTGATCCCTTGTGGACTAAAGAACACCAACATGTCATATTCGTTAATGTTGATATCTGTAAGGTCACTACAAACGGTACGGTACATAATCGCACGAGTCCAATCTACACCAGCATTGTCTAGCGTTCTTGGGATGTCATCGTTAAGAACGTCAGATGAAGGTAAAAGATATTTCTCGGTATGGTGCTTTTTAAGAAGCGGTGTAAGATCGGAAAAGGTTTTTTCACCGAAACTAATTTTGCGCTTTCTGTACACAATATGTTTTTGCATAAAGTTAGCAATCGCTTCAGACTGACAAATGTAACGCATTGTGTCAGGCACTGTAAAACGCATTTCTTGAGCTAGACGGAAGTAGTTGTCAATAGCATTTTTACTTGTAAAAATCACACCTGTGTATTGAGACAGGTCAATTTTTTGGGTTCTAAGATCTTTGGCATCCACACCTTCGATGTGAATAAAAGGACGAAAATCAATTTTTATTTTCTCTTTTTTCGCAAGTTCCAAATATGGAGAAGACTCTTTGGGAGCTGGTTGCGAAACCAATATAGACTTAATTTTCATGTGTTTTTGAGTGTCTTTTATAAATTAGCTAAAAAGAAATTTCCAAAGCACAAACAAGGGTGCTATTTGGAGGGTGCAAATATACAAAATTTTATAATACCATTCGTCTGGCATTGTTTGAGGTCTGTTAAGCCAATAAAGAAATAGTTTTAAAATAAATAAAAATACTGCCGAAATCATCGCAATGTATAGGTATTTTAACTCATCTATTGGGAAATAGAAAAAAGAAAAAGATGCGATAATTAACAGAATACTAATTAAAAAATAGTACTTGTTTGCCAGTATATAAAGGTTAATTAGTAGCTTGTTATAACCCAAACTTGTGAAGAAAAAGTAGGTCATTATTGTCTTAATTAAAAAAAATAAAACAATGCTAATGAAAACAAACCCGAATTTGTTGAGAGCAAATCCACCGATTTGTAAATCAGTGATAAATTTTGGGACAACAGGTACAAATTGCGAAAAAGCTACCGTTGCCATCACGCAAAATACAATGGACGTCAATATCCATGACAATACAACGTTGCTGCTCTCGTCTTTTTTTAGTTGTAAAAATTCTTTGATGGAAGCATCCCGATGAAGAAAAATAAAACTAAAAATGAAGATGAAAATACAACCCAAAATGCAAAAAATCACCCAATCATGTTGTTCGTAAAGTCTTACCACTTCAAAATTTTTGCAAAAATAAGGAAATAATTAAAGCCAAATATCGATTGTCGAATTTTGATTGATGAGATTATTGTATGCTTCGAAAATACTATCTTTGCACATTGATTTTTTTTAATGAAGAAACTGGTCATTATACCAACTTATAACGAGAAGGAAAATATAGCACGAATTATCGCTGCTGTGATGGCATTGGATGGAGATTTTGAGGTTTTGGTAGTCGACGATTCTTCGCCAGATGGCACGGCTGACATTGTTAAATCTTTACAAGGACAATTTCCCGAAAAACTTCATCTTACAATCAGAAAAATTAAAGATGGACTTGGGAAAGCCTATATCCATGGATTTCGTTGGGCATTAGATAATGCTTACGATTATATCTTTGAAATGGATGCCGATTTTTCGCATAATCCAAATGATCTTCCCAAATTATATGAAGCTTGTTTGGAGGCCGATATGACGATTGGTTCGCGTTATAGTAAAGGCGTTAATGTTGTTAACTGGCCAATGTCTAGAGTATTGTTGTCGTATTTTGCGTCGAAGTATGTGCGTTTTATTTTGGGAATTCCTGTGCATGATACAACAGCGGGTTTTGTATGTTTTTCAAGAAAAGTGTTGGAAGGTATTGGACTTGATAATGTCAAACTTAAAGGTTACGGTTTTCAGGTTGAAATGAAATTCCGTGCGTTTAAAAAAGGATACAGAATAAAAGAAGTTCCAATTATTTTTACGGACAGAACAGAAGGCGAAAGTAAAATGAATGGTGGCATCATCAAAGAAGCGGTGTTTGGTGTTTTGGATTTAAAACTAAAAAGTATTTTCGGTAAGTTATAAACTTATGAAAAAATGGTCTTTTTTAATATTATTTGTTTTGATGGCTTGTTCCAAATTAGTGGATAAGCCCAAGAAGTTAATTCCCGAAGATCAAATGGCAGAGATTATGGCAGATTTTGCAATCAATGATCAAAGCTATATTTTCAACCAAAAAGATAATAGAGAAGGAGCAACTAAGTTTCTTCTCAAAAAATATAAAATAACGTCTAAAGATTTTAGTGAAAGTTACACCTATTATGTAGCAACAGATCAATTGGACGCTATTGTAGAACGGTCGAAAGAGTACTTATTTAAAAAAGAACCAAAACTCGAAGACTATATCAAAAAGAAAGAACAGGCTAACTTGCCAGTAGAAAAGACGAACTAGAACTAGAAGAAATATAATGTCGAAGTTTTTTGAAATTGAAAAAACATCCCAAAGCAAAGCTAGAGCTGGGGTTTTACATACAGATCATGGC
Source organism: Chryseobacterium sp. TY3 (assembly GCA_046269235.1). Classification (GTDB taxonomy): domain Bacteria; phylum Bacteroidota; class Bacteroidia; order Flavobacteriales; family Weeksellaceae; genus Soonwooa. Next base: position 428,917 of record JBJZOS010000002.1, read on the forward strand.
GATATTCAAACGCCAATTTTTATGCCGGTTGGTACCGTTGCAAGTGTTAAAACTGTGCACCAACGCGAGTTGAAAGAGGATATCAACGCACAGATTATTTTAGGAAATACTTATCACTTGATGTTGCGTCCTGGGATGGATATTATGCAACAAGCAGGAGGCCTTCATAAATTTATGAATTGGGATCGCCCGATTTTAACAGATAGCGGCGGTTATCAAGTTTTTTCACTTTCTAAAAGTCGTAAAATGACTGAAGAAGGCGTTAAGTTTAAATCACATATAGACGGAAGTTATCATTTTATTTCTCCTGAAAAATCAATGGAAATTCAACGTCAGATTGGCGCTGATATTTTTATGGCTTTTGACGAGTGTACGCCTTATCCGTGCGACTATAACCAAGCAAAATTGTCCATGGAGTTAACACATCGTTGGTTAAAAAGATGTGTGGATTGGACTAAAGAAAATGAAGAACTGTACGGGCATAAGCAACGTTTGTTTCCGATTGTACAAGGTTCGACTTATTCGGATTTAAGAAAAATTTCAGCAGAAGTTATTTCTGAAGCTGGTGCCGAAGGTAATGCTATTGGTGGACTTTCTGTTGGTGAACCTGAAGAGGAAATGTACAGAATTACCAATGAAGTAACCGATATTCTTCCAAAAGATAAACCGCGTTATTTGATGGGTGTTGGTACACCTTGGAATATCCTAGAAAGCATCGGACTTGGCGTTGACATGATGGATTGTGTGATGCCGACAAGAAATGCGCGTAATGCAATGTTATTCACTTGGCAAGGTGTTATCAATATGAAAAATGAAAAGTGGAAAAACGACTTCTCTGCCTTGGATGAGTTTGGGACAAGTTTTGTAGATCGCGATTACAGCAAAGCCTATGTTCGCCACTTATTTGTTGCGAAAGAATATTTAGCAAAACAAATTGCATCGATACATAATTTGGCTTTTTATCTAGATTTGGTGAAGGTTGCCAGAGAGCATATTGTTGCTGGCGATTTTTATGAGTGGAAAGATTCTATTATTCCTCAACTTAAACAAAGACTATAATTCTTCGTAGGTTTTATGAAAATTATCGATGCATATATTATTAAAAAATATCTTGGCACCCTCTTTTTTATGTTGGCGCTTTTGTCGATAATTGTGCTAATCATCGATGTTCAGAGCAAGACACCTCGTATCGAAAATAACGGTTTTTCGGTGACTTACTTTTTAGTGAATTTTTATCCGTTTTGGATCCTTAATTTGATTATCACTTTTATGTCGATTTTGGTTTTTATCTCGGTCATTTTCTTTACATCGAGGTTGGCTAATAATACCGAAATTGTTGCAATTATCAGTAGTGGCGCTAGTTTTCATCGTTTTGCAAAACCTTATTTAATTGCATCTTTAATTATTGCGGGCTTTGCTCTAGCGACCAATCATTTTATTTTGCCTTGGGCTAATATTAAAAAGAATAAATTAGAACCTTACACCTACAACCAAGTTAACAAAGACAAGTTGTTGGGTAACACCACAATTGCAACCAATCTTAACCCTTTCGAGTATATTTTTATTAATAATTATAACCGCGAACAGAAGAAAGGTTTCGGTTATCTTTATCAAAAATTTGACAAGGATAAAAAGTTAACATACCAGATTATCGCGAATGACGTTACTTGGGACGCGAAGTCAAAATCCTTTTTGCTAACAAGTTATATGGAGCGTTGGCCGCAAAAAGACGACTCCGAAAAGCTAGCTGATGGTGATCAAAAAAAGCAAGATTTCGGATTGCCACCAGAAGAGCTTTTCCCGGACAAATTAGTTGGTCAGAATAAAATTACACCTGATCTTATCAAGCTTATCGAACGAGAAAAAATAAAAGGAAATAACAACGTTAATACCTTTTATAATGAATTGCATCAACGCACCTCGATGCCTGTTTCTATTATAATTTTAACCTTTTTGGCTTTGTCGTTGTCCTCGCAAAAAAAGCGTGGCGGACTTGGGATTAATCTTGCTATTGGTATCGCATTAGCCTTCGTGTTTGTGTTTTCTTTCCAAGCCTTAAGCGTTGTTTCTGAAAACAAAAGTATGTCACCCCTTCTTGCAATGTGGCTCCCGAATATAATATTTGGTCCCATCGCATTTTATCTTTATTGGAAGAGGGCCAATCAATAAAGTAGCTCAACTTGTTTGTGAAAAACGCGTTGTAGACCATCGTTTTCAAAATCAACCCAAAGATAACCATCGGCATCGGCGTTTTTTATTATGCCATTTTGTCTTATGTCATCTTTTACGAATACCGAAATTTCGTTTTTTCTAAATAAATGACGGTTGAAATTATTTAGAATTTCCGCATCATCAGTTGTTTTTAAAATTTCATTTTTAAAATAATCATGAAAAGCTTCAGTAAAGTTTTTAATATTGAAAGCTTGACCAGTCGTGGTTAAAATGGAGCCTGCCTTTGGGAGGTTGTCGTAGTTTTCTTGCAAAATATTAATACCAATCCCAATGATAAAATAACTTTCGTGTGCTACTTTTTTCTTTTCGATTAAGATGCCGCAGATTTTTTTTTGGTTTAAAATTAAATCATTCGGCCATTTGATGTTGACAGTACTTTTGGTCATTTTGGCTATATAATCGCGTGTAATTAGCGCGGTACGATAATTGAAGCTGACATCGTCAATATTTATGTTCTTCGTTTTTATAGCAAAGGTGTAGGCGAGGTTTTTGTCAATTTGGATATTCCATACATTTCCATATTGTCCGCGCCCTTTCGTTTGATTAAAACTGTACAGCGCCAGGTGCTCTGGAGTGTTAATTAACAGGTCAAGAATTTCTTCGTTAGTAGAAGTTACTTCAGATTTGTAAATTAGATTAGTCATTTAAGAAAACTTTAAGACATCTAAGCTAAGAAGACAAAGCTTAAATAGATTAAAATCAATAAATTTGCAGATATATAATTTTTGAATGAGTAAAAATACAGAAAAACAACTATTAGTAGAGAAAATAATAGAGGCAATACAGGATACAAAAGGAGAGGACGTTTTAGTCTTTGATCTTTCGAATATTGAAAATGCAGTTGCAGAGACGTTTATCATTTGTAGTGGTAATTCTAATACACAAGTGTCGTCGATCGCTGGTAATATCGAAAAGAAAGTGAGAAACGAACTTAAAGATCGTCCATGGCATGTAGAAGGTAACGAAAATGCCATGTGGGTGTTGTTAGATTATGTATCGGTCGTTGTCCATGTTTTCCAAAAACAAGTTAGAGAATATTATGATATCGAGACGCTTTGGGGAGATGCGAAAGTCACACGTATCGAAGACACACACCCCAACTTCTAACATACTATTTCCAAATATTTCAAAGTAAAAAATAATGAATAATAATAAAGGTTTTAATTGGTTTATTCCCATTATTATTTTGGTTATGGTACTGTTTTTAGTACCGGGATTTCTAGGAGATTCTAATACCAAAAATATCGGTGAGAATGACTTCTATAAGCTTGTCCAGTCTGGTAAGGTTGGAGAAGTTATGGTGTATAGAGATACACCAAAAGCAGAAATTTATCTTAACAAAGCTGCTAAAGCAGAACAAAAATCTGTCGCTAAAAAAGACGAAAATCCATTGTCGATATTGGCAATGAAACCAGGTCCAGATTATACCTTGACCTATGGTGATCTTAGATATTTCCAAGAAAGATTTAACCAAATCAACTCGGAGGCACCAGCTGACAAAAAAGCAACCATGGAATTTGGGACTAGCAAAAGCCCGTTCTCTGAGTTGTTGTTTACAGCTCTGTTCTGGATTGCAATTATGGCATTGTTCTACTTTTTCTTGTTCAGAAAAATGGGCGGTGGCGGCGGTCCTGGCGGACAGATATTCTCGATCGGGAAGTCAAGAGCTAAACTTTTTGATGATAAAGAAAAAATTAATGTAACCTTTAAAGATGTTGCTGGTCTAGAAGGCGCAAAAGAAGAGGTTCAGGAGGTTGTAGATTTCCTTAAAAACTCAGAAAAATACACAAAATTAGGAGGTAAAATTCCTAAAGGTGTGCTTTTGGTTGGTCCTCCTGGTACTGGTAAAACTTTATTAGCAAAAGCTGTTGCTGGTGAGGCTAAAGTACCGTTTTTCTCTCTGTCTGGTTCAGACTTTGTAGAGATGTTTGTAGGTGTTGGGGCATCTAGAGTTCGTGACTTATTTGCTCAGGCTAAAGCAAAATCACCTGCTATTATTTTCATTGATGAGATTGATGCGATTGGTAGAGCAAGAGGTGGTAAAAACTTTAGCGGTGGTAACGACGAGCGCGAAAATACACTTAACCAGTTATTAACCGAGATGGATGGTTTTGGTACAGATACTAATGTTATCATTATGGCTGCAACCAACCGTGCTGATATTTTGGATAAAGCCTTGTTAAGAGCAGGACGTTTTGATAGATCAATTTATGTTGACCTTCCAGAACTTCATGAGAGAAGACAAATTTTCGATGTTCATTTACAGAAAATTAAATTAGACCCAGAAGTTGATAGAGATTTCTTAGCAAAACAGACACCTGGCTTTAGTGGTGCTGATATTGCAAATCTTTGTAACGAAGCTGCGCTAATTGCTGCTAGAAATAGCCATGAGGTTGTTACTAAACAAGATTTCTTAGATGCTGTTGATAGAATTATTGGGGGTCTTGAAAAGAAAAATAAAGCCATTAAACCTTCTGAAAAGAAAAGAATTGCCTTCCACGAAGCTGGTCACGCAACGGTGTCTTGGTTGACAGAACACGCAGCGCCTTTGTTAAAAGTTACGATTGTACCCAGAGGACGTTCTTTAGGAGCAGCTTGGTATCTTCCAGAAGAAAGACAAATTACAACAACAGAACAAATGTTGGACGAAATGTGTTCTTTATTAGGTGGACGTGCCGCAGAGCAAGTTGCTTTGGGAGATTACTCTACTGGTGCGCAAAATGACTTAGAAAGAGCTTACAAACAAGCTAATGCAATGGTTACCATCTATGGTTTGAGCGAGAAAGTTGGTCACGTATCTTACTATGATAGCTCTGGTCAAAATGATTATGCGTTTTCAAAACCATATTCTGAGAAAACTGCGGAGATTATCGATGACGAAATCCAAAGATTTGTACAAAGTCAGTATGAAAGAGCAATCCAAATTCTTACAGATAACCAAGATAAATTAACTGCTTTAGCTAACAAATTACTAGAGAAAGAAGTTATCTTCCGAGAAGATCTAGAGGAGATTTTTGGAAAAAGAGCTTGGGATCCAGAGTTGACAGAGAAGCCAGTTTCTAACGCAGAAGTTCTTCCTACATCAGCAACGGACGCTAATGTTGAACAACAGAACGAAACGCCGCAAGCGGAACCCCCATTAGAACATTAATATTGTTAATTTTCTAAAAAATAATATAAAAAATCCTGATTCTGCATCTCTTATATGTGGTAGTCGGGATTTTTGCTATATTTTTGATTTTTAAATTTTTAATATTACAGATATTTTATATTTTTGTAATTGTATCAAAATCTCTCATCCAAATTGAGTTTATTCAAAAAAATTGTAAATAAGATACTTAACCAACAAGAGGAGGAAGACGATCCTAATGTGACGAAGTTGGGCGACGAATTGCGTGACGCAGATTTGGACTACAAATTTGCCCAATTGTTTACGCATTCTGGTGGCTATTTTAACTATTGTGGCGATGACGCAGAGGCGTTACAGACGCTTAATCAGATTCTGAAAATAGAAGGCATCAACTCCGTTTTTTGTTGGGATAAGCAATTACAGGATTTCCTGAATGTTACTAAAACTAAATACACTTCGCAATTAGAGGAAGAAAATGATGCCGCTTTTATCACGGCAGAATATCTTATCGCTTTTGATGGTAGAGTTATGTTATCGCATAACAATATCATGCATTATCATTCTTCTAGATTACCCGAAAAAATTATTATTATCGCAAATGTTTCGCAAATTGTAACCAATCTTGGTGAAGCAATGATGAAGGTAAAACGTGCTGGAAATCTTAAAAATTTAACTTCAATTAGCGGAAGTCAATCAAAACTTGATACACCTAACAAAGACAGTTCAAAACTTTTCTTACTTTTGCTGGAAGATTAATTTTTAAACTCAAACTTTGGATAAAAATCTCATTCAGCGACTTATTTCGGGAGCGATTTACGGTTTAGTCATTATACTTTGTTGTACACCTTTGGGTGGATCATGGCTTAGTTCTATTATTCCTGCTATCAAACAACAATATCTTTTTTACGTATTAATGACGTTCTTTATGCTTGTTGGCGTTTGGGAATGTATCCGAATTATGAAATTTGATAACGGCATTTACAAATGGCTGGTTTTGCCCTTGGTAGCTTTTATTTATTATCAATTTTCAAAACGCTTTTTCTACCACGGATTTTTCTTTAATTATAATTTGTCCGAAATACTTGCATTAGGTTTAATTGTAATTGCTTGCATTACACTTTTCAAATTTCCGAAAGAACTTTATTTTGAAAGTGGTAAATTTATTTTTACTGTTATATATACAGCTTTACCATTTAGTTTTGCGTTAGGCTTACCGAGTTTTAGCACGTTAGATCCAGTTAACAAACCTTTTACCCTAGAAGTGATGATGTTGTTTATTCTTATTTGGAGTAGCGACAGTTTCGCTTATTTTACAGGAAAGTTTTTTGGCAAACATAAGATGGCGCCAAGCATTAGCCCGAAAAAAACTTGGGAAGGTTTTGCAGGGGGTGTATTTTTCACCTTGATTCTTGGTTTCTTTGTTGAAAAATATTACCCAGAACTTCGAGGTAACTGGATTATGGTCGGATTTTTAGTGTCGGTTTTCGCGCCTTTAGGCGATTTGGTAGAAAGTCAATTGAAGCGTTCTTTTGGTGTTAAAGACAGCGGTAACATCATTCCAGGACATGGTGGCGTGTTAGATAGATTAGACAGTTTCATAATTTGTGCGCCTGTTGTATATTTGTATTTTATTTTAGAAAAATTTGTATAGAATCATAAAGGTTCGAAAATATAGACTATGAAGCTTCATAAAGAATCCAAAGGCACCTTAACGGTTGCAATTTTAGCCATTTTAATAATTGGAGGTATTTCAATTTACTTTCTAAAAATGTGGTCTTTGTTAATCATCATACCATTGTTAGTGATTTTAGGATTGGTGTTTTGGTTTTTCCGTGTTCCGAACCGTAATATTTTGGAGCATGTTGAGAATGTAATTGCACCAGTTGACGGTAAAGTTGTAATGATAAAAGAAGTTGTTGAAGATGAGTTTTTAAAAGAAAAATGCATCCAGGTTTCTATCTTTATGTCGCCACTTAATGTTCATATTTGTCGTTATCCAGTTTCTGGCGATGTAATTTATAAAAAATACCATCCGGGGAAATATTTGGTTGCATGGCACGAAAAATCCTCCACAGAAAATGAAAGAACAACCGTTGCTGTAAAAAGTGAAACCAATCATAACGTGGTGTTCCGTCAGATTGCGGGTTATGTTGCGAGACGTATTGTATTCTATTGTAATATCGAGGACAAAGCAAAAGCTGGTCACGAGTTCGGATTTATTAAATTCGGCTCCAGAATGGACGTTTTCTTGCCCCTTAACACCGAGATCCTTTGTAAAATTGGAGACAAAACTAAAGGTGGAATAGATGTCATTGCAAGATTAAGAGATTAACTTTACAATCAATTATATTAAAGAGGCTTTCAAAAAAAGTCTCTTTTTTTTGCCATTCAGTTTTCGAAAATTACCATTCAGTATATTTTTTTTCGCTCGAAAATTTTTGTGCTTTACTTTTGAAGCATAAATCAAAATCTATTATGAAAAACACATTATTTTTTACTTTTATTCTCGTTTTATTTTCTCAATTTTCAAAGGCGCAAATGGATGATAAATTTTATCAACCAAGTAAAATTTTAAAACCAATAGAATTTAAAAATGTTGAAAATATTTCTCTGCCAGTAGAATCGGACACGATTACAGCCATTGTTCTAAAACCACAAACTAAAAGCATTGAAAAGACGATTTTGTTTTTTCATGGTGCGGGAGGTAATGTAACGAGTTATCAATTTATGGTAAAACCGTTGGTGGAAGTCGGTTATCAAGTTGTGATGGTGGATTTGCGCGGTTACGGAAAATCTACGGGGACACCAACGCATATCAACGTAGCGGCTGATGGACAAAAATTCTTTGATGAAATGCTTGCTCGCCCTGATATCAAAAACACTAAAATCTATATTTACGGAGCATCTTTGGGAACGCAAGTGGCGACAAAAATTGCAAAAGACAACCAAAATAAAATATCAGGCTTGATTATCGATGGAGGCATGTCTTCTTTCACCGACATTGCAGCACACTTTGCACCGCAATACAAAGAAATGATCGAAAAAATGTTGATTTCTCCTTATTCTGTAAAGGAAGATGTTAAAGTATTAAAAGGTCTTCCAAAGCTTTTTATTTATGGTTCCGAAGACAAGACAGTTCCGATTGAGCAAGGCAAAACCAATTTCGCTAACGCCGCCGAGCCAAAACAATTTTTGGAATACAAAGGCGATCATCTTCTTGGTATTAAGCTTGTCAAAAATGAAATTCTCAAGGCTATTTCTAATCTATAAAAACAAAAAGAGAACCAATTAATTGGTCCTCTTTTTTTATAATTTTTCAATCGGGTTATTTCTCGATTTAATATCGTCTAGCATTCGCTTTTGCATGTCTTGCATTTGCTGTGGGCTGGGGGCTTGCCGCTGCGGATTACCAGCATTGGCGCGTTGACCGTCACCCATTCGATTAGAATTTATATTCATAAAACTAATAGGATCTTGTTGGAATTTCTTTTGCATCGCCAAAAATTTTTCCTTTTTAATGCTAATATCTTGGCCTCGACTTTCGGGTGATTGTATGCTTGCAATTTTTTTACTTTCCATCAAATCAAAACTATAATCACCTTTGCTATCTTCGAGCTTTACAATTAATCCAGGCAAACCACCAAATTTGTAAGGTCCATCTTGCAAAGGCACATCTGTCGTAAACCATGCATACCAAGTACGTCCACCGTAATTTTGCTCAGCTTTCTGAGTTTGGTAATTTCCGATTTTTACAGTTTCAGATAAGACTTTCCATGTACTTGGGATTTGCTCTTCATAGATATATTGGTCGCGAGCAATTCGTTGTTTAAAATTTAGATTTTGTTTCGCTAGATCTTTTTCTACACTATAATCAATAATAGATCGCAAATCTTGTATTTGACTTCTGTCAAAATTTTTGGTCTGGCGCATTCTGGCCATAATAGAATCTCGCTTTGCTCTGTTCTCCGAATAAAAAGCCGACTTTTGTCCCTCGACATCTAGATACACTTTTTCTATTTTCTTTTCGGTAAGCTTTGTTGAGTCTGGCGTCATACTAGCTTGATAAACAAATCTTGTCGCTTGAGAAGAGGCGAATTGCGACACGATGACTCCTATTATTCCTAATATGTATTTCATATTTAAATTTAATGTTTAGAGTTTTTTTAACTTTGAAGGTTAAATTGCTTTCAAAAAATCAAATGTTGCAGATTAAAGTTTAATAAAAATAAAGCCTAATATTTACTAATAACTCAAGCATTTAATAGGTTAAACTTTCATTAAAAATCATTAATAAATCCTTAAATTATTAAAATAGAATCTATCGATTTGAGATTGCGGAAATTAGTTTGTATTTTTGCACTATAAAAAATCATTCTAAATAAAAACAATGATAAAAGTTTCAGATCAGGCAAAAGCCAAAGCAGCTCAGTTAATGACTGAAGAAGGCTTTAATCCTGAGATAGATTATATAAGAGTAGGCGTAAAGAGTGGAGGTTGCTCCGGTCTTGAATACGTTTTGAAGTTTGATAACCAAAAAGGAGAAACCGATCAAATTTTTGAAGATAATGGTGTAAAAGTCATTGTAGAGAAAAAATCCATCCTCTATCTTGCAGGGACAACATTAGAGTATTCTGGGGGATTGAATGGTAAAGGTTTCGTTTTTAACAATCCTAATGCCTCAAGAACTTGTGGCTGTGGAGAGAGTTTTTCTCTTTAAAATTATATTAACTCATGGTAAGAATTGAGACGTGGATGTTTTGTATAAATTCTTTTTGTACTCCAATCAAAAGAGAATGACATCACATGTTTTTTTTAATAAAAGTTAATAGAATAACAACGGTTTAGTTGTTTTAAAAAATGAAAAATAGACTAACGAAATTAGAATTTTCCTCAAAAAAAATTTTATGAGCGTTTTTAATTTCTAAAATCTAAAAGCTAATGAGTAAGTACACAGAAGACGATCTGAGAGAAGATCTTAAAACCAAAGAATACGAAGCCGGTTTTTACACCGACATCGAGTATGACGATTTTCCGACAGGTCTTAATGAAGATATTATCCGAATGATTTCGGAAAAGAAAGAAGAGCCAGAGTGGATGACCGAGTGGCGTTTGGATGCTTTCCGAATTTGGCAAAAAATGGAAGAACCAAATTGGGCGAATATTAAATATGAAAAGCCAGATTTTCAGGCTATTCGTTATTATGCGGCGCCAAAGGTGAAACCCGAATTGGCAAGTCTAGATGAAGTTGATCCAGAACTTTTGAAAACCTTTGAAAAATTGGGTATCAACATCGAAGAGCAAAAACGTTTGGCAGGTGTTGCCGTCGATATCGTGATGGACTCTGTTTCTGTGAAAACGACATTCCAAGACACTCTTGCAGAGAAAGGAATTATTTTTTGCTCGATTTCAGAGGCTATTAAGAATCACCCAGATTTAGTTAAAAAGTATTTGGGAACAGTTGTCCCGAGAGGCGATAATTTTTATTCAGCTCTTAATTCGGCGGTATTTTCTGACGGTTCATTTTGCTACATTCCAAAGGGTGTGAAATGTCCAATGGAATTATCAACGTATTTCCGAATCAATCAAGCTGGAACAGGGCAGTTCGAAAGAACGCTTGTTATCGCAGATGCAGGAAGTTACGTGTCGTATTTGGAAGGCTGTACCGCACCATCTCGTGACGAAAACCAATTGCACGCTGCCGTTGTCGAGTTAATCGCAATGGACGATGCCGAAATTAAATATTCAACCGTACAAAACTGGTATCCAGGTGATGAAAACGGAAAAGGAGGCGTTTTCAACTTTGTAACCAAAAGAGGTCTTTGCGAAAAAAATGCAAAAATCTCTTGGACACAGGTAGAGACAGGTTCTGCCGTGACTTGGAAGTATCCATCTTGTATTTTGAAAGGAGACAACTCCATTGGAGAATTTTATTCGATTGCGGTTACCAACATGCATCAGTATGCAGATACTGGGACTAAAATGATTCACATTGGCAAGAATACTCGTTCAACGATTATTTCTAAAGGTATTTCTGCTGGGAAATCTCAAAATTCCTATCGTGGACAGGTGAAAGTAATGCCATCTGCAAAAGGTGCGAGAAATTTCTCTCAGTGTGATTCTTTATTGATGGGGAATGAATGTGGAGCACACACGTTTCCGTACATCGAGATTAAAGATCCTACAGCACAATTGGAACATGAAGCGACGACTTCAAAGATTGGTGAAGACCAGATTTTCTATTGTAACCAAAGAGGAATAGACACCGAAAGAGCCATTGCATTAATCGTGAACGGTTTCAGCAAAGAAGTTCTCAACAAACTCCCGATGGAATTTGCCATCGAAGCCCAAAAACTTCTGGAGATTTCTCTTGAAGGAAGTGTGGGATAATATCGTAAACATATGCTATTCTGAATGTAGCAAAACTGAATGCAGAATCTAAATTGTGTTCTAAAGAAAGACTTAACGTATATAAAAAGTGCGATTTATCGCATTTAGAATAAAAATTAAAAACTAACAATGTTAGAAATAAAAAACTTACACGCCAGAATTGAGGATGGCGCAGAAATTTTAAAAGGAATTAATTTAGAGATAAAGCCAGGCGAAGTTCACGCGATTATGGGACCAAACGGTGCTGGAAAATCGACACTTTCATCGGTAATTGCTGGTAAAGAAGAGTACGAAGTAACGGATGGTGAAATCCTTTTCGAAGGTGATAACATCATCGAAGATGCGCCAGAAGAAAGAGCGCATAAAGGGATTTTCTTGTCTTTCCAATATCCAGTGGAAATTCCCGGAGTTTCGGTAACCAACTTCATTAAAGCAGCGATGAATGAAAACCGCAAAGCAAACGGTCTAGAAGATATGCCAGCAAAAGAAATGTTGTCATTGATTCGTGAAAAATCGCAACTTTTAGAAATTAAGAAAGATTTTCTGTCTCGTTCGTTAAACGAAGGTTTTTCGGGTGGTGAAAAGAAACGAAATGAAATTTTCCAAATGATGATGCTCAACCCGAAATTAGCAATTTTGGACGAAACCGATTCTGGTTTGGATATTGACGCTTTGAGAATTGTTTCTGATGGTGTTAATAAATTCAGAAATGAAGGGAATGCGGTGCTTTTAATTACACACTATCAAAGACTTTTGAATCATATTCAACCTGATTTCGTACACGTTTTGGCGGATGGAAAAATCATCAAAACAGGAGACAAATCTCTTGCTTTAGAACTAGAAGAAAAAGGTTACGATTGGCTACTAAAATAGTTTAATGTTTAATTTTCAAGGTGTCAAGCAATTGAAAACCTTATACTTTAAACCCTAAACCTTAAACTTTATTTAAAATGGCATTAAAAGAACAAATTATAAATAAGCATTCGGACTTTCTAGCAACGCTTAGCCATCGTTTTCTGGATGATAAAAGAAAAGAGGCTTTGCAAAAGTTTGCTGAATGGGGCTTCCCAACGAAGAAAGACGAAGAATATAAATACACCAACCTTTCAGAAATTGTAAAGAAAGACTACAGTTTTTTCCCAAACACCGAGCATCGCATTACCAAAGAGCAAATTGATGCGTTACATTTGGGTGAGGAAGACTTCGATTACATTGTCTTTGTAAACGGAGAGTTGCGCAAAGAATTGTCAAAAATTTCGATTGCTAATGTAGAAATGTTGTCTTTCAATCATGCATTGGAAGATGAAAAACACAAAGCGGTTTTTGATAAATATTTCAGTACAATTGCGTTGGAAAACAACATTTTCGTCGACTTGAATGATGCGTATTGCAAATTCGGATTTTTCCTGCACGTTCCTAAAAATACCGTGATTGAAAAACCAATTCACGTTTTTTATCTTTCTCAAAATCAACAAGAAAATACGTTTTACAACACGAGAAATTTGTTAATTGTTGATGAAAATTCGAAAGTAGAAATTATTGAAAGTCATCATAATTTTGATGAAAGTTTTACCTTTACGAATTCGGTGACGGAAATTTTCGTTTATCCAAATGCAAAAGCAGATTGGCATAAACTTCAAAATGATAGCGATACGTCATATTTAATTGATAATACGTATGCAAAGCAAGAAAAAGACAGTTTGGCAACGGTAAATACTTTCTCTTTTGGAGGAAAATTGGTGCGAAACAATCTTGATTTTATCCATAACGGAAGCAATATCAATTCTTTTATGAACGGGATTACGGTAATCGACCACGATCAATTGGTGGATCATCACACCGCTGTTCATCACAATCAGCCGCATTGCGAGTCTTATCAAAACTATAAGGGAATTTTCGGTGGAAAATCTCACGGGGTTTTCAACGGGAAAGTTTTTGTAGATAAAATTGCTCAAAAAACCAATGCTTATCAGCAAAACAACAATATTTTACTTTCTGAAGGTTCGAGCATTGATACCAAACCTCAATTGGAAATTTTCGCTGATGATGTTAAATGTTCACACGGTTGTACCGTTGGACAATTGGATAAAGATGCGATGTTTTACCTTCGTGCACGTGGTATTTCGAAGAATGAAGCCCAAGCTTTATTACTTTACGCTTTCGCAAATGATGCGATGCAAAATATTGATATCGAGCCATTAAAACAAAAAGTATCGAAACTCTTAGCAGAAAAATTAGGTGTAGATTTGATAATCGAAGAATAAAAAACTAGGGCGTTAATCGCCCTATTTTTGTTTAAATGCAAAATTTCAAAACCTTAGTTCCGAAACTCTTGTTATTCCTGTTCATCATTGCGCAGGTTTATTTTATTGTGGCCATCATCAAAGAAAAAGACTTGAAGCCTTGGTTTGTTATTGCTTTTTCGTTGATTGTTTTGGGAATGGCTTTGTCGTATCGAAAAAAGCATCGGTTGCATATCGAATTGAAACACGAAGTGCATTACGATTTGTTCTTTTGGTTTTTGATAGGAAGTTTTGCGACCTATTTTTTACAGTCCACAATTGATTTAAACACCGTTTTTGCAGCAGGTTTGGTAGGTTTTATAGGAAGTTTTACCCGACATATTAGGTGGCAAATGAATTCGGTTGCGCATTGGCCAATTGCCATTTATTGTGGTGCTTTTGTGGGAATGACGCAACTTCCCTACGGTTATGTTTTTATATTTATTTCAACATTTTTAACAGCGGTTTTTTACACATTTACGCATCATTATTTCCACGGAATTGGCGGTAAATTAGGAACTTTAGCATTTATGGGTGTTTTGTACACATATGTCATCTACAAATTCTTTTTACCATGATAGTAACTCTGATTATTAATGTCGTTTTAGCTATTTCTGGCGCTTGGTTAACTTATCATTTAAACAAGAATTTAAAATTAGGCCCCGTTAGAGCATCAGGTTTAATAGCCATTTTAGTTGGCGGATTTTACCAATTCAACACATGGTTTTGGCATTTTGATTTGCCTAAAGATATTCCATTTATCGTGATTGGATCTACATTCATTGGGATGATTTCGTCACGGAAACATTTTAAAAATTTCAATTTATTTATTGCGCCGATTATTTTCACCTTGATTTATCATAACATTTCCAAAGAGTTTAAAGGTTTTGGTGGAGCGCTAGGAACGGCAGCTTGTATTTCACTGGTTGTAACCATTTATTTGCGATCACTTCGACCAATTAAAAAAATGATTCGTCCTTTTAGAAAAGTGAAAGTGAATACGATGAAGAAAAGAAGTCAAGCTTCAAAAAATATTTAAAACCAGAGAAAGTTTTTTTACATTCGTAAAAACTTTTTGGGATGAATTACGATCAACTGATGTTTAACATTAATGCTTATAAAGAGAACAATCAGATCTTGGATTTGGCTAGATTTCTTATTCATGAGTTTGAGCTTGATCACCCGAATTTAGAAGGTTTTGGCTTTCGTGACGAACTAGATAAAAACTCAATTTTGTTAACCGCAAATGGTGATCTTGGCGAGCGTCAAATGGTTTTAATACCTCGGAATTTATTCGATTTTGAATTTAATTTGGTTATTAATATGTTAGCACATGAGATGCTGCATGTTCGACAAAAATCTCCTGAAATAATGTTGGAAGACAAGAACGAACGCGAATGGCAGGCTTATAACGAAATGTTGTTTCATACCCAATTTCCTAATATACCCGACGTAGAAGACTACCACAAAAAATTTTTTGGTGAAAAAGCTTTAGAATATTATAAAAGAATGGGCGAGGGCTCAACACTTCAGCAAAAATACGCTGAGGAAAAAGAGCGTCTAGTGGCGTTTCTAGATACTTTGAAATAACAAAAGCAGCCTAAAAAAGACTGCTTTTTTTATGTCAGTTATTTTGAGTAATAAACTGCAATTGTGCGGAATTGGATTCGTTTTCTTTTTTGAAAAATCATGGATTTTTTAAACTAGATTTAATTGAGTTTTTTAATTTAAATCATTGCGTATCAATTGTTTATTCAAAATTTTGCAATTCTATTAATTTACGATAAACGCCATTCTTTTCCATAAGTTCGTGATGACTTCCTTGCTCAACAACTTCTCCTTTTTCCATAACAACAATGTGATCTGCTTTTTGGATTGTTGATAATCGGTGTGCAATAACGAGAGAGGTTCGATTTTCCATCATTTTTTCTAAGGCGTCTTGAACGAATCTTTCGCTTTCGGTATCTAAAGCCGAAGTGGCCTCATCCAAAATCATGATTGCAGGATTTTTAAGAACAGCTCTTGCGATAGAAACACGTTGTTTTTGACCACCAGAAAGTTTGTTACCATCGTCACCGATGTTGGTGTTGTAGCCTTCAGGAAGACTTTCTATAAAGTTATGAGCATTAGCGATTTTTGCAGCTTCGATAATTTCTTCGCGAGTCGCATCCTCTTTACCCATCGCAATATTGTTGAAAACAGTGTCGTTAAACAAAACCGACTCTTGGGTTACCATTCCTAAAATCGTACGGTATTGTTTTAAGTTTAAGTTTTTAATATTAACACCATCGATGTTGATGCTGCCTTCTGACACGTCATAGAAACGCGTTAGCAGGTTCGCGATCGTTGTTTTTCCGCTTCCACTTTGTCCAACAAGAGCGACGGTTTGTCCTTTTTTAATTTCTAAATTAAAATTCTTTAGAATTAAATGTTCTTGATTGTAATAGAAGCCAACGTTCTCAAAAGTGATTTTGTCTTTTAACTCTGAAATCGGAACAGGATTCGGGATTTCATCAACTTTGACATCAGCGTCCATAATATCCATGACACGAACCAGGGATGCTTCGGCTTTTTGTATATTCGAAATCGAAGAAGAAAGACTTTTGATGGGCGGTAAAATTTGGAAGAAAATACCTAAGAATACCAAGAAATCTTCAGGACGAATACTTTGGTTAACGATAATCTCTTTACCGCCGTACCATGTAATCATTAAAAAAGTTAACGCACCCAAAAACTCGCTGGTGGGCGATGCTAATTCTTTTTTGCGACCGAGACTTACGGAGTTATTAATCCATTTTGTCATCGAACCAGAAAAGCGATTACTTAATAATTTATCAGCATTAAAGATTTTAATGATTTTGGAAGATTTTAAGGTTTCATCAACGATCGAGAAGATGTTTCCTAATTCGTTTTGAGCTTCGTGAGAATCTTTTTTAAGACTTTTCCCAATTAAAGAAATAAGGGTTCCCATAATTGGTAAAACGATTAAACTGAATAAAGTTAATTGCGGACTTAGATAAAATAAAGTCACCAAAGTGCTGATTAACATGAACGGCGAATTGATTAAATCCACCAAACTTCCTAAAATATTGTTCTCGACTTCGCCAACATCGTTCGACATTCTGGACATCAAATCACCTTTTCTCTGTTCTGTAAAGAAAGAAACGGGTAAAGCTAAAATCTTATTATACATCGCACTTCGCAAATCTTTTGTCACGCCAACACGATAGAAAATAAGTAAATAAGCGCCCAGATAGCGGAAAATATTACGAAGTAAAAACATGAAGCCAGTTATCAAACAAAGCCAAGCCAAAACGGTTAATGCACCTTTTTCGTTAACTTGAGATTGAATATAATAATAAGAATATTCTTTTAGATAATTAAAATAATGCGAAATGTGCCCATCATATATTGGTTCTACAAGTTGGTCTTCCATTTTTATAGTTCCGAACAACATGCCTAACACTGGCAAAATTGTCCCTAACGAGGCTATCTGGAATAGTGAATATAAAACATTGAAAAATAAACTAGCATAGATATATTTTTGGTGTGGCGCTGCAAATCGTAGAATTCTTCTATATAAATTCATTGAAAATTGATTAAGCTACAAATGTAATGCATTTCCGTAACACCATAAAAAAAACAGCTCCTTAATAAGAAGCTGTTTAAACTCAAAAAATCGTTGTGTGATTTACCGAAGACGGTCGACAGATTTTACGAGCCTCTCGTCGCGACGGATATACAAATTACTCATTAGTAAAAAGACAATCGCCAACAACGGAAAAACTGGCTCAATACCCTTCTCAGGAAAACTAATTCCTCCGGATAAACTTAGTAACCAATACCCCAACAAACCGATCAACAAAGCATTTATAACCATACTGATGTTATTCAGTAGAATTTGTCGTTTTCTATTTTTGAAACTAAAAATACTTAACAAGCCCAAAAGTACAAGGACAATACATGCAATAAACATTACCGGTACACTTTCTAGGATGACAACATCTTGCGAAGTCAAGAATAAAAAGACTGCTGATAATACAGCAAAGAACATGGTAACGGACTGTATTCTTTGGATCATAAAATTTTAGTATCTTTCTTATCTTTAAAAGATTAGGCAAATTTAAAATAATTTTTGCGTATTTCAAAAATTAATGTAGATTTGCATAGTAATCACTCAGAAAATAATTAAACCGCCTGGTTTAACTTTCTTACTTACAAAGTTTTAAAATACAATATTTTTACAACATTTATGTTTAACATTGATACGCTGAAGTCAAAGTCGCTCGCCGAATTGACTCAAATTTCAAAAGATTTAGGCGTTAAAATCAGTAGAAAACCCGAACACGAACAAGTGGTTTTTGCGATTTTAGATTATCAGTCAACGCATCAAACAGAAATAAAATCCTACTTAGAAGCCAACAACCAACTTATGAAGGAAGTGGAAATTAAAGAAGAAGCAATAGAACAAAAAGCAACACCAGCCAAAAAACCTGGAAGAAAGCCAAAAGCTAAGCCAGAGCCAGTTGCTACAGAACCTGCCTCAGTCGAAGAAGCGAAAGTTGAAGAAAAGCCAGTTGCTGCTCCAGTAGCAGAAACGCCAATAGTAGAAGCAACTTCGGAACAGGAAGCAGACAAAACAACTAAGAAACCTCGCAAGAGAATTCCAAAAACGGAAGAACCGAAAGCTGAAGAAGCTAGCAAGGCAGAAAGTCAGCCAGAGAGCATAACAAGCAATACTGCAGTAGAAGCTGTCGCTTCCAAACCACAACAAACGCAGAAGCCGCAACACCAAAACAGAAATTCTCAAGGTCAACAAAACCAAAATCGCGGCAACCAACAACACAATCACAACAACAATCAGAATAAAGAACAACAATCTCAGCAGGAAGAAGTGCCAGCTAAGAAAGAATTTAACTTTGATGGACTTGTAACCATCGAAGGCGTTTTGGAGATTCTTCCAGACAACTACGGGTTCTTACGTTCTTCAGATTTTAGTTATATCTCATCGCCAGACGACGTTTATGTATCGACGGCGCAGATCAGAAATTATGGTCTAAAAACTGGTGATACTGTTAAAGGTATCGTGAGACTTCCAAAAGAAGGTGAAAAATATTTTTCATTACAAAAACCAACAGAAGTTAACGGGAGAGATTTAGAATTTATCAAAGATCGTGTAGCTTTCGAATATTTGACGCCACTTTTCCCTCAAGAGAAATTTAATTTGGCTGGACGAAATTCAACGATTTCAACTAGAATTGTAGATCTTTTTGCACCAATTGGTAAAGGTCAGCGTGCGATGATTGTTGCACAACCGAAAACTGGTAAAACGATTTTATTAAAAGATATCGCCAACGCTATTTCTGCAAATCATCCGGAAGCTTACATGATGGTGCTTTTGATCGACGAACGTCCAGAGGAAGTTACCGATATGCAAAGAAGTGTGAATGCTGAAGTGATCGCCTCTACATTTGATGAAGCTGCGGAAAAGCACGTTAAAGTAGCTAATCTTGTGTTGTCGAAAGCGCAAAGAATGGTAGAATGTGGTCACGATGTTGTGATTTTGTTAGATTCTATCACGCGTTTGGCAAGAGCTTACAACACGGTGACACCAGCATCTGGTAAAATTCTTTCTGGAGGTGTTGATGCCAATGCACTTCACAAGCCAAAACGTTTCTTCGGGGCTGCCCGTAAGATTGAAGGTGGTGGATCGTTGACAATTATCGCAACTGCACTTATCGACACGGGATCAAAAATGGATGAAGTGATCTTTGAAGAATTCAAAGGAACTGGTAATATGGAATTGCAATTGGATAGAAAAATTGCCAACAAACGTATTTATCCAGCCGTGGATCTGGTATCTTCGAGTACGCGTCGTGACGATTTGCTTCAAGATGAAGTAACGCAGCAACGTATGTGGATTATGAGAAAATATCTTTCTGATATGAATCCTGTAGAAGCAATGGACTTTGTGATGAAGAATATCAAAAACACACGCAACAACGAAGAATTCTTAATGTCGATGAACAAATAGGATTTTTCTTTACATAGTCAAAAACAGCTTTATGAAAATAAGGCTGTTTTTTTTTTTTTTTTTTTTGATTAAATTTTTGATAAAAAAATGGGTGAAAATATATAATAGTTTTACTTCTCTTAAATTTAAACTTTACGGTTTTTCTTGCGGATTTTGTCGTTTAAAATAATTTGTGATAAAATTTTATTATAGCCTTTGAAAAATTGTTTAAATTTACATTCGTATAAAAATTACAAACAATGCAAAACATTCCTAGTGTTGACTTGCGTGATTTCCTATCGGATGATCCGGTACGTAAACAAAAATTTGTAAATGAAATCGGTAAAGCCTACGAAGACATCGGCTTTGTAGCACTTAAAGGTCACTTTCTAGATGACCAATTGGTTGAAGATCTGTACTCAGAAGTACGCAACTTTTTCAACCTTCCATTAGAAACCAAAGCTAAATACGAGATCCCAGGTATTGGAGGACAACGCGGTTACGTTTCTTTTGGTAAAGAATCTGCAAAAGGTCGTACAACGGGCGATCTTAAGGAGTTTTGGCACTTTGGACAATACGTCGAAAACAATCCAAAACTAGAAGCTGAATATCCTAAAAATGTAATGGTTGATGAGTTACCAAAATTCAATGAAGTTGGTAAAGAAGCTTATCAGAAACTAGAAAAAACGGGTATTTATGTGTTGAGAGCATTGGCTATTTATTTAGGCTTGGACGAGTTTTATTTTGATAAGTACATCATAAACGGAAATTCAATTCTGCGTCCTATTCATTATCCACCAATCCAAGATGAGCCAAAAGATGCTGTGAGAGCAGCGGCGCACGGTGACATCAATTTGATTACGTTGTTAATGGGCGCACAGGGTAAAGGACTTCAGGTTCAGAATCACAAAGGCGAATGGATTGATGCGATTGCGCAAGATGACGAATTGGTGATTAATGTTGGTGATATGCTATCAAGACATTCCAACAACAAACTGAAATCTACAATTCATCAAGTTGTAAATCCACCAAGAGAATTGTGGGGCACTTCACGTTTTTCAATTCCGTTCTTTATGCATCCAATTAGCGAAATGCCATTAAATGTTCTAGAAAATACAATTGACGATGACCATCCAAAAGCTTTCGACGACATTACTGCAGGAGAATTTTTAACAGAAAGATTAATAGAATTAGGTTTGATTAAAAAATAAAACCATTCTTCCAAAAAATAGAAAAGTCAGCGTAAATGCTGACTTTTTTCTTATCTAAAATTTTAGTTTAAACTAAGCTTTCTCTCCATTAACATATACTTCGTATCTAACTTCAACATTCGGTTCTAAAGTTTTAGAAACAGAACAATATTTTTCAAAAGATAGTTCTGCTGCTTTTTGAGCTTTTTTACGGTCGATTTCCCCTTCTAGTTTAAAAATTACTTTAATATGTTTAAAAGGCTTAGCATCGTCAACTTGCACGCGCTCGCCTTCCACTTCTGCTTTGAAATCTGTAATTGTTTGACGTTGTTTTTTAAGAATAGAAACCACATCAATTCCGCTACATCCAGCAACAGCCATCAACACAGTCTCCATCGGCGAAACGCCCTTTGCGCCTTCTTGCGACGTGTTATCAATTAAAATCGAATGTCCTTTTTGGTTGCTACATTCAAACAAATAATCGTCATTAATTCTATTAAGGTGTATTTTCATTTTCTAATTTTATCGTGTTACTAAATGCGTTAATTCGTTTGGTTTCTCTAGGTGAAGAAAGAAAAATTGTATTGAGAATTCTTATGTAAAATTACAAAATTCCACGTGCTTTTATCTCCAAATATTTATTGATAACATCAATGTTAAGATTCTCTGGAAGCGTATAGACAGAATAGATTCCGTATTTTTTTAATTCTTGAATAATCAATTTTTTCTCGAACTCAAATTTCTCAGCAATAATCTCGTCATAGATTTCTTGGATGCTTTCCGGATTGGTTTTTAACAACATATTAATCTCCGCATTTTTAAAAAACACAACCACTAACAAATGATTTTTCGCAATACCTCGCAAATATTTGATCTGACGATTTAACGCATCCAAAGTTTCGAAATTTGTAAATAACAAAATTAGACTTCTTTGGTTAAGACTAATTTTTACGTCCTGATAAAGTCTGTTATAGTCGCTCTCAAAAAAATTAGTATGAATATTGTACAAAGCCTCAGAGATTTTGCGAAGTTGCCCAAATTTGTTGTCAACAGGTACGCGATTTTCCATCTTTTTGGAGAAAGCCATCATGCCTGCGCGATCACCTTTTTTAAGAATAATATGTGACAAAGCCATCGTCGCATTAATCGAGTAATCTAAAAGACTCAATCCATTGAAGGGCATTTTCATCGTGCGACCTTTGTCAATGAGCATCACGATCCGCTGCGATTTTTCGTCTTGGTATTGGTTGACCATCAATCGATTGGTTTTGGAAGTCGCTTTCCAGTTGATGCTTCGGATGTCGTCGCCTTGCGCATATTCGCGGATTTGTTCAAATTCCATGGTGTGTCCTAGCTTGCGAATTTTTTTTATGCCTCCCAGTTGAAATTCATTTTGCAGCGCCATCAATTCATATTTTCTAAGATGTATAAATGATGGATAGCTCGGTAACAATGCATCTTTTTGAAACTGAAAACGTTTAGCAACAAAACCAATCGGTGAATTTGCAAAGACATTTAAGCTTCCAAAACTATATTCGCCGCGTTCTTTCGGCTCCAAAATATATTGCGTTGAAATTTCTGACTTCGCTTCCAATTCTTTCTGGATAAAGAAATCTCTCTTCTGAAACTGAAACGGAATTTCATCAATAATTTTAATCCTAGTTTTGAAAGGATAATTACTTTTAACATCGATTCTTACGGGGTTTTGGTCGCCGTTTGATAGCTTTTCTGGCAGACTTCTATGTGCTTTTATCGCGTCTTTTACTTTAAATAAAATAAGATAA
Organism: Chryseobacterium sp. TY3; assembly: GCA_046269235.1. Taxonomy (GTDB): domain Bacteria; phylum Bacteroidota; class Bacteroidia; order Flavobacteriales; family Weeksellaceae; genus Soonwooa. The sequence goes on from JBJZOS010000002.1 coordinate 451,935, forward strand.
TCAACGAAAGCTAGAATTAAAATCAAGATTATAACAATATGTGCGAGCCAAATCAGTATTGGAAAAAAGAAAGCCAACACGTAGATAATGCCCGCTAGCATTAGCGCGAAGAATAATCTGTTGTTGAGGTAAAGTGCTTTCATAGTCTTTGGTTACGAGGTGTTGGGTCGTAGGTTTTAATTTGCGTTAAGAGATCTTATTAATGCATTTATCATTTTTCAAAAGATGAAGATAAGCAAGTGTTATCCTTCATGAATATTTGACGCAATTGAAACTGCGGCTCATGGTATTTGTATTTTTAAACCATAAGTTTAGGTTTTAGTTAAGCTTTCTGTTGTTTTGCATATCCTTACAACAAATGAAATTGCTTTTTGCTAAATTGATCATTCCTTCAAAATTGCCATGTTTGTTTAGGCTTACCTAAAGCTTTTTTCTTGCTTCCTAACGTGGAATCTCAATTGATTCTAAAATTTGGCGGATAATTTCGTCAGCCGTTAGACCTTCCATTTCGCGTTCTGGTGCGACAATTACTCTGTGTCTTAAGACTGCAAGTGCGGCTTCTTTGATGTCGTCTGGCGTTACAAAATCGCGACCACGAATCGCTGCAAAAGCTTTACTAGCTGTTAACAAAGCCAAGCTGGCTCTAGGTGAAGCGCCAAGATATAAGAATTGGTTTTCTCTTGTGTTTACAATTATTTTAGCGATATATTCAATTAGTTTTTCTTCAACAACAACATCTTTTACAAGATTTTGGTAAGTCTTTAATTGTTGTCCAGTTACGACTTTGTTAACCAGATCGGTTTTATCATCAAGCTTGTTGTGGTGTTGGTTTTTAATGATTTCAATTTCTTGGTTAAGGTCGGGATAGCCTACTTCAACTTTAAAAAGAAAACGGTCAAGTTGTGCTTCTGGAAGACGATAAGTTCCTTCGTGCTCGATTGGGTTTTGCGTAGCGATTACCAAAAATGGTTCTTCCATTTGATAAGTGACACCGTCCATTGTAATTTGGCGTTCTTCCATCACTTCGAACAAAGCCGACTGCGTCTTCGCTGGCGAACGGTTGATCTCATCAATCAAAATGAAATTAGAAAAAATTGGTCCTTTTTTAAAATTAAAATCAGATTCTTTAACATTAAAAACCGACGTTCCCAAAATATCCGACGGCATCAAATCTGGCGTAAACTGAATTCTGCTAAAATCTACATCGATGGTTTTGGCCAAAAGTTTTGATGTAATAGTCTTTGCAACACCAGGAACGCCTTCTATCAACACGTGTCCGTTAGACAAAAGTGCCGCCAAAAGATGGTCGATCATTTTGTCTTGTCCTACGATGACTTTAGAAATCTCTTGTTTTATTTGGTGTAAGCTGTTGCTCAGCTCAGACATGTCGATTCTGGACTGGAAGTCGCTACTTGGTTGATCTTGTTGTTCCATAATTTTTAATTTTCAAAATCTATTTTAAAATGTCATCGAGAAGACTATTCATTTTTACAAAATCCTCTTTCATAACGTTAGAATAAGGATCTTGCGCTTTCTTTATTAGAGATACAGCTTCCTGAATAGTTTCTATTTTGATACCCGTTTTTAAGTGTAATTTTTTAATGAACTCCTCGTCCAAATTGGAAGTGTCAATCAATAGATCCAATCTAATTTTGTGTAAAAAATATTGCGCTTTTTTCGCCATCATATCATGGAAATCGCCTTCTTGTAAGTATAGATTCCCGATGCTTTTTACAAATTCTAACGACGTATTTTTCAATGGTTCTACAATTGGGACGATGCGTTGTTTTCGTTTAGCATTAAAAATCATAAATAATGCAAGTCCTAAAATCGCGATATAAAGTGTATATCGCAATGGTGGATTTGAAAGGATGAAGCGCATTGGCGACTGCGAATTGCCCACAGATTTGCTTTCTGTAAACCAAATTGTTTTCTGTTGAGGTAAGAACGAAAATAGCTTTTTAGGATACGCAGATCGCGATTTTAAAAGGTAATAATTGGAAATAGCACTCGGTTCCGAATACAAATAAAAGTAACCTTGACCATGTTTAATCTTGATAAAATTGGCGTTTTTGTATTCGTCGTTTCCAAAGCCTGATGTTTTATTATAACCGATGATCTCAGTGCTTTTATTAATCTTGGTAAAACCGCGACTATCGGGGAGTCTGTTGATAAGCAAAGTGTCATTTTTTAGCTTGACATCGGTAAATTCTAGATTGTATGTTGTGTCGGAATTGTTTACCCAAAGTCTAAACTGTAAGCTGTCTTCCAACATTGCGGGAAGAGCTCTCGAAATCAACATGGCGCTAGAACCTGTATTAACGTTATCAAGAATTTTTCTCCAAGATTCGGTGTCGAGATTTTTTTCAATGATTAAAATGTTGTGTTTGGGCGTCTGTTTTTCTTTAGAATAATAGTCATAAGGCGATTGGTTAATACGCTCTAATGCACCACCGAAAAGATGATCGGCTTCTTTATTGAAAACGAAAAGTCCGAATGGCGTTTTGGAGTTAGGATCAAAATTTTTGCGCCAATCCACAATTGGTTTTTTATTGATTTGGAAAATCCCCATTATTGCTAAAATAACGAGAAAAACACCAAGATATATTTTGAAATTTTTGCTCATTATTTAAAGTTGTTAAAATAGGATTTGAATGACTCATAACGCGATTGATCCAGCTCTATCTCGCCATACCAAACGTTTTCGAAAATGTATGTCAGTCGATTAAACTGTTTTTTTTGATCATCGTTTTTAAGCTCTCGACTGTAGTCGCGATTGGTTTTTTCAATATTCCAGTCAATTAATTTTTGGTCAGAAAGCTTTTTTAATAATGATAAAAACTGATAACGTGTTGCCATCCGATAATTGGATTTTGCTTCGTATTCGGCAATCGTTTTTTCAAAATTGATGTCGTGGATGTTTTCATGAAGATCTTCCGTTACGATTTTTAATTTTTTATTCTTTTTACTAAAGAAAATATTACCCTCTTTCAAAAATAATTTTGTGATGATAAAATACAGTAAAAATCCAACGAGTAAAATCACAAAAAGCTTAATGATAATCTCTGTGTATTTGAAAGTATTTGGCGTGTCGACATTTCCAAATAGTGTGTTGAGCGCTTTATCTAACCATTTTAAAAACTTTGCAAAAATAGATTCACGAGGTTTTGTTAAGCGATAATCGAAATCTTCACCTTGGTATTTTTTGTAGTAATTAGGACTAAAATTTCTAGTCGTTACAGTGTTGTCTGTCTGGTAGTTAGTTTTTAAAATAGAATCGGTTTCCGTAAGAGTTTCGCTTGCTAAGATTGCTGGCGATTGTGGAGGAACCACAACATCATAATCTTGCCCAAAAATAGGGACAAAAATATACATTAATATGATGACTAAAAATTTACGCATCTGTTTGATTACCAATAGTGTCTATTTCGTTAATGTCTAAATCGCGATGTAGATCTTGTCGACTGTCATAGTACATAAAACCTGCATTAACAGCCATTAGGTTATATACAATAGAACTGACCAAAATGGAAACGCCATAACTAACAAAAAAGATAATACCGATTACGCCAGAAAAAAGGCTACTTGGGTCATTAATTTGGTCGTAGTTAGGATTAAGACTCATGTTGCCAATCATCATAAAATACGGAATCGTAGAGAACGCCATACTCACAACATAGATGATAACACCAAGAACTAAAGTTGAACTCCAATATTTCCAGAATTTGGTTTTTTGTGTATTAAACATATCTCCAAAAACGGTTCTAGCTGCATAGCTGAGCGCATCGAAGTATGTTTTATTAGTACTCATGTAATCGTAAAGGGCTAAATAAAGTACGTTGTAAAATGCTGGCGCTAATAATATTAATAATAAGAAACCTACTAGAATTAAAATCAAAAATGAGGAAATTGCCAACATAATCATCATAACTGGAGCAACAATAAAGCTTGTTGCTAGACAAAATATGAAAAATTTTCCGATATTTTTTTTCATATCAGAAAGCAGCTCGTCGGTGGTAATTTTAGTTTGATGTTCGCCGATGCGCTTCATGTAGAAAATAGGAAATGTGTACACAACAACAGCAATAATAAACAACAACATAAAAGCAATAATCCCCACCAATACAAGAATTGGCCAGTTGTTGCTAAAATAGCTTTCGAACATATAGCTCTGTCCACCAGCATTGGCAACCAAAATTTGCATAAAAAATTCGCGATAGAAGAATATTGTTAGCAATGTCATTATGAGCAATAACGCACCATTGATGATAAAGTAACTCTTAAAATAATCTTTCCCATAAATTCGGAAAAAATTAAATGTGTCACTAACCAAATTACCGAAGTTTCGCTCCTGAAAAATCTGCATATTTTACGTGTTTTTTATAAAGCATTCTTGGATATATACCATAGTAGAATCCAATTATTGATAGACAAATAATGATGATCGCCAAGTTAGCCCAAAGCGGCATAGCCTGTGCATGTCTCGTGATAAAACCTTCGATAACGCCAGCAATTATTGTAAACGGAACGCTACTTAGAAAAAGTTTCATACTTGTTTTGAATCCGATTTTGAAAGACTCGAATCTCGAATAGGTTTTAGGAAATAATATTGATGCTCCCAAAATAAGCCCAGCAGCAGCCTCGATAAGCATTGCGATAATCTCAAATGTCCCATGTAACCAAATACCTTTAGCACTTTCCAGTAACACACTTTGATCTTTGAAAAAATACTGAAAAGCGCCTAGCATAACACTATTTTGGAACAATGCGTAGATAGTCCCAACACCTCCGAAGATACCGTAGATGTAGAGTCTTGCACCAACATATAAGTTGTTTAGGATTATGACGAAAGAAGTGCCCCAAGTAGAACCTGTGCCATAGATGGCAGTTGGGTTTCCTTTTTTTATGTTTTCTAAAGTTTGGTTGATGTAATCGTCTCCCAAAATGAGTCTTGCAAAATCTTTATCATAGATGGATGATAAAACGCCAATGCCTGTAAATGCTACAAAAAAACAAATTGCATAGAGTAGATATCTTCGATACTGGTAAGCGATTAGTGGGACTTCTTGTAGGAAAAATGATTTGAAACGATTATCTTCAACACGTTTTGTCTTGTATATTTTTTGGAAAATTTGTGAAGATAGAAAATTGAGATATATTGTTGTCTTACTTTTTGGGTAGTAAGTCTGTGCGTATGAGAGATCGTTGACGATACTTATATATAAAGACGACAGTTCATCAGGATTTTTCTTGCTTTTTTCCTTAATGACTTGGTCGATTTCCAACCATTTTTCTTTATTTTGTTTAATGAAAGCGATTTCTCTCATGATTTTGCTAATGTAACAAAAAAATGAATCAAATAGGCATCAATACATCTCAAAATGTAAACATTAATTTTAAAATTGCTAGTGTTGGCGAAAGATTTTTTGCCTTTATTATTGACATGTTGATAAAGGGAGCTTATGGATTTGCAGTTTTTTGGATTCTCTTTGATGTTTTAGGAATTGGCGGATTAATGCAAGGTTGGGATAGTTGGTCTATTGGCGCTTTTATGTCAATCTTCTATTTGCCAGTCATCTTGTACACTTTTGTTTTAGAAAGTCTTTTTGAAGGACAAACACTTGGTAAAAAATTATTAAAAATTAGGGTTGTAAAAATAGACGGTTATCAAGCTACATTTGTGGATTATCTTATGCGATGGTTTATGCGACTTATTGATGTTTATTCTAATTTTGGCGTTGTCGGTTTGATAAGTATGGTGTCTTCAAAATACAACCAAAGATTGGGAGATGTTGTTTCTGGATGTGCTGTTATTTCTTTAAAAAATGAGTTTAATATTTCGCACACCATTTTGGAGGAGCTTAAAGAAGATTATGTACCGATCTTCCCACAGGTTATTTTGCTTAACGATAACGATATGCGAATCATCAAAGAAAATTATGAGCGCGCAATAAAATCAAAAGATAATATTATCATTAAAAAATTAGCAGACAAAATAAAACAAACGATAAACCTTGATACTACTAATTTTTCATATTCTGACCTTCAATTCATCAATGTAGTTATAAAGGATTATAATTTTTATACAGGAAAAAATTCTTAAAAAATTAAGATTTTAGTATAGTTTTGTAAAAATTTAACATCTGTGGTATAATTTTTTTTTCTATATTGGACGAAAATAAAAGTTATGAAAAAAATAATTATTGGAGCTTTTCTAATTGGCTCATGTGTGACGATTAATGCACAATTCAATCTTAACAAAGCTTTGGATGTTGGGAGTAAAGGGCTTAAGGCTTTAACTTTTACTAACGCCGACGCTGCTAAACTTGCAAAAGAAGGTGTTGATTGGATGGATAAGAATAATACTGTTGCTGGTCCTAAAGACCCCTATACCATTCGTCTTAATAAATTGTTTTCTAAGCATAAAAGTCAAGATGGACTTAATCTTAATTATAAAGTCTATAAAGTGACAGATATTAATGCTTTTGCTTGTGCAGATGGTAGTGTTCGTGTTTTTTCATCTTTAATGGATATTATGACTGATGACGAATTGTTGGCGGTTATAGGTCACGAGATTGGGCACGTTAAAAATGAAGATACTAAAGATGCTATTAAGTCGGCTTATCTAAAAGCTGCTGCGATGGATGCTGCATCGGCAAGTTCTAAAACAATTGCGACACTTAATGACAGCCAACTTGGTGCGATGGCTAATGCAATGCTAGATGCTTCTCACAGCAAAAAGCAGGAGTCAGAAGCGGACACCTATTCTTACGATTTTATGAAGGCGAATGGCTACGATGTTGTTGGTGCTTATAGAGCTTTTAAAAAATTAGCCTTGTTATCTGAGGAAGGTGGTGCAAAACAGAGTGGCTTTCAAAAGATGTTCAACTCGCATCCTGATAGTAACAAACGTGCTGAAGCTGTCAAAAAAAGAGCTGAGAAAGATGGTCTTTGGAAAGATCCTGGGACTGTAACTTTGCCAACAACAAAACTTACTAAGTAAGAATTTTGTTTAAGTTTATAAAATAAGAAAGAGACTATCAATTGCGGTAGTCTCTTTTTGGTTTTAATGGTTATTGGTTTTATATAATTAATGTTTTTGTTGTATCAAATGTATAACTTATTATATATGAATGCATCAGGAAATAGCCGTGAAAATTAAGGGGGAATTTCCCCTTTTGTACTTTTCCCTTTAAGTTTAAATTTGCAAGGTTCCATGATTAGATTCTTAGGTGTACAGTCATTGATTGTTGTTTTCTAATTTTTGTTTTGATGAAAATTAAAAGCTTAATTTTTATAACATGCTTCTGATTAGTAAGCTAGAAATTCTTTGGATTTCTGGTGGTTTGTTTATTTTATTGTTAGTCATTGCTTATGTTTTTTTCAAGAAAAGAAAGAAATCATATATTCATATCCAAGGTTTAGAAAATAAAATTAAATTTCAATCCGCATTACAGAGTTCATTGTTAGAAATTAGAGAAGAAAGAGCTTTAGCTTTTAGTAGAGAGTTGCAGGATAATGTTGGTCAAATTCTTTCGGTAGCGGTGATGCAACTCAATATGCAAATTGGACGACAAAAAGACGACAATGAGAAAGAAAACTCTATCGCTATCAAAGGTCTTGTAGAAAAGACTTTGGATGAAATTCGTTTTATTTCTAAATCTAGTTTAGCAGATGTAAAGGATCAAATATTTTTCACAGATTTGATACAACAAGATTTGCAACGGATAGAATTGTTGAAAAACATCGAATGTCATTTTAACCTTGTTGGTGATCGACCAATTAACATCCCGATGGAACATCAGGTAATTGTGTACAGAATGCTGCAAGAGGTTATTAATAATATTTTGAAACACTCGCAAAGTCGAAAAATTGATTTAGAAATAATAAATAACATCCAAAGTTGTTTTATATGTATTCGCGATTATGGTAAGGGATTTGTAATGAACGGGAAAGTAATGTCGGGTGTGGGGCTCCAAAATATTAAAAGTAGAGCCAAGTTAATAAATGCAGAATGTGTGATAAATTCTACGGTGGGACAAGGTACAGAGCTGACGATCGATTATCCATATTTGTAATGTAGTAAGATATATGAAAGAAAAACTTAAGATTGTTATTGTTGATGATCACCTATTGTTTGCCCAATCCTTAAGCTATCTTATTGGTACTTTTGGAGAATATAATGTCATAGGACACTTTGTTAATGGTAAAGAGTTTATCACATCTTTGGAGCAAGGAGAGGTTTTGCCAGATCTTGTTTTATTAGATATCAATATGCCAATTATGGATGGTATCGAAACTATGAAATATCTTAATAGTAATCATCCTAATTTGAAGGTCCTCGCATTGTCTGTTAATAATGATGAAGAGACAGTTATGCAAATGCTAACTAGCGGCGCAAAAGGCTATATATTAAAAGATACAAGTCCTAATCTTTTTAAGCAAGCGATGGATGAGGTCTATGAAAAAGGCTTTTATTATACAGAAATGGTTTCTAATTTTTTGATTCATTCTTTGAATAAAAATGAAGAACAATTGGTTTTAAAAGACAGGGAAGTAGAATTTATTAAGCTGGCTTGCACAGAAAAAACATATAAAGAAATCGCAGAAATTATGTGTCTAAGTCCTAAAACAATTGATGGGTATCGCGAAAATCTATTTCAGAAACTCGATGTGAAAACAAGAATTGGCATTGTTCTTTATGCTATTAAGCACAAAATAATTGAAGTTTAAAAATATTCTATTATATATAAAGGAATAAAAAAGCCGCAAATTGTTTGCGGCTTTTTATTATAATTTTTTTAAAAGAGATTAAGAGTACATTTGGTCTCTTAGCTCTTTAATTTTTTTATCTTCAAGATATTCGTCGTAAGACATATCGCGGTCAATAACACCCTTTGGCGTTAACTCAATAATACGGTTACAAACCGTTTGTAACATTTCGTGGTCATGGGAAGACAATAAAATGTTTCCTTTAAAGTTACTCAAAGAGTTATTCAAAGTCGTGATACTTTCTAGATCTAAGTGGTTGGTTGGTTCGTCCATTACAAGAACATTTGCTTTTTTAAGCATCATTCTAGAGAACATACAACGCATTTTTTCACCACCTGAAAGTACTTGGCTAGATTTAAGCGCTTCGTCCCCTGAGAATAGCATTCTACCTAAGAAACCTCTCACGTATTCTTCGTGTCTTTCTTCATCTGTTAAAACAAATTGACGTAGCCAATCTACAAGATTAATGTCTTCCTGGAAGAAAGAAGAGTTGTCAAGAGGCATATAACTTTGAGTTGTTGTTACGCCCCATTGGTAACTTCCTTTGTCCGCTTCTGCATTTCCTGTAATAATTTGGAAGAACTCCGTAATTGCTAAAGAGTTTCTGGAGATAATGGCAACCTTATCGTTTTTCTTAAGGTTGATGTCAACATTAGAGAATAACAATTCGCCATCTTTGGTTTTTTCTAAACCTTTAACTTCTAGAATTTGATCACCAACTTCTCTTTCTTGGTCAAAAATAATGGCAGGATAACGACGAGAAGATGGTTTAATATCTTCGATGTTTAACTTATCAATCATTTTTTTACGAGCAGTTGCTTGTTTTGCTTTTGCAACGTTAGAACTAAATCTCGCAATAAAGTCTTGTAATTCCTTCTTCTTTTCTTCCGCTTTTTTGTTAGCTTGAGCTCTCTGTCTTGTTGCTAATTGAGAGGCTTGGTACCAGAATGTATAGTTACCAGTATATAAGTTAAGTTTAGAATAATCTAAATCGCCGATGTGCGTACAGACAGCATCTAAGAAGTGGCGGTCGTGCGATACAACAATAACTGTGTTTTCATAACCGCCTAGGAAATCTTCTAACCAAGCGATTGTGTCTATATCTAAGTCGTTGGTAGGCTCATCCAAGATCAAAACATCAGGGTTTCCGAATAAAGCTTGAGCAAGTAATACTCTTACTTTATCCTTGTTTTCAAGCTCTGACATCATTTGATAATGCATATCATCTTTAATACCTACGTTAGATAACATCGTTTGGGCGTCAGACTCAGCATTCCATCCACCCATTTCGTCATAGATAACACCAAGTTCTCCAGCTTTAATACCATCCTCATCAGAGAAGTCCTCTTTTGCATACAAAGCATCCATCTCTTCTTTGATCTCAAATAATTTTTTGTTACCACGAAGAACCGCTTCTAATACGGTGAAGTTATCGAACGCAAAGTGATCCTGCTCAAGAACTGACATTCTTTTGCCTGGTTCCAAAGAGACATTACCTGTAGTCGCTTCTTGCTTTCCACTTAATATTTTAAGGAAAGTTGACTTACCAGCACCATTGGCGCCAATAATACCGTAGCAATTCCCTTTTGTAAATTTTATATTGACTTCATCAAAAAGTACTCTTTTCCCGAACTGTAATGATAAATTAGATACTGTTAACATAGAGTTTTGTAAATTTGTGCAAAATTACGAAAATAAGTTGGTATATTAAACTGTATCTACTTATACTATATATATACATATGAAAATCGAAAGAACTGTTAATATTCTTAATAAACGAGCACGATTCGAATACGAAATTCTCGACGAATATGAGGCTGGTATTGTCTTGACTGGTACTGAAATCAAGTCACTTAGATCCTCTAAAGCTTCAATATCAGAGAGTTTTTGTGAATTTACAGATGATGAGCTGTATATCATTAATATGCAGATAGATGAGTATAAACTGGGGACTTTTTACAATCATAAGGCGAGAAGGGCACGGAAGTTGCTACTGCATAAATACGAATTGCAAAAACTTAAAAAAAAGTTAAAAGATGTTGGCAATACTATAATACCTTTAAAATTATATATTAATAATAAAGGAAAGGCTAAACTTCTTATTGCATCGGCCAGAGGGAAAAAACTTTATGATAAAAGAGAGGCTATAAAAGATAGAGAGAATAAAGTTAACCTCCAGAGACTATTAAAGAAAAGTTAAAAAAACTTTGTTTTTAAAGAAAAATTATATTTATTTTGCATTATCAATTATTTAATCATTTAATTCTATGAAAAATCTAAAATTAGGAATTTCAGCATTGGCACTTACGATTGCCTCTACTGTTTTCGCGCAAACAACAAGTAACCCATGGGTTATCGGAGTTGGTATGCACGGAGTGAACCACGTAGCGCAAAGAAGCCAGTTTAGTGGTACATTCTCGGCGTGGAATTTTAAAGAAAATTTATTCGGAGTTTCAAAATACTCAATTACTCCACCATTATCAAAGTTAACAGTTGCTAGAAACTTAAACAAGTATTTAGTTTTAGACTGGCAAACTACTGTTGGTAATGTTGATAACAAGAGATTCGGTCTTGATAAAGAATTCTTCTTACAGACAGGTCTTGGTTTACAATTCAAATTTAATGGTCTTTGGAATGAAGAGTCTTGGTTTGATCCATATTTAAGAGTTGGTGCTAACTACTTAAGACATGATTACACTGGCGTTAACTTCCCAATTACAGATGCAAAACAAAGAGGAGGAGGAACTTATGCGTCTTGGGATGGTGAAGGTGGAGCTGGTAAAGCTAATCACTTCACAGTTGCAACAGGAGCTGGTTTAAACCTTTGGGTAACTAAAAACTTCGGTTTAGGAGTTCAAGGTGACTATGTTTCTACACCAGGTGATAAATCTAGCATTGCTAACTTTTGGCAAGCATCTGCTTCATTATTATTCAGATTTGGTAATACTGACAGAGATAAAGATGGTATTCCAGATAAAGAAGATAGATGTCCAGATACACCAGGTTTAGCAGAATTCCAAGGATGTCCTGATACAGACGGAGATGGTATTCCTGATATCGATGATCAATGTCCAGATGTTGCTGGTCCAAAAGAAAACAATGGTTGTCCTTGGCCAGATACTGACGGTGACGGTGTATTAGATAAAGATGATCAATGTCCTACAGTAGCAGGTCCAGCTGAAAACAACGGTTGTCCTTGGCCAGATACTGATGGTGATGGTGTATTAGATAAAGACGATGCTTGTCCTACAGTATTCGGTCTTAAAGAATACAACGGATGTCCTAAGCCAGCTGATGCATACGCAACAGAAGCTACGGGAGCACTTCAAGGTATCTTGTTTGATTTCAACAAATCTTCTATCAAAGCAGAATCTAATCCAAAATTAGATCAAGCGTCTACAATTATCAAAGATTCTAAGGATGGTTTATTCTTAGTTGAAGGTCAAACAGATAAGAAAGGTTCAGAAGCTTACAACTTAAAACTTTCAAGACAAAGAGCTGCATCAGTAGTAAAAGCTCTTGAAGCTAGAGGTGTAAACGGAGATCAGTTAAAATCTATCGGTGTGGGTGAGCAAAAAGCTACAGTTGACGAAAAAGCTTCTGATGCTGAAAGAGCTATCGATAGAAAAGTTGTTGTATCTGCAGTTAATAGAGAGGCTTGGCAGTCTATGCAGAAGTCAGATCTTCCAGTAGTACAGAAAAAAGTAGTTAAGAAAGCTCCAGCTAAGAAAAAAGCTCCAGCTAAAAAGAAAAAATAATTAACTTATTTTTCTAAATATAGCACCCTCAATTGAGGGTGCTTTTTTTGTTTAAAAATTTTTATAATTCACCAATTGAAAGTATTTTTGTAGAATAAATTACAGATTAAAATGGGAAGAGCATTTGAATATAGAAAAGCATCAAAAATGGCTCGTTGGGACAAGATGGCCAAAACCTTTTCTAAAATTGGAAAAGATATTGCATTAGCTGTTAAAGCAGGCGGTCCTGACCCCGAATCTAACCCTGCATTGCGTCGTTGTATCCAAAATGCCAAGGGTGCTAATATGCCAAAAGATAACGTAGAGCGCGCAATAAAGAAAGCTGCGGGTGCGGATGCTGAGAATTATGAAGAAATTACATATGAAGGTTATGGACAAGGTGGTGTTGCTTTTTTTGTGGAATGTACTACGAATAACCCAACCCGAACAGTTGCTAATGTAAGAGCAATTTTCAATAAGTTTGATGGTAACCTTGGCAAAAATGGAGAACTGTCGTTTTTGTTTGATCGAAAGGGGATTTTTACTATTGATAAAGCAAATATCACAATGGATTGGGATGACTTTGAAATGGAAATGATTGATGGAGGAGCCGAAGAAATTGATCAAGATGAGACGGAAGTGGTGGTAACAACAGCTTTTGAAGATTTTGGAACGCTATCTCATAAATTGGATGATATTAAAATAGAAGCGAAAAGTGCAGAATTGCAACGTATTCCAAATAGCTCTAAAGAGGTTACAACAGAACAATTTGCAGCTAATATGAAAATGTTAGAGCGTTTTGAAGATGATGATGATGTGCAAAATGTTTTCCATAATATGGAGTTTACAGATGAACATTTAGATTCTTTATAAAAAATAAAAAGACCGCTAAATGCGGTTTTTTTTATTTAATAATATTTTTAATTTCCGTTAAGCGATCGACCATTTGTACATCCGCCATTTGATGTATTTTTTCATTTAATGCGTCAAAATATATGACTTTCATTCCAAAATTTGTGGCACCAATGACGTCAGCAATCCAATCGTCGCCGATCATTAGACTTTCGCAAATGTTTGCCTTAGCTTCAAATAATGCAAATTTAAAAATGTCTGCATTTGGTTTTCTTATACCCACGGAATCTGCACTTGTTATCGTTTCAAAATACTTATCAATACCTGATAACATGCATTTCCTTTCGGTAACTTCTTGAAAGCCATTGGAGATAATATGGAGTTTGTAGTGCTTAGCTTTTAGGTAGTCAAGAAGATCAATAGTGCCCTCAACTAAGTCATTGTAAGATAGAATCCTGTCTAGAAAATGTTCTTCAAAATATTGCGATAACTCAAAGTTATCTACGCCAAATTCTAAAAAAGTGTCGTAAAATCTATGTTTTCTTAAATAGTTTTTATCGATTTTAGCATCACGAATTAATATCCAAAGATGTTCATTAATACGATTGTATGTATTGTGAAAACTTTCAAAAATAATATTGTATTTTTCATTAATTTCTAGTTTTAAAAACAAATCTTTAATTGTATTGTAAGCATTTTTGCGATGATCCCAAAGCGTGTTATCAAGGTCAAAAAAGATGTGCCTTATATTTTCCATAAGGCACAAAACTAATCAATTTTAACCATACAAAATGAATGTATTCATCAATCTAAAATCATCTCAAGTTGAAAAACTTAATTCTTTAATACCCCAAGAGGACTTCCATTTTTCAACGTAACTACCTCATAACTTTTTGAGAAGTTTAATAAAAATGCAATGGTTTCCTTTTTGGGTTTCAAAGTTTTAAGTGCTAAAGTGTCGTTTTTTTTCATAAGCTACTTTGCTATTTATTTTTAAACGACGTAAGCCTCAAAATATTATATCCTATTTTGTTAAAATTATGTTATGATTCTCCATTATTTTTCGAAGATTAATAAGCGCGTATCTAACACGTCCTAAAGTCGTATTAATGCTAGAATCTGTATGTTCCGCAATGTCTTTAAAACTTAGGCCATCAAAAAATCTTAACCGAATAACTTCTTGCTGATTGTCAGGAAGCATCGACAGCATATGGGAAAGATCATCGTTAATTTGTTGATTAATCAATGAATCTTCGATGTTGTTATCTGGCTCTTTAATAATATCAAAAATGCTAAATTCCTCATCTTGGTAAGATGATTCTGACACTTTAATGTGTTTTGATTTTAGCCTGTAATGATCGATAATAAGATTGTGGGCGATGCGTTTTGCCCAAAGAATAAATTTGTTTTCTTCCTTATAACGTCCTTCCTTTAAGGTAACAATTATTTTCATAAAAGTCTCTTGGAAAAGGTCATTTGCTAATTCTTCGTCCATCACTTTATAAAATATAAAGTTGAACAATTCTTTCTGATGTCTGTGGATTAGCCTTGATAAAGACGTCTCACAGCCTCGTTGATAAAAGTGGATTAATTGACTATCGGTTTGCGTTTTCATAACTCTATCTCTCACATGGATTCTTAGAAATACTTGCGTATTTCTTAGTTTCTTCATTAATTATTTATAAAAGAGATAGATTTTTTATCGATAGGTTAGTGATTTGATTTTCGTAAATATACTAAAAAAAAGTTAACGAAATCTTAATTTTTTAATTTTAACAATTTTATTGTGTTAAAATTATTTTAGCATATCATTTAACATTACAAAAGGGAGATTTAGACCGAAGTTTATGTTGAGCCCTTTCAGTTCTTTTCCGCTAATGTTTTGCCCTGAGAGCCCAAAGCCATAACCTGCCGTTAGGTCAATTATTCCTAAAATACTTACACCGACTTTCGGTGCAATATACTTATTTGTGGCTTCTGCACCCACAAGAAAATAATGCGAGTGATTAAGGTCAGCGCCTTTTTGAAAATTTAACAGCACATCGCCTTGCAGCTTAGGAATGGCTGCAAATTTTCCGTTAGCGCTTCCAAAAAGAGCCGATCCACCAAGTCTGTACAAAACATCATCTTTCTTTAAAAATATAGCTTTAACACCGATTTCTCCGAAACTTTGTGTTTGATAAACATAACCAGTATTTAGCAACCAATGCGTTGTTATTTGTGCTTTGGATTGATTAAAAAATATGGTGCTAAAAATTAGACTTATGGTAAAAGATATTTTCTTGAAATTCATATTAGACATTTAATATTCAAAAGTAAAAAAAAACAGCCTTATCCGAATGAATAAAGCTGCCAAAGATTTTGAATATATTTTTATAAACCGAATTCTTTTTTGATGTCATCAACTCGGTCAAGTTTTTCCCAAGTGAAAAATTCTAAATCGTCGATTGTATGCTGGCTACCGTCTGCTTTTGTAAAAGTTTTGGATCCGATGTAGTAATCTCGTCCCATGTGGCCATAAGCCGCAGTTTCTTGATAGATAGGATTACGAAGTTTTAAATTTTGCTCAATAGCATAAGGACGAAGATCAAACAGTTTTGTAACACGATTTGCAATTTCGCCATCGTGAAGGTCAACGTTTGACGTTCCGTAAGTATTGATATAAAGTCCACATGGCTCTGCAATACCGATTGCATAAGAAACCTGAACTAAAACTTCTTCAGCAACACCAGCAGCTACAAGGTTTTTAGCAATATGTCTTGTCGCATAAGCTGCACTACGGTCTACTTTTGAAGGATCTTTTCCTGAGAACGCGCCACCCCCGTGAGCACCTTTACCTCCATACGTATCAACAATAATTTTTCTACCAGTTAACCCTGTATCACCGTGAGGACCACCGATTACGAATTTACCAGTTGGGTTGATGTGATATTTAATTTGATCATTAAATAAAGCTTGAATCTCTGGTTTTTGCTTTTCACGAACTTTAGGAATTAAGATTTCGATGATATCTTTCTGAATTTTAGCAAGCATCGCTTCTTCAGAGCCAAAATCATCGTGTTGCGTTGATACAACAATGCTGTCAATTCTGATGGGTTTGTGATCGTCAGAATATTCGATGGTTACTTGGCTTTTCGCATCTGGACGTAGATATTTAATCGCATCATTATCTCTTCTAAGAACAGCTAGTTCTTTAAGAATTTGATGTGCTAAATCTAGAGCCAGCGGCATATAGTTTTCGGTTTCGTTAGTTGCGTAGCCAAACATCATCCCTTGGTCACCAGCACCTTGGGCATTTGCTTTTGCTTCAAAATCTTCTGTAGTAGTCACACGGTCAACACCTTGGTTAATGTCTGACGATTGTTCGTGGATTGCAGAAATAACACCGCAAGAATCCCCATTGAACATATATTCGCTTTTCGTATAACCAATGCGGTTAATAACGTCTCTGGCGATTGATTGTACATCTAGATAAGCCTTTGACTTAACTTCTCCAGCCAATACAACTTGACCTGTTGTTACTAGTGTTTCGCAAGCAACTTTTGAGTCTTTGTCGTGAGCTAAAAAATTGTCGATTAGCGCGTCAGAAATTTGATCCGCAACTTTGTCAGGATGTCCTTCCGATACCGATTCGGATGTAAATAAATATGGCATAATATTCCTTTTTTAATTGTAGAAAAACCTGCGATTGCAATATAAAAGGAACTAAAAAGATAATTCTGTTTTAGCATTTTTTATGGAGGTTGCAATCAGGTCAAATTTTTCCTCTAGTTTGAGATGCAAAGTTAAATACTATTTTTGTCTTTGCAAAATAATGTATCATAAAAATATAAAAACCTCATTTACTGAGGTTTTACATTTTTATAATCTTTAGGCGCTTTGTAGTAATTAAGGCGTTTCTCGATGGAAGATTTTATTTCTGTAATCAATTCATCAATAATTCTTTGCTTGTAAGTTGGTTTGTAATAGATTAAACTTATTTCACGATAAGGGAAAGGTTTTCTAAATCTTGTTACTTTACACTTTTGCTCTGGTGCAAGTTGCTCAATGCCCATTTCTGGGATTATGCTGATACCACCTAACTTATCAACCATTTGGATTAATGTGTTGACATTGGATGCTGCGAAGTCCAAGTTTTTAGGTTTTAATTTATTCTCTTTTAAATGACAAATGTTTTCAAATTGAGTTCTCAAGCAATTGCCTTCTTCTAGTAACCAAACTTTGTCAACATCTATTTCTTCAGGAACAATGAAGCGTTCTTCTTTCTTTTGACAATCTTCATCAGTTGCATAAAGCATTAATTCTTCATTAAATAAAAAGTCATGGTAGAATTCATTGGCTGCATCATATGGTGTAGAAATAATTCCAGCGTCCAATTCTCCAGATTTTAAAGCCTTAATGACATTTTCGGTTGTCATTTCTTTAACGTTAAGATCGATCTGTGGATTTTTAGAAATAAAACTAAAAATTTCGGTTGGTAGGATGTAGCCAGCCACAGTTGGGATAATTCCGATATTTATTTTACCCGCAAGTATGTTGTTAAGCTGGTGCGCTTTATTTCTTAGTTCGTTGACCGAATCAACAATTTCTTTTGCTTGGTCGATGATCACACTTCCCGCATCAGTGGTACGAATTGGATGTGTTGTACGATCAAAAATCTTAAGATCTAGTTCTTCTTCAAATTTTTGTATCATCGCACTAAGCGTTGGTTGCGTGATAAAACAAGCCTGAGCAGCTTTTCCGAAATGTTTATACTTATCGACAGCAATAAGATATTCTAGTTGTTGAATGTTCACTTTAATATACTTTATCTATTACAAATATAACTATTAATTTGTTTGGTGAATATTTTTTTCAATTGTTTGATTTTTTTAAAGGCATTTTCTTTTAACTAATAATTATGCTTTAGTCTTCATAAAATCATGAGATAATGCGTAACTTTAGACTCCCAAAACTTAGTTTTTATGAGCAAGGATAAGTTAACGACTGCAGTTGGTTCGCCCTATTTTGAACATCAAGATTCTCAAACAGTTGGTCCACGTGGGCCTGTGTTATTGCAGGATTTTATACTTCAAGAAAACTTGGCGCATTTTGTAAGAGAGCGTATACCCGAGCGTGTAGTCCATGCAAAGGGGACAGGTGCTTATGGAAAATTTACAGTAACCCACGATATTACTAAATATACAAAAGCAAAACTTTTTTCAAAAATCGGAAATTCTTGCAGAATGTTTGCTCGATTTTCTACCGTTGGAGGAGAAAAGGGAAGTGCCGATACAGAAAGAGATCCAAGAGGTTTTGCACTAAAATTCTATACAGAAGATGGTAATTGGGATGTGGTAGGAAATAACACGCCTGTTTTTTTTATTAAAGATTCAAAAAAGTTTCCCGACTTTATACATACTCAGAAAAGACAACCTAAGACCAATCTTAAAAGTGCGACAATGATGTGGGATTTTTGGAGTTTTAATCCAGAGTCACTTCACCAAGTTTTAATATTGATGTCGGATCGTGGTACACCGTATGGTTATCGTCACATGCACGGTTTTGGCTCGCATACTTTCTCGATGATTAATGCTGAGAATGAAAGAACTTGGGTCAAATTTCATTTTAAAACAAAACAAGGCATCAAGAACTTTACTAACGAAGAAGCTACCAAAATGAAAGGTGAAAACCCAGATTTTGCGCAAGAAGACTTGGTGAATGCTATCGAAGCCGGCGATTTTCCAAAATGGACCTTGTACATACAAAGCATGACAGAAGAGCAAGCAAAAGATTTCCGTTGGAATCCTTTTGATGTGACTAAAGTTTGGCCACATTCAGAATTTCCGTTAATAGAAGTAGGCGAGATGGAATTAAATGAAATTCCTGTTAATTACTTTGCTCACGTGGAACAGGCTGCCTTTTCACCGAGTCATTTAGTTGACGGAATTAGCTTCTCGCCAGACAAGATGTTGCAAGGTAGATTGTTTTCATATCCAGATGCACATCGTTACAGATTGGGTGTTAACTCGCATCTTTTAGAAGTTAATCGTTGTCCTTTTGCCGTTAACAATTATCAACGAGATGGTTTTATGGCAGATTCTAGTAACTACAAAGACAGTTCAAATTATTATCCAAATAGCTTTGATAACGTTGATCCCGATGCTGCGTATAAAAATTTTGAATACGAATTAGATAACAATCATGTGGCTAATTTTAATCGAAATGAGAACGATGATGATCATTATACTCAACCCGGATTGCTGTATACAAAAGCTATGAATACCGATGAGAGAAATGCTTTGATTAGTAACATTATTTCATCAATGAGTGGAATTTCGGGTCCACATCGAGATTTGATTATTAACAGACAATTGTGTCATTTCTTCCGTGCAAATATCGAGTTAGGAATGCGTGTGGCAAAAGGTTTACAAATTAATATTGATGCTAACACGATGAATCACGCTAAGTAGGTGTAGATTTTTCATTATAAAAAATGCAGCTTTTTGTGTAGGCATAAAGCTGCATTTTTGTTTTAAATTAAAATCCGATCGCCATTCACGGGTCGTACATAAAACATTATTCTTAAATTTATTGCTCTAAATTTTATTTATGAAAATTATAGGCCCTTTTAAACAAATTGTAACTTTAGATAAACTTCCATTAAGAGGAAAAATAAATGACGAATCCTTAGAAATACAAGTCAATGCGGCGGTATTGGTGGATGGCGAAAAAATTATAACAATTGGTGATTTTGAAGAATTAAAAGCTAATAATCCTAATGCTTCAATTGACCTAATCGACACTGAGCAAGTGCTTTTGCCTGCTTTAGTGGACGCGCATACGCATATTTGTTTTGGTGGAAATCGAGCTAATGACTTTGCAATGCGAAATGCTGGCAAAACCTATCTCGAAATTGCTGAGGCTGGTGGTGGCATCTGGAGTAGCGTGAAACATACACGTGAAGCTTCTGAAGAGGAATTGTTAAATGCAACTTTAGAAAGAATCCATTATCTTTTAAGTTTAGGAATTACAACAATTGAGATTAAAAGCGGCTATGGGCTAAATGTCGACGAAGAGTTAAAAATGCTTCGAATTGTTAAAAAAGCTCAGGCTCAAACTAAAGCGACTTTAGTTCCTACATGTTTGGCGGCGCATCTTAAACCGAAAGATTTCGACGGAGGAAATCAAGAATATTTGGATTATATTTTAAATAAAATTCTTCCTAAAGTTAAAGAAGAAGATTTAGCAAAGCGTGTTGATATTTTTATAGAGAAGTCTGCGTTTTTGCCAGAAGAGTCCAAAGTGTTTTTGGAAAAAGCAAAGGCAATGGGCTTTTTGATTACTGTTCATGCAGATCAATTCACGGCAGGAAGTTCTCGCGTAGCGGTTGAAGTTGGTGCACAATCTGCGGATCATCTCGAAGCAACTGCAGATGAGGATATTGATTTTTTAGCAAAATCTAATACTGTTGCTATTGCTTTGCCAGGCGCAAGTATTGGTTTGGGCGATCGATTTGCACCAGCCAGAAAATTGTTAGATGCAGGTGCTATTTTCGCAATTGCAAGTGACTGGAATCCTGGGTCGGCACCGATGGGGAATCTTATTACGCAAGCTGCTATTTTGGCAACGTTCCAAAAATTAACGACCGCGGAGGTTTGGGCTGCGATGACTTATCGTGCGGCTTATGCGCTTGGTTTTGAAGATCGTGGCGTTATCGCGAAAGGTAAGAAAGCAGATTTTGTAAGTTTTGAAACGGATAACTTCAACAACGTTTTGTATTATCAAGGAAGAATGTCTGCAAAACATACTTTTATTAACGGTGAAAAAATATAATGATGGCGTTTGATTGGCAAGGTCGTTTTGACGGTGATGAAGCGTTGTATCATAGAGTATTCCAACGTGTTAAAAATTCCAATAATTATTCTGAGGTGTCGGAGAATGCTTTTGCAATCCACGGATTTTCGGTCGATGAAGGTGTAAGACGTAATAAAGGACGTGTTGGCGCTGCAAAATCTCCTGAAATTATTCGTAAGAATATGTCGAACTTTCCTGTTGTACAGGCAGATTTTAGATTATTAGATTTTGGAGATGTCGTTTGTGAAAATCAAAATCTAGAATCGAGTCAAGAAGATTTTGCAACGAAGGTTTCGAAGGTTTTGAAGAAAGGAGGAAAATCTGTCGGACTTGGTGGTGGACACGAGATTACATTTGCGCACTATTCGGGTGTGAGACAAGCTTTTCCTGATGCAAAAATTGGCATTATAAATTTTGATGCACACTTTGATAATCGTGAACCTGAAAATGGATTAGCTAGTTCGGGAACGGGATTTTGGCAAATTGCCCAAGAGGGACCAGTTAACAGTTTGCATATCGGGATCCAAAGAAATAGTAATACGCTGAAATTGTTTGATACGGCGCATCAATTAGGTATGAATTATATCCTTGCAGAGGAGCTGTTTTTCGAAAATCTACCGCGACTTTATATTGAAGTGAATCGATTTTTGGAAAGTGTCGATGTGCTGTATGTTACGATTTGTATGGATGTTTTCAATGCGGCAATTGCACCTGGCGTGAGCGCTTCGGCTTATAATGGAATAATGGCTGATCCCACTTTTTTGAGTCTATATAGACATATCTTAGCGAGTCAAAAACTAAAAGCTTTGGATGTTGCTGAAGTTAATCCAGGGTTTGATATCCAAGATAGAACGGCGCGCTTGGCTGCTAGTCTTGTTAATGAACTTTTTATGGTGTAGAGGACAACGGCAGTGCGTGAGGTGGACGGAGGATTTGTCTGGAAGACAAAGTCCACGTAAAAGGCGAAGCCGCAGGCTTCGCCTTTTACGTGGACCGAAACCAAGTGTAGTCCGTAGGAGACCGACCCAGCGCCACGACAGCTGGAATCTTCCTTAAAAAAACGAAATCTTCTTCCTGTCGGAGTGTTGGGGCACGCCCAAAACTATTTTAAAACTGAATGGGTAAGCTAACTTGTGCAGTGTCCCAACCCGCAACCATATTGGCGCCATCGTCGGTTTTTACAAAGCTAATTGAGAAATATTCCATTGGCGAAGTCAGCTTGGTAGCAGGTACTTTGACACGAACAAGGTCGTTAGCCGCATTGTAAGCGTAAGCGCCCCAAACGTCTGTGGTTTTGTTGATGATAACGGTCCATTCTGTCTCGCCAGGAATCGCGTAGATGCTATAACATCCAGCTGGGATTTGGTGACCGTTGATTTTGATAGGTTTGAAAACTTTAAGTTCTGTGTTTTCGTTAGCGCCGAAACGCCAAACTTCGTTGTACTTCACCAAGTTTCCAAAAATTGCTCTTCCTTTGCTTGACGGACGCGAATAGGTCACCTTCATAATAGGTGTTATATTCTTGCCAGTCGCCGCATCCAACGGATAATACACCATATCCAATGGACTGACGTCGATGTTTGCGAATTTTAGTTGTTTGGGGTCATTTTTAGTTTGTGCAGTTGCCATTAGCCCGAAATACAAAAGGCTAAGCCCAATTAATTTTTTCATATTTTAAGTTTAACTAAATTTTCAATTGCTTGATCTAAAGTTTCTTGTTTTTTTGCAAAACAAAAGCGAATGACTTTTTCGTCCATAAAATTATGATAAAACGACGAGAAGGGTATAGCTGCAACCTTATAAACTTGTGTTAAATGTTTGCAAAAGTCTTTATCACCTAGCTCGGAAATTGCAGAATAGTCGACCGCCTGGAAGTAAGTGGCTTCACAATTAAGTAATTTGAAATCTGTACCGGCAAGTGCATTTCGAAAATAATCGCGTTTGGCTTGATACATTTTTGCGATTTCATGATAGTCCAAAACCTCGTCCATGTATTTTGCAATCGCATATTGCGATGGCGAGTTGACACAGAAAACATTGTATTGATGGACTTTTCGATATTCTGACATCATCTCTTTTGGCGCTAGAATATAACCTAGCTTCCAACCTGTAATATGCAATAACTTCCCGAAAGATGCCACAATGAAGCTTCTATCTTTCAGTTCAGAATAGCGTGCAAAACTCAAATGTTCTCTATTATCGAAAGTGATATTTTCATAAACTTCGTCACTCAATAAAAAGATGTCGCTGTCTTTTACAATTTTTATCAACTCCCGAATATCGGACTCTTTTAATATTCGAGTTGATGGATTTCCTGGATTGTTAAAAATGATGAGTTTTGTTTTGTGGGTGATTAAGTTTTTAAGATCTTCCCAATGGATAGCATAATCAGGTTTGTGAAGAATTAAATGTTTTGTAACACCGCCAAAAAGTTGAATCGTTGGTTCATAACAATCATAAGCAGGCTCTATAATAATAACTTCGTCACCAGGCTTTACAATGGTTGCAATTGCTGTGAAGATCGCTTGTGTTGCGCCAGCTGTTATGCTAATTTCGGATTCGATGTCGTAGGTCGCTTTGTGACTGTCGTACATTTTTTTAAGAATGGCTTCGCGAAGTCTAATGTAGCCAGGCATTGGTAAATATTGATTGAGTCCCATTGCAGAACCTTCTTCTAAAAATTGAGTAAGCTTTGCATCAATCGGAACATCAGGAAAACCTTGTGAAAGATTAACAGCATTTTCTTTTGCAGCGAGCTGGCTCATTTCTGTAAAAATGGTGATGCCGACATTGGGTAATTTGGATTGAATATTTGGTGTCATATTTTCTTTCAAAGTGGATTAAAATTAATAATAATTATTCGATTTCGTATTTTCGCAAAAAATAAAATTTTGAAAAGGCTCATCTCTGTTGTAGGACCAACCGGAATCGGAAAAACAAAACTGGCAATCGAAATTGCAAAGTCTCAACATACTGAGATTATTTCTTGCGATTCGCGACAGTTTTATAAAGAGATGAAAATAGGAACCGCCGTGCCTTCTGATGAAGAATTGGCCGAAGTTCCACATCATTTTATTGGAAATCTAAGCATCCACGATTATTATTCAATCGGACAATTCGAAAAGGAAGCGCTTGACAAATTGGACGAATTATTCCTAGATCACGATGTTATAATCATGGTTGGCGGCAGCGGTATGTACGAAAAAGCTGTTGTTGATGGTATGAATGATTTGCCGGAAGCTGACGAAGACAACCAAAAACTGCTGCAATTTATTTTTGAAAATGAAGGCATCGAACCTTTACAAAATCTTCTTAGAATTTTAGATCCAGATTATTACAACAATGTCGATTTAGAAAATCCACGACGTTTATTCCGCTCTTTGGATATTATTTTTCAAACGGGGAAATCTTATTCCGAAAACCTTGACGCACCAAAAATTAAAAGAAACTTCGAAACCATAAGAATTGGCATCGATGCGCCGCGAGAAGTTATCTATGACCGAATTAATCGTCGCGTAGATATTATGATGGAACAAGGTCTTTTGGAAGAAGCAAAAACTCTTTTATCCCACCGCGATAAAGTTGCTTTGCAAACGGTTGGTTACACCGAATTATTTCGGTACATTGATGACGAATGGACGTTGGACTTTGCGATTGAGGAAATTAAAAAGAATTCTCGTCGTTATGCAAAACGTCAAATCACGTGGAACAAAAAGTTAGTTGATGTTAATTGGGTTAACTACGAAAATTCTGTTGAAGAAAGCTTATCTTTGCTTCACAAAATTTTATAAAAATGGCTAATACTCCTTCTAATATGTTGGCTTTAGGAACTGTTGCTGCAGATTTTGCGCTACCTAATCCTTCCAAAGAAAATAAAATTGAAACACTTAATGCGCTGAAAGGTGAAAAAGCGACTTTGGTGATGTTCATTTGTAATCACTGTCCTTTCGTATTGCATGTGATCGAAAAGTTGGCTGAACTTTATGACGATTATAAATCACAAGGTATCGTGTTTATCGCAATTAGTTCTAACGATGCTATCGCATATCCAGCTGATGGACCAGAGTTGATGGTAGATTTTGCGGAGGAGCATGGTGTTAATTTTCCATATTTATATGACGAATCTCAAGAAGTTGCTAAAGCTTATGAAGCAGCTTGTACCCCAGATTTCTTTTTGTTTGATAAAGATTTAAAATTGATATATCGTGGTCAAATGGATGATTCGCGTCCAGGAAACCAAAAAGAAATAACAGGTGAAGATCTAATTATCGCATTCGAAAACCTTTTGGCAGACCAACCGCAAGAAGAATTGCAAAAACCAAGTATGGGTTGCAACATCAAGTGGAAAGCTTAATAAATATAAACGCTCTCAAATTTTGAGAGCGTTTTTTTATTGAATGAAAACCATTTGTGGTTTTAAAAAAATATCAGTTTTACTATTTTTATCAAAATATATTTTTACTAAATCTTAAATGGCTTTGTAAAATTTTTAAATAAAACTTACTTCAAGAAAGGATTAAAATCCTTTTCGAAACCGATGGTTGTTGGATCGCCGTGTCCGCTATAGACTTTGGTGTCAGGATTCAGAACTAATAACTTTGTTTTGATACTTTCGATAAGTTGTTCGTAACTCGCTTTATAAAGATCCGTTCTACCAATACTTCCGTAGAATAAAACATCACCCGAAATTACAAAGCCTTCTTTCTCGTTATAGAAAGCAATACTTCCTGGTGAATGGCCTGGTACAAACAAAATTTTAAATTCTTCATCGCCAAGTTTAATAACGTCGCCTTCATTCAGAAATTCTAAATTTCCAACAAAAGGCGTAAAAGCAAATCCAAATTGCATCGCGCTCATTGGCGCTCTATCAAGCAATTCTTTATCATTAAGATGTAACAAAACCGGAACATCATATTTGTCATAAGCCCACTGAAGCCCCAAAACATGGTCAATGTGCGCATGCGTTAACAAAATATTTTTAACTTTTAGTTGGTTGTCGTCCAAGAACGATTCGATCTGTTGCGTCTCGTGGATTTGGAAATTTCCAGGATCGATGATAAAAGCTTCTTTGTCGTTGTAGATGATGTATGTATTTTCCGAAAACGGATTAAATGCAAAAGTCTTGATGTGTAACATAGGTATTTCTTAATATTACAAAAATACCAAATCGAATCTAATTTTCTTATCTTCGTGATATGAAGAAGTTAAGTTTTGTTTTTCTTTTAGTAACAAGCCTTTTGCAGGCTCAGAAAATTGCTGGTGTACAATTGTTTAATCCACAAACTAACGACGAGACGCCGATTATTAGTTTCAATCAACAACTTATTTTAAGGTTTGATGATTTAACCAATAGCAGCCAAATTTATCGATATACCATTAAACATTATGACCGAAATTGGCAAGATGACGGACTTTTCTTTACAGAATATGCCGACGGAAGCCTTAATGCGTTGATCGATAATTTTCAATATTCGTTTAACACAACTCAGGCTTACACACATTATCAATTGACTTTCCCGAACGAAAAAATCACGCCAAAAATTTCTGGTAACTATGAGATTATCGTGTACAAAGACTCTGCCGACAAACCACTTTTCAAAAAAAGATTTGCCATTTACGAAGAAGCGGCTAATGTAGGTTTGCAACTGTCAAGATATCAAGATGCCAAAAAGCCAGACTTGCGTCAACGTCTAGAGGTGCAGGCGGTTGGTAGTGGCGCAAGTGTTACCAATAACATCAATTCGGTTTCAATGTCGTTGATGCAAAATAACAATTGGAATACGATGATAACTAACCAACGTCCAACATCGACTTTAGGTAACAAATTGTTGTTTCAACAGCTAGGCTTAGCATTTCCGGGTAATAGCGAATTTTATTATTTCGATAACAAAATTCTTAATCAGGCCTACGACATGGTAGCCAATGTAGGCACAGAAAATGGACAGAACCAAACTTACCTGTTCCCAGTTTGGGCATATCCCGAGACTTACCAGGCTTATGGCGATGTTAACGGCGCTTATTATTTCCGTCGAAATGACCTAGGCATCGAACGTGACGCCAACAAAGAGGCCGATTATTCTTGGGTGCATTTCGCTTTAGAAAGTTTAAAAATGAACAAAAACATCTACGTTCTTGGACAATTTAACGATTACAAAGCCGACGAAAATAGCTTGATGCACTATGACGAAGCCAACAAAATGTATGTTGCAAAGATCTACCTAAAACAAGGCTTTTACAACTATATGCTCGCTACTAAAAACCAGGACGGAAGCCTCAATTTTGGTGAAATAAACGGTAACTTTTGGCAGACAGAAAACCTTTATCAGTCCTTGTTATACTACACGCCATTTGGACGCAACTACGATGGATTGTTAGGTTATGGAGAATTTCGAACGCCAGTTAGATAGTTTTTTTGGCGATTCCCGAGCCTTGGTTTTTGCCGAAGCTTTCAGGTCGGGCTATCCGCTGCTATCTTTTGCGAGGCGAGCTTCGCTGCGCTCAGCCACCTCACAAAAGGATATACGCTACTATCCCTATCGCGTCCCGCAGTTGGCCTTTTTGGAATAATATTTGAAATTTCATTTAAAAATAAAAAAATATGAATTACACATACCAAAACAACCAATCTGGCAACGGAGGATTTATAACGATGCATAACGACACCGAAGAAGTGGGTAGATTAACCTACACGATAATGCCCGAAGATAACCGATATGTCATTTCGTTTGTCAACATTTATCCAAAATTTGAGGGACAAGGACTTGGCAAGTTAATTGTGAAAGAAGCCATCGATTTTGCTCGAGATAAGCATTGGAAAGTCTATCCACATTGCTCATACGCAAGAACCGTGATGTCTCGTATGGATGACGTACAAGACATTTTACTGAAATCTTAATTAGACTTTCAAAAAAAATAAAAGCAAGAATCTTAGAGTCCACATAAATAAAAATCGTCGAAATAAATTCCGCCGATTTTTTGTTTTTATAAAGCTTTATAGTCCTAGACTTTTTCTCACTTTTTCTAAAGTTTGTTGTGCAATTGGACGTGTTTTGGCAGCACCTTCTTGCAATTTCGATTCTAGCTCATCAAGATGCGACATATAATAGTTGAAGGTTTCTCTCTCTTTTTCGAAACGTGTTAAGATAAGATTCAGCAATTCTGTTTTTGCATGGCCATATCCGAAGTTCCCAGCCAGATATTTAGCTCTTAGTTCGTCGGTTTGTTCTTGTGTTGCAATCAGTTGATAGATCGCGAATACTTTATCCGTTTCAGGATCTTTTGGTTCTTCTAAAGATTTAGAATCTGTTTCGATGGACATCACTTGTTTTTTCAATTCTTTTTCTGGTAAGAAGATGTTGATGATGTTGCCAATTGATTTGGACATTTTGCGACCGTCGGTTCCTGGGACATACTTTGTATTTTCTTGTAACTCAGCGGACGGCAAAACAAAAACTTCGCCCATTTGACGATTGAATTTTTCTGCAACGTCTCTTGTAATTTCCAGGTGTTGAAGTTGATCTTTTCCTACCGGAACAATCTCAGCGTCGTACAACAAAATATCTGCAGCCATCAAAATGGGATAGTTGAATAGGCCAACATTAACATCCGCCAATCGATCCGATTTATCTTTGAAAGAATGTGCCAATTGCAATCTTTGGAACGGAAAAAAACAATCCAAATACCAAGTCAATTCACAAGTTTCTGGGATGTCGCTTTGGCGGTAAAAATGCGTCTTTTCTGTGTCTAGTCCACAAGCAAGCCAAGCTGCAGCAATCTCATAGGTGTTTTGTTTCAGAGCTGCTGCATCTTTAATCAGGGTTAAAGTATGAAGATTTGCAATGAATAAAAATGATTCGTTCTCTGCTTTTTTTGATAATTCGATTGCAGGAATAATCGCTCCTAAAAGATTTCCCAAATGTGGGGTTCCGGTCGCTTGGATGCCGGTTAAGACTCTTGCCATAATAGTGTTCTATTTAGTAGCAAAAATACAAAAGATTGTGGTGTTGACCAATTTCTTGAGCTTCTGACTTTACATAAAAGATTAGTCAGTGCGTTGGCTTTCTCATTTTTGAGTAGGCGTTTTGTCTGGTTAAAATTACATTGGACCAGATGATGATTTGATAAATAGAAAACTTTTTTCAGGATTCTAAAAGTTTTTTTTAATGTTAACAGATATTTTGTTGATATGACAAAGCGTATTAATTAGACGCGATTTTTAGGTTCCGAAAGGTTCTTTAAAAATGACCACTTGCCGGGGCGATATTTAGAGATCTTTGCTGTTAGGAAGTTTTACCATGAGATTTCCGCTGAATCAAGCCGCAATCTTTTGGATAAAACTTACATTGATTATTTTGTTACGATGGGCTGGGAAGTAGTTTTCGATGGTAAATTTTGCTCTAATTCTTTCTGATGGTTTTTATAAATTTTCAAAGCATATATAAAAGCAAGCCAGTTAAAAGACATGAATAGAAAAAACATATAATTAACCAGTTGTCTTTCTGTTAATTCTAATTGGTTTCTTTTAGATTGTAAAGATCTAATACCAGTAAAGTCTACAAAATACTCTGGTATTGGCCATAACACAATTTGAAAAAGTATGTGTAGAAATATCGCAATTGCAATAGAAAAGCATAAGAAAGCCATTTTAATAAAAAGTAGATTGTTATTCATATTTGCGGCTGTAACAACTTGATCAAACGAGAGCGAGAAAAAGCACGTGCAAATAAATAAACATGACAGTAAAAAGTTGGATTTTCCAGTTGGTAAGCATTTTCACATCTACTTATTTTAAAAAAGACGATTTATAAAGCCAAGACAAAGTGCAATGATAACATCGCTTAGAATGCATAAAACAAAGAATAAAATCACCTTCGCGATAATGCATAACCACGACTTTTCTGGATAAAAACCTTTGTAAAACCACGTCAATAATAGAGGTACTATTAAGGTCGCAACTAAAGTTATGTTTAAAATTGATGTTATCTTTATAAAAATGGAGTAGTGGATAGAGGAGCAAAATTGTAATGAGTGTGTATTAACCTTGGAAAAATGCCTACATTACAATATCTTCGAAAAAATTATTTCCCCATTTTTTAAAAACGATATAAGTGAGAATTGCAAAAATCGGTAATAAGGCTAACGAAAACAACGACATGTAAGACGTTATCCAAGTCAAAATCGGATTCACAATGTGTTCTGGGATGCCCATTTGCGTATAAGACTTGGTAATCATTTCTTTAAAATTCAAAAATTGAAAAGAAATAAAAGTCGAAAATCTACTCAATATGAAAGCAAGTCCAATTGGTTGATGATGACTGACACGATTGCCATTAACAAAGGCGCGTGCCGTTTTGCCAGGTTTTTTGAGGGTGTTTTTAATAGAAAAAAAACTTTGTTGGTATTTGAGTTTTTTCTAAAACAAATATAATATCGCATGACCAGCAGTCATGGTTATAAATGATATATTTAAAATGGTAATTTTGAAATGTCGAATGGCAATTTACGGAATCTGAATCTTCTCGCCACCGAATTTCGGTTCTACACCAAAGAACATATCCCAATAGACTTTAGCTCTCGCGAACTTTTCTCGAAGATTGGTTTTGAAGCCCATTGCTTTGTTGACATCTTTTGCGTTGTAAGCATAAGCTGTCATTCCGTTTTGTTGCGCTAGAAAAACTGCACGTTGATTATGGAATTTTTGCGAAATAATAACGAGTTCTTTTTGACCGAAAATTTCTTTTGCTCTAACCACAGAATCCAAAGTTCGGAAGCCAGCAAAGTCTTCGAAAATATGATTCTCGGGAACGCCTTTTTTCATTAAAGCCAACTTCATGTCTTCGGGTTCGTTGTAGTTTTTTTTAGAATTGTCACCGCTAACGATGAAATAGTGGACTTTTCCTGCCTTGTATAACTCGGCAGCAGCGTCGATTCTATAGTTGAAATATAGATTCGGTTGCCCATTGGCTAGTGTTTTTCCGGTGCCAAGCACAAGACCAACTTTCTCCCTCGGAATGTCATTAATATTAAAGCTATTAAAAGCTTCGGTGTCGCTTTCTATCGTTGTGTTGGACCACCAAACAATAAGGGCTGATACTACGATGAGTATCAGTACTGTATTTAATATTTTCTTGAAAATCTTCATGATTGCTAATTAACTTTTAAATCTGTAAGTAACTTATACTGGAACATCAGCAATTAACTTGTGTAATAATTTAGAGATTTATAAAAATCAACTTTGCAGAGATTCCCTTCAAGATCAACGGCAAAATACTTTCTCCTGACGTCTCCATTCTATCTTCTTTTTTGGTGTCAACCAAAAGCTTAACGACAACTGCATTATCTTTTCCAGTCACATAAGTAAATTTATAAGAAGTATCGTCTCTCGTGGTCTCATAAATCGATGTATTAATTTCTAAAACTTTTTTTAAATATGCGGTTTCAGTTTTAAGACTTTGATTTAGAGCCTAAGATACTAAAAATCTAAACCATTTGGGAAAGCTTTCTTTCTAAATATATATAAGAACAAAGCGCCTACTGTAATTGCAGAATCCGCCACATTAAAAATATATTTGAAAAACTCAATATTCTTCCCACCAAATATCGGTACCCAATCTGGCCAAGTCGTATCAACCAACGGGAAATGCAGCATGTCGACCACACAACCACGCATAAAGTGCGAATAACCTTCACCGAGAGGCGTTAGTTTTGATACGCTGTCGTAGTCAATCCAACGACCAATACTTTCTTCGTACATTGTGCCAGAATCGAAAATCATCCCATAAAACATCCCATCGATGACGTTACCAATTGCTCCAGCAAAAATCATGGCCATCGGTATGATGAGGTAATTGGACGCACCTTCTTTTAACCATTTTCTGAAAAGGAAAATCATCCCACCAGCCAAGACAAGTCTTAACAAGATCAAAATATATTTTCCCCAAAGTCCTCCGAAATGCAGCCCATATGCCATACCAGGATTCTCAACAAAAGTTAATCGGAACCAACTTAGTCCAAAGACCTCCACACTTTCGCCAAGGTGGAAATGTGTTTTGATATATATTTTTGAAGTTTGGTCGATGATTAAAATCAATAAAGTGATTAATGCAATCTTCTTCATTATTGTCCTTTTGGCTTGTTAGGTCTATTGATTTTTTGCTCTTTTTTATCGTTGATTTTCTTCACAGTTTTTTGATTGTGGAAATGATTTCTTGTATGAAATTTTTCAAACTCGATATTCATGTCTTTCAAAACACTTTTTAGAGCCGTTAACTCCATGGCATTTTTTGTGTGTACTATTATAGATTCCATTGTTTTAGGATTTATTTTTTTGATAATTCGTCTAGTCTTTTTCGTTGTCTCGGGCTTAGATCATCTATTCCGTTTTCGCCAATTTTGCTTAGCAGTTGGTCAATTTCTTTTTCGCGCTCACGTTTATCATTATTAAAACGGTCGTCGATGCTGATGTATTTTTTGTTTGGTTTAGAAATTAAAGCGCTAAGCTTGTCTTTAAAAACAAACGCAAAAATAAGGATAATAATAAGAAAGATGATAACTAATGTCATGACTTTATAACCAAAAAAGGTTTACAATTTCTTGTAAACCTGTATTATTACTTAATTAAAGAAAATAATCGTTTATACAAACTCAAATGTTTTTGGATTAACGTTGCATATTTTTAGCTTCAATACTCAATGTTGCGTGTGGTACAGCTTTTAATCTTTCTTTTGAGATTAATTTGCCTGTTACACGACAAATACCGTAAGTTTTGTTTTGTATTCTTACTAAGGCATTTTTCAGATCACGGATAAACTTTTCTTGTCTTCCTGCCAACAACGCATTTTGCTCTTTGCTTAACGTCTCAGCACCTTCTTCAAACGCTTTGAAAGTCGGTGACGTATCGTCCGTCCCGTTGTTTTGATCGTTAATAAAACTTTCTTTAATAAGACTTAAATCTTTTTCTGCTTTATCTATTTTTTCTTGAATCAGTTGTTTAAACTCTTGCAAGTCGGCGTCACTATATCGTAATTTCTCTTCTGCCATGTTCATAACTTTAAATAATTTGGGTTTTTTATATTAATTAAAGATAATAAAAAATATTCATAAAACTGTTAAAAAAAAACAGACAATATTAACAATTTTTAAACTTTTTCTACCTTTATTTTAAATTTCACTTCATCTATATCAATTTCGTTGAAGTTGTCAGAAATCGCTTCTGTAACAATACTATTCGCTAAAACTTCTTCAGAAATGTATGCTTTATTTCTTTCGATGTCAGCTAAGAATGGAGTGCTACTTTCTATATAAATGTTAATCCTATCCGTTAGCTCAAAATCTTTGTCTTTTCTAAGGTTTTGAACTCGGTTGATGAATTCTCTTGCAATGCCTTCCGATTTCAACTCGTCCGTTAACTTCAAATCTAATGCCACAGTGATTTTTCCTTCACTTGCCACCGTCCAACCTGGGATGTCTGATGTGAAAATTTCAACATCATCAATCGTGATTTCGTGACCAGAAACTTCAGCTTTTCCTGTTTTTTCAAGAGCTGCAATTTGCTCGCTTGTGAAGGCCGCAATCTCTCCTGCAACCACTTTCATGTCTTTTCCTAACTTGGCGCCTAAAGCTTTAAAGTTCGGTTTGATTTGTTTTACAATAATGCTTGCTGCTTGTTCTGCATTTATTAATTGAAGCTCTTTTACATTCACCTCTTGTTTAATTAATTCCGCAACAGCATTAATTTGCGCTTCTGTTTTTGCATCCAAAACAGGAATCATCACTTTTTGAAGTGGCTGACGAACTTTCTGATTTTCTTTCTTTCTTAAAGAAAAAACCATCGACGTAATCTGTTGTGCTAAATGCGTTTTTTCAACCAAATCGGTATCAATTAAGCTTTCATCAGCAACTGGGAAATCTGTTAAATGGACAGATTCGCCATTTGTTTTTCCTGTTACCGCATTCAAATCTTGGTACAATTGATCCATGAAGAATGGCGCAATTGGAGCCGAAAGTTTTGCAATCGTGTCCAAACACGTGTATAGCGTTTGGTAAGCCGAAATTTTATCATCGCTGTATTCGCCTTTCCAAAAACGTCTTCTACACAAACGTACATACCAATTTGATAAATTATCGTTCACAAAAGTATTGATGGCTCGTGCTACTTTTGTTGGCTCGTAATCTTCGTAGAATGCCTTTACTTCTTTAATTAGAAGGTTTAGTTCCGATAAAATCCAACGGTCGATTTCTGGTCTGTTTTCAACGTCTTTTTCTGAATAATTAAATCCATCAACATTGGCATACAAAGCGAAGAAAGAGTAGGTGTTGTAAAGTGTTCCGAAGAATTTTCTACGCACTTCATCAATTCCATCGATATCGAATTTCAAGTTTTCCCAAGGATTCGCATTCGAAATCATGTACCAACGTGTTGCATCGGGACCATAAACAGAAAGCGTCTCGAAAGGGTCAACGGCATTACCAAGACGTTTGGACATTTTTTGTCCGTTTTTGTCTAAAACCAAACCGTTAGAAACCACATTTTTATAGGCCACAGAATCGAAAACCGTCGTTGCAATCGCATGTAGGGTGTAGAACCAACCACGAGTCTGGTCAACACCTTCGGCGATGAAATCCGCAGGATAAGCTTTTCTGTCGTCGATCATTGCTTTGTTCTCGAATGGATAATGCAATTGTGCATACGGCATCGCTCCAGAATCGAACCAAACGTCGATCAAGTCGCTTTCGCGCTTCATAGCTTTTCCAGACGCTGAAACCAAAACGATTTTGTCTACCACATTTTTGTGAAGATCGATGATTTCGTAGTTTTCTTTCGCCATGTTTCCGATTTCAAAACCTTTGAAAGGATTTTCCGTCATTAAACCGGCAGCAATTGATTTTTCGATTTCATTATATAATTCTTCAACCGACCCGATGATGATTTCTTCTTTTAAATCCTCAGTTCTCCAGATTGGCAACGGAATTCCCCAATATCTTGAACGGGAAAGATTCCAGTCGTTGACATTTTCTAACCAATTTGCAAAACGCCCTTCACCAGTAGATTTTGGTTTCCAATTGATGGTTTCATTAAGTTCCACCAAACGGTTTTTAACGGAAGACATTTTCACGAACCAAGAATCCAAAGGATAGTACAAAACGGGTTTATCTGTTCTCCAACAATGCGGATAAGAGTGGACATATTTTTCAACCTTGAAGGCTTTGTTTTCGATCTTTAGCAAAATTGCTAATTCCACATCCCAAGATTTCTCGGGCGCCGTGCCGTCGTCGTAATATTCGTTTTTAATATATTTTCCTGAAAACAGTTCAGGGACATTTTCACCTTTGATAAAACGACCTTGCAAATCCACCAACGGAACCAAATTGTCGTTTTCGTCTTTCACCAACATCGGCGGAACACCAGCGTCTTTAGCTACTTTGGCATCATCCGCACCAAAAGTCGGTGCTGTGTGCACCACTCCCGTTCCGTCTTCCGTGGTTACGAAATCTCCAGGAATTACGACAAATGCTTTTTCTGGATTTTCGGCTGGTAAAAACCAAGGCACCAATTGTTCATAGGTTGTTCCTACTAAATCTGAACCTTTGAATTCTGCTAAAATTTGGTAAGGAATGGTTTTGGACTCTGCTGTGTAATTAGCAAAATCTTCATTAGTCCCTTCCACGAATTTCTTCCCGAATTGTTTTGCTACCAAAGCTTTCGCCAAGATAATGTTAATCGGTTCGAATGTATATTGATTAAAGGTTTTTACTAAAACATAGTCGATGT
Source organism: Chryseobacterium sp. TY3 (assembly GCA_046269235.1). GTDB lineage: Bacteria > Bacteroidota > Bacteroidia > Flavobacteriales > Weeksellaceae > Soonwooa. The sequence continues at coordinate 487,902 of JBJZOS010000002.1, forward strand.
TTGGGCCAACCGTCAATGCCGTGTTAGAGGGCAAAGTCCAAGGTGTTGTCGTCCAAGCTAAAATATGAATGGGTTGCTCTTTCTCATTGTCAAATTCTGCCCAATGCAAAGCGCCTCCACATGTGTTTTCAGCGATATCGCAAGCCTCAATAGAGTTTCCTTTGATTATCGAGGCAACTTTTTCAGAAAGTTTTTTAACTTTAAATTGAGCCACAACCGTTGTATCCGAAACATCGCGATAAGTCCCTGGCTGATTCAATTCGTGTGAAGAAAGCCCAGTTCCTGCTTTCGGCGAATACGGCTGAATGGTGTAGCCTTTGTACAACAAATTTTTATCATACAATTTTTTCAACAACCACCAAACCGATTCCATGTATTTTGGTTCGTATGTAATGTACGGATCTTCCAAATCTACCCAGTAACCGATTTTTTCGGTAAGATCGTTCCAAATATCCGTGTAGCGCATTACCGCATTGCGGCAAGCTTGGTTATATTCTTCGATAGAAATTTTCTTTCCGATATCTTCTTTGGTGATGCCCAATTCTTTCTCAACGCCTAATTCCACAGGAAGTCCGTGAGTGTCCCAGCCAGCTTTGCGGAAAACTTGCTTTCCGTTCTGCGTTTGGAAACGACAAAAAATATCCTTAATCGCTCTGGCCATAACGTGGTGGATGCCCGGAAGTCCGTTTGCAGATGGCGGTCCCTCGTAAAACACGAATTCTGGATGCCCTTCGCGGATTTCCACCGATTTTTTGAAAGTGTCGTTTTCCTTCCAGTTCGCAGCAACATTTTCTGCAACTTGGCTAAGGTTTAGGTTTTTATATTCTTTAAATTGACTCATTTTCAGTCTCAAGTTCTTTTATACTAAATAATTAAGTTTGCGAATTTAGTGAAAATATAGCAAAAAATAATGGTCTTTTCGGTGAGAAATGTGGTGTAGAAACATGAATTTAATATCAAATATTTTAAGAAAGATTAAAAAGCAATGATCTTACAAAAGTTTGTATCTTAAATTCTTATATTTTTGCAATTATTAAAATGAACAAATGAGAATCTTTGCGGTCTATCGTAAAGCGAAAAAATATTGAATATCCATGTCAAATCTACTGAAAGGAAGCCTGAATTATTTCTTGATTGTAATAGTTTTTCCTTTTTTATTGTTATTTATGACATATTACGGTTTCGAATCGTCCTATGTTAAAATAAAACATCTCGAGCAACCACCAGATTTTATATTTTCTTCGGTGTACGCTTATCGAATTATTCCAAATTATGTAAGTGTTGAGATGAATAATGTTCTTCATTTTGTTGTGGAAAATTATTTAATGGATCTTAAACCTATTCTTGTAAAAAACGGGAGCATATATTATCATAGTATTTTTTTGACCAATACCCTATTTTTTGCAATTGCTTTTATTGTTCTCGAACGCATTATTAATGTTGTAAGTGAAGGATCGCGTTTTAAAAGTCAGAAGAATTTGCTGCTTTTTATTATCGCTGTTTTCTTAACCTGTATGACGCAGTATGTGCCTACTAATGGCGATTCTATTGCGTTAGCGTTTTTCCTTACAGGTGTGTATTTTAGTTTGAAGTTTAAAGAGCAGCAGAAGTTTTTGTATGTTATTTTGACGGCTATTGTGATTTTTGTGTCGACATTTGTTAGAGAAACAGCTTGTCTTAATATTGCTTTTTTTGCTGCTTTATTTGTAGATTTTAAGAAGTTAAAAACTGTGAATAAAATTTTGATTGTCAATGTGTTGATTTTGGTTTTCTCGTTTATAATTCCTTATGTTTTACTCAGAACAATGATTGTCAAACAAGAAACAACATTTTTTGAAGGAGTTTATTTAAAACAAAATTTCACGAGTCTTTTTAATCTGTTGGGATTGTTATATGGACTTGTTGGGGTTTGGCTTCTGAATAAATTTGTTGACATAAAAGAGCGCAGAAATGTGTTTTTTAATTTTTTAATTTTCTCTATACCTTATTTGCTCATGGTAGTATTGGTAGGGTTGTTTTGGGAAACAAGACTGTTTTTGCCGATATTGATTATCGTAGTAATTTTTGCGATTAATTCTAAATCTGATTTGACATTAACTATTTAACGATATGAATATACTACACCCTTACTTTATCGTTGCAATGGTTATCATGATGATCTGCAGTTTTTATGAAGCCTATTCTGGGAAGATTAATAGAAAATATCTTTATTATTTAGGTTTTTATTTTATTATTCTTGCTGGTTTTAGAGATAATGTAGGTGCCGACTTTGGAAGCTATTTGGGGATATATTATTGGTCGGAAACAAAAGATTATTGGAGTATTTTTGTAAAATCCTTAGGATTGACACCTCCTAATCCTGTTGAATTGGAATGGGGATTTGTCTTCATTAATAAAGTGGTGAAGATGTTTAACTTTCCTTTTTATATGTTAACCTTTGTTGTTGCAGCCCTTGCAGTAACTTTTAAAAACAAATTTGTAGAGGAAAACACGATGTATCCTTTTACATTTTTGTTGATATTTTTTATTCCGGGGTTTTTCGTTGGTGAGAGCGGGCAGATTAGACAAAATTTAGGATCTTTTATTGCTTATTTTGCAATGCGATACATTAAGGAGCGTAGAGTTTGGATGTATTTGCTGTTTATTCACATTGCAGGCGGAATACATAGTGTTTGTTATATACTTTTACCAATGTATTGGATTGTTCGTATTCCGCTTAATAAAATCATGATGTTTTTATTGATAATAGGTTCTTTAATTGCATCCCCATTTGAGGTATATAGGATATTTGGTAGCTGGTTAGAAAACTTGACCGCTGACGCAACAGTTTCCGTGGGGTTTAATGGCTATATGAACGAAACTATCGTACGACAACGAGGTGAGTTTGGGTTACCCGAACTTATGATGACCATTGTTACCTTTTTTCTATTCGCTTTTGATACGCCAATGAAAAAGAAGTACCCTTATTATGAATATCATAGATGGTATGCATTGATAGCGATTTGTTCCTATTTTATATTCAGAAATAATCCAATCTTTTCGTCAAGATTAGCTGGGGTATTTGTTGGGGTTTCTTATCTAATAATTCCAAATGCTATGTATGTGGTTAATGAAGGGACTAAAAGATTGATACATCTGTTTATCATGTGTCTTGCGATTTTTAACTTCTTGGTATTCTCATCATTTAACAACATTAGTAAAGGAAGGTTTACAATTGAAAAATATAAAAACTGGATTCTTCCATAACTGTACGATATGAAGCTCGATAAATTTCTAAGTAAACTAAACTTAAAACTTATCGCATATCTTATAACGATTGCGACCGCGGTTTACACATTAGTTTTTACGTTTCTTCACAACAAAAAGTCGGACGGCTATATTCTTGGAGATTGGTTGATTAACTATCAAGATCGCGGATTTAAGAGACGAGGTCTTTCAGGAAGTTTTTTCTTTTTATTGCAAGACTTAACAAGTTTTCCGCTTAACTATTTAGTTTTTGGATTTCAGTTAACGATTATTGTTAGTTTCTTTTTGATTTATTTTAAAATCATAAAAAATAAGAATCTCGATTTGCTATATCTCTCTCTAATGCTTTCTTCTGTGGGATTTGTGGGGCTTTTTAATTGTGTTGATTATGCCGGAAAAAAGGAGTTTATTATATTCTTACTTTTTGCGTTGTTAGTTTTTTGGTTAACTAGTAATAAGCTCACAAAAACGAAAGAATGGATAATAGTTCTCGGGCTTTTTATCACTATGTTTTTGCACGAAATAGCGCTGTTTTTTATTCCTTATTTTATAATCGCATTATATCTAAAAGAAAGAAAATTTCAAGTAAATCGCTATCTTAAATACTTTGCAGCGGTTTTTATACCTGCAATTCTTATTGTTCTTTTCGGAAAAGAAATCAACGAAGGACATTCGCTCGCAATTCTTAAAGAACGCGGCGTTGTTTTCACACGAGGGATTTTCTTTTGGGATATTGATGAAAGACAATATATTAAAAACGCAATCGATGATTATCGTTGGTATTTTTTGAGTTTGGCAATTAGTATTTTTCACGTTGTTTTTTATTTAAAAATTGAAAAAATCAGCAAAATCATAGGTTGGATGATTTTAGGGGCATTTCTGTTTTCGTTACCATTATTTGTTTTAGCGATTGATTGGGGACGCTGGATCTATATCCACATGATGTTCCTCATTATCATGTTTCCAGTTTTAATTAAACCAACTAAAACGATCTGGGAATATTCGCCAATTCAACTTAATAAAATAGACCTTATTACTTTTGTAATTATTTTTATATCACTTATTTATAGAGTAGAAATGTCAGGAAAAGGATTCACTTTCGAAGGCTTGTTGTATCGGGTTTTCTTTGTTCCTTTTGAACTGATTCATAAAATGATTTAAAACAATAAATCTCATTTAATAAAAAACTTCTACTTTTGCAAAAAATTTCAGAATGTCCAAAAATCTAGTTATCGTTGAGTCACCAGCAAAAGCAAAAACCATCCAAAAGTACTTGGGAAAGGATTTCGAAGTGAAGTCTAGCTTCGGTCACATAAGGGATTTGCCGAAAAAAGGCATGGGAATCGACCTGACGTCTTTCACGCCAGATTATGAGGTTTCTGCCGATAAAAAGAAATTGGTTGCCGAGTTGAAAGCAGCTGTCAAAAAAGCCGAGATGGTTTGGCTCGCATCCGATGAAGACCGCGAAGGAGAAGCTATTGCTTGGCATTTGGCGGAAGAACTGAAATTAAAACCCGACAACAGAAAACGTATTGTTTTCCACGAGATTACAAAAAATGCGATTCTAAAAGCAATCGAAAATCCTCGCGATATCGATCAAAATCTAGTCAATGCACAACAAGCAAGACGTGTTTTGGACAGAATTGTAGGTTTTGAAATGTCACCCGTACTATGGAAAAAAGTAAAACCAGGGCTCTCTGCAGGTAGAGTTCAATCGGTTGCTGTTAGACTTGTCGTAGAAAGAGAAAAAGAAATTAGAAGCTTTAAGCCTACTGCAAGTTTCAAAGTGGACGCAGTTTTTCTAAATGATCAAAAACAAGATATCGCTGCAAAACTCAAAAAAGATTTTAATAAAGAATCCGATGCGGAGCAGTTTTTAGAACAAGCAAAAAATACAGAGTTCAAAGTTCTTAATGTTGAAACCAAGCCAGGCACACGTTCTGCGTCGGCGCCGTTTACAACTTCGACTTTGCAACAAGAGGCATCTTCGCGTTTGGGTTACAATGTGACCACCACGATGCGTCTGGCACAACGCCTTTACGAAGAAGGTTTCATCACCTATATGAGAACAGATTCCGTGAATTTGTCTCAGGAAGCGATTAATGGTGCGAAAGCGCAAATCCTTTCAGAATATGGGGAAGATTATTCGCAACCAAGAAATTATACAACGAAATCAACGTCTGCACAAGAAGCGCACGAGGCGATCCGTCCAACAGATTTTGGTGTTAAAACTATTGGTGATGCGCAATTGAGCAAATTATATCAGTTGATCTATCGTCGAACCTTAGCGTCGCAAATGTCGAATGCTAAAATCGAAAAAACAGTTATCGAAATCGGAAATCCGAGTTTGCCACAACATTTTGAAGCGCAAGGAGAAGTTATTGTTTTTGATGGCTTCCTGAAAGCTTATGGTATTGTGAAAACCGAAGAGGACGATGAAGAAAATAACGAGAAACTACTTCCGAAAGTTAAAATCGGTGAAGTTTTAGACTATAAAAAAATTACAGCTTCAGAAAAATTCACCAAACCAAGTGCACGTTACACGGAAGCTGGTTTGGTTAGAAAATTGGAAGAATTGGGGATTGGTCGTCCATCGACGTATGCACCGACGATTCAGACGATTCAGAATCGTGAATATGTTGACAAACGCGAGATTGAACCTCAAACGCGAGAAGTCGTACGTATTTCGTTAACGAATGGCGCAATCAAAAAAGAAGTCCTTGAGGAGAAGTTTGGTGGCGACAAAAACAAATTTGTCCCGACAGACATCGGCGAAGTCGTTAATGATTTCTTGATTGATAATTTCCAAGAGATTTTAGATTACGGCTTTACGGCGCGTGTTGAAGGTAGTTTTGATGAGATCGCTGAAGGTTCTGAAGAGTGGAAAAAAATGATGACGGATTTTTATTCCAAATTCCATCCAAGAATTGAAGACGTTGAAGAAAATGCAGAACGTGCAACTGGAGAACGCATTTTGGGGGTTGATCCAAAATCTGGGAAGCAAGTGCACGCGAGAATAGGTCGTTTTGGACCGATGATTCAGATTGGTGAGCAAGATGATGAAGAAAAACCAATTTTTGCTTCGTTGTTGAGTGGTCAAAATATTGCAACAATTTCATTGGAAGAAGCGTTGGAATTGTTCAAACTTCCATTTGAATTAAATGATTATGAAGGGCAAACGCTTACCATTGGTGTCGGACGTTTTGGACCGTATGTGAAGTGGGGCGAAACTTACATTTCTATTCCGAAAGGCGAAGATCCGTTATCAGTTGATCAAGATCGTGCTGAAGAAATTATCAAAGAAAAGCAAAAGGCTGATGCACCGATTGCCAATTATAAAGGCGAACCAGTAACGAAAGGGACAGGACGTTTTGGTCCGTTCATTAAGTACAAATCGCTTTATGTGAATGTTCCTAAAAAGTATGATTTCAACAATCTTTCGCAATCGGATATTGTAGAATTAATCGATGCTAAACTAGAAAAAGAAGCCAATCGTTACATTCAACAATGGGAAGATGAAAAAATAGCTTTGGAAAATGGACGTTGGGGACCTTTCATCAAATTCGGAAAAACGAATCTTAAAATTCCGAAAAGAGCAGACGGTGAAAAGTATGAGGCCGAAGAATTGAAACAAGTGGACTTGGAAACGGTGAAAGCTTGGATCAAAGAGCAAGATCCCACAGCTTTTGAAACCAAGAAAAAAGCACCAGCCAAAAAAAACGCTGCGAAGAAAACAACCACAGCAAAGAAAACGACGGCCACCAAAAAGTCGAGTCCTAAAAAATAAAGAAAAGCCATCTGCAAGTTTTGTAGATGGCTTTTTTATTGGTAAATTGGAGTGTTCAAAAAAGTTCAATTATGTCCGAAATCAAAATACTTGATTTACAATTTCAAGATACTCTACATGCGATTGGTTCTTTTTTAATCGAAAGTCAAGACGGTTTAATTCTTATCGAGGCGGGACCCGAATCCACTTTCGAGCATTTAAAATTAGCTATCGAAAGAGCTGGTTTTAACATTAATGATGTCAAACACGTTTTATTAACGCATATTCATTTCGATCATGCGGGCGCCGCTTGGAAGTTTGCAAAATCTGGAGCTAAGATTTATGTTCATCCGAAAGGCTACTTGCACATGCTTAATCCAGACAGGTTATGGAATTCTGCCAAGATGATTTATGGCGACGATATGGATCGGCTTTGGGGAAAAATGGAACCGATTGCCGAAGAAAATCTTGTCCAAGTTGAGGATAATGATATTGTTAAAATTGGAGAGCACGAATTCAAAACGATTTACACACCTGGCCACGCCGTTCATCACAATGCGTATAGACTTGGGAGCGTTATTTTCACAGGCGACGTTGGAGGTGTCAAAATCGGAAATCATCCTGTCGTTCCGCCTTGTCCGCCACCAGACATCAATATTGAGCTTTGGAAACAATCTTTGGATAAACTTGATGCCGAAAATGCAGACGCATTTTATCTTACGCATTTTGGTCGTCAAGAAAACACCAAACAACATACACAAGAACTTCGCGCGATTTTGGACGATTGGTCAAATTGGATAAAACCTTATTTTGAAAACGGGAATTCACCTGACGAAATCACGCCAAAGTTTATGGAATACACGCAAAATCAACTTCGTGATAAAGGCTTGTCTGCAGAAGAAATACAAGTTTACGAATATGCGAACCCGAGTTGGATGTCTGTTTCTGGACTTTTGCGCTATTGGAAATTGAAGCACGAAGGCAGAATTTAATTTATTATTTTTTCTATTCTGGGCAATCCTCGCGCCTTGCTGAGTCTTTGCCAGCTCGGTCGGGCTGTCCGCTGTATCTTGTTAGCTGCGCTCGGTCATCTATGCTTCGGTCGCTGCGCCTCCCGAAGCACCGCCGCCTCGCTCCGCCCCAAGGATGCCGCTTCCATCCCTATTGCTTATGGAGAATAATCATTCATTTACGATTTTTAATTTAGAATTCTGAATTTCTATGTTAGAATTCTGAATTATGTTTTGTGATATGTGAAGTAAATTATCTAGAATCTTATGTTTGCTTTTATGGTTAATGATTTATTTTATTAATGGGGATGACGCGCAAGACTTCTCATTTCAGTCTTCTTTTAAAAAGCTCAGGTTCCTTTTTCAATTAAATTTAAGAATTAATAAGTGTAGACAAAAATAAACAGTCCTGA